>NZ_JADEWR010000040.1 GCF_015207525.1 Nodosilinea sp. LEGE 06152
TACGGAGTCACAGGCTCCTGGCGATTTTTCGAGTTTTATCCTTAAAGGTGCGGCGACCCAAGCTACACGCGGTTTGCTTAACCTAGGGTGGGACGGTCTGCCACACTTTTTAAGATACAAGGGTGGGCATTGCTCACCAGCTCTCTCAGCGTTACAAAGCGGGGTTTGTAGTTAAGCAATGTCCCCTTTCTAGATAGCTGCATTTGCGATTGATTTATGAGCAGTGTTAAGTACGAAATCTGCGATAGCAGCATTAGCGCTCCTGCCAGTCCTCTAACGCCCGAAAGCAGTCAGACAGCACCACATTAGAAAACAGAAAACCTTCGGGATCGCTGAGGCGCAAACAACGAAGGTCGTCCCAGGTGTCGCCTTCGGCAACCACTAATCCTGACTGGATGTGCGGCGTTAGGGTTTGATAGAGAACTGCCCAGGTTTTTGGCGAACAATGGGAACGCAGTTCATCCCCGCTGATTCCCGCCTTCAACCGCAGCCCCAGCATCAGTCGATCTAACAACTGCTCCAGCGCCGGTGTCGGCGGTTCGGTGTGAATTCCTCCCGCAGCTTTGAAGTCCTTGACCCACTCGCCGTAGGTCGTTAGCGTTCTAGGTCGGCTAACGCGCTGGTGCTGGGTGTAGCTGGCGGCCCCCAGGCCAAAGCCGTAGTAGGGCTGGTTATGCCAGTAGGTCAGGTTGTGCTGACATTGGTGACCTGGCTGAGCGTAGTTCGAGACTTCGTAGTGGTCGTAGCCCTGGGCGGTGAGAAATGCTTGGGCCAGGCGATACATTGCTGCGGTTTGCTCGTCTGTCGGCAGCGGCGTATCGCCCGGTTGGTAGCGTTGGGCGAAGACGGTTTGGGGTTCTACGGTGAGGTCGTAAATCGACAGGTGGTGGGGATGGAGGGCAATGGCCTTGGCCAAGCCAGTTTCCCAGTCGGCGAGGGTTTGGTGGGGTAATCCTGAGATTAAATCGAGGCTCCAGTTGGGCATGGCGACCTGGTGCAGCCAATCGACAGCCCGGTACACGTCGGCAGTGCGGTGGTAGCGGCCACAGCTTTCTAGGGTGGCATCGTCTAAGGCCTGAACGCCCAAACTGATGCGATTGACGCCTGCGGTCAGGTAGCCCTGGAGATGCAACAGGACAAAGGTGCCGGGGTCCATTTCCATGGAGATTTCGGCGGCGGGGGCAATGCCAAAGCGGCGATCGAGCTGGGCGAGGATTTGCTCAAGCTGAGGGATGGAGAGCAGAGAGGGGGTACCACCGCCGAAGAATACGGTTTGCAGCGGCTGCTCGTTCAGTCTGGGAGTCGCTCCAATTTCCTCGCAGAGTAGCTTCACATAGCTCTCGACGGTGCCGGAGGTCTCGCCCCGCCGCTGGTTACCCAGTACTGAAATTGGGAAGTCGCAGTAAAAGCAGCGGCGACGGCAGAAGGGGATGTGGAGGTAGGCGGCGGCAGGGCTGAGGATGGTTGGAGAATGGTTGGTCATCGCCTGAATTCCAAAGCGAGAGGCTGGAATTGCTGCCAAATTCGAAGCACAAAATTTCGATTCTCAAATGGCCCAACCGTAGGGGCAAATGGCATTTGCCCTGCTGAATTAGGGGTGGTCAGGCAAAATCTGGTATTACAGCCAGATCTGCCGCTGGGGACATTTCGATTGTCCCCAGACCCCCTCGACCAGGGACGTTCCGCCGCCCTGGACCCGACGGACGTATTAGGCTGTGGGTGGCATATCGCGCTTCGCATCGGTCTCGGCTTGTAGGCTATCTGTGGAGACATACCCCTTGCAGTAGCCTAGGCGTATGTCAAATTACGCTAACACTATCGCCGAGCTTGAGGATTTGCCCGCCTTGGGTGGAGATGTTGGTGTTGATGGCCAATTTGTAAAAATGGTCAAACCGTTGGGTGGATGCCCAGTTCGGCAGGGTGGCGGCACGCTGCTGGGCAAAGGTTTTTTGAAAGCGATCGGTGGCGGTTCCGGTGAGGGTATCGCGGGTGGGGACGACACAGCGTTGGCAGGGGTTGATGCCCTCTAGCACCACATTGCCAATGGCAAAGCGCACCGGGTCGGAGTCGGGGCTGAAGAGTTGGTCCTCCCAGAAGGGGGGCACGCCGTCGATTTCTAGGTTGGTGCGGAAGCGGCGGCGGGTTTCGTCGGGGGTCAGGTTGTACCAGGCGGCGACGGTTTGCAGGGTCGAGGTGCTGATTACTGTGGGTCCAGCGGCACTGATGTCGTCAGGAAAGCCGAGGTCGCGGTTTTCTTGCAGGGTAACGGGCTGCTGAAAGTAGCCGCTGAGCCAGGTTTCTAGGTCTGGGCGCTGCTGGTGCAGGTGAAAGGTGGCGGTTGGAGTATCGCCATCCACGCATAGGGTAATGGAGTGGCCATCGTCTGAGAAGGTCGATCGCAGGCGGTGGATAGCGGCGGTGCGCTTGCCGTTGATGAAGCGGTTTTGGGCATCAAAGAGGGCATAGGTACGATCGCGCTCCAGCGCCCCACTATCCAGCACCGACGCTTGAGCCACCGAAACCCCATCCAGCGACTTGACCGGAAAAATATCAATGCGAGCTAGGTAAGGCTTCATGTACCCCTGCGACTAAGGCTATATCACTGCCTCAGTCATCATAGCTAGCCAAAATCTAAACTCCAAAATCTGCTCTCAACCGGCCCCAGTTACGACCCTACAAGGACAAAAAAGACCCCTGAGTTAGCTATCCTCAGGGGTCCGAATCAGGGTGCATCTACCGTTCCAATCTCCTGAGATGGCGGCTAAATTCCGGGGAAATGCCTGGGGTTCACAGATACTTGAAGCAAAGTGGCTATGATCTGGGGGCTGTGTGAATTGTTGACCTTTGCTCTATGGCTAGCCCCGTGACCTCCCCTAAAATTCCAGCCCCTAAAAGTCAAGCTTCTTCTTCTGATGCATCTCTGGAGGGCACAGCTCTGGCACCGGGGGTGTACATTGTCGGGGCAGGGCCAGGCGACCCGGAGCTGCTGACCGTTAAGGCCCAGCGGCTGTTGAGCCAGGCGGATGTAATTCTCTACGCCAACTCCCTGGTACCTCAGCAAATTCTGGAGTGGACTCGCCCCGATGCCGAGCGCATTGGCACCGCCACCATGACCCTAGAGAGCATTTTGCCCCTGATGGTAGAGCGCGTGCGGGCTGGAAAGTCAGTCATTCGCCTGCAATCGGGCGATCCCAGCCTCTATAGTGCTATTCACGAGCAAATTCAGGCGCTGGCGGAGGCCGAGGTGCCCTTCGAGGTGGTGCCGGGCATCAGCGCTTACCAGGCGGCGGCGGCCAAGCTCAATGCAGAGCTGACCATTCCAGGGCTGGTGCAGTCGATCATTCTCACCCGCATCAGCGGGCGTACCCAGGTGCCCGAGGCGGAGGACTTGGCCAGTCTGGCGGCCCACAAGACCAGCCTGTGCCTCTACCTCAGCGCTCGCCACGTAGAAGAATCCCAAGCGCAGCTGTTGAAGCACTACGAGCCAGATACCCCGGTGGCGATCTGCTTTCGCGTCGGCTGGCCCGATGAGCAAATCGTGATCGTGCCCCTGTCAGAAATGGCCAAAACCACCCGCGAGAGAGACTTAATTCGCACCACGCTCTACGTGATTAGCCCGGCGCTGCGGGGGCAGAAGGCCAGGTCACGGCTGTATAACCCCGACCATACCCATCTGTTTCGCCCGCGCGGTTCCACGGGCTTCGACTCCGCTCAGCCACCGGGCTTCGACTCCGCTCAGCCACCGGAACTCGACTCCGTTTCCTGAGCGGAACCGAAGGAAACCTTGACCAGAGCCGACTCTGGGCTTAGAGTATCTGCATGAAAAATTTATGCCTCTAGGGTTCCGGTTTGGCTATTGGGTCAAACGCCTGGTCCGAGAGAGGCGGGTTGGTAATTGCCAACTACACGGCGGGACAAAAGCCCGGGAGGATTCTAGGAGTTGAACTATTCAACTTCTGTGGTTTTCTCGGGCTTTGCTGTACCTAGCCTGGGGAATCGCGTTTAGAGTAGTGCTCAGTGCAACCCTGCGAGGCTTTCCTAATGACCACCGACCCCTCTAACGATCCGGTATTTCAAAGCCCTAACGGCCAATCCTCGGAGGCCCAGCGCGCCCTAGAGATGGAAGCCCGCCTGCCTCTGACCGGCTGGCAGCAGGAGGTTTCCCAGGGGCTGGAGTATGGCCTGGAGGCGGCGGCGAGCATTCGCGATCGCACCATCCCCACCTTTTCCCGCGGCGAGCTGCCCCACTATGCGGGCATCAACACCTTTCTCAAAGCGCCCTACGTCGAAGACGTGCGCCGGGTGGGCGAGTTTGACGTGGCAATCGTGGGTATTCCCCACGACAGCGGTACCACCTACCGCCCCGGCACCCGCTTTGGCCCCCAGGGCATTCGCCGCATTTCGGCTCTCTACACCCCCTACAACTTTGAAATGGGGATCGACCTGCGCGAGAGCATCACCCTCTGCGACATCGGCGATGTATTCACCATCCCCGCCAACAACGAGAAGTCCTTCGACCAGATTTCTAAGGGCGTGGCCCACGTGTTTGCTTCCGGCGCGTTCCCGATTTTGCTGGGCGGCGACCACTCCATTGGCTTTCCCACGGTGCGGGGCATCTGTCGCCACCTGGGCGACAAGAAAGTGGGCATCATCCACTTCGATCGCCACGTCGATACCCAGGAAACCGACCTCGACGAGCGCATGCACACCTGCCCCTGGTTCCACGCCACCAACATGGCCAACGCCCCGGCCAAAAACCTGGTGCAGCTAGGTATCGGCGGCTGGCAGGTGCCCCGCCAGGGGGTGAAGGTGTGCCGCGAGCGGGCCACCAACATTCTCACCGTTACCGACATTACCGAAATGGGGTTGGATGCCGCCGCTGACTTTGCCATTCAGCGCGCCACTGACGGCACCGACTGCGTGTGGATTAGTTTTGACATCGACTGCATCGACGCAGGCTTTGTGCCCGGCACCGGCTGGCCCGAACCCGGCGGCCTGCTGCCCCGCGAAGCCCTCTACCTGCTCAAGCGCATCGTGCAAGAAACCACTGTCTGCGGCATCGAAGTGGTGGAGGTGTCGCCTCCCTACGATGTCAGCGACATGACCGCGCTAATGGCCACCCGCGTGATCTGCGACACAATGGCCCACCTGGTCAAGTCGGGTCAGCTACCCCGCCGCGAGAAGCCGTCGTACATCCACGAAGAGGCGAACATGAATGTGGATGAGCCGTGGCAGTAGGAAAGCCCCATGCATGAGACCGACATGACCAAGGCCCTGATTCTCACCGTGCGTGACTGGTGGGAAGCTCAGCCGGGGGAACCCGCGATTGAAAAGGTTCATCTGACGGTGGGCAAGTTTACCTGTGTGGAGCCGGTGGGCCTACAGTTTGCCTTTGAGGCGCAGACTAGGGGCACATTTTTGGACGGGGCTGAGTTGGTGATTAACGAAACGCCGCTGATTGCCTACTGCCACGACTGCCAGAGCGAGTACCGGCCCGAGATTGGCCTGCAATATGCCTGCCCCACCTGCCAGTCGCCCATGGGCGACATTCGCTCTGGCCGCGAGCTGAAGATTGATCGGGTAGAGTATGCAGAAGCGACTAGCTCAACGTCTCTCCTTTAGGCCTGGGACAAACTGAGATTTAGATCAAGGCAATAGGCCATCAGCCATGACCTCTCAAAATCGCTTCTTAGATCAGTTGCAGGTACTCAACGCCCTTTATCAAAGGGGCTACCACAGCGATCTAATGGAGCGTTCCTTTGCCAAAATTATCGAGTTAGAGCACAGCCAAGCCCTTCAACAGGCCTCAGACCTCCAGGCCAAGCTCCAGGTTTATGAAAGTCAGTATCAGATGCCCTCAGACACCTTTTACCAACAGTTCAACGCCGGAGAACTGGGCGATAGCATGGATTTCTTTGAATGGAGCGCTTTTTACGATATGTGGCAAGCCGTTCAAACTCGAATTGGCGTCTTGCAATCCATTAGTAGCTGATGGATGCCCAGCAGTATCTTACCGAGATCAAATCCAAACTAATTGCAAGCACCATCGTCGAGTCCTTCTCAATTGTTGAGGAAAGAGATTTACAAGACAGAGGTTACTTTCGGACTCGGGTCACACTAACAAACGCTGATTTTCTTGAAATCGCAGAATACTTTGTCATTATCAACGATCAGCCCCAGCCAGACCGCTACCGCTATTAATGGATGGATAGCACCCAGAAAACACTCCGTAAGCGTTGGGACAACGTTCCTCACTTTCCAGATCTGCCCAACTTCCCTCACCATGTCCACGTCAATGCCGAAGATAACGTTCAAACCTCCATACCTAGAGGTCTCACAAAGTTTTTGACTTTCCTAGAGTCAGAGATCTTGCCAGAATGCTAGCCCATTGATTTGTACTAACCTCGCTCTAAAATCCCCAATCTAAAATCTACACTCCTCCCATGCACCAAACCTTTGACGCTGCCTTAGGAATCGATCTGCTCCACGTCAACCAGAGCGGGGCCGACCACAACCGAGCCCACTTTGACCGCTGGGGCATCACCTGTATGAACGTGATGAGCAGCCCTGGAGCGGGCAAGACGGCGCTGCTGGAGCGCACCCTGGAGGGGCTGCACGGAGATCTGGCGATCGCAGTGATTGAAGGCGATATGACCACCGAACTCGACGCCGATCGCCTGCGCCAGTATGGCGTTCCCGTGATTGCGATTAATACCGGGCGATCGTGCCATCTCGACGCCAAGATGGTGGCGGGCGGTCTTCACACCTTGGAGCACAGCTACGACCCCAACGCCCTTGATCTGGTGCTGGTCGAAAACGTGGGCAACCTGGTGTGTCCCGCCGAGTTTGAAGTGGGCGAACATGCCAAAGTGGCCCTGCTCAGCATCACCGAAGGCGAAGATAAACCGCTCAAGTACCCAATCATGTTTCAGGAGGCCGACTGCCTGCTGATTACAAAGGTTGACCTCGCGCCCTACTTGGAGGTCAGCATTGAGCAAATCGCCGCCAACGTCCGGCAGATGAACCCCGACTGCACCATTATTCCGGTGTCGGCCAAAACCGGGGAAGGGCTGGAAGACTGGTTTGGGTGGGTGCGCGATCGCAGCGTTTCCAAGGGTGAGTCGCGTACTCACATTCATGCGTAGGGTGCATCCGCGCCAGCAATGCACCGTTGAGATTTACTCCTGCAGCCGCTACGACGACCGCAAAAACCGCCGCACCACGCCGCCGACGGCGCGCTTCATCTGCTGCTTGCGCCGCCAGTGCTCAAACTCTTTGCGATAGCTGTAATTATTGGGGCGATAGATGCGCCAGGCATCCCAAGCGATTTGTAGTGCCCAGGGACCAAAGACTAGGTACAACAGACCGTTCCAGACCCAGCCTCCGGTTACCAGCTGAAACACCAGCACACCGCCACCCCAAATCAAAAACTGGGCAATGTCATTTTGAAGGCGCTGCTTGCGCTGGTTGTCAAACAGTTTTTGATCAGCAAGCTCGTACTTCTTAACATCCCACTCACGCTCGGCAGCGGCGATGCTGTCGGCAGAGATGCCCAACTCGTCGGCAATTTCTAGCAGCTGGGTGCGGGAGAGCTCACCCGACTCGGTCTGGCGGGCGATCGCAAGGCTCAAAATCTGCTGAGCGTCTTCAGCCGGGTACAAAAAATCGCCATTGTTGATGTAAGGATCTGCCCTCAGCTCAGCCATTGCCGCCCCTACCAAAACTCTCTTTTTCCTTATAGACAAAATCTAAACGATTTCGGGGATCGGTTGGGGTACGGAAAACCTATTGTCACCAGCCCCAGCGCCGCCTTAGCCCACCGCCGTCGTGATAAGACCTGCCCCCGATCCGGGCATGCTAACCCCGAAGGCTATGCATCTAACCCTTGGAGTGTGTACTATGACCCAACTGGTTCCCATCCGCCTAGAGGATGGCACCGAGATCTACATGGAGGCCACCGAAAATGTGGTCGCCCCCAGCTCGGCTCCAGCCCCCAGCCCCGACCCTTATGGCGAAACCACCCGCACCGCCAAGGGATGGAACAGCGCCAATCAGGCTGTTCAAATTCAGGCAGCCCAGAGCTTTAAGGCCATCGAAGGCACCATTCGCACGTACACCAGCCACACCATGAATGCCTTCAAGGATATGGCCACCGCCAACGTCGAAAAAGTCACCCTGGAGTTCGGCCTTAAGGTCGGCGGAGAGGC
This sequence comes from Nodosilinea sp. LEGE 06152, assembly GCF_015207525.1. Taxonomy (GTDB): domain Bacteria; phylum Cyanobacteriota; class Cyanobacteriia; order Phormidesmidales; family Phormidesmidaceae; genus Nodosilinea. The sequence goes on from NZ_JADEWR010000040.1 coordinate 8,208, forward strand.
AGGAGTTCCTTACGTTACTAAAGGCACCGCTGAGAGCAACCTGAAAATTACGGTTGAGTGCTCGTTCAAATAGCGCCCTCATAGGTCAAAAATTGTCGTCACAATTGCCGGGTTGCCGAAGGGAAGGGTCGTTTAGACCTGCTACCCCCACAGCAGCCCGGTTTTTTGCTGTGTCCTCCGAATGCAGGGCGAGCCAGTTGCGGTTTGCCGCCCTTCAATGACTGCTCACAGCCCCAATCGGCAGCCTAAACGTAGATTTGTTGTGCCAGTTCTGGGCCAATGTATAATAATTTGATAATAAAGCCTGAAATACAAGGGTTTCTATTGAATCTTTCTTACCATTTTGTAGATTCGAGCCTTTGGTTTTAGTTTCAGCCCTCGAAACGACCAAACTAATCTCTACCTGTTCACGCTGGGGCTGCCTCTGCGGCGTTTTGGCCCAATGGCCGAGTCAATTCTCCTAGTCCGCTCTCGACAGTTCCTGAAACTCTGACGAACTATAACCCATCACCACTACCAGGGAATGAGATTTTGCAGGGATTGACGAAGGACAAGCCTATCTTAATCACCTGTTTTGCCGCCGGGGGAGCACTGGTCATTTTGACGATGCTGGTGCGATCGGGCCCCGGCAGCACTCCTTCGCTGCCGCCGCCGCCACCCAGCGCCGAAAGCCTGAATATTGAAACGGTGCCGGTGCCGCCGGGTATTAGCCAAGTTACCCCTCAAGAGCGCCTAGAGCGCGACATGACCCGCCAGGAAGACTTAGTTAACGCCCTGAAAGACGAACTGGAAGCTCAAAAAGACCTGGCCGACGATCTCAAGGCCCAGCTCGAACGACAGCAGGCTGAAACTGAGCAGGTGATGGCCCAGCTCGACACTTACCAAACGGCGGTCGAAGAAATGACCTCTCAGCAGGTGCGGCTGATCGAGTCTATCCCGCGCAACAATGAAACCCAAACCATGATTCTCTGGGGCATTTTGGGTCTGTTTCTCATGTTGATGCTCGGGGGCGGCACCGCCTTTGCCATTATTGCCCTGTGGCTAATGCACATTCAGAGGCGCACCCAGCCGCCGCCGCCGATGGTGTACCCCATGCGAATGCCCCCCAGCCCCTACTACTATTACGAACGGCAGCCCCTGCCGCCCCCGGCGCAGCAGCAGCCCTATGTGCAGTACGACATTAGGCCCTATCAGGATTAGGGCCTGGCCGGGGCGGGTAATGGGTGAGTGGGCGGGTGGATGGGTGGATGGGCAGCCGCTGTAGCGATTATCTT
>NZ_JADEWR010000041.1 GCF_015207525.1 Nodosilinea sp. LEGE 06152
AACTGGTCATGGGTCAAATTGCTGGTGTAGGCTTTACTCATCGCTCTCACGGGGCTGTAGTGTTCGTAATCTCAGCCTAGACCGTGTGAGCTTTTTTACTGCCCAGTCAACTTTTCAAACGTCCTCTCAAAGCAAAAATTGACGTAACTGTTCAATCACCAGTTCTGCCCCAATTGGGCCATTTAGTCCATTCCAGAGGTAGTAGGTGGTGAAGAATACCCGGTTTTGCTGGCTGGCTGGTAGAGACTGGGCGATCGCGTTCTCCTGCCAGCTTTTTTGAGCCGTAGAGGTTTGGCGATCGAGGGCGCGATCAAGCACTGGCTCACCTGAGTTTTTTTGCGCTTCGTCGCCAGCACTCAAATCATGACCTAGCACAAAAATAGTGTCTGCTTCGGCCAGGGTCGGCAAGACTTCAACCGAAATGTCTACCGATCTGCTCTGCTCTGAAGTCAGAGCGAATTGAAACCCTAATCCCTCCAACAATTCCCCCAGGTAGCTGTCAGAGCCAACTACCGCAAGCGAGTCTGTAATATCGTTTGCAGCCAACAGGAGGACTTGGGGATGGGCGGCAGTAATGGGAGCAAAGGTTTCACGCGCCTGCGCTACCCGCTGGTCGTGGGCAGCGATCGCGGCTTCTGCCCGCTGCTGATCGCCCAGGGCCTGGGCAATTTGCCGAATGACGGTGCGCCACTTTTCGCGGTTGTTGCGATTGTTCCAGAGAACGGTGGGTGCAATCTGCGACAGGGTGCCATAGATGGCTTCGCCATTCCCCAGTTCGCCCAAAATTAGGTCGGGCTGTAGGGCGTAGAGGGCTTCTAAGGAAGGCTGGTTGCGGTTGCCCAGGTTAACGGGTTGGGTGGTGATGCGATCGCCCAGGTAGGGAATTTGCTGCCTGGGATTGTCAAATAGTTTGCCGCTGTGGGTCACAAAGACATCCGCATAGGCCGCTGGTTGTTCGTTGAGAGACAACAGTAGATCTAACGCATTTGGCCCAACTACCGCGATCGTTTGGGGAGTGCCGCAGATCTCGGTGTTGCCAGCATCATGTTGCACCGTGCGACAGTCGGCTGAATTACGGTTGAGATTTTGCTGCGAGGCGATCTGACTAGAAAAAGACCCACAGGCGGCCATCCACAACGTCAGGCAAAACCCGAGTAGAACTAGAAGCAGGCGTTTTTGAGTCTGCGACACCATGATGTACTCCCTCTAGAAGCGCACTGACACTGAACCGACCACCGTGAACGGATCGCCGGGTGTAAGTTGAGAATTTCCTAACCCAGAGCGAACATAGTTAACGTTAAAAACATTTTTGACGTTGAGCGCCAAATCCCAGTTACTGCGGCGGTAGTAGAGGGCGGCATCGGTTCGCAGGTAGCTGTCTAGTGCAATCGTATTGGCTGTATCGCTAAAGCGATCGCCCACAAAAAATACCCCCAGCCCAAACCCCAGTCCCTGCAAATCTCCTGACTGAATCTCGTAGGTGCTCCACAGGCTCGCACTGTGCTTTGGGACATTGGCCGGTCTGCCCCCTGCAGGAATGCCGCCAAACGCCTCAATGACTTCTGCATCGGTGTAGGCGTAGGAGGTAATCACATTCCATCCCGGCAAAATTTCACCGGTAATGTTGGCTTCAACGCCGCGACTGCGCTGTTCGCCCAAAGCCACAGAAAAGGCCGAATTGTTGGGGTCAGTGACGGGTACATTGCTGCGGGTGAGGTTGTAGAAAGCGAGGGTCGCGGTGAGGCGATCGCCCAGCAGGTCTGCTTTTGCACCAATTTCAAACTGGGTGCCCCGTTCGGGTTCAAGAATCGAGCCATTAGCGGCGATCGCAAAACTAGGAGAAAACGAGCGGCTAAAGCTGCCGTAGAGCGAGACTGGCTGAATCGGCTGATAGACAATGCCCACACGCGGCGAGAACGCACCCTGATTTTGCTGGGTGGAGGAACCGTCCGAAAAAGAGGTTTGATCGACAATGTCATAGCGACCGCTGAGTAAGAGCTTTAGGTTGTCAGAAAGCTCAATTAAATCCTGAAGATAAAACCCCCATTGTTGAGTCTGAGTCTGCCCATCAAAGATCACAGGCACATCTTCGTTGGGGGGGCCAGAATAGCCATACTGGGGATTGAAAATGCTAATCGGAGGAGGCGCAAAGGGAGAATTAAAGGCAAACGCCTGTCTTAGATCAAGGTCTTCATAACGACGACGAAAGTCAACCCCGGCGAGTAGTTCATGCTCTATAGAACCGGTGGACACATTGCCAACTACGCTGGCTTGCGCGTCGTAGGCTTCCTCAGAGATGTTGAAGTTGCGAAAACTGCGGTTAACTTCTAAGGTTGCTCTGTTAGCGCCATTTAAATCGACCGCTCGCAAAAACAAGTCTGAGTGGGTGTAGCGAAACGTATTTCGCAACGTCCAATCGTCACTGAGCTGATGCTCAAATTGGTATCCAGTCCGAAATTCATCCGTTTCAATAAAGTCGTCGGGTTCGTGAAAGATGCGATCGCGCGGAACATCGACCACCCTGCCATTCAAGGCCACCAGGCCGCGATCGTAGGGTTGAATGTTATCTAAATATTCAAAATCGACGGTGAGATTGGTGCGATCGCTCAGTTGCCAACTGAGGACAGGGGCAATGAAAAATCGGCTGAACTCTTGATCGAAATTCCGGAAACCGTCAGAACGACGGTAAAGCGCATTCAAACGATAGAGTACCCGGCCATCCTCTGTCAAAGGTCCCGAAAAATCAATTCGAGGTTCCACAAAGCCGTAGCTACCCGCCAATGCTTCCAGTTCATAAAACGGCTCAGACAGGGGTTTCTCTGTCACCAGGTTTATCACTCCACCCGGCTCAGCGGCTCCGTAAAGAACGGAGGATGGCCCCCTGAGAATTTCAATTCGCTCCAGGTTAGCGGTTTCTTGCAGCCCGGTGAATGTGCCCTGCCGGAACCCATCGCGCAGAATTGTTGTACTTTCAAAGCCTCGGATGGTAAAGGTTTCTGTATCACCGGCGCGTTCTCCACTGGCTGTAATTCCAGCCGTGTTTCGGAGCGCGTCATCTAACCGCAGGGCGCGCTGATCCTGCAAGACCGCCTGGGGAATCACCTGAATCGATTGGGGAATATCGCGCAGTGGGGTATCCGTTCTGGTGGCGGTTGTGGCGCTGGAGGGGTTGTAGCCGTCGTCGCGATCGCCCGTCACCACCACCTGAATCGCCTCCTCCGCTGGGCCATCCGCCACCCCTACTCCAGGGACTACGCTCAGGGTCAACCCCTGGGCCGCAGCGCTAACCGTCGCTGTCGGGGCGGCATCTGTCCCGGTAATAGCGACCTGTACAGTGTTGCCGGATAGGTTCGTTGCCGTCACCAGGGCGATGCCTTCGGTGGGGCTGGCCTGAAAAAACTCGTTGCCCTCCGGCAGGGCCAGCACCGCATTGGGAATATCAACAATCAGGGCGTTACCGAGCGATCGCGTCGTTGGGGCTGCTAGCTCCCCCGCCGCTGTTTCTAGCACCACCTGCAAGCCGGCCTCGGTAGTCTCTAGCCGCACCCCGGTAATTTGCACCGTGGCCTGGGCGATCTGGGTCATCCACTCCTCTACGGTGGTGGCGGGGTGGGTGAATGGATGGATGGGTAGCGGGGTAGATGCAAGCGTGGGCTGTTCCGACTCATCCACTCGCCCACTCATCCACTCATCCACAGTCTCAGTGCTCGCCTGGGCCGTCAGCGGTTGCCCCAGGGTTGCGATCGCCCCCACCACGCCAACCAATAAACCCCATCCCTTCCACTGCTGAATCATCGCCTTCACACCACCGTTCAAGTATTCACTCCTCTAGATGCGAATAGTTTGCATCTAGGTATAGGAACTTTAGGATGAAGGGGGCGATCGCGTCTGCTACTGGCCGGAATTTTTTAGTCACAGGACGGAATTTTTGAATACTTTCGGGCTAACGCCAAACTCGCGCTTAAAGGCGGCGGCGAAATGCCCTGCGTGGCTATAGCCCACCTGGCAGGTGACCTCCGCTACGCTCATCTCGGTGTCCTGCAATAGCTGTTGGGCTTTGAGCAGGCGCTGCTGCCGCAGGTAGCCAAACACCGTGGTGCCAAATACCTGACGAAACCCCCGCTTCAGAGTGCAGTCGTTTAAGCCGACTGCTCGGGCCAGTTCTAGCAGCGAGGGCGGAGCATCTAAGCGTTGGGCAATCAGATCTCTGGCCTGGTGGATGCGGTCAATATCGGAGGGCTTCAGCCGCTGGGTCGGCCTGGAGGGGCCAGATTCTATCCACTGGGCGGTCTGTAGGGCGATCAGCTCCAGGGCTTTTCCCTCTAGGTAGACCTGCTGAATAGAGCCGGTGTAGGGGCAGTTGAGAATTTGCTGAAGTACCAGCTGGATGTTCGGCGCGATCGCCCCCAGCGACTGACACCACAAATCTGGCCTTTGGCGAACAACCCGCTGTAATTCAGCTGGAATTAGCGCTAGCTGCTCGGTACTCAAGTCGGCTTTGGTCGCCGGTGCCCGCAGGTGCAGGTCAATTTTCAGCAGCCGGCCCTGGTGGGGCCATTCGACAGTGTCAGCCTGGGTGCGGTTGGGCGCTACCTGCACAAAGCTGGCCTCGGGCAGATCCGAGCTGGGCAAATCTGCCTCTGTCAATACGGCGATGTTAAAGCCAAACTCCAGGGTCAAGCCTTCTGGTTCGGGGAGCAGTTCTTCGACTAGCGCATCTTGCAGCCAGTAATCGCGAATTAGCAGATTCAGGCCGTGGCTGAAGTTGAGCGATCGCTTATACCCTCGGCTTTGCGATCTGGGGGACTGAATAGTCAGCTCAAAATCGACGTGATGGCTTGGTTCTAGACTGGCCAAGTCCTTAGATTGCAAGGCCGATAGCGCTTTTTCCGAGAGAATAATCGTCATTTAAGAAGGTGTTGGGTTGAAGGAGACTGCTAGCTGACCTCAAATAAGAAGGATTCTCATTTATTTGCGATCGCATGTCAATATCCTTAATGGTTGCATTGCCAAACCCGCAGCACTTTCCTGTATGGCTATACGCCAGTTCGCCGCCCGAGTTTTCGCCAATGGTGGTTACTGATGTCCTAAGCGAACTGGCCACCGCTATAATCTAGGCTCACAACGGGAGCTGTGATAATTAGCGAGAACTTTGTTGGTTGTAAGCTGGATGCCGACAATCAGATCCCCGGTTCTTAAAAAAACAAGAATCTAAGCCTTTTATAGCGGTTCTCATTCGGATGAGGTACAGGTCAGTTGCCCAGTCCATAAGCTACAAAGCTTCTCTCAGTTGGGGTGTACCTTCTGCGTTCAGGAGCCGCTATAGTTCATTCAAGTATTAACGGTCTAGATACTTAAGCAAGTCATCAATAACCAGCATGGCTTGCATCGGCGTACTGGCTACATGCCAGTAATCGCTCACAACATACACACGCTCTTGCTGAACTGCATTGAGCTGTAACCACAGAGGGTCCGTTTGGATTTTTTGCAATGCACTTTGAGCAGATTGAGCAATATCAGGAGTCGCCCCATAGGTCCACAGGAAAATAACATCCCCATCAGTATCCTGAATTCTCTCTTTGCTGATGGCAATAACAAAGGGTTCTTCCCCAATCACCCCTTTATCCTGTGAAGGCGGTCGGGCAAAGCCAATATCCTCCAAAATGCTGCCCGCAAAAGAATTTTTCAGGTAGAGAGCAAGGTGCTCGGGCAAGATACGAACCAGCGAAATTTCCGTTTGCTGTAGCTTGTCACCCAGGCGTTGCTGCACATCTCGCACTCGTTCCTGATAGTGGGTCATCTGCTGTTCTGCCTGTTGGGTTTTGCCCAATGCAGCGGAATGGATGGCGAAGGAGTTTTTCCATTCACCCAGAATGGCACCGTCTAGAACAGTAGGTGCGATCGCTGACAGTTGCCCATAAATAGGTTCAGCATTCCACTGACTGGCCAAAATCAGGTCAGGTTGAAGGGCCAAAATTGCCTCCAAATTGATCTGCTCATCTAGCCCTAGAGACGTCACCTCTTGCATCTCATCTGCCCACAAATTGGCAACATTGGTAACCGCTCCAACAGGCTTCATGCCTAGGGAAAAAACCGCATCCACGGCAAATCCACTCAATGCCACAATGCGCTGAGGATTGGCAGGAACACAGGTTTTTCCCATTGCGTGCTGAATTTCACGGCAGGGCTGTGTTGCAACGGTGGGTGTTGTTGGCAATGGAGCAGGCTGCTGGGCCACCTTGCCTCCACAAGCTGCTATCCATCCCACACAAAAGGCAAGCAGCAAGCTTCGGCGAATAGAGCGCGATAGAGTTTGAATTAGCCGTTTCCCTGGGGGAAAGTGTGGCCCTCGCTGCCAAATCATCGGTTACCTACGGTTAAAATTCTACAGATACAGTGCCAACGAGGGTTCGGGGCGCACCCGGTTCAATGCGGAGGCGGCTAAAGTTAGACGATTCGTAATAATTCACGTCAAACAGGTTTCTGACATTCAAGGCCAGTCGCCAGTTATCTCGTCGATAGTAGAGAGCCGCATCGGTTCGAAGGTAGCTGGGTAACTTAAAAGTATTGGCGGCATCGCCCTCGCGATCGCCCACATAGAAAACTCCGGCCCCAAAACCAAGCCCCTGAAAGTCACCGGATTGAATTTCATAACTGGTCCACAGGCTAGCCGTGTACTTTGGCACGTTGAAAAGACGGTTGCCCTCCAGGGGACTGCCCCCGTCCTCTGTGACTTCGGTATCAAGATAGCTGAAGGAGGCGATCACATTCCAACCCGATGAAATTTCGCCCAGGACATCTAGCTCAATGCCTCGGCTCCGTTGTTCCCCCGTGGGAATGGAGAAATCTGGGTTATTGGGGTCAGGTACGCCGATGTTGGTTCTAGTAATGTTGTAAGCTGCCAGAGTTGCTAGCAGAGCGCCGTCAAAGAGTTCACCTTTAATACCAATTTCGTACTGAGTTCCACGAATGGGTTCTAGGAAAGAACCATCAGCTTGAACCGCTCCATTGAGAACAAGCGATCGCGAAAAACTGGCGTAGAGTGAAAGATCTTCAATGGGCTGGTAGACGAGGCCAACCCGTGGGCTAAAGGCTTCCTCATACTGGGATGTAGCGGTATCCGATTCAAGATCAATAGATTGCTGATCGAGGAAATCAAAACGTCCACCCGCGAGAAGAATAAGATTATCGGTGATATCAATCTGGTCTTGCAGAAATAACCCAACGCTATCACTAATGATGTCAAAGCCGGGTATGTTGAAGTCGGAAGGGGAAGGGCGATCGATTTCTTCAAAAACAGGCTCAAAGATATTAATGGGAGCAAAGGGAGCGCCACCAAAAAAGGTTTCAAAGTGCTGGTACTGATGGGTGTACTCGATACCCGCTAGCAACGTGTGTTCAATGCTTCCGGTATTAAATTCTCCAACGACATCAGTTTGCAGCACATAGCTTTCTTCCAGAGGGTCGTTGAAGTTGAAACGCCGCGTCAGAATTCCTGTTTCCTCATTCAATGTGGCAGGTTCAAGGCGCAGGTTGATGGAGTCCGTTTGCAAGTAGCGAAAGGCATTGCGAGCACGCCAGTTATCATTGAACTCATGCTCTAGCTGATAGCCAATGCTGTAGCTTTCTGTACGAACAAAATCATCGGGATCTCCGAAGACGCGATCGAGGGGAATATCCGCCGGGCGCTCGCCCACGGCTGGGATGCCCCGATCGACGGGACGTTCATCATTAACGTACTCGCCATCAATAGTTAAGTTGGTGCGATCGCCAATCTGCCAAGTGATCACTGGAGACACAAACACCCGCTCAATATCGGTATTAAAATCTCGCCATCGCTCTCCCCGCTCGTATACGCCATTGAGGCGATAGAGAACGGTTTTACTCTCGTTGAGTGGTCCAGAAATATCAAAGGTTGGACGAACCAATCCAAAACTACCCAGCGACAGCGACGCAGCATAGTAGGGATCAGCCAACGGCTGCTCGGTTACAAGATTAATAATGCCGCCGGGTTCAAGTGCGCCATAGAGAACAGAAGCAGGCCCTTTGAGAATTTCAACCCGTTCGAGGTTTTCGGTTTCAATCAGAGGCGCAAACCCATCGGGCACCCGAATGCCGTTGCGAAACACCTGGCTAGTCGCAGCGAAACCACGGATGTTGAACTGATCAAGCGTATCGCCAAATCCCCCTTCTTCCGCCACCCCGCTGACGTTGCGAAAAATATCGGGCAGCCGCAGCGCATTTTGCTCTTCAATCACCTGGCGGGGTATGACCTGTATCGAACCCGGAATTTCAAGAATAGGAGTATCGGTGCGGGTTGCAGTTGAGGTACTGTCTACGATATACCCGTTTTCCTGCTCTCCGGTAACCACCACCTGAATGGCGTCTTCGTCAGAGGCTGCCGTCGCCGTACCTCTGGCGACAGACAACACTAGGCTCTGTGCTGCTGCGTTAATCGCCGCAGTTGGGGGTGCCTCTGCTCCCGTAATGGCTACCCGCACACTGTCTCCCAAGGGTGTGACGCTCACCAGCGCAATGCCCTCCGCCGGACTGGTGGCCTGAAACTCTTCCCCATCCGGCAGCGCCAGGGTTGCGTTGGCAATATCCACAATCAGCGCGTTGCCCACTACCGACGACGAAGCCGTTAGCTCCGCCGATGTTGCTAACACCACCTCTACGCCGTCGGCGGTGGTGTTGAGCTGGACCGCCGTAATCTGGGCCGTGGCTTGGGCAATTTCAGCCCACCATTCATCTACCGTGGTGGCAGGCTGCTCAACTTGGCTGAGGAGCAGTGGGGCTGCTGCTTCACTCTCCTGCGCTGTAGCTTTTCCAAGGGACGTATCGGTCACAAGGCTTGCCCCCTGACTTTCAGTCTCGGGCGCTGGCTCTGCCCGAGTTGGGCCAGCCATCAGCAGCAGTACAGCCCCTACCGCCCAGGTCAATTGCTGTAGTTGATTCATCACTCCACCCACCAAACGTCAGAGCCAGCGGGGTTTGGCCCGCGCACTCAATTGCAATTCAATTGCAAGAAGCTTACTGGATGGCAGCAGGCTATGGGCGATCGCTTTGATCAGCAGCAGGATTTTTTTGATCCAAACCCGGAATTTTTAGCCTGCGTGCTCTCTCGCCATCAGGGAGTAGGTTTTGGGGTTAACGCCAAATTTTTTGCGAAAGGCGGCGGCAAAATGCCCTCGGTTAGCAAACCCAACATCGCGGGCGACTTCGGTGACATTGAGACGGCCATCGGCCAACAACGCCTTGGCGCATTCCATACGGTAGTGGTGTAGGCAGCCAAAGACCGTAGTGCCAAAGAGCTGGCGAAACCCCTGCTTCAGGGTAAATTCGTTCAAGCCAACCTGACGGGCCAGCCCGTTCAGCGAGGGGGGATTGTTGAGGTGCTGCTTCAAAATTTCTCTGGCGTAGTAAAGGCGCTCAATATCGTCGGGTTTGAGGGTTTGCTTCCGGGGCTGAGCGGGCTGGTGCTGCAACATCTGCTCCAGGTGCAGAGCCATCAGTTCCCAAACTTTGCTCTCTAGGTAAAGTTGCTGGGTCAGACCCGTATGGGGGCAGTTTAAGATCTGCTGTAGGGCCGCCTGCATTGCCACAGTAGGCGAGGCGGCGCAGGTATAGCGAGCCTGACTAAGGTCGTTGACCAGGGCTTGAACCGGGGGTGCCGTCTGGAGCAGGCGATCGCCCATCCAGGTGCAGAACAAATTGGGCTCTAAATGAAAGCTCACATCTAGAACCTGCCACCCCGCTAACTCTTCGTTAACGCCGGGGTCTGCTAAGCCACTGCCCGAAAAAAAGTAATGCTCTGTAGCCCCCACTGACGGCCGTGAATGGTCGTGGATGACGGTAAATTCGTACTCTAGCGGGTGCTCGCGCTCAGGGGTTTCAACAATGACATCCTGGTGCAGTTTGTAGCTGGCGATCGTTAATACTAACCCCTCGCGCAGCCTCACCTCTCGAACCGATCCACGGCCCAACTGCGGCGGATAGGGCCAAGTTACATCTAACTCACCGGGTGCAGACTGCTGATTATTGCCGCCCTCCTGAAGCATTGTCCGGTAGTCAGACTGAGAAAGAGCGATTGCCATAGTGAAGTTAAAGTCTGCGATTTGTACTGAATCCGTTTTGGCTAGCCTCGGTTGAGCTGGGCAAACACCGTTTGCCCCTACGCAAGCCGCCTGTTGGGCATCGGGTTATGTGATTTGGATTTGTTGTGCACTCCCAAAGCAGCAGGGCCAGGGAGTCAATTGCCGTTAATGATAAGTATTCTCAACTAGTCGGGTCGATGCGTCAAGCCCTTGCGCTACGCCAGCTCAACGGCAGAGCCTGCTCTGATCAACTGGGCAAAGCGAGAGGTGGGCTTTTGCACCAGCGTGGCGCGATCGCCATACTCCACCGCCCGCCCCTGATCCAAAATCAAAATTTGGTCGGCCCGCTCCACGGTCTTGAGCCGGTGGGCAATGATAATCCCCGTGCGGTTCGCCAACAGCCGATCTACCGCCCGCTCAATCAGCTGCTCCGTCAGCGGATCTAGCCGCGACGAGGCTTCATCCAGCACCACCAGGCCCGGATCTTTGAGGAATACTCGGGCAAAGGCCAACAGCTGCGCCTGCCCTGCCGACAGCCCGCCGCTATCGGCCCCCAATTCCGTATCCAGCCCCGCGGGCAGCGCCTCCAGCCAGGGTATCAGGCCCAGATCCTCCAGGGTTTGCAGAATGGCGCGATCGCCAATGTGCCCATTAAAAAAGGTCAGATTATTCCGCACCGAGGTTTGAAACAACTGCACATCCTGGGTGACAAACCCTACTCGCTGAGACAACTCCCGCAGCGACACCTGGGCAATATTCACTCCGCCCAAACAAATCTGCCCCCGCTGAAGGTCGTACAGCCGCAGCAGCAGCCGCGCCAGGGTGCTTTTGCCGCTGCCCGTACGGCCTAGCAGGCCGAGGGTTTGCCCGGCGGGGAGGTGGAGGGTGAGGGATTGGAGGGTGGGTAGGCGGGTGGGAGGGTGGATGGGTGGGCGGGTGGATG
>NZ_JADEWR010000042.1 GCF_015207525.1 Nodosilinea sp. LEGE 06152
CCGCAAAACGCTCTGCTACTCCAAGACCGTAGAAATGCTGGCTCACTCTGTTCGCTTGTTACTTCACTACCTCAAGTTCGGCGATGTGCCAGTCCCGTCAAGGTTCATCTCTTGATTCAGCAACGCCAAATTTCTTTCTCCAGTTCCCTTGCCCTGCTTGCTCTTGACACCTCTGCAAGCAGGGTTTTTTATCGGCTGACTATGCCCAGACCCAGGGACAACCCTACCTGCGCCACTACATTCTCACCCTGCTCAACGAATGGCACACCCCAGTACATTCTTGGGCTAGTGCTAATTCCTTTCACCTGCGAACTTTATAACCCGATGGAAACTTCGACCCTGGGGCATTCTGTGTAGGGGTAGTTAGTCCCTCCTATCGCTAAGCTAAAGCATAGGCAAATGATGCCGTGGCTCAACTTTCTCTCGCTAGTTCCGGCTACTACCGTTACTCTGCTTCTTATCGGCATTGCCTTTCTGCGGTTTTACAATGAGCAAGACTTCACCTTTCTCGGCCTCATCGCCAACCCCAGAGTCTGGAGCAACTTGTGGTGAGCCTGTCGAATCTGCCGACTCACTGTGGCGGCCCTCACGGCTGCGGTGGTTAATTTCGGTGTTGAGTGGGACCGTCGAAACCGAGAAACAGACCGCTTGGCTGAAGAGGCACAAAACGCAGAGTTGAAGAAAAAGAACAGGCGTCTCGCCGAGCTGCAGTCGAAATTGAACGAGATCCTGCACTCTTAAGCTATCTGGCCGACTCATCGACGGAAAACCAGCGAAAGCTAACTCAGGTGCTAGCGCTGCTCAACGACTATCGAGATTCGTTTGGCTGAACTGTGGACAGCACCCAGTCGCGCAGCAGGCTGTTCACCTGGTCAGGTACCTCGTCGTGGGGGCAGTGGCCCGCCTGCAAGTAGTGCTCTGTCAACGAGGGATAGTACTGGCGGAACTGTTTTCCTTTCTGGCGGCAGTTCATCCAGGGGTCGCCTTCGCCCCAGAGCATCAGCAGGGGGCAGGAGAGCTTTTGCAGCAGCACGTCTACCTTTTCGCCCTGGCGAGATTTGAATACTGAGGCAAACACCCTGGGGGCACCGGGGTCGAGGGCGGGACGGCGAATGTCTTCGACCAGCTGGTCGGTGATCGCCGACTGGTCGAGGTAGACCTGCTTGAGGGTGCGGCGAATGGTGGCGGGCTGGCGCACGTACTGAAACAACAGCCAGCTGGGCAGCGGCTGAAGCATGATTGACTGAATGGTCTTGGCAATCGGGTTGGGCGGTGTGGGAGGAGTCTGCGCTGGGGTAGAAAACGGCCCGGCACTGTTCAACAGCACCAATCCAGCGGCAGATTCGGGGTGGTTTGCCGCTACGCATAGGGATGCATACCCGCCAAGAGAATTGCCCGCTAGCACCACCGGGCGACCGATTACCTCGGTAATGAACTCGTGCAGCTGGGCCTGCCACAGGTCGCCGCTGTACTGCCAGTCGGGCTTGGCCGATCGCCCAAACCCTAGCAGGTCAATGGCCCACACCTGAAAATCGGACTGTAAACCCTGAATATTTTTGCGCCAGTGGTCAGTGGAGGCACCAAAACCGTGAACTAGCAGTAGGGGTGGGCGGTCGTCTTGTGCCGCTCCGGCCACGACGTAGTGAATGGCCTGGTCGCGCCAGTACCAATAGGTACCTTGGGATGGACTGATAGATTGAGGGGCAAAGGCGGTAGACATAGGGCTTGAGCCAGCAATTCTGTGAACAAACGTTAACTAAAATGGTAGCGAATCTTGGCGGGGCAGGCTTGGTGTGGATGACAAAACGTCGAAGACCAGGCATTGTTTCAGAGAAATGCTCTTAAGCCCGCTACTATGGCTGCCCTATCTCGTCCTCGCCGCCCGTCCGGTCGATCGTCCAATCGTCGCGAATTTTCTAAGTACGATGCCCGTCGCCTTAGGGCGCGCTGGTTTGAGCGGATTATGGCAATAGTGGCCCTGCTCAACTTGGCCCTGGTGATTGGCGATCTCAGCTACATCCCCCTGCGCGATCTGTACCTGCGTTTTTTGCCCCAGCTGACCATCTGGTACGGCGAGACCTTTAAAGGTATAGAGCCCCATCGCTTTACCGCCAACTATCTTGAGACGGTAGACCAGCTGGAAGAGCAGGTGGCCCAAACCGGGCTGACCTCTGCCCCAGCGCAGTCCATCCTGACCGATTTGCAGCAGCAGAGCGCCGCCATGATTGCCGAAAACCCGTTTCAGATCGCCAATCGGTCGGGTAATTTGGAGCAGATTAAAAACAAAGTGCGCGATCGCATTGGGCTAGAGTCGGCCACTACGTCGTTCACGGAGTTTTGGAGCGTTGACCACCTGAGCGAGGCCGGCTTCTCCTCAGAAATGGCGTTTTTTAGGGGCGAAGTTCAGCCCCTGATTGAGACCAATTTCTTTCGCCGGATTGCGGTTCACGGCGGCTTTGTGGACCTGTTCTGGCGCATTGATGTCTGGTTTAACCTGCTGTTTGGTCTGGAACTGCTGGCCCGCAGCATCTACCTCGATCGCCGCTACAAAAACTTCACCTGGCAAGACGCGATTCTCTGGCGCTGGTACGACGTGCTGCTGATTATTCCGTTTAGTGCCCTGCGGCTGCCCTGGCTCGCCCTCCTACGCATTGTTCCGGTTACCATTCGCGTTAACCAATCCAACCTGATCAACCTAGAACCGTTTCAAAGCCGCATCAGCCGCTTTGTGATTAGCCACGTCGCGGTCGAAATGACTGAAATTGTGGTGCTGCGCATCATTGATCAGCTGCAGTCGCTAGTGCGCGACGGCAGTGTGACCCAGGCGCTGCTCGAACCGCAGTCGCGCCGCTACATCGAAGTTGGCGGCGTAGACGAACTGGAAGTACTCTCGAAACGACTGGCGGCCCTGATGGTTTACAACGTGCTGCCCCAGGTCAAACCCGAGATCGACGCGTTGCTCAAGCACACCGTGACCCAGGCGTTCGATCACACTCCCGGCTATCAGGGGTTTCGGCTGCTGCCCGGCATTGGCGATCTGCCTGACCAGGTGGCCCAGCGGGTTGTGGCTCAGCTATCGGCCAATCTCTACGGCGTGCTCAAAGGCACCTTGGAAAATCAGTCGGGAGGTAAGCTGACCCAAGAACTGGTGCAAAAGCTAGTGGCTACGTTCAGGCTTCAGCTTAAAGAAAACGAAGATGTTGAAGAACTTGAAGCGCTAGTGGTGAATTTTCTCGAAGAATTTAAGCTCAACTATGTCAAACAACTGGCTGCCGCCGATGTCGATCGCCTGATCGAAGAGCGCTACCAGATCTACAACGTGACCCAGAGTAGCTCAGAGGGCAAGTCTTAAGTCAACGCTTTTTGACAACACTTATCTGCCCAAGGATGGATAACTGAAGGCCCGATCTCTTCCTCATCGGTATCTACTGGGGTAGAGGCTAGGTTGATGTTGCAATTGCTACCTTGAATCAGGTTCGAGGGTGCTCGCACAACGATTAGAAAGTTTATTTGCAATACATCATTTTCTTTTATAGGAGGCCAATTACAGTATGGCTACTCGAAATACTGATCCCCGCAATCGAGATTTTGAAGCGTCAATTAACGCTCGACCCGTAACCAACGACGAAATCGCCTACCGCGATGGGTATGTCAGGGGCAAGTCTACACAACAGCTTGAGCAGGAGCGACGCCGAGCCGCTGAAGCCAGAATTTACGAAGAAAATGCTCGTTTGCGGGAAGACAGCGGTGTGTCTACCGGTCTTATTCTCGGCTTGACCCTAGCGGCCCTAGCCGCAGTCATCGGCGGACTAATCTACGTTTACAGCGAGGAAAATGCCACTCCCGGAGTCACCAATCCTACCCCTGAAGCGGTGACCCCAGAGCCTGCCAACAACGAAACCACCATTATTGAGCGCACTATTGAGCGCACTCAAGAAGTTGTACCCGCCCCCAGTTCAGTACAACCGCCTGAGGTCAATGTGGAACTGAATAATCCTGTGCAGGCCCCCGCTCCAGCCCCAGCTCAGCCTGAGGCCCCAGCGGCCCCAGTCCAGCCAGAAGCCGGTGCCAATCAGGCTCCAGCCGGAACTCAATAGAGCGATCGCTGCTTCCATTGCTAGCGTCGCTACCGTTAAGGGAATTGGCTCCTCCAGGTCAGTTCCCTTAACATTGTTGATTTAGGGTGTACTTCCTCGTTAATTCCATCGTATGGCGACTTATCTAGTCACCGGTGCCAATCGCGGTATTGGTTATGAGTACTGTCGGCAGCTTCAGCAGCGGGGCGATCGCGCGATCGCCGTCTGCCGCCAGCCCTCCGATGAGCTAAAAGCCCTAGGGATACGGATAGAATCGGGCGTTGATATTACCGATGATGCCTCGGTAGCCAATCTGGCCCAGCGGCTCCAGGGCACGACGCTGGATGTGTTGATCAATAACGCTGGCATTCTCCACCGCGTCACCCTAGATGATCTCGATTTTGCAAGCATTCGTCAGCAGTTTGAGGTCAATGCGATCGGCCCGCTGCGAGTGACCAAAGCTCTGTTACCCAATTTATCCAATGGTTCAAAGGTCGCCTTGATGACGAGCCGCATGGGCTCGATCGCCGACAACACCTCTGGCGGATCCTATGGCTACCGTATGTCAAAGGTGGCGCTGTCGATGGCAGGCAAATCGCTAGCCCACGATCTCAAACCCAGAGGTATCGCCGTAGCGATTTTGCACCCAGGCCTTGTAGAAACCCGCATGACCGGCTTCACCAAGAGCGGCATTACCCCCACCGAGGCCGTTAAGGGTCTACTGGCCTGCATTGATGCGCTCACCCTAGAGAACTCCGGCACCTTTTGGCACTCAAATGGAGAAGTTCTGCCTTGGTAAAGGAGGCGTTCTCACTCCTTGATCCAAGGCTTGTCCCAGGGGCCGCCGCCGACCTCTAACCCCGCTTGGGCACTGGTCGCCGCCACAATCAGGTCTAGATTCTCCCCCTGCCGTCGCCACAGCTTGACGCTGACATTTCCCAACGCCGTATCGCGGCAGCAGTAGATCATCCCCTCGCGGGTAGGAGCACGGAGCGGAAGACCAGGCAGAGCGGTGGTGCCCGTCACTTCAACTATGTAGTTTGGCCGCTCGCAGCGCATATGCCAGTAGCCCCACGGGTCGATGTGCCAGGTAACTCGCGCATTCCAGGGTACAAATTCGTAAAATTGACCGCCATAGTGCAGGCCCACCATCGCGACCGACTCCATCCAGCCGAGCACCTGGCGGCGACCGCCCCCGGCGGTTAGGGCGAGGTCGGCCACGCCATCAAAGGCATTGCAGTTGACCCAAAACCACTTTTGCGGAAACGATCGCCCCCAATTTTTCTCGCTGTAGGCCGGGGCGTTGGCAAACTCGTACCGCTTCCCCTGCCACTCAATCCACCCCGTAGAGTAGCCATGGGCCATCAAAATTTGCCAGCCCGGCTCAAAAATGGGCAGGCTAGAGAGAAATCCAGCGGTAGATTGCTGGGGCTGCCTCGTACTGGCCCAGCCGTACACAGGCTCGGTATAGTACTGCCAGGCCACAGAACCTGCAACCGGATCATTTAGACACCCCTGGTGCAGCGTGGCCGTCACCTGATAGCCCTCGGCGACGTAGCGCTCAAACTCTGATGACGACAGCAGCCGCGGACTGATCTGGGATTGTCCTCGCCAGTGCCCCAGCCCTAGCCCCTCTTTCCAAGCCCAAAAATTTTGCACATCGGGAAAGGTGCGGCAAAAGTAGCCGTCGTCGGGGCCAAGAATTTGGGCCGTGCCGCCGCTGTTGGGCCGTCCGCCAGCGGGGTCTTCAATGGAGTACATGAAGGCGAAGGTTTGCCCCGTCTCCGGCAGCGTGACCCGAAAGTACCAGCCCTCGAAAAAGCGATCGGCCTGGCCGTCCCAGTGGTAGCCGCTGTGGGGAGTCTGGAGGGGGTGAAGGGGCATGGGGAGTGGTGGGTAGGGGGTGGATGGGTAGGCGGGTAGGCGGGTGGATGGGTAGGCGGGTGGGGACGGTGCGAAAGTTGGAAGCTTCAGAGTTCAGTGCTGCTGACAGGTTGATTTACAGAACACAGGTTTAAACCGATGATCGGCTAGTCCTTTCCGTAGGGTGAAGGGCGGCGGAACGCCCTTCGAGAAGGGGGTCTGAGGCCAGCGAAATGGCCCCAGCAGCAGATTTAGTTTCTAACCGACCACCTCTGTCAGCCTGGAAAAGCTGCCATTTGAAGCAGATTGTTTCCCTAAAAGTGTCTCAGTCTTCGACCCAGCGCGGCACATACTGCCAACCATCACGAATCTCGTCCCGACACCGCTGATGCCCAGGCTGCTTTTCCTCCACCAGCTGCCAAAAGGCGGCGGAGTGGTTCATGTGCACGGTGTGGCACAGCTCGTGGACAAAGACGTAGTGAACGAGTTCGGGTGGCAAAAACAACAGTTTGTAGTTAAGGCTGATGTTTCTATTGGATGAACAGCTAGCCCAGCGGGTTTTTTGCCCTCGAATGGAAATGCGGTCAAAGGGCAGGTTGAGCACAAAACTCAGCTCGCGCAGCCAGGGGGCAAATTCGGCGCGGGCCTTGCGGCTAAGCCACTGGCGCAGCAGATCGGTACAGGCGGCGTTATTATCGACCGGGCCGCGCAGCAGTAGGGCTTGGGGGCCGCTCTGGGTCATGGCCAAGGTGCGGGTAGAGGCGGGTTGGTAGCTGACTTGCCAGGTCTGGTGGCGCGATCGCACCTCGATCTGACCGGGTTTCTCCTCAAAATGCTCATCGGTCAGGGTTGCCGTTTGGTGGGCCAGGCGCAGCTGCGATCGCCAGAGCCAGTCGCGCCGCCGATACAGCAGCTCAGGCACCTGAGTGTGGTCAAAGCCGTTGGGAACAACCACCTCGATCTGGCCGTTGAGGTGCACCTTGATCGAGACATGGCGGGCGCGGCTGCTTTCCCGAATCCGGTAGTCGGGCAGCGCCACCGGGTCAGCAGAAAAAAGCTGGAGCTGTTCGGATGATTCAGCCATAGGGCAGCAGGAGACGGCACTCTATCTAGTCTAGATAGCCTGTTCTATCCTACGTTGCCTCAGGGCGTGCCATCAATTTTGGCGACAATCCTGATCCCATCAGCGTTGCCACATCCGACCTCAAAAAAGGCTAGGGGCTGTAAGCACTAATCTTGGGACTACCAGCAGTTAGTTGATGGCAGCTCCTAGAAAAGAGAGCAAAAGTTCCTGATGGGGCGGCCCAATGGGGCGTTCTGCCTGAGCGCGATCAGAGTAGCGCCAGCCTCGGTGAATGTCCTCAACGCTCCACAGGCCCAAATCGAGTCCTTCTGTCAGCACCAGGCTTTCCACTCGCACCACCAGCGGCCCGTAGTATACGTGACGCACCACAGTTTCAGATTCCGATCGTTTAAAGAGCGCTAGCTGGGGCGCGTCATAGCCGATTTCTTCCTGCAGTTCTCGGTACACCGCAACGTCGGGCAGTTCGCCCGGTTCTAGGTGGCCACCAAAAAAGGCCCAATGGCCCGGCCAGGCAATAGTGGGAATGTCGTCGCGCAGCTGCAGGAGGTAGCGATCGCCCTGGTAGAGAATGGCGATCGCCACTTCGGGTTTTGGAGTCATAGCGCAAGGTCATTACGGTAGGGCTTATCCCTCACCACCGCAAGTCTCCATCGAGACCTCCGCTGCACCTCGCAACGACAGAACGATGGCAAGCCTCTTGCCAGCAGCGTAAGGGTGGAGCCATCATACCCAGGTGACGCGTCCGCTCGCCATGATGGGCATCACAACGCACGATTAAGTTCAAAGCGTAAGGTCGAGGCACCGATCGAGCGTGTGGCATTAAGGGAATGTGACTAAGAGAATGTAACAGTTGAAACAGCTCAGGCTCCGGTTTATCGACCCGATCCCCGACCCTCACAGGTGGGCACGAAGCCATTGGTCTTTCCCGCCATGGTGCTGCCGCTAACATCAATAGCCCTAGTCATGGTCGATGCCTTCTGAATGGTCATACCCCCAGCTACAGCTCCAGGGTTCACCATTTCGTAAAGTCAAAGCCCTTTACAACCCGCCAAAGATCAAGCATTGAGCGACGATAATTAACATTAATTAACAAAAAGAGGGCCTAATCGCCCGTTTGGCGATATAGCCCCGGTCATTTATTGAGTTTTGTTAATAGAAGCCTGATTCGGAGATCAATTTTGTGATCAGAGCATTTCCAGAAGCCCTATGGATCAAGGGATTCCGCAGATTGAATTATTGTTAACCGCCGTCAAAAAGCGTCAAATTGCGAGACTATAATGCTCAAGAGCAATCACCGCCTAAGTATCGGTTGTACCCGTAAGCGATCGCGCCCTTGGGTACAGTTTTAGCCAAGGCGATTGATTCTCGATTTGCTTTTGTCTAGAGAGAGGAGAGTCTCCATGACAACTACCCCGCGCGAGCGGGAGGCGAAAGCCAAAGTCATCGTTGATAAGGATCCAGTACCTACTTCTTTTGAGAGGTGGGGCAAGCCGGGTCACTTTGATCGGACTTTAGCTAAGGGACCCAAAACCACCACTTGGATTTGGAACCTCCACGCCGACGCTCACGATTTTGATAGTCATACCAGTGACCTAGAAGACATTTCGCGCAAAATCTTTAGCGCTCACTTCGGTCACCTAGCCGTCATCTTTATCTGGCTCAGCGGCATGTACTTCCATGGCGCTAAGTTTTCAAACTTCGAAGCCTGGATGGCCAACCCCACGGGCATCAAGCCCAGCGCTCAGGTAGTCTGGCCGATCTTCGGTCAGGAGATCCTGAATGCCGATGTGGGCGGTGGCTTCCACGGTATTCAGATCACCTCTGGCTTATTCCAGCTGTGGCGCGGCGCTGGCTTCACCAACGGCTTCCAGCTCTACTGCACCGCTATTGGGGCGCTGGTGATGGCTGGCCTGATGCTGTTTGCCGGCTGGTTCCATTACCACAAGCGGGCACCCAAGCTGGAGTGGTTCCAAAACGTGGAATCGATGATGAACCACCACCTGGCAGGCCTACTCGGTCTGGGCTGCCTGAGCTGGGCCGGTCACCAAATCCACGTGGCGTTGCCTGTTAACAAAATGCTGGATGCTGGCGTGGCTCCGCAGGCTATTCCCCTGCCCCACGAGTTCATCCTCAATAAGAGTCTGATGGCCGACCTGTACCCCAGCTTTGCTGAGGGACTAAAGCCCTTCTTCACGCTGAACTGGGGCGTGTACTCTGACTTCTTGACCTTCAAGGGCGGTCTGAACCCCGTCACT
>NZ_JADEWR010000043.1 GCF_015207525.1 Nodosilinea sp. LEGE 06152
CCACCGCACACACGCAACCGCACACGCGCGTCAATCATGGAACGTAAAGAAGGGACTACTGGGCGGGGGCGGGGGGGGGGGGGGGGGGGGGGCGGGGGGGGGGGTGGGCGGGTAGGCGGGTGGCGGTCCCTGAGCGGAGTCGTTCGCGCTAACGTCTCCCGTAGGGAGAAAGGGGGTGGGTGTTATAGCGTTAGCTCTTGGGGGGTGGCGGTGGGTAGGCAGGGGGCGGCGTCGGGTGCCGCTGGTCCATACCAGCGCTGGGCCAGACCGTTAAGCTGATCGAGAATGGCGACCAGTTCGCCCGCCCGCTCCGTTAGGCTGTAGGTGACTTGGGGCGGCACGGTGGGCTCGTAGTGGCGATTCACAATGCCCTCTTGCTCCAGCATGCGCAGGCGCTCGGTCAGCATTTTGGTAGAAATGCCCTCGACCTGCCGCCGCAGCGCCCCAAACCGAGTGGGGCCGACGGTTGAGAGAATCCAGAGAATGTACATCGTCCAAGGCCCCGACAGCATGGTCATCAGCTGGCTAACGGGGCAGGGGTTGCGATCGCTGGTGCGGCTAGACATGGGGATAGAGATTGAGGTGCAGGGTTTAGGGTAAGGGGTTCAAGGGCAACCTTAAATCCTCTCTGTATACCAGAATACCTATTTTAGACTTTGATGGTTACTTCAGGGTGCCTACTTTACTCGAGTAAGTAGTTACTTTTAGTATCTACGGGTAGCGCGACAGGTAATTTTCCATGGCAACTATTGCAATTGTTTACTTCTCGGGCGGTGGGCATACCCATTTGATGGCCGAGGCGATCGCGGCTGGGGTGCGCACCGCAGGCCATACCGCAGATCTGCTGCGGATTACAGGTGAGCAAATCAATCAGGGCCGCTGGCAAGACGACGCCGTCATGGCTCGGCTAAACGAGGCAGACGCTATTGTGTTTGGTTCGCCCACCTACATGGGTGGGGTAGCGGCTCAGTTCAAAGCCTTCATTGACGCCGCCAGTTCCGCCTGGTTTGCCCAGCAGTGGAAGGACAAAATTGCCGCCGGGTTTACCCACTCCAGCTCCCCCAGCGGTGATAAACAGGGCACGCTGCTGTACCTGGCGATCAATGCCGCCCAGCACGGCATGGTGTGGATTGGGGCCACCGATATGCCCAGCCAGTACCAGGGCAAAACCGACGGCATTAACCGCCTGGGCTCGTTCCTGGGGATTATGGGCCAAAGCGCCATGAGCATGGACGGCAGCCCGGCCACGATCGAGTCGGGCGATCGCTTGACCGCCGAGCTGTTTGGCCAGCGCATTGCCGCTGCCGTCGCGCGCTGGATGCCCCAGAAGGTTGCTGTGCCCGCCTAGGTCACCGCAGCAAGAAAAATCGTTTGGATCGTGCTCTAGTTGTGCTCTAAAGGCCGTGTTTTAATATCATCAAAACACGGCCTTTGCCTATGGTGGGGGTGTGCCATGTAGTGCCATATGCTGCTCTCCCCAGCTACAAAGAGCTTCCAAAACTGGAATTAGACTGTGACCGTAATCAGTAAAAGAATACTCTACCTTGGGAGACTTGCTAGGGTGCGAAACCCGCAGCACAAGTCCATCTTTTTCTAGCTCTCGAAGCTGCTGCGTTAAAACTTTCTCACTAATACCAGGAATCAGGCGTTTTAGCTCACCAAATCGCTTCGTTTCCTCGCGCAAATGCCAAAGAATTAGAATTTTCCACTTGCCGCCTAGGACTTTGAGAGTTGCCTGAACGAACTCTGTGCCTGCGGTGACTGTCTCCGCCATGCCTGAACCTAGATAGTCTTAACCGGTGGGGTACTTACGACAAAGTAAGTACTTTGCAAACCACAAAGCTCAGTATACCGTTGGGGAAATACTTCAGCAAAAAGGTAGTGGTCAACATGCAAATTGAGAATGCTGTGGCGTTAGTAACCGGTGCCAATGGTGGTATTGGAAAACACTATACTGAAACCTTGCTGGCTCTAGGGGCCACTCGAATTTACGCTGGAGCTAGAAAGATTAGCAGTCTAGATGATTTAGTCGCGATCGACCCCGATCGCATTATTCCCGTTGCCCTGGACATTACGGATGAGACAACCGTAGAGGCCGCCGCATTGCAGTGCAGCGACGTCAATCTGCTGATTAATAATGCAGGAATTGGCCTGCTCAAAGGGTTTATTTCTGCCCCCAACCTTTCCGCAGCCCGGTCTGAAATGGAGGTAAATTATTTTGGCACGCTGGCGATGTGTCGGGCCTTTGCGCCTGTGCTCAAGGCCAACGGTGGTGGTGCAGTCATCAATATGCTGAGCATTTTAGGTCGAGTCAATTTCCCCATGAACGCCTCCTACAGCGCCTCCAAGGGAGCGGGCTACATTTTGACCCAGGGGGTGCGGGCCGAGTTGGCGGCGCAAAATACTCTGGTAATTGGCGTCATGCCCGCTACGGTAGATACCCCAGTCAGTCAAGATTTTCCGCCCCCCAAGGTGGCTCCAGAGACGGTGGTTCAGGCGGCGCTCCAGGCGGTGGTTGATGGGGTAGAAGATGTTTATCCCGGTGAACAGGCTGAGACCATGGCGGCGCAGCTGCTCAGTGACCCCAAAGGGCTGGAGAAGGCGATGGCGGCGATGCTGCCCCAGCCAGCCTGAGGATAGAGCATTCATGAAAAAACGTGGTGATGCTGGCGGTGCCGTGGCCAGCGGCGAGTTGCCAACCGTGGGGTTAAAGGTGCTACAGCGCTGAATGGTGGGGGCGCTATAGGGTGCTGGATGACTGCTAGGGTTGCTAACGTTCTTCTCATTCTCTAAATTGCTATGGCACGGCTGACAGGGCACCGGGTAAACCGCAGATGGTGGCGATCGCTAGTTGTAGGGCTCAGCAGCGCTCTGCTGGCTCTGCCGGGGCTGGCCGCTGAGCGCATTGAGTTTTTCTACGGCCCCTTTGAAGTCACCGTGCGCGTAGACGACCTTCAGCACTTTGCCGACACTGGTGAAGTAAGAGGGAGTTTGCGACCCGTTACCCGGCAGCTAGACGCCGCCCAGCGAAACGGTTTGCGGAGCTTTCTCAATCGCTCGTTTAATCTAAATGTCACCACGGTGGCAGAGCTGACCTATTCGCCGGTCGGAGTGAGGCTGCTGGGCCAGCTGGGCGAACTCATTCAAACCGATGACCAGCGCAGCGGGTTTTTGGCCCTGCGAGCCAGCCTGATTCTGGCAGCGGCTGACGAGGCGGGCCTAACGGCCATGAATATTTTGCAGCAGTTTCCACTGGAAACCATCCAGCTCAACTATGCCGTGGCCCAACAGCTGCTGGGCGAGGGTCAACAGTTTTTTCAGCGGCGGGCAGCGGTGCTGGCGGCGCTGGATGCGGTGGCGCAGCATTCAGCGCTCCCAGCGGCAGGTGGTCTAGCATCGCCAGCGCAGCCGGGAGCCTACGCCTGGGAGCAGCGCACCCTTCAGTTTGACAATCCGCTGCGGCAGACTCAGCCTGTGGCCGACCTGTACCTGCCTACCGTACCTGCACCGCCCGGTTCGCTGCCCGTGGTTGTAATCAGTCACGGGGCCGCCTCAACCCGGCAGACCCTGGCCTATCTGGCCCGGCACCTGGCCTCCCACGGCTATGCCGCCGTAGTGCTCGAACACGAAGACAACGGCGCTCAGTTTGAGCAATTTCTCAACGGTCTGGCCCAGCCCCCCGACCCCATGACGTTGATCAGCCGCCCCCGGGATGTGACGGCGGTGCTCGACGCGCTGGAGGCGATCGCCCCCAGTGACCCCAGCCTGGCGCGTTTAGACTTGACCAATGTGGGGGTGATGGGGCAGTCGCTAGGGGGCTATACGGCGCTGGCTGTGGCCGGAGCGACGTTTAACCCCGAAGCCCTGGGGCAGGTTTGCCCGTCGCCTAC
Organism: Nodosilinea sp. LEGE 06152; assembly: GCF_015207525.1. Taxonomy (GTDB): domain Bacteria; phylum Cyanobacteriota; class Cyanobacteriia; order Phormidesmidales; family Phormidesmidaceae; genus Nodosilinea. The sequence goes on from NZ_JADEWR010000043.1 coordinate 3,891, forward strand.
CCAGAGTCGCCTTTCGCTCAACCTGTCGCTGCTGGTGCAGTGCGAGCTATTGGATGTTGCCGGGCCGCTGCCCAGTTCGCTGCGCGATCGGCGGGTAACCAGCGCGATCGCCATTAGCCCCCTGACCAGCCGCATCTTTGGCCAGGCCGGGCTGAGTCAGATAGAGATTCCGGTGATGGTAATAGCTGGCACCGACGACTACCTGACCCCAGCCTTACCGGAGCAAATTCAGCCCTTTGGTTGGCTGACCAACCTCGAAAAGTACCTGGTCGTGGTGAGCGCTGGCACTCATTTTTCGTTTCTGGCAGGCAACACCAGCGGTGGCGCACTGCCCGTGCCTGAAGACTTCTATGGTCCAGATGCCAGGGCGGCCTACCCGCTGATTCAGGGGTTGAGCCTCGCCTTCTTTGATCGCTATCAGCGCGGTGAGACAGCCGCTGCCGGTTATCTAACCCAGGCATACCTAGATACGTTTGCCCAGGCCCCCTTCCGAGCGCTGATTGTGCGGGAGTTGCCCACTGCTGCCGAGGAGGCCTTGTCGGTTAGGTAGCGTTGTAGGGGCATTGCCGTGCAATGCTCCCTACCAGGCGTCGGTTTTAGGCTGGGGTTTTGTGAGTTGGGTTTGAAATCAGATGCCGCTGACGTAGTAGTCGCGGGTGCCCTTATCGTTGAGGGCATCGCCGAGGCGCTCCAGAGCGTGGACGTAGGCGGCGGTGCGGGGGCGAATGTCGAGATCCTGGGCAATCTTCCAGATGCTTTCGGCCTCGGCCACCATCATCGACTTGAGGCGGTTGTTGACATCCTCCACCGACCAGTAGAGGCCGCTGCGGTTTTGCACCCACTCGAAGTAGCTCACCGTTACCCCGCCCGCATTCACCAGAATGTCGGGGAAGACGTAGATGCCCTTGGCCGCCAAGGTGTCGTCAGCCTCGGAGGTGATGGGGCCGTTGGCCACCTCAAAGATGTAGCGGGCCTGAATGGCATCGGCATTCTCGGCGGTGATCTGGTTCTCCAGCGCCGCTGGCACCAAAATGTCCACATCCAACGCCAGCAGTTCTTCGTTGGTCAAAATGGAGTGGTCGTTGACGACGCTGCACACGGTGCCCTCGCAGTACACCGCCTTGAGGCTGCGGGTCGAGGTCTTAAACTGCTGAATGCTGGGGATATCTAGCCCCGAGGGGGAATATACCCCGCCCTGGGAGTCGCTGACAGCCACAATTTTGTACCCGGCATCAAACAGCAGGCGGGCGATGACGCTGCCCGCGTTGCCAAAGCCCTGCACCGCCACGGTGGTGGTTTGGGGGGCGCGGCCAAACTTGGCCATCATCGCCTGCAAAACGTAGAAAGCCCCGGTGCCGGTGGCGGTGTCGCGGCCCTGGCTGCCGCCCATGCTCAAGGGTTTGCCCGTGATCACCGCCGGGCTGAGCTTGCGGCGAATGATGCTGTACTGATCCATCATCCAGCCCATGATCATGGGGTTGGTGTAGACATCGGGGGCGGGGATGTCGACATCGGGGCCAATGAAATTGGCGATCGCGTCAATATACCCCCGGCTCAAACGCTCTAGCTCAAACTTCGACAGCTCCTTGGGGTTCACCGTCACGCCGCCCTTCGCGCCACCCAGAGGCAGGTTCAGCGCCGCGCATTTAAACGTCATCCAGAAAGCCAGCGACTGCACCTCGTCGAGGGTGACATTGGGGTGAAAGCGAATGCCTCCCTTAGTGGGACCGCGAGTGTCGTCGTAGCGCACCCGGTAGCCCTGAAACACCTTCAGAGTACCGTCATCCATTCGCACCGGAATCGACACGGTGAGACTGGCCTTGGGATAGCGCAACCGTTCGGAAGCATCCTCAGAAATCGAAACGTACTTAAGCGCCCGCTCTAGACGGCGGTTGGCATCAGACAAAATAGAGGTGGTCATAGACGAACACCAGGGGTGAAGGGATTGGTGGAGCAGCGAATTTCACCGCTGTTATTAAGGTTCCGCCAGGTCGAATCGGCTCAGCCAAAAAGCAATATTTTGTATTGAAAGCTACCGTTTTGCTCTCCCTCACCCTGCGAGGAATGCAAAATTCAAAGTGCAAA
>NZ_JADEWR010000044.1 GCF_015207525.1 Nodosilinea sp. LEGE 06152
TGGCTAAGATCGCTAACCACCAGGCCAAGCGGATGGGGGGGTCTGTGTGCTGGCCGATCCAGGGCCGGTGCTGGCCCAATTGCCGGTGGCGGAGGTATGGGGCATTGGGCGGCGGCTCTCTCAACGAAGCGAGTGTTGATGCCCTCCACGACACCGCTGGTAGTTCGGTGCTCAAAGTACTGGAGAATCTTCGCTCAGCCCGTGCTGTCGCGACACACTGGCCGTATCGCTGTGAATCAAATCAGCCACGCCCACCTCGGCGTATCGGTCAGTGTAGACCCGACGACCCCCAACAAACTCAAAGCCCTCGCTGAAGGGTTTCCCGCAGCTCGAACACTTAAACTGGCGGCAATTGCCCCGTCACCACGTCTTGCGGTAGCAGCTGATGGGGAGGTCACGAACCAGGTAGCCATGGTTCTAGTGCAGATGGCGGCTCAGGGTTCCACAGCAGGGTAGGTCGCCGCGTCACAGTGGGCTTCTACGCTCAAAATCAGTCCGTCCTCGGTCTGTTCGTACGACTCAACCTCAATACCGGTAAACCCAATAGCTCTGTCAGTAGAGGCACCGTAGCCATACCGTGTAGCAGCAGCTACTTCAGCATACTCATTCCAGGAGAGCCACAAATCAGAGCTTTGATACCTTTTTTCTAAAGCCCCCCTCTTGAACATTAAATACGCCCCTTTGGCTAGATTTCTCCTAGCTTAGTTAAGTAATTTTTTAGAGAATTTTATATATCTATAGAATCATTTAGTCTTGATTCCCTTCCTGTGACCTTGAACAAAGAGAGCAATCGTAAAGAGTATCTTTAAACCAGTACTCTGGAAAACTTTTGTGACTAATAACACGAGAGAACATTTCTTTCAACCAATCCTCAAACGAGTTAGCTATAACTGAGTTAAGCCATTCGTCGGAAGGATAATCGGGATTACAGTCAAGCACAGGACTTTCAAAATCTGTAGAGTTATTCATATCAAGACTACAAAAATCTCCCGTGCCTATTCGTCCTAAATATGCAATCGGTAGAGGTAACCTGCGATCTGAGTTGTCAGAGAGTTTGTACACAAAGTTTCTGTACTCTGTAAGGGCAGCTGTTCCAAACACCAGGATGCCGGAGTCTGCCCACCAAGAATATGTTGTTGAAAGACTTCCGGATTTAGAGAGAAAAAGATGTGCTCCATTATGTTTCAATAGAAAAAGCCTGTAACTAGGAGGGAGAGTAATACCCGTTGTTAACTCATACTCCCTTAGGTCTTCTTCTGTTGCCGGCTCATTCAATTTAAAACCCCAATCAAGAGAAAGTTCATTAAAAATTTTGTACGATTGCTCTATTGAGTCATTTGTCCACTCGTACATGCTGATTCCCCCACATCCTATTCCCTTGAATGCTCGCTAAGCCGCATTCCTACCAAATGCTATTACCAATTTCTATTGCTGAACTGTAACCACCAATCTGTAAAGAGTTTATGCGTAGATACGCCTAATAGAACACCATTATACGTCTCATTATTTCCACCCCAAGCAATAGGTTTGATATGATGTGCTTGGGAATCGGTCGGTATAGCCCAACCTCTAGACTGATAAAGCGTTATCAAGTTTGAACGAAAACTAGCTGCTCGCTCACAGCACGGGCTGAATGGAGGAGCTGGAAAAGGGACAAGTGGCATATCAGTTCTGGTCGGTTTTATCTGAGGATACATAACCCCAACGTTGTTGTATGGCCTAGTGACACTAGCCCTTCTTGTATCAACGTATACAACCCCCGAAGTGCCCCGAATATCAGCCGAAACGCTTACATAGAGTAACTTTGTTCTGTCTATTGTTTGTTGATAACTTGGCGTCGTGCAATATGCTCCAGTGGAGCAATTAAAGGTATTAGTCCCTATGAAAAGCAATTGATTAGGGAAATTGACGTTAGATTGATAGACATTGAGAGTCAGGCGAGTTGGAATTCCAGTTCCGCAAGTTATTGATGACCTATAATTGGCCCGTGGAGGAGAGGGATTTGTTTGTTCTACAGCTAATTGGCAGTAATAATCTGGAGGGGAAGATTGGCTTATTTGATAACTTCCTACTCCAGATTCTGAAGTAACGCTGCCCGACAAAGAACTAGCTTCAGTTCCTTCTATAGCCGCTTTTGTCGGCTGCGAATAAAACAAGCTAGAAGATAGAAGAAATATAGAAAGGCCTAGCTTACTAAAACTGAGCTTGCGCCACAGCGAGAATTGTTTCATGGTAGAGGAGTCCAAAATACTTTTCATCTAGAAGGCAAGGAATTTATCCTTTTCTAGCGAAATGGCTTGTGTAGCTTTCTTTTGCTTGGAAGTTAATAACTATTAAAGGTATAAGCTGTTATGGATATAATTTTCCGAGCTTATCCCCTTATAGCAAAAGCTTCAGAGGCCAAAGCATGCAGGTTGAGTGTGCGACAGCTTATCAATCCAAAGTTTTTATTGATTGTCCTGAGGTCCGCCAATGAATATTAAATTGTCAGCCTCATTAACAATTTCATCAATAAATGTATCTGTCACATCGCATGAGACAATGCCATCGGGTGTGATGGTTTGCACCTCTATAGCACTACTTTCGTAAATGGCTTCATCTCCAATCTGCTGTAAAACTCTACTACGTGAATTGATTATGCCGTTGTGACTTTGGGAGAGTTCGCGAATTCTTTCTAATGCTTGAGGAGGAATTTGAGAGACTGCTCTACTAGTGAGCATCTGGTTGGCGGATCCTTGTATGACTACAATATCTTCTTGGCCTGGAGTTGAAATTTGTTCTGTTGCTGCTGCACGGCTATCTTTGTCTTCTGTGCACTCATGGTTTGACTTAGTGTAAGCCTTACTGTTTGAGTGGCTTGCTGCTAGTGGTACTACTGCCACCATAGTTCCAAGTACGAAGATTAAAGTTATCAGTCCCTTATTCATTAGCTCTAACTACTAAGCTCCCTAAATCAACTGTTAAAATATTGTGTACATGCTTATCATTTACGCCAGCGCTAAATATATTACACCTTCTTATGGACCTGCCACGATTTCAATGGATGGTGATTTGAGGTGGTTAGGAAAAAGGTCGCTAAGCTCAACTTTACTCATTTAGGCTAGAGAGAAAGGTAAAGAGCAGAGTTTAGGTGAGAGTCCGAGGATTTTGCTGCGATGGAGATAATAGCGTTTGAGTCAAAGGCATTCCTCCAATAGGCACAGCGACTCTTCTTGCTTGCAACTGAATTGTATATTCAGGTACATGTAGTTCATGCTTAGGATTTTGAAATATTTGCCAGCAAAGGTATATGCTTTGCTGGCAAATATATACCAGGGAGAGCCGACAAAATTTATTCTTGTAGAATTTCTTAAACGTCCGATTCCCAGAACGACAGAAGGCGATGAGGATGGTCATCACTTCGCCAACACTCAACCGGGACTGATAGCCCTTTGCTCAACTATTATAAGGCAGCTGAGCAATATCGCGCGCGCAGATCTTCTCAAAGTCTCGATAGAAATCGTCAACATCTGCTGGAGCTGGTAAGAACGCTCTAATCGGAGGGCCAGAAGCTCACCTTAGCGCCGAACGGCAACCGCTAAAGAAGGTGGGCGAAGATCAGGCCATTAGAATCACGGTAGTCTCCGACGTGGCCTGTGGGGGCCAATCTTCAGCGTTTAGGCACGCTCATCAACGTAGATCTGCCTTGGACCCGACTTGGACTTGAGCAGTGGATAGGCTACATTAAACGCTTTGGCCAAACTCGCCCCAACGTAGACATGTTGAATCTGCTCTACCAAGGCATTGTGAATAAAACATTTACGAGCGGCTCTCAGAGCGCATGAAAGACAGCTTTGACCTGTTTGGCTCTTTGCCCGATACCATCGAGGCCGAATGGATTGAACAGATCGAAACCCTTGGGGAGAAACTCGATGAGTATATCAATGCGCAAAAGCGAATGAATGGCTTTGATATCCGCTACAACAACAAACTCGATATTGAGGAGGACGAGACTCTCCTGGGATCACTATGCAGCGGTTGGAGAAAAGTGCCAGCAGACGAGACATCGGAGGCGGAATCGCTCAAAGTTGCTGAACCCGTAGCCAGAGCGCTTAACCAACTTTAAGCGAGTGTTGATGCCCTCAACGACACCGCTCGTAGTTCGGTGCTCAAAGTACTGGAGGATTTCCCCCAACCATCGCCTCATCGTCGCTACAGCGTTTGGGTAGAGTGATTGCGCCGCTTTCATTCAGGTGAGGAATCCCGGCAGAGCTTGAGCCCAGGACTCAGCGTCAAACAGCTCCCTAAAGGCTTCTTCTGAATCAATAGTCTCTTATTAAGGCACAGATGCCCAAGCATCGTCAATCTACTCGGCCACTTATCCCTCTTCAATCACTCTTGGAAGAGATAAAGCAGACTAGGAAGAGTTCTGATTAGAGTTGATGACGATGTCTGCCCCGCGATTGGCTCGACCTACGATTAGCTTTGTGGATCAGTACTGCCAAC
>NZ_JADEWR010000045.1:2500-4298 GCF_015207525.1 Nodosilinea sp. LEGE 06152
AAAGTTGTGTGACTCATTTGAATATTTGCTACTACCACCAAGATCTGCACTAGGGTCCGTTCGACCTGCCCTCACGGGCGGTAGGCTTCGCTACGGACCCCACGCCCTCCTACTCGTCAGACGATCCTGTYNNAATACATTCGTGCTGACGGTTGGGTATAGGTGGTCGCGCTTGAGCGCCATCCATTTTCGGGGCCGGTCCATTCGGCAGGTGAGTTGTTACACACTCCTTAGCGGATTTCGACTTCCATGACCACCGTCCTGCTGTCTGAATGAACCGACACCCTTTATGGTGTCTACATGAGCGCGCACTTTGGCACCTTAACCCACACGTTCGGTTCATCCCGCATCGCCAGTTCTGCTTACCAAAAATGGCCCACTAAGGACTCTATATTCTATGTTAGTGTGCAGGCTCACCTAAGCAGCCTGCACATCTTACCCATTTAAAGTTTGAGAATAGGGCGAAGTTGTTGCAACCCCGAAACCTCTAATCATTCGCTTTACCTGATAAAACTATACAAAGACGAGTCCCAGCTATCCTGAGGGAAACTTCGGAGGGAACCAGCTACTAGATTGTTCGATTAGTCTTTCGCCCCTATAGGCAACTCAGATGAACGATTTGCACGTCAGTATCACTTCGGACCTCCACCAGAGTTTCCTCTGGCTTCGTCCTGGTCACCCATAGTTCACAATCTTTCGGGTCCCAACAAATACGCTCTGGCTCAAACCCTTCAAGAAAATCCAGGTCGGCCGGTGGTGCGGGAGCACGCGCGCACGCGCGCCCCTTCCCACCTCAGGCGACCGCTTAATGCCGCCCTCTGCTTTCACTCCGCGCCCAGGTTTGCCACCCGGACACTCGCGCACGTGTTAGACTCCTTGGTCCGTGTTTCAAGACGGGTCGATCAGCGCCGTTCCGCCAGCATCACTAACCCACCAGAGATGGACGCRCGCCACGGAGCGACAGGCATGCACACGGGCATCGGTTCCCGATCCCCACACGCATGCCCGCCACGATGACGCACTGCCTCGCCCTTGCGGGCATGGGTTAATTGGTTCCTCGGCCCCTGCGATGGCMGGTACGCTGGGTCGCACCGGCGGGGCACGGCTGTGAAGCCGGCCCGCCAGGCCCTTTGATCCCCAGCGCCCGTCAGCCACACGCATAAACATGAAGCCGATGCTGGCTCGTCGCCGGGACTGAGTGCATGGTTTGCGCCAGAACGAACACAGAGCGGAGGCACGTGAGCACTCCCCGCCGCTGCGGCCCTCCCGACAAGCAGGCACCACTGAACAGCCCCAGACTAAAGACGAACCGCCGGCGCCGATCGCTTCCCTCCTAACAATTTCAAGCACTTTTGACTCTCTTTTCAAAGTCCTTTTCATCTTTCCCTCACGGTACTTGTTCGCTATCGGTCTCTCGCTGACAATATTTAGCCTTGGGTGGGATTTACCACCCGCTTAGGGCTGCATTCCCAAACAACCCGACTCTGGGGCAAGTGCAACAGCGCAATCGAGACGGCCGCGATGCCGGACCAATGGACGGGGCTGTCACCCTCCCTGGCGCCCTTTTCCAAGGGACTTTTGCCCGACCAGCGACCGCGCTCAGCGATGCCTTGCCATGAGACCACAATTCGGGGCACGGACTTGGCGCGCGCCCAGATTCAGAGCTTGGGCTCCTCCCGCTTCGCTCGCCGCTACTAAGGGAATCCCTGTTGGTTTCTTTTCCTCCGCTTATTAATATGCTTAAATTCGGCGGGTACTGTCGCTCGACTTGAGGCCGGGATATATAAAATTAACAACA
>NZ_JADEWR010000046.1 GCF_015207525.1 Nodosilinea sp. LEGE 06152
TACGGAGTCACAGGCTCCTGGCGATTTTTCGAGTTTTATCCTTAAAGGTGCGGCGACCCAAGCTACACGCGGTTTGCTTAACCTAGGGTGGGACGGTCTGCCACACTTTTTAAGATACAAGGGTGGGTTAGGCGGCTCTCCCCTTTGCCCTAGCCTTAAACCTTGCGTCCTGCCGTAACCCACCGCCTACCATCGCGACCGGCTCGATATGGACAAACCGGGTTCCTGCGCCAGAGACAGTAAATCTCGCTACCCGCCAAAGAAACCCGGTTTCTGGGTGTAGCAACTCCCGAACTGCAGACGCTGTAACCTATACCGCCACTGTGTCTGAAGTTTTGGGATCGGGTAGCTGCGTCGTAATCAGCGCTGCCGCCAGCACAAACAGGCTTGAGACCCACAGGCAGCCCACCAGGCCAAACCACTGGTAAAACAGCCCCGAGGTAATCGTGCCCAGCAGCCGTCCGCCCGAGTTAGCCATATAGTAAAAGCCCACATTCAGGCTGACATCCTTATCTTCGGTGTAGGCCAGCACCAGGTACGAGTGCACCGCCGAGTTAAATGCAAACACCACACCAAATACAATCAGGCCGCCCGTTACCGCAACGTCGCCGCGCAGTCCCGACATCAGCACCAGCGCAATCAGGGCCGGAATCGCCGTCAACATCGAGGTCCAAAACAGAATCGTTTTTGCCTTAGGTACCACCTTGCCGGTATGGTCTTTGCGCAACAGCTGCGGGGCCAAAAACTGCACAATGCCGTAGCCAATCACCCAGATCGCCATGTAGGTGCCCACCTGCATAAAGGTCCAGCCCAGCACCTCGTACAAAAACACCGGCAGCGCCACCACAAACCACACATCCCGTGAGCCAAACAAAAAGAACCGCGCCGCCGACAGCACATTAATCTCTTTACTTTTAGAAAACAGCTGCCGAAAGGGCACCTTTTTGCCAATCTTGCCCATGTCGGCGGGCAGCAAAGCTCCCGACAGCAGAATAACGATCAAAACCGCCGCCTGAATCAGCAGCGCGGGGCGAAAGCCTACCCACTCCAGCAGCGCCGCCCCGACAAAAAAACCCACCCCTTTCAACGCATTTTTCGACCCGGTCAGCACCGCCACCCACTTGAACAGCCGCGACGCCGCCTCCTTCGGCACCACCAGACGAATGGCGCTCTTGGAACTCATTTTGGTGAGATCCTTGGCAATGCCCGAAAACGCCTGAGCCACCATCACAAAGCCCACCTGCACCGGCACCACCCAGTCGGGGTTCAAAAAGCTGAGCATCCCCAGGGCAAAAACTTGCAGGGCAATGCCGCCGTAAAGCGTCTGCCGAATCCCTACCTGAGAACCAATCCAGCCGCCAAGAAAGTTGGTCACTACGCCGAACACTTCGTAGAAGAGAAACAGCATGGCGATCTCAAAGGGCGTATAGCCCAGCACGTGAAAGTGCAGCAGCACCAGCATCCGCAGTGCCCCATCGGTGATGGTGAARSCCNNCAGYAGNCGKYRGYGRYRANTNKKCKTMGKTGCSCAGGYWSTMGKKTTTSRWSSWSSMSKSMSWCAKGGKGSYRRRNGAKGRNATRSRTWSRCRSGYSSNGCRGGTMGRYGSSYAGGCGGGTGACGGTCCCTGAGCGGAGGGGAAGGGAGGGGCCTGGTTACTTTGAGCAAAATTGGCACTTGTAGGTAGCCGGTGCTCTGCCTATGCTAAGTACCA
>NZ_JADEWR010000005.1:0-223120 GCF_015207525.1 Nodosilinea sp. LEGE 06152
CGCAGGCTACACAGATGTGGTTTTGTTTACCTTTCCGCTTGCCATTCTTACGGATGTGAGTGGCTCCACATTCTGGACATTGCATCGCAGATCACCCTAACTCATCTCTCAATTATGCAACGCCGCCAATTCCTTTAAGTCGGATGAGTCTGGGCGGGCTGGAGTATCAATCACGATGAAGTCACGGCCCTGTACTACCTTCATGGCTTTGCGCTCGTCGGCCACTAAGAACGGCAGCTGGCTGCGATCGCTCCATGCGATCGCGGTTCGGTTGGGGTCGCCATCCACTAGCACTACATCGCCTAGTCGGCTGAGGTAGGTAGCGACATGGATCGCTGTCATGGATTTACCGCAGCCCCCCTTGTAGCCAGTCACGGTGATGATTTTCATCTGGTTGTCTGGTTATCTGGTTTTACGGTCATCTGGCTTGCCAGATAGCCAGATTCTACTACTTGTTTGCTGGCCCAGACCTGTTTTTTGGCGCGGCGATCTCATCTGATTATCTGGTTTGCTAGATAACCAGATAACCAGTTTTTGACATTAGATGGCTAAAGCGTATCTCTCCTAGGCCATCGGAAAATGCTTGGCAAACTTGATTTGAGTGAGCCGGATCGCTTCATCGTGGGCCTGCTCAATGTCGTCGAGGTCGAGCAGGCCCACCATTTTCTCGCAGTAGGCGATCGCCTCCAGTCCCACCGACTCCGGCACATAGTTGCGGGCAATGCGGGCATCCCCATGAACTGGGTTTGCCCAGGTTTCTTTCATGGTGGCCGCATCCATGCCGAACAGGCCCCGATAGACATAGTTTGTCCAGTAGCCGTAACGGCCCCGTGGGTCTTTCTCCTGTACCTCCCAACCCCATTCAGCGCGAGCGGGCTTACCAGCTTCCCGCGACATGATCCAGGTCTGAACCCGTTGGCTGTCATCTCGCGTGTAGACGCGCTTGAGGATGGTGTAGGCCTGGGCGTAAACGCCCTCAGCCGCGAACCAGGCCAGAAAGTCGATCAATCCATCGCGGGCAGGCTTCCGCAGCTTGCCGGGGTTCTTAGCCCAGTCTCGTGCCAGAGCAACCCAGTCAGAAGCTTCTATGACCTGGTATTTATTGCCGTCCTCCCCAGAGATTTGGATCACCCTGAAAAGCTCTCCTGATGGGAGTTTGAGGTATGTACCCTCTTCGTTTTGGATCACCCTCTGAGACAGTGTGTTTGAGGGGACGTTGGTATGTCTATCCATGCCCCGAAAGCCCATGCCGAGGGAGGGTTTGTCTGGCCCCAGGCCGTTGGGGTCAATGATGATGGCTTGAATCTCCCGGCTCTTGTAGCGCAGGGGGATGATTTGACCGGCGCGAAATTCAGGCATGGTGACTGTCTAGGATTTCTCGGTTTTAGTTCTCTGAATTTCCTCTAGGCGCTCCTCTACCAGCAGCCGGAGCTTCTGAGCCAGGGGTAGCCTCTCCCATAGCGGGTTATCTGCATGAGCTGATTCGATCGCTTCTCTCAGCCCTTCAATGTCAAACGTTACGCGGTCTGCCACGGTTTCACTGCGTCTAGTGGTCATTGCCTAGCTTACTCCTGTGCAATTTGAGTGATTCGATTCTATGTGATTCAAATTGCATCAAAAGTAATTATGCGATACGATCCGCTGCATAGTGCGCAGGGTGCACGGTAAATGCACAGGTCTTGTGCCTTATCCGCGCGATCGCTGCACAGACAGAAACCTCAGTTTTCCAAGGGTTTCGCAGATTCATCCTTATGGAGTTACACAAATGCAGCAGGCAGAAACGCACGATTGGCGCACATCGAGCGCACAGGAGCCGCGCATCGCCGCACAGTTCCCCGCCGTCATCGAGGGGGAGTTGTGCGAGGGTGCCCCCTATAGTGGGGCGCAGCTGGCCGGTGAGTTGGCGATCGCAGAATCGACCCTAAGAACCCGGTGGTTGCCCTGGCTGGAGCGGGTGGCCCCGGTGGAGCTGCTAAGGACAGAGGCGGGGTATACCGACCTGGCGCGATCGCTGGTGCTGGAGTTCAAGCAGGTACCCAGCCGGAAAGCGGCCCGTGAGAAATGGGTAGCGGAGGCCAAGCAGCGGTACAGCCGTGAGTTCTCGCTCGATGGACTAGTGGGGCCGGGGGTGTGCGGTGAGTTGGGTAATGCCCTGGCGCTGGTCAGGCAGCAGGGCTCACAGATGCAGCTATCGGCGACACCAGGCTTTGAGCAGTTGAAAGACCTCATCGGCCAGCAGAGCAAGGTACAGGCCGACTTTGACGCGGCAGAGGTGGCCGCGATGCGGGCCAGGGGGCTTAACCGGGGAGTGCAGCGGTTTCAGATCGAGGTTGAGGCCGAGGATAGCGCCTACTTCGAGCTGCGGCGGCTGCGTTCCCAGGCAGGCCAGGTCGAAGGCCCCCAGAGCGCTTAATTACTCACCCCCTTCCAACGTTGTTTCTTGAAATTTGAGGTACTACCAATGGGCTTGTTTAGCCGACGCAAGAGTGAAGAGGAAGACGATCGTAGCCTGCTTGAGATCAGCAACGACAGCGGTGACCACTGGGTTGCCGACATCCCTACCAAAGGCGTTAAGGAGACAGAGAAAGCTCTGCGGGATGCTGGGGTAGAGCGGGATGACGACGAGCGGTTGGTGAATACCTACCAGGCCAGCCGTATCGTAGATAGCCGTGACTCCAATCAACACCGCTACCGCTCTGAGCGAGTTGTCGATGAGGCTGAAGACCTAGAGGACTCCTACGACCGGGAAGATGTCTCTGATTTAGAAGATGGACCCTAGCGAGCGGGAGGATGATACCAGCGACTTTGAAGAATCAGAGCAACCAGCTAGCTGGCGCTGGTGGTAGTCGTCAGAGTTAAAATGTGGGAGTATTTCTGTACTCCTACGCCGTCTCTTATCTTGGAGGTCGTTATGACCTATTCACGCTCCAACCATCTCGAAAACATGGGCATCGACTATGAGCACGACGATGCCTATGCTGACCTTGAGATTGACCAGGCGGTGCTGGATGACATCGCCAGAACGAAGCTGATTTTCTGCGGTGACACTCAGTCTGGGGTGCTAGAAGACTGCTCCTACATTTCTGTAGACCCTCAGTACCAGGGGAACCTGTCACCAGGGCAAAAGCGGCTCTACGAGGTCTTGCGGTCTTGGCAGGAGGGCTCTGTTTACACCATCACTACCATTGGCAAGCTAGCCCACATGATGGGGTTAAAACATCCGATGGCCTGCGGGAAGCGCCTGGAGAATTTGCAATCTCTGGGGGCGATCGCTGGGCTGAGGATGCTTTAGCTGCGATCGCCTGACGGTGCGACCTTTCAGTTTTCTATTTCCTATCCCCCACCGCCTGCCCCAGCGATGGGGGATTTGTCGTTTCGGGGCAGTCTACGGGCAACTGTCTGAGGGTGCAGAATGAAAGAGGCTAAACCTATTACACCGACTACGATACGGCCTCTGCGGGTGCTGGGGGCGATCGCAGCCGGTGCTGTTCTGATTTTCGTGTCTACCTTCCTCATCCATGAAGGCAGCTATCAGTATCGGCTCTGGCGGGCCGGTGGTGTTTGGTGCGCCACGCTGGAGCCAGACGGTACGATCACTAAGTCTCTTGGGGCTGAGAACTGCGGGAACTGATGAAATTCGATTGGTGCGATCGCATTCATCAGAACTGCTTTGCACGGTGAGGTAGCCTGCCCCCTCCCCGCCGAGGGAGAGCCTTCGACTATTAGCATTACTCTCTGTCAATCCAAAAAGCAAAACGGTCGTCGAGTACGCCCTTGATGTTCTCTATATCCCGATCGGCGTATCAATATATGCGGTGCGTGACGAACTCCCGCTAGCCATGCAAAACAGACTGTCGACTGCTGAGCAGTTAGAAATAGAGCTAGAAGCCGCTGTGAAAGAGCTAGAAGCCGCTCAGCCTGATAGGCCGCGAAATCCTGTGGCTTTACCCATACCCCTCCTTCTGAAGCCAACTCTGGGCTTCCTGTCGCAAGATGGGATCCCCAGAATTGAGATAGTCCATCATGCGCTGCCGGTGTTGCAGCTGCTGTGCCAGGCTGCGCTGCTGCTGATAGGCGTACTGGCGCTGCTTGAGGTGTTCCCGAGCCGCTATTACAGCCTGCTGGGTTTGCTCCCTGATGTTAGCGGGGCTGGAAGTATTGCCATCACTGGTATTACAGCCATCCACTCCCAATAAGCTTGTCGGCGTGGGCGGGAATTTTTGAAATTCCTCGCCCTGCCTCTGAAAAGACTCGCCAAGTCTTGTTTTTTGCTCGTCAGGCTCTGTTGCTTCTTCTTGGGGGCGAACGTGGTCCGGATGCCACAAGTCTTTGTGTGCGTAGAGTGTGGCTCCGCTGATGCCTTCTCCTGTTAATGCCTTAAATCGGCTGGTGGTCTGGGCTGGCCAGCTATCGCTGTTCAACAGTTGGGCGACACTGGCACGGATGCGTTTCCTAGCTGCTTCCTGCTGGCGCTGGTTCCAGCTCGCTTTCCTTTCCTGTTCGGTAACCGCATCAGGCTTTTTCCCAGAACCGTAGGGATAGTAGTGGCTGCTCTCTACACATCTGGCCCAGGCTTTGGCGCGATCGGCAAGGTCATCCTGGTGACCGCAAAGGTCGTCAAATCCGGGGAGGCTTTTTGCGGTATCGATAATTGTCTCGATCAGATCTTTCCCCACTAGCGGCTGCGCCAAGCCGAGCAGTGTTTGCCCGAAGACATACGCTCGCATGGCAATCCGCCCGAGCAAGCGGTTGGTCTGACCACTGCCGGTCCAACCCTGTTCAATTTCCGCATTCAGGTCGTTGAGGAATTTTGCTGCCTTTTGGCTAATGCGGTATGGCTTGCGCAGGGTTTTCAAGGTGCGAGCTAGAGTTGCCTCATTAAGGGCGTTTTTAGCTATCGCCCAGCGCCATTGGGTGAGAAAGGTATCTTGGCTGCTGTAAATTGCTTCCCCCTGTTTGTTGAGTAAATAAGAGCCATTCTGGAGGGGGAGCCGATGGCCTTGGTATAAGCTCAGGCTGCCGTCGCTAGAAAAGGGTTTCTGGTTAGGAAATACTTCCAGCAGGCCTCCGGCTATCTTGAAACCCGCTTGCTCCAGCACGCTGGTGACGGCTGTTGCCACATCAAAGGTTTTAAGCGGCTCTTCAAAAGGGAAATATAGATGTAATCCCCCGGACCAGGAACTCTGCACCGTCACCCAGGCTGTTAAGTGGAGCTTTTCTTCTAGGGCACCGGTGAGTTGGGGGATGGCCAATGGGTCGCGGCTGGGGTGGTAGGCCGAGGTGCTGTCAATATCGAGCATGGCATAGCTGGTCTTGGCTCCAAACCGAACGCCGTAGAGATAGCTGCCTTGGGTGATGAGGCGATCGGCGAGCGGATGTCGCCCTTCTGTCTGCCACTGCGGCTTTTGGCCAGGATTAGGATGCTCAGCCCAAAGATAGTCATACCGGTGGGGCCAAAGCGCTAAAAACGGGGTTTCATGTTCCTCGACATAGGAGAAACGGGTCGGTTGCTGCTTCACTTCCTCTGTGGTTCCAGTAACGGCAGGAACCCAGGTACAAAGGCGCAACAAACTATCCGGCACCACAAACCATTATGGCTTGTGGCCCCGAAACAGAACGGCACACCCCTGTGTTCCTGGGAGAGTGCCGGGATCAAAGGAGTGTGCCTTATAACGAAGCATCACCAATTCTGAAAAATAGTTGCCAGAATTGGTGTGTCTTCAATAAAATGGAGACACAGGTATCCTGTGATGAGTTCACTTCGCCGGCTAAAGCATCGGTGAACTCATCTGAATCCCGACTGATTGTTTGAGTAAAAGGCCCACTGTTGTCAGCAGTCGGGTCTTTTGCGTTTCAAAGCCCTGTCAGGGGCCGGATTCCTCCAAAAAACAACGTCTCTGGCCTGATAGCAGCCAAAAGATGCCCATCACACGGCAACCGCATCTTCTTCTTTGCTGGCCTCAGGAGCAAGCATTTGCGGGGTAACGGAAACAGCAATCAAGCCGCGTCCAATCCGCTCGATGAATTCACTCCGCGAGAGCTTGAAGGTTCTTGCCAGAATATCGAGGCCATCAACGCTGGTCGGCGTTAACGACATATTGACACGGGTCTTGGTCTCTCCATACTCGGAAGGGCGTCCTTCCGGGTTGCGTGAGGTGGCGTAGCTCATGGCAAGCAATCACAGGCAACAGTTAGCGACAATAATACACAAGTATCTTGAAAAAAGATCGTGTGTACCGTTGCATATCCAATATGAAGATATTTGAACGGTTTTAGCCCTCGCCCCAGCTCCACAAGCGGGATCCATCAAGAGTCCAGCTTTTTTGTGCCAGATACAAAGCAAGCGCCGACAAGTTCCTTGCGTATACGGCCCCAAAGTAGCGAAGCCGCGATTGGGAACCATTTAGTTCCTTTGTATTATCTGAGTAGTTGCGCCGAGAGGCAACTAGTCAAGTCGCGCGCGCAGGCAACTGGGCAAATCACAGCCACTAACGTGCTTAAGGCTATTGGGCACAATCTTCTTGTACCTTCTTAGGGTAGGGCACACAACAGCGTGTGCTCCCCCTTAATCAAGTGAGCCTGTCTTCAAAATTTAGAAGACTACTAAGAAAACCTTTGCGACCTTGTACTGTGACTTTTTATTTGCCACTGTACTTACATCAGTAATTGGTAAGAGTAGAGCTAATGTCTCAAGCCAGACGCGCCCCATCAGCATCAACCCGATTGCGCCTGGTTCAGACTCTAAATGCACTGCCTCCGACCCAGTTTGAGGAGATCATCTTTGCCCTGCAGCCTCCTGGCGGCAATGTTCCCGGTAACTCGGCCCCCCAGGGTGCCCGTAGTGCCGCCCTGCTGGAGTGGGTTGAGAGCCCCATTGGCCCCGGGCTCTCAGCCTTAGAAGCCGTTTTAGCCAGCTTTTTACCTGACTCTCAGCAATCTCAGGTCGAAAGGGCCTTACTAAAACAGGTCAGTCAAGAGGTGTACTCTCGCCTCGACCAGTCGTTGCACAGAGCGGTTCTGATTGACCTTGCCAAAGAGGAGCAATCCGGCCAGGTCAGTCGTCCCTGGGTATCGGAAGTCAAAATTGGCAGCAGACCGTTCAGACCCGTGCCAGCCGAGACAACGCTGTTCGAGGTCTTCACCCGGGAAGACATTGATGAAAAGTTACTGATCCTGGGTGTCCCCGGCTCGGGTAAGACTACGAGCCTGCTTGATCTGGCCAAAGAACTCGTCAGCCGGGCTGAGCAAGACCAGTCCTTTCCTATACCCGTCCTGGTGAATCTGTCCTCCTGGAAAAATGACAGGCAGAGTATCCCTGACTGGTTGGTGGAAGAGCTAAACCTGAAATACGGTGTATCCGTCAAAATTGGCAAAGAGCTTCTGGAGAGACGTCGGCTGTTGCCCCTGTTAGATGGCCTAGATGAGCTAGAGCCCTGGCGACAGGAACCCTGCGTCGAGCTGATCAATGCCTGGCTGGGGTCAGACTTGCGGCCTGTCAGTCTGGCCGTCTGCAGCCGTCTTGATGAGTACAACTCCCTAACAACAAAGCTCAAGCTCAATGGCTGTGTCTGCCTGCATGTACTCACCGACGAGCAAATTCAGGACTATTTGGTCAGGGTCGGCCACACCGACCTGTGGCCTGTAATTTGCCAGGACAGAGACTTACTTGAGCTGGTCAGAGTCCCTTTCTGGCTGAGCATTCTGGTGTTGTCTTCTTCAGAGTTTTTGGTTGAAGAGTGGAAGCACCTCCCTACCGCTGAGAGACGGTTGGACTATCTGCTCAGCGTGTATGTCGCCCAGATGCTCAGCCGAGAGATCTGGCACCGAAGTAAGGCGGTCAGCCCACCCCCTCAGACCCTAAAGTGGCTGGGCTGGCTTGCTAGCCAACTGGACCGCCGTTCCCAGGATGAGTTTTTGATTGAACAGATGCAGCCTGACCTGCTGAGGACAAAACAGCAGCGGTGGATTTATCAGGCGGCTGTTGCACTCATCTTTGCTCTTCTAGATGGTCTTTTATTTACCATCATATTTACGCCCTCTGTTGGACTAATTGTGGGAGTCGTTATGGGGCTCATCGTAGGCATCTCTGATAGGGCTATCAGTACCTACCGTACAAGCGATATCAGCACAGTTGAGACATTTAAGGTCTCATTCTTGAACAAAATTCCCAAGGAAATCTGGGCGCACCTGAAGCACAATCTAGTTGTTGGTTTAGGGATTAGCCTGGTAGTTGGGCTTGTTGCCTGGGCTTCCGAGGGGGAGTCTTCAGTGGTCGCTTTAAGCCTACTTGGTGGGATGGCTTTTGGAATGATTGGTGGACTCGTTTTTGGGCTCATAGGCGGACTCAGAGCAGATATCCAGAGCAGAAAAGTGCCTAACCAGGGAATTTGGGCATCATTAAAAAACGTGCCCCTCTTGGTTCTCTTAATATATCCAGCAGGGGTCATGCTAGAAGCTATCTACAAATTGATCTTTGGAAATTCTCTCCATTTGTTAGTGGTTTTAATTCATGGCTTTGCTTGGGCCTTGGTATTTGCTTCGGGAACGAGTGGAAAAGCCTGTATTCAACATGTAGTGCTGCGCATACTTCTGTACCTGAATGGCCGCATACCGTGGGACTATGCCCACTTCCTAAACATTTGTACAGACCGTTTACTCTTACAGCGCATCGGCGGTAGATACCGGTTTATTCATCGGCTGGCGCGAGAACATCTGACGACCTATGAAAACACGGACACACGGCTACCTCCTTCTCGCTAAGAGATCTCATTTAGTCCAGGTTATAGAGCCTTCACGCATCTGTTCAATGAACGCTTTATGGACATCCCGGAACAGGGTTTCAGTCTTTTTGTCTTTCTTTTTGAGCGTTCTGGGCGCATCGATTCTGCTGTACCCATCGCCTGCATCGGGGAGTAAGGCTCCATAGTCTCGCCAGAAGGCGTCTTCGCGACGGTTGCGCCTAACATTTGGGTCAAGGTACTCCTGACTCTTTGTAGAGAAATCATCTTCCGATAACCAAATTGAGTGAATGGTCATTCCTAAATTCAGGGGTTTTTTGGAACAGGAAAGCTTGTAGACAATGGCTGCCTGGTCAGTGTTTTTACGATTACCCAGGTTGTTCCCATCGAAGACCCAAAACTCATCTTGAGAACTGGCATTAGCCGTTCCGGCATGTTCATCGGGGGCATCAGCGAGGACCACACAGGCGATATACCCGTGGGTGTTTAAATCCTGACCTTCAGGGCAAGGCGTTGTCTTGGGGATGAACTGGGGCGAACAGGCAAAATGTCCCGCTGGAAAGTCGAACCAGTCTATGATCTCCATGGTTTCGGTGTCTAAACGGAGCAGTTTGCAGGGCTTTCCGGTCTCCGGTAACCCAGTATGATGAATGACCCGAAAATCACGGTCTTTATATATCTGGTAGAGGCGTTCAGGAACAATCTCCCAGGAGAATCCGTTACACATCCAAAACATCGTCTTAATTTCTTTGTTCTTGTGCTCACTGGGGCGATCGCGACAGATATCGCGGTGAGTGTAGACCGACGGCCACCAGGTATGCTCGACATCGCTGATGATCTTAGAATCTAGCAGCGCACCCGTTTCACCATCGATTACATACCGCCCAAAGGAGCTGACATCCATTGCTCCAGTAGTCATCCCTGTCAACCGCTGGAAGTTTTTCTTTAATCGTTGAAAATATTCCTCCAGTCGTTGGTAGTCTTTTTCTGAAAGCCCCCTCTGCTCGGGTGTAACTGGACGGTCGTATTTACTGATCCACTCGGTAACGTCAGTACTGTTGTTGTGCCCGATATGGAGGGTGATTTTTCCCTGCGGATTACTGTAGTCAGCCGTAAAATGAGACACCTCGCGAGGGATGTTAACCTCACGGACTCGCACTGACTGCTTGTGCCCCGTTGCAGAACCGGAGCCATTGGCAGAACTTTTCAGACATGACCGACTGATGATGTAGAAGTTGGTGGTCTGAGATGGCGGAATGAGCTGTAACAGCTTTATGTACAACCAGTACCCAACCTGTAACTGCTTATTTAATAACCACTGCTGCAGCGATTCACGGCCCTTTTGGCCTTGAGGAAGGCTATCAATAAGCAATGCCAAAACTGCCAGTATTTTGTTAAGCCATTCCTCAGGCAGTTTCGCGAAAGAAAAAATCTGCGAGAACTCAATTTTGAAAGCAATGTCTGCCAGGACAATGTAGTCTTCAGTGATGACCATCTGGTGAACTGACTGTTCCCCAATAACTAACTTGCTGATGTCAGGGCTCTCTTTGTTCCAGTCGGGTAAGACGAGCTGCCATCGTTCTAGTTTGCGATCGCTGAACGTATACCGCAGCAGGTCAGTAAATCCATAGACCCGTGATCCATAGACCTGCTGACTATCAGACGCTGGTCTGGCTAATATCGCTGACCCTAGGCCTAATTTCCTCACCCAAAAATCAGCGCCCTTAACTGTTATTTGTCGTAACCAGCTAAGGACTGGTGCTACACCTAATTTCCTCGCCCAAAAACCAGCGCCCTTAACTGTTCTGCGTCGTAACTTGCCAAGTAGGCGATCAAACGTCTTTCTAAATTTCCCCTTGTACCCAATTGAGTAGTTCAGAGTGAGAAAGTGGTCCTGGGTTAGCACGGCAGGGGGATGGTGGGAAATTCCAGGAAAACTATTTCCGGGCCTAAAGCGATCGCAGACCGGATGGGCCGGGTTGGAATGGGGTGGAAAGACGACATCTTGCAGTGCTTTTTGTAGTGATTCTGCAATATCTGCAAAGGGATCTGTCAGACTGATCCATTCATCCATTCTGCCGACTGGCTCAATCAGTTCCATACTGTCAGGGTCAACTACCCAGGGGATGCCAGCATCAAACGTGACTATGAAGCGCCTCGTGGTCTGGAGAAAGGCTGTGTTGAGCTGGTTGCGGTTGCCCAGTTTGGGGCTGCTGCGGCTGGGGCCGGCGTCCCTGAAGCAGTAGGCTTTTCGATACTCGCTCGATCGCTGCGTAATTTGATCGGCATAGTAGCAAGGTGTCTTGGCAATCCGTGACTTCAGGGTAGCTTCACCGCTAGCAAAGTGGACTCGGTAGAGCATACCGTCCCCGTTGATCACCAGAGTCCCTTCTGGTGCAAGGGCAGCGGCGACAAAGTAATACCCAGCTAAGTCAGGTGGTAACTTGTGGGCATCACCTGGCAAGACAGTCAACTCCGACTGTTTGCCAATTGTGAAGGTTTGTACAGAGAGGTTAATACCGTTAACTTCGGCCCGACAGGTTTTTACTACAGACGTTGGAATACTGTATGGATGCCTAGCTCTCTGATCCTTCGAGGAGTCGTGAGGGCTTTTAGGTTCTTCTATAGGAGATGTAGAGCAGTCCATCAAGAAGGGCTCGACTAAGGATTGTTAGGGAAAGATTATTGAAACAAAAGCGTAGAGCAACCCGTTACGAAGAGCTTAGCGACGGTGGGCGATTTGAGTGTAGACATCCTCAATGGTATCCAGGTTAGGCCCAATACTGGTAGCCAATCGGCACTGGTCTGCTAATAGGAGACAAGCGGCTGAAAGCCTCTCTAGACGGGCACTTTCAGAATTCTCACTTCAATTGGCTTGAACCATTGCCACATAAAGGTTTTAGGACTTTATCACCTTTTAAGAGACCAATGCCGGCCTGTGAGACGCCATTGGGACAGGCGATCGCGGTAGTCTAGGGCTTAGGTTAGCTGCGCGCGCAGGCAACTTGTCTTCAACGATGTTTCAACGCTCCTAAGTAACCTTCGCCGTGGGCTAGTTATTGGCCTTGGAGATTCCAAAGTCGAGTAATGTAGTCTACTCCGGCTGTTGCAAGGAACTGGCCGTCGGGGCTAAAAGCCATAGAGGTGACACGTCCATCATGACCCTCTAACAGTGCTATTTGTTGGTTCTGGAGATTCCAAAGCCGAGTAGTGTCGTCTCCTCCAGATGTTGCAAGGTATTCGCCATTAGGGCTAAAAGCCATAGCCCAGACGATAGGCCAGTCGCCACCCTGATGTCCCTCGAGCAGTGCAAGTTGTTGCCCCTGCAAATTCCAAAGCCGAACAGTACCGCCTTCTTCGGTTGTTGCCAGGGATTGGCCGTCGGGGCTAAAGATGGCATTCTTCCCCTGTAGGGATACAAGTTGTTGACCCTGGAGATTCCAAAGCCGAGTAGTGCCTTCCTGCCCGCTCGTTGCCAGGTGTTGTCCGTCGGGGCTAAAGGTGAGAGAGAAGACATACCCCTGATGCCCCTCTAGCAGTGCAAGTTGTTGACCCTGGAGATTCCAAAGCCGAGCGGTGCCGTCAGCTCCAGCTGTTGCTAGGAATTGTCCGTCGGGGCTAAAAGTGATAGACGAGGAACTCCCCTGATGTCCTTCTAGCAGTGCGAGTTGTTGACCCTGGAGATTCCAAAGCCGAGCGGTGCCGTCGAATCCGGATGTTGCGACGGATTGGCCATCGGGGCTAAAAGCCATAGAAAAGACGTTCCCCTGCTTGGCATCTAGCACTGCAAGTTGTTGACCCTGGAGATTCCAGATCCGAGCGGTGCCATCGACGAGTCCGAATGTCGCGATGTGCTGCCCATCGGGGCTAAAGGAAACTCGGCAGACTTCTCCCTGATGTCCTTCTAGCACTGCAAGTTGTTGACCCTGGAGACTCCAAATCCGAGCGGTGCCATCTTGTCCGGCTGTAGCGATGCGTTGTCCATCGGGGCTAAAAGAGATAGAGTCGACAATTCCCTGATGCCCCTCGATCCGAGTTTCCTGCAGGGTGTCTAGGTTAGGTTGCAGTGCTAAGAGCGGACTTAATGCCGGACAGTCCCTAGTAGCTCGGGTAGTATTGCTGTGACAAAACAGGTTGTCAATGTCTTGAACCTGCACCAAGGCAAGAGGGGCAGTCAAGGCTGTCAGGCTAAGGCCAAGGGCAAGCAAAAGACGCATAGCAGCAGCCTAGGATAATTCTTCATTCGATTTCAATGTAAACGAAAGCCTCTTGTTTGTAAAAAGTAGGGTGGGTAGTGCCCACCAATTCTTGTGCCAAATCTCCCGTATTCCTCCAGTTCAGGACGCAGGAGCGCCACCCAGAGATATCCCCACGCAAGGCATGGAAATGATTGATGAGGTGCTGCTAATTGCGGCACTAATTGTGGGCTCGATATTGGTGCTGGCGGGTTTGCTCTCGGCACTAACTGGGCTACAGATTGCCGTAGAGGTAGCTTTAATCGTCAGCCTGTTTTATCTCTGTATGAAGTGCATTAAGCGAGGCGATCGCACTTAACCAGAGACGGCTTTAGTAGTATCGTCTGCCTAACTGCTCAAATCAGCGGCGACAGAGAACATCGAATTCAGCACTGACGACTCTTAATCGTCCGCTGCATTTGAATTGTTAGCTGGCATACTATGAGGTGTACTAGTTGGGGAGAATTGAAGTACGTAATTGACCAGCTCGGTCTTCGGTTATCTGAGAAGGTTTTTGTAAAGTTTACCGTCTTTCATAATTACCACAAAGTTTTGGCTTGGGTTCTCGACCAACCGGATGTTATCCAAAGGATTCCCATTCACTAGCAATAAATCAGCGAGCGCGCCCTCTTCGACAACCCCCAACCTGCCCGGATAAGGGTTACGAGGACCCGACAATGACAACAATTCGGCATTGGTGCTTGTTGCCATCTTCAACACTTGATCAGGCGTATACCAACGTACCATTTTGGCAAGGATTGCTCCCTGCCGGGTTGCTAGCCTAGCATCAAACAATGTGTCGGTGCTCCAGGCTGTCTTAATATTGTATTTCTTCGCCAGTTTGTAGGCATTATCTGTGCCCTGAACCACTTCCAGTTGCTTCGAACGACTCACTGAGCCTTCTGGAAAAGGAATGGCATCTTCATCATCCAAAAACGGCTGAATGCTAAGCCAAGCCCCTTTTTCTGCCATTAACTTTGCCGTTTCCTCGTCCATTAACTGACCATGTTCAATGCACTTTATACCCGCACGAATTGCAGATTGCATTGCACTCGATGTGATGGCATGAGCGGTAACATAGGTGTTCCAATCTGTTGCGGCTTGAACAGCGACACGCAATTCCGATTCTGTAAATTGGTTAGCATCTAAGGGACCATAACTTGAACTCACACCGCCGCCTGCCGCCACCTTAAGTTGACTAGCACCGCGCATCAGTTGTTCACGGGCGCGGCGAAGCACCTCAGCCTCTCCATCGGCGATTGCAGTCATTCCAAATACTTCGGCGCGGCTGAGGGAAGTAGTTGGGGTTCTGGGAAGCTCATCTAGGGAGCGGTAGTCGCCATGTCCACTCGTTTGAGAGATCATTGCCCCTGAAGGCCAAATGCGCGGTCCTACGACATCACCTCTGTCGATTGCTTGCTTCAACTCAAATACAGGTCCGGCCAAATCCCTGGCACTGGTAAACCCTCGCAGTAGCATTTCGGTTGCATTGGTTTGAGCCTGTTGAACCAAAGCTTCTAGAGGAGTATCAGGAGAAAGGAGTTTTGCAATAGGGGTAGTTTCTGTAAACAGGTGAACATGGGCGTCGATTAGACCAGGCATTAGCACTCGCCCACTGCCATCGATTCGGGTCAGATTTACAGTTGGGAGTGCAGGAATAGCAGTGGTCGAAATCGTCTGGATTTTGTTGCCCACCACTAAAACATTAGAAGGCGTAGACAGTCCTTCAGATTTACCATTGAATATCTGCACATTCTCAAATAAGATGCTGGAGACACTCTGACTGGTGTTAGCTGGCTGACTTTGGACAGAACCTGTTTGTACTATGAACCCAATCAGGAGTATCAGCAGTACTCCTAAAATGATTCCAGGGCGAAATCTTGAAAGCATAAGTGTTACAAAGTAAATACTTTAGACCAGGTTCGCCTCTAAGAATGACCACAGGGAAGCTTGGTATTCACGCGTAAAATATCAACTAATGCTTGCCTATTTCAAGGATCTGTCACAAGTTGTAAACTAACGCCAGACTAACGGGACTAGTTCAACGGTAGCACTGCGCTTTCACTCCTGTCAGCTCGCCCCAAACTAGGTTTCACCGATCGCCTCCTGAGCGTTTCGCAGTTGCTAATCGCCGCTCATAATCGCCCTCAACCGACACCCTTCTAGGTGCTTTCACCGCCACAAACGAAACTGAAATTACTGCCTCAACAAACAATGCTCTGAGTGGCGTTGGATTGACAGGTGACAAGGAAACACCAGCCCAAGGACTGGATACGGAGCCAGCCAACTCATTATTAGAGAGAAAATTTCTGCATAATTCTTCCATTCAGGATCTTAGATAGAAAATTTCAGTGTAAATCCTTGGCGACTGGGGGCAAACAACTTAAGATTCCCTAGCTCTTTCGTGGAAATTTCCAAATTTTGTCCAACAATGCGTTTGACAATTACTATTCAGCTACGCTAGGGTCTCCCGTGGGTATAGGTGTGCAGTAAGCCAAAATGGCTAGCTGTGCGCGCAGGCAACTATTCCACCCACAGCAACTAACACGCTTACGGCCATTGGGTATCAACCTTTCGCATCGCACTGATCTGAAGAGTAGAGTAATCATGACCTGCGGCGCAGCACCCTTTTTTTGGCCTCAAATGTAGGTTGGCATAGCGCCCTCATTTGAGGCTGCGGGTTGGTTTGCAGATACTCGCGCACCCACTGGCAGCCATAGTCGTGGATTTGCTTTGACTCTAGAATGCGATCGAGGGGCCAGAGAATAACACTATTGTCGAGACCAGCGGAGGCCAGCAGGGGGCCGTGGGTACTGGTGGCAGGGTAGAAACTTACGTCTAGGGCGCGTTCTTCGTGGCCTTCGAGGGTGAGGCGCAGGGTGCCGTCGAGGGACCAGAGTTTGACGGTGTGATCCCAACTGGCGGAGGCAATGACGGTGCCCCAGGCAGCGGGCAGGCCCGAGTTGGGGGGGATAAAGGTGACGGCGTTGACGCGATCGCGATGCCCCTCAAACGTGCGAACCAAGGTGCCATCCAGCGACCAGAGTTTAACGGTGGTGTCTTCGCTGGCGCTGGTGAGCAGGGTGCCGTCTGGGCTAAAGGCCACATCCCAAATGTTGTCGCTGTGGCCTTTGAACATTTGGTTTGGCTGCGGGGGAAAGGTTCCGGTTTCGTTGCGCCGCCAGAGGTGGATCGCCTCGTCTAACCCGGCTACCGCCAGCCATTGCCCGTCTGGGCTAAAGATGACGGCGTTGAGGCGATTTCTGAGAGAATTTTGGGGAGAGTTGAGAGCTTGCGCTGCATCGGTATCTGGGGGCCTTTGCAGTGCTTGAATCAGGGTGCCATTGGGCCGCCACAGCTTAATCTGGCCATCCCAGCCGACGGTGGCGATTTCGCGATTGTCAGGGCTAAAGGCGACGTCAAAGGCGGTGTCGCCGTGGGCGTTGATAGCGTTGCGCAGGGTGCCATTCATCCCCCATAGGGTGAGGACTCCCGCGTTGCTGACGGCGGCTAGGGTTTGCTGATCGGGGCTGATCTCCACCGCCCAGACGGTGCCTTGGTCGAGGGTGAAGGTGCGACGCAATTGACCCTCACGGTTCCAGAGTTTGATGCTGCCATCGGAGCTGGAGGAAACGATGAAATTGCCGTCGGGGGCGATCGCCACATCCCACACCGAGGCGCTGTGGCCCCGCAGGGTGGTGAGCACGGGGGAAGCGAGCTGCCAGAGTCGCACCAGATCGTCTTCGCCGCCGGAGATCACTCGCCGACCGTCTGGGCCAAAGGCCAGGGCCAGGGTGCCGCTGGGGTGGGCATAGATGGTGCGGATGAGGGTGCCATCGCGGTTCCAGAGCTTAACCGTGTCATCCCAACTGCCGGAGGCGAGGGTTTGCCCGTCCGGGCTAAAGGCCAGGGCATCGACGGCCTTGCGATGCTCGGAAGTAATTTTTTGCAAGGTGCCGTCGGCATTCCACCAGAGGATGTTGCCGTAGGAGTCGCCTGCTACCAGGGTTTGCCCGTTCCCCTCTGCGGACGCTTCGCGAACAGGGCTGTAGGCGATGCTGTGCAGGTGGTTTTCGCCCTTGGTGGAGGGAACGGGGTTGGTGAGGGTGCGAACTAAGGTGCCATCGCGGTTCCATATCCGCACGGTGTTGTCGTCGCTGGCGGAGGCGAGGGTTTGCCCGTCTGAGCTGTAGGCCACGTCCCAAACGGTGCCGCTATGCCCGGTGAGGGTGCGGATCAGCTGACCGTCGCGGCTCCAAAGTTTGATGGTGCGATCGCTGCCAGCGGAGGCAAGCTGCTGCCCGTCTGGGCTAAAGACAACGGCCTTGAGCGGTTTTTGGTGGCCCGTTAGCGTGGCTACAGGGGTGCCATCCAAACCCCAGAGTCTCACGGTGCCGTCATCCCCAGCAGAAGCCAGGGTCTGCCCGTCTGGGCTAAAGGCAACCCCAGTGGCGGTGCCGGGGAGGC
The DNA here is from genome assembly GCF_015207525.1 of Nodosilinea sp. LEGE 06152. Lineage (GTDB taxonomy): Bacteria > Cyanobacteriota > Cyanobacteriia > Phormidesmidales > Phormidesmidaceae > Nodosilinea. The sequence continues at coordinate 17,441 of NZ_JADEWR010000005.1, forward strand.
GGGCCACCAGCGTACCATCCATGCCCCAGAGCAGGGTGGCCTCTTTTTGGTAAGTGGCGGCGATCAGGTCGCCGCCGGAGCTAATGGCGAGGCCACGCACTCGGCCCAGTTGTCCGTTGAAACGGTTCCATTCCAGCGCTTGAAAGGTGGCGCGGCGCAGCTCGCGATCGCTGTAGCTGGCCAGCTCGGCGGGCACCCACCGCAGATTGTCGAGGCGGGTTTGGGCCTGGATTGCGGTGACGAGGGCATCAAGGCGGTTGCCGGAAGCAAATTGGGCGTCGGCGAGGCTGGTGATGGCTTCAATTTCGCGCAGGGTGGCCTGGTGCCGTTGGGCAAAGGCGTAGAGGCCGAGGGTAGTGGCGATCGCAAACCCTGCACTTACCGCCCCTAGCAGCCACCGCTGGAGCCGAAACCGCTCTTTCAGCCGCTTGGCTTCTTCGCTGCGCTTGACTTCATCCAGATCAGTGCTAGTGCCAAACCACTTCACCACCTGCCCGTCGGCATCGCGAATGGGCACGGCCCGGTTCAAAAACCAGCGGTAGTGGCCGTCGGCATCCTGCATGCGCAGCTCTACTTCGTAGGCCGCCCCGGTGGTGAGGGCGGTTTGCCAGGCGGTACGGCTGCGATCGCGATCGTTCGGGTGAATTACCTCCACTCGCTGCCAGCCTTGCAAAGCCTCCTGGGATTGGCCCGAAAAATCGTGCCCCTGCTGGTTGCTATAGGACAGGCTGCCGTCCGGCTCCACAATCCACACGATCTGCGGCACCGCCTCCGCTAGCTGGCGAAAGAACCGCTCGCTCTCGGCCTTGGCATCCAGCTTTTGCTGAATCTCCTGCCGCTCGGCATCCTGGCTGGCGGCGAGGAACTGGTAATCGACATCGCTGAGGCTCTTGTCCCGCGCCCAGCTTTCAGCTTCTAGCAGAGTTTGGCCCCGGAGCAGGTAGGTAGAGTCGGTGCGATCGCAGCCAATCCACCCATCCAGTGCCGTGGCGTAGGGGCGCAGGCGACGCAGCTGGCGATTCACCCAGTTGAGAGTAAACACCGCCCGGTAGATGCGGTTCTTAATCGCCAGCTCATTGCCCCGACGCACCACCAACCCCGACAGCAGCAGGTCGCTCTGCTCGCGACTGTCGTCGGATTGCACCGCTTCCCCCTGCAAAAGCTGCTGGTACAGGCCCAAAATTCTCGCCGTGCGGTCTTGGTGCCAAAACAAATGGTCACGAATGGTACGCAGGTGAATGGGCTCGTCTTGCGCTTCCCAATGATCGAGCAGGGCGGCTTTTACCAACCCCTCCACCCAAAACTCGGCCATGCTGGGGGAAAGTTGCAGAGGCAAGGTCTCAGCCTGCTGAGCATTTTTCACCGCGATTTGACACAGCTTTTGGGTTAAAAACGGCTGGCCACCCGTCCAACCTAAAATGGCCTTGAGCACCGCTTGGGGGCAATCTACCAGACTCTCTAGCCCCTGTTGCAGAGGCACGCTTTCGGCCAGGGTAAAGCCTTCCAAAGAAATGGCCTGACCGACGTTGAAGGGGGTGCGCTGCTTGTCGGCAATCAGGTCGGCAGGGGTGGCGACCCCAAACAGGGCAAAGGTGAGGCGGCAGTAGCGGGGGTTGTGGGCGCGCAGGTTATAGCACGATCGCATCCAGGCAAAGAAATCGTCGGTAGAAAAGTCGAGGCTCAGCAGCCCGTCGATCTCGTCAACGAGAATATAGACAGGCGCATTCCCGGTGGCAGGCAACACCACCTCATCCATCAGCTGGTTCAGCCGCTGCACCAGGGGCAGGCTTTCACGGACCTGCCACCAGGCCAAAAAGTCGGTTTGGCTCAGCAAATTTAGGCTTTGCAGCAGGCTCACCCCCACGCCGGTATACCATTGAGCTTGAGTGAGGCCGTTGCTGCCCAGGCGAGTCATATCCAGGTAGGCGCAATGTCCCCCAGCCTTTTGCAACTGGGCCTTCGCCCGCACCAGTAGGGAAGATTTGCCCATCTGCCGGGCGCTAAACACGTAGCAAAATTCTCGCGCCTGCAACGCCGCTACCAAGTCCACATCGGCCTGGCGCACCACGTAGGTGCTGGCCTCGGCGGTGAGGCAGCCGCCAACTTTGTAAACGGAGGGAATGATCACAAGCGGAGCAGTTTAGGGTGCGTTGCGCTCTATTATGCGATGAGTTAAATCATATAGCTGGCTGTTAGGTCACGCTAAATTGACTAACAAATGCAGCAACTGATGTTCTCTGCTCAATAAACTTTGTCGTGGGTGCCAATATCCAAGCGGAACAATGACCTCATCCTGAGTCATTGGATCTGTTTCAATCGAAAGTACAACGCGGCAATCGTAACCGCAGGAGCACGCTTTGAGACCCAACAGCTCGCCTTTTAACGAGTGAGTAGCCAATTTTGAGGCAAAGATAGCACCTGCTGAAAATATTGGCGGTAGAGTTCGCGGCTGATCTGCCAGCCCTCGGCTGAACCTTTGACTAGCCCCGTGCCTTCGAGTTGGTAGGCCTGCATTGGCTCTAGAGGTATAGGCCCCCCGCCCTGGACTAGCGATCGCAACGATTCCCCCAGGTGCGGCTGTGATCGCATAGTGGCCAGTAGCTTTTGCAAGTGGCCGCTGTAAATCCCCTGGGCCGTGCTGGCGGTCTGCAACAACTCGTCAAAGGTCAATAGTTCACGGCTGAGGTGGTAGATCGCCCCATGCACTAGCGAGGGATGCCCGCCCATCAGAGCGAGGAGCTGGTCGGCTTCGCAATCGCCCCAGTCCAGCCCGTACACCCTCGCCAGCTCTAGCACCTGCGCCGCCGTAAACTCCGGCAGGGCCAGAGCCAGGCCAATATTGAATGGGGAATAGTTGATATCCAGCGGTAGGTAGCTGTCGGTGGAGTAGGTGACGACCAGCCGTAGATGCTGCCACAGGGCATCGTGGCCCGCTTCTTCGTACCACGATCGCAGCAATGGCAAAAATCCCTGGGCGGTGGCGGGGTGCTCAAACAGGCGGCCAATATCGTTGATCGCCAGCAAAACGGGGCGGTTGACGGCGCGCAGCACCTGCTCGCGCACAAACAGGGTGGCACTGAGCTGGCTGCCGACCAGCTGGTTCCAGGCGGTGGCGGGGTTGGCATCGACGCCGAGCTTGAGGGCCAGGGTGGCGCAAAACCACTGCAGAAAGCGATCGCAGTCGCTCAGAATCTTGTCCCCTACCTGTTGCAGATCGATCGCCGCTGTGGCGTAGCCCAACTGCTGGGCCTGGTGCAGAATGCGCAGCAGCAGTGAGCTTTTGCCAAACTGGGGCGGGGCTTTGATGCGCACCACGCAGCCGGGTTGGGTGATTTCTTGAGAGGCCAGTTGCTCAATGGGCGATCGCACAATGTAGAGTGGCGACGCCAGCGGCAGTGGCCCGCTGGGGTAGCGGTAGGTTTGGGCGGTGGGGAACGGCTGAGCCAATGCTTCGACGGCAAGCTCTGCGTCGGTGCGATCGACCCACTGAAAGTCGCTCTCCTGTAGCTCCAGATTGAGGGCGTTAAAGATCTGCTGCAAACTGCGCTGGTCAATGCCCGATTTGGCCGCCCGCAGCCGCCGAATAGTGGAGGGCGACACGCCGGTAAGGCTGCTCAACTCTTCGGCGCTGTAGGGGTTGGCGTTGTTTTGTTGAGCTTCAAGATTGGCAATCGCACTTCGCAATCGCTCTAGCCCTGGGGCACTTAGCACCACCCCACGCTTACGCCTAACAATCTGCCGTTCATCGGAGTTCATACGATGTACTTTACACCGCCTAGAGCGGCTCACTCAGGGTGGCAACGCCTCTCAATACCGCTGACTTAACTGACCGAAAATCTGCTTAACTGACCGCAGGTAGTCGTCAGTCAATTAAATAGTTTTCCTTGCTCTTTTAGGCGCTCAAATCTTTCTTATGAAAATCATATATTTCGTACTAAACGTGTACTTTTCAAAGGCGAAATAGCCATTTTCAAAGGGCTTTATGCAAACCACATTTTCTTCTGATCCCCTTTCGAAATCAGTTAGCCTAGCTGGAAAACATGATCTTTAAGCGACTCTTTAGATGTGTTGGAGAAAGCCGAACTTGCCTGATATACTCCACTTCAGTCTATTTATGGGGTGTTAGGCATTGTATCGTCTGCGCCAGTTGGTCTTTATGAAGTCCATTTTTTAATACCTACACTCAATCAAACTTAAAGCATTTGCGATCAGCGCCTGGGGATGTAGGTTCAATTTATGACATTCAAGCCTGTTCCTTTTAAATATCTCGCGGTTTTCCTCGGAGCTGCCTTAGTGGCAAGCTCTTTGGCAGCGCCGGCCCCGGCCCAAAATCGATCGGCTACGCCCTATTGCTTTGCGGTAAAAGATACCCTAAGCGTGTTTGCTCGACCGGCGAATAATGCCGCCACGGGCGATCGCTTCGCGGTGGGCGACATTGCCTACGCCACCACCAACCTGCCGACAGCGGTGGTGCAAGGGGGGCGATCGTTCATTGAGGTGGCGATCTACGGCGGCAACAAAGCCTGGGTGCCCCAGCGATCGACGGTCGATGGCGCACCCATTTTGGTGGACTTGTCTACCAACCAGTGCAGCAACCCCCCGGCCCACGCGGCGGGGGGACGGCGATAGGCCAAGGTTTGGGGGGCGGTGCCCACCCCTGTCCACCCCAGCAAGCTCTGATGCCCTTGCCCTGAGGAACGCCGTCAGAGCTCGGGTTGTGCAGTTTTGTCCGTTCCAGCTACCCAACTTATTCCGGTTAGAGAACCATGAGAATTCAAACTGTTTTACTGTCTGCAGTTACCTCGTTGGCGGCCCTGGGCCTGGGCCTGGCGGCTAAGGCCGATACGGTGCCCGCCCACTGCGACCTCTATGCCCCCGGCGAAGACTATGCCTACCTGTCGAGCAACTGCACCTTTTCCCAGCGGCAGGGGCACATCGGCATTCAGCTACAGAGCAACGGGGTGAGCTACGAGCTGGACCCGGTGCCCAACGCTGCCTCGGGCAACTTTAGAGACCAGCACGGCCAGGCGGTCTACCGCCAGAGCGGCCTGGGCAATGCAGGCACAATCTTTCAGTTCGTCGATGGCTCGCACCTCTGGGTCTACTGGGATACCAACACCTCCTACGGCACCGGGCCGGTGAGCCAGGGCACCGGGGGCACTCGCGTCGCCACGCTGGTGGCCCACGAACGCGGCTCTCAGATCAACCTGCGCAGTGAGGCCACTGTACGCTCCCGCGCCATCGGCTACGGCCTAGCCGGTGACCAGGTCAACATCCTCGAATGTGTGCAAGACCGCGACACCGCTGGCAGCAGCCTGAACTGGTGCCGGGTGCAGTTTTTGGTCTCTGGGGCAATCGGCTGGGTGCGCAGTGACTTCATCATCTTCCCCACCGACGGCGCGTTGTAGGTAACTCAGAAGCCCTGACCACCTGTAGGGCGGGCACCGCCCACCGTTCTTGAATCGGCCTGCCACCCTACCCCCCCTCATTTCACCATTCCTTCCTTTGCAAGATTGACCATGAAACCTCAAACCCTTTTGCTGGCAACGGCCCTCCTCTTGGGCGCATCGAGCGCTGGCCTGCCCGTCGCCGCCAACCAGACCCAAGCCGCGCCTCTACTGCTGGCCCAGTCCAGAGCGCCCCAGCGCACCTACATGACCCCCCAGCGCGACCCCAACCAAATCGCCGTAGACATCACCGACGCCGAATTTCGGGTCTACGGCATCATGCAGCGCAGCTACGGCAACTTCTACACCCTCACCACCCGGGGCGTGCAGATCACCTACAACCGCGACACAGGCAATGTGCTGGTGGTGAACTCGATGACAGGCACCGAGTTTTACAACTACACCTTCACCGAAGCGGGCCGGACTCCCAGCACCTCGGCGCGGACTGCCGCTGCCCCCTCAGCAACGCCCCGCACCAACCTGTCGCAAATTGCCGACAACCAGATCGCCGCCTACATCACCGAGGGTGAGTTCGTCTTCGACGGCATGCTCTACCGCACCTCGGGCAATAGCTTTATCGGCGAAGATGGCCGCGTGCGGGTGATGTACGACAAGGGAACCAGTCGCATGGTGATCATCAACGTGGTCACGGGCACGGAGTTCTACAACTACACCTACAGCATGGCCAACGAAGGCTCCCTGTAGGCGAGGATCCCCCCTGCCCCTCTTACAAAGGGGGATGCCGAGAGAGGCTTTTACTGCGAGTAACTGGGGGACCAATCTCGATCGGTACTAATAATCTTGATAGGTAATCTGTATGAAATTGCATCGAGTCATTGCTGGGGTGGTGAGTTCGCTGGTCATCGCAGCGACCTTTAGCGCCCAGGCTCAAAATGCTGGCGATTCTGTGCGTGAGCTTAACGATTTGGTGAACGTGCGCGGGCGCGATGGCGAAGTTCAATTGCAGCAGCGAGGCTATATCTATCGCTGGGCCGAGAGTTCCGACGATGCGGTCTATAGTTACTGGACTCAGTCGAGCACAGGGCAGTGCATTACGGTGAGAACCGAGCAGGGGCGCTACGTTTCTCTGGCCTATACCGGGGGCACGGCTGACTGCGATCGCGGCGATCCGCCCGCCGTGAGCAATACCGCTCCCCCCGCCCTGCAAGACATGGTGGGAGCCAGAGCCGGTCAAGCCGAGGCCGAATTGCAGCGGCGGGGGTATAGCTATCGCCGCAACGAGCGCATATCCAATGCTGCCGTTGCCTCATTTTGGATTGAGGGCAACTCGGGGCGGTGTGTTGAAGTTGTCACCTCAGATGGCCGCTACCAGAACATCTATTACGTAGATTGGCACCACTGCGAGAACTAGCTGGATCGGTACTCTTTGTTCCCATTCTCAGGCACGTATGACCTTATCCAACAGAGCCAGTCTGCTGTACGGCTCGCCTTTAAATAAACCCCGCAACGCCGCCTTTCTGGTCGTTGTTCTACTGGTGCTGATTATCATCAGCGCGTCATCGTTTATCCAAGAATTTTCGGCTGTAACCCAGGGTGGTTTTCGGGTCTTTTTCATCGCTCTGGCGGGGGCAGCTTTGCTGTCGCTTGTGCCCCTGGCGATTGTGTGGTTTCTCGATCGCCGCGAGCCCGAGTCGAAATGGTTCTACGCGATCGCCCTGCTGTGGGGCGGGCTAATTGCCACCGGAGTGGCACTGCCGATCAACACCTACCTCCTCACCACCATCACCGGTTTTATCGATCTGCATCCCGCCCTTCAGACCATTTTTGGCTCCGATGCTGGGAGGGTTTTGGGCGCTCCCGTGGCCGGGCCTCTGGTGGAAGAAACCACCAAAGGCCTGGGCGTGCTGCTGCTGTTTTGGCTGCTGCGGGCTGAGTTTGACAATGTTCGCGACGGCTTCATCTACGGCGCGCTAGTCGGCATTGGGTTTAACCTGTGCGAAGCGCCTCTGTACGTGCTGATAGGGTTTGCCGCCGACGGAGACGTGCCGCTGTATCTTCAGCTCGGGGATCGCTTCTCTCTGTTTGGCCTGGCGGGGCATGGGCTCTTCACCGGGCTCTTTGGCCTGGGGCTGGGGCTAGCTCGGCAGACCACTCGTCGCTGGCTGCGCTACGCGGCTCCTGTGGGGGGCTGGCTGCTGGGGTTTTCGGCGCATTTCCTCAACAATGGCATTGGTCTGATGGTGCTCTTGTTTGTTTTTCTCACCACTGGGCAGCCGGTAACCCAAGCCTCAACGCCCGAAGTGGCCCCTCAGATGGTTGAACCCTTCTTCCACGTGTGGATCATCCATAGTGCCTGGAGATTAATTGGCTTTTTCCCATTTTTCCTCATTGTTGGAGTGATGCTGTGGCAGAGCGGCATCTGGGAGCGGCAGGTGATTTGTGAAGAGCTGGCCGATGAGGGCGAACCTGTGATTTTGCCAGAAGAGTATGAAGCGGTGAAGGGCGATCGCATATTCAAAACGCGGTCTATTCCCCACCTCAATCGCCGCACATCCGCGGCGATTGTGCGGGCGCAGGATGAGCTGGCGATTCGCAAGTGGCGGGTCAGGCAGGCGGGTCAATCGGTGGAAAGCGACCCTCTGGTGGCCTCCTGGCGGAGCGAGCTGGCGCGGCTGCGGAGCTAGCGCGTTTGAAGCCCTGCAGCGCTTTTTCCGAGGCAATCGCCCTTGCTCCCAGCGGTTTAGTATTTAGGGGCTCACCCTTTCCATTCCCTATGGTTCGGTGTCATCGATGCTTTCGCTCAACGGTGCGGCTGGCACTGCTCGGCTTCATGACCGTTGCCCTGGTGCTGGGCAGCGGAGCGATCGCCCACAGCCAGCTACCCTCGCTGCCGACCGCTAACTCCAGCGCGTTTAGTCCGCCCGACGGGGTCAGCCGCCACGGCGAATACGAAACCGCCTCTATTCGATCGCCCCTCGATCGGCGGGAGTTGTTTGAGGTCACGTCCCCGACGGTTTTGAATCGCGATCGCGTTCCCGAAGGACTGCTGCCAGTTGAGGTGCGCGCCGAGGAAGTGAATGAGCGCCTGTGGCGGCTGTTTTATCGCGCCTATGCCAGTGAGCCATCAGCCCAGCCACCGGTCGTGACGATTGCCACCCTCAGCAACCAGCCGATCATTCAGGCGAGCGATGACCAGTCCTCTCGCCCCATCCGGCTGGTGACCGTGACCGAGCCCGATGCCGACTTCAACGGCAAAACCCTAGACGAACTCGCCCAGGAGTGGCAGACCATTCTTCAGGCTGAGATCGTCCGCTTTAGAGAGCTAGGCAGCCCAGAGGTGATTGCTCAGCGCATCGGGCAGGCTCTGCAAATTTTGCTGGGGCTGCTGCTGGCCAGCGCGGCGATCTGGTGGTTGCGCCGCCGGTTGACCCGCCGACAGCAAACCCTGGAAAGCCGGTATCAGGAGCAGCTAGCGGCCATCGCCGTCGGCCCATCGCCGCCAGACCCAGAGGACGGGGAGGCGATCGCCAGGGCTACACTGCGATCGCAAGTTCTCGCCAGGGTGCAGCACTCGCTCAGCGTGCAGCGGCAGTTAGAAATCGGCAAGTTTCTAACGTGGCTGCTGTTCTGGGTTTTGATTGTGATGTGGTACGTCGGCATTGCCCGCATCTTGTCCACAGTGCCCCTCTTGATGCGGTGGAGCCTTTACGCCTGGACAACGCCGTTAGTCTTGATGGCCCTCTGGTTTGGCATCAGTTTAGCCATTCGCATCAGCAGCAGCCTAATCAACCGCCTGACCCACTCCTGGAAAACTAGCCCCTACCTGGTGTTGGGCGAAGCCGAGCGGATTTCCCTGCGAGCCACCACCATCTCCAACGCCCTCAAGGGGTTGACAACCTCGGTGCTGGTGATCATCGGCATCATTTGGACCCTCAGCCTGTTTAACATTCCCACCGGCTCAATTTTGGCAGGGGGCGCGGTGATTGGTCTGGCCGTGTCCTTTGGCTCCCAGAGTTTGGTCAAAGACCTGGTCAACGGCTGCTTGATCTTGATTGAAGATCAGTTTGCCGTGGGCGATGTGGTGCAGATTGGCGAGAGGAGTGGCCTGGTCGAAAACCTCAACCTGCGCGTGACGCAGCTGCGCAACAGCGAGGGGCAGCTGATCACGATTCCCAACAGCACCATCACCGATGTCAGCAACCTGACGCGCCTGTGGTCGCGGGTCGATTTTTCGGTGGTGGCGGCCTACGAGAACGACCCGAAACAGGTGCTCAGCGTTTTGCAGCAGGTGTGTGACCAGCTCTACCGGGAGCCGGAATGGCGCGATCGCTTGCCAGAACCACCTACAGTCCTAGGCGTTGATGATTTGTCCCACACCGGCATGCTGGTCCGCGTTTGGCTCAAGACTGCACCTATGCAGCAGTGGATCGTTGGGCGCGAGTTCCGGCTACGGGTGCGTCAAGCCTTTGAGACAAACAACATTCAGATCGGCAAGCCACAAACAGTTAACTACAACACGGGCTTAGCGGATGTAACGCCCCACAACTAGCTAGTGAATGGCAGAACCATGAGTCGGTTGCAAAGGGAAACCCCCAGTGAAACAACTCTGCTACTACTTAACCCCCACATCCCTGAGTTTCACCGACGCTACTCCGTTGGCATTCCATGACTAAGTGTGCCCCTGCTAGCCAATGCCCTCACCCTTACCTCTTCTTACATTCAGCCCCTATGAAACTGCTTCGTCGCATTTTACCGCTGGCCCTAGCCGCGATCGCCCTCGCTCTATCCACCCACGTCGTCGCTGTTCCCCCNGTCYCYYRWASRCYNTCYCCGMGCCYAYSMSACNNAKYTYMSSMTCTCRKAWSCCGWCTWCWNCTWGMAARMRMMWGCGAGACTTCAGCCCCTTTAAGCCAGCCCTGGCAAACCTCTCCGCTGAGCGGCGCAGCACCATGGATGCCCTGGTGCTAGAAGCGACCATTCCCCAATTGCAGCAACTCATGGCCAGCGGCGACCTCTCCGCCGAGGAACTGGTGGTCTACTACCTCGATCGCATCCAGCGCTACGACGTCAACCAGCTCAACTCGGTGATGGAGCTGAACCCAAATGCTCTGGCGATCGCCCGCAATCTCGATGCAGAACGAGCCGAAGGCAATCTGTGGGGGGCGATGCACGGCATCCCGGTGTTGGTCAAAGACAACATCACCACGGGCGACCAGATGCACACCACCGCCGGAGCCTATGCTCTGAAAGATTGGCGGGGCGATCGCGATGCCCAGTTGGTCAAAAACCTGCGCAATGCCGGAGCCGTCATTCTCGGCAAGGCCAACCTGTCGGAATGGGCCAACTATGTAGACCCCGCTATGCCCAGTGGTTTTAGTGCACTGGGTGGACAAACCCGCCACCCCTACGGCCCCTTTGACCCGCTCGGCTCTAGCTCTGGCTCTGCTGTGTCGGTAGCGGCCAACCTCACCGCCGTCAGCGTTGGCAGCGAAACCCAGGGCTCGATCCTCAAACCAGCGGCCACCAATAATGTCGTTGGGCTAAAACCCACCCACGGCCTGGTCAGCGGCGACTACGTCATTCCCCTGGTGGACTGGATGGATGTGCCGGGGCCAATTGGGCGACATGTCGTTGATGTGGCCACCCTGCTCACGGCCCTCACCCACACCAACGAAGGGGCGGAGGAAAGCCCCGATCCCGATGTGGCGGAGCTGCAAAGCGAAGACTTTACCCGGTTTCTGGATCTGGAGCAGGCCAGGCAACGGCGGGTGGGCGTAGCCGTGACCTCAGAGGCGACGTTCGCCCAGCTAGAAGCCTTCCTTGCTAACCCGCCCGCAGACCTGCCAGCGAATGTGCAAACGGCTCTGCCGAATGTTATCAAAGTGCTTCAGACGAGCAATCAAGCAGCCAAAGCGGCGATCGCCGCCCTCACCCAGCAGGGCATCACCGCTGTCGAGCTGGATAACGCCGCCGTGCCCCGCGCACCGGATGCCAACGCCGCCCTGCCCCCCGGCTTCAAAGCATCCCTAAATGCCTTTTTGCCCACCCTGCCCAACCCACCCGTCGCCGCCCTGATCGATGTGGTGTCTTTCAACTACGCCGACCCCGCCAACCGCATTCCCTATGGGCAAGACGACCTGATCAACGCCCAGCGCAGCGACAGCCCCTCTGCTGCCTACACCACCCTGCGCGAAACCCACCAAACCACCGCCCGCACTGACCTCAATAAAGTCTTTGCCGATGCGGGTATTGATGTCTTGATTGCCGAAACCCAAGCCTACGCCCCCGCTGGCTATCCGGCGCTGACCGTCCCCATCGGCTTTGCGGAGACGGGCGAACCCCTGGGCATTTTCCTAATCGGCAAAGCCCTCAGCGAACCCGATCTGCTGGCGGTGGGCTATGCGATCGAGCAAGCTACCCAAATCCGCCAGCCCCCCGATCTGGACAAGACCCTAGCCACATTCACCAACCTCCACCACGCCACACCCAGCCCCCAATAACCCACCCCACTGCCAAAAATTCAAAATTCAAAACTCTCCCCCGACTCCCGACCCCCATGAAACACCTAACCCGCACCCTCTCCCTCCCCCTTCTCACCCTCGCCGCTGCCCTCGTCGCCCAAATTCCCGCCCTGGCCCAAACCCCGCGCTACCCCACCGTTATCCCCTGCCCCACTGTGCTACCCCCCAACGAAATTGAGGGCAAAACCATCACCTGTGGCGTGTTCACCGTGCCCGAAAACTATGCCGAGCCCAACGGTCGCCAGATCGACCTCACCTATGCAGTACTTCACAGCCACAGCCTTTCCCCCGCTCCCGACCCGGTGATGGATCTGCGCGGCGGGCCGGGGGGCAGCACCCTGGAGTCGAACTCGTTAGGAACGCGGGCGAAAATCTACGAGCCCCTGCGCCAGACCCGCGACATTGTTGTACTCGACCAGCGGGGTACCCAGTTCTCCAATCGGCTGGGCTGTGCCCCGGTGGGGCTGGTGACCTACAAGCTGCTTTTAAATCCCGATAGCGAGTACGCGGGCCTGCTCGATCCGCTGATCGAACAGATGCGATCGCGCTTTCCCGATGCCCCCGACAACCAAGTCCAAGCCTATGCCTTCTTCGATCTCTGTGCCCGCATTCTAGAAAACCAGGGCAACGACCTCAGCAATTACAACACCCCCAACAGCGCCCAGGACGTAGTGAACCTGACCGCCGCCCTGGGCTACGACAAAATCAACCTCTACGGCATTTCCTACGGCACCTACCTGGCCCAGCGAATTATGGCCAACCACCCCGACCGAGTGCGCAGCGTGGTGCTCGACTCGACGGTGCCCATGCAGGCCAACAAGTATGAAGCGATCGTCCGCGACCTGGAGGTCAGCTTCCTCAACCTGGTCGAAGACTGCGAGGCCGAGGCCGCCTGCGGTGCCGCCTACCCCAACCTCCGCGATCGCACCGTCGCCCTGCTTAACCAGCTCGATCAAGCGCCCCTGCCCCTGGCAGAACCGATTACGCCCCTAGAACGCACCACCCCCATCGAGCAGGTCACCGCCGCCGATTTTGCCACGCTGATTGAGCTGATGAATCACCACCCCGGCCAGATTGCCCCCTACCTGCCGCTAACTGTTCAAGAGCTAGAGCAGGGCATCACCACCACCTTTGCCGGGGTGATCACCGGGGCACTGTTCAGTAGCACGGCCAACTCACCAACCTTTGAATCTTCGCCCGAGGCCTACCGCCTGCAAGCGCGAGATTTTGAGGCCAAGGCGGAGGATATTCTGCGAGCCAGGGCGACCGCTGCCGAAACCAGCCGCCCCGCCAGCCAATGGGTACAGCAGATCGAAGCCATTGCCGACACCCTGCCCGAAGCCGAGAATACCCTGCTGATGGTCAACCTCATGGGGGTGGGCTATCAGCAGGCCCCCCGCAACCGCCAGACCCTGATCGACTTTGTAGCCGAAGAATTTGAAGGCGACAACGCCGCCACCCTCACCGCTGCCGTCAACGCGATGTCTGAGGTGGAGGTTCGCCATATCTACGACGTGGTATCGGCCCTTACCGACTCGGCGCTTGCCATTGATGCCGAGATCACCTCAGGGATGTTTCGCAGTGTAGACTGCCGCGAACTGGTGCCCTTTAGCAACCCGGCCCAAACCCAGGCCAACTACGCGGCTATGCTCATGCCCCAGCTCGGCACCGGGCGGGTAGTGGCGGCCCAACAAGCCTACGAAGTCTGCTCCTTCTGGCCCGTAGAGGCAGCCCCCGCCAGCGAACACGCCCCCATTAACAGCAGCATTCCTACCCTGGTGCTGCAAGGCCGCTATGATGTGCAAACCAACACCGAAATGGGCATCGGGGTAATGGAAGGCCTCCGCAACGGCACCTTTGTGGAGCTTTCCAGCACGGGCCACGGGGCGATCGTCGCCTCCCAGTGCGCCAAAGACATCGGCGTGGCCTTTGTGAATGACCCGGAGCGCACGCCGGATACGAGCTGCACCGCTGGGCTATTCCCTAACTTTGTGATGCCACCTGCTGATTAGCTTGGGAGTGAGTAGCGATAGGTCATCTCTAATATCAGAGACGGCCTATCGGAGGCCGTAGTGGACAAGGAAGGGCTTGAAAAGCCTATCGATCGCCTGATGCCTGAACCGATTGCTCTAGGCTGGTTCCGACTAGCGATTGCGCGTATAGCCGAATAGAGCGTATAGGATCGGCATCTACTCAGCGTAATATTCTAAAAAATCAAGGGTTCTGAAAAATCTCAAGCTCCAGCTTGGGATTAGTTCCCAATCAGATTGCATAGTTGCCCGCGCCGCAACTACTCCACGGTTAGATCTGTGTGAAAGCCCTCTCCATACAAGGCATTCAAGGCAATTGAGGGACTTGGCTGTGACTTTATAGAGAACGGCAAAATCAGGCTTTGAGACAACTGGCACAGAGCAGCACAGGCCAAATCAAGTCCATTTCTCAGCGCTACTGGTATAGAGCACATTTGCTTACAGACTATGAAAAGAATTCTCATGTGATCTTTTCCTGGCTGAGCTTCTGTTGCGTCGGCTGTGAGCCTGGTAGGGGCGATCGCTGGTGGGGGCGATCGCAAGGAGACTAGGCCAAGCAGTTTCGCCGAGGCCAGCACAGCAATGCCCACTAGCTGGAGTAGGTCAAAGCCCAACCAGTGCTCTACAGCTGCGAGATCGCCTCCACCTTCTCCTCCTCCGACACATCGAGGTATCGCTGCAGCGCCGCCATCGACGACCACCCGCCCAGATCTTGAATTGCCTTCAGCCGCACCCCCGCCTTATCCAACCGCGTTGCCCAGGTGCGCCGGTTGCTGTGGGTGCTGTAGCCGCGCAGACCGAGACGGTCGCACGCCTTTCGCAACGCAAGATCGCACGCCTGCCGCGTAATCGGCCCCTCTCCACTCCGCCCCGGAAACAGATAGCCCCGACTGGGTAAATCCGCCGCCGCCAGCACCGCTTTTAGCTTGGGATGAATCGGCACCGCTCGCGTGCGTTTCGTCTTCGTCGTCGCCTTGCGCAGCACGATCGTCTCCCCCACCACATCCTCCGCCCGTAGCTGCCGTGCCTCACTCACCCGGCAGCCCGTGTAGTAGCAGATCGAAAACAGCGAGCGCATCTTTGGGCTCAGCTCCCCCATCACCTGCTCGAACTGGTCCGCCGACCAAATTTCCGCCTGGTCATGGCGATCGCGCTTCGGCATCTCTATACCCTCGGCGTTGCTGAATCAAGAGATGAACCTTGACGGGACTGGCACATCGCCGAACTTGAGGTAGTGAAGTAACAAGCGAACAGAGTGAGCCAGCATTTCTACGGTCTTGGAGTAGCAGAGCGTTTTGCGGTGCAGACGGGCTAGATAGTGCCGTAATCGAGTGTTCTCTCCTTCAACCCGAGTCATATAGGTTTTGCTGACAATCTGATCGCCTGCTGGAATAAAGCTGGGATACACCGTCCATCCATCGGTGACATAGAAGTAACACTGCCAGCTGCCAACCAGGGTCCAAAGCGGTTGAAACGTCTCGGCACTATGGTCGCCTAAGACCCAACCCAAGATTCCTTTTTTGAAGTGGTCAACGGCTGTCCACAGCCAAATCTTGTTTTTTTGAGCCTACAAAGGTTTCCAACTCGTCGAGTTCGCCGACCTCTGGCGTCGTTTCAGGGGCGTAAGCATCGGGGAGGCGTTCGCCCACTTGCTTCACCCAAGTAATGACCGTCGTATGGTGCACCCCTTTGACTCGCTCTATCGCTCGAAACCCAGCGCCGTTAACGTACATCTTGAGGCATTCGCGTCTGACCTCATCCGAGTACCCTCGGTGAGGCTCATAGGCCTCAATAAACTGACGACCGCAGGCTACACAGATGTGGTTTTGTTTACCTTTCCGCTTGCCATTCTTACGGATGTGAGTGGCTCCACATTCTGGACATTGCATCGCAGATCACCCTAACTCATCTCTCAATTATGCAACGCCGCTTCTTTTTGGGGCTAGGAGCCACCTGTTTGTGGTTGCAGTCTACGGATGCCTTTACCGTCCTCGGGGTGGCTTCGTTAGTGGCTGCGGCCGTGCGGTTGATATCGAGCATCGCTGACCACAGCGTTACCCTCAAAAATATTGGCGGTGTGGTGGCAGAAGCCTGCTTGGGGACTCTGTTTTTGCTGAGCTGGATGTGGCAGTCCTGAGCCGAAACCAGCTCATTAGCCCTAGGGAAGTGAGACCCAAGTGCCATGAAAGCCATAGGGAACCCGCTGCGGCATTTGAATGCGGGCAATGGGTTCATCCGTCATCGCTTGCGTGCTGACGACGACTAACTCAGATGCATCCTGCGCTTCATCGTGCACAAAGGTCATCAACCAGCCATCATCCTCGGCGGTTGCGTCTGGTCGCAGTACGAAAACCCCTTCGCCGCCATAACGTTCGGCTCCAAACGAGTGAACCTGAACGCTTCCGTTGTCCAAATCAAACTTCAGTAACCCATCAAACTTCGGCATCGGGGTAGGCGTACTCTTACCAGCGTAACCATAGCGGGACTGCCGCCCCAAATACTGCTCATTAATGCGGGGAAACTCGCAGGCGCGATCGTCGAGAGCCTGTTCTCGCACAGCGCCTGTCTTCAGGTTAAACCGCCATTGGTGGAGCAAAGGCACGTCGCTGCCAACTTGGCGATTGTCTCCCTCGTGGGCATCAGGAGACGCCCCCAAAACGTTGGTGCTGCCCGTGCGACAAGCGATTAAAACAATGTCATCCCCATCCTCATAGGCATTTAGGGTATGGAAGACATAGCAGCTGGGTGCTTCAAACCAGCGAATCGTCCCGTTATCGCCATGGCGAGGCAGAATTCCAAATCGACTGGGGCGATCGCGCTCGAAGGCAAAGGCCGGTTCTCCCCGCTGTAGCCGCTCCAAGCGGAAGGTGAGGGGCAAATCCATGAACAGGGTGTAGTGCTCTGTGATGGCAAAGTCATGCATCATCACCCCGACCGGCAGATCGATTGGGACTGTTCGCAACAGGTCTCCCTCTGCCGATACGACACTGTATTTGACGTAGGGTGGTTGGGCTAGCGAATACCCAAAGAACATCATTTCCCCGGTTACCGGATCTACTTTAGGATGGGCCGTCACAGGAGAGGCCAGCTTGCCGTTGAAGGTGTGGGCACCAATTGTTTCTAGCCCGGGCACATCAATCGCGTGGGGTTCTCCCCCTTCCCAAAGCGCCAACAGGCGATCTCGATGCCATACGAGTGCTGTATTGGCCACGTTTTTGAAGCCTGCCTGGGACGGTTGGAGCAATCCGCCAAACACGGCCTGCCCTGCCTGTCGCTCTTGTTCAAACCCCTGCGTCCGAATATATCGATTGCGGTAGCTCGCTTTGCCGTCTTGGATGTGAACGCCGTGCAGCATGCCATCCCCATCGAACCAGTGGTAAAGCCCCAAGGGTGAAAACTGAGGATTGGGACCATTGCGAACAAACATGCCCCTCAGTTCGGCTGGTAACTCGCCAACGACAGGCAATTCATCGACCGTTAACTCTGTCTCGACAGGGGCAAAGTTACCCGTGAGGTAGGGGTTGAGGGTGGTTGTCATAGGACCAGTAGATTGACGAGCAGCGGGAGCCGTTCATGGTTTTGTGGGATAGCTGTCTTGGCTGTCCCACTAAGACAGGTAGGATGCCCATTCCACATCACCATCATCAGGACAAGTAGGCGATCTCACGCTCAAGGTAGCTGATATTTAAGTAGAACTGGCTAACAACTCTAGGGGCGATCGCTTCTTGAGATGGGGGCACCCTGATGGACGAGAGCGCTACCGACTGTAGTAGATAGACAACTTGGTATAGTCCCTACAGGCACCGCTGCCCCGTGGGGGCTTGTTTTTGGGTCAGTGTGACGTCGTTGACCGCCATTGAGCGCTTTTCCCCGCCATAGCTCTCTGCCTCTGTCTTCCCGTGCGTCATGGGGCGACACCGAGCGGCAAATAGCGCAGCAGCCTCAGCGGCGAGGGTAGCTACGCCCAGAAGGGCTACGCGTCCGAACCGTTCAGACACTACGCCATCCCTAGCGGGGTGAAATGCCCCTAAACTCCATTCACCAAGCGGTTTAGCAATTTCGTCATCGCGATCGCACCGGCTCGTCCTTTCCCACTGGGGCACGGTCGGCCCAAGGCTGCACGATGATTCACGATGCCAGCAGAAAGCCCCCAGCAGCTGCCAAGGGCTGATGTGAAATTTCATTGGGGCCATTGTGCCTCAAGCCTGGCCCTAGCCTTGTCCTCGGTTGGTAGTCGCGATCGCATGGTGCGGACTCATAGCATTTTGATACCTCGTTGGTGTGATCTAACCTGAACTATCCCATCGACCTGGCCACGGAGCTGGTGAAGGGCTGCCCGTTTTTTACCCAACCCTTGGCGTACTGTGTGGCCTTTCCGTGCAGCCCCTAAGTAGGGGCGTAGCACTGGCGGCCTATCCAAAACTATCCCTGCGTGTGGGCAAAAATAGGCCGCCCCGTTAGGTGTCGGCTGTGGGTCACGTTGGTTCACGTTGGCCTGGCTCCATCACCTCAAGCTGTTGAAGCTCAAAAAGCATGGGCGCACAGCAAGAGCATGTTTCGCTACGGCTTTGACTATCCTAGAAACATCGTGCTTAATCTTGAACAAAAAACCGATGAGTTTCTCCACGTCTTACAGTTTGTGTCCGGTACTTAGGTTAGCTCGAATTTTTTCCATCACAGCAGCCTTAACCACAATCGCGACCACTACCGCTCAAGCAATTCCGGTTCCACCTCGCACCGAAAGCTTGACGGCGATTGGAGGTCAAATTACCGAAATCCAAGCTGTCCGCATCCCCGTTGCCGATAATGTCACGGGATCAGAGACGCGGGTTTCGCTTCAGTTCACCCTGAATGGCTGCCTCGACTCACTACTGCCCGTTTTGTCGTACAGCGAAGTGATCGGACGCCGCGCCACTATCTATGTGACTGCACTGAATGCCAACAACCCTGAATCCGCCTTCACCAACTGTGTCGTCAGCCCGCAAGCGACGGCACAAGTTAGCGTCCCTGGAATTTTTCAGCCGCAACAGGTGCGCGTCGTATTCCTAGGCGCGCCACCAGAAGCGCAAGTTGTGCGCGGTCAAAGGTAATCTTTGAGTCAGCAAATGTCAGGAAGCTGGGCGGTTCCTTTTTTGCGCTAACTATTGCAGAACATTCTTGAATAATTGCCTGCGCGCGCAGCTAGCCGTTCCGGCTTGCCTCACACCTATACTCACAGGAGGCCCTGGCGTAGCTAAGTGGTAATTGTCCAACGCCGGGGTGGACAAGTATTGGAACGTTTCACGAAAGAGCCGCCGAGGGGGATTGGGATGCTGGTTGCAGCGCGGGCAGCTAAACAGGACTCAGAGATTACCCCCAATTGCCAGGGCTTTATACTGAAATTCTCCACATAAAATCCCGTATTCGGCATTTAGGCTGACATTTGTCTGCCTAAACACTCCCACAGGGATGTTAGATAGACAAATTTCCACCTAACATCATGTGTGTGGGCATTAGGCAGAATTGTTCCCTCTGATTAAGAGTTAGGTACCGTATGCGGATCCGAGAGTACGAGCCGTCTGACTGGCCGCAGCTATGTGAGATCCATGACGAAGCTCGCAGGCAAGAACTCGAGGCGAGCGGGTTGCTGGAAGCGTTTCTCACGCTTGAGCAAACGGCAGAGGGAGAGGGCCTGTTCGATGGCAAAGTGTATGTCGCGGAAGCGGAAGGTGTTCCTGTAGGCTTCATAGCAATCGCCGAAGGTGAAATCACGTGGCTCTACGTCAGCCCGCAGCATCAGCGTTGTGGCATCGCAAGGCGGCTAGTGCGCGAGGCCGTCGCTTGTGCAGGTGGTCCGGTCTCTCTTGATGTTCTCGAAGGCAACGAGGCCGCGCTAAAGTTGTACCTTAGCGAAGGGTTTGAAGTGGTGAAGCGCGTTTCTGGTCGCCTGGCGGGAAACGAGGCGTTCGCTGCTACGGGCCTTGTTTTACGTCACCACGGCGTTGCCTAACCCCCCATTGAGTGGCTGACCGGTCGCTGCCGCTCATGTCGAGCGTTAGACCTCCTGCAATCAACCGGTTTCCTGAAACATCGACTTTGAATGGGCAGAATGACACGGCTAGGAGGTAGCTGAGGCGACTATCAATCAATCCGAGTGCCCAATGGCTTCAACCTGCTGAGGGCTTGTGGGTTGATGTAGTTGCCTGCACGCACAGCTAGCTAGCCGTTCTAAGTTGCCTAACGCTTATACCTACAGGAGGCCCTGGCTTAGCTGAGTGGTAATTGTCCAGCTCTGCACTGAACAATTTTTGGCACCTTTCTCAAAAGAGATACCTAGAGGGATTCAAACGTTTTTGTGGCGCAGCCAGCTTTTCTATTCTGCGATCGCAGCGTGCTCGATGAGTCTAGCGACGGCGTCTGGATGGGACACCATCACGACATGAGACGCGCCACTGACAACTACCGTTTCCTTCGAGTTAGCACGCTCCGCCATAAACGAGAGGGCTGCCTCTGGAATATTTAAGTCGCGATCGCCATAGATGAACCAGGACGGGATGGACTGCCAGGCGGGTGTACCAGAAGCTTCGTTAAGAGCAGCCTCCGTAATGGGTCGCTGAGTACTAGCCATCAGCTGTGCAGCGGCGGCCGGCACATCTGCCGCGAACTGGGCGTGGAACTTGTCTTGCTGAATATAGAGATCTTTACCACCATCTGGTGTGGCAACAGGTGGCGCGAGCGCTGGTCCAAGCGTGCTGCCAGGATAACGCCCAGAGAGTTCGACGGCGCTCTCGCCGGTATCTGGAGCGAAAGCCGCAATATAGACAAGTGCCTTCACGTTCTCGTTGCCATTGGCTGCGTTAGTGATCACTGCACCGCCATAGGAGTGTCCGACTAGAACTATAGGCCCCTCGATGCTCTTGAGAATACTGACAACATAGTCTGCGTCGCTTTTCACGCCCCGTAGAGGGTTGGCTGCAGCAACCGTCGGGTGACCCGTCTCGTTTAGTTGAGTCAAGACGCCATTCCAGCTAGACGACTCAGCAAATGCCCCGTGAACCAGAACGATAGTAGGTTTGATGTTTTGTGCGCTTGTGGTGCTCATGACAGTTCCTAATAAAATGAGTGATTGCTAAAAGCTGTGCCTCAAGTCCTCGGTAGAATGTCAGGCCGCTACCGAGAACTTGAAAGCATTCATTCGTTATCCATCCTTCACTCGCCTGCGGCCCCTATCTGTAATCAGTAGATTCAGCTAGAGCGCGCCACTGTGCCGTTTCTTGCTCGACATAAGCGTTTTTCTGGGCAATGGCTCGAAGGGTGTCTGTGCCGAGGGGTAACCGTAGTGGTGGCGTGTCAGCATTAGCGAGCTGAAGCATTGCCTGGGCCAGCTTGACCGGGTCTCCCGGTTGCTGGTAGCTCAGCTCAGAGGCGATTTGACGAACCCTACCGACCGTGTCTGCGTAATCAGGGATCTCGGTAGCGGTGCGCTGGAGCGAGCTGCCGTCAAGGAAACCGGTGCGGAAGTATCCTGGCTCGACCACAGTGGCATGGATGCCTAGAGGAGCCAATTCATCATGCAGCGCTTCGGTAATGCCTTCAACGGCAAACTTGGTTGAGGAATAGACGCCCCACCCTGGTGTGGAGCGATAGCCGCCAATCGACGATAGGTTGATGATGTGCCCAGAGCGGCGCTGGCGCATACTGGGCAACACCGCGCGGATCACGTTCAATAGCCCGAAGACATTCGTCCGATAGACCCGCTCAACCTCCTGGGCACTGGTCTCTTCGACGCCGCCGAGGATGCCGAAGCCAGCATTGTTGACCAACACATCAATCTGCCCAAAACGCTCGAGTGCTGTTGCAACGGCCGCTTGCACCTGAGCCTCATCGGTAACATCGAGGCTCAGCGTCAACACATTGGGGTTCGACTCAAATTGCTCCAGGTCAGCCTTCTTGCGAGACGTTGCAACCAGTTGGTCCCCTGCTGCCAAAACAGCTTTGGCGATTTCGGCACCAATTCCGCGAGAAGCACCCGTAACGAACCATGTTTTCTGAGTCATCGGTCTATCTCCTTTATTGCCTTATCCTTTCACTGCCTTTGTGGCATGGGTTCATAGTAGGTTTTGCGGCAAAGGTTCTAAATACACAGACCTCGCAGATCATTGCCTAATTTTCTCAACCAGAAAGTAGTGCCCAACAGCATCCGCTAGAGTAAGGTCGTCAAACGCTGAGCGGGGATGTCTACGACACACCGCTCAGCATTTGAGAGGACGACAAACCCTTAAAGGTCAGAATTTATGCCGGTTCAGCAGCAGCGTTGGCAAACGGGGCTTGAACAGCAAGGGGCGCTCCAACGATCCATGTGTCGTGCTGGCGGGCAAGATCTGTCCAGCCTTCGGGCGGCGTTTGACCGATTAGGGGAAAGAAGTCGTCGATGCCACCCGGCACGAAGGTGAAGAGCATCCGGGCTGTTCCGGGACCAAGATTGATCCATCCATGCACGCTGCTGCGGGGAACCACAACCGATGTTCCGGGGCCGACCTCAAACTCTTCGCCTTCGCAGTGAAAGCGAAATCTACCCTCAAGGACTTCAAAGATCTCTTCCCGATCTTGGTGGTAGTGGAGCGGCGGCCCCATAAACGGTGGAACACGTACTTCGAGGATGGTGAAAGCCCCGCCGACATTCTTGCTATGTACGCGGATCGCCATCCGCTCGCCAGGGACCGTATCAAACCAATCGAGGTTCTCGCTGCGTCTAACACTTGCAGCGTTGCTTTGACTAAATTGAGTACTCATTGTTTTAGGGGGGTAAAGGTCGTGCTATGAGCCCACTGGCTCAGCGAGTAGCGCTAGGGTAGCGGTGGGCTTGATGTTCTGATTGCGATGAAACAGATTGGTCGGGTCATACTGGTTCTTGAGCGCTACCAGCCGTGCGTAGGTGTCAGGTGGGTAGACCTCACGAATCCGCTCCCCCTCGTCTGCCAGGAAACCTACATAGGCACCGTTAGCGTAGGGTAAGAGCGCCCGGAAGACGCGCTGGGTGCGGGCATCAAGACTGGTCGCATCCGCTGATAGCGGGGCGAAATGGGAGACTAGCACCATGCCCTGCTTATCACGGTGAGCAAAGGCCGTCGCATCTGCCCTGACCCGGCTCATCGCACCACCTAGGACCCTCAGGGTGACTAGCGTTTCAGGAGACACGACTGAGTGAGAGGCTTCAACGAGCGTGTGTATCATCTCGTCTGAGAAAGTCTCGAAGAATTGCGATCGCGAATGATGCTGAAAGCCAGGGATCTCCCCAACGGCTGTGAGCGCAAACATAGCCGAATAGGGCATGGGCGCAATCAGGTCGGCGATCGGGGTAGCCAGCTGACGCAGGGGCGCGACAACCCGCTCGCCCTCGCTGATGTCCCCGGTGTAGCAGACCATAATCCCGACGACCGGGGTTCCCTGCTTGTCGGGGGGAATGAAGGGAGCAGGCGGTGCCAGCATGAACAAAACTTCGGTGGAAAGTTCATCGGGTGCTGCCGCTGCCAGACGGGTATACTCCCGCAGGATGCGCTCTGCCTCAGTTGCCTCATAAAAAACGGCACCGCCCAGGATAGCGCCACCTGGATGCAGGTTGACCTCGAAGGCAGTTGCAATGCCAAAGTTGCCGCCCCCGCCGCGCAGCCCCCAAAACAGTTCAGGATGCGCGTCCGCACTGGCACGCACTAGTTGTCCATCCGCTGTAACCACCTCCACGGCTTGCAGGCGATCGATGGTTAAACCGTAGGCGCGTACCATCCAACCGATGCCGCCGCCCAGCAGCAAACCACCCACACCCACAGAGGCAACATCCCCTGCCGTTATGGCCAGCCCAAGGGGCTGAAGCTCTTTAGCAACTTCACCCCAGGTCAGACCGGGTTCCAGACGGGCTGTCTGACGGACCAGGTCAATCGTTATCGCCTTCATCTGGGAGAGATCGATTACCAGCCCACCGGTATTGGTGCCGTGCCCGGCTGCACTGTGCCCACCGCTGCGCACAGAGAGCGTCATTGCATACGCGCGGGCAACATTGACGATAGTTCTGACATCCTCCGCATCCACGCAGCGCGCGATCGCAGCGGGATAACTATCAAAGCTACCATTCCACACTTTTCGCCCTGCTTCATAAGCAGGGTTGCCAGGCAGAATGAGTTCACCCCGGATCTTCGAGGCGAGTATCTCAATCGCTTCTCTGTAGTCAGGTTGATTCTTCTGTAGAGATGTGATTTGAACATCAGTTTGTCCATTTTGCTCGTATTGAGCAGTTTCTTGATATTGTTCTGGCATTAGTTATTTCCTTGCATTGTTTAGAGACAGTAAGAGCACTCCTATTAATCAATAAGCTGTGTCATAAACAGCCGTTGATTCACCCCAATACATGCCGCATTCACCGTGCTTTGCTATAGCGCGCTTAACGCCGCTATCAGTGGTGATTGCTTGTTCAGTAAAAGACTAGAAATGCCGAAACAAATCCGCAGAGACTCTACATCTGAGCCTTAACGGTGATGCCTACGCTAAGCTTTGGCATGTTGAAGTTTGACTCGAATCGATGCAAAGTATTCTGTTCGTAAGCAGTCGCCGTTAACCAATTCGCTGCTGCCAAAATGGCGGTTATGATTCCGGCTTCAATTCCACGATAAGCACCTGGAATAAGCCCTGTTTTCTGAGTCATTGGTCTATCTCCTTTATTGCCTTATCCTTTCATTGCCTTTCGGGCATGGATTTATAGTAGGCTTTGATAGAAGGACCCTGAGTACATAAATCTCGCAGATCATTGCCTAATTTTCTCAAGCAAGAAGATGGTGCTTAAAAGAACCCTCTATAATAGTTGCAGCGAAACGATGGAAGGTCTAACAATATGTCCCTAAGCGGAGAACTCAGCATAGTAGATGAGCCCTCAACGCGCGAGACCACAATTGATGCGTGTCAAGAACTGGCGAAATTAGTGGCCCGCCACACGGAGGGTAAGGGAGACGGTATTCATGCAACGGCGATCGCTCAGCTAGAGCTTATGCGAGAATCGGTGGCTCCTACAGCACTTTGCTCTGTGTACGAACCGACGCTCTGCATCATTCTTCAGGGTAGAAAAGAGACCTTGCTGGGCAAGGAAACCTATCGCTATGGTACGGCTCAATATATCGTGGTCACGGTCGATCTGCCGCTCAGTGGAAATATTGTCGAGGCGACGCCAGATAAGCCGTATCTATGCTTTAAGCTCAGCCTCGACGCAACTCAGCTCTGGGATATTATCGATCAGATCCAGCGCAGTTCGGATAAACAAGAGGGTTCAGCGAGAGGCTTGTTTGTAAGCGATGCCAATGCCCCGTTGATGGATTGTGCCACCCGGCTTACGCGGCTTTTAGATACACCCGAGGATATTCCATTCCTGGCACCGATGATCATTCGCGAAATCTATTACCGTCTTCTGATGGGTGACCAGAGCGAGGCGGTTTGGCAGATTGCCACCTCTGGCAGCCACATGCAGCGCATTGCCGAGGTGATTAAACAGATCAAAGCTGAGTTTACAAAGACATTGCGCGTTGATGACTTGGCAGAGCAGGCAAGTATGTCGTCTGCCTCGTTCCATCGGCACTTCAAGGCCGTGACCTCAATGAGCCCGCTGCAATATCAGAAGCAGCTGAGACTACTCGAAGCCCGTCGCCTGATGCTGGCTGAAGACGCGGATGCAACCTACGCGGCGTATCAGGTTGGCTATGAGAGCCCGTCTCAGTTCAGCCGCGAATATTCCCGCATGTTTGGTACCCCGCCGAAGCGGGATGTTGAGCGTTTACGAATTGCCTAGGGTGGTCAGAGTAGAGGTGTATGCCGGAACCTCATCTACCCTGCCGGTGGCTCTGGCTCTGGAGCTGCGATCGCGCCCTCAGCCCGCCGTTTGGCGCTAGCCCTCACTAAACGACCTGCACATCGGCCTAGCGGCAATAGACATACGCAGCGCAGATGCTTACGATCTGCAGTAGCGACTCTAAAACTCACGCCCAATGCCCCCAACCCTGAATGAACCCCTTTCCCTCGAGATTTTTGAACAGATCAAAAGCAAAGCAGGCGCTCCCTTTGACAACACCCATCGAGCTGTGCTGACACTGACCGGAGCGACCTACGTCCAGGGGTTTGTGGTTTTGAATAACGGGCAGTATGAGCCTATCGAACACGCCTGGATTGAGCTGGGTGACGATATTATCGACCCGACGCTACCGCATATAAATAAGGCCCGGCAAGAAATCTACTACTTTCCCGCCCAAAGCCTGAGCATCAAGGCCTTAAAAGCCTCCGTTGAAGAGGCTCGGGAAGATTACCCAGAGGATCCTCCGCTGCCGATTTACGGTGCTCCGCCCTACGAGTATTACGGTGACGTGATGCTAGGGGGAAAAGACTACGTGAATGCTTATCAAGCCGCCGAATTAAAGAGCAGAGAACTCAAGGCCGCTAGAGCAGAACGCCAACAACAACCCTGACCGATCTGCCGGAAGATTGTGACGTTGCTAAGGCGGGGGCAATCTCTCTATTAGGAAGGCCGCAACGCGCTGGTGCAAGAGTACGATACGCTTCCACAGCAAATTTGAGGCTTCAAGGGCCTATAGGTGGCAACATCGCCGCGATCGCAGTCACCGCCTTCTCAAGCAGCGGCAGCGGGGCTCGATGCGGCGAGGCCCGAATTAACCTGGTACGTAACTTCCCCCCTCAATGGGCGGTTCTCTTTCCCCGACAACGCCTTCGCCTGAACTTACCCTGAAAGAGTATAAGGATGAAGGTACCTCCTTTGACGACGACATCGCTTCAATCTCCCTCCGTCCGATCGAATGACCTTGCTCGGCTACTGAACATTCAAGAGATTTACTACGAACCGGCTGCGCTGGATTATCCTCGCGGGCAGGAAATTCTCGCCAAATATCCCGACACCCAATTGATCGAGGTTGCTTCTCACTGGAACATTCCGGACCTCCACGGCAACGAAGGCTCCGTGGAGGATTGGAACCGCATCAAGCGCACGGTGCTGGTGCTGGGGGTGAAGAAGTCACTGCAAGCGCGTCCCAACTGCCGCAGTTCCGACTTTGTGGCCCCGTCCCACGCCAATGGGTGCGCGATGGCCTGTGCCTACTGCTATGTGGCCCGCCGCAAGGGTTTTGCAAACCCGATTACGACCTTTGTCAACATTGAGCAGAACCTGCGCTATCTCAGCCGCCACGCCGGACGGCAGGGCACGAAGCCAGAACCCAATCAGGTTGACCCTAGGTACTGGGTTTACGAGATTGGCGAGAACAGCGATTGTTCGGTCGATGCTGCCCTCTGCGACAATGTGAAAGACCTGATTACGCTATTTCGCGATCTGCCCAACGCGAAGGCTACCTTTGCGACCAAGCGCGTCAATCGTGAGCTTTTGACCTATGACCCGCAGGGCAAAACCCGCATTCGCTTTAGCCTAATGCCCCAGTCTAAAGCTTCGGTGGTCGATATCCGGACGTCGCCAATCAGCGATCGCATTGCCGCCATCAACGACTTTGTCGATGCCGGATACGAAGTGCACGTCAACTTCGCTCCAGTAATCTATTACGAGAACTGGCTGGCCGATTACCAGCAGTTGTTTGCAGAGATCGACGATACCCTCTCGCCCCAGGCCAAGGAGCAGTTGCAGGCAGAGGTCATTTTCCTGACCCACAACGATCGCCTGCACGAGGTCAATTTGGGCTGGCATCCCCAGGCAGAAGACTTGCTGTGGCAACCTGGTTTACAGGAAACCAAGTTCTCTCAGACCGGTGGCAAGAATGTGCGCTACAAGCGAGGCCTGAAGGGCACGCTGGTCGATGGGCTACGGGAGTTGTTGGCGCAGCAGTTGCCCTACTGCAACATCCGCTACGCCTTTTAGAACCAAGGGCGTGTCATCAATTTCGGCTAAAGTTCTGATGCCATTAGCATTGCCACGCCCGACCCAAAAACACCCTAGGGGCAACCCCTGATCCTTGAATCATCAGCGGCTAATTGGTGGCAGCCCCTAGGGCGTGAGTTATTGGGCGAAGCAAAATTCCCTGGCTAATTCCCACGGTCCCCTGTGGTAGTACCACAGCGACAAACCTTCGCCCCATCCCGCCATGGGTTGCCATTGCGCGTCCAGCTCTGCGTAGAGCTGGCGGGCGGTTTCGGGGTTCACTTTGTTTTGGATGGTGATGTGTGGGCGATAGCCCTGGCGGTCTTGGGGAATGAGCCATGCGTCCCAGGTGGTGGCCAGGGTTTTGTGTAATTGCATCAGCTCAGGAGAACTAACGCTGATGGCGACTCCGTTGCCCAGCAACCGAAGCGAGGGCAAGGAAAAAGGAAAGTGCTTTGTCTGAGCGCACAGGGTTTCTAGGCTGTGGGCAATAGCCGATTCGCGATCGCCCGGCAGTTGGTGAAACAAAATAATGTGGGCAGGAACGACATTCCGCTCCGGAGGAAAGTACTGCCGACGTAACCTGTTTGCTCGCTCAAACGTAGATTGGTCTAACTTCAACGTCAAAATTAGAGAAGTACCCATCAGGAAAAGAACGCAAAGAACGATGTGTGGCGGGGTAAGAATTCATGCTTCCTGTCACGCAGGGATAGTTTGACACAACACAGCCTTGCCTTCATGTCACTCATGCTCCCTATCTAGCCTAAGCTAAAAGCAGTAATTGTACACATAGAGAAGTTCTAGCTCGTTACCACGCTGGGAAATACAAGTAGGGGCAAGAGGCACTGCGTATTGATCAAATAATACCGAATCCGATCCACAAAACCCCGATTCAAAACCAGCACCCCGTAGGGACATTGCAGTGCAATGCCCCTACAAATCGGGGGGTATACAGATAGGATTTGCTCTATAAATAGCCGTCCCTAGCCCCTTTGGGGCGGCTTCACCAACGACTTCGCTCAGGGACCGGCTATGGCTATTTTTATCGTTGGGGGTGCCGCGCTAGCGGCATGGACGATTGGTATAAGTCTGGGCTTTGATCACTCTGTAACCAAGAACTTGTAAACCTGACTGGCTGCTCGGCGGAATCTGGTTTGCAATGCTATTTGGCTGTGGATAGGTTGCAAAATGCTTGGAAATTACATCGAGCGGGAAGGGCTGTAGGTTGAGTCGTTGCCTGCTCACCCAACTCGCTGATCTGGATTAACCCCCTCCTTACAACCGCTCGCTCAAGTTGACCACGACTGCAATAAACTCAGCTGGCTCTACTGGCTTGGGCACGTGGGCTTGAAAGCCTGCCGCCAATGCTTTGATGCGGTCTTCTGTACGTGCATAGGCGGTGAGGGCAATGGCTGGTATTCTGCCTCCCTGCTCTGGCGTTAAGGCGCGCACCTGCCGCATCAGCGTATACCCGTCTTCCTCTGGCATGCCAATATCGCTCACCAAGAGGTCAGGCCTTTGCTCTGGCAAGCTTTGGCTAATGGTGGCCAGCGCGTCCTTTGCCGATGCCACGACGGTGACCACTGCCCCGCTTTGCCTCAGAAGTGTGGCCAAAAGCTCTCGGGCATCAGCTTCGTCATCGACAATCAAGATCTTTACCCCACCCAGGCTTGGCGCATCTATAAAAGGAGCCCGATCGCTGACGGTTGGATGCACCCGTTCGTGGGTGGTTGGTACTGGACGAAAGATCGTAATGGGTAAATTGACCATGAAAGTAGTGCCTTTGCCCTCACCCGCACTGGCTACCTGCACCTGTCCGCCATGGAGTTCAACTAAATGCCGCACGATCGCCAGGCCAAGCCCCAACCCACCATGGGCTCTGGTGGTGGTACTATCTGCCTGCTGTAAGCGATCGAACACGTAGGGTAAGAATTCGGGGCTAATACCCTGTCCAGTATCGCTGACGGTGATTTCAACGTGGGAATTAATGCGCTCTAGGCGAAGCTGAATGCGACCACCTTTCGGTGTGAACTTCACGGCATTAGACAGTAAATTCCAGAATACTTGCTGAAGCCGATCTGGGTCGCCAGAAACGGGTCCTGCCGCAGGGTCTAAAAGGCTTTGTAGGCGAATGCCCTTGGCTTCTGCGGCCGGTCGAATTGAATCGATCGCCGCCTCCAGCACCGAAACCAGCACAACCGGGCGCACATCGAGACGAAGTTTGCCAGTAATGATCCGAGAGACGTCTAGCAGGTCGTCAATTAACTGATTTTGCGCTCTGGCATTGCGCTCAATCGTTTCGATCGCTCTCTTTCTAGTGGCTTCATCTAGCTGTTTCCCCCGCAGCATGGTAGCCCAACCCAGCATCGCATTTAGGGGTGTCCGCAATTCATGGGAAACGGTGGCGAGAAACTCATCTTTCAGCCGATTGGCTTGGGCTAAAGCCTCCGCTTGTTGGCGCAGTAAGGCCTCAGTCTGCTTGCTTTCCGTGAGATCTAGAACAAAACAGACCCAGGCAAGCTCGTCGCTTTCGAGCTGCGCGGCTCCCAGTAAAATCGGCACATGGCTGCCGTCCTTGCGGATGTATGCTTTTTCAAATGGGGCGCAACTGCCGGTGTCCGCGAGTTCTTGCAATACCTGCTCGTCTTGTTCAAGGTATTCTGGCGGCGTCATTTTACCCCAGTTCATCAAGCCAGCTTGTAAGTCTTCACGGGTATAACCCACCATTTTGAGAAAGGCATCATTTGCCTCTATAATTGCGCCGTTAGGAGCTGCCAAAAGGACGCCAATAATATTGGTTTCTACCAGGCGGCTGAAACGAGCTTCACTTTTCTTCAGCGCAATCTGTTGGTTTCTTAGGTCTTCCGCTAGAGCTTCAGCCTGCCGCCGTGCCACAACTTGAGTGGTGACCTCAAAACTAAAGGTAACAATCCCCTCTACCGCGCCGTTAACGTCGAAGAGCGGCTGGTAGACAAAGTTGAAAAAACCTTCCTCAATCGTTCCATTGGCTTGTCGATCAAACCGAACAGCGACTTCGTTGCCCACAAACGGTTGTCCGGTTGCAAACACTTGATCCAGCAGCTCAAAAAAACCTTGTCCTTCTAACTCAGGGAAAGCTTCCCGTACAGTCAGTCCAATCAAGTCACGATGCCCTGCCACTTGAGAGTAAAGCGGATTGGCAAACTCAAAGACATGCTCGGGCCCGCGATCGATACAGATAAGCGCCGGTGCTTGAACCAAGAGCGTATGCAGACGATTTCGCTGCACCTCTGCCTCAGCTCGGGCCGCTTGTTCTCGCAGCAGCGATTGATCACGTTCGACTTCTGCTTGTTTGCGCTCAGTAATATCTCGAGAAATGACTACTACAGCTTTTGTTGATAAGTTGGTACTCAGCGGCGTGAGAATGTATTCGTAGGACCGCACCCCAGTCTCTGTGACAAAATCAGTTTCGCTTTTAAGCGATCGCCCGGTAGACATCACCGTCTCTCGCTGGGCATCTACTGGCTCCATGAGCGCCGCTGGTAACCCAATGTCTCGCCAGGTCTTGCCAACCACGGCATCGGGCGAGAAACCGAGCACCTGAGCCGCACCATCGCTGACATAGCTGTAGCGCCCCTCCTCATCAAAAACGTAGATGTTATCGACGGATGCGGAGAAAATTGCCTTTAACGTCTTTGCCTGTTCCTGCGACTGCGTGGCCAGTTGCAGGTATTCTCCTTCGCTACTCTGTAGCTCTAACAACGTGCGCTCAAGACGCTGCTTGGCCACCCGCAGTTTGCCAGCGAGGGCACTAATGAGCACACCCTCTAGAAAAAACAAACTCAACCGCGAGCCGCTGACCCAGTTAAAAGAAAGGGAATAAAGGGGCGGGATAAAGTAGTAGGTGCTAACGAGCCCAGATAAAACAGTGGCAGCTAGTCCCGGACCAAAGCCGCCAGACCAAGCGCTGACCATGACAGCGCCAAAGAACAACAGGAAAGGACTCTGAGTCATCGCCAGCACCGGGTCTAGCAGTAACATCAGCAGGGTTGCTAGTAAAACGCTGAAACCAGCGATGCCATAGCGCGATAGTTGAGAGCGGGTCAGGTTTGGCATCCTCTTGGTTGAAATCACGTTGCGGAGCAGTGTAGCGGGAGTAGGGGCGGCTAATGCCCAGAGACACAAATAGGATAATACCGATCGCTCAGGACTCAGGCGGTAATGTTTATGCCTGAGAGCGCGTCAGTGCCCCCGACTCAGCCACATGGCCGACGATCCCCATTCCCGCGATCGCATCCCACCGGGAAGGGCACTATAGGCGCATGGCAGTGAGTTCCTGAAAACGTCCTTCTGAAAACGTCCTTCTGAAAACGTCCTATAGATGCGCCCTGACCCCCACTGGCACCACTGGCCGGTGGGGGTTTTGTTTAGAGCACCATATCCTGGTCGAGTGGATGCCAGGTATTAGGTGCCAGGTATAGACTCTGGAGAATGGCCTGTTGATGGGCGATTTAGGTCGGCAACACGGGGTTAAGGGGGAACCTGCTCTGGTTGGCGGTAATTGCCGCGCTGATGGCGCTGTATCTAAAGTAGCGGGCCTACGCAGCAAAACCCTTGGCGCTGGGCCAGGGGCTGGGGTGAAATTCTATTTGCGCTTAACAGCTTACTGCCGCGATCGCTCTTTTCTGGTCTGAACTGAACTCACCGCCTGATGGAGCAGCTGTGGGGGTGGTAAAGCTCGACAGGCATTAACCCACCGTCCATCCCTTAATTTTTTCTGCCTTCGCGCGATCGTATTGGGATGATACAACTAAGCCATCTAGTTCTCGCAGCAGCGCCTCAGCAGTACCTGTGTCCCCGTCACTCGAGGCTTGGGTGTAAGCATCCATCAAAATGCGAAATTCATTGTTTATCATTTGCTACTCCTCACTAATGCTGGGACAGGTTGATTTCTCCGTCTACGAGGTAACACTCATAGCCATTGAGGAGGCACGACCGAACGGCGGATTTCTTAGAAAGTCCTACTATTGGCGCTGACTGCGCTGGCATAGGCCGGTACAAAGGAATGAACTACGAGGATTTGCTGGCGCAGCTGAAGCAGAATCGGGCTAAGGTAAACGCAACCGACTAAGCCCCATGGCCTGCCCCTGCTACCGCTCCTGCCAGGCGGGGCACCGTGGACCCACAGTAGCGATCGCCTAGACCGTATGGAAGCCCTGCTAGCTTCCACCATTGAGGGGTTAGCCCGTACCGAGGCAAACCGGTAGTGTTCTAGACCTGTGTTTCACGGCAGGATGTTGAAGAGTCCCGATACCTACGCTCTACTCCTGGTTCTCGAACCTGTTTGTTGTCCCACTCGTCACCCCGCTGCTTTCATCAAAAACGGCGAAAGTGATGAGGGCAAGCAGCGCTATCGCCGCCGCAACACCAAGTGTCACGGGCCTCTTTCATCCGTGTGAGGTTAGGCGACAAGTCATCAGTGATATGGCGATGAATAGCAGCGGCATTCGAGATACCGCTCAGGTACTGCGGAAATGGATGAGATGTGGAGCTTTGGGCACTCAAAGCGACAGCAACGATGGTTCTGGCATGCCTTCAAAAATATTGTGGTGCCAGGGTCGCTGCCCAGCATTGCTAGCGGGTTGACTACCGGCATTGCCCATGCCTGGTTTTGTCTAGTGACAGCGGAAATTTTGGCGGGTCGCTACGGTATTGGCTACATCACCTGGAAGTCTTACGTCACCTCATAACTATGGCAATCCGCACAGGGGTTGGGTCAGGCAACATGACAGGATATCGAGAGAACAACTGTAATGCCAGCTCCTTACAGCCTTAACCTGCGCTAGAGAGCGATTGCCGCAATTGCTATAGCAATCATAGGGATGCGATCGCCTCCACCTTCTCCTCCTCCGACACCTCCAGATATCGCTGCAGCGCCGCCATCGACGACCACCCACCCAAGTCTTGAATCGCCTTCAGTCTGACCCCTGCCTTATCTAATCGGGTGGCCCAAGTGCGCCGGTTGCTGTGAGTGCTGTAGCCTCGCAGACCTAGGCGATTGCATGCCTTTCTAAGCGCCAAGTCACAAGCCTGCCGTGTAATCCAACATCATCGTAAGGGAACACGTTGGGCAGCAATCCTTTCTAAGCGCCAAGTCACAAGCCTGCCGTGTAATCGGACCCTGTCCACTCCGCCCTGGAAACAAATACCCCTGACCTGGCAACTCTGCCGCCGCCAGCACCGCCTTGAGCTTCGGATGAATCGGCACCGCTCGCGTCCGCTTCGTTTTTGTTGTCGCCTTGCGCAGCACCAGCGTCTCCCCCACCACATCCTCCGCCCGCAGCTGCCGCGCCTCGCTGACCCGGCAGCCGGTGTAGTAGCAAATGGAGAACAGCGATCGCATCTCGGGCTTAGCTCCCCCATCACCTGCTCAAACTGATCTGCCGACCCAATCTCTGCCTGGTCATGGCGCTCGCGCTTCGGCATCAGCTCACCCTCAACATTGGATCCAAACTAGCCTTGTAAACTCTGACTTGCTCTTTTAGAAATTTCAGCAAGTACAGTTTGTAGGGATAGCAAGGGTTTCAGCGGTTTGGGGAAAAATCAACAGAGCTTCTTGAGAATGAAGCCCTGTTATTAGGAATGTGAATCCTCGGAATTCTATTGCTTGCAGGCGAGCCATGACCAGTGAGTGTTCAAAGAGCAAGCCCGTGTGTGTCTATCAGCTAGAGGGCTAGAAGGTTACACCACGCCCGATCGCCTCATAGCCATATTCACTACGACTAGACAGCGGCAGGGAGGAGCCAAAAATTGGCGTGGTGGAGGACACTGCTTTTTAGTCGATCTGCCATAGGGAAAAAAGTAATAAGCTAATCAACTCCTAATTCAAGTCAAGGATTAGCTGCTGTACGGGAATTACCTCTGTTTTTGATTTTGTACGCTTTGATTTTTGGATTTTTCTTTAACTCCTCTATCTCCTTGTGAATTGCCTAAAATCTTACTGTTAGACAGTGTTTCTGCTGACTCTCTTTCGGTTTGAAGATAAAGCTCAGCTGGAAGTCCGGTGGCAGATTTTTCGTTTTCTGATAAGAGACTTTCCGCAGTCGTTTTATTAATAATGTATTCTACCTGTGTTTGGTCGAGCATTTTTTCATAAAATCTTGTAACAACTTCTTGCTTATTTGAGTCGTTGATTTCTATGCTTTTAGTCTCATCCTGCTGAGACATAGACTCTAAAATAGCGTCAATGACTTCTTCATTAAACTCATATATTGGCGTTAGTTTGTCCATCTGCTCTCTCTGCTCATACACAGAGTCCTGCATCTTTTTTGAATGATGTTGTGCAATTCGGGCCGCTTCTAGCTGTGCATTTGTTGCTTTCTGAGATTTTAAGAAACTGACGTAGATTCTTCTAAACTCTTTAGGAGAAACGGCAACGCCTGTTTCACGATCCATTATATCTACGATTCTATTCCACCAATCGGCATGGTTTAGTGGACCTCTGTCGCTCACTCCGCGGAAGAAAAAATTATGGTCTACAGGACCATGGCTATCTCTTCCCCAATAAAGCCACTCTTCGATATAGTCATATAGCCTTTTGCCATCAGTAAACTTTTGGTTAGGAATAGGTGCCCAGTAGTTTCCGTAGGATTTTCCTGTTTTATAGTCTTCTATTTCTAAGTGAATATACCAGGCAGCTTGAGCAGCATCTTTTAATCTTTCTATAGGAGTAAAGCTTCTGCCTTCAAATTTTCCATATAACAGAGTCCTACCCAATTCGAGTTCATAATAGGTGCGGCTTCGATCCGGAGCTATGACGACCATTAAAATAAGCGACAAAAAATTTTGGAGATCTCTAGCTAGTGCATAGATTGTTCGCTTTCTACGGGAGGTTCCTGATTTTTCCCTCTTGCTGTTTTGATAAGTGAATTTTTCCTCATATCGTTGCCTGAGCTCTTCAATGGTTCGAATGCAATCAGTCCACGGGATGCTTTTGACATGGAATGGAACCGATTCAGAGGATTGATTCTTAATCTTTTCTAACTCCGAACCTATAGCATTTATGGCTCGTATAGTATGAACTTGAATAGAGGGCTCATATTTTGAATCTTCTAACTCTTTTCTATAAATATAATTAGCAACGCTTCTAAATGCGTTGACGTAGCAAACTTGACTCGCAGGTAGTAAATCTAGCCAAGATAGGAAATCTTGCATAAGTTGCTTATTTGCTTCAGCAGTCTTTTTTGATTCTTCTTCAAGAAGCATTTTTTTGACTGCTATCTTATTTAATAAATCGGGTGGAAGTTGATTGAGATCTGAGCCTTTCAATCCTTCAACAAGGTATCCTTCAGGAAGTAGTTCTGATAAGCTAGCCGCTAATGGTGAGTAACTAATAATAGTTGTTAATCTTAGATCTTCAAGATCAATATTTCTAAATCTGTGCAGCCAGCCAAGAATCTGCATGATATTTGTGCTGGTTTTTTTGATGGTAAATTTGCTTAAATTTTGCCGTTTATGAGAGTTGTTTATTAATGTTAATTCTTCTTTCAAGTCTTTGTTTATGTAATCTTCTGAAAAAACTTGAGCAGTATGTTTATTTCCTCGTGTGTTAACAGCTTTCTTAGCCATTAAGGCATAAACCTTTCTTTTCGTTCTATCATAACGGTTGGCAGGATGCTTTCCGTTTTTGTTATGCCAGTCTTTTCGTGCCTTCCCAGCAGGGCTATGAAACTGATTTTTTTATGCTGATTTTCCTCTAGAATTTCGTGTCTACTCTTCTTTATCTCTTCTTTTGCATGAAAATAACCCCAGGCTTCGAGGCGAGAATGGAATTTTTTTATGCTCGATCTAGCACGTCTAAGATTTTCCTTCTCTTGGCTAGAGAAAGCTTTTTCTAGGAGTTCTGGCAGTTCATTTAGGCAAGCTGCAGGAATTGTCTTTAGGAAGTCTAGAGCAGCTTGCTTTTCAACTTGTGTTGCTCGCTCTCCTTTGGGAGTAGGTCCACCTAGCAAAGGCACAACACGGCGGATCATAAGGCTAGTCAACACCCCGTCGGCGTTTGCAGGATGATCGAATAATTCCAAGTCTTGAATGTAACGAGAATATGCATCGAAAGCAGATTGACCTTTTTTAGAGAGAGTCATATTAATACAACGTTGATAACCATTGGGAGAAACTAAATTCAATACCTTTATAGTACACAAATACTATAAAATTTGGTGGTATTTCTATTGTTGCTTTGACATTACAGAGCCGGACAACAGAGCCACGGCCGGAGTTTCGGCTGATGCGTCCTTCCAAGATGCCATCCTTCCCTATGCCAAAACAATAGAAGAACACTTGGACGGAGAGGTTGTTGATCATTATGAACCAGGCTTTACTTGTCAGCTGAGCGATACCGAACCTAGGGGTGAGGAAGCTGAAGCTCAAACTGCCATCAACGTATTTCAAAGTGGCATCAGCAGGTGCAATGAAAGCCGTGCTATGGTTGGGTTGCCGCCAGTTGAAGGGGATGTTGGAGAAGCATTTTTTGACAACAAATCCAGTGAGAGTATGACACATAAGGAAGAACTTAAAGAAGGATATAAAAATTCAAATCATGATAATTTAGAAGCAATTGCAGCACAACAACTTAGCCTTGAACTTGATTAGTAGAAGGGTTTTTTATTGACAGTGTTTAAGGCAGGTGTCTTATAAAAGCGTCTTATAGCTGTAAGACGTCTTATAAAAGAGAAAGTTTTTATTTGTTGAGTACAGTGAGCTCAGTCTATACATAGACCAAACTCCTGAAAGCTTTACTGTGGAACAGTCTCAGGGTTTTTTGATTTGAGACTACAGACCCTTATGTTCCTTTCCATGACTAGAGTGAGAGCTACTTTCCCTATCGCACCGTACATAATCGTTGCTCTCAGCTATTCCAGCTGTAGTGAGCGTAGTTATGCGGTGGTTTCGATTAGTTATCAATTGTCATCTCTAGGGTTATGAGACATATGCCAACTTGGTGGCTATGAACGATCTATTTCTCTTAAGCCTCCTTAAGTGTGTATATAGGCAAACGTGGGTTGCTCTCGGCACTTTGATTGTAGTAGATGAAAAGCATAACTTTTCAAGTACAAAAAACTTTACATGATATTTAATACACAAATTTTGGACAGCACGCACGAAAGAAAGCCAAGATTTTCAATCACAAATTTTGGACGACACGCACGAAAAACTAAGGCTAGTTTGCGAAAAACAAATTTTGGACAATACGCAAGAAAGGAGGAATTGTTTAGTAGATTTGAGATGGTTAGGCCTCAACTCCGCAACTTGAGATTAGCGGCTCTTGTCAATTTATAGATGAGTAAAAATAAAAATATCCGAGCTGATGGGAAAGTATTCAAAGTTTCTTTTAGAGAAAAACACAACTGTTTGTTGTTTTAAGGATCTTGTTTGAATACTGTTTGTAGCGCTTCAAAAACATTGATGTATAAGGCTTTCATCGATCGTTTCGGCAGAACTCTGCTGAGAATGGCCTGGTTTCAGCAGGATTCTGCCGAGATATACCCGCTTGCTGGCAGAACTCTGCCGAACATTTTCAAGTAGAGGCTCAGCTAAGCGGGAAGGCCAGCGCACGTAGGTACTCCACTTTATAGACCATGAGCATATGTGCTCTGTGCCAGTCGGGCCGCAAAGTAGACTAGGTTTGGCCTGTGTTGCCTTGTGCCAGTTGTCTCAAAGTCTTATTCTGCCGTTCTACATAAAAAGTCGCATCTAAACCTCTTCATTAGGTTGGGTGCTTTGTGTAGAGAGGGTTTGCGCAGGATATGCAGTTGCGGCATGGTTGCGGCGCGGGCAGCTACTCCAGGACTCAGAATTATTTCACTGGGTGTTTCCCTTTGCAACCGACTCATGGTTCTACCACTCAGCGCCTTAATGCTGTGCCAGTTTTGAGCGAGCGTAGGGATGAAGCGCCAGCACTTATTGCGGTTGGTACGCTTATGAGCCCCATAGGGCAGTACCTACCGTGTCCGCTCGCGCTGTGCGTTAGTCGAGTGCGTTATCGCAGCGAGGTCATCGACACCCGCTAAGTTATACAACACATTTTGCAGAGCTCTAGCGTGGGAGGGATTAAGCAGGTCACAGAAGGTGTGCCAACGGCGTTGCATAGAATAGTGTAAATGCAATGTCTACTAATTTTGGTTAAAGTGGCAATCGCACATCTGATGTATGGATTTATTGGAAGTGGTAAAACGACTTATGCCACTCAGCTGGAGAAAGACCTTCCAGCGCTGCGTTTTTCTATTGATGAGTGGATGATTGCTTTGTATGGTCAAGACTCGCCAGAAAGCGAATTTGAAGAGCGTTATATCAGAACAGCTGATTTGATATGGAATATAGCTACTCGCGTTCTGGAGCTAGACCAAGATGTCATTCTAGATTTTGGATTTTGGAGTCGCAAGAGTCGTGATGACGCCAGGGAGCGATTGAGCAGAGCAGGTGCAGGGTTTACCCTTTACTATGTGACCTGTGCTGATGAAGTGATGGAAGCTCGTGCCCTAAGTCGCACTGCAGCGATGCCAAAACATGCGCTGTACATCGACAAGGAAGCAATAGACTCCTTACGAGGAAGATTTGAGCTGTTAGGCTACGATGAGAGCTGCAAGGTAGTTTGTACAGATTAATTCGATTTTTATCCAACTAAAAGTAGCGGCAATTATTTGTGTTAAAAACGATGCGATCACAATTGAATACGACAAAGGTATGGCACCGATTCATGCAAAAATCGCAACTACTCAACAACAACAGTGGATTTTCAGAGCTTAATTTTGTGGGTCAGCAGTGTGCCAGCTAGAAATCTGCTCATCACCTTCAGCCCAATTGCAGTCCACTACGGTAATCTGGCTAATTATTCAATATAGGCTCAGCTTACAAATTTGGTCCGTTCCAGATGGACGGAATATGAGACTACTACTCCCTTAAACCACCCACAAATAAACACATGCGCTTCAGATCACAATTTTGCCTTGGCCTAGCGCTTAGCTTGAGCTTCAGTTTGCTCGCACCTTTGAGTGCGTCTGTATTAGCGCAAGCGCCTGTGCCTGCGCAAGTG
Organism: Nodosilinea sp. LEGE 06152; assembly: GCF_015207525.1. Lineage (GTDB taxonomy): Bacteria > Cyanobacteriota > Cyanobacteriia > Phormidesmidales > Phormidesmidaceae > Nodosilinea. The sequence continues at coordinate 57,355 of NZ_JADEWR010000005.1, forward strand.
CCCGCACCCACCCCAGCGCCAAGAACCTCCTTCAGAGATGTTCCCGCTGACTACTGGGCTTACGAGTACATATCAGGACTCGCACGGTTCAGTGTGATTAGCGGCTTTCCCGACGGCACGTTTCAGCCTAACGAACCCGTAACTCGCGCGCAGTTTGCGGCGATTTTGAATCAAGCGTTTATGTCAGCGCAGCCTTTTCAAGTACCGAATGAGCGGTTGAATGCCACGCAGCCCGGTACTCCAACCTTTGCGGATGTGCCTAACAATCATTGGGCTGCGAGCTATATTGCTAAAGCTCGCACTGCGGGCTTTCTCTCAGGATATCCGGGGAATCAGTTTCAGCCCAATCAACCGATACTCCGCGTACAGGCCCTGATTTCGATCGCCAATGGATTGGGATATCAGGGCGGTAGCGTGGCGGAACTGTCTGCTTATAGAGATGCTGCTGCTATTCCAGAATATGCTCGCCCTGGCATAACCGCTGCAAGAGCCGCCAACATTGTTGTTAACTATCCTGCCCTCGATCAGCTCCTGCCCAATCGCCCAGCGACCCGCGCTGAGGTTGCGGCTTTTGTCTATCAGGCGTTGGTCACCGATGGTAGGGCGCAACCTGTGGCAGCCGGTGCCCGCTGGAATAAAGCGCCGATAACAACCCTGCCAACAGCAGCGGCAGGGTTTAGCTTTAGCGCGGATGGACAACGGCTACTGGCCTTGACCACAGACGGTGCAAAGCTTCAGATATGGAATACGCAAACAGGTGCGTTAATCAACGAGATTACCGCTGACGATCAGACTCGTTTTGATGGGGCGGCGATCAGCAAGGACGGGACGAAGGTAGCGGCGATCGGGCAAATTTCTCCCACAAACACCGTGGAACTAACGGCATGGACTATCGAGGCAAGTCAGCCGCTGTGGAAAAAAACAATCAGCAGGGCAGAGTCAGCCATCGATGGGAGTCAGATTGCCTTTAGCCATGACAATCAGCGAATCATAACGTTTGTGAACCCGCAGCAAGACGGCGCTTCTGCGCCACAACTAGCTCTGTGGAACACGGCGAATGGTGAAACGGTGCAATCCCTAGAAACCAGCGGTAGATTTGCCCTTAGCCCCAATGGTCAATTTTTAGCCATTCAGATATACCCAAATGATTTATCCGGTCGTGTAGACCTATGGCGACTCAATCAGAGCGGCATTTTTGAGTACGCTAGGACGCTGCCGCCGGAAGATGTCCTCTTCTGGGGGATGGATATGGTCTTTAGAAACGATGGGTTGCTCAATGTGCTAACGCGATCGCCTTACGATGGACGGCTTGTCACTTGGAATCCACAAACGGGCACGCGCGTGACCAGTACTGAGCTACCGGCTGATCGATCAGATGATGCTATTGGCCTAAGTTCAGATGGCGATAGCTATTTTTTCGGGGGGCAGGTGGCTGGAGCGCGCTTGGGCAGTGTGAAAACTGGAGAAGTTCAGGACTGGCCCAGTGGCTATGGCTATCGGGTTGCGTTTAGTGATCGTGGCAACTACCTAGCGATCCTGAACAACAACCCCAATGAAGTAGGGTCAGCGCTACCCACGCCATCCATTAGTATCTATGCCAAAACTGCCCATTAGGACAATCTCCAATGAAAGGCGGGGAGAGAAAAGAAGGCTGGGCGGATACAGCTATGGTGAGAACCATACTCAACCGTGAGCCATCATCAGGCCTCTTTGGCGGGTTGCGAGGGATGTGGCCAAAATGCTGGGGAACAGTTATGCGGCGGCAACCAACAAAATGCCTCCAGCGATCACCAGGGGCCGATGTGAAATTCCGTTTACTCCAAACAGCTACCTCTGCGATCGCCTCTACCGACGAGGACACCCTAGATAGGCAGTAGGCAAGAGGCCTGAGGCGTATGCCTTAAGGTGGTACAAGAAGTTTGTGTCCACCGGCCTTAACCTGCCGAAGGCGTGTGGATTGAGTAGTTGCCTGCGCACGCAGCTAGCCAATCCAGCTTACGCCGATGCCGCTGGGGGTAATTGTCCAACGCTGCATTGAACAAGTTTTGGAACGTTTCACGAAAGGTTTCTGAGAGAGAGGGTGATGCTGTTTTGTGGCGCGGACAACTAGCTTGAGCAGTTTTGCTGTTTTTAGGCTGAACGTCTTGTTTATGGAGCAAACGTGAAGCGATCGCTCGGCAGATGTTGGTTGGGTGCTTGCTAACTGAGCGATATTGTGTCTGGGCTCTTGACTAGCCCAATGCCAATAATCATCATTATTTGAGCTTGACTGAGCAAAAGCTGTCGGCCCTAGTGAATTGCGTGTATCAGCCTAGCGCCAGAGGACAGAAGGGTTAATTGCCGGTAACGTCAGCAGGGTTGAGAGGGGCAATTGTTGTGATTAAGTTGCTGGTTCGTCTGGCTATAGGGGTGCTGTTTGCCCTCTTTGGGCTGTTCAATTACGTCACAACTGTGTCAGAAAATCCAATCACCGGAGAACGCCAGCGCGTCGCGTTAACCCCTCAAGAAGAGGTTGTTTTAGGCCAGCAGGGCAGCCAGGAAGTGGTGCAGTCGTTTGGCGGACTGCACGCAGATCCGGTCTTGCAGAGCTATGTGGATCAGGTGGGCCAACAGGTGGTGAGCCGTTCCGCTGCGGCCCAATCGCCCTACCCTTTTGAGTTTTACCTGTTGAATGACCCCGACACCGTCAATGCCCTAGCTTTGCCAGGAGGACAAATTTTTGTCACCACTGGTCTGCTCCGCCAGCTAACCGCAGAATCTCAGTTAGCAGGGGTTTTGGGCCATGAGATTGGCCACGTCATTGCCCGCCATGGCTCAGAGCACCTGGCCCGGCGGCAGCTAGGGGTGGCTTTAGTCAATGCGGTTGGGGTAGCGGCTAGCGATGATCCCACCAGCGGTCAGCAGGCAGCGATGATTGCTCAGGCCGTGAATCAGCTCGTCAATCTGAACTATGGGCGGCAGGATGAGCTAGAAAGCGATCGCTTGGGCTTTGACTTCATGACGGCCGCCAAGTACAACCCCGAGGGACTGGTGGAGTTGATGGAGATTTTAGATCAGGCGAGTGAAGGGGGCCGACCACCAGAGTTTCTCAGCAGCCACCCCAATCCGGGCAACCGGGTTGAACGTTTAGAGGCGCTCATTCAAGAAACCTATCCCCAGGGAGTGCCCCCAGCGTTAGAGGAGGGCCAACAGAACTTTTCTGAAACCGTGCCGCCCCGTCTCCGCTAACTCCGTGAGGTCAAAACATGGACTACGTACAACTGTATTGGATTCTTGTGGGGGTTATGGCCCTGGGGGCTGTGGGTGAACTGATTCCTGGCATGCCAGGATCGAGCCTGATTCTGTTGGCAATTTTAATTTGGTCAGTCATCACCCAGTTTGCTGGTATTGGCTGGCCCATCTTGATTGTGTTTGCCATGCTGATTGCCAGTGCCGCTATTGAGTTCTTGGCGGCCTACTGGGGCGCTAAGCAGTTTGGGGCTAGCAAGTGGGGCCAGCTCGGGGCATTGATTGGCCTGGTGGTCGGCATTGTGGGACTGCTGCCTGCCTTGCCGCTAGGCGGCCCCATCTTAGGAATCCTGATTGGTCCCTTTACCGGAGCCTTTTTGGGAGAATATCTGACCCGCAAAGAGCTCGATGGAGAGTCTAAAGCTAAAGTTGCCCTGCGAGCCAGCCTCGGCACGGTAGTCGGCTCTCTGCTAGGCAACTTAATTGACGGAATCCTAGCAATTGTGGCTGTTGTTGTCTTTGTTGTAAGTACCTGGCCCCTGGTAGCAAGGCTGCCATAGTGCCTTCTAGTGAATGTTCGCGGTCTTCAGCCACTGGCGTTGCTGATTCCAGGCATGATTACCCCTCAACTCTTCTTCCGTTGGAAAAAGGGTTGAGGACGTCTTGTCCCATCTCCTCTTGGGAGAGGGCTAGGGTGAGGGACAATACTAAACAGAAGAGAATCTCAAGTTGTTTGCCCCCAATCGCCAGGGCTTTATACTGAAATTCTCCACATAAGATCCCGTATTCGGCATTTAGGCTGACATTTGTCTGCCTAAACACTCCCACAGGGATGTTAGATAGACAAATTTCCACCTAATATCATCTGTGTGGGCATTAGGCAGAATTTTTTCCTCTAATTAAGAGTTAGGCACCGTATGCGGATCCGAGAGTACGAGCCGTCTGACTGGCCGCAGCTATGTGAGATCCATGACGAAGCTCGCAGGCAAGAACTCGAGGCGAGCGGGTTGCTGGAAGCGTTTCTCACGCTTGAGCAAACGGCAGAGGGAGAGGGCCTGTTCGATGGCAAAGTGTATGTCGCGGAAGCGGAAGGTGTTCCTGTAGGCTTCATAGCAATCGCCGAAGGTGAAATCACGTGGCTCTACGTCAGCCCGCGGCATCAGCGTTGTGGCATCGCAAGGCGGCTAGTGCGCGAGGCTATCGCTTGTGCAGGTGGTCCGGTCTCTCTTGATGTTCTCGAAGGCAACGAGGCTGCGCTCAAGTTGTACCTTAGCGAAGGGTTTGAGGTGGTGAAGCGCGTTTCTGGTCGCCTGGCGGGAAACGAGGCGTTCGCTGCTACGGGCCTTGTTTTACGTCACCACGGCGTTGCCTAACCCCCCATTGAGCGGCTGGCCGGTCGCTGCCGCTCATGTCGAGCGTTAGACCTCCTGCAATCAACCGGTTTCCTGAAACATCGACTTTGAATGGGCAGAATGACACGGCTAAGAGGTAGCTGAGGTGACTAGCAATCAATCCCAGTGCCTAATGGTCTTAACCTGCTAAAGGCTTGTGAGTTAAATAGTTGCCTACGCGCGCAGCGAGCTGGTCTGGCTTGCGCCGATACAACCGGGGAGAAATTGTCCAACGCCGCGTTGGACAATTTTGGAACTTTTCACGGAAAAGCTATCGAGAGATGTTGTGATGCTGCTCTGTGGCACGGGCAGCTACTCCAGGACTCAGAGTTATTTCACTGGGTGTTTCCCTTTGCAACCGACGCACGGTTCTGCCACAGGCGTTGCATTGAGCGCAGGACGGCTCCGTCCAGTGAAATAATTTCAGCCGAATCGCATCTCGCACCGATCAAGCAAACACCTTGGTGGAGTTGAACTATTCACAAGTAACTCTGTATTAGCCAGAGGGAAATCTTAAGTTGTCTGCCCCCCAGTCGCCAGGAATTTATACTGAAACTTTTCCATCTAAGATCCCATATTCGGCATTTAGGCTGAAATTTCTCCACCTAAGATCCCTGTGGGAGTGTTTAGGCAGACAGATTTCTACCTAAGATCCTGTATGGGGATATTAGGCAGACTCTTTCCCTCTAATTACGAGTTATCCGGCTCAACGAGCCGGTTGGCACGGTAGTCTAAAGATTAACCGTTGAGGCTGATTAATCAGCAAAAACCATGATTTATAAGACTTACCAGCCTCGATCTCCTCTCTCACAGTTTGTTGAGTTTTTCTGGATGAGAGAAGGCGACAATTTATCGGTGGTGCAAACCCGATTGCTGCCGATGGGGACAATGGAATTAGTCATTAATCTATATGAGGATAGAATTCCACTCACCGATCGTCAAAGTCGGCTACAACGCAGCAGTACCAGCGGCATCAGACTTTGCGGCCCACACTCTAAAAACTTCGTGATTCAAGACACTCGCACGATATCTATGATGGGTGTGCATTTCCGTCCGGGAGGAGGAACTGTATTTCTTGATCTACCTGCTGGAGAACTTCATAATGAGATTGTTTCATTAAGCGAGTTGTGGAAAACTCGTGCCGCAGAATTGCGCGATTGCTTAATACAAGAATCCGCTCCAGAAAATCGCTTTCGGCTATTGGAACAATTTCTGATGCAAATGTTGCGATCGCCCAATTACCATCCTGCTGTCAATTTTGCATTACAGCAGTTTCGGCAATCTGCGAATTTAACCATTCGTGCAGTCACTGAACAAACCGGATTCAGTTCTCGCCATTTCAACCAACTATTTCGAGATCAAGTCGGCGTAACACCTAAGCTGTTCTGTCGCATTCAGCGATTCCAGAAAGTTTTGGAGATGCTATCCGTTAGAACACCAGTGGATTGGATGGATATTGCTTTTACCTGTGGCTATTTTGACCAAGCACACTTAATTCATGACTTTCGAGCATTTGCAGATTGTACACCAACTGAGTATCTCACCCAACGGGGCTTTCACCCCTGCCATATTGCTCTGCCTGATTGAGGTCAAATTTTTACAATTCGTTTGATGACGATTGATCCACAATTAAAGACTGACCAGTCCTAGAACTTCCCGGAGAAGTATCTAGACACGTTATTACATCTGTTGCTATGACTCTCGAAGACCTACAGTCCAAGCTAGAAGACATTAACCATCTGGTTGTAACATTTCAGACCTCAGTTGCATTAGAAAAATATTATGCTGAGAATATTGTGATGATTGAGGGTGACGGTACAGTTACGACGGGGAAGGAAGCTTGTCGCCAAGGGAGAGCCATCTTTTTTAACGAAATGTTAGTTGAGTTTAGAGAGTCTAGGTTGATCAGTCAGGAGATTGCAATCTCAGCCGATCATACTTATGACTTCGTTGTAGCTTCCAATTGGTACAATGATTTCACTATTAAATGTGGCGCTCAAATCATTGACAACAAAAGCAATCAACTTTCGATCGGCTATTGGAAAGATGGTTTAGTTGTCAGGGAAAGTTACAATTATCCAGTGATTTCAATGGCTTAGCGATCGCCGCATAACAATCCCAATGCACCGGAACAAAGTCAAGTAGTCGGTGAGTTACAAAGGTTATCGGTGTCCGGTGATTGGGGCCGTTATACAGCTAAGTCTTGACTGGGGACGTAACCCAAAAGTTACTTGTGAGTGTTTGGATTTCAAGTCATCGCAGTTTTGTAGTATGATGTAGTATGCTTGATAAAGCGTATGGGTTTGTGCGCGATCACTTACGGTAACATGATCAAAAATGTAAAATCACGGCAAGAAGTGCTGCAATTAGCTCATGAGAGCGGTTTGACAATCGAGGAAAGTACCATTCAATTCAATGAATCAGGTCTTGATTTTCAGGTGGTGTTAGCAACAGATGCAGATGGAGTCCGCTGGATTTTACGCCTTCCTCGACGAGAGGATGTTCTACCATCAATAGACAAAGAAAAACGAACGCTGGAACTGATTGCTCCGCTTCTTAGCGTAGACGTGCCACACTGGATAATTTGCACCAACGAACTGATTGCTTACCGGGCATTGAATGGTGTGCCAGCAGGCACGATTGATCCAGAAGCAAAAGCCTACGCGTGGGAGATTGACCCAGCGAACATACCTGATCAATTTCATGAGTCATTAGCTAAGGGAATTGTTTCCTTACATCAAATTAGCGTTGAGAAAGCACGAGCAGCAGGTCTTCCTACGAAAACCGCCGAGAAAGTACGTGTTGGGATGAGGCATAGAATGGATGCCGTTAAAAGGGAGTTTGGCGTGGGTCAGGCGTTATGGGAACGTTGGCAGTCCTGGCTTCATAACGACGAAATTTGGATGCAACAAACCGTTTTAACTCATGGTGAGTTACATGCTGGTCACATTCTGATTAATGCACAAGCGCAAGTGACCGGATTCATTGACTGGACTGAGGCATCTGTTGCTGACCCGGCGACAGATTTTGTCGCTTACTACCAGACGTTTGGTCGAGATGCTCTCAATAAGCTAATCTCGGCATATGCAGAGGCAGGTGGACACGCATGGTCGAGGATGGCAGAGCATGTGATTGAACTGAATACCACTTCCGCTATAGGTGTTGCGGAATTTGCACTAAGGTCAGGTTTAGATGAGTACAGACAAATGGCTATGCAGTTGCTTTGTAGAGACGAATCAGCATAGTAGATGTCTGAATACAGATGGAACACAACTTACTGATGAATTCTGGAGACATCTCATTGCTGTATAAGAATCCCGTTGTACGCCGACCGAATCAAGTTGGTTGGTAAGTCCTAAAGGTTGCTAGCGGCAGGTGAACGGGGTTGTTGTACTGCCTGGTCTAATAGTAAAAAAACCGAAAGAGTATTGGTTGGTGCTTGAGTCGAACCAACTCAAGAGTATTGATGAAGTAGTTCTTCAAAATGAGCATTTTGGTTGAGCATGAAGTCGTACCAAGTCGATGATCAATTAGTGAATGCGGCAAAGCAACAAGCTCTGAGCCGATTTCCAGAAGGATGGTCTGGAGCTGCGGCAATGTACACAGAAACAGGGCGTATTCTTACGAGTGTTTACGTTGATGCCCTCAATGAAGCAGCTTGCTTATGCCACGAAACTGGGGCAATTTGTGAGGCACATCGACTGGATGAGCGAATCTGCGCGTCAGTTTGCGTATCTAAGGAAGAGACAGTAAAACCATTTGTCATCCTGACGCCCTGCGGTATTTGTCAGGAGCGATTAGCGTATTGGGGACTAGACGTTGAAGTGGGTGTTCCTGACAAGGCAGATCCAACTCAATATCATTCTCTAAAGTTACGTGAAGTGCAGCCCTATTATTGGCATCAAATTTATAGTGAGAATAAGGAGTAATGCTATATCGTGATCTGAAGTATTACAGCACAACGACTCGCTCGGAGCGGATTAGCGAAGTTAGTCAATGCTGTACCAAGCTTATCGGCAACCGCTCAAGCGAACCGTTAGGCTTAGGAAACCTCGCCTTGAAACTTCGCGTGACCCTATCCTCGTTCATCGGGGTGATTGATGGAGTTGATCGCCATGTATTCCCCAACTCGAGACGGATTTTCGGTTCGTGGATCGGCTGTGCGCTACACAGAGCTTCCACCTCCCAACGACCTATCCCAAGTGATCCACTGCTTCTGGGAGTTGCGGACGCTTGCCACGCTGCCGGAAGACTTTCAGTATCACGCGCTGCCCGATGCATGCGTGAACCTCTTATTCAACCTGGTTGACACGCAGATTGCCGGGATCACGGCGCTCCACACCGAGGCGACGACGCTCAACCTGGGTACATCGTTCCACTATGTAGGGGTGCAGCTCTATCCGGGTGTGTGGCAGGGGGACCGTAACGAAATCTTGAATCGGTATGTCGGTACGCCGTACCGAGGTGCCTTGCCGCTGGTGCAGACGAGCCGACGACTCGTGAGTCTTGAATTCGCAGATATGACGCATGTGCTGTCTGAGCACGTGTGGTGGTGTATAACGCACGGCCATGTCTACGCCAACCCAGAGACGGCGTGCATCCTATCGAATCTCGACGCCATCCGGTCAGTGGCCGATATGGCGGCGCTGCTCGAGCTGTCCCCTCGGCAGTTGCAGCGCACCCTCAAGCGCCTCACCGGCTTCGCTCCGCACGACCTGCTCAAGGTTCTGCGCGTACAGCAGTCTTTCCAAAAGCACTATCTCGATTTATATGCCGATCAGGCTCACTTCACCCATGCCTTTCGGCGGGCCATCGGCTATACCCCCGGTCAGTATCGAAGGCGCTTCGGCGTCTGATCCGTACAATACCGCGCAGCGCAAGCCCGATATACTCGCATCACCTGTAACCAAGGAGCTTGCGATGAAAAAAGTGAACGCGATTGGCTGGTTCGATTTGTATGTGGAAGACATGGACCGCGCCGTGGCTTTCTATGAGGCCATCTTCCAGCAGCAGCTGGAGCCGATTGGCGATCCAACCGGAGAAACTATCATGCGGGGCTTTCCCGCAGACATGGGTGCATACGGCGCAGCCGGCGCGCTCGTTAAGTCTCCCCACGGCCGCCCCGGACCTGGCGGCACTATGATTTACTTTAGTGTGAATGACTGCACCGAGGAGCAAACACGGGTAGCCGCGGCTGGCGGTAAAATCTTGCGCCCCAAATTCTCTATTGGCCAGTTTGGCTGGGTGGCGCTATGCATGGATACTGAAGGGAACGTATTCGGACTGAACTCGATGCGGTAGGGTCAGCGCCGCCAGCAACCCCAAGCCCCAGCTCACACTTGAATTGAAACCAGGGGATTGGCTGGAAGGAGAGTAGAAGAATCAATAGCCTAACAATGCGCTGGGGCGAACCGAGAAGACGCGGCCGCTCAGATTGGCGTTAAACCGCCTACAATCCTGTTTCCTAAAATATCGACTTTGAATGGGCAGAATGGCACTGTGGGAAGGTAGCTGAGGTGACTATCAATCAAGCCGAGTGCTTAATGGTCTTAGCCTGATGAAGGCTTGTAGGTTGAGTTTGAGTAGTTGCCTGCGCGCGCAGCTAGCCGTTCCGACTTACGCCACGCTACATCTTGGCCCTAAAGTAGCGAAGCTGTGATTTGGGGCCTCCTAGGACGGTTTGACCGATCGCATTCCTGCTAAAAATGCCTTGATGCTCTGCTCGCCGCGCTGGACGTTGCCGGTCGCCAGAAAATCGAGAGTGGCCCCCTGAAATAGGTGAAACAGCGATCGCGCCACCGCTTCATCTCCCGTCAGCGCCGTCAGCGACTCAATCCACTGCTGGGCCTCGCGCTCCAGAAACTGCTGAGTTTCAGCATCGCCATGCATAGCTCGCAGGTTGAGATCCATAGTCAGCTTTAGCCAGCCCTGCATCTCTGGGGTGGTAAATTGCTGCCACATTGCCAGCAGAGACTCGGCAAAGGTATCGGCATCGGCTACGGCTGTGTTTTGCAGCGATTGGAGCTGTTCGCGCAGACGCACCTCTAGTCGGGCAATGACCTGGCGCTCTAGCTCTTGTTTGGAGCCAAAGTGGTAGACCAGCATGCGCCCGCTGGTGCCGATGCGCTTGGCGATCGCGTTAATGCTAGCGTCTAGTGCGCCCGTCTCAACGGCCACCTCCAGGCACTTTTCTATCAACTCAGCTTTCTTTTGGGGTTCGGTGGGGCGACTCATATTGACAGTTAGCGTAATGGCTATTACATTTACTATTAACGTAATGTGTATTACGTTAACACCGTTTTACAGGTAATCACCATGAACACGAAAGATCGCTTGAGCCTCGTGCTGGCTGGGTTTGGCATTTGGGCGGCAGCTACTATGGCCTATCGACAGGTGGGCTCAATTTTCTTTGAGCGCTCGGTTATGGAATATTGGCTCAACGTGGCCAGCACTGGCGGGCTATACACGCTGGTTTTTGTGGGGCTGATGCGGTGGCGGCGCATTGAGCCTAAAGACTGGTTGCAGGGCGCAGTTTGCATTGCGCTGCCTGGCATGCTGGGTGAGATTCCTATTCTGGCGGGCTTTGCTGACTTAATGAGCAACATGCACCCCGAAACCGCCGGACGCTATGCGGCATTTCTATTTTCTGGGTACTCGATCCTGCTGGGCTTTGCCTGGTTTATGGCGACTAAAGCGGTGCGACAGCCCTCCAAAGTCGGTCTTTGACCATCGCTTGTCCTGAACCTATATCAACGGCTCGTCTCGACACGGTGCTGTTTGCCATTCAATCCTGGATAGGGGCATTACACTGCAATGTCTCTACCGCAACCTGCTGTTGAACAATCCCATTTCCATCGGTTCTAACGACTCAATGTCTTACCATCCCATCCCGAATCATCACTATGTCACCAATAGAGTACGTGACTAAAGCACTGACGACATGGTCAGTAGGATTCTTTCCCTATGCCGAGGTTTACGTGGCTGTTCCGGCGGGCATGGCCCTGGGATTAGACGCGGTTTCAGCGGTATTTTGGGGAGTACTGGGCAGCTTTGTGCCCATTCCACTGCTGCTGTGGGGCTACGATCGCCTCATGCAAATTCCTCAGCTGCGCGTTTGGCTTTTGCGCTTAGAGAAACGCGGCGGGCAGCGGGTTAGACAGGTTTTAAGCCGCCATGGTGCCTGGTTTCTCATTCCCATGACACCCCTTTTGGGAAGTTGGACGGTGGCCATTGTTGGGCCGCTGACTGGCATTGCACCACGGCAAATTCTAGTCTTCTCACTGATTGGCATCACGCTATACGGCGTGGCGACGGCCATCGCTATAACCACCGGCATGAGCTGGTTTTCTGCCCCTTAGGTTTTAAGCATCACCCCTAGGGTTTAGCTCAAAATCACCGTTTGAGGCTGCCGCTTTTGGCTGGCCCGATTTGTCCTGAGAACTTTTAACTATTTAGGAGATGTACTGTGCAAAATTCTGAACTTTTCCGCAATCCCTTTGCGTGGTATGCCGAGATGCGCCGCAACAGGCCGGTTTTTTACGACCCAAAGCACCAAAGCTGGATGGTGTTTCGCTACAACGATGTCAAGCAAGTCTTTTCTGACTGGCAAACATTCTCGTCTAAGGTTCCGCTGCCGCCTGAGCAAACCGATTTTACCGAAAGCTTGAATTTTACTGACCCACCAAAGCACCGCACGCTGCGATCGCTCGTGGGCCAAGTCTTTACCGCCCGACGAGTGGAGGCGCTAGCCCCTCGCATTGCACAGATTACTCACGAGTTGATTGACACGGTTCAGCATCAGGGTGAAATGGATTTTATGCACCATTTAGCGATTCCGTTACCGGTGATTGTAATTGCTGAGATTTTAGGTGTGCCAGTGGGCGATCGCAGCGACTTTAAACACTGGTCAGACGGCATTGTGGTCAACGACGGAGAAGCGATAACCGCTATGGCCGACTACTTTCGGCATTTGCTAGTCGAGCGTCGTAAAAACCCCAGTCAAGACTTGATTAGCGATTTGATTGCCGCCCACGAAGCAGGTGAGACCCTCTCAGCGCAAGAACTTGTCGATTTTTGCATCGTGCTGCTCGTGGCCGGGAACGAGACCACGACCAATCTCTTGGGCAATGCTGTGCTCTGCTTTAACGACTATCCAGAGGCATTTGCACAGCTTAAACAAGATCCTCAACTGCTGCCGCTGGCAATTGAAGAAGTCTTGCGCTATCGATCACCAGTGCAGGCTATGGCCCGATTCACTCAGGTCGAAACTCAGCTCAGTGAGCAGACCATTCCAGCCGGGCAAATGGTTACCGTTTGGATGGGTGCGGCCAATCGAGATGAGGCCCAGTTTGATCACGCCGATGCGTTTGTCATCAATCGCGATCCCAACCCTCACCTGGCCTTTGGCAATGGCATTCACTTTTGCTTAGGTGCGCCGCTGGCCAGGTTGGAGGCCAAAATTGTTTTAAGCATCGTGCTAGAACGGCTGCCCAATCTCTGCATTGTGACCAACCGGGAACTGGAATTTGTTCACTCGGTCGAAGTACATGGCGTTAAATCCTTGCCGGTGTTGTTTTGATCAAGAATCTGATGAATTAATTTCATTAAGAGCATCCCCATCGGCTTCATATTACGCCAAACAGCTTACCCCTGCTACCGCCCCCACCGACAAGGGCACCATGGGCTAGCAGCGGGCAGGAGTCCTGAATCGTAGATGCAACCTGAGAACTAACCCCCACGGGCCAGCGGTGCCGGTGGGGGTTTTGTTTGGTCGCTGCGAGATCGCGCTACAGCAGGCTCAATGGTTGCCCCCAGGGTTCACCGCGCTGAGGCAGCCCAGTGCGCTCGCGCCGGTTGCAGGTGGTGTTTGCGGTTGGAGTCGCCGTAGAGCCAGCGTAAGGAGATGGTCATTGTCTATTTCTGAATCGATACAAAATCCCCAAACACCCATCCTTGATAGCCAGAGGTGGGGAATTGAACGTGATACCACTTCGAACAGTCGGGTCGGATCGCCTCGCCCATGACGGCAATTGACTCCCCGACCAAGCCATAGCTACCGATGTGAACTGAGGTAGAGGGCTGGGGTCGTACATTAACCCGGCTACCCTCCTTTTGCCCCGTAATGCGGGCGGCTAACCATTCCCCATAGGCAATCGTAGCGGGGGAGCATTGACCCGCTGCCGCTGCTGGGACTGGGCTGGGCTCGGGAGTTGGTGCCTCAGGCTGCGTTACCAACGCTTTGATGTTGACGGGAGTATCCTGCATCGGGGCCACCGCGATACCGCCATCACCCGTAGGGCGAATGGTGCAGCTGCTGCTAACGAGGGAGATCGCGACTAAGGCCAAAAGGGGACGACCCATAGGAACTCCTATTGCTTGAGTAGTTCTGCTTCTTCGGCCCGCCGGTTGACTAACCCCGGCAGGGTTTTCATTTGCCCATTGACCTTGCCTTTGTCCCACTGCTTTAGAGCCTCAGCGGCTCCCTCAATGTCGCCTGCATTAAAGCGCTGCACAGCGGTGGACTGTGCCCCAGCGGGGCCAACGTTATACAGAAAGCTAGTCCATGCCGTTTCTTGGGACGGGGTCATGGGACGGGCGATCGCACCCTTGGCGATCGCGTTGAACTTAGCCAAGTCACCCTGTTTATATTCGGCGGCTTGGGCCTCGGTAATGCAGGGGTCACCCATCTTCACGGCGCGGCCATCGGGGTAACGGGTAGTGCCGTAGCCAATGGTCGCAACGCCAACGGGGTCAAGGTAGGGGCACTCGCGAAACCCTTCAAAGTTGGCCACAAACTGGGCTAAGTCTTTGCCGCCAGCATTCCCCAGGTATGGGGAGGGGTCAAAGCCTGCGGGCGGTGCGCCGGTTAGGGTCGCTTCGAGCACTCCTTTCTTGGGCTGTACCTTTGACCCGCCGATCTTCTGTTCCCAGTGCAGGTGTGCCCCGTTGCCCCTGCCGGTGTTGCCCGTGCGGGCGTAAACCTCACCAGGGCCGTAGGTGCCATTCCTGCAGCTGCTGAGGTGCAGCGCTTGGTAGAACTCGGGGCCAATCCAGATAGAGGCCACCTGCCCACCGCCACCACCATCCCACCAACAACTGACCTTGGTGCCAGCCACAAACGCCTTGAGCGGGGTGCCAGTGGGGGTACCCAGGTCTACGCCCTTGTGGTCGCTGCTGCATCCTGCGCACGGCGCGGTACGGGGACCAAAGTTGGAGGTGACTGGGTAACCAGCCACCGTCATGCCAACCTTTACAGGTTCATCGCTGAGCCCGGTACTAACCCCGGTTGGTATCGAGCTGCCCACCAGGGGGGAAGCTTGGTAAAACAGGGTTTTGCTGGGAATCACCTGTTTGCCAAACAGGCGAACCGCTGGCAAGGCTACATGAAGCTCACCCTTGGCCAAGACATCGTCGGCCCGCTGGTTTAGCCCAGGGTGAACGATCGCGGCGATCGCTGGGGCAATCAGCAGCCCTGCGCGCAGCCATCCGCGCACCTCGTCACTGGGGCGGGGGAGTTGGATAGTTAAGCTGTAGGGCTGGCTGACCATCGTTAATCCACTTGAATGTGTACTGCCCTGGAGCGGCCAGATCGAGGGCCAATACCACCAGGGCGGCTAGAACGGCTGCGGCTCTCACTGCTCCGGGGCAGGCTGTCGCCGCTGCTCCAGAAACTCTCGGGTGTTGCGCCCAGCGCGATCGCCCCAGTCGCCCACGTCGGCGCGCCGAATCGGGCGAATGACGGAGGGACCGTCGCCAACCGCTAAAGAGATGCCAAAGTTCAAAACCAGGATGGCCGTAGCAAGAGCCCCTACCCCGCCGATGGAGTACAGCAGCAGCTTGACCGGGTGCGTAATGCACCACCACCACAGGTAGTAGCCGGTGCTGATCTCGCCGATTACGCCCTTAGCTTTGTCATCCAGCGCTGGGCGACTGCCGCTGCTAGAAACAGGCTGACCGTTTGGGCCTAAAACTGGAGTGTGATGTTTACCCATGATTTCCTCTGGTGTGGATGTGGTGAAAAACTGGTGCTAACCCGGGGCGGTGGGGAGAGGTGGGGAACGCTGCAACCCTTGTGGCCCCAATATCCCCACAGTCCCCAGCACCGTCCCTACTCAAGCCAGGTGGGCCAAGATTGCCATCCTGGCAAGATCTGAAATTCGGAACCCTCGCCGTCCCGATTCTTGGCCGACCACACCGCTACATTGGCGGCGATCGCGGCTTCGACTAACTGTCTAATAGCCTCGCGGCTGGTGATCTTGTTGGTCTTACCCCAGCTGCCTTTGAGGCGGCCAACATCAGCCGTGCGCCAGCCCTTCTGCCGGCAGAACAGGAGCAGCGAGCGCAACTCGGCGATGGGCCGAATGGCCTCCCAATCGGGCAGAGACTCAAGGCCTGGCCCGTCGGCCGCGACCGGACCTTGGTAAAGCCGCTCTGCGATCGCTTGCCAGGCTTCGGGATTAAAAGCGGCCTCTACGGTCTGCTGCACCTGCTGGGGAATGACCGGGGCGGGTGGCGCTGGGTCCTTTTCCAGGCCAATGCCCAGATACTCTAGGAGATCGCCAAGCTCGCGCTTGAGCCGACCAGGACTGATCAGCTCGGGCACCACCACCGGACTCATTTCGCCCTCGGTGTAGGGCTTACCAGGCGGCTTAAATCGGGCGGTTCCAGCCCAGCAGGGGTTGCCCCAATCGTCGGTTTTGCCGTCCACCTTGATGACAGCGGCAAACCTCAGTACCGACTCCAGAATGCCGCTGCCCAAGTCTTCACCGCCCGCCGTACCCTTTTTGTCTCCGTGCAGCAGCACGATCATGCCGTGGCCCTGCTTGCGGGTAGTGCGGTTGGCGTGGCTGAGCGTGGGCTGCGCAATGGGCGCGAGTCCGGGATAGCTACCGTCAGACCAGCCGGTAAACTCGTCGCAGATCAGGGTGTGGCGGGTTTTGTTGTCCTGGGCGAAGGGTTCAAACGGCTTCATCGCCTGCATGAGCCCTTCGCGGATCGACCCCTCGGGGTCACTACCTAAGCCGTAGAGCCGCCCCACTAGCCAGGTAGAGAACTGCATGTTCTCCTTGGCGTGGGGGTCAAAGATGGAGGCCGGCCAGCCCCACAGAATGAACCGGAGCACGGCGATCGCATTGGCTATTGTGCTTTTGCCGCTGCCGCTGTCGCCGATGATCACCACGGTCGGGGCCATCAGGCATTGCCGGAGCCATTCATTCGCCCCCACCAGGTGCATGATCTTGGTTTTGATCGAGGCTATAACCGCATCTTCAGGCACCAGCTCACCTGGAGAACCGTTAGCCCCACGGCCTTTCAGCCCATCGGCACGATGGCTGGGGAGTTCTTCAGGGCGTAGGGTGGCGGGGTCACCAGAGGCCAGATAAAGGCCACTGCCACCGAGGACAAACCCAAAGGCCATTAGCGCTTGCCCCAGCGCCTGGCCGCGCCGGTCGGTCGGCGCTTGATACGCCAGCTCGCCCTGCATCCGCCCCGATACCCAAGCATCCTCATAGACACGGGGGTTGTAGAGCTGAGGATTGGCCCACGCCAAGGCTCCGCCCCCCACCAGGGCGGCTAACCCGCTGAGGGTGAGGCCCATACTGAGCATCTGCTGTTGTCGGTTGCCAAGGTAAAGCGCCATAAACCTACTCCATCGACTCCTTAATGAGGTCTGGTGGGGTGGTGCGGGGGTTAATCAGCAGTGGATTGACCGGGCTGCGTGCGGCGGGCTGATACTCTTTCAGGCGCATGATGGCGAATCGTTGGCCGGTGAGCCCACGGGTCAGCTCTGAGCCGTCGAACCGCACGTACTCTTGCGGGAATACACCCCTGATGGCGGCGTGGTAGCGTACCAGCCCCTGGGTCAGGGCGTAGGCATCATTGGTCTGCAATGCGTCGTTCATCTGCCGGATGCCGTCGCCGGCGTAGCGCAACAGGATGCACTGCACTGGCTCCAGGGTTTCAACGCACCCACTGAGGTCGATATCGCCCACAGAGTCTTTGGTATCTAGAGAGGCCGTCGCCACCTCTTTGCGGGCCTCGCCTAACAGCCTCTCGGTTTCCTTGGCGATGGGGTAATCCAGCGTTTTGGCCATCTGATCCTGTAGCCACAGGTCGTAGGCGGGAAGAATCTGGATTAACGCATTGGCAACGGCTTCAGGTTCTTCGCTGCCCATCATGCCTGCTAGGGTTAATGGGTCAGTGCCCGTGAAGTCATAAGCGCCTGGAACCCGTGGTGCAGGAGGGCTTTGGCTGCTCCGGTAGGGCAAATAAATGGTCAGGGCGATCCCGCCCAGGGCGGCCGCTGCAAAGGGAATGCCCCACTGCATCCGGGGCGATTGCGATCGATATTTCTGCCACGCTTGCCCCAATAGGGCGGCTCGAAAAACCATGATGACACCCTGTCAGGTAGGAATTAATCGGCGATTGCTGTGTGGGATTAGTGCGTGAATAAAACGGCGATTACGACCCCGGCCGTAGCCAGGGCCAACAGAGCTAGGCGGCGGTATCGGGCGAATCTGTGACGACGCCCAGTTCTTTTCCCACCGTGTTTTGCAGCTGCTGATGGGTGGCCAGGGCGGCGTTCATCTCTGCGATCGCCATCTCGTGGCCTAATTGACGCCCTGACTCAGCCGCCATGCCCAGCAGAGCGTTTCTAAAGCTGGCCTGATTGCCCTTAAACGCTCCTAGCGCCTGGGTGAGCTGCTGTTGTTGCAGATGACGGCTCAGCTCGCTGTTGACACCCCGAATAGCTAGCGGCGGGGGTGTGTAGACCGAGAGGCCACTGCCCAACACATCCACATGCTGAGCAGGCGGGGCAGGTGGTTCGGCAGGAATGAATAGCACAGCGGCAATTTTGTCTTGTTCGGCAGGGCTGAGCAGGGTGGGCAATCCTTTGCCCTGGGGTGTGCCTGAGATACCCAGGGCCGTCATCTTGCGGCCGATTTCAGTATGCGATACCCCACAGACCTCAGCGAACTTGCGAATCGATAGCGGTTCACGTTCCACGTCGTTACACCTCTTGGTTACAGGTCAAAATTTCGGCAAACCAATACTTGAGCGGTTTGGTGGAACTAAGTTGTTCCGGTTGCGTTCCACGAATGGTTACAGTGATAGCACAAATAAGTTACTTTGTTGAACTAATAAGTTACTGTAGTGTTTAGTTTGGTTCGGTTTCGCAACTTGCTCGTACACTGAAGGTGAAAAATGACTGGCGATGAATCAATGAGCAAGCGCGTCGGGCTGACAATGCCAGACACGATTCACGAGAAGCTGGAACGATGGGCTAAGGCTGAAGGTCGGCCTGTTGCTAATTTGTGCAATTTCTTGATAGAGAAAGCCGTGAGAGAGGCTGAAGAGGCTGGAGCTATTCCTGCGGCTACAACACTGGAGGATGAAAAATGACCTACAGCAGCGATCGCCTAGACCGTGTAGAAGCCTTGCTGGCCACCGTGGCAGAGAGCCAGGCCCGCACTCAGATTATTGTTGAGCAGAATGCCGCTGGCTTGCGCGAAACCCGTGCGATCGCCGACAGCAACGCCCGTGCTATTGAGGCATGGTCATCTCGCATTGAGGACGGCATAGCTGAAGCCGAAGAGGTTAGCAGCTCCACGGCGGCTAATACCAACCGGCGCATGGAAGACGCGATCGCCGATACTGTGCAGATGATTGCCGACCTGGGCCGGCAGCAGCAGGAAACCGATCAGCGGTTTGAAGTGTTTTTAGCCGAAGCCAGGGCCGACCGCGCAGAGATGCGGGCAGTCCGTGAGGCTAATTCAACAGAGCACCGGGCATTCACTCAAAACATTCAGGTGCTGCTGGCTGAG
Organism: Nodosilinea sp. LEGE 06152; assembly: GCF_015207525.1. Lineage (GTDB taxonomy): Bacteria > Cyanobacteriota > Cyanobacteriia > Phormidesmidales > Phormidesmidaceae > Nodosilinea. The sequence continues at coordinate 76,796 of NZ_JADEWR010000005.1, forward strand.
ATTGCCCGCCTGTGGCAACGGGTGGCCGGATGACCATGGGGGATAAGGCCAAGCGCGCCACAGTTACGCTCGACCCGTTGGCGATCGCTGGGTTTCAGATGCCCGATGGTAGTCGCCGGGTGAGCATCGCCAGCGCGGCTGAGGCGGTTGGGACTTTTCAGCAGAACGGAACAAACTTTTTGCGCCTGAATGCCTGCAAAGCTCCACAGGTCAGTAGTTATACGCCACAAACTTCTGATCGAGGTAAAGCCTACGCAGAACGCGATGCCCTGTACGAGCAAGTAGCTCAACTAGAACAGCAGCTCTTCAACGCTGGTCTAGAGCCCTGGCAACTACCGCCAACTGAGCGGTAACTACAGTCTTTTGTTGCACGTTAGGAGGCCGATACCAACCCCAAAACACCCATCAAACCCAATTTTTAGCGTTTGCCTTGCCCGGCTTAGACACCTGTACTATGATCCGGCAATGATTTACGCCTTGCTGGGTTGACCCCCTGGCGATCGCGTAAATCAGCGTTAAGCGTCCTGACCAGACCCTTAACAGGCAAAAAGAACCGGCAGCAAATGCCACCGGCTCTTTAAAAAGCGAAAACCCGAGAGGACCAGTTCCCAAGCCACGCAGTAAATGTTATGCGGCTATGGTAACACCGGATCTCTCTCGGGGCAATATCCATTGCTCTTTTTTAGGAGAGAGAGGCCCCTATGACCGCATCTATAGGATGGGGCGAGGAGTCGCGTAAGACTCCTCGTTCTGAACCCCTCCCCGCTGACCCCACAGGCCAGCGGCTGTGTGAAATCTTTGGCCACTACCGCTGGAACTTCATCCGCGCCGATCTGCCAGATGACGCCACCGCTAAAGTCGCCTGGACAACTATCAAAGACTACCCGCTGCGGCCCCGCGTTCTCTGGAACCACTGGCAAGACGCCAACCAGCTGATCGGCGTCCGCTTCACCCACGACACCCGCTAAGCCCTGCTCGACCTTGATGCCGGGGGCGACTACTGTACCGCCAAAGGCGTCGCTCAGATTCGCGCTGCCCTAGAGACCATCGGCATCACCCGCACCCTGCTGATTCGCTCCAGCTGGAGCGGCGGCCTGCACCTGTACATTCCCTTTGCCGAGTGGGTCAATACCTTTAACCTGGCCGTTGCCCTCAAGGAATGCCTCAAAGCCCAAGGATTTCGGCTCCAGGCCGGGCAGCTCGAAATCTTCCCCAACGTCAAAGCCTACGGCGTTCAAACCTTTATCGAATACATGGGGCACCGCCTGCCCCTGCAGCCCGGCAGCGGCTCCTGCCTGCTCGACGATGCCCTCAATCCCATCGGCAGCAGCCTGGCCCGGTTCTTCTGGCTCTGGGATGGTGCCGCCAGCCACCAGGACATGGACACCCTGCGCCATGCCATGAAACTTGGCCGCGACAACCACCGCAAGCGACCCAAGCGCCGCAGCCACCCCGTCGAGAGCTGGCGACACGACCTCGACCTCGAAATTACCGAAGGCTGGACCGCCCACGGCCAGACCAACCATCTGCTTAAAACCATTGCCTGTTATGGCCACGTCTTCGAGGGTCTTCAGAGCCAGGCCCTGATTGACTACACCCTGCGCATCGCCCTCCACTGCCCCGGCTACGAGCAGTACTGCCGCCACCAGCACGACATTGAGCGCAAAGTCATCGCCTGGACCAGAGCCGTTGAGAACTACTACTGGCCCCTGGGCACCCCCCCCAGCCGCGACACCAGCCATCCCAAAAACACCCTGGTTCCCTTTAACCAAAGGCAGACCGAGGACGCCCAGAACCGCATTCGTACCGCCTACGTGGAGCTAGAGCAGGCAGGAGAACTGCCCGAGCAGATCACGGCACGGGCCCAGGCGATCGCCCGGGGGGCCAAGGTCAGCCAGCAAACCCTCTATAAGCACCTCAGTCTCTGGCATCCCAAGCACCAAGAGGGTGTAATAGCCCAGTTAGCAAGCTTTCTAGCCCCTGAGCAGGCAAGTTCTGAAGCAATCCCAGAATCGCCAGAACCCGGGGAAATCAAAGAATTACACCCCTTGGAGAAAAATATGAAGGGTAAGGCGCTTTGCGCCAGTGGCGTGGGGTCGGATTTGAATTCTTTTTCTCTGGAAAGGGGGGTGCGGGGGGATGAAACCTCTTTTCCACAGGAGTCTCATCTCCCTGATCTAGAGCTTCAGTCCCAGGTACAGCACCAAGTCCATAAGCTGGGGTGGTCTTATGAAATGATTTGTCAGTTCATTTCGGATCGCTTTAATGGGAAGCGTTGGCTTGAACTTGATAGTGAGCAGCAACTGCTGCTGCTTTACTATCTACAGACGGTACAGAGTTGAATGACCCCGTGGTTAAGCCCCCTGATCAAAAACAAACGTCCTTGTTCTCAGACGACGAAGGTGCCTATTCTGGCTTAGTCACTGGAATTGTTGAGCTGCTTGACACAGCCCGTAAGTCAGCAGCACGTTCTGTTAACTCGATTATGACCACCACCTACTGGGAGATCGGAAGACGCATCGTTCAGATAGAACAAAGCGGACAGATGAAAGCTGAGTATGGAACTGCGGTAGTAGAGAAATTATCTGAAGATCTAACAAATCGCTTTGGTCGAGGGTTCCGCCGCTCCAATCTATTTCAGATGCGGGCATTCTACCTGGCTTATGCGCAGGCGATACAACCCACTGCCTCTAAGGAGTTGGCTTCAATAATCCAGACAATGTCTGGACAATTCCCGTTGCCATGGTCCCACTACGTCAAACTAATTTCGATTAAAGACCCTCAGGCTCGAGCATTCTATGAAGCAGAGGCCCTGAAGCATGGCTGGTCAGGACGCCAGATGGCACGGCAAATTGCGACACAGTTCTACGAGCGAACGCTGATTGCTCGTAACAAAGCCGCGATGGTTGAGAGTTCTGCCGCAATACGCCCTGGCGATGCTGTGACACCGGAGGAAGAGATTCGAGATCCTTTCGTCCTGGAGTTTTTAGATCTCAAGGATGAGTATTCAGAAAGTGATCTAGAGGCTGCTCTCATCCATCACATTGAGCACTTCCTGCTTGAACTAGGCGGAGACTTTGCTTTTATGGGTCGTCAGCGGCGGCTACGGATCGGAGACCAGTGGTTTCGGGTCGATCTAGTTTTCTTTCACCGGCGCTTACGCTGTCTCGTGATTGTTGACCTAAAACTGGGAGAGTTCAGTTATGCCGATGCTGGACAGATGCATCTCTACCTGAACTATGCCCGTGAGCATTGGATGTATCCTGGCGAGAATCCCCCTGTTGGCTTGGTTCTCTGTAACAAGAAGGATGAAGCGATTGCGCACTACGCCCTAGAGGGGCTTGCCAACAAAGTAATGGCCGCAGAGTACCAAATGGTCTTGCCTAACGAAAAGCTTTTGGTGGATGAACTGGAGCGAACCCGACGGATGCTGGAGGCTCGGATAGAGGGAGATTCAACCTCTTAGTGAATGTTTTGTGTGGTGATTAAAAGACATCGATAACGCCGTGATCAATCCTTTGAGACAAAGATAGGAAAGCATCCATGGTTTACAAGATAGCCGTTAGTGGACGTAAGGGCGGAGTTGGAAAAACAACGGTTGCCTGTGGCTTAGCATCTGTGTTCGCAAGCCAAGGCCAGCGGGTACTGATCGTTGATCTGGATCCCCAGTCCAACACCGCCTATGTATTAGGAACTGACCCCACAGCTGCAGGAACTGCTCAATTGTTGCTAGGTCAGCCGTCTATCCCAATCAAAGCATTGGAAAATTTGCATGTGCTCCCGGGTGGCCCAGATTTAACCAGTTACGGCGTTCAGTCTTCAGATCCTGAAGACCTCGCAGATGTGGTTGAATCCCTCGACTACGACGTGATTCTCTTTGATTGTCCCCCCGGAGTTGAGTATCTGGAACGACTGGGATTGGTAGCTGCCGACATAGCTCTGGTCTGTACTAATGCTCATCCCTTGGCCGTAATGGGGGCGGGTCGAGTCATTAATGAGCTCAATGCGCGTCAACAAAAAGGTCGGCGGGGGGCCAGACGTTACGCCTTAGTGCTTAGCATGATTGATTTGCGGCGTTCTATGGATCAGGCACTTGATGCCCAACTGGTGTCGGCCTATCCCCATACAAAGCGTCTGGTTGTTCGGCAAGACACGACGTTAGCCTGGGCCAGCGCAGAACGGGTGCCGGTGATGGAGTATGACCCAAAGTGCAAGGGCGCAGAAGATCTACAAAAAATTGCGGAGTGGGTGAAGGATGCCTAGGAAACGGGGAAATGCGACTGATGTCTTTAGCAGCGCTGTTGATACTGCGGAAGCTATTCACCACCGGGACCAGGTGGCAGAGGCGAAAGCCCAGGAAGATCGTGGTCGTCGTTCGCTACTAAACTTAAAGCAAATCCGTAAACGGGAAACAGACACTCGGCCATTACGACCTAATCATGTTGAAGAGTTGGCTGAGTCTATTTCTGCACTTGGCTTGATTGAGCCGCTAGTTCTTGATAGCCAAGACGTTCTGCTCGCCGGTGCCCACCGTTTAGCGGCAGTTGCATATCTCAAAGAACATAAGCCTCAACAATTTGCCGAGCACTTTGCTGATGACTTGGTGCCTGTTCGAATTATGCCCTTTGACGCAGGAGCTGAACCGGAGAAAGCGCTGCAGGTTGAATTGGCCGAAAACGAAAAGCGGGTTAACTACTCCCGTGACCAGATCGAGAAACTAGCGTCCCGTTTACGAGAGCTAAATTATAAGGAGACTCGTGGTCGTCCTAAAAAGGGAGAGAAGGCGCTTGGTCCCGCTCTGGCCGTAGCTATTGGAGTCTCTACTCGTTATGTACGCAGAGTGCTTGGAGAAGAAAAAAAGGAACTCTCCCAGAAAAATAGGAACTCAGTTCCTATTTTTCGAAGACGCCAGCTTCTCAAGAAGCTGGAAAACACTTTAGAGGAGCTCAGCACTCTTAAACAGGTCAGTAAGGAGCATGAGGCTAATCAAGCATTGGACGCATTGGTACCAGAACTCTTGAAACAGGTTCGCAGCAGTTTTGATGAACTCGAATCTTAGATGCTTAGTTGTGGTGACCAAAAAGTCGAGGCTACATTCCTAAATGCCGTGAAACCAATCGTGTAAAGCATAAGGTGTCCGAAATAGACACCTTATGCTTTACACGATTTTGGGTAATTGAGTTTGTATGTATGGATTGGATAGCTGCGCGCGCAGGCAACCATACCGCTGCCGAAGAAAGACTGAAGTGCCTGACCTATGGAGGGTATGACCAGCTCGCTCCTGGTAATTAGCAATTCAGCTCCAGAAATGCGTGTATAGCTCATGAGAACTCAACGGGGGCAAATCGCAGCTTCGCTACTTTACTTTAAGGCCATCTACTTGGGGCCAAAAGCCGCTGGCATAGAGCGCCGCCTGGGTGCGATCGCGCAGCTGCAGCTGGCTCAGAATGCTAGTAACGTGGTTGCGCACGGTGCGCTCAGAAATATACAGAGCCGCAGCAATTTCGCGATTGCTAAGGCCGTTGCTAATCAGCTTTAGCACCTCCTGCTCACGGGGCGACAGCCCCGCCAGCTCAGGAGGAATTAGCGCTGCGGGCAGTTCGGCGGGGGCCGCAGGGAACTGGGTTTTTTCAAACAGCCCTGGCCCCATGTGGGTGTAGCCCTGGTGCACGGCGCGAATCGCGATCGCCAGCTGCTCTACCGGGGTCTGCTTCAGCAAGTAGCCCTTGGCCCCGTAGCGCATGGCCTGCTGCACATATTCGTCGTCGTCAAAGGTCGTGAGCACCAAAATCTTCACCCCCGGAAAGTCATCGCAGATCTGACGAGTGGCGGCGACGCCATCCACCTGGGGCATGCGCACATCCATTAGCACCACGTCGGGTTGGCGGGGGGTGGCGTAGAGGGCCGCGACCTGATCGACGGCCTGCTGACCGTTTTCGGCCATGCCGACCACGGTGAGGTCGGGTTGAGCCTCTAGGAGGTTGGTCAAGCCCTGGCGGATGATGGTTTGGTCGTCGACGAGGAGGAGTCGGATCATGGGGTGAGGGGGTTGAGGGAGTAGATGGGTGGCTGCACTGGACTCCTAGGCGGAATGCTTAGGCGGGATGATCGATCGCCGCAGGCAGCGGCAGAATTACGCTGATGCGGCAGCCTGCACCGGGGGCACTCCAGATTTGGCAGGTGCCGCCCAGGGCGATCGCCCGTTCGTGCATACCTCGCAGGCCAAAGCCCGTGGTGTTTTTGCTGGGGTCAAAGCCCTGGCCATTGTCGAGCACCTGGAGGTAGACGCGGCTGGCGTTGGCCCTCAGCTTGACCTGCATAGCGGTGGCCTGGCTGTGCTTCGCAGCGTTAGTGATCGCCTCTTGAACAATCCGAAATAGGGCCAGCTTGATGTCGTCGGGCAGCGGCTCGGGCAGCTCGACCGAGCAGTCGGTTCCCATGCCCGCCGATTGGCACAATTCCTCCACTAAAAGGGGCACTGCCGTGGTCAGCGATTGGCCCTGCAAGGGGCTGTTGCGCAGGGCCGAAACCGACTTCGACACATCCCGCAGCGCCTGGTAGGCTGAGTCTTTGGCCGTGGTGAGGTAGCCTCTGGCCAGATCGGCCTGGGCTGGCAGATACAGCAGGGCATTCTCTAGCAGAATGGTTTGGGCCGTGAGGGCGTGACCCAGGGAATCGTGAATTTCGCGGGCAATCCGGTTGCGCTCCTGGAGGGTGGCCTGGTTTTCAACCCGCGTGGCGTAGGCGCGCAGCTGCTCGTGGGCGATCGCTAGCTCCTGCTGGCTTTGGTAAACCGATAGCAGCGCGTTGACCAGCAGCGACACAAACACCAGCACCAGGCCAAACACAATCATGGCGTTGGTTTGAAAGATGTGGAGATGCAACTGCTGCGGGGGTGGAATAATGCGTTGCCTGATGTCTTCGTGCAGAGACGTGCCGGTGTAGATAATGGCGATCGTCCCGTGTAGCCCAAAAATAATGCCCACCACCCCGACCTGCCCCCACCGTCTAAAGCGCTGGCAGCTGCGCACCACCACGACCAATCCCAGCAGCGGCAAAATGCGCATCATGGCAGGAATATGGCTAGTGGTCATCGCCGGCAGCAGCAGCAAACCCAGCTCTATAGCGGTGTAGAACAGTTTTTGGGGTCGTTGCGGCGGTCGCCATAGCCCCATCAGGCCCAGCAGGGCAATGGTCAACACCTCTAACCAGGCTACCCCGGTTTCAAAGTCCACTACAAAGGAGGGCAGGGTTAAGCAGACGGCAATACCGAGCAGCACCCACTCGACGTAGAGCAGCTGTCGGAGCGGCGAGGGGTGGCTCAGGTCAGCCCCAGGCAATTCCCTCGGGGAGGCGGGCTTTGGCCCTCGTAGAAACGCAGATTTCACCACAGTGGCGTCCGAAAATTAACGTCCAAACAGGCTTGGCTGCTTCAACTGTACAGGCCACCAATCGGCCGTGACTAGAGGCTGACATCCCATTGCGGCCCGGCTCCAGTAGGACAAACCTCCTAGCTCCAGGGCACCCTCACAGCGACATTTGCCCTAGCCGGTTTGGGAGCTTTGCTTCAGGTGCAGACGGGGGGCATCTCCCTAGGATGGGGCTACCCGAAAGCGAAAGCGCCTAGGGGGTTGGTTGTGTGTTCCACGGTTGCGTTGCTATGGAGAAATCAAACTATGCCTAATGTGTTAGCCCTTCGCACTGCCGGGCGATTGTTGCTTGGTCTCAGTGCCGCAGTGCTGCTGGGGGGCGGCCTGGCGATCGCCCAAATGGTGCCCAATGCCAGCCCTAGGGCGGGGGTGAGTTCTAGCGCTGGCTCCCAGGCTATGCGCAACCTCAACCTCAGTCGTGACCAAGTTCAGCAGTTGCAGTCGGTGATGGAAGACTACAAAAGCTCGTTCGAAGCGGTGTTAACCGAGGAGCAGCTGGCGAAGCTGGAGGAACTGCGGGCCGATCAGACGGGTCAGTCTGATGCGGGCAATGCCCAGGAATGGCTGGCTCAGCTCGACTTGAGCGACAGCCAGGAAGCTCAGCTATCTACGCTAAGTGAGGTGATGATGGCCAAATTTGAGACCATCTTTACCGCCGAACAGCTGGAGCAGCTCCAGTCTATCGGGCTGGTTGACCGCCTCTAGGCAGCGTTTCCATCGGCCTTTGGGTGCATCGACTACTTTCCACTCCCTAAACATCACTCCCGGCTTCTCTTGGCCTCAGCTTCGGGGCTAAGAGAAGCTTTCCCAACGACGATTGTAGATAGAGAACCTATGGCAGAGCCTTTTTTGACAGCTCCGGTTGCGGAGGAGTCATCGCCTGATCCTGATCTCGGCGAGTCGGTAGCGAAGCCAAAGCGCCGACCCCTGTGGGTCTGGCTGCTGGCGCTGCTGGGATTGCTGGGTCTAGTCGCGATAATTGGGCCACGGGTGGGATTGTTGCCATCCCCAGGCCGTGAAGCTAGCAGCAATCTCGACGCCGTGACCCAGCCGGTCGAAACCGCTGAACTGACGGTGCGGGTGAGCGGGCGGGGCAGCGTGGTGGCGGTGACTACGGTAAATCTGAGCCCCAAAACCGCCGGCCGATTGGAAGCGCTCTATGTCGATCAGGGGGCCGTGGTGGCGGCGGGGCAGGTGCTAGCCCGCATGGAGGTGGGCACGCTGGAGGCCGAGCTGGCCCAGCGCCGCGCCCAGCTGGCCCAGGCTGAGGCTGAGTACGATCGCACGGTGGCGGGCAATCGGCCCGAGGCGATTCGTCGGGCTGAGTCACAGGTGGCCTCGGCGCAGGCGCAGGTGGCGTTGGCGACCAGTCAGCGCGATCGCTTTCGGGATCTGGCGGCCCAGGGGGCGATTTCTCAAAACGAGTTAGATCAGTACGAAACTGAGGCCCGCAATGCGGCAGCGAGCCTGAACGAGGCCCAGCAGCAGCTGGCTGAAACCGCTAGCGGCTCTCGTCCTGAAGAGATTGCGGCGGCGGCGGCGGCGGTGGCGGCGGCCAAAGCCCAGGTCGACATTGTTCAAACCCAGCTGGGCGAGGCGACGATTCGGGCTCCGTTTGACGGGGTGGTGACGCAGACCTATGCGACGGTGGGGGCGATCGTGACGCCGACGACCAGCGCATCGGCGACGGCTTCGGCGACCTCTAGCTCAATTTTGGCCCTGTCTGCGGGGCTGGAGGTGGAGGTGGAGGTGGCGGAGGCGAGCATTGGCCAGGTGGCGGTGGGGCAAACGGTTGAGATTGTGGCCGATGCTTTTCCGCAGGAGACGTTTCAGGGCCGGGTGAAGCGGATTGCGCCGGAGGCACTGGTTGAAAACAATGTGACGGTGTTTCAGGTGACGGTGGAGCTGCAGACGGGGCAGAATCGGCTGCGATCGGGGATGACGGTGGCGGCGACGTTTGTGGGTGAGACGGTGGCGGCGGCGCTGCTGGTGCCGACGGTGGCGATCGCGACTGAGAATGGCCAGCTGGGGGTGCGGGTGGCGGATGCCGCTGGCAAGCCGGTGTTTCGGCCGGTGACGGTGGGGCTGACGCAGGGGGGGAAGACGCAGATTTTGACGGGGGTGGAGGGGGGCGATCGCGTTTTTTTGGATATGCCGATGGAGGAGGGGGGAGGATCGCCGTTTAGTCCGCCGTCGCCGCCGCCGGGTTGAGGCGGCGCACAATTTTGCTCAAAAGCCAGAACTGCTGCTGGGGCCATTTCGCAGGCCCCAGACCCCCGTCGAGAAAGGCGTTCCGCCGCCCTTCACCCCACGGAAAGGATGGACTGATCATCGGTTTAAACTCCTGTTCTGCAAATGGGCTTGTGAGCAACTGCAACTAACCTCCCTCACCCGCCTCATCTTTCTAACCTTCCCCACCCCCCTCTCCCTCCCACCCGCCTACCCCTTCACCCATCCACCCTCCCACCCTCCCACCCATCCACCCATCCACCCTCCCACCCGCCCACTCATCCACCCATCTACCCATCCCCCCCTATGTCTCTCAATCTTCTCGAAAACGCGACGATGGCGATCAAGACCCTGAACGCTAACCGGATGCGGAGTGGCTTGACGATGCTGGGGATTGTGATTGGCAATGCGTCGGTAATTGCGATGGTGGCGGTGGGGCAGGGGGCGCAGAGTTTTGTGACGCGGCAGTTTGAGGCGTTGGGAACGAATGTGTTGTTCGTGACCCCGGGGGATGCGCAGCGGGGGCCGCAGGCGGGGGTAGCGCGGGCCGATACGCTGACGCTGGCGGATGCGGAGGCGATCGCTACCGAAGTCTTGGCGATTCGGGCGGTGTCGCCGGAGAAGAGTGAGCGGCTGCGGGTGACCCAGGGTGCGGCTGAGACCCAGGCCAATGTGATTGGCACTACGGCAGACTATCCGGTGGTGCGGAATGTGACGGTGGACCGGGGGCGATTTTTGCACCCGGTAGATGCCCAGGGGGGGCTAACGGTGGCGGTGCTGGGCAGCGAGGCAGCGAAGATTTTGTTTGGCAGTCAAGACCCGCTCAACCAACGGATTCGCATTGATGGGGTGGGCTTTACGGTGGTGGGGGTSGCGGCGACGCGGGGGTCATCCTTTGGCCAGAACCAGGATGAGGCGGTCTATATTCCCATTGAGGCGATGGTGAGCCAGATTACGGGGCTGGAGGTAGGCCAAACCAGCCCCACGGTGCAGACGATCGCCGTGTCGGCCCGCAGCGAAGCCGATACCAGCGCCGCCCAGTACCAGATCACCAACCTGCTGCGCCTGCGCCACGAGCTGCGCGATCGCGCCGACGACTTTACGGTGCAGAGTCAGCAAGAACTGCTGTCAACGGCGGCTAGCGTGTCGGATATTTTGGTGCTGCTGCTGGGGTTTACGGCCAGCATTTCGCTGCTGGTGGGGGGCATTGGTATTATGAACATCATGCTGGTGTCGGTCACCGAGCGCACCCAGGAGATTGGTCTGCGCAAGGCGATCGGGGCCAAGGGTGCAGACCTGATGGCCCAGTTCACCATTGAGGCGGTGATCTTGGCGGTGACGGGCGGCCTGGTGGGCGTGATGTTTGGCGCTGGCGGCGTCGGGCTGGTGGCGCTGCTGAGCCCGCTGGAGGCGGCGGTGAGCTGGACAGCGATCGCCCTTTCCTTCTCGGTTTCGGGCGGCATTGGCCTGGTGTTTGGCATTTTGCCCGCCCGCCGCGCCGCCCAGCTCGACCCCATCGTTGCCCTGCGGAGCTAACCTATGGCCCTCATCGAACTCGATCGCGTCAGCAAAACCTACGGCAGCGGCGAACTCACGGTCCATGCCCTGCACCCCGTCAGCCTCACCATTGAGGCGGGGGAGTACTGCGCCATTGTGGGGCCATCGGGGTCGGGCAAATCGACCGCCATGGCCATTCTTGGCTGCCTCGATCGCCCCACTGCGGGCACCTACCGCCTCGACGGCCACCCCGTAAACAGCCTGGGAGCCGATGCCCTGGCCGAAATTCGCAACCGCACCCTGGGCTTTGTGTTTCAACAGTTTTACCTGCTGCCCCAGCTCAGCGCCCTAGAGAATGTGATGCTGCCCATGGTCTATGCCAACCTGCCCAAAGCTAAGCGCCGGTCGCGTGCTACCCGCGCCCTGCAAAAAGTGGGTCTCGGCAACCGCCTTCACAACCGCCCGAGCCAGCTCTCCGGCGGGCAGCAGCAAAGAGTTGCGATCGCCCGCGCCATCGTCAACCGCCCCAAACTCCTGCTCGCCGACGAACCCACCGGAGCCCTCGACTCCCAAACCAGCCAAAGCGTGATGAATATCTTTGCCGACCTCAACCGCGACGGCATGACAGTGATCATGGTGACCCACGATCGCGAGGTGGCCGGACAGTGCGATCGCACCATCTCCTTCCGCGACGGCCACCTCGTCGCTGACTCCCACCCCCCAGCCCTACTCACCCCCCAGTCCCACTAGCCTCACTAGAGCTACCAACCAACTCATTCGCAAAACTCAGAAGTGATCCTCGACAGTCAAAGCATTCCTACCACACCGATGGTGCATCGCTCCGTCGGTTGTGACGTGGCTAAAGTAACAAAGGGCGAAAGCGCCACCTAGTGGTCGACACCCTGGGCTTGATGATGGCGGTTGTAGTCACGGCGGCCAGTGTCCCCCAACGAGCAGGCGATCAATAGGCGTTGCAAAAGCTTTATCAACTGGGTGAACCGGCAGCGCGAGTCTATCCGGTCTGGGCCAATGTTCTACACCCCTAACCCGCTTTAAACGCCCTCCTAGGAAAACCGAATTTCCATCACCGAAGCGTCATCCTGCAAAGCTTTATTTCCGTTAATTCGGTGCACTTGATTCATCAAAATAGACAAATCATCCTGACCCGAATGCCAGTACTGCTTGAGGAGGTGAGCCCAACCCTCAAAGCTCAGAAGCGGCTGGCCATCCTCTTTGATCACTTCGTAGGCACCATCGCTAAAGAGAAATAGGCGACTGTGTGGCGGAATGACACATTGGCCTGAAGCAAAAGGGAAATCAGGCAGCATACCTACTGCAATTCCATCGCTATCGAGGTGACTTATCTTGGCCTGAGATTCGCAAGGGCTGATCAGCACGCTAGGAGGGTGCCCGGCAGATGCAAACGTGAGGTGTTGTTTGGAACTGCAATACACCCCGTACCATAAGGTGAAATAGTCCTCGCCGTTATCATTCATCTGAAAGATGCGGTTTAAGGCTGCGACTACAGTGGCGGGCTGGTAAAAATCAGCGTGATTAAGGGACTGCTTGCGCAGAATGTTGAGGACAGATACCGACAGCAGAGCAGCCTTAATGCCATGCCCGGCAACGTCTAGAATGTAAAACGCCAGATGGTCGGGGTCTAGCCAGTAGTAGTCAAAGGCATCGCCACCAAGCTGGCTAGATGGCTGAAATTGAGTATGTATAGCGATGGAAGCCTGCTTGTTCTGGCTTCGATAGACCTGATGGGGTGCTGGCAAAAGGGAAGCAACATAGTCGGCAGCTCGCTGTAGCTCCAGCTGTAATATCTGGTTTTGGCGTTGCAGTTCACGTTCAGCCCGCTGCCTCAAAATATGCTGGCTAATTTGATTCGCCAAAATTGTCAGTCCCCGCAGCAGGTCTTGACTGGCAGGTCGAGCATCTTGAGAGAAAAAGATCAAAACGCCTAGGTTCTCATCGCCGTGGCTCACCGGACATCCTAGAACTAAACGAAATCCTGCCTGCCTAACGGCCTCCTGACGGCTTTGATGAACATGCTCGTTGAGCTTGTCCGTCCAAAGGGCAGCTCCAGTGGACCAAATTTTACCGGCTACGCCTGCTTCAGCATCAAACTGGCGAGTTTGGAGGGCCTGAGTTGTTTTGGCAAAATCAGTAAGCTGCTCGGTTTTGAGATGCCAGGTTTGGGTGCAGCGTAGCTGTCCTGATGAGTCGAGCTGCCAAAACTCCCCCAACTCCACGTTGAGGTTACCGCAGACAATTTGTAGAATGTGGCTCATCATCACCTGGACATTGGCGTGATTAGTCATCGCCCGCATGACGGCGTATTCTAACCGGCGATACTGCTCACGACGGGTGCGATCGCTAATATTGGTCAGCCGCCCGGCAATTCCCTGTACAGCGCCTGTAGCATCTAAATTGGCACAGAGCTGCATCTCTACCCACAGCCAGTCTCCAGAACGCGTAACGCAGCGACTGCGGTGTTGATAGCACTGGGTGGACGACTTGCAGGCTCGACGAAACTGTTGCCAATAGAGTTTACGCTCCGCCGGATGCAGAAACTCGACAAAGGGTTTTCCCAGGCTATCCTCGGCACTGTATCCGGTGAATTTGTGCCACACCGGATTGAGAAAGGTTAAATTTCCGGCCTCATCTAGCTGAAAAACGACCTCCTGTAAGTTGGTCACTAGAGAGCGATAGCGTTCCTCACTCTGAACCAGCGCCTTACGATCTTGAGCAGCCCGAATCAGATAGCGAGCTCGACCCACGACCACCGAAGGCCGAATAGGCTTAGTGACATAATCTGTAGCCCCAGAGTGGAAAGCGCGTACCACAGAGTCATCATCTTCTAGCCCGGTCACCATCAGGATAGGAACATGTTCGCCAAAAGCCATTTGCCGAATTTTTTTGCAGCAGCCAAAGCCATCTAGCCCGGGCATCTGGGCATCGAGCAACACCAGGTCAGGCAGAAACTGCTGATACTGGGTCAGGGCAGTTCCTCCGGTCTCTGCCTCAACTACCTGGTAGCCTTCCTTCTGCAACAGCTTGACTAAGATTGTGCGAATGACCCGGTCGTCATCTACGACCAAGACCTTGGCAGCTTCGGTTGTCGAACGTGTGACTGTAGACATTGGCCAGTACTCAATCTTTCTGCCCGGAACTAGAGGAATCCAAGGGGGCATCGAGTGAACAGCCCTCGGCCCCACCTGCAACCTACCCAATTAGCCAGGTTAGTGTTCCCCATTCTGTTGCGCTTCAAAGTTGAACCACCAGAGCTGAGCCTAACTTAAAAAGACTTTGTCCCAGCGTTTTGGCTGAGCACGGGCCTGGGTAGACTAGGGTGCCAGTACCGCAGGAGATGCCATGAACGACAGTGAATTCGAAGCACCTCCTTTGATTTGGGCGGTTTTGCCGGTTGTAGGGGGCGTTGCTACTGCGGCAGGGCTAATCCTGGGACTAGGGTGGCTCGGCGATCGCCTCTCTGCCCCCGACAACCGCTCAACACATGTTTTTAGTGAAGCTACTTATACAGCCCAGGGGGCAACTCTCCCTGAACAGCTGCCTTTGGCATAGCTCCCTTGCTCTAGCAGGTCTGCGCTTCAACCTGCTTTGAGCAGCTCCTCTCAGTGCTTTTGACCTCAATTTTGTACTTCAGATTTACCTATGTCGCAGTTTAGACGACGGTTGTGGATGCGCTTGGCAGGCTTGTTTCTAGCAAGCCTGTTTTTGCCTATTTGGTGGTCCTTAGGCTGGACCCGTCCCGCCCAGGCCCAGGTAGAACCGGGCCAGTGTGCCGCCATTACTCAACCGCTGACCCCAGAGGAGCAGGCCTATGCCCAGTCGGCCTGGAACTACTTTAAGAACAATGTTCAGGCTGAGACCGGCCTATCCAACGCAGCTGGAGGCTACCCATCCAGTACTCTCTGGGACCTGGGTAATTACCTTACTGCCCTGAACGCCGCCCGGTGGTTGGGGTTGATTGATCAGCCTGAATTTGACGGTCGGCTAAATCAATTTCTCACCACGCTGAGCCAACTGCCCCTGTTTGAAGGCACGCTGCCCAACAAGGTCTACAACAGCGCCACGGGCGAGATGACGAACTACGGCAATGTCCCCACTCCGCGCGGTCTGGGCTGGTCGGCTCTAGATCTGGGCCGCATGCTGGCCGCCTTTGACGTAGTGCGCACCTGCCATCCTCAATACAGTGATTGGTTGTCGGGCGTTGTCTCTAGCTGGAACGTAGCGGCCTCGGTGCAGGACGGCCAGCTCTATGGCGTAACCGTGCTGCCCGATGACAGCACTCTGAAGGTGCAGGAAGGCCGACTGGGGTATGAAGAATATGCAGCGCGAGGCTATTATGCGTGGGGATTTGACGTGCCCCAGGCTCTGGCCTACGAACCCTTCAAGCTGGTAGACATCTATGGCCTGCAAATTCCGGTAGATCAGCGGGACTATCAAACCACCAATGCCAATAACTACGTGGTTAGTGAGTCCTACATTCTCGACGCCATTGAGTTTGGCTTGCAGGGCGGGCTGGAGGAGTTTGGGCGACGGGTGTTTGAGGTCCAAAAGCGCCGCTACGAAGACACGGGCCTGCTAACCGCCGTTTCAGAAGACAATATCGACGGCCCGCCCCACTTTCTTTACAACACGGTCTACGCTAACGGCGTGCCCTGGGCCGTGATTACCGAGAAAAATGAGCCCTACCCGCAGTTCCGCACGCTTAGCACCAAAGCTGCCTTTGGCTGGCGCTACCTCTACCCTGACGATCCCTATGCTCAGAAAATCTTTGACGCGGTTAAAGACCGCACCAATTCTGGGCAAGGCTACTACGCGGGTGTTTTCGAATCGGGATTGTCTGCTCCGGAGCCGCCAGTCAACGAAATTTTGACGGGTAACACCAACGGACTAATTCTGGAAATCCTCTACTACAAGGCGCGAGGGGCTCAACCTATTCTCAGGGGCGGCCAATTTGCAACTCCGGGTGCTCCTGGGGCCACTGAGCAGCCTTCAACGGTGCCTTCACAGGCTGCAATTTCGGTTGCGCCCATTGCCCCGGTTGGCTCTCCCCAGCCCTCTGCCTGTCCGAGGGTGAACCTGCCTTTGAGCGCATCCGATGCTCAGACTGCCCGCCGGGCCTGGCAGTATTTTGAGGCCCAGGCTACGTCGACGGGCCTGGTTCCAGACCGCAACGACATGGCGGGGGCTACGCTCTGGGGAGCCGGTAGTTACCTCGCTGCGCTGCACTCGGCCCAGAGCTTAGGCATGCTTGACAACGGCCAGTTTGATGGGCGCGTTCGCCATCTGCTGGGGGCGCTGCGGCAGATGCCTCTGTTCGCAGGAGAGCTGCCCCATCGGGCCTATAGCACGCTTACCCTAGAACCCATCAGCTACGGCGGCAATGACGACCCTAACGGCAACGGCTGGTCTGGGCCGGATGTGGGGCGGCTGCTCTCAGCTCTGCATCAGCTTAAGACCTGCCACCCGGAGTATGCCAATGCCGTCGATGAGACGGTGCTGGACTGGTCGTTTTTGCGGGTAATCCGCGATGGGCAGGTCGCCAAGGCAGAGCTTTCCGGGAGCCAGGGAGGCCGCGATCGCATCCAAATCATCCCCGCCACCCAGCTCGGCTACGAAGAGTATGCGGCCCGCGCCTTTCAGCTATGGGGGTTTGAGGCCAGCCGCTCGGCCCCCGGCGATCGCTACGTCACCACCGAGCTAGAGGGGCAGGCAGTTCCAGTCCAGCGCGCTGGCGCTCAGGCCGACCAGCAAAGCATCACCAGCACGCCCTTTGTCCTCTACGGGCTAGAGTTTGGCCTGGAGCCACAGGTGCGATCGCTCCTGCAGCCCATGTTTCAGGCAGAAGGCAACCGTCATCAGCGAACGGGCCGCCTCAGCGCCTCGGGCACAGCCCTGATCAACCAGGCTCCCTACGTGGTCCACAGCCCGCTAGTGGCCAAGGGTCAACCCTGGCAGGCCGTTACCGATGATGGCAGCCCGACTTCTTCAGGCCGAATTACCAGTACCGCCGTTGCCCTGGCCTACGCTGCCCTTTTTCCCGACAGCGCCTACGGCCAAACGCTGGCTCAAGCCGTGGGCGATCGCTTTGACCCCAACCAGGGCTACTACGAAGGCATTTATGAGGCCGACGGCAGCCCTGCCCTGGGCTTTACCAGCAGCACCAACAGCTTGATCTTGCAGGCAATTCTGCACCGCAATATGGGGTCGGCACCGCTGATCCAGCCCAGCGCAGTCTATACCTCCCCCTGGTGGCAAGCCGTTCGCAATGGCAGTGCTCAGGGGCAGGGTTTACCGACCTCCCCCGCCACTCAAATTAGTCTGACTACAGATAATACAGGGACCTACTGGAGCAGTCTGCCTGGCCGCTCCCCGACCGCCACAACTCCGACCTCATCACGGCCTGCCGCTAGCTCTCGCCTTGACGCCGCTACTCCCGCCCCTGTGACTCCGGCCATGTCTACTCCCCGACTCCAGGCGTTATCGGCTGACGACCAGACGGCTGCCCGCTGGGCCTGGGCTTACTTTGAGAAGAACTGGAACGCGTCTACTGGCCTGGTCAACGGCATGGACGGCATGGCCTGGAGCACGCTTTGGGATCAGGGCAGTGCCCTGCTTGGCATTCATGCCGGTCGCCAGCTGGGTTTGATCTCAGAAGAGTCGTTTCACAGCCGCATGGAGCGGCTGTTGCAGACCCTCGAAACCCTGCCCCTACCGGCTACAGGTTTACCCAATAAAGCCTACAGCACCGCCACTGCCGAGATGCGAACCCTCAACAACCGCCCCGATCGCCAGGGCAGCAGCGGTTGGTCGGCCCTGGATATGGGCCGCTATTTGCTGAGCCTGCACACTCTCAAAACCCATTACCCGGAGTATGCGGCCCGCATCGATGCCGTAGTCGCCCGCTACGACCTGCAAAAGCTGGTCAACGACGGCTGGCTCTGGGGCAGCGGGGCAGGTAACAACGGCCTGCAATACTGGCAGGAAGGTCGCCTGGGCTATGAGCAGTATGCTGCCCAGAGTCTGCGGCTGTGGGGCATTGAGGCCGACAAAGCGCTGCACAGCCCGCCCGCCCAGCCTGTGACGGTAGAGGGAGTTTCGCTGCAAGTCGATCAGCGCAATCGCAGCTCCTCTGGAGCCAGCAATTTCCTAACTAACGACCCCTACCTGCTCTGGGGCTTAGAGCTAGGCTGGCCCGACTCTGAACTCAGCCAGGTCAACAATCTGCTGCAAGCCCAGACCAACCGCTACAGCAAAACCGGCATTCTCACCGCAGTCAATGAAGATGCCCTCGATCGCCAGCCCTACTTTCTGTATTACAGCGTCTATGCTGACGGTCGTCCCTGGGCCGCTGTGAATGTACGAGGCCAAAATTACGATCGCCTGCGTTTTCTCAGCACCAAGGCAGCGTTCGCCTGGGCGGCCTTGTTTCCAGAAGCAGCCTATACTCAACAGCTGCGCCAGGCTGTGCAAACCTTGGCGGATACTCGTCTCGGTTACTTCTCAGGCCGCTACGAAAATGCTGACCTCGGCCCCAACCGTGCCCTCAACGTCAACACCAACGCCATCGTGCTAGAAAGCCTGCTCTACCAAGCCCAGGGGCAGCAGCCCATCGCACTGCCCCAAAGTTGATAGCAGACTTAAAGCCCGGTCCCTGGAACCGTTCTACGTGGCAGAACGGTTCCAGGGACCGGGCTCATACCAAATTCTGTCCGTATACCCCCCGGTTTGTAGGGGCATTGCACTGCAATGCTCCCTACGAGGTATCGGTTTCGAATCGGGGTTTTGTGACTCGGATTTGCCCTGAAAATAGCCATCCCTAGCCCCTTTGGGGCGGCTTCACCAACGACTCCGCTCAGGGAACGGCTGTGGCTTTTTTATCGATGAGGGTGCCGCACTAGCGGCATGGCTGTTGCTCTAAAAATAGCCATCCCTAGCCCCTTTGGGGTGGCTGAGTGCCCAGCACCCGCTTCGCGAACACCAACGACTCCGCTTAGGGAACGGCTACGGCTATTTTCATTGTTGGGGGTGCCGCATTAAAGGCATGGGTGATTGGTATCAGATCTAATTTGGACCGCACAACCCCGATTCCGCAAAGGCCGAACTGTAGGGGCGAATGGCATTCGCCCTGAGGTATCGGGGGTTAACCAAACAGGAATTGCTCTATAAATAGCCATCCCTTCGACTTCGCTCAGGGACCGGCTATGGCTGTTTTTATCGTTGGGGGTGCCGCGCTAGCGGCATGGACGATTGGTATCAAACGTTAGCTTTAATTAATTTGCGGTGGCCACTTTCGACTGAAAATCGGCAACATCTGCGTAGAGATTAAATACTCGATCCATTTTAGTTAGCTCAAAAATCATTCGAACCTGATCGGTTAGCCCACAGATATACAGCTGCTTGTCATTTTCGCGCACAGCTTTGAAGGTAGACACTAGCGCCCCAATGCCAGAGCTATTCATATAGGTGATGCCGGCCAGATTGAGCAGTACGCCGTCTGCCCCCTGGCGCATGACATCCAACACCTGATTTTTCAGGTCGTGGGCCGCGGCACCGTCCAGCATGCCAACAGGTTCTAGGGTTTTAACTGCGATTGTCATAGGACTCCTCGAAAGGTTTTGAAAAAATTAGCAACAGCGAGAATAACAGAGAGACAAGACCTGCCTAAATGGGCGTTTTGGGCTGCCACCAGGCCGCGCGAATAATCACCCACAGCAATGCCAGGTGATAGAGTGCCCAAAGGCTATTGATTAGATATACCCAGGGATCGGACCAGTGCCCCAGCCCGAGCTGCACCAGGCCCCAGAGCATGCCGGCTAGGGTTAGCCCAAAGAAGACCAGCTGCACGCGCACCAGCCCTAGGTAAACCCCGGCCTGGCGCTGCTTGGGCGTAACCTGGAACTTGATCGGCTGCCCGGTGAACACGCTCCACACCGCCTGAATGTAGAGGGGAAAAAGTGCGATCGCATACTGCTCATTGCGCCACAGCTCTCGCAGCGGAATACCCCAGCTGGCGGCTACAAACGTCAGGCGGTTGACCACGTAGGCGGGCACAAAATGCAGCGCAAACTGGGGGCCAAAGCTATCTACCGGAATTAGCCCCGTAAAAAAGAAGATGATTGGACTGGCTAGAAAGACGGCAATAAAAAAGCCCACAAAATAGCTGTACATGGTTTGGAAGTACTGTAGCCGCTGCCAAAAAGACAGGCCCGGCTTCAGCAGCGGGTTGTCGCGCAGCATCACCTGAATGGTGCCCTGAGCCCAGCGCAGCTTTTGCTTAAGGGTAGAACTGAGGTCGTCGGGAGCTAGGCCCTCAGCCAAAACTTCGCTGTGGTAGACCGAGCGCCAGCCTACCGAATGCAGCCGCATGGCCGTATTCATATCCTCGGTAATGCTAATGCTGGAGAGCCCGCCGATTAGATCGAACTCTGCCAGCCGCTGGTCATCCTTAGCGAAATCGGTCGCAAAGTGCTGCAGCCCCATATTGACCAGGGCCTCCCGCCGCAGGATGGCGTTGGTGCCGGTGTAGAAGGCTGAATTCATGCCGTCCTTGCCCTGCTGAATGGGGCCGTAGAACAGGTGGGCATCGTGGCCAAAGGGGTCGCCGGGGGGCAAATTATAGAAAGCCTGGGGCGTTTGCACAAAGGCAACCCGGTTGCCATCGTACTGACCCCGGTCCAGGTTGAATTCAAAAAAGTAGGGCAGCACCCGCTGGAGAAACTGGGGTTTGGGGATGTGGTCTGCGTCTAAGGTCAACACAAAATCGCCGTGGGTCTCCCCCGAAAACAGCGCGTGGTTGATGTTGCCCGCCTTGGCATGGTGGGGACGACCCTGGGGTTTGACCCGAGCGATGTAGCGGCAGCGGGCCATGTCGGCCAGCTGGTGATGCTTGCGATCGATGTCGGCCTGCAGCGACTGCACCTGCGCCTTGAGCATGGCGGTAACGCTGGGCTGCTCTGGCTGGTTCAGCAGCAGCAGCTGATGCAGGCTATGGAGCTGGCCCAGCAGCTGATAGGGATCACTCTCGTGAGCAGGGGTTTCCTGTCGCTGCGGCGCATACCGCTTGATTAAGACCAGACAGTTGCGGTCATCGGCCCCCCGGAAGTAGGCCAAATCATCCACTGTCTGCCGCAAAATGTTCAGGCCCCGACCGCGCTCAGCCCAGTCGTCAACGGCCGTATGCGTCAGCAGATGGCCCTCCAGGTCAAAGGGGCTGCCCCGGTCCCACAGGCGCAGGAGCACCACGTGATTGAGAATGGCTACCTCCAGATCAATGGGCGTTTCGGCGGGTAAATGCCGGTGGGCGTGGCACAGCACATTGTCAAACCCTTCCCCTAAAGCTGTCTGACAACCCAACCAAACTGAGTCGGGCACACCGACCGGGCGCACCTGATCAAACCAGGCCATCACCTCTGGTAGAACCTCAGGCCGGGACGGCACCTGCAGCCGATGGTGGCTGAGCGCGGCCTCGACCTCGGCGATATCTTGCTGCAGCGCCTGAACCTGGTGCAGGCGGGCAACGAGGGCGTTGCGCTGAGCGTCTAGCGCGGCGGTGGCGGCCTGCAGGGGCGGTGACTGTAAGTCGGTCAGACACAGCCGCTCTGAAAGCTGCCGCAGCTCTGGGGAGTTGCCATCGTCGAGAATGTAAACCCGCAGCTGGGTGACGGGGTAGTCGAGTGCCAGGGCGGCCAGAGCGGTCTGCTCTACGATATCGGCTGGCTCGTTGTAGCAGGTAATGAAGACATCGACGGTGGGATACTGATCGCGGGGCAGCGGCGGCATGAGCTGACCCAGCGATCGCACCTGGCGCTCAATCGGTCGCCAGAGCCCAACCAAAAACAGCACGCCGCCAAAGTACATGTAGATCTCGGCGGCCAGCAGCGGTATAGCCAGCCACAGCACGGCACCATTAATCGACTGAGTCACCCGCCAGTAGAGGTACCAGCCCCCCAAAATTAGGTTGACGACCACTAGATAGCGAAAAAGCAGCGTGCGATCGCGCAGCCGCATCCGCCGATTGCGCTTTAGAGGAACTTGATCTGCTAAAACTGCTGCGGCACCGCTCATGGGCAAGGACCTACTGAAAGGAAAAATGACAAGGGTAAGCGAATTACCGATGGGATAGACCAGCCTTGCTTTCGCAGCAAGGGTCTAAAATGCCCTTCCAAGAGTACCCAGGTTGAATATTCTGTATAGGGGGTTTTTTGAATTAAATTAATGGGTTCTCTAAGGAGCAGCCCACCCGTCGAGTTGCTAATCCTATGGCCCCTATTTCTCGATACGCTCGCTGCGTTGGTGTATCTAGTTTGCTGTGGATGGTCTGGCTCTGCCCAGGCTGGGCGCAGTCTGTTCAAAGCCTTCCAGCAGGCGAGTTTGGGAGCGAATCAGACCTTCAGCCGGAGGTACTGGCAGACTTGCCTGACGATTCTGCCATAGCAGCGCCTGCTTCCTTGTCTAGGCCCCCGACCCTGCTATCTACAACGGCAGGCTCCTTACAGACAGACTCATCTCAGGCCGCAGATCTGCTCGGCTCGTCCCCCGAAAACCTCAACCCCGGTCTGTACGTGCCGCCCGCGCCGCCTACGCCGCCCGGTGAAGGGGCCACACCACCGGAGCCAGGAGCGCCGCTTTGGCAGATCGAGACGCTGACCGTCGATTTTAGGGATGACTTCAATAACTTCGACCAGGGTAATCGCTTTTTTGAACCCACAGTGACCGGACGGCTGGCCAACGGCGATCGCCTCAGTTTTTCCACCGGGCTGAACTCCTTCACTCAGCCTGCCGTAGATCGGGTGTTGAATGTTCCCCTGAGAGCGGCATGGACTCGCCAGATGGGCGACTTTACAACCACTCTGGGCGCGGGTGTCGATGTTTTTGACCGCCTGCCCTTGGCCCTCAATTTGACGGCCAGCACCACGGTTCCCATTGGCAATAGCGCCACCCTATCGCTCAACCTCAACCAGGGGCCTTACAAATTCAACGCGACTAGCCTGCAAAACCAGATTACGGCCTGGCGCTACGGGCCTAACCTGTATTGGCAGATTACGCCCAATACCAGCCTCTTTTCCCAGCTCCGGCTCGGCAACTTTAACGACGGCAACTGGGAGCAGCAGTCTTTTACCCGGTTAGAGCAGCGCCTGGGAGAGTTTACAGTGGCGGCCAACCTGTTCAACTGGAGCTTTAGCCGCGATGTGGAGGCAACCAACGGCTACTTTTCTCCGCCGGATTTTTTAGTTACCAATGCCGAACTGGCCTGGCGGGGACAGGTCTTTTCTGACCTAGCCTGCCGAGTCGCAGGGACTCTGGGGCCGCAGCGGTTGCTGGGCGAATGGTCACTCACCTACGGCTATGAGGCGCTCTGTACGGTGCAACTTAACCAGGTAGAGGTAGACCTGGGCTATGCCTTTAGCACGGTAGCTGCCGGAACCGGGGGCAGCACCTACAGCAACCGCAGTTTTCGCAGCCAGGTCAGGGCGAGGTTTTAGACCGTTCTTCAAAGGGCGATGGGCACAAGGCGATGGGCGCTTGACGGGGCAATCCCTGTGACAAGGCGAGGTTGGGCCTATTGCGATCGCGGGAAGTCTTATAGAGATGACGTGGCTAGGGAATGTTTCTAGCGGCGACGATAGAACTGTGCTGCCCCTAACGCGTAAGAGGTTTCGACCATGCAGGCTCCCCTTCCACCGGATGAAAATCAACGGCTTGCAGCGCTAATGGGGTACAACATCCTTGAAACCGAGGCAGAGGCTGCCTTTGACGATTTAACCAAGCTGGCCGCCTACGTTTGTGGAACGCCCATTGCGCTGATTAGTTTGGTGGATCGCGATCGCCAGTGGTTTAAGTCCAGAGTTGGTCTGGGTGCTACTGAGACCAGTCGAGATGTGGCCTTTTGTGCCCATGCCATCCTTGAGCCGGATGTCTTTAAGGTGCCAGATGCGCTTCGGGATCAGCGCTTTGCCGATAACCCTCTGGTGCTGGGAGACCCTCATATTCGTAGCTATCACGGGGTGCCGCTGGTAACTGACGAGGGCCACGCCCTGGGCACCCTCTGCGTGCTCGATCACATTCCTAAGAATTTGACGGAGCCACAGCTAGAAGCTTTGTCTGCCATCGCCCAGCAGGTTATGAGCCAGCTAAAGCTGCGGCGCAGTCTCAACCAGCTGGCTCAGACCATGGCCGAACGGCAGCAGACTGAAGCCGAGTACCGCGACCTGTTTGAGCATGCGGTCGAAGGATTGTACCGCTCGACTACGGCGGGGCGCTACCTCAAGGCCAACCCGATGATGGCCCAAATTTTGGGCTACGCCTCAGCGCAGGAGCTGATGGCTACGGTCATTGATATAGAGCACCAGCTCTACGTCAGGCCTGCCCAGCGCCAGCGGTTTGTGCGTCAAATGCAGGCAAAGGGCTGGGTTGCCAATTTCGAGTCGCAGGTCTACTGCAAGAACGGCGATATCATTTGGATACTAGAAAACGCCCGCATGCTGTATGACTCCCAAGGGCAGCTTGTCGGCTATGAGGGCAGCGTTACCGACATCAGCGATCGCAAACGAACCGAACAGCGCCTGCAAACCCAGTATGCGATCGCTCGTATTCTGGCTAAAGCAGGGCATTTAGAATCTGGGATTGCCAGAATGCTGCAGGCCATTTGCGGCGGCCTCGGTTGGGCCACTGGTGAGCTCTGGCGAGTAAATACTCAGAACAACCAGTTAGAGAGTATCTCCACCTGGTGCCAGCACCAGGCACCGCTAGAAGACTTTATCCACCTTACCCAGCAGTTTCCCCTGTCAACTGGAGTTGGCATTCCCCAACGTGTTTGGCAGCAAAAAGCGCCTAACTGGATCAGTGACGTACCTCAGGCAGACTACTGCCCCAGAGCAGGCTGCGCCGCCGAAGCAGGGCTGCACAGCGCCTTTGGCTTTCCTATCATCTACGGGGGTAGCGTGCTGGGCGTCATGGTGTTCTTCAGCACCCAAGTTCAGCCCCTAGACCCCGATTTGATGACCATGCTGATGGCGGCGGGCAGCCAGATCGGTCAGTTCATGCAGCGCAAACAGGCAGAGCAGGCCCTACAGGATAGCGAACGGCGCTTCCGCACGCTGTCGCGCTTTGCCCCCGTCGGGATTTTTCTTACCAACGCTGAGGGACGCTGTACCTACGTCAACGATCGCTGGTGCCAGGTAGCTCAGCTCTCTCCCCAGGCAGCTCTAGGAAATGGGTGGGCCGCCGCTGTTCACCCCGAAGATCGACAGCGAGTTCTAGACGAATGGGAAAAGGCTTTCCAGGCCCAACAGGAGTTTGCCCTGGAGTTTAGATATTTGAGAACGGATGGCTCGGTGGCCTGGGTCTTTAGTCAGGCCATGCCCCTATTTAGTAGCGACGGTCAGATCAACGGCTTCATTGGCACAGTCAGTGACTTTACGGCCCACAAACAGGCTGAGGTAGAGCTGCAAAGCCAAAACCTAGCGCTAGAGCAAGCAAGACAGGTAGCCGACCGGGCAAACCAGGCCAAAAGCAATTTTCTGGCCACCATGAGCCATGAAATACGCACCCCCATGAATGCCGTCATTGGCATGACCGGGCTGCTGCTGGATATGGGCCTAACGGCAACTCAGCGCGAGTACATTGAAATCATTCGCTCTAGCGGAGAGTTACTGCTAACTCTCATCAATGACATTTTAGACTTTTCAAAAATTGAGTCAGGCAAGCTGGAGCTAGAGCAACAGCCCTTTAATCTGATCACCTGTTTGGAAGAAGCCCTGGATTTGCTGGCTCCAGAGGCGGTCCAAAAAGGTCTAGAGTTGGCCCATTTGACCGACTCTAACGTGCCTCAACTGGTCGTGGGAGATGTTACTCGACTGCGGCAGATCCTGGTCAATTTGCTCAACAATGCCATCAAATTCACTCAAGCAGGAGACGTGGTCGTAGCTGTCAAAGCTCGACAGCTAGATGCTTTGTTCCTCAATACAGCTCACCGTAAATCGGCTAATCCGACGTTTGAAATTCAATTTGCAGTAAGCGATACGGGCATTGGCATTCCAGAAGACAAGCAGGAGCGGCTCTTTAAAGCGTTTAGCCAGGTCGATTCGTCTACAACTCGCCAGTATGGCGGCACAGGGCTAGGCCTAGCGATTAGCCGCAGGTTGAGCGAGCTGATGGGCGGCAAAATGTGGGTCGAAAGCCAGCCAGGAGTAGGCTCGACTTTCTACTTCACCCTCACCGTTGAAGCGAGCCCCCGCCCCGCCCCCTCAAACAGTCCAGGTTCTCTAGCCGGTAGGAAAGTGCTGATTGTCGATGACAGTGCCATCAATCGACAAATTTTGAGCCAGTATGCCCACCGGTGGCAAATGCGTTCTGTGAGCGCAGCATCGGGGGCAGAGGCTTTGGCAATGCTGCAGCAAAACCAATCCTTCGATCTGGCCATTCTGGACATGCAGATGCCGACCATGGACGGTCTAATGCTAGCCGCTCATATTCAATCCCTGCCGGGCTGTGCACAATTGCCGCTGGTCATGTTGACCTCAATGGGTAAACCCGAGCACCTGGCTCAACCCGATCAAAGCCGCTTTGCTGCCTTTCTCAACAAGCCCATCAAGCCTGCGCAGCTCCACGCTACGTTAACCCACCTGTTCCAGTCGCAGCTGCCCTCAATACCGCAGTCGTGTCCTAACCCTAAGGTTTCGCTTGAATCAGCTTCAAAACAGGCGCTGCGAATTTTGCTGGCAGAAGATCATTTGGTAAACCAAAAGCTGGCTCTACTGATGCTGCAGCGTTTGGGATATCGGGCAGACGTTGTGGGCAATGGATTGGAGGTGCTAGAGGCATTGCAGCGACAGCCCTACGATGTTGTTCTCCTAGATGTACAGATGCCCGAGATGGATGGGTTAGAAGTGGCCAGTCGAATTCATCAGATCTTTCTGCCCCAGGCTCGTCCTCACCTCGTTGCTATGACGGCAAACGCCATGCAGGGCGATCGCGAAAAATGCCTCAATGCTGGCATGCACGACTACATCAGCAAACCCATTTGTCTTGAAGAACTGGCCCAAGTTCTGAGTCAGTGCCGTCCCCTGCAGCCGTCTTCAGAACGGTCTGACTCCTGTGACGAAACGGCCGCTGAGCCATCGGTTGCTCCGTCTGCCGTAACCTTTGACCCCCTCGTTTTGGAGAAGCTGTGTGAGGCAATGGGAGACGATGATGGAACAATTATTGCCGAGCTAATTAGTTTTTATCTTGCCGACACACCGCCTCTCCTGAAGTCTATGAAAACTGCTGTTCTTCAGCAGGATCTCAATGAACTTCAGCGCCTTGCCCACGGCCTCAAATCTAGCAGCGCGTCTCTGGGTATTCTGAGGCTAAGTCAGCTTTGTCGTCAGCTTGAAGAGCTTGCTCCTTCGGGAAACATTGAGGAAGCGGCAGCTGTTTTAGAAGATTTAGACGCCGAATATCACGCTGTTGAAAGGGCTACAGCCAACATTTCGCAGATTGGCAAAGGCTAACTCAGGCGATAACAACGGCAGGTCAGGGGTGGTTGCAGTTCTAGCAACCACCCCTATTTAGCAACCGTTTCTATTTACGGTAGCAATAGGTTCAGGTCGTATTTCCTGACAAAGTGGTTATCGAAGGATGTGTGGCGATGCAGGTTAAACGGTTCGTTTACAGAGCACTTGGGTTATCGGTTGCGATCGCCAGCAGTGGTCTTGCCCATGTCCCGCCCTTGCCCTCATTCCCTGTGATCGGACACCCAGCGATCGCAGCCTCTCGACCAACCATTGAGAAGGACCTGCGATCGCACACTGACATCGGTAGCCTTTCTAATACGCTGACCAATACGGTGATCGAGGATGCTCGGGAACGGTTCAACACCCCTGAACTGATGCTTGAAATGCCTTCAGATGCAATAGCCGACATCGATACCCAGGTTGAATCGATTGAGCCTGTCACCTGGAACGAATGTAGCGGTGGTTCTGGCCCTTCTCGCCCGCTGCGTGGCATCTGCCATCGCATTGATGTATTTGGGTGGCGAGTTGTTGTTGCAGGAGAGGGGCGTTCCGAGTCACTCCGGCTGGTTTACTATATCCCGCAGGGGGCCGAGGTCGGTTCCTGGGTACCCCAACCCGATGGGTTGCAAAGTCTATCAGAAGCCGTACAACAGAGAATCCTTACCCAAGTTGCAGAGGATGCTGGAATTCCCGTCTCCAGTTTGCACCTGCTCTGGGCAGAGGCTCGCTTCTTTGATCGCTGTTTGAATACCCGTGAAGAGACCCCCAATTCTGGCATAGATATTCGTCCAGGGTGGGCGGTGCAAATCTTGGTCAATCAGGCAATCTCCGGCACGTCGATGCAGCAACCCCTATGGATCTACCACACCAACATGACAGGTACTGATCTTCGTCTGGTTAGCCAAGGCCAGTGGATGCCACCTCCATGATCAGACAACCCTACCGTAGCCACAGGCATATAGTGATACTGGGGTGTGTGATTTCAAGCATAAGTTGTCTGTCGTCCAATAATACGGCCCTGCTGCCGATGAAACGTCGAGGCTACGTTCTTAGACACCGCGGAACCAGTCCTGTAAAGCATTAGGTGTCCACTTCGGACCAAATATAGTAGAAATCACATTAGCCTTTTGAAGGTTTGTGTACTGAGTAGTTGCCTGCGCGCACAAGTCGCTGAATCTGGGTACAGAGTTGATCAATTAGCATAATAGCTTACTTCACTTATTCACAGTTCCGTAAAAGATTCAGCGACGAAAGCGTGGCATTTGTACATTATTTTTATAGCCCCATAGACGAATTACAAAAATTAATGCGGCAGATAGAGAAATATTCAAAGAAAGAGGCATTAAATTAAACTCGTGTACGAGATAAAACATTATTCCTCCCAATAAAGACGAGGCTGCATATATCTCTTTATGAAATATAAAAGGAATTTCACCGACCAATGTATCTCTAATTACTCCTCCTCCTGTCGCAGTTAGTGTACCTGCAAGAATAGCTCCCAGGAAATGAACTTCTAATAAAATGGCTTTCTCCACGCCAATTACAGTAAAAACGGCCAGTCCTAGCGCATCAAGACAAATAAAAACTTGATACCTGTCCTTTATCTTGTTTATAAATAAATAAGTAAAAATAACACCAATAAAAACTGTAGTTAGATGGTACGGGTCATTAAATGTGCTTGATTCCACTCCTAATATCATATCTCTAATGATTCCCCCGCCCATTGCGGTGGCAAGAGCCAAAAAAAAAGCCCCAACCACATCAATTTTGTGATGGATACCTCCCATTATGCCTGTTACGCAAAAAGCAAAGGTTCCTAGTAGATCAGCAAAATACATTACTTTCACCGACAGACCTCTTGAAATAAACTCAAAGCTCTCTTTGGAAATGGCTATGAAAAACCAGCGCGCTTAGTAGATATCTTGGTAAGAAATGTTTCTTGAGCTGCTTAGGCTGGAAAATCTAATGCTTCAGAAAATGACGCTAGATCGTGCCGAGTATTAACCTATTAATGCCGAAAACTTCAAAGAAATTACTGCTGACATTTCCTAACAAGGTCTTAGGACACTGCGAAACGTCGCACCAATTTGTTCGCTTCAACCACGCTCTGGTGCTAAATTTCTGTGCCCAAAAAAATCAAAGTTAATCTAGAAAACACCCATGGGTAAATACTCTTTAAGATTTGGTAGGTAAGATGACAGGCCTAAATAGTTTGTCTATCTCTTTATTCAAAAGCTTTCAAGGAACTTTCTGTATAATACACCGAGTCAGATTGTTCACCTTACACTTTTCTGTATACCTTTATCGTTTAAAGCCAGGCGGCTGCAGAAGTACTTCCACGCAATAAGTATGAAATTACTCGATACAGCAGCTTAACGGTCGGCGATCGCAGATTAGCGGGTCGAATAGTTGCCTGCGCGCGCAGCTAGTCAGATAATACAAACAAACTAAATGGGCACAAATCACAACTTCGTTGCCGACTAGGTTTTCCACCCTGGCTCAACCGCATGCGATCGCACCCTCACCCAAACCAGGTGACCAGATTGCTGGTTACCTGGTTTTCTGGCTAGCCGGCAAACCAAAACGCTCGGTGAGCGCTTCACCACTTTGATGTCGACTAAGTTTCTCACCCGGATCAACCGTATGCGATCGCATCTTCACCCAAGCCAGGCTTCTAATTATCTGGTTGTCTGGTTATCTGGCAAACCGAAGCGCTCGGTGAGCGCTTCTACCATCACAGTGGTCATGGTGACATCCTGAACCTTGGCCTGAATGGCCCAGTGCTTGCGCCAGGACTCTGGTACCTTGACGCAAAGGTTAACCTGCCTCTCTTCCACGGGCTTTACCGGTGCTGGGGCATCCTCAATCTGGCTTTCTGGTTTATCAGATGCCTGGTTTTCTGGCCGCATTACCTTCTGGTCATCTGGTTTTATGGCTTCCTGGTCATCTGGTTTTGCCTGTTTGACCTGAGTTCGACAACGAGTGAAGTGCTGAAAGAAAGGCTGAGGGTTACGCTCAAAGTGTTGAATTCTAAGCACCTCAGCCATGTCTTTGAGTCTAGCGCGCCTCGACTTGACCCAAATCTTTTGCGACGTTGACGACTTTTATCGCGAGTTTGAGCGGCTCTGTGAGCGAGATGTTCCCCGGTTGCCGTACGACGGCCAGCCGAAAAGCTATCAGTCGCGGTTGAGCATCAGCGAAGTGATGACTATCGTCATCGCCTTCCATGGCTCGTGCTACCGGACGTTTAAGGATTTTTACAAGCAAAAAGTCTTGGCCGACTGGCAAGATGCCTTCCCCAATTTAGTGAGCTATAGCCGGTTCGTCGAGCTGATGCCATGGAGCTTTATGGCACTAGTGAGCTTTCTCAACACCCGGTGTTTTGGCGAGGTCACCGGCATCAGTTTCATTGATTCCACCTCGGTAGCTGTCTGCCATATCAAGCGGGCTAAGGCTCATAAGACTTTCAAAGGACTAGCGGGCTGGGGCAAATCGTCGGTGGGGTGGTACTTCGGCTTCAAGCTACACCTCATCATTAACGACCACGGTGAACTGCTGGCCGCTGCGCTAACGCCAGGCAATACCGACGACCGCAAGCCAGTTCCCAATATGACCCAGGACCTAGTCGGAAAGCTGTTTGGAGACCGAGGGTACGTTTCGCAGGCCCTCTTTGAGTCGCTCCTTGAGCGGGGTCTGGAGTTGATAACCAAACGCCGTAAAAATATGAAAAACGCACTAATGCCGCTGCTCAACAAGATTCTGCTGCGCAAGCGTCCCATTATCGAGACGGTCAACGACCAACTCAAGAACCTCTGCCAGATCGAGCATTCGCGGCACCGCAGTCCCTTCAATTTCCTCGTCAATCTGGTATCAGGCCTGATTGCCTACGCCTACCACCCCGACAAGCCCTCTTTGGGACTCCCAGATTATGAGCTCAAAGCCCTGCCGCAAGCCGCTTTTTAGCGGTCGAACTCAGGTTTATTAGGCTACCTCCGACTGAGTTGAGCAAACGCGGTTTGCCCCTGCGTTAGTAGTCTGATTGGTTGCGATCTAGACGCGCTCGACAGGCTTCCGGCAGGCAGATTCTCAGCGCCTGAGGCGGCACAACCCGTAGCTAGAGAGCACCTGCGTTGTGCGCAGCTGCCCCATTTAACCCTGTTAAGTCGTTCGCCCTCGGCGAGATCAAAAACCAGGCCTGATTTATCAAGACTTCACCAATGTTTTAATCGGTCTACGCTGACGTTATCAGCCCTTTTTAGCGTCCTAAACCGAAAAACTGCGTTATTCTTTGGGCAAAACCTCCTGGTGGCTGAGAGCATGAAACGGCGCGGCATAGTTTACGGTTTCGTTGTGGCCCTTGGGGTGGTGCTGCTTCTGGCTGTGCCCCTGGGGCTTCGAACTCCTGCCCAGCAGGCTCCGCCTCTGCGTGATTTGGTGCGCGAGTACGAGGTTGTGACCATGCCCACGGCAACCGCCTACTCGGTCTACACCACCAATATCGCTACTCCCCATCAGGTGTGGTATCGCATCTACGGTGGCGATGCGCTGTTTCGCCAACGAATGCGGGTTTACCAAGAAAACGCTGGCCCCCGCCCCATCAACCAGCTTCCCCCCGAGTCGGAACTGCGGCAGGAAGTGACCAACAACGACCCCACCCGCTGGTATTCGTTTCCGCCGGAAGCGGACGTGTTTACCTACTATTTTGACGGCGACAACCGCCTAAACGCCCGCAGCCCCTGGCGAGACGCCTTTGGCGTTAGGGTTAAGCGCACGCGCTACGCCAACGGAAACCGCTACGAAGTCGCCTTTGAAGATCAAGACTCCCTCGATGACTTCAACGACCTGAAGCTGGAAGTCGTGTTTATTCAACCAGCCTAAGCGTGTTTCAACTAAATACCAATCGTCCATGCCGCTAGCGCGGCACCCCCAACGATAAAAACAGCCATAGCCGGTCCCTGAGCGAAGTCGAAGGGATAGCTATTTATAGAGCAATCTAGAGTTTTATAGCACCAAACCCAACGGGCCGAATTTCAACCCTAAAGGAGACTTTTGCTGAGATAGAACCTTCCTAAAGGGCTAAAAACTGGCTTTTTGTGTCAATTGGGACAATTTACGCGATGATAGAACGTAGGTATGGGTGAGGACAGCCATGAATCGCTTTATTATCGGCGGCATTCTGGCGGCGATCGCAGTAATGCTAACTGGCGGGCTCAATCGGCTGTTGAGCGATCGCTCCCAGGGAGCACAACTGACTAGCCAGCGCAATACAACGGCTGAGAGCAATGGCGGCGACCTAGGTAGCGTGCCCCTGGAGCAGGCTGGGCGGCTGGTGCAGCGCCAGAGCGAGGTGGGCACTAACGGCATTTCGGCTACGGGCAACAGCACCTTTACCGACCAGAACAGCAATCGCGCCACCATTTCTCCAAACACTACCGGTACCGCAGGGGCCAACGGCGGCAGCCCTGCCTCTGGCAATGTGATTCCGCGCCCAGGTGGAGCCGCTACCTTCCCAGCGGCTACGGGCGATATCGCCCCCATTCAGCCGGGTTTGGTGCAGCCCGGTGAAGTGGCTCGCCCGGCTCCTGACCCTGAGTTAGACTCTATCCCGGCGCTGTGGTAGCGGCTCACCGATCGCTTTACCCATCGCTCATAAAGCCACACTGCAACCGTCGCGGACTCAGGTGGCCTAAAATGACAGTGAGCACTTGAGTTGAACGGCATGGTAAATCAGGGAAGCGACGTCCTGGTGGTGGGCGGCGGCGTCATTGGTCTGGCGATCGCGCTGGAGCTACGGCAGCAGGGAGCCACCGTTACTGTGCTCAGCCGTAATTTTGCCCAGGCCGCCAGCCATGCCGCCGCTGGTATGCTGGCCCCCCAGGCCGAGGGCATAGCCCCTGGCCCCATGGCAAATCTGTGCCTTGCCAGTCTGGGCCTCTACCCCACCTGGGTTAGCAAGCTCGAAGCGCTGACTGGGCTGTCGGTGGGCTACTGGCCCTGCGGCATATTGGCTCCACGCCGTACCGCTCCCGACCCGCCTACCCAGGAGTGGCTGAGTGCAGCCACCCTGAGTTACTATCAGCCCGGCCTCAGCGACACCGTTCAGGGCGCATTCTGGTACCCCGACGAGGGCCAGGTTGACAATCGACTACTGGTGCAGGCCCTGCGGCAGGCGGCGATCGATCTGGGCGTTAGCCTGCACGAGGGCACCGGGGCGATCGCCCTACAGCAGCACCAGGGCCGGGTGGAGCGAGTCTGCACCGCCGAGGCGGGCGACTTTAGCGCCGACCACATGGTGCTGGCCAGCGGAGCCTGGACCCACGAGCTACTGCCCCTGCCGGTGTTTCCCAAAAAGGGCGAAATGGCCAGTCTGCGGGTGCCCCCTGGCTATGGCACCCCCCAGCCACTACAGCGGGTGTTGTTTGGCGAAGACATCTATATCGTGCCCCGCCGCGATGGTCGCATTGTGCTGGGGGCCACCAGCCAGGACGCGGGCTTTGCGCCACACAACAGCGCCGGGGGAGTAAATCAGCTGCTGGGGAATGCGATCGCCCTGCTGCCCCAGCTGGCCGACTTTACCCTCGACGAAACCTGGTGGGGCTACCGCCCAGCCACCCCCGACGAGTGGCCCATCCTTGGCCCTGGTCCTGCCGTCAACCTTACCCTGGCCACTGGCCACTATCGCAACGGCATTTTGCTGGCCCCCATCACCGCTCAGCTGGTGGCTCAGACAGTCATGGGCACGGTAGACCCACGCCTGGATGCCTTCTCCTGGCGGCGCTTCCATACCGCTGCGCCGTCCTATCCCACCCCGTCTTCCGTTTCTTTACCCCCTMMGGTTATGACCTTCACCGATGTTGCCCCCGCCCCTGCTCCAACTCTAGATACCGATCTGGCCCCCGTCCCTGGCGATTCCCTCCTGACGATCGCCGGACGCACCTTTTCGTCGCGATTGATGACCGGCACCGGCAAGTACAACGACTTTGCCACCATGCGCCAGAGCATCGCCGCCAGCGGCTGCAACATTGTCACCGTAGCGGTGCGGCGGGTGCAGACCAACGCCCCCGGCCACGAGGGATTAGCTGAAGCCCTCGACTGGTCGAAAATTTGGATGCTGCCCAACACGGCGGGCTGCAAAACCGCCGAAGACGCCGTTCGCGTGGCTCGCCTGGGCCGCGAAATGGCCAAGCTGCTGGGCCAGGAAGACAACAACTTCGTCAAGCTCGAAGTCATCCCCGACGCCAAGTACCTGCTGCCCGACCCGATTGGTACCCTAGAGGCCGCCGAGCAGCTGGTCAAAGAAGGCTTTGCGGTGCTGCCCTACATCAACGCCGACCCGCTGCTGGCCAAGCGCCTCGAAGAGGCGGGCTGCGCTACCGTCATGCCCCTGGGCTCACCGATTGGATCGGGTCAGGGCATTCGCAACGCCGCCAACATTCAAATCATTATCGAAAATGCCACGGTGCCGGTAGTTGTCGATGCGGGCATTGGCACCCCCAGCGAAGCCGCCGAAGCGATGGAAATGGGAGCTGACGCGCTGCTGATTAACACCGCGATCGCCAAAGCCGCCGACCCCGTCGCCATGGGCCGCGCCATGGGTCTCGCCACCCTAGCCGGACGCCTCGCCTACCGAGCTGGGCGCATTCCGGTGCAGGGAAAGGCGATCGCCAGTTCGCCCCTGACCGGACGAATTACCGAGTAGGTGTGTGGGCGGGTAGACGGGTAGATAGCAGGTAAAACTTACCCACCCACTCTCTAACCAGCAATCTTCACCCGCCCCACCTGAATCGCGTCAAACAGGCGGTTGACCTGCTTGCGCTCACTCTCATCGACAGTGCCATCGGCCAGCACCAGGGTAGTTAGCTCCTGATACTGCGCTTGGGTAATAACGCGGGCTTGAATGCACTGGCTCACCAAATTGGTAATCGGGCAGCCGGGTTGAGATGTAGGTGACGACATAAAACAGAGCTACTGAAATATAAATCCTATGTACCTGTTTTAACCGCTGGCTGTACCGTTGCCCATTTACTGAGAACCCGACCGGGCAAAATTCAGACTCAGGCACCCCAGTTTGAAGTGGTCGTTCAACACCTTAGAGCGAGTTGCAAGGCCACCTAACTACACCATCGTTGGCAAGACACAGCACTCGCCAAGCAGCAAGTGATCCTGCAAACGGATGGCCGTTAGCAGCCTAACGCCAGTCTAGGAGCACGGCGGCAGCTTTGGTTATGCGGCTACTGATTTTGAGGTCGCATCAGACCGTTTGTACATAACCTTAGCCGGAACACCTACTGCAACTGAAAAAGGTGGAAGGCTTTTAGTCACTACAGCCCCAGCCCCAACGACGCTGCCATGACCAATGGTGACCCCATCTAGCACTCTTACACCAGTCCCTAGCCAACAGTCATCTTCAATTACAATTCCTGTCCAGGAAACGCCTTGATCGCCAATTGGAGTATGAAGATCAGTAAAAATATGATTGTTAGCATAAATGCTGACGTGGGATGCAATCATGCAGTTTTTGCCAATCTGAATATTGCCCGGCCCTGCCATACAAACATAGGGACCTATGCAGGTTTGTTCTCCAATCTCAAGGCTCCCGCCCAATGCTTCGAGGGAAACGCCGCGGTCTAACAAGACCTGTAGCCTTAAAATAATGCGACCATTAGGTTCACCGCTATCTAGGCGAACCCTATTATCTATCGCTGAACCTGCTCCCAAAAAAATTCCCCTCGCTCCCCCTAGTTCTAGCTCCGTACCAAGGTAGACTCCCTCGCCCAAATCGCCCAAAATTGAGCGGTAAAACAGACACCGCAGACGATTGCCAAGCGAGAGTGGAATTGGGCCAAGAAGTGAGGTAAGAACGCGAGTTTTACGCTTTACCCAAATAGAGTTTGGGCGAGGCTTTTGCTCAGGCAATTTTTGCTCAAGAATAGTATTCATTGTTGTCGTCAAATTTTTGAAGGTTCACGCTGCCAACAAGATGCAATCCCCGGTCGCCTAACGAACCGCTGTAAAAGCTTGTGTTGAGGGGGCTGTAGTGCAAGAGACAGAGCCTTAAGCCATTTTGATCCTGCTAAGCTGGCGAGAATATTCCCCAACTTCAGAAATGACTTGAGCACCTGGGGCTTGCAAGTATCCCCAGACAGCAAAGAACAAAAGCTTTGGTCTAAAGAATGCTAGAAAATGAGTTCAAGCCCAATTTTCAAACGCACTCCGTCAGGGCTTTAAAGTACCTGGATTAGGCTACCTGGCACTCTCTCCTGCTGTCATGATCGAGACAGCTATGGTGGAGTCAGCGGCCTCAAATAGATTGCTGTGTAACCTGTAGCTAAAGTTCCCGTGTCGATGAACGGCTTGCCGAGTTCACCACTGCTGTCTAGGCTTTGCTTAACCGTTACGGTCCTTTGACCGCCTGCCTCCTGATCGGCCACAAAGCAAGCTATCGTTTTGAGCAATAAATGCGCTTTGTACAGCACAAGAGTCAACTTTTCGTTGGCGTCAACGTTCTGGGACAGCAAAACCTTAGCAGGGGGCAGCAAATCTGCCAATGCTGCTCCCAAAGCTGGTTTAGAAATGCAACCGCCAACGAAATTCATCACTGACTCATCGCCATACGTATTAATGCTCTGGAGCATAACTCAAGACCGAAGTCTACGGCAATCATCCCTAAGTACTATTAGGGACAGCAACCATAAATTACAGTATTGAAAGAGACATCCTCACGCTTAAACTTTTATGAACGAGCATTAACTAAACAATCTTGGATAGATCCGCAGGGCAGCTAGCCGCGCCATCACCACCATCCAGCCGATCAGCCAGAGCAGCAGCAGGGGCCACCAGGGCGGTAACCCCAGGGGCCAGCGCAGCAGATCTACCAGCGACGCCAGGGGCAGAAAGCTAGCAAAGCGAGCCAGCAGCGGCGGCAGCGTATCGCGCGGAAAGTAGGTGCCGCAGAGGGTAAACATGGGGATAATGACCAGAAAAATTGGCACATTTACCTGATCGACCTTGTTGACCGCCCCGGCCACCAGCAGGCCAAAGGCCCCAAACAGCAGGCTGCCCAGCACGATCAGCGGCAGCGACAGCACCAGGCTAGGGAGGTCGTAGAGGTTGGCAATCACCGCTACTAGTCCGGTTAGCGTTCCAGCAATGCTGCCCTTGGTAGCCGCCCAAAACCAGTCGCCCAAAAACACATCGGTATAGCTCAGCGGGGCCGTCAGCAGGGCTTGCCAGGTCTTTTGAAAATTGAGCCGAATAAAGCTGCTGTAGGCTCCCTCAAAAAACGACTGAAATAGCACCCCGATCGCAATCATCCCCGGAGCCAAAAACCGCGAGTACGGAATCATCTGCCCCAGGTATTCCACGTCGCCAATGAGGGGCGTGAGACCGTAGCCAAAGGCTAGCAGATAGACAATCGGTTCAGAGATGGGCGGCAGACAGTTGACCAACCAGGTGCTGCGATACACCTGAAAGTGCCGCCACCAGACCGAATACACCCCCCAGGGGGTCGCGGTAATTAGCTTCATTCCAGCACGCTCCCGGTGAGTCGCAGAAATACATCTTCTAAATTAGCGGGCCGTCGCAGCAGGCGGCTGGGGTGGTAGGCTTCAATCTGGCTCCACACTGCCTCGGGCTCCCCATCGGGCAGAGTGACCAGGTGACCACCGCCAAAGGCCCGATACCACGCTCCGTGGCGATCGGCCAGGGCTTTAAGCCGTTCTGCACCAACGCCCTCAACCTCGGCAACCTCGCGGCCAATCACGCGGGCGACCAGGT
The DNA here is from genome assembly GCF_015207525.1 of Nodosilinea sp. LEGE 06152. GTDB lineage: Bacteria > Cyanobacteriota > Cyanobacteriia > Phormidesmidales > Phormidesmidaceae > Nodosilinea. The sequence goes on from NZ_JADEWR010000005.1 coordinate 115,260, forward strand.
CAGCAGGGGTGCCCTCGTCGATCACTTTACCCGCCTGGAGCAGCAGCAGGCGATCGCACAGTCGCTGCGCCTCATCCATATAGTGCGTGGTCAGCAAAATACCGCAGCCATTCGCCTTGAGGTGCTGCACCAGCCGCCAAAAATCCTGGCGGGCGTCGGGGTCGAGGCCGGTAGTGGGCTCGTCTAAAAACACAATCTTGGGTTCATTCAGCAGAGCGCGGGCCAGCACCAGCCGCCGCTTCATGCCGCCAGAAAGGTCATCCACCTGGGCGTCGGCCCGGTGCTCCAGGTTAACCAGAGCCAGCAGTTCCCCCGCTCGCTGCCGCGCCGCCGCCCCAGTAATGCGGTAATGATGGGCAAAGTGGGTGAGGTTGTCAAAGACCGTAAAGTCGGGGTCGAGGTTGTCTTCCTGGGTGACAATGCCCATCTGGGCGCGGGCCAGCTGCCCCTGCCCCGGCAATTGCCAGGGACCAAACTGCACAAACCCCTTGGTGGGAATAACCGTGCCAAACAGCATGCCCACGGTGGTGGTTTTGCCCGCCCCGTTTGGCCCCAGCAGACCTACAATCTCACCCGGTGCCAGGGTAAAACTAATGCCCTGCACCACCGCCTCATCGCCATAGGTTTTCCAAAGATCGTAGGCAGTTAAACTCAGCGCACCCGACACAGCTTGCTCCCCCTATTTTCCCTAAACGGTTGTCCTAAGCGGTCGTCCCTGACCAGTTCTTCTTAAACGATTTGAAGCATAGTCGGCGAGAGAATGGCTCCCTTTCCTAAAAACCAGGATTGCTGGTGGGCAATGCCCACCCTACCCATCCACTCGCTGGTAGGCAGTGTCCGCCCTACCCATCCACCCATCCACCCATCTACCCATCTACCCATCCACTCCCCACGCACTCTAGCAAAATCCCTCCTAAATCATCCTGATGCCCCTGCCCGGCCCTGAAATATGAACTGGTAGATGCACCCTGATCATTCCCTGGCCCTCGGGTTGGGGAATTTTTTTGCTCTACTGGGGCTGATTAGACTTCGGCCCGCACCGAAAAGTTCTGAAAAATTCAGGTAAACTGAGGCACGATTGGGGGTCATCTGTAGCTGTCTGGCCAATGGACTTTGAGGAAATCGCTGTACTCATTAACCAGGTCGCCGTAGAGCGCAAGGGTCGCCCACTCAAGGATGTAGAGCGCTTGGTGCTGAAGGGGTCGTGGGAGAACAAGACCTACTCGGCGATGGCAACCCCTACCGTCGGCTACACCGAAGACTACCTCAAAAAAGACGTTGGCCCCAAGCTCTGGCAGTTTCTCACTGAGCTGGTCGATACCGATCGCCGGGGTATTCGAGTCACTAAGCGCAATATTCAAAACGTGCTGCAAACCTGGGCGGCTCAGGGGCGGGTGGAATCCCCTAATGCTGACGAAGTACCGCCGTCGCCCGCAACTAGCGCGGCTCTGGCCGCCGCTCCGGTTTTGATAGTACGCGACTCGCCTCGCATCGACCTGAGCGACTTTGGCGGACGGGACGCCGAGCTAGCCCAGATCAAACGATGGGTTCTAGACGAGCGCTGCCGCACGGTGGTGCTGTGGGGCCTGCCGGGGGTGGGCAAGACCACGCTGGCGGCGGCGGCGATCGCAGCAATCGGCCCCCAGGTCGAGCAGTATGGCTACCTGGCGCTGCCCCCCGATGTCACCGACGAGGCGGTGCTAGCCGCTATCTTGCACTGGCTTAACCCAACAGCGCCTAACCTGTCGCCCCTAGCTGCGGTGGATTGGGTGCTCGACCAGCTAGAGCAGCGTCAAATCCTGCTCATTCTCGACAGCATGGACCAGTTGTTTGAGTCGCAGCAGCTGTTGGGCACCTACCGGGCCGACACTATGGCCATCCAGCGACTGTTCCACCAGGGAGCCGAGCGCCACCACCAGAGCTGTTTGGTCTGGGTCAGCCGCGAGAAACCGGCCGATTTTTCCCAGGTGCAGGGGCCGCGGGTGCAGGAATGCGCCCTGGGAGACCTGGACGCCGAGGGCATTCGCCCACTGCTGCACCCCCCCGCCGCCCCTATCGTAGCCCCGGAAGACTGGACTGCCCTGAGCGATCGCTATGGCGGCCATCCCCTAGTGCTGCGGGGGATAGGGGCAATTCTGCGCGATATGTACCAGGGGCAGCCCAAATCGCTGCTTCAGGCTCCCGATTTGGTGGTGCCGCTGGTGGTGCAGCGCACCTTTACCCAGGCCCTGGAGCGGCTGCTGCCCGAAGAGTGGGCCATTCTCTACGGGCTGGCCCTAGCCCAGGAGCCGATGGCGCGCGATGACCTGATCGCGATTTTGCAGCCCACCCCCGAGGATGGGGTGGTACAGTCGGTGCTGGGGCGCGGCTGGGTGGTGGGCCTGCCTGCAGAAGGGGGCGGGCTGGTGCTGAGCCTGCGACCAATTGTGCAAACCCTGGTGCTGGAACGGCTGTACCAAGACCTGATGGCGGAGCTGGAGGCTGAGTCGCTAGGGTGGTTGCAGCGGCTACCGCTGATTACCATGACGGCCCGTGAGGTCGTACAGGAGCGGCAGCGGGCCGCGATGCTGGTACCCCTGGGCGATGAGCTAAGGCGTCGTTACCCTACCAATGGGGCGCTGGCCGCTAAGGGCGATCGCCTGCTTAAGGCGCTGTCTGGCTTAGCTAACCAGCCCGGCTATGGGGCCAGCAACTTAATACACCTCTGCCACTATTTAGGGCTGGGGCTAAGCGGGGCTAACTTTTCGCAGCTAGCTATCTGCCAGGGTGACCTGCGGCAGGTGAGTCTGCAGGGAGCCAACTTCAGCGAGGCTCAGTTTAGCGATACGGCCTTTGCCACAGCCCTGGGCCGCGACCCGGTAGCGGCCTTTAGCCCCGCCTCTGCCCCCGGCCACCACCGCTATCTTGCCACGGGCGACCACGAAGGCCGGCTGCTGCTGTGGGATCTGCGGCGCAGCAAACTGGTGTGGATGTTTGACGAAGACCAGTCTCAGGGGGTGCGATCGCTGGCCTTTAGCCCTCTGGGCGACCTGCTGGCAGTGGGTACCGAAACCGGGCAAATCTGGCTGTGGCCGGTGGGCACCACCTACCAAACCGATGTGCTCAGCCACCACCAAGTGGCCGTGGGTGCCCTAGCCTTTAGCCCCGATGGCAGTCAGCTGGCCTCGGGCGACGACAGCGGGCAATTGTGCCTGTGGGAGGTGGCCTCGGGGGTGAGCCAGGGGCAGATAGACGGCCACCACGGCCCTATTCACAGCCTGGCCTACAGCGCTGAGGGCGATCGCCTGGTCAGCGGCGGTGACGACCAGCGGGCCTGTCTGTGGCAGACGCGCGATCGCACCCTGCTACAGAGTTTTCAGGCGCGCTCGACGGCAAGCTTGCGCACCGCTGGATTCCTCGCCGACCCCAATGACCCCGCTTGCCCCCCGCTTCCCTTTGCGGCGGGCTACGACGACCACTGCCTCACCATTTGGAACCTAGAAACCGGCCTGCCCTGCTGGATTTTGCCCGCCGAGGTGCAGGCCCTGCCGGCCCTGGCCGTTAGCCCCAACGGGCGCTACCTGGTGTGCAGCCGCCAAGACTTCAGCGTTTCCGTATGGGATATTCCTGAGCGCCGCGCCTGCTACACCCTGCCGTCGCTGGGGGCCCCGGTCTGGGCCTTGGCCTTTAGCACCGACAGCCGCTACTTCGTGACCGGCAGCAACTACACCATCAAGCTTTGGAGCGCTCGGCGGGGCCAGTGCTGGCGCAGCTTTCTGAGCCAGGCGCACCGGGTTGGCTGTTTGGCCCTCAGCGCCGCTCCCAGCAACGGCCATTCCAACGCTGGTACTGACTCTGGCCCCGACAGCAGCACCATTCTTACGGGCCATGACGACAGCCACCTGCGCCTTTGGCAGATCCATGCGGGCAACCCCTATGCCAGCGGTCCTCGCACGCTGGCGGGTCACGGTGGCCCAGTTCGCACCGTGGCCCTCAGCGCCGATGGTCGGTGGCTGGCCAGCAGTGCCGACGACCAAACCCTGCGGCTGTGGTCGACCGTAAGTGGTGAGAGCCAGTGGGTTTGGCCCATTGCTGCCCCCGCCACCCTGCTCAGCTTTAGCACCAGCGGCCAGTGGTTGGCCAGTGTGAACCTGGCGGGCAACATTTCAATTTGGGATACGGCCACCGGCAGCTGTACCGGCGACTTAGACAGCACCCCTGATAGCCCATCGGCCTTAACCTTTAGCACTGACGAAGGCTGGCTCATTGTGGGAGCACGGGATGGCACAATTGGCCTATGGCCCACCGATCGGTACACCCGCGCCGGTGATTTAGGGGCAGGTGTCGAGCCGCGCACCTTGAGCGGCCACCAGGGCCAGGTGCACGGGTTAGCGGTGAGTTTAGATGGCTCGATGCTGGCCAGCGCCAGCCACGATGGCACCGTGCGCTGGTGGAGCTTGGCCAGCGATGCGGGTAGCGTTGCCAATAGCATTGTCGGCCTAACGCCCATGTTAGGAGAGCTACAGGGCCAGTGGCAGCACCCCGCCGAACAGTGGCTTCAGGGCGTTACGACCAGTCCTACCGGGGAGATTTTGGCCATTACCAGCGCAGCGGCCCAGGTCGAATTGTGGGCCGTCGAGACGAACCAGCGCCGCCTTGTTTTCAGTGGCCACAGCCAGGATATTTGGCAGGTTTCGGTTAGCCCCAGTCGTACCCATCTGGTGACCGCTAGCCAGGATGACGAAATTCGCGTGTGGGCCTTAGACTCAGGCGTTTGCCAGCAGATTCTGCGACCCGATCGTCCCTACGAAGGCGTTAATATCCGCGGAGCCACGGGTTTATCAGATACCGAAACCCGCATGCTTAAGTCGTTGGGGGCGATCGTCAGCTACTGATCACAGTCCTTTCACCGTGAAGGGCATACTTCTAAAGGAAGCACCATCACGGCCTCTGGTCGCTTCTATCTGGTCGCTTCTAATGGAGTAGGTTTAAGGCCAGTCGGCTAGGATGGGATTACTCAATCGTCAGATTTGGCTCAATTTTTTAACCCTTCTGCCAGCCACCGGGCTGACGGTGCTGGCTATCGCTGTGGCATTTCTGCGGTTCTATGATGAACAAGACTTCGGATTCCTTGAACTCGTCGGCCAGCCCAGAGTCTGGAGCAACCGACTCACTGTGGCAGCCCTCCTGGTGGCAGTGGTTGATTTCGGCGTTGAGTGGAACCGTCGAAACCGAGAAACAAATCGCCTGGCTGAAGAAGCACAACGAAGAGATGAGGAAATACAACGAAAGGCTGAGGAAGAGCAACGAAGAGTTCGCGAAGAACAACGAAGTGTTGAAGCAGAGCGGCAACGACTTGAGGAGCGAAAACGAGCGACTCGCCGAGCTGCTATCCAAAATCGATGCTTCATTCTCCAAACACGGCATCAACTTGCCCCTAGCGAGCAAACCCAAGCAGCCTTAGCAGATTTTCTCCTATTCTTGCAGGAGTACGGAGAATAAAGCAGCCTGTTATGACGACCATTGCCAGCACCATTGCCGCCGAGCTAGAGATTCGCCCCACCCAGGTTGAGGCCACCTTAGAACTCTTTGCTGAAGGAGCCACAGTGCCCTTTGTGGCCCGCTACCGCAAGGAGCGCACGGGGGATCTAGACGAAGTGCAGCTGCGGCAAATCGCTGAACGCCACCAGTATTTAACCGAACTCGAAGACCGCCGCCAGACGGTGCTGAGCGAGATCGAATCCCAGGGCAAACTGACGGAGGCGCTGAAGTCTGCCATTCTGGCCTGCCAGCAAAAGACCGAGCTGGAAGATCTCTACCTGCCCTACCGACCTAAGCGCCGCACCCGCGCCACCATGGCTAAGGAAAAGGGGCTGGAACCCCTGGCTCAGCAGGTCGAAGCGTTGAACCTGACAGGTCGCAAGGCAAGTCTGAAGCAGGAAGCGCAGCCGTTTGTGAACCCTGAAAAAGGTGTCTTATCGGTGGATGATGCTCTCCAGGGGACGGCGGATATTTTGGCGGAGCAGGTGGCAGAACGGGCCGAACTGCGGCGGTACGTGCGCGATCGCCTCCTCAACCACGGCCAGTTCACCGCCAGCATCAAAAAAGACCACCCTGAGGGCACCACTAAGTACGAAATGTACCGGGCCTACCAGGCTCCCGTGCGGGCGATCGCATCCCACAACCTGCTGGCGCTCCTGCGGGGCGATCGCGAAGGTGTTCTCAAGGTGGGGCTGGAGGTCGAGGCCGACCCCATTCTGCAAACCCTCGAGAAGCGGGTAATAAAAACCCCGGTGCCCGAACTTCGCCAGTTCTACCGAGGGGTGGTGCAGGATGCCTACAGCCGCCTGATGAAGCCCTCGCTAACCAGCGAGGTGATGGCGGAGAAAAAAGCCTGGGCCGATGAGGTGTCGATTCAAAACTTTGAGGCAAACCTAAAAAACCTCTTGCTGTCGCCCCCGGCGGGCATGAAGCCCACCCTGGGCGTAGATCCGGGCTTTCGCACCGGCTGCAAGGTGGCGGCGGTAGATGGTACCGGCAAGTTTTTGGAGTACCAGGCGGTGTTTCCGCACCAGTCGGCCCGGCAGCGTCAGCAGGCCGCCGAAACCCTGATCGGGATGATTCGCAAGCACGGCATTGAGCTGATCGCGATCGGCAACGGCACCGCCAGCCGCGAGACCGACGCCTTTGTGGGGGAGGTGCTCAAGACCCTGAGCAATCCGCCGGTCAAGGTGTTTGTAAATGAGTCGGGGGCGTCGATTTACTCCGCTAGCGAGGTGGCAGCGGCTGAGTTCCCCGACCTGGATGTGACGGTGCGGGGGGCGATCAGCATCGCCCGCCGCCTCCAAGACCCCCTGGCAGAGCTGGTAAAAATTGACCCTAAGTCCATCGGCGTCGGCCAGTACCAGCACGATGTTGACCAGAAGCGGCTAAAGCAAAAGCTCGACGACACCATCGAGAGCTGCGTTAACTATGTTGGGGTTGACCTCAATATGGCCTCCCGCGAGCTGTTGACCTACGTGTCGGGGCTGAGCCCAGCGGTAGCAAACAACATCGTCGAATTTCGCAACACCAATGGAGCTTTTCAGTCGCGGCGCGAATTGCTTAAGGTGAAGAAGCTGGGACCAAAGGCGTTTGAGCAGGCGGCGGGGTTCTTGCGCATTCGCAACGGCGCTAACCCGTTGGATAATACAGCGGTGCACCCCGAGAGCTACGGCATTGTCGATGCGATCGCCGCCGACCTCTCCCTGCCCCTCAATCAAATTTCCAAAGCCGTCGATCGCCTTCAGCGCCTCGACATTAAAAAATACACCACTGCCGCCGCAGGCGAACTCACCCTGCGCGATATTCTGCACGAGCTAGAGAAGCCCGGTCGCGACCCCCGCGAGCAGTTCACCTACGCCCGCTTTCAGGAGGGCATCAACGATATTGCCGACCTGAAGCCGGGCATGACCCTGGAGGGCAGCGTTACTAACGTCACCAACTTTGGAGCCTTTGTCGACCTGGGCGTGCACCAGGACGGGCTGGTGCACATCTCGCAAATGGCCGATCGCTTTGTCAGCGACCCCAACGATATCGTCAAGGTAGGCCAGGTGGTGACGGTGCGGGTGCTGGAGGTCGATACCAAGCTCAAGCGCATCAGCCTCTCCATGCGGGCAAAATCCTAATCTTAAAGAAAATTTATCGGTAGCATTGATTCCGTCGTGGCAATCCCCTAAGGTAGGCAAGGAGAATCGCCCCAGGGCAACGCCCGAGCGAGGTCAGCACCCCAACTTAGCGATGCCCAATCCAGCGATAATTCAGCGACAGGCATGACCAAACACCTAATTCTCTTTCGCCACGGCAAGTCAGATTGGCATGCTGGCTCTGGCCGCGATCGCGATCGCCCCGTGGCCACACGGGGCATTACCGCCGCAAAAACGATGGGCAAGCTGCTGGCAGCCGCAGGCAAAGTTCCCGATTTAGCCATCACCTCCGCCGCCGTGCGGGCCCGCACTACCCTAGAACTCGCCGCCGAAGCCGGAGGCTGGGCCTGCCCCCAAGAAGTCACCGACGACCTCTATGAAGCCTCAGTCGAGCAGGTGCTAGAGGTCATTCACCGGGTGCCTGACCACCACGGCTCGCTCATGCTGGTTGGCCACCAGCCCACCTGGTCCGATGCCGTCACCTACTTCATGGGCGGCGGTGCGGTGCACATGCCGACGGCGGTCATGGTCTGCCTGGAGTTTGAGGTGACCTCCTGGGCGCAGGTCGAATACGGTCGCGGCACGCTGCTGTGGCTGCTGCCCCCGCGATTGTTTGTCTAACGCTGTCCTACACCTACGGCGGCCGCGCGAGGCTCAAGGCCATAGGCTTTTAAGTTATCGCCCTCGATCACGACGACTCCCAAGGCTGTCTTGACGTAGATTTTGCCCTCGCGAATCTGGACTACCGATGCCAATGTCGGGCTGGCGGTGGGTTGAGGGGGGGGCGGTGGGGCAGCTGCCGTTGGAACCGGCTCTACCTTTGCCCCTGGGCCTGCCCAAACCTGCGTCTTCTCAGGCTCTTCACCCGAGTCTTTCTCAAGCCATACCACCATGTCGCCGCCCTGGTGAACGGTTTCCCCCCGTAGCGTCTCAATGTAGAGAGTGCCGCTGTTAACAGCAATGTCGCGGACAGGATACCACTGGTTTTGGGTCAGCACAAATAGGTCGAGCTGCAGGTTGCGCTGGCGCAGACGGCCAACGCTCATCCACCACTGCTTCCAAAGCTGGCGGGCCTCGGTGTAGTTGATACGGTAGCCCTGGGGTATGGGGGAGTAGGTGTAGCACAACACCTGGCTATCTAGACCCTGGCCAACGGGCATAAACTGGTGGTCGATTAAAACCTGGTGCAGCACGTCGGTGTATTCGGTGCTGCGGCGCACCTCGATGCGGGGAGGCGTAGTCGCATCGTAGGCGGTGGCGAGCAGCAAACCTTTCCGGCCCAGCAGCTGACGCAGGTTGTTGGCAGGCTGAACTCGAAGAGTGGGGTTTGCTTCGAGAATGGCATCTCCTGAAACAAACCACTGTAGCAGGGTCAAATCGTCAATGGAGGTCATATTAAAACGCCGCTGAGAACGGGACAAGGGATTAGTCCCGTGGTTCACCCAAATCGCGATCGCATAAAACCATTGGCGATCGTTTGCTTATTAATCCCCCCGGGCTGAGGCTGGTAGCCATCACCCCAGGTTTTGTAGGTCAACGAATCAAATTTCAACAGATCTACACGGAAATCACAGCCAGGGTGCAGGGCTAGGCCAGCCAGCCTTAAAAATCTCGGTATAGTTAAGGAGAGATTGAACCCGGTTAGTGCTATGACGGCAACGGTTAGCAAACAGGATGGGTTTTTAGAGACCAACGGTGTGCGCCTGCACTATGTCAGTCGGGGGCAGGGGCCACTGATGCTCTTTCTGCACGGCTTTCCAGAATGTTGGTACTCGTGGCGGCACCAGCTTGACTATTTCGCTGACCACTTCACCTGCGTAGCGCTAGATCTACGGGGCTACAACGACAGCGATAAGCCGGAAGGGCTAGAGGCCTACCGCCTCAGTGTTTTAGTAGAAGATGTGCGAGGTGCCATTGGGGCGCTGGGTTACGAGCGGGCGGTCTTGGTAGGTCATGACTGGGGGGGCGCGATCGCCTGGGCCCTAGCCGATGCTTACCCCGAGCGGCTCAACTCCCTCATCGTCATGAATATTCCCCACCCGGCTAAGTTTGTCGAGGGGCTGCGCACCCCCCAGCAGCTCCTCCGCAGTTGGTATATTGCGGCCTTTCAGCTGCCGCTGCTGCCCGAGCTGCTGCTGCAGGCTGGCGACTACTGGGTGATTGAGCAAGCCCTACGGGGTATGGCCGTTGATAAAGCCACCTTCAGCGATGCCGACCTGCGCATCTACAAAACCGCTGCCGCCAAACCCGGTGCCCTCACCGCTATGGTCAACTACTACCGGGCCTTCGCCTTAAGCGGTGAGTGGCAGCGGTCATGGAGGGTGCTCGACATGCCCACCCTGCTGATCTGGGGCGAGGACGATGTCGCCTTAGGCAAGGAACTCAGCATTGGCACCGAGGCCTACGTGCGCAACTTACAGCTGCGCTACATCCCCGAGTGCAGCCACTGGGTGCAGCAAGAACGCCCGCACCAGGTCAACGCCTTCATGCGTGAATTTCTTGCCCTCGAACCATGAGCGCTACCGCAAATGTCATCCGGGTGACCCTGCTCGATCTGGTTACCCAGCGCGGCCCTGACAAAACTATTTGCCCCTCCGAAGTCGCCCGTGCCCTAAGTTCTGAAGACTGGCGCAGCCTCATGCCAGCCGTACGAGAGGTCGGGCAGGCGCTCGAGGCCGAAGGGCACGTTGTGGTTACCCAAAAGGGACAGGTAGTTGACCCCAGCCAGGCCAAAGGGCCAATTCGCTACCGACAAGCCAGGAAAACAATAGAGCCAGAGTGATGATGGGAGGACCGCCTCAGTAGTCTTTTAAGGGCATAGATATAGTTAACGACCATCTCAACGACGACGAACCCTAGACTGACGGATCTTCCGACCACAGCATGCTAGAGGCCTGGTTTGTGTACCGTCAGGCCAAAATCTGAGCCGATTTTAGATTTTGAATTGGCGATTTCAGATTCACAGCAATGGCCATCGCTTCAGGGGATACAAGTCATGTCCTAACCGTTCTGGCGATGGCTATACAGCTCGCTCAAGGGGTCAACTCTAAAATCTAAAATGCCTTCCTTAGCTCCTCCTCCGCCTCCCCTGGGCAACCTAAAATAGCCCCCCACCGGAGTGCCGCTAGCCATGCGCGTGCTTGTCATCAGCCACACCTATATCGTTGACCTCAACCGCGAGAAGCTGCGCGCCCTGGCCCAGCTTTCCCCCGACATTGAGGTAGTGGTAGGCGTGCCCCGACGCTGGCAACCCGGCGGAGTGCAAAATCGGCTGATCGTCTCAGAGCCGCTTCAGGAGGGCAACTTTCGGGTGCAACCCTTGGGCAACCTGAGCCAGAACAACCAGGGCTTGCTCACCTTTGGCCCCGACCTGGTGCAACTGCTGCGGCAGTTTCGGCCCCAGGTGATTCAAGTGGAGCAGGGGTCGAGGGCGCTGGCCTATGCCCAAACCATTACCCTCAACCGCCTGTTGGGTCTAGGGGCCAAAAACATTTTTTTCACCTGGTGGAATTTGCCTTACCGGCTTAAATTCCCCATTTCTGCCCTCGAAGCCTATAATCTGCGCCACACCCACGGGCTGGTGGTGGGCAACCAGGATGGGGCCGATATTCTGCGCGATCGCGGCTATACCGCCCCTTATCAGGTGATGCCCCAGCTCGGCGTCGATGAAACCCTCTTTCGCCCCCAGCCCCAGCCTGAGCTAGCAGCATCCCTCGATATTCCCAGCAATGCCTTTGTGGTGGGCTACTGTGGTCGCTTTGTTGCTGAAAAAGGGCTGCTTACCCTGGCCGATGCCCTGGCAACGCTGCGCGATCTGCCCCAGCTCTGGGTATGGCTGCTGGTGGGTCGGGGCGAATGGCGCGATCGCATCCAGGCAAAGGCTGATGCAGCGGGTATTGGCGATCGCTTGCGCTGGGTCACCGACATTCCCCACAACCAGGTACCCCACTACATCAACCTCATGCACACCCTGGTACTACCCTCCGAAACCACCGACCAATTCAAAACCCTCACCGCCACCGGCTGGAAAGAACAATTCGGCCACGTTCTAATCGAAGCGATGGCCTGTGCCGTCCCGGTCATCGGCTCCGACTCTGGCGAAATTCCCAACGTCATTGACCAGGCTGGTCTCGTATTCCCCGAAGGCAACGCCCCCGCCCTGGCCAACCACCTGCGCCTGCTGATCGAAAACCCTGCCCGTCGACAGGCGATCGCCGAGGCCGGCTACCACCGTGCCATGAGTTGCTATACCAACCGAGCGCTGGCGAAGCAGCTGCTGGAGTTTTATGCAGAAATCGGTGTGGGTGAGGAGGTGAAGAAGTAAAGAAGTGAAGAAGTAAGGAGTTGCAGCCATTGAACTCCCCTTCACCCGCCCACCCACCCACTCACCCACTCCCCACTCCCCATGCGCGTCCTTCAAATCATCCCCTCCATCTCCCTCATCTACGGCGGCCCTAGCCAGATGGTGCGGGGGTTTGCCCAGGGGTTGGCCGCAGCGGGGGCAGAGGTTACCATTCTCACAACTAATTCCAACGGCGATACAGGACAACCTCCGCTGAATGTCCCCCTGGGGGTGCCGGTGCCGGAAGAAAACTACACGGTGCGCTACTTTGCCTGCTCGCCCTGGCGGCGGTATAAATTTTCGGTGGAGTTGCTGGGGTGGCTTTATCAGCACGGCCGTCAGTACGACCTGGCTCATATTCACGCGCTGTTTTCGCCCCTAAGCACGGCGGCAGCGACGGTGGCCCGATGGCGGGGGCTACCCTACGTGCTGCGGCCCCTCGGCACCCTCGACCCAGCCGATCTGGAGAAAAAGAAGTACCTCAAACAGCTCTACGGACGGGGTTTGGAAGCGCCTAATATTGCCGGGGCAGCGGCGCTGCACTTCACCAGCCCCATTGAGGCAGAAGTGTCCCATCGCTTTGGGGCACGGGCGCAAGACTGGGTGATTCCCCTGGGCGTTCAACCGTCCGAAGCGTTACCTGACAATGAGCGCCAGAGAATTTTGGCGCAGCTAGGGATTTCTCAGCAGCGACCTCTTGTACTCTACCTCTCTCGCCTTGATCCTAAAAAGGGACTCGATCTGCTACTGCCTGCCCTAGAGCAGGTCATGGCCCAGGGCGTCGATTTTCAGCTGGTGCTGGCGGGCGGCAATCCTCAAGACCCAGGTTATGAGGCAGCTGTGGGCGATCGCATCCGCTCCTCTCCCCTGGGCGATCGCACTTCGCTGACTGGCTTTGTCACTGGCCCAACCAAAGCCGCCCTGCTGCAAACCGCTGACCTGTTTGTGCTGCCTTCCTACTACGAGAATTTTGGCATTGCCGTGGCCGAGGCAATGGCTGCTGGCGTTCCTGTCGTGGTGTCGAAGGGGGTTTACATTTGGCCCGACATTGCCGCTAGCGGCAGCGGTTGGGTGTGCGAGCTGAGCATAGAAAGTCTGAGGCAGGCTCTAGCGGAGGCTTTAGAAAATTCAGCCCAGCGGCAGCTGCGAGGGCAGCAGGCCCAGATATATGCTCAAAATAGTTACGAATGGGGCGCGATCGCTCAAAAAACCCTGGCCGCTTACACGACTGTGCTACCTCAGCCACCAGCCAGTACTCAATACCTATCCTCTAGGTAGCCCGTGTTGGGATAGTGTCACAATCCGCACTTCCTGCCCATCAGGAAACAGTGTATAAAGATACGTATAAAGGTACGTTAAGGAACCAATTAATTTTTTCACCCTTTAGTGGAAAATTGAGATACAGAGCGAGATCTACCCCCTAGCCAACGACGAGTTATAGGTCAACCTCCCATGCTTCAGGATGCCAAAGCTGTTCGGTACTATCAACGGATTACCGATGCCTTCGTCGACCAGTGGAACCGTGGCTATCGCACCAGCGAACTGCGCCTTTATCTCGAGGGCTACCTAGCCGCCCTGCGCCACTCCGATGCCCTCGAACCCTACTGGGTGCATCGCCTCGAAGAAGACACCATTCGTTATCTCAACGACCCGTCGAATTTTGCTATCCCCCTGCCCGAGCCCGAAATCTATTAAATCAATCAGACGTGAATAGTCTGATTTGACAGGGAAGTTTAGTAGAAAAAAGTTACCGGGCAAAACTAGACCTTGCAGCCCCGCGACAGTCCTCGTCTTTGAGCGTTGTGTCCAAGCCGGCAGGGTGGTAACTAGTGCAAAATCTGCAACAAACTTTTTAATGTGCTCCTTTTTGGGGTTACTAAAGAATTCGCTTTCATAAACGGTAAGGCTGTCCCCCTTAAGCACTAGGGCTTGCTATAGCCACAGGCCCAACGCTTTAAACCAACAAAAAAAGCTCCTGCCCTTGGGCAGGAGCTTTTTAGTGATTAACCTACTTGGGACAGTCTCAACCTTAGTCGAGGTCGCCCATAGCGAGCACGGGTTCAGCTTCGCGATCGATACCCTTCTCGAAGCCTGCCTCAGCCGCGCGAGCGCGACCAGCGTGCCAGAGGTGGCCAATCAGGAAGAAGAAGCCAAGCACAAAGTGAGAGGTCGACAACCACTGACGGGGGTTTACAAAGTTCACGGAGTTGATCTCTGTGATCACACCACCCACCGAGTTGATGGAGGCGTTGGGCGCGTGAGTCATGTACTCGGCCGCGCGACGCACCTGCCAATCTTGGATGTCGTTGGTGAGCTTATCTAGGTCGAGGCCGTTGGGGCCGCGCAGGGGCTCCAGCCAAGGGCCTTGGAAGTCCCAGAAGCGCATGGTTTCACCACCAAAGATGATTTCACCGGTGGGAGAGCGCATCAGGTACTTACCCAGACCAGTGGGGCCTTGGGCCGCACCGATGTTGGCACCCAGGCGCATGTCGCGCACCAGGAAGGTCATTGCCTGAGCCTGAGACGACTCGGCGTTGGTGGGGCCGTAGAACTCAGACGGATAGGCGGTGTTGTTGAACCACACGTAGCAGGAAGCGATAAAGCCCATCAGGGAAAGAGCGCCCAGGCTGTACGACAGGTAAGCTTCACCCGACCAAATCAGAGCGCGGCGCGCCCAGCCAAACGGCTTGGTCAAAATGTGGAAGATGCCACCAGCGATACAGATCAGGCCAACCCAGATGTGGCCACCGATGATGTCTTCCATGTTGTTGACGCCGACAATCCAGCCGTCGCCACCAAAGGGAGAACCCACCAGGTAACCAAAGATAACGGCAGGGTTCAGCGTCGGGTTGGTGATGATGCGGACATCGCCACCGCCCGGAGCCCAGGTATCGTAAACGCCACCAAAGACACAGGCTTTCAGCACCAGCAGCAGAGCACCACAACCCAGCAGGATCAGGTGGTAACCGATGATGTTGGTCATCTGGTTCTTGTCTTTCCAGTCGTAGCCGAAGAAGGAGGAATACTCCTCCAGCACTTCGGGACCGCGCAGGGCGTGGTAAATGCCGCCCAGACCCAGCACCGCCGAGGAAATCAGGTGCAGTACACCGACAACAAAGTAGGGGAAGGTGTTGATAACTTCACCACCAGGCCCTACGCCCCAGCCCAGAGTGGCCAGGTGAGGTAGCAAAATAAAGCCCTGCTCATACAGAGGCTTGTCGGGAACGAAGTGGGCTACTTCAAACAGGGTCATAGCCCCGGCCCAGAACACAATCAGACCAGCGTGGGCCACGTGGGCACCCAGCAGCTTGCCGGATAGGTTGATCAATCGAGCGTTACCAGACCACCAGGCGAACCCGGTAGATTCTTGGTCGCGCCCAGCAATATACGAGTTGCTAGAGAGCGTTACCACGGGGGAGTACCTCTTCGGGGAATACAAACTTCTCATGGGGCTGGTCGGTCGGTGCCATCCAGGCCCGGATGCCTTCGTTCAACAAGATGTTCTTGGTGTAGAAGGTCTCAAACTCGGGGTCTTCCGCTGCCCGAATCTCCTGCGACACGAAGTCGTASGCCCGCAGGTTYAGACCYAGACCYACYACGCCTACCGCACTCATCCACAGACCCGTCACCGGCACAAACAGCATGAAAAAGTGCAGCCAGCGCTTGTTGGAAAAGGCAATACCAAAGATCTGGGACCAGAATCGGTTCGCCGTCACCATCGAGTAGGTCTCTTCAGCCTGGGTCGGCTCGAAGGCGCGGAAGGTGTTGGCGTTCTCACCGTCTTTGAACAGCGTGTTCTCTACGGTGGCACCGTGAATCGCGCACAGCAGCGCTCCACCCAAGACACCCGCTACTCCCATCATGTGGAAGGGGTTGAGCGTCCAGTTGTGGAAACCCTGGAAAAACAGCAGAAAACGGAAAATCGCCGCTACCCCAAAGCTGGGAGCAAAAAACCAGCTGCTCTGACCCAGCGGGTACATCAGAAACACGCTGACAAATACCGCAATCGGAGCCGAAAAGGCGATGGCGTTGTAAGGCCGTAACCCGACCAGACGGGCCACTTCAAACTGCCGCAGCATGAAGCCAATCAGTCCGAAAGCACCGTGCAGCGCCACAAACGCCCACAGCCCACCCAACTGGCACCAGCGCACAAAGTCGCCCTGGGCTTCRGGACCCCACAGCAGCAGCAGCGAGTGACCCAGACTGTTGGCCGGGGTCGATACGGCAACGGTCAAAAAGTTGGCTCCCTCTAGGTACGACGACGCTAGGCCGTGGGTGTACCAGGAGGTCACAAACGTGGTGCCGGTCAGCCAGCCCCCTACCGCCAAAAAGGCGCAGGGAAACAAGAGTAGGCCTGACCAGCCGATAAACACAAAGCGATCGCGCTTTAGCCAGTCGTCAAGGACGTCGAACCATCCTCGCTCGGCTTGCGCGCGTCCCATTGCTATGGTCATACGCGAATCTCCATAACTATCTAACAACAAGGTATATACACGGAAGATAATGGCGCTTACTCAAACCCAAGGACTAAAGGCATAGAGTTGACCAAAGGTCAATCTGGCTAGCCAGCCCTGGATTATGAGTAGTGTTTACTATTCTTTACCGTAGCTATCATTATAGGGGGTATTTTTAGAAGAGCTTGGCTAGAAACTCAAATCATCTTTAGGTTTCAGCGGTCTTGGTAAGCATATTTGCTCACGTCGATGGGATGAATTTTGATTACCTATAAGCCAAGGCTTTGCTCTGGTATAGCTAGGCCAAGGCGTTCAGAAGGTGCCAAGATCTTTGCTGAAAGGCTCGATAGATAGCAGAATGGGACTGTGAACATAGATGGTGACCCTTTACACTTATATACTTATATATAGAAAGGCAAGCTTCGGGAAAGCTGTCTGATTCCTTAAAATTTACTGAGTACTATTTGACTATGTTTACGATTGAGTTGACGTTGAAGAATACAGCTATGCCTCTCTCTGTGCAGAAGAAAGAGCAGGGTGAGGCAGAGGCACTCTATAACTCACTGACAGAAGGTTTACGTAGCGGTAGCGCACAGTTGATTGAGATTACCTGTGATCAGCAGCCTCATAAGCGCATTAGTGTTTTGGGTAGCGAAATAGCAGCTGTTCAAATTTTCGAGAAGAGCGGTACAGCTACCGCATCAGGACGCCCCCCTGGCTTCTTCACACTCAGTAGCGAGCAGTAACGGCTACTGCGGGGAACCCATACCATTACCTGACGATGTTGTGACGGTCAAAGACACTAAGGCTATTAGAGTAAGCAACCTGCAATTTCAGTGGCCGTCTGGGCAGGTTGTGCTGAAGGGCTGTTCGCTGGCGGTTCAGCCCGGCGAGTTTTGTATGCTGCTAGGTAATAACGGCAGTGGTAAGTCAACATTGCTCAAAATCTTGGGGGGGTTGCTTCACCCTCAAGCTGGGGAATGGACGATTGAAAAGCCTGTGGGATTTGTGTTTCAGAACCCTGACCACCAGCTGGTGATGCCTACAGTGGGAGCTGATGTAGCGTTTGGGCTAGTTGATGAGCATCTTTCTCTAGCGGAGATTCGCAACCGAGTAGATGATGCCCTGGCGGCGATTAACTTACTGGAGCTAAAGCGGCGGCCCATCTATGCCCTTAGCGGTGGGCAAAAGCAGCGGGTGGCGATCGCAGGTGCGATCGCCCGCCACTGTCGTGTACTACTGCTCGATGAACCCACGGCCCTGCTCGATCCTGATAGTCAAATCGACCTGGTTAAGCGAGTTCGAGATTTAGTCAAAGAGCGTGGACTAACCGCCCTATGGGTAACCCATAGGCTAGTAGAGCTAGATTACTGCGATCGCGCCTTTTTACTGGAGGCAGGGCATGTACTCGACGAAGGCAATCCTAACCGGCTCAAGCATCGCTTGCAGAACTAGCTGAGGGTTCTTGTTAATTTGAGGATTACAGCTATCACAGACTGAACCAAATGCCTCTCGCTGGCTCTGCGTCGAAGTGCCATCTAAAATTATTGGTAGTATGGAGGCTTAAGTAACTTATTCAGGTTGTTATGGTTAAGCGCTCTCCCTTTGACAGCACCCAAGTTATGCGACGCACCGAAGACTTGATTCGGGCTGCTTCGAACCGCTATCGCATTACGGTGCAGGTGGCCAACCGTGCCCAGCGACGGCGCTTTGAGGACTTTGAGAACTACGAAGACCCCAAGATGAAACCGGTGCTGCGGGCCATCATCGAAATGTCTGACGAGCTGACCCAACCTGAGATCATCGGCGAATAGGCTCGATGGATTGCCCAGTTTTAGTAGATCAGCGATTTACTAAGGAAGGTAACGGGTGGCGGCTCGGTTGGGACGCCACGGCTCCTTGCTACAAAGGTCTGCTAGGGGGTAAAGCCTGGGCAATCGAGTTAACAGAGGCAGAGTTCCATACCTTTCGCCGATTGGTTCTGGAGATTAGCCAGACCATGGGGGCGATCGCCGCTGAGCTCATGGAAGCTGAGCGCGTTACCTGCGAAGCGGAGGCCGACGATCTTTGGCTAGAGGCAGAGGGGTTTCCTGATGCCTATAGTCTTAGGTTTGTGTTGGCAGCAGGCCGTCGCTGTGAAGGTGAGTGGGACGCTGTCGCTGCTCAGCATATTGTTCAGGCTATCCACTATCTAGCATTGTTTTAGCAACTCGAAAAATCAATTTTTGAGTTTTGAGAGAGTTGTCCTCTCTCTGTGTTAATCTAGTTAAGCACAAGTGAAAGAGTCGGGGCGTAGCGCAGCTTGGTAGCGCACCACTTTGGGGTAGTGGGGGTCGTGGGTTCAAATCCCGCCGCTCCGATATAGAAAAGCCTTGCCAATTGGCAAGGCTTTTTTCGTTTGTGGTTCATGCCCACAAGTTTAGAACGCTGTAGCCGTCATCACGGTAGTTGGGGGACCTTTCTAGGTAGCTATAGATAATGGCTGTTTGTCAGTTCACCGTCCTAGTCTGGGGCGTAGGTAGTCAGTACTGTCCTAGATGAACTGTTAAGCCCTATATTTACAGCACCCGTCATACGGATTAGGACGTTTTGGCTCAGCATCTTCCAGTGGAAATCTAGCCATCTATCCAACATCCACAACACCGACCCAGCCCCAGCTCTGACTAGCTATCAGCACCATGTTAGGGAGTATTTATCACCCCCTCAAACAGGTCGCTGCAGGAAGTCTAGACGGACTTCCTGCAGCGATCGCTCTCATAAGCCAGATAAGCCTTAAGGGTCGGTGCGCAGTTCTTGGGGTTGCAGGAATGCAATCATCTCATCTACCCCACGCTGAATGCGGCGGGTCACAGTCATCGGGCTGACCCCGATTTTCTCAGCCACTTCTTTGCGAGACAATCCCTTAAAGAAGACAAACTCAATAGCGGTACGAGTTTTGGCCTCAAGCTGATTTAGCGCACGCTGAACCTGCTGGCGATCTTCCTCTAGCGCCTGCATAAGTTGATAGTGCGTGTCGGGGAGAGTTTCGCCGAGGGTAATATTGGAGTCAACCTGTTGGCAAACTGTGGCATCGAGACTGAGGGGCAAACGGTTTTTGTGTGCCATCTTAACTTCCCGCCATTCTTTGACCGATACGTCTAGGGCATCAGCCATTTCGTGGTCGCTGGGACTGCGGCCCAGGCTACGCATCAGTTCCATCTGAAGTTTCTGAGACTCTTTTTGGAGATCTTGCCAGCGACGGGGAATCTTAACAGTAGTGCCGCGATCGCGCAGGAAATGCAGCATCTCACCACGAATGTAGGGAACGGCAAAGGAGCTAAAGGCACAGCCTTGACCAGGGTTGAACCGCTCAATGGCTCGGATCAAACCGATATAGCCAATCTGCTCCAAATCTTCGTAGGGTTCAGAACACTGGTGGCTTACTCGATGAGCAATTTTACGAACGAGACCGGCATTAAGTTGTACTAGCCTGTTGCGTAACTGCACAGAGGGAGACTGCTTGTACTGCATCAGCAGTTCCATGCCACGGGAGCGGATTGTCGAAGTTTGGGTAGCCATATCTGCGGATGTCCTTACGAGAGCGGGTTCGCTGAGAACTGTGTCTATTCTCGACAGTGACACCGACATCCACCATCGTTGATCTACGGTACTCCGGTAGAGGTCAATCGCAAACGTCCGTAGTTTTACGGGGTAGCGGTAAGGTTAGCCAAGCGAGTCTTAGCCATCCCAAGCCAGTGGCTACCCTCCAGCGTTGCGCTGACAAGTTCCCTCAGCTATCCTCTAAAAGCCCGGCCCGAGCGGCTGACGCGGTGTTCTAGAGTTGCTAAAACCGGGCTAAGCTAACAGACGTGAATGTATGTTGCATCTCTTAATATTTCTCTGGCTGGGTTAATGGTTTTAAAGGCAGTTTTATTAGACTTTAATGGCCTCATCATCAACGACGAGGCCATTCATGATCGGCTGATTGAGGAATTGCTCCTAGAGGAAAACCTCCGACCCCACCCCCAGGACCTGGAGGAGTGCTGTCTAGGCCGGTCTGATGCGGCCTGTCTCAGTGATTTGCTGGCTCGCCAGGGGCGCGTTGTATCAGACGCTTATCTAGAAAAATTGCTTAACCGAAAAGCTACTCGCTACCTAGAGGTGCTGGCTGACCTAAATCCGCTACCCTTGTACCCTGGTCTTGACGACTTGATTTACCAAATCCGGGCAGCACAGCTCAAGCTAGCTATTGTGTCGGGAGCACGCCGTAGCGAAATTGAAACCGTTTTGTCTATGGTGCATTGGGGCGAGCACGTAGGGCTAATTGTTTCAGCGGACGACCTTGCAACTGGAGTTAGCAAGCCTGCCCCAGATGGTTATCTGTTGGCGATCGAGCGCCTCAATCAGCAGTTCGGTGACCTGGCCCTGTGCCCTGCCGATTGCCTAGCCATTGAAGATTCTTTTGCTGGCATTGAGGCTGCTAAGCGTGCCGGTGTGCCCGTACTAGGAGTCGCTCACACCTACCCCTACCAAATGATTCACCGCCGCGCCACCTGGGTTATCGACCACCTCTACGAACTCAGTTTAGATTGGCTAAATCCTTACTACAACTGACCAGTCATAAACCCAGTCAGCCACACAAAAGGCTGTAGCAGGAAACATATTTTGCTCAGGGAGAGCATAATGCAGAAAACTGCCGTATGGCGAAAAATGCCTACTGAGATGATGTTTATAGAACTAAACCATTACTAAGCGTTCAGTCTGTTTCGCTGGGCTCTTGTATAGCCATCGTCAAAACGGTTAGGACATGACTTGTACCCTCTGAATCGATGGCTATACGCCGTAGCGCTGTCCCAGTTTTTGCCATTGGCAGAGGCCGACGTTCTAAGCGCGATGGCCATCGTTATAAAACTATGCTCAATTCTTCAACCACCCCCGACCAGATCGTACAGCAGCTTAACTGACGCTATGCTACGAAGTAACTTAGTCCAAATCGAGTAATTCCTGACGATGTTTGGAGCGTTTTAGAACAAAGCCTCATCTTGTCTCCTTCCTCATTTGGGTTACAGCTACGAAAGTTTTTTGTGGTGTGGCAATCAAAAAGGATATTGGCACCAGTGAGGTGGACCAATTTGTAGAGCGCATGGCTACAGTGCGCGATGGTTCAACAAACGGCTACAGCTTCCTGCCCATAGATACTCGGCAGTAGTGCTGTGTGCAGCAGGTTAGCGCGCCGCTAAAAACAAGTACGCCAACCTGCTAACGGTGCGCTACTCTACCGAAACCGTGGTCAGCTATTACGATTAGGACTTGCTGTTTAAATTCCTTACTGTCTAGAGGCACCAATCTAACGCTCTAAAGTGCCGCCAGTTTTTCAAGGTAAGGTTTGACTAGGTAGAAGCTGGCGATTGATTTGGCGTCCACCGCTTCTCCAGCTAAAATGGCTTTTTCTAGCTGAACTGGGGTAAATAGGACAACTTCTATATCTTCGTCAGCATCGGCCTCAGGCGGTGACTCAATGGGTTCTAGATCGGTGGCTAGAAAGGCATAAATAATTTCGTCAGAATAGCCAGGAGCCAAGGGAAAGTTGCCGATTGGCAGCCAGGTTTGAGCGGTGTAACCAATTTCCTCCTGAATTTCTCGGCGGATCGTATCAACGGGAGCCTCATCGGGTTCAATAGTGCCTGCGGGAAACTCCAGCAACCGGCCTAGCAGGGCAAAGCGGTACTGGCGCACCATAATCAATTCACCTGCGGCGGTAACAGGCACGGCCAAGGCACCACCAGGATGGCGAATGCATTCCCAGTCACCCTCGGCTCGATTGGGCAATCGCAGTCGACTGACCTCAAAATTAAATTTACGGCCCTCGTAGAACAGGCGCTGCTTCAGCAGTTGGGGAGGCTCTTGACCAAGCGGCATAGGTAAAGGCTCAAAAAGGGCACAAATGGTCACACCATTGTAGTCATCTTGGGCCGTCTAATTGAGGGCTAATGGGGCATAGCGCCAAGGCATGTGACTCCAGAAGGGTCAAGCGCCCTACAGAGGTGCTTGACCGTTTGACCGCTGACGGGATCGCACCAATCGGGCGCTATTTCAGCCAGAGGAACGAGCACAAAGGCGCGTTCTCGCAGTCTGGGGTGGGGAATGTGCAAGTTTGGCTCCGTAAGACACACCTGGCCATAGAAGATGATGTCGAGATCGAGGGTGCGGGGTCCCCATCGCTGGCGACGCACGCGGCCAAAGTTCTGCTCGATTTGCAGCAGCCGACTGAGTAATTGCTGGGGCGACAGGGTGGTATTGAGTAGGGCGCAGGCGTTTAGAATATCGGGCTGTGCTGGGCCAATGGCGACGGTTCGGTAAACGCTAGACTGAGCCACCAATTCTGTGGTGGGCGGGTCGTGGAGGGCAACTAGGGCTGCGCGGAGAGTTTGCCAAGAGTCACCTAGGTTGCTGCCCAGGGCGATCGCGCAGGGTACCACGGTCATGCCCTAACCCAAGTGACTGCGAAGACGTGCCACAAGTTGGGGGGCAGGCAGCACGCCTTCAATGCGATCGACGGGCTGTCCGGCCTTAAACAGAACTAGTGTGGGCAGGGCTGCTATTTGGTGCTGGGAGGCAATTTGGGGGTATTTGTCGGTGTCAATCTTAACGATTTTGAGCTGGCCTTTGAGTTCGCTGTTGACCTGATTGAGAATGCCCGCCATCATCTGACAGGGGCCGCACCAGGTAGCATAAAAATCAACCAAGACAGGGGTTTTAGCCTCGGCCAGAAGCTCTGAGAAACTTTGAAACTGCTGCTTGACGGCCATCACATCCTCCTTGAGTACAGGCTTGTTGCTTAAGCCACAGTGCGACCTATTTCTTCAGCATAAACTGTAAGTCTAGACTTCGAGACCAGGTACAGCTTAGGAGTCGAAGTTTTGCCGCTGGAAAAACTCCACTCTAAACTTTTGGTTTATTTTATAGGTTGTGATTGGGCTGATGGTGTTGCCTGTAAATCTTTAATCAGTTTAGGCGGTCCGTTCAAGGTACCATCTGACGCAGAAAGCTATCGAGGGCAGCGGCTACTTTTTCGGCCCAGTCTTCCTGGGCGTAGTGCCCTACTTCATTTAGGGTTTGCAGTTCGCCGTTGGGGAGGGCTTGCACTGCGGCTTCGGCCAAGCTGACCGGTAGCCAGGGGTCACTTAGCCCCCACAGGGCCAGCGTAGGATGATCCCACTGGGATAGACTAGCCGCGATCGCGGCGCTAACGCTGTCTACAGCCATGCGGCGGACTGTTGTCATCAACGCCCGGCCCACGTCTGAACTTTTTAAAAAAGGCCGTCGATAGACATCTAAATCGGCATCATCTATCTGGTAGGGGCCGCCGCCCTCCAGGGTGCGATCGACCAGTAGCGGGTCTTGGGTGATCATGTCTCCGGCCAGAGGCAACCCCATCTGGCGAATCTTCCAGGGCAGCTTGGCTCCGGGGCCAATGGGAGCATTGATCATGACTAGGCGATCGACCCGGTCGGGATGTTGCAGAGCGTATTGAATACCGGCCGAGCCTAGAAAACCCTGGGCGACCAAATGCACCTGAGGCAGATTGAGGGCATCGAGCAAAGCACCTAAGGCATCGATAAAGGCCTCAGGGGTGTAGGCAAAGTCTCGGCGATCGGGCTTGTCTGAGCGGCCGTGGCCAATCCAGTCGGGAGCAATGGTGTGAAACCCCTGCTGAGCCAGAACGGGCATGACCTGCCGCCAGCTATAGCTCTGAGACACCAGACCATGGAGCAAGATTACCGGCAGTCGGGATGAGGTACCAATGGGCTCATGCTCAAGGTAGAACCAGGTCAAGCCGTTGACCGATATGGTGCGCTCTGCGATCGCGTTACCCTGACCCATAGCTTTATCCCTCACTCGGCCCATCGAGCTTACCGCTCCACCGAAGCGGAAGGCAAGGCCAATCAGCGGTAGATGATCCGAGGCGCTTAGGCCCAGGGTTGGCGATCGCAGCTCAGGGTTGCCCATCTGAGGGACAAACTGACTACAGTAATAAACAGATATAACTGGGTCAGACCAGCCTTCCCTGTCTTGACCTGATTCGCCCTATGAGGACGCAGCCGCAAGTCGTGATGAACTGGCAAGAGATATCGGGCAACTGGATTTTAGTTCCCCCGAACCCCACAGCAATCGTGCATTTTTTGGGGGGAGCGTTTGTGGCGGCGGCCCCCAGCGTGACCTACCAGTGGCTGCTGGAAAACCTGGCTCGGCAGGGCTATGTGATCGTAGCGACCCCTTTTATCAACACCTTTGACCATGCCGTCATTGCTCAGGAGGTGTTGGTTACCTTTGACCAGGCGATGCGCTACCTGGACAAGCGAGTGCTGGCCAACTACAGCAGCCTGCCGATCTACGGTCTGGGGCACAGCATGGGCTGCAAAGTACACCTGCTGATCAACTGTCTGTGGGAGGTGGAGCGGGCCGGCAATATTTATATGAGCTTCAATAACTACCCGGCTCGGCGATCGATTCCATTTTTAGAGCAGGCTGCGCAGTTTAGCCCCGCTTTCAACGTCGAGTTCACCCCCGACCCAGAGACCACGCTAGCCCTGGTGCGCGATCGCTACCCAGTGGCCCACAACCTGCTGATTAAATTTCGCAGTGACACCATCGATCAAACCCGTCCCCTTTCAGAGGTGCTAGTGCGGCGCTTTGCGGAGCGAACTACCGTACAACTGCTGCAGGGTTCTCACACGACCCCCATTGCCCAAGAGTTTGGTTGGCAGCCAGGAACATCGTTTAGCCCCCTCGATGCGCTGGGGCAGTTTGTGCAGCAGGAGTTTTACCGAGACCTCAACCGTCTCCGCCGCAATCTGCTGGCTTGGCTCAACACCCCACCTGACTAAATTTGGCCCCGAGTTACGCAAAGATGTAAAACTCTTTGCCTCAAGGCTTTTGCCGGAGTGGGCTTCAGCCTATGATGCAGAGGTGAGCGATCTAGCCATAGCCTGTTTTGACCTACCAGCACACCAGCCAGATTGAGACCCAAACTGACCCTACGGACCTAAAGTCGGTACTGGCGTGGTTCGATCAGTTTCAGGCTGCTCCCATTCCTCACAACATTTGGTTGCAGTGTCAGCTCGCGCTGATCGAGGGCTTTACTAACGCCGTGCGCCATGCCCATGCCGGGCTACCCCTAGCTACCCCCGTACGCATTGAAGTAGCGGTGAGCGATCGCGCCATCGATATCCGCATCTGGGATCAGGGTCCCGGCTTTGATTTGTCCTCGATGTTGCGCCACAAAATTACCGTCAATAACCCAGACTCAGAGGGGGGGCGAGGGCTTAAAATCATGTACCTGGTGGCCGATCGCCTAACCTATGAACCTGCCCCTGAGCAGGGCAACTGCTTACACCTGCACAAGTCCTTTGCCCTATAGACTAGGGGCAATGCCTACGAGGTAGTCTATGGCTTTGTCTGTGGCGGTAGTCTCTACCGTGATCCCGGTCCCCCAGGTGACGGGGTGGCTGACTGGCGCGCTGGTCAATACGGTTCTGCTTGCGATCGCCTGGGCACTGCCCAAAAAGCTGCTGACTCCAGCCGGGTATCTCCACGCCTGGGGGCTGGGGGTACTGGTGTGGGGTGGCCTGGGCTGGCGAGGTTACACCGTGGTAATGGCCTACTTTTTAGCCGGTTCAGCCGTCACCCGCCTGGGCCAGCAGCGCAAAGAAGCGGCGGGCATTGCCGAGGGGCGATCGGGGGTTAGGGGGCCAGAGAATGTTTGGGGGTCGGCCTTAGCCGCAGCCGTTTGCGCGATCGCGATCGCAATACTGGGGGCAGTTGCCGCCCCGGCCAGCCAACAGCTGTGGCTACCGCTACTGGCCCTTGCCTACGTCAGCAGCCTCAGCACCAAACTCTCCGACACCACCGCTAGCGAAGTTGGCAAAGCCTACGGGCAGCATACCTTTCTCATCACTTCTCTCAAACCCGTACCCGCCGGTACCGAGGGGGCCGTTAGCCTTGAGGGCACCCTGGCTGGCGTTGGGGGGTCAGCGGTTATAGCGCTAGTTGGCTGGGGGGTCGGGCTGATTAGCCCCTGGGCAATTGCCCTTTGCCTAGTAGCTGCTTTTCTAGCCACCACCTTAGAAAGCCTGATCGGCGCAACCCTGCAGCCCAAATTTGCCTGGTTAACAAACGAAGTTGTCAACGGCATCAACACGTCGATAGGCGCTGTCCTGGCGCTTTTACTGGGCCTGGCACTAGCTCAGCTCAGCTAATACCAGTCTCGCCAGCTCAAGTTCCGTAAACCTACGGAGGCTTCAGGTGCCGTTTGACCTGAAGCATTGAACCAAACAGCGGTGGCCGTAGCTCCGTTCGTCAAAATCCGGAAGAATTAAGGAAAATTTATAAAATCCTCACATTATTTCTTCTATGGAAGCTGGAGCTTCCGTAAATTCTCGTAATACTAAGTTCCGTGGGTCCCCTGTCGATGGTCTTGATCAGCTTCAGCCTTAATGGATATAGGCTTCGCTGGTTAAAACCATGGTCAGCATCTCAGCCATGGTCAGGGAATGCCGAGTCGTCAATGTTGTTTAGGGAGCGTCTACCCTCAGGCTTGACCCATTCAGGTTTGAGGCCACAACGATACATTTATGCAAACTCTGCTGGGGCACACCGCTCGTTCCTACTGTTCCGTTCTCACTATTGGAACACTATCGCTAGCGGCTATGGTAATTTTTCAGGCGTTTGGCATAGACTCTGTCGCCAGCGCCAAGAGTCGAGACGAGTTTCCGGGTCGCCGTCAGGGCGGCGGTACTCACTGGGTTATGCCCAACCCGGCGGCAGCTCAGTAGCGCGCTGCCTCTCCTCCGGCCCAAAAAACACAGGAAAACTGACTGACTAAAACGATAAAAACTTAGTGCAGTAGCGGCAGATTCGGGCTTAGAATCTGCCGCTACTGTTTTTTAGGCCCGAATTTTTAGGCCCGAACCAAGGCAAGCCTACTACACACAGATATAGCCATCGCTAGCACGGTTAGGACATAGCTTGTATCCCCTAAAGCGGTGGCTATACGCCACGGCGCTGACCCAGTTTTTGCCACTGGAAGAGGCCGATGTCCTAAGCGCGATGGCCATCGCTATATAAACTTGCTCAATAAGAAAACTATCACCTGGGCCAAAGAACCTTTCGTCTGGGCATGCTGATCAGCAGTCCTCATTCCCCATTAGCGCTCCAGGCGGCTTCAGGGATAGGGGATACTGGGTGTGCTACCTGAGACATTCTCCGTCGTCTAGTTTTCTGTCTTTCAAAGGCCCAGCAATTGTGAAAGCGACGATACTCAACAGAGTAAGCCACCGACTGCGCCGTGGCGTCATACCTCAGGTGCTTCACTGGTGGGGAGTTACGCCCCTAAATACTGGCGGCAAGATTGTGCTGTTGGCAAGCCTGCTAGCTAGCGCCATGGTGACTGGGGTGAAGCTACTAAATGTTTTAGAACCAGCAGAACTGTTTTTATTTGATCAGCTGGTGCGAATGCGTCCGAGTCAAGGCCTCGACCCTCGCATGACCATTGTGGGCATCACCGAGGCCGACATTCGGCAGTACGGCTGGCCCCTCACCGACGAACTGCTGGCCGAGGTGATCCAAACCCTCCAGGCTCAAAATCCCAAAGTTGTTGGCCTAGACCTCTACCGCAGCACTCTGCGTCCACCAGGGGCGAACGCTTTAATTGAGGCCCTGGCAGAGCCAAACCTCGTTGCCATTATGAATGTAGGCAGCACCCAGGGCCAGGGCGAGGTGCCTGCTCCCCCCACAGTTGAGCCAGAGCGAGTAGGGTTCAATGATTTCCCGACCGATTCCGATGGCGTGATTCGCCGCAACTTAGTCTTTGTGCGCAGCCCTGAGGGGGGCTACTACTCCTTTGCCCTGCGCGTGATTATGGCCTACCAGGGCTACTCAGCTGAAGTTTTAAGAGCCGAGGAAAACCATTTGTTTTTGGGCGATCGCGCCATCCGAGTGCTCTCAGCCCGCGACGGCGGTTACCAAAACGTTGACAGCAGCGGCTATCAAATTTTGCTGCGCTACCACACCGACCAAATGCCGGCCCGCCATCTCTCCATCAGCCAGGTACTCAGCCGTCAGTTCGACCCCGATTGGATCGACGGCAACATTGTCCTAATCGGCACCACCGCCGCCAGCCTCAAAGACCGCTTTTATACCCCCTTCAGCTTCAACCAAGACGATGAGCTAACCATGCCTGGGGTAGTCATCCACGGGCAAATGATTCGACAGCTACTAGACATCGTCACCGGGCAGCCCGCCCACTATAGGTTTTTGCCCCCCTGGGCCGAGGGGCTCTGGCTCTGGGGCTGGTGTCTAACAGCGGGTGGCCTAGTCTGGACCGTCAGGGGCCCCAGCGGCCTGCTGCTGTCTAGCGGCCTGCTGCTAGGGGGGCTAGGGGTGGGCGGCTGGATAGCCATCAACGGGCTGGTATGGGTACCCCTGGCCGAACCTGCCATGGGCATCCTGGCCGCAGTGGCGGTGGTGCTGGCCTACAAGCTGCTCTATCGCACCACCCATGATTCCCTTACCGGCCTGCCCAACCGCGAAGCATTCATCGGCACGATTCAGCAGGCCCTTTACTACCGCCAGAGCACCAAGCAGCCCGTGATCGTAGCCTTTATGGGCATCGATCGCTTTAAGGTAATCAACGAAAGTCTGGGCCACCAGGTAGGCGACGAAGTGCTGCAGCTGATGGCCCAGCGGCTGGTGCAACACATGCCCCCCGAAGCCCAGGTGGCCAGAGTCGGGGGCGACGAATTTGCGCTCCTGCTGACCCATCTGGACAGTACCGCCGCCGGAGAGCTAATGGACCGGCTGCAGTATGCCCTCTCAGAACCGCTCACCCTGCATGGTCAAAAATTGCCCAGCACCCTCAGCATTGGCATGGCCATCAGTCAACCTGGCCTGGAGCACAAGCCCGCCGACCTGTTGCGCGATGCCCACACAGCCATGTACCGGGCGAAGGCCTTGGGCAAGACGCGGTTTGAAATCTTTGCCGCCGGTATGCTCACCGAGGCCGTCAACCGACTTCAGCTCGAAAGCGACTTAATTAGCGCCCTCGACAACCAAGAATTTTTGCTGTATTACCAGCCCATTATCAACCTCAAAACCGGAGAACTGGCCGGGTTTGAGGCCCTGGTGCGGTGGCACCAGAAAGAGCGGGGGTTTGTGCTGCCCAGCGCCTTTATTCCGGCAGCAGAAGAAACTGGGCTGATCATGGCTCTGGGGCAGTGGATTTTTCGCGAGGCCTGTCGGCAGCTGCGCCATTGGCACAATCAGTTTCCCCACTATCGCCACCTGACCATGAGCATTAACTTATCTAACCGGCAGTTTGGGCAGGCCGACTTGATTCACCAAATCGAGGCCGCCCTGCAAGAAACCCAGGTAGATGGTCACTGTGTGCGGCTAGAAATTACCGAAAGCATGGTGATGGGCGATGTCGATGCCGCCATTGACCTGATGCTGAAGCTAAAGTCCCTTGATCTGAAGTTAGCCATCGACGACTTTGGCACCGGCTACTCCTCCCTCAGCTACCTGCACCGCTTTCCAATGGATACCCTGAAGGTGGATAAATCTTTTGTGGGCCGCCTGGAGAAAAGCAATGAGGACCGGGCCATCATCAACACCATCTTGACCCTGGGGCAAAAGCTGGGCATGGAAGTGGTGGCAGAGGGGGTAGAGACGGCTACCCAGGTGGCTATTCTGCGGCAGGAGGGGTGCGACTACGGCCAGGGCTATTTCTTTGCCAAGCCGCTGCCCGCAGCCAGTGCTCTAGAACTACTTCAGCAGCATCAGCCGATGGAATGTTGAGTCTGAAGGGGCGATCGCAGAAGGGGCGCGTTCCACCGTCAGCGACGCTGAAATAGAGCTAGCCCATCGCCGGCGGCGGCGTGCCGGATCAGGAGCCGTGTTAGGGATTTGGCACAATCCTTGATCCTGCCCATTAACTTCCATTCTCACCTGGTCTACAATGATCCCAATAGCAATCACGAATATTTTCGAACTCCCTTCAAACGTTAAAGTTATCTCTGGGTGCCCCTAGGCTCCTCCGGACGGTTAGTTAAGCTCTTTTTTATATAGTCAATGTCAATGTCTGTTGGCGAAGCCACGTTTAGAGCAGCTGTGCTTGAGTCTGAACTGCCTGTGCTGGTTCATTTTTGGGCTCCTTGGTGTGGGCTCTGCAAAATGATCACTCCAGTTCTCCAAAGCTTTCAGAGCGAATGGCAAGATCATGTCCGACTAGTCGATATCAACGCCGATGAAAACCTGCGATTGGCCAATACCTACCGCCTCTCCAACTTGCCCACCCTGTTGCTGTTTGACCAGGGTGAAGTTTACCAGCGGATCGAGTCCTTTCGCGGCAAAGACGACCTGCGGCTAGCGCTAGACGCCTTTATGCGCAAACGAGAACTCATTTACGACATTCCCCGGTTGGTACGCATTTATCCCTAGGGCATTTCATCAATTCCAGCTAAAGGTCTGGTGCCATCAGCCTTGCCACACCTGACCCACAAAGTAAGCCAGGGGCTGTAACTGCTGATTTTTGGACTATCGGTGGCTGACTGATCATAACCCCTGGATCTCTGCAGAGCCTGAGCCATTCCCTGCGCGGGACATGGCTTCGAGAACGTACCCTACGTGGATCCCTAAAATTAAGCTGGATAAAGCGCTAGGCCAAGCCTGGAGGCCGCAGGTAGGCTTCCAGCAGCAGGTCGTTGCCTAGGGTGCGCCAGGTGGTGCGCTCCAGGGCCAGGGCTTGGCCCATGTGGTGAATGCCCAGGTTCCCAACCGGGCCAGGAGCATCTGTACCGCCTACCAGCTTAGGTGCTACAAATGCCCACAGCTTGTCAATGACGCCATCCTTAA
Organism: Nodosilinea sp. LEGE 06152; assembly: GCF_015207525.1. Lineage (GTDB taxonomy): Bacteria > Cyanobacteriota > Cyanobacteriia > Phormidesmidales > Phormidesmidaceae > Nodosilinea. The sequence goes on from NZ_JADEWR010000005.1 coordinate 146,609, forward strand.
TGGCCTCGGCCGCCAGCAGGCCACCGCATTCCCACAAGACGGCGGCACAGCCCCGTTGGTAGAGCTGCGCGGTGACAAGGCGAGGGGTCAACGCGGGTAACTCTATCACCTCCACCCCTTGAGCCGACAACAGCTGCTGTCGTTCTGAGTCAGCATCGGGGGCGGTGAAAACCACTGTGGGGGCATCGTTGGTCTGCCACAGGTTGGCCTGGGCGGGAAGATCGAGGCGGCGGCTCATTACGACCCGCAGCGGATTGTGGGAACCGTGCCCGTGGCTGGTTAGCCTGGGGTCGTCACGCCGGACCGTATTGCCGCCCACAACCACGGCATCGCAGGTAGCGCGCAGTTGATGGACAGCGGCCCGCGCCGTCGGCCCCGTGACCCAGGCACTGTGACCACCGGTAGCCGCAATTTTACCGTCTAAGGTCATAGCGTACTTCAGCAGCCCCAGGGGTCGCTGGTGAGTAACCCGCTGCACAAACGCTTCATTCAAGCGTTGGCAAGCGGCTTCTTCTACCCCAACCTCGACCTCAACACCGGCCTGGCGCAGGCGATCAATGCCCGACCCTGAGACCCTAGGGTCAGGGTCAACCATGCCCACCACCACCCGACTCAGGCCGGCCCGAATCACCGCGTCGGTACAGGGGGGGGTGCGCCCAGTGTGGTTACAGGGCTCCAAGTTGACGTAAAGCGTTGCCCCTCTGGCACGATCCCCTGCTTGGGTCAGGGCAAATACCTCGGCATGGGGCTGCCCAGCCCCTGGGTGAAAGCCCTCTCCGACCACGATGCCGTCTTTTAATACAACGCAACCAACCATTGGGTTTGGGGCCGTTTGCCCGGCCGCCAGGTTAGCCAGTTCTAAGCAACGACGTATCCAGCGGGTAGAGTCGTTCTGAGAGACGAACTTTGGCGGGGAAGATTCTTGGGTAGAACCTAATGTGAGGGGAAAACCGGGCAGATCAGTCAAGGCAATCTCCTGGGCCGACGAGGCCACGGCTAGAGGTAGGGGGCCAGCAACGACTCCGATGCCGCCTTGGGGTAGGGTAAACTAAGCCTATCCACTAGGTGAGTGTGAGCGAGTGAGTGTAATTCCTCCTGTTGATCTTACGGAGCAGTTTCGAACAATTCAAGCCGATGTAAATGCTGCCGTGGCCGAGGTACTGGCCTCTGGACAATACATCAATGGGCCAATTGTCGAAACCTTTGCCCAGGCCTTTGGTAACTATGTGGGCTCGGAGCAGTGCATTGTGTGTAACTCTGGCACCGATGCTCTGTATTTAGCGCTACGGGCTTCTAATATCGGCGCTGGCGACGAGGTTATCACCTCACCCTTTACGTTCATTGCAACGGCAGAGGCCATTAGCGCAGTGGGGGCGACGCCGGTTTTTGTCGATATTGACCCCAGCACCTTTAACCTGGATGTGACCAAGATCGAGGCGGCCATTGGCGATCGCACTCGAGCGATTATGCCCGTGCACCTGTTTGGTCGGCCCGTCGATATGGGCCCAATTATGGATCTGGCCACACGTTACGACCTGATGGTCATTGAAGACTGTGCCCAGGCTACGGGCGCTGAGTGGATGGGCCAGCAGGTTGGTAGCATTGGACACATTGGCTGTTTTAGCTTTTTCCCAACCAAAAACCTGGGGGGCTGCGGCGATGGGGGGGCACTAACCACCAACGACGAAACCCTCGCCGCCACCGTCCGCATGCTGCGGGAGCACGGCAGTCGGGTCAAGTATCACCACGAAGCGATTGGCGTCAATAGCCGACTCGACTCGGTGCAGGCCGCCATTTTAGCGATTAAGCTTCGCCACCTCAACACCTGGAACCAGCAGCGGGGGCAAGTTGCCGATCGCTATCACACCCTGCTCGACCCCGTGGCCGAAGTGGTGCGTCCGCTGCCGGTGACCTTTGGCCGCTCGGTTTGGAACCAGTACACCCTGCGCCTGCCCCAGGCCACTGCCGACGGTCAGGAGCGCAACCAGGTGCAGCAGCTGATGCGCGAAGCAGGAGTCATTTGCATGGTTTACTACCCTCTGCCCCTGCATCTTCAGCCGGTCTACAGCCACCTGGGCTACCGACCGGGAGATCTGCCCCAGGCCGAGGCCGCCGCTCATCAAGTGTTGTCGCTACCGATGTTTCCAGAACTGGGAGAAGCCGCCCAGGTTCAGGTAGTGCAGACGCTGAAGGACTGTTTGGCTCAGATGGGGCTTAAAGCCGCACAGTATTGCTAACGTTGGGTTTGAAGCAAGCTGGGTGAGCACTAAGCAAAAACCCTCAGCGAAAAACCCGGATCAGCGGCGTCAAAAATTGCGTCAGAATTGTTTGTAGTTTTCTATACTATATTTAAGGTAGATTAACCCAGTTTAGGGGTTTTCGATCGCCGCTTGCCGCTGTGCCCCCTTGGTTGTTATTGGGGTTTGTTATTCGGCAGCTGTTGGCCAGCGATAGCCCATCGATTGGGGCAGCACCGCACAGTGACGTAACCGTGACGTAAGGGGCAATTGGCGCAGTGGCAGCGATAGATCCAGCTTTATTGGGCACTTACGACGCAGTAGCGATCGCCCGCTACTTCCGCTGGCGGTTAGGCAGCTTAAGTTGGCGAGTTTTGCAAATTTCGTGGTGGTTGGGCACCTTTGTACTGGGCCTGCAGAGCGATCGCTGGCTGGGTCGAGAGGCCCAAAACCGCCCGCGCCGCGCCGCTCAGCTGCGTCAGGTGCTCACTAACCTAGGGCCAACCTTTATCAAAGTAGGCCAGGCCCTTTCAACCCGGCCTGACCTGGTGCGGCAAGATTTTCTCGATGAGCTGACCAAGCTGCAAGACCAGCTGCCGCCCTTTCCCACCGCTGAGGCGATGGCGATTATTGAAGCAGAGCTAGACTATAGCCCTCAAGAAATTTTTAGCAACCTGTCGCCGTTGCCGGTAGCGGCGGCGAGCCTGGGGCAGGTGTATCGGGGGCGGTTGTTCTCTGGGGAAGAGGTGGCCGTTAAGGTGCAGCGACCTAACCTGCGCCCGGTGCTGTGCCGCGACCTCTACCTGCTGCGCTGGGCGGCGGGCTGGCTAGGCAGGTTTTTACCCCTCAACTTAGGGCACGACCTCACCCTGATTGTGGATGAGTTTGGCACCAAGCTGTTTGAGGAAATTGATTACCTCAACGAGGGCCATAATGCTGAGCGGTTTGCCGCCAACTTTAAAGACGACAGCACCGTCAAGGTACCTGCTATTTACTGGCCCTACTGCAGCCAGCGGGTGCTCACCCTGGAATGGATTGACGGTTGCAAGCTCACCGACATGGTGTCACTGCAAAGGGATAATCTTGACCCCGATCGCCTGATTGAAATTGGCGTTACCGCCGGGCTGCGCCAGCTGCTAGAGTTTGGCTTTTTCCATGCCGACCCCCACCCCGGCAACCTGTTTGCCCTAGCCGATGGCCGGATGGCCTACATCGACTTCGGCATGATGGATCAGCTCGATCAAATTACTAAAGAAACCCTGGTCGACGCTGTAGTACACCTGATCAATCAGGACTTTGACAGCCTGGGACGAGACTTTGTCAAGCTGGGCTTTTTAACCCCTGATACCGACCTTGGCCCGATTGTGCCTGCCCTCAATCGGGTGCTGGGCGATGCCTTGGGCGCAAAGGTTAGTGACTTCAACTTCAAAACCGTTACCGACCAATTTTCGGAGCTAATGTACGAGTACCCATTTCGGGTACCGGCTAAGTTTGCCCTCATCATTCGCTCTCTGGTAACTCAAGAGGGCCTGGCCCTGAGCCTCAATCCCAGCTTTAAAATCATTAACGTAGCTTACCCCTACGTAGCCCGTCGCCTGCTGTTGGGCGAAACCCCGGCCCTCAGACAGCGGCTGCTTGAGGTGCTGTTCCAGGACGGGCAGCTGCAGTGGGATCGACTGGAGAACATGCTGGCGATCGCCCGCGGCGATGCTGGGTTTGACCTGCTGCCGACGGCTGGCCTAGGGATTCGCTATCTCATGTCAGATGAGGGGGCTCATCTCCGCGAGATGATTGTGCTGGCCCTGACGGAGGACGATCGCTTGCACACCCAAGAGGTGCAGCGACTGTGGGCCTTAGTCAAGGACGAAATTACCTTTGATCGGGTGCTAGGAGTAGCGTGGGGAGCCCTGACCAACTATTCCTTAGAGCGGGCTGAACAACTAGTGCCAGCGGTAGGCGACCTGCGCCAGGTGCTGCGATCCTAGAGTCAGTCATCACTGTCGGTTAATTGCTGAGAATTGATGGCCGCCCCTTAGCCTGTTGTTGGGTCGGGAACTGTTGACTAGGTCGGGAATAACAGAGTCGGTTCCTCAGCCTTTAGGCCAAACTTGATGGCACGGCGTTAGGCTAACTCAGGTTTAAGTTGTGAACCTATCGGTCTGGGTGCAGCTCTCCCCTATAATCAGGAGAAGTAAATTATTGTTTCGTTTTTCTTAGGCCTGTGTACCCACAACCGCCCTACGTTTTGTTTTTGGCAGGATTTTTAGCTGCGGTGACTTCGGGCTTTGCCTTTAGCACCGCGCTACAGCAGTCAGTCGCTGAGTGGAACAGCAAGCGCTCTACCCGCATTTTGGCTACCATGCGGGGGCCACAGCTACAGATTCCCTTTTTCGGCATCTGTGCCGGCGTCTGTGTATTTTTAGCCTCTGGTATTCAGCTGTTTGGGTTTTCGGCCAAAGCGGCCTACGCCATGGGAGTGCCTATGACCCTGCTCAGCGGCTTGCTGATCTGGTCACAGCTGGGCAAAATTTTGCTGCTGATTGAAGAAGGCGGCTCTAAAGCGCTCGATTTAGACGCTTTTTAGCCCTTTTAAGCACAGTGGTTAAGCTGATGGGGGCTTGGGATAGACAAAGCGCCTAGCCAGGTCGTTTTATTGTCGCCAGCAGACCTGTCGCACTAGGGCGAGCCAACTAGGGGCAACGTTACCGTGACCTCGGTACCACTGGCGTTGGAGGTAATCACCAGCTGCCCCTGGTGGGCTTCTACAAGGCGTTTGGTGATGGCCAACCCCAGGCCGTTGCCTGAGGCTCTGGTGGTGAAGAAAGGCTGGGTGAGCTTGGGCAGCAGCTCGGGCGCGATCGCTTCGCCGTCGTTGTGAATGCTAATCGCCACCTGTCCGGCGACGGGGGGCTGTACGGCCCAGGTAATGGTGCCAGTGGCGGGGCAAGCGTCGCGGGCGTTGGCGAGCAGGTTGATGAAGACCTGCTTGAGCTTGTCGCGATCGCCCCTAACATTGACGGCGTAGGGAAGCGTCTTTAAGTCTAGAAGCGGCGACGGAGCACTGGCGTCTTGCTCTAAAGTATTGGCCAGATGCCGCACTAAGGCATTGATTTCAATCGGTTCTGGCACCAGGGCCGGATTGCGCGAATACATAAGAATGCTGTTCAGCAGCTTTTGCAGTCGCTCGGATTCTTCTAGGGCCAGCTCAAGGCGGGTCTGAAAGCGCTCGGGAAGGTCGAGCGATCGAAACGAATTTAGACCCAGCAGTACCGTAGTCAGCGGGCTGCGCACCTCATGGACAATCATGGCGGCCAGCTCGCCAATTTCGGCCAGACGGGCCTGGGCCGCTTCGGAGGCCTTGCGATCGCGAATATCGCGGGCCAGCGCCAGACCATAGCAATTGCCGCCCAGCTCGAGTAGCCCCAGGCGCACCTCGACCGGAAAACCGGTGCCGTCTTTGCGCTGGTGCCAGCCTTCGAGCGTCTGGGGGACTCCCGGCCTGAGCTGCCGCCACACGGCCTCAAAGTCGGCCTGGGTATGGGTGGTTTGAATGTCGGTTACCGATAAAGTCAGCAGCTCATCGCGGCTGTAGCCCAGGCTGTCGCAGGCGTTTTGGTTAACATCGCGCACCTGTCCGGCGGCATCGACCACAAAAAAGGCATCTACGGCCTGCTCAACCAGAGTGCGAAACCGAGTTTCGCTCTGCTTGCGAGTGGCCACCGCAGCGGTAATCTGACCAAACATTTGCTCAAAGGCCGCAATCACATCCCCCAGCTCATCGGCACGGGCATGGGGCAGCGAGGCAAAAGCCAGGGTTTGGGTATCGCAGTCGTCGCCGATGGCCTGACCGGCGGTGATCAAATCCTGCCGCAGCAGCATGATCGGCTTAATCAGCAGTCGCCGCAGCACCACCAGGGTAGCCCCGGTCACAAATATCGAAATAATCACGACCAGCCCGGCAATGCGACCAATGAACGCAAAGAACTCTCGCTGCACCCCGCTGGCGTCGTGGCGCACAATCAGCACGTAGCGATCGCGCAGCGGTGGCATATCCCAGGGAGTGTCGTAGCGCTGCTGGCGACGGTAGTAGCGATCGGGCGACCAGCCCCGCTGGCTGGCAGCCAGAGTCAGCTGAGGCGCTTCGCCAAAGCTGCCGACCTGGGTACCGACCTGGTCATAGATCGCCCCGCCCAAAATGACCTGGTTGGTTTGCAGCCCCTGTAGATAGTCAACCAGCATCTCATCCTCGAGATTGGCCAGGGTAGAGGCATCGAGCCGACCCAGGGCCTGGGCCGTAGACAGCGATCGCAGGTAGTTCAGCAACTCCCGCTCGCGCCGCATCACCGAGGGCACTAAAATTACAACCTCGATTACGACAATGCTCAAAAAGACCCAGTAGGCAATACGTTTAGAGAGCCTGGCCGTTAAGAATTCACCCATGGGTTGCAGCTTCAAACTTGGCTAAACCATCCTAAATGTGGCGCTACTAGAGATCTTTTTGGATTTTTTGAGCACAATACTAGCATTCACGACGGCGCGGCCCTGTCGCCACCCCCCGTCACAGTCGATGATTGCATCCTGAGAGAGACACCCATGGGGCCCTCTGACCATCTACCTGATTCCTCTACTCCCCAGCCCGTTTCCCCATCGGCTGAGGCCGTCTTGCGGGTTCTGGGCCACGACCTGGAGGCGCTGCGTCATCAAGTTACTGGCTACCTATCAGACGACATTACCCATCTGCAGGCCAAAAAGCAGCGGTTGATGGCCGACATTGAGGCCCTTGAGGGAGACTATGAAGCGCTTCGGGGTCAGCACCAGCAGCTTCAAACCACCTACGCAGAAGGCCTTTCTCAGCAGCAGATTGCCCAGCAGCAGGCCTGGGCCAAGCGCCTGGCGGTGGCCCTAGCTACCCACCTGCAGGGACGTCTAGAGGCTGCCCTGGCCAATGCCCACCCCCATGCCCTGCAGACCTCGTCCCCTCGGCCAGACGCGATCGCCCCTTCCACAACCGCCATTCAGGGTCTGGCTGCTCTAGATGCGACGATTCAAAATACCCTGACATCGCTACAGCAAGATTTGACCAGCTACCACAGCAGCCTCTCCCAGCAAATTAATCGCATGCAGAGCGCCGAACAGCAGGGGGAAGCCATTTTAGAAGCCCTTGTGGCCCGGCTCAGCCAGCAGCTGCAGAGCCAGATGGTGACTCCCTCAGCTGATCACAATGGCTATGGTGCTCCACCCTCCGACGGTAGCACCGGCTCAGGCCCCGCTCTGCCGCCGGGCCTCTATCGCAGCCCTCAGCCTGGCCCAGGTGAGACAGCTGAAGCCTACCCCAAGCCATCGCCGCCTCTCTCGCGATCGCCCCAGGTTCGGCCGCCCATGCAGCCCCAGCCTCGCCCTCCGGCCCGGCCCTCGGAGGCCAGTCCGACCAAAGCCATCATTCCAGAGGCGGGCAGTTTTCCCACTCAGGCCCAGCTTCAGATGGGCCTGCTGATGGTAGTGCTTTCGACCCTGGCTCTATCGCTGCACAACGTCATTGTCGGCATTATTGGCTACGGCGGCCAAATTCTAGGGCTCATCCCGATTGAGGAGGTGCTGTCGCTGACGATTCCCAACTCGCTGCTGCTGCTGTGGTTGCGTATGGTGGTGGTCGTACCCCTGCTGGCGCTGGTAGCGCCGCGCCTCTACCCCCGCGTAGGTCACGACCTGCAGCAGCTTTTTCAGAACAGCGATCGCCGGCCGCTGGTGCAGGTGGTGGCTAGCGGTGGCTTTTTGTTTTTATCGCAAGTGCTGATATATAAAGCCATTGCCGATGTTGGCCCCGGGGTGGCGGTAACACTGCTGTTTATGTACCCGCTCATTACGGTACCCCTGGCCTGGTTCTTGTTTGGCGATCGCCCTACCCCCCTGCGGCTAGTGGTGATGTTTGCCATTAGCATGGGCATTGTGTTTACGGCCCTCCCCCGCATCTACAGTGACATTACCGGCAGCGGCGTATCGCTGTGGGGGGTTGGGGCCGCGCTGCTAGCCAGCGTCGCTTTTGCGCTCTTTCTAATTGCGATGCAGCTGAGCTTTAAACGGCTGCATCCGGTGTCGGTTAGTCTGCTGCAGTTTTCGACCATTTTTATTCTCACCAGCCTCATTTTGATCGTGGGGTCGTTCTTTGGGCTTGACCCCGGCGAACCCAGCCAGCCAGCCAGGCTTTACGTTGGGGCCGGGCTGCTCGGGCTACTGACCCTGCTGGGATACCTGTTTAATAACTATGGCGTCAAGCTGCTGGGAGCCTCCCAGGCTTCAATCGTGGCGGCTAGCGGCCCCGTTGCTACTGCGCTCTTAGCCTATTTCATCACTCCGGGCGAAAAGTCGACCCTGCTGTTTATTCAGTGGATGGGCGTGATTTTGGTCACATTAGGGGTCATTTCGCTCAGTCTAGAGCGCCTGGCCAGCCAGCGTCGCCAGGCTCGACGCAGCGCAGTACCTGCCAACACAGGTCAGTGGCACTAGCCAATGTCAGGGAAAAAACGGAGAGAGAGGGATTCGAACCCTCGTTAGAGTCACCCCTAAACAGCATTTCCAGTGCTGCGCCTTCAACCGCTCGGCCATCTCTCCAGGGGGCGGCTTATCACCGCTGAGAGGCTATCGTAGCAAACAATGGGGCGCGATAACAGGGGCAGGGCCAGATTCTAGGATTCGATTGGGCTCATTTGCCCAGGGACAATTTTTCGTGCGAGCATGGGAAAGGCGGGTTGAGGGGCGATCGCCCTGTTTCATTCCTGCCGTCCCCATAACGCCAATCCCCTGTAACGCCACCTCTAACCCCATGGTTCGCACCCACACCGTCACCGTTCACCATCGCCAGACCGGGCGTATCTATACCGTAGAGGTGCCCGAAGACCGCTACATTCTCCAGTCGGCCGAAAGTCAGGGAGTAGAACTGCCCTTTGCCTGCCGCAACGGGGCCTGCACCACCTGCGCCGTGCGACTGCTCGAAGGCGAAGTCGACCAACCCGAAGCCATGGGGCTTTCGCCCGACCTGCGCCGCCAGGGCTATGCCCTACTGTGCGTCAGCTATCCTCGCAGCGCCATTCAGGCCGAAACCCAGGACGAAGACGAAGTGTACGAACTGCAGTTTGGCCGCTATTTTGGCAAAGGCAAAGTGCGCATGGGCTTGCCTCTTGAGGACGATTAGTCGTCTGAGCGATCGCCCCTCACGCTTGCTAAATCTTTTCCATTCATCTCCTCATGCCCCTGCCCTCTGAGTCTGACTTGCAGCGCTGGCTCGACAGCGCCACCGAAGCTGCCCTGGCCGCCGGAGCCGTGCTCCAGCACCACTGGGGCAACCTGACCAGCATTGATGAGAAGGGGCGATCGGGCGACCTGGTTACCGAGGCCGATCGAGGGGCCGAGGCGGCCGTAATGGCGGTACTGGAGCGGCACCTGCCTGCCGATCACGGCATTTTAGCCGAAGAATCTGGGGTAATCAGAGGCCGCGAGGCCAGTCTGCTGTGGGCGATCGACCCCCTGGATGGCACCACCAACTACACCCACCAATACCCTTTTTGCGCAGTTTCCATCGGCCTGCTAGCCGAGGGAGAGCCAGTGCTGGGCGTGATCTACGACCCTGTCCATCGCGACTTGTTTCGGGCGGCAACGGGGCTGGGGGCTACCCTTAACCGCCGCCCCATTCACGTCTCAACGACTGACCGCCTAGACCAAAGCCTTCTGGTCACAGGGTTTGCCTACGATCGCCGCGAGACCCCAGACAACAACTACGCCGAATTTTGCCACTTCACCCATCTGAGCCAGGGCGTGCGCCGTGGCGGGGCTGCAGCCATTGACTTAGCCTATGTGGCCTGTGGGCGGCTCGATGGCTATTGGGAGCGGGGGCTGGCCCCGTGGGATATTGCGGCAGGGATTGTTCTGGTTCGAGAAGCTGGCGGCAAAGTGACCGCCTACGACGGTAGCCCGATGGATGTTATGGCCGGGCGACTGCTGGCCACCAACGGCCACCTTCATCAGGCTATGAGTCATACCCTGGGGCAAATTAAACCCCTGGTGCTGCCGCCGCTGACCTAGGCTGCGTCCTCCCGCTCCGCAGTTTAGCCAGACCTCTGCCAATAAAAACCGCCGGGGCTGGTTAAACTTAGGTTGGCTGGGTAGAGTGAAAAGTATTTCACCCGTAAGCGTATATTTCCCAAGCCGTCCCTCCGGTAGGTGACCATGAAACCAGATCAAGGGCTGTTTCAAGCTGACTTTGACGACCATCACGCGGTGCTGGGGGTGCCCATTAGCGCCGATGCTAAAGCCGTGCGCAAACGTTACTTAGCCATTGCTCGCAAGCTACACCCCGACAGCCTGTCGGGAGCTTCTGCCGCCGAGGCTCAGCAGGCGAGTGAGGTTCTCTCCAAGCTGGTCAACCCCGCCTACGAAACGCTGAGCCAGGAAAAATCTAGCACCGAGCACGGGTTGATTCTCAAGCTCAAAGGCCAGACCCTGCGCCGCGCGGGAACCGCCCCGGCCGTGACCTCAACGGCCGCTCAAGATTTGCTGAAAGCGCCCCACCTGGATGCGGCCTATCGCCAGGCGGTCAACGGGCTGGCCGCAGAGCAGTTTGACCAGCTAGATGCCCTCTCTGAGGTGATTGGTGCTCTCAGCGAGCTGAATCTGGTTTATCTATACCGCAGCACCAGCAGCGATCGCACCGCTGCCGCAGCCCGCACCGCCCCCCGTCAGCCGACCTCGGCTCAGCCTACCCCGCCCCCCTCACCCCGCCAAAACCAGGCCGCTATTCTAGGCAGCTACGTCAATCGGGCTCAGGAGTACGAGATCAACAAAGACTACAGTCGAGCCATTCTAGAACTGCGAGAGGCCCTCAAGACCTACCCCAACGATGGCACCTGCCACAGCTACCTGGCATCGCTGTACCTGAAGGCTGGCCAGGGCACCATGGCTCGCATCCATGCCAAACGGGCCCTTGAAATCGACGCCAACGATGAACGAGCAAAGGCCGTGCAGGCCCGAGTCGATCGAGCGGCTGGAGCGGCTTCCAGCGGTGCTAAAACCGCCAACACAAAAACAGCTAGCGCAAAATCTAACCCCAAATCGACGGACAAGGGGGCATCGGATAAAGGGGGCGGTTTCTTTGGTCTGTTTGGAGGCAAGAAAAAGTGATTACCTACCAACCCCCAGCCGGGGCACGCGATCTGCTTCCCCTGGATGTAGCTCAAAAACACTGGATTGAAAATCGCCTGGAGCAGGTTTTTCAGCGCTGGGGCTACCACCGCATCATCACCTCCACTGTAGAGCAGATGGATACGCTGATGGCTGGCGGAGCCATCGATCAGGCCGCCGTTATTGAGCTGCAGCCTGTAGCCGGCAAACGCTTAGGACTACGGCCTGAGCTGACCGCATCGATCGCGCGTACCGCCGTTACTCGCCTGGCCAGGGTGACGTACCCTCAGCGGTTGTACTACAGTGCCAACGTCTTTCGCCAGGCTACCCAGGCCAGCCACGGTGGACAGCAAGAATTCTACCAGGCAGGTGTAGAACTGCTGGGAGCCGGGGCCACGGTAGCCGATGCTGAGATTGTGCTGCTGCTGCTAGATTGTCTCCACAACCTTCACCTCGACTCCTGGTGCTTAATTTTGGGTGATGCACAGCTGACCCAGGCGCTGCTGGCCCCCTTTCCCCCCGACCAGCGCCAAGCCGTGCGTCAGGCTCTTGCGGCCCTCGACCGGGTGGCCCTAGAGTCGTTAGGTCTGCCCCTGGAGCTGCACCAGCACGCCCTCAATCTGCTTGACCTGCGGGGCCACCCCGAAGACGTTCTCCAGGCGCTTGGGCAGCTTGCCTTAGGCAGCGATGCTCAAACCGCAGTCGAGCGGCTCAAGTCGCTGGTGGCCCTGGTGCGCGAGGTCACGCAGGCCGAGACAGACAACCAACGACTGGTCCAGGGTGGCCAGCGCTCCGCTCCGGCCCTAACCTTGGACTTGAGCCTGATTCAACCCTTCGACTACTACACAGGCCTGGTGTTCGAAGTTGTCACTGGCCCTGAGCAGGGGTGCCAGGTGTTGGGCCAGGGCGGCCGCTACGACAACCTATTAGGCGTGTTCCAAGGTCAGGGGCAAGGGTTTCCGGGCATTGGTTTTGTGCTCAATATCGAGGCTCTGCACCAAACCCTGCTGCCCACGGGCCTCCTACCTCAAGACACGGCCCCTAGCGACTGGCTGGTGGTGCCCACGGTGCCCCAGGCGGCGGCAGCGGCCTTTACCTACGCCCAAACCCTGCGAGCCTCGGCCAGCCTGGTACGGGCTGAGGTGCACCTGGCTATCGACGAAGCGCCCGCCGCCATCCGCGCCCTGGCCCGCCAGCGCCATATTAGCCGCATCGCCTGGATTGGCCCCAGCGGGTTGCCAGATATCGAAGCCCTGAACTAACGTAGGGGATGGCTGCCACCCTGGCCCAATTCCTTGTGGGGAAAGGGTTACAGGCTGTGGTAGTTCAATCATCCGCCTTGGGAAATACCAATTTCCTGTGTACTGTTTTGTGCCTGTAAGGAGAAAATGTGGCCCACACTATTGTGACCAACGTCTGTGAAGGGGTAGCTGACTGTGTCGATGCTTGCCCAGTCGCCTGTATCCATGAAGGACCCGGCAAAAATACCAAAGGTACCGACTGGTACTGGATTGACTTTTCCACCTGTATTGACTGCGGCATTTGCCTCCAGGTCTGCCCGGTAGAGGGGGCTATTTTGCCGGAAGAACAGCCTGATTTGCAAAACACGCCAGCCTAAACCACCAGCCTGAGAGTCTTTCGCCTAAAAAAGAAAAAAGTCCTGGTCAAAGCCGCAACCTCAGCCCACTGGGCCGGTCGCGGCGAAACCCCAAGCGGGTATTTGGTTAGAACACGCTAACCTGGTCTAGCCTATAGGTCTAGCCGACCCCCGTCCTGGACTCAGCTCTGAGTTTTTTGTTATGGCCAAAGTTAGCCTGCGCAGTCGCCTGTTTCTCTCTCACCTAGCGGTGATGGGGATTGGCATTTTAACGCTGGCCGTCATTGGCCGCCTTTACACACCCCGGCTGTTTATCATTTCGCTGGAGCGCTACGAGAATGGAGTGCTCAGCGTGCAGCGTCGGACCCAGCTGGTCAAGGGGTTTGAGGCGGCCTGGAGCCGCGGTATGCTATGGGCGATTTTAGTGGGCGGCGGCACGGCAGGGGGGCTGAGCTACTGGGTGTCACGCCGAATTATTCGTCCCCTCGACCAAATGACTGAGGTCACGCGATCGTTTGCGGCGGGTCGGCTAGACGCCCGAGTGCCACCATCGGAAATTTTAGAAATTCAGCGCTTGGCCAGCAGCTTCAACCGAATGGCCGCCGATCTGGAGGGGGTTGAGGAACACCGCCGTGAGTTAATTGGCGACCTCACCCACGAGCTGCGCACGCCACTGACCATCATTCATGGCTACCTGGAAGGACTGGCTGACGGTACCGTCACCCCTGAGCCCGAGCTTTATCAGCGGCTGGCAGGAGAAACAACGCGCCTTCAGCGCCTGGTGAATGACCTCCAGGAGCTTTCCAAGCTAGAGGCGGGCTATCTGCCTATTCAGGCCCAAACCGTAGCCCTGTGCCCGCTGCTCACGGCGGTGGTGCATCCTTTCAGCGATCAGTTTGTCAGCACCGACCGGGTCGCTATTACCCTGCAGTGCCCGCCCGACCTGCCGCTCGTCCATGCCGACCCCAGCCGCATTGAGCAAATTGTGATCAATCTGCTGGGCAATGCGCTGCGCTACACCGAGAAGGGATCGGTAACGGTAAACGCCTGGGCTCAGCCCGGGCGCGTTTATGTCAGCGTGGCCGATACCGGCATTGGCATTGCTGAGGAGGATGTGCCCTACGTGTTTGAGCGGTTTTGGCGGGCCGATCGCTCTCGCAACCGCAGCTCTGGAGGGACTGGCCTGGGTTTGACTATCTGTCGTCGCTTGGTGGAAGTGCAGGGGGGCAAGATCGAGGTTAAGAGCCAGCTGGGCCAGGGGAGCGAGTTTACGTTTTGGCTGCCCCAGGCAAAGGGGAGTTGAGGGGTGGGTGGATGGGTGGGTGGATGATGGTTTGACAGGGTTAGGTTCAGGGCTTAGAGGGCTGGTTCAACAGGTTTTTGGGGGGAGTGAGGAGCTGCTGGCGCAGGGTGTGGGACTGCTTGCGATCGCACCTTACCTCCAGCAGCCGCACCCCTCGCTCGGGTAGGCAGCTCAGGCTGGCCTCTAGCTGGCCCCAGGTGGTGACACGCTCATAGTTGATGCCGTAGGCGGCACAGAGGTGGTTAAAGTCAACGGTTTGGGGGGTGGTGAAGAAGTCTTCAAACCAGGTTTCGTCGGCGGTGGGAACGGCGGCGATGGGCAACCGTTCAAAAATGCCGCCGCCCCAATTGTTAATCACCACTACAGTCAGGTGCCCCCGCAGGCGGGGCAGGCTGAGCCAGCCGTTGGTGTCGTGCAGCAGCGCCAGATCGCCGGTTAGCAGCACCGTGGGCGGGCCGCCGTGGGCAATCCCCAGGGCCGTAGACAAGGTACCGTCGATGCCGTTGGCCCCTCGGTTGCAGTAGGGGCGCAAGCCGCGATCGCTGGGTGGCCAAAACCATTCCACATCGCGAATGGGCATGCTGTTGGCAATCACTAAGGGAGTCCCTGGCGGCAAGCAGCGGGCCAGCAGCCAGGGTACTTTGCCCTCAAAACGATCCTCTAAACGCTCTAGAGCGGTATCAAGGTACTGGCGCAGCCTGTGCTCCAAGGTCAGCCACTGCTTTAGGTAGGGCGGGCGGTGGTCTAGGATTGGCCCCCGAGAGTCATGGCGATCGCCCTGCCCTGGAGGAATAGCCAGCGCCAGCGTCTCCAGGGTCATAGGCACCAGCGTAGTCGGGCCGTGGAGCGGATCTAGGTTGGCTCCTAGGGGGTCGAGCACCCAGCGGCGGGGCTGGGTCGTTTGCAGCCACTCGCGCAGGCGTTTGCTGGTCGGCAATGGACCCAGCTGAATCACCTGGTCGGGAACCAGATCTACAGCCACGGCGTTCGGTTCCCCGCCAGATTGCCCCAGAGACAGATCATAGGTGCTGACCAAATAGGGATTGAGGGCAGCGGCATTGCGCAACGGCGACAGTCCGTCGGCCAGCACGGGCCAGCCTAAATAGGAGGCCAGGGCCGCAACCGTTTTACAGTAGGCAAGCGCATCCACTGGCTGAGCCGGACCAGCGACAATCAGTCCGCGATCGCACCGTTGCCAAGTTTCTAGCAGTGGCGCAGCGGCTAGGGCAGCGGTGGGGTGAAGCTTCTCCAGCGCGATCGCGGCTGCCGGTGCCGCCACCCGATCTAGAGAATCTAAAAACCGCTCGTCCAGCACGTCCTTGAGGCCAACCACCGAATTGTCAGACACAGGAGCCAGAGGATCGCGAAAAGGACAGTTGAGATGCACGGGTCCCGCGACGGGATAGAGCGATCGCCCCCAGGCCTGCACCAGAGTTTGCCGCAGGTAGCGCAGCATGTCCACTGTTCCTACCGGCACCGCCAGCTCTGCATACCAGTTAGGAAACGGCCCAAACAGCCTTTGCTGATCAATGGTTTGGCCCGAACCACAGTCGCGCAGTTCCGGCGGGCGATCGGCGGTCAGCACCAGCAGGGGAATGCGGCTTTCCTTGGCCTCAATCACAGCGGGGTAGTAGTTGGCCCCAGCTGTACCCGAGGTGCACAGCAGCGCCACTGGCAGCCCTGTGCGCCGGGCAATTCCCAGGGCAAAAAAGGCCGCCGAGCGCTCATCTAGCACCGGCACCGCTTCGATCGCAGGATGGCAAGCCAGCGCCACGGCCAGAGGCGCTGAGCGCGAGCCAGGGGAAATCACCGCCGTTGTTAGCCCCAGCCGGGCCAGGGTAGCCGTCAGCACCGAGGCCCACAGCGTGTTGGTATTGCGAAAGTCAAAGGTCATGGGTCAGGGTCAAACGGCTACACCAGCGATTCGCCCAGGGCGCGCAGCTTGAGCTTGATCTCGGCCCACTCGCGATCGGCGTCAGATCCTGCCACAATACCAGCCCCGGCGTACAGGCGCACCCAGGTATCGGTCACCAGCGCCGAGCGAATGCCCACAATAAACTCGCTGTCGCCATTGGCCCCCACCCACCCCAGAGGGGCCGCGTACAAGCTGCGGTCAAACTCTTCAAAGCGCAAAATTTGGTCACAGGCCTCACGGGTAGGAACACCGGCCACGGCGGGGGTAGGGTGCAGCGCCGCCACAATTTGCAGCGGATGAATGTGACGCGGCACCCTGGCCCGCATGGGCGTGTGCAAGTGCTGAATATTGGAGAGCCGCCGCACTCCGGGCCAGGGCTGGTACTGAGGGCACAGCCCTACCCCCTGCAGCTGCCGGGCTAAAAACTCCACTACCAGACGGTGCTCGCCCCGCTCCTTGGGATTGTGCAGCAGCCCCTGGGCCAGACAGTCATCCTGGGTCGGGGCGGTACCCCGGGGAGCCGATCCGGCCAGCGCATCGGTCACAAGCTGCCCCTGGGTAAGACTCAGCAACCGTTCGGGGCTGGCTCCCATGAAGGTTTGACCATTGCCCTGCCCCACTGAAAAAATATGGCAGTCGGGGTAGCGCTGCCGCAGACGAACCAGCGCCTCTAGGGGCCGAATGGGTTCGGCACTGACCCAGTCAAGGGCGTGGGCCAGCACGATTTTCTGCACCGGATGCTGGGCCATATAGCCCAGGGCGCGGTTGACCGCCGACTTGAATTGCCGTCCAGCATCAGCGGTCGGCTGCACGGGTAGTCGTGCCGAGGGCCGCAGGTCTCGCCAGAGGCTGGTGCCCAAGCGCTCTACCGCCCGCAGCTGGTCGGCTAGGCCATCGAGAATAGCCCCTACATCGCTAGTTGATGTCACCAGGTGGTTGAGAGTCAACACCCCCTGATGGCCCTGGCGCACCAGCTGCCACTGGGGCAGCGTAACCATCGCCGCTGGGAACGTGGCCTCAGCACCGCGCGGATCGGCAAAGAAGGTAAACGCGCAAAAAAATCGGGCCCAGTCGGCTCCGCTGAGGGAAGCGGACACCCCTGCTTCGCTATAGCGATGGGTTTTGCCCCGCCACTGATCGATAAACTGGCGAGCCTGGGCAAACCGATAGACCCCAGCGGTTTCGTACACCAGTGCTGTGCCAAAGCCCACCATCGATGTTTGAGCCATGGGATTTTCTAGGTATAGGTGGCGATCGCCGCTGGGGGCCAACCGGTCCAGCACCAGCAGTGGATCTACTGGAGGAATATCAAAACTCAGGGTCACCAGCTGGGGCTGATGGCTCTGCCTCGCCTGACTAAGCCGACGATCTAAAAATCGGTAGACCGACTGCAGCGTCTGGCCGCGATCGGAGCAGTGAGAAACAACGGGCATACACTTTGGAACTTTAAAGCGGTTTGCTTAACGTCGCAGTCGGCGGTACGGGCCAAATCGTGCCAAACCACCGCAGTGCCCCAGGCTTAAAAAGCCCAAACCACCAGCGCCACGACCACGTTTACCCTGACCCACCAGACCTGAGTTCGAGGCCCCACAGCAGGCCGAAACGTGCTCCAGCCAAGCCGCTCAGCCCTTTGGGCAGTATCCTTACTCGTAGCATATTCAGTTATGGCGTAGTCAATTCAGCGCCAGTCGTTCACGCAGCTTAATAGTGTGTGCCAGTATTACGGTAGTGAACAGCGGTTTTGCCCTCGCCATCGAGCACGCGGCCGGCCTGCACGGTGGCATAGACCAGCCAGTGGTCGCCACACTCCATGCGCTGGTCTACGGTGCACTCCAGGTAGGCGATCGCATCGGTTAAAATCGGCGCGCCGTTCTCGGCCACTTCGGTATCTACATCCGCGAACCGATCTTCGCCAGGGGCAAAGGGCTTGAGAAAGTGCTTCATCGGCCCCAGGTGCCGCCCCTCCGCCAAAATATTCAGCACAAAGGAGCTGCCGGGGTACAGCAGCGACTCGATCGCCCGGTCTTTGGCCACCGCCACCGTAAACCCCGGCGGCGCAAAAGACGCCTGCGATACCCAGGAGGCCAGCATGGCGCTCGATACCTCGCCCTGGCGAGCCGTCACAATGCACAGCGACCCGACGATACGCCCCACCGCCTGCTCTACCGCCGAGGCCGGGGTGCGAGGCTGCTTGGCCCGCTTCGCTTTTTTGAGCGCCTGGGCAAAGTCAGTCCCCACCTCTTCACAGTATTTAAGGGTGACATCGGTGGGCTTGAACTTAACCCGAATTGGCTCAAAGGCCAGGCTGTAGCCGCCGTCTTTGAGCTTGCCCTCCAGCAGGTCAATGGCCTCACCACTCCAGCCGAATGACCCAAACACCCCAGCCGGTTGAGCCTTCGAGGCCGTTGATAGCACAATGCCGAGGGCCGTCTGCATGGGGGTAGGGGCATGGCCGCCCAGAGTAGGTGACCCCATCAAAAATCCGGCGGAGGTCTCAACGGCGGCTTTGATATCGTCGGGACTGGCCTGCTCAGCATTGATCGACTCCACCGACACCCCCGCCTTGGTAATGCCCCGCGCCAGCGCCTGGGCAATGGTAGCGGTGTTGCCATAGGCCGAGGCGTAGATCAGCGCCACCGAGAGGTCTTGGCTGGTTTGAGCCTGGCCCCAGTCGCGATAGCTCTGCACCAGTTCTCGAGGGCTGTAGCGCACCACCGGCCCGTGGCCCGGAGCCAGGATCTGAAAGGGCAGCGAGGTCAACCGACCCAGAGCCGCCAGCACCTGACGGGCGCTGGCGGCAAATAGACAGTCAAAATAGTAGCGCCGGTCTTCCAGTAAATCCTGCCAGCTGAGATCAAAAACCGAGTCGTCGCAGCGGTGCGCCCCAAAAAACTTGTCTGAGTAAAGCACCCCGGAGTAGGGGTCGAAGGTGGCCAGCCCACCCGGGTAGCGCGGCGTCGGAATCAGCTCAAACTGGAGGTGATGCCCCTGGCCCAGATCAAGGCGATCCTCACCGCTGCGAATTACTCGCAGCCGGGGCGATGCATCGGGCAGCAGATCTTTAAGAGCAAGAGCGGCTGGGTTTGAGCACACTACCGTTACTTCTGGCAACCGCTTCAGCAGAATCTTTAAAGTTTGGACTCGGTTGGGGTTGATGTGCCCCAAGACAATGTAATTGAGCTGGTAGAGGTCAATATGGCGCTCCAAAGCCGCCAGAAAAATTTCGCTAAATGATTCACCGGGAGGATCAATCAGCGCGGTGCGATCGGCCTGAATCAAATAGCTATTCGCCGTGGTTCCCCGCTCTAAACCGTACTCAATCTCAAACCGCAGGCGGTTCCAACTGCGGCAGCGCAGGACCGTGGTGCCGGCTGCCATAGCATAAAGCTGAACATCGCGAGGAGGAGAAGTCATGGGGCAATGGGTAACGGCAGGTTTAGAGGGCGCTGTGGGTAACCTGTACTTGGTATGACGTCACCAAGCCGCTGGCCCACAGAATTAGACTGCTGCAATTTTAAAGGATCAGGAGCCGCATCCCGTTTTATCAGGTGTATTGCGCCCCTGGATTCAGATTGTTGTGAGGTCAAAATCAGCTTTACAGAGGTATTCAGCTTTTATGAACCGGGCTGCAAATATCCATGCTTGCTGGCCCCCTACCCTAGTATGAATGAGCCGACGAAAATCGTTGGCAACCTACTTGACCGAAGTCAATGGAGGTTTCCCCTAGAATACCGCCTAGCCCAGTGAGCACGCCTTACACATACCGCGATTCTACTGAGATGACTGGTTATTTTTATAACACTGAGTTAGCGTGTAGCAATGGTCGCATCTGCCCTGACGAATGGACCATGGAGAGGTGAGTAATAAGGGAGGTCAACCTGAGATGGAGCTGACATTCACCTGAACACTTTAGTTAATCGGTTATCTCTCTGGTTCTTAGAAGTTGGATGATCCTATGGAGTCACAGTCTACCGGACAAGTTTTCACGTCAGCTGTTGATAGCGCGGCGATCAACAACTCGGTGATCAATGCTGTCGAGCTAGGTTTAGAGGTCAACGATTCGCCATTTGCTGATACCGTTGATGCCTCCCCGACCGCAGCTGCAGCGGTACCGGATAAACAGCCTGTTCCAGCCACCGAGGTCAAGCAGCTTTACCGCCAGTTTCGAAAGGCGGCCCTGGAGTCTACGGCTCGAGAACTGCGCAAGCAGCAGTACGACCACCTTCAGACCCAGGTCGAAATTCTGAGCATTCCCATCGACAATATCTCGGTCAACGACTTTTTAAGTCAGCTTAAGCAGGGCGTGGTATTCACTCCCAACGTCGATCACCTGATGAAGCTGCAAAAGGACATAGATTTTGTTAAGGCCTACAGCAAGGCTGACTATCGCGTTTGCGATAGCCAGGTGCTGATGTTTGCCTCCAAGTTTTTGGGCACACCACTCAAGGCCAAAATCTCGGGTTCGGATCTGTTTCCGATGTTTTGCGAGCACCACCGCCACAACGAGGCGATTAAAATCTTCCTGATGGGGGGTGCCGAGGGCATTGCGGCCCAGGCCATGGAGCGCATCAATGCTCGTATTGGCCGACAAATTATTGTGCAGGCCCACTCACCGTCCTTTGGGTTTGAAAAGGATGAGGCCGAGTGCGATCGCATTCTAGACATGATCCGTCAGTCGCCGGCCAACGTGCTGGTAGTAGGGGTAGGGGCACCTAAGCAGGAAAAGTGGATTGCCAAGTACCGCGACCAGCTGCCCAATATCGATATCTTTTTGGCCGTAGGGGCCGCCATTGACTTTGAGGCTGGCAACAAACCCCGCGCGCCAGAACTGCTGAGCAAGCTGGGGCTAGAGTGGCTCTACCGCCTCAGCACTGAGCCAGGACGGCTGTGGAAGCGCTACCTGCTAGACGATTTTCCTTTCCTGTGGTTGGTAATTAAGGAGCGCTTTTCCCGCCTCCGCCCTAAGCCTGCCCCCAAAGATATCTAACCCCCTAGCCAGGCTCAAAGCGAGGCTGCTTCAGGGAGACCAAGCAGCGGCCGCAGCGTCTTCTGCCCTAACCGTGCGAAGTTCTACGGCATTTTGCGGACTGAAAGCGCTGGCAGTAGGCAAAATGTGGCACCTTAGGAGGGTTCCCTGCGGTAGTTGCACTATGGTTCCTGTATCGGTGGGCGGCATTGCGCAGTCTGCGCTCTTTACAGACCAGTTGTTGGCCTACTATCGCCAGCTGCCCAAAGCCATGCTCACGGTAGTAGACGTTGAGACTACGGGGTCGCGCCCTCCTGAAGCCAGGGTGATTGAAATTGCGGTGGTGCAGGGGTCGCTGGAACACGGGATTACCCACGAGGCAACTTTTCTAGTCAATGCCCACGTGCGAGTACCGACCACCATCACTCGATTAACAGGGATCACGACGGCTATGGTGGAGCAGGGTGCCGCCGCCGACACCGTGTGGCAAGCCCTGCGATCGCCCCTCGACCAGGGGGTACTCACTGGCCACAACCTGGCCTTTGACTACAGCTTCATTCAGGCCGAGTACCAGCGGCTGGGGCAGGGGTTTAAGCGCCCCGAGGCCCAGCGGTTTTGCACCGTAATTTTGTCGCGGCTGCTGCTGGCCGATCTGCCCTCCCGCAGCCTGCCGCAGCTAGTACGGCACTTTGGCTTTGATGTCGGGCGATCGCACCGGGCCATGGCCGACACCAAGGCCTGCTGGTTGTTGGCCAACCTGCTGCTAGAGCGCCTGGCCAATACCTCAGACGAGACTCTGCGGCAGCAGTTTGATGAACAGTGGGTGCCGCTGCGGGAGGCCGCCAAAGCCTTTGGCCACCCCCGCGTTGAGCTGCAGCAAAGGCTCGATGCCCAGGGCTGCGAGCGGCGCACGTCACGGCGAGGCAACCGTCACCTGTATCGTCGCCGCGACCTGGCGGCGCTCTACCACGAGCTACACCCGCCGCAGCTGTCGCTAAACCTGGGCGACTAGCCAACCCAGGAGTGCAGATGGGCTTAACTCCCAACTTTTCGTCACCCAGGGCTGAGTTTTGGCTCACCAATCCGAGCTTTTCTTAAAATTCCTCCACGATGGCAACAAGATCCGTCATGGTAACAACAGGGGAAGCAGCCTAGCCAGGCTGGTTTGCCTGAGGAGTTTTGCTAAAGCGAAGGGAAGCTATGGCGCGATCGCACAAAGCCTGGCGCTGGCAGCGAAGAAGTTTGACCGGGCTGGGACTTCTAGCCGTAGTAGCCTGTGCCCCCTTGTCTGAGGGGTTCGAGCGCCCATCGCGGCAGGCTACTACAATGCTACAGTTCATAAACCCTCAGCCCCTCGCCCTGGCCAGCGCCATGACTAGCCCCCTGCTTTTTGATACGGTGTCAGACTTTGCCGAAGGGGTAGCTCTGGTCCGCCTGAAATCACAGCTGGGTTATATCGATCGCGAGGGTAGGCTTAATATTCAGATTGCCGACAGCAATGTCACCGTGGCTGCTGACTATGCCGAGGGGCTGGCGGCAGCCCAGGTAGGAGCCTACTTTGGCTACCTCAACCGGCAGGGAGAGTGGGCTGTACCGGTGCAGTTTCGCCAGGCCAAGTCCTTTTCTGGAGGGCTGGCGGCGGTACAGGGAGGCACCAAATACGGCTACATCAACCCCCAGGGAGAGTGGGTGATTGAGCCCCAGTTTGACCTGGCTGAGCGATTTGTTGACGGTCGTGCCCTGATCAAGTTAGGGGAAACCTACGGTTATATCGACACCGACGGTCGCCCCGCCATACCGCCGACGCTGAAAGATGCCTGGAGTTTTTCCGAATCGCTGGCGGTAGCTAGGGTAGACAGGCTCTACGGCTATATTGACCCCAGCGGTACTATGGCCATTGCCCCCAGCTACGACGGGGCCTTTAGTTTCTCTGAGGGGCTGGCTCGGGTGCGCCAGGGCCGCAACTTTGGCTTTGTCGACACCGCTGGAACCCTGGTAATTGAGCCAACTCTACCCTTTGCCTCTGATTTTGCTGAGGGTTTAGCCGCCGTGCTGATCGACAGCCAGTGGGGCTATATTGACCGCACGGGTAAGGTGGTTATTCCTGCCCAGTTTGCCTACGCCGCTGATTTTTCGGAAGGGTTGGCCGCCGTGCAGCAAAACGGGCGCTACGGCTATATCAACTTCAAAGGAGACTGGGCCGTAGAACCGCAGTACAGCAATGCTGGGCCATTTTCTGAGGGACGGGCGCGGGTGCAGGTCGACAACGGCTGGGGCTTTATCGATACCGAGGGCAAGTTGCTCACCGGGGCGGGCTTTCAGTCTCTAGAGTAGCCCTACTGAGTCAGGTCGGCCAGACACTGCTGAATTAAGCCAACTGTGACCCCTGGTTGCTCAAGCTGGGGGGTGAGCCCAATGCCAGGCAAGACTTCGAAGCGACGAATGGCGGCAGGGTTGAGGGCGGCTAAACGACGGCCGGTTTCCACAGGGGTGAGTTGGGCCATTTCGCCCCAGAGCATGGCGGTGGGGGTAGCAAGCCGGGAGAAATAGGGGGCCAGGTCAAAGCTGAGGTCGCCCCGCACAAAGGCCAAGGCGGCGACATCTGCATTAGGCTGCTGGGCTGACTTAAGGTAGGCCGCCACCACCTCGTCGGCAATTTTGCTGGAGTCGGCAAACTGCCGCTGGGTCAAAAACAACCGAATGCCATCGTTGGTGGCGATCGCCCCCCGGTAAATCAGCTGATCGACTACAGGCAGTTTGACGATCTGATTGACTGCCGAGTCGCTGGGATCTTGACCAAAGTCGGCTAGCCCTGCCGGGGCCACCAAAATCAACCCACGCAGGCGATCGGGGTGGTCAACCGCGACCCGCACCATCATGGCGGCACTGAGGGAAGATGCGACTACGACGGGCGGAGCGGGGCAGAGCCTGTCGATCAGCTGGCTCAGTAGGGCGAGGTAGTCGGCGGTGGTGCAGGGGCGATCGGGGTGATCAGATTGGCCCCAGCCAATGAGATCTGGGGCCAGCACCAGGTGATCTGCCGCAAAGGCCGGGTATACCTTCGACCACTCGTAGCTGGATGACCCGCCCCCAAAGCCGTGGACAAACAGCAGCGGCACTGAATTTGGCGGTGGCCCAGACCAAAAGTCGGGATTGGCCTCAACATAGGCCACCGTGCCCTGGTCGAGAACCAGCGATCGCTGCATAAAACCGGGAGGAATGAACATAAAACCATGCCGTTACTGCCTTCTGATTACCACGAAGCCCTATCAATTGCCCACTCGATTAGGGCCGATGGTTTGAGACCGACCCTTAGAGAGCGATTTCGCAGGGAGCGCTGTGCAAATCACGGCAACCATTGCCCAGCCGTAGCGTCTTACATTCTGTCGGGTTCTGCCTACCCCAATTTGAAATGGGCAGCCCCCTGGGAAAACGGTTGTTTGCTCAGGCACGTCTGCCCAGACCCATTGCGGGCAGTAAATAGTATTCCTGTCGGTCCGTCTATAACCAGCTTTAGTACGCAATTTTGAGGTGAGTTGCTATGGGGCAACGGATTCAGCGGCTTTCTGTGCTCAGCTTTGGCGGGTTGGTACTGGTCTCGGCGGGGCTTGCGGGGCTGCTTCACTGGGCCTCACCCTTGCGAGACCCCAGCTTCGAGGTCAACAGCGCTAACGCCGGCACGTCAGTGCCATGGCTAAAGGGCGTGCCTGAGACTGCCTGGCTACAGGCTAGCTTCGCCCTGGCGGCACTGCTGGCAGTGAATTTGACCTGGGTGCTTTGGCAATGGAGCCAAGCGCCGCAGCGGAGTGGTTCTAGGGGAATAGCTCGGTGGGTCACGATCGCCGCCATTTTTTTCCTGGCGATGGGATTTAGCAGCACCGTGGTGGTTTTCACTCGATATTCTTACGGCCCCATTAACCCCATTGCGATGGCTGCCCTGGTAGCGTTAACTGTGCTGCTAACGGCTCACTTTGTCGGGATGGTTTGGTTTTGGCAGCGCACAAAAACAGCGCTGGCCCAGTTATCTGAGCCAGCGCCATCTCTACAGAGGTGGGGGCGAATCTACACCTCCGTTTACTGGGCCGGGTTTGCGGCCTGTCTGTTCACGGCCCTGCAAATTTTGTTTTTGGGTTACCTATTTGGCCAGCACATGGTGGACTAACTGGCCTAGCATCCCTAACGAAAGGCATCGGGGTCGAGGGGCCGACCGGCAGGACCACCGCCGTTTAGACGAGCGCCAGTACCGCCATCGGTCGGGTCGAGAAAGGGTTTGAGGTTAATGCCGCTGGTGCGACGGCTGGCGGGTGTCGCACTGGGAAGCCCTAGAACATTGCCAATTTGGCCCAGGATGTCGCTGTTGCCGCCGGCGAATGTGGTTACTCCCTGGGTTTGGTCGCCCCGATCGGCAATGGTCAAGTTGTCAAACACGCGATCGCGGGTGATGGCCGCATCCTGCCCCGGCGGTACGGTGAAGACGATACGGCAGCCGGGCACGTTTTCGGTGGTAACGCAAACGGTGTTGTAGCCATTTTCGACGGCGGTTTCTAGGGCCAGCAAGCCGTCAGGGCGGTACTGCTCTAGGCGTTCGCTGATCGTGGCACAGCGGCGCTCAGCGGGCCAGGCGCTGCCCATGTCCTCGGGCACAGCCCAGGGGTAAGCCTGCCCCGGCTGACTGGTGGGAGAATACATGACGGTGTACCGTCCATCCTGCATTTGGCAGGTGAAGCGAGGCGCAGTATTGGCCTCAGCAGGCTCGGCTGGGGCAGGCTCAGGCGTTCCCTCAGCCCCTGGCGTTTGAGCCTGGCCCAACGCCCCTAACGGCCCTAGAAGTAGCGTGGTGGCTAACCCACCTACAAATAATTTAGCGAGCGTGCCGGTTGTGTGGGCCATGATGTGGTGTCTCCAGTCGATTAGCGTGGGTGGCGGGTGTGAGCAATCGCTACCCCAGGGGGCCCCAATGGCTGGGCGGGTAGACCAGACAGCAGCGTTGCTTAACCTGGAAACGGGCGATGCTCTAGTCTTCCGCGACGCGATCGCAGCCTCATAGGTTCCCCAGTCCGTGCATGTCTGTACTCTCTGGGCCATCAAAACTCTCAAGCCCCTTGCAATTTTTAAGATTGTGCGTATCCTTAGTTAGGCTTTGGGCTCACGCTGCATTTAGGCGGTTTAGGGCAGCTCCTTACGCTGCATCTAGCGTTAGCTCGCCGTAAAGTAGTCATCAAGTTTGCTTCACATTCGCATACTCCAACTCACACACTGCATCAGAGGGAGACACAACCCATGGAACACTCAACCCAACCATTTGCAGTCCCGCGCCCAGGGGCGATCGGCCATCGTCTGGGAGGCTGGGCCGGAGCTGGCCTGATCGTGTCTACCCTGCTAATCATCAGCCCTGCTGCGCGAGCAGAAACCCTGGCGGCCTGGCAGTTTGATCCCTCTACCCAACAGCTGACCCTGACGCTGCCCAGCGGTATTACGCCTCAGTACAGGGTTGAAGCCAACCCGGCCCGCATTGTGCTTACGCTGCCTCAAACCCAGTTGGGGGCAGTAGCGACTCAGCAAACCTACAGCGGAGCCGTAAGCCAGGTGAGCCTCAGTCAGGTCAACGATGCCACGGTGGTCGTGCTCGATCTGGCCGCCGATACGGTGCTGGCAGCGGATGGGGCCAGCCTGATATCCATCGCCGCTGGTGAGCAAACCCGCTGGGTGCTCACCGCCCTTGCCGCTCCAGGTGGTGCCCCTACGGCAGCGGTACCCGATAGCACCTCGGTATCGGGCAATGCTCCAGTACCCGGCAGTAGTCAAATGATCGTAGAACTGCCGGTAATTCCGGGCAATAACCCTCAGCTGGGCTTTCCAGAGGCCGGTACCGGGCGGCTCAGCACATCGGCCGCCAACCTGATGCTGCCCAGCGATATCAATAGCTTGACAAACCTGCCCGAAACCCTGCCCGTCGATCCGTTTAATTTGGGGCAGCCAGGGGAGCAGGTCTCGGTACCGAGCCTGGCCGAACTTGATGCCGTGGTTGGCCCTGTTGCCGTTGCACCTCAGGCGGCAAACCCCACCTCGTTAGAACCCCCTACCAGCGAAGCGGCACAGCCGGGCGCGATCGCCACGGCACCTACCCCTACCGCCGCTGGGGCCAGCCCGGTGCTGACCCTCGAGCCACCTGCTGCCCCCGGCACAGCGACAGCCCCCGCACCTGCCGTAGCTACTCCGTCTCAACCCGAGGTAGCAACCTTACCGGCCGCGCCACCCGCCCCCGAACCTGAGGCCTTACCGGCGATCGACAGCGAAACCAGCGGCGTTCCCATCGCGGTTACGCCGCCGGAGCTGCCAACCCCAGCACAACCCGTGGTTCCAGCACAACCCGTCGCACAGCCAGAGGCAATCGCGGTTGTTCCACCTGAGGCTCCACCGGCCACCGCTCCTTCGACCGCAGCTCCTGCGGCCACAGAGCCCTTGGTTACAGCTCCCGAAACCGCTGCCGCCGCTGAGGCCAGGAGTGCGGCTGGGGCCATCGCGGCCGAACCTCCGGTGCTGCCCAATTCGGCGGCTGATGGTGCGATCGCAACTCAGCCCGATGCCATTAGCCAGGAGCCGCCGCCCGTGGCTACAGTCCCCGTTGAGATGGCCCAAACTGACCCCAACCTGCTGACCGTTCCCACAGCGCCCACAACGACCAGCCAGGGCAGCGTAGTCCCCCCCGAAAGCCCAGTCATGCTTGCCGCCGCCGGAGAGCCAATTTTGTTTGGTAGTCCATTGCCCGATAGTGGTGACCAGGCGGCTTTGCCCAGCGTAATTAACCCCACCCCCGCTGAGCCCCCGCTCTCCCCCGATACCCTGGTGGCCGCAGGCACTGTTTTGGAACTGCGCTACGTGGGCAACGAACCCCTCGATCTAAACATCAGCTCTAGCCAAAACCAGGTGCTGCTGCTGGCCCACGATATTCGCGACCCCATCACCAACGGCATCGTCGCCCCAGCCGGAAGCCAGCTAATTGGCCAGTTTGAACCCACACCCCAAGGTCAGCGCTGGGTTAGCAAAATGCTAATTTCTCCAGCCGGGCAGCGGGTAGACTTTGCCAGCACCACCGAGTACATGGTGGGCAGCCCCGATATCAGTAGCCCCCGTTTAGCCGCTGGAGCTGGTCTGGGTGCTCTAGCCCTCATGCTGGTGACCAGCTTTAGCGGCATTGGCCTGCTCGGCGGTGCCCTGATTGGCGCAACAACTGCAGTGGGTACCTCGCCCCAAACCGTTGTCATTGAGCCCAACCAGATTATTCAGGTACAGGTGATTCAAGATGTGCCCCGTGCCATTCCCATTGCGGCTGCCCCCGAGCAGAGCCGCGAGTGGGGCGCTGGCGGCTGGTAGGCGAGGGAATGGGTGGGCGAGTAGGCGGGTGGGTATCGTTGCGGCGATGCCTGCCTGTCTTAGCCCGTTTGCCCTGAGCTTTACAGCTCTTTGTGCTCGATGAATAGATCGAACGGGAAGGGACCGTAGGTACCCGATACCTCAGCCACCTCAGGGTCTGAGGTATGAAATGTAACGAGCACTCCCCGCGACAGGCCGCTGTAGTCGTCTAAATACCAGGCTCCCTTGAGGGTATTGAACTTGAGATAGACCGCTCCCTCACGGGCCGGCAAGTCGAGGTTGACAGAGACCCCCAGGGCCATCAAAAAGGCCTGCAGCGCCTGCTGCCCCTCGGCCAGGGTACTGGCACAAATGCCCAGAGTTTGATAGTCAGACCATTCGTTAAAGCGGCCTAGGTCAGCTCGCACCTGGGTCGCTTCGGCATCGCTGAGAGCGGGTGGGGTCGTAAGGCAGCTAAACCGGTTCAGCCGCTGGCGAATGGCCGCGATGTCGGCGGCGGCAGGGAAGGAAGATGAGGTCGTCATAGTTCGTTCTTGATAGTCGGTTGGAGGGGTGAATCACCCCAAGCCGTTTGGGCTTACTAGCAGTGGGCCTCTGGCCCAGCTATCAGAGGTGCCACCATGACCTACCATGTTCGCATGCTAGACATGCCGTCTAGCGATCGCCCGCGCGAACGGCTGCTGTCCTACGGGGCCAAAAGTCTCTCGACCGCAGAGCTACTGGCCATTTTGCTGGGCACCGGCCAGGGGCCTGGCAAGCTGTCGGCGGTGGGGCTAGGCCAGCTCATTCTGCAAGAGGTGGGGCAAAACCAGCGCGACCCGCTGACCTCGCTGCGCGATATTGCCGCCCACGACCTGACCACGATCGACGGCGTCGGCCCGGCCAAAGCCACCACCATCCTAGCCGCCATTGAACTGGGCAAACGGGTGCTGCAGGCGATTCCGCCTGAGAAAACCGTGGTCGATGATCCGGCGATCGCCGCCGCCGCCCTCAGCCATGAACTCATGTGGCAAGCCCAAGAGCGCTTTGCCGTGGTGCTGCTCGACGTGCGTCACCGCCTGCTGGGTACTAAGGTAATTACCATCGGCACCGCCACCGAAACCCTGGCCCACCCCAGAGATATCTTCAAAACCGTGATTCGCCACGGCGCTGTACGCTGCATCGTGGCGCACAATCACCCTTCTGGCAATCTCGAACCATCTCCCGATGATCTGGCCCTCACCCGACAGCTTTTGCAGGGGGCACAAATTCTGGCTGTGCCAGTGCTCGATCACCTGATCATTGGCAACGGCGACTTTCGCAGCCTGCGCCAAACCACTCAGCTTTGGCAGGAAACACCCCAGGGGGCGTAGCGTAAATGTCCTAAAAACAAGAGCGTTCAGTTGGTAGGAGTATTACAGTACAGTGCTCCTACGGCAAATCTGTCCTGAGCGTGGACATTTACAATCTCGTCTTCGTCGGTTCACCGTTACCCGTCAACAAAAAAGGGAAAGGTACGAGGTCTGCGAGAGCCCTGGCACCTTCCCCTAATCGCTATCCGTCACTCCCTATGGCTTAGATCAGCTCGGCCACAGGGGTTTCCAACGCCGGGGTTAGGGTAGTCAGATCAAAGCTATCGTTGATGTCGCCCAGAGGAGTGGTCAGCGACGCAGTGGCGATGCCGTTGCCGATGTCAACAGACCCATCGATACCGGCGAAGAAGTTAGCTCCCTGGCTGGTGAAGGCTACCACATCAAAGCTGGTTTCAAACAGCCCGAGGGGGCCGGCGACAGTGGCATCTAGAATGCCGTTGGTAAGGGTGCCGGTGCCCTCAAGGTCTTGCACAAACCCGGCAACGTATTCGCTGGCCAAGGGACCAATTTCAATGTCGGTGGCCACCGGCAGGTTGAGGCCCGAACCAATGGGCAATGTGGCCGCCAGGTCAGCGAACCCATCGGCGAAAGTCAGCTCACCGCTCAGCGCTGAGATCGGCACTGATAGATCGCCAAACGGCCCCAGGGAAGCCACAATGTTGCCGCTGTTGAAGTCGACTGCGCCAGTGATGTCACCTAGGACAGGTACCGGGGCTGTAAAGGGAAAAATTGCATCGTCCTGGAAGTCAATGTCGGCCACGAGTTGACCAAAGGGCGTCGCCAAATCGAGATTGAGATCCCCCCCGGCGATATCGATGGTGCCGCTGATTGAGCCCAAGGCCGTGGTCAGATCGAGGGCAAAGGCACCATTAGACAACGGCACCGTGGCATCGATCGCGTTGACGGCACTCAGCACCAGGGCGCTGGCAGCGGCGGATAGGTCAAACCCTGACAGAGCAGCTGTTTCGCCATCGGTGGCGATCGCGGCCTCTAAAATGCCTCCGGACAGGGTTACGGTACCGTCAGACACCGCAGCCAGATCGGCGTAGATTCGCAGGGTGGCAGGGGCATCGAAGCTGCCGGTCAAAGCCGTATCGTCGGCCAGCAGCAGGTTGACCTCAAATAGGCCGTCATCGACCAATACCTGACCACTGGCAGCGGGCAGATCATCGGCAAAGTTCGCCACCAGGTCAGCAAAGCTAGGGTCAAAAGCCGCCAGCAAACTCAACACGCTGTTGCTGCTGAGAAAGGCTTCGTCCGGAATCAGGTCAACGGTGGCGGCTTCTTCGTTAAAAAGATCTTGGTTGGGCGATAAATCGGTAAAAGACATAGGGAACACCCTTGCTTTCCTTTAGATAAACATCGGCGACAAAATAGTTTGTCAAATAGTCTGTCGCGGGCGGCGCTGAGCCACCCTTTGGTCTGCAATGCTCCGCTCGGTATTGTGCCACAGGAATTTAGCAGTGCCTAGGAAAATTTTGCGCGATCGCAGCCTTAGTCACTCCGGATCCCTATGCCCCACCATCGTCCCAAAAGCTTGTTACAGGCCAGTTGCAGGTGGCTTTGATCCCCAAACGGGCTTGGCCAGTCGTGCCCAACCGCCCAAACCGTACACCCACACCAGCACGACAGCCCAGTGTATTAGCACCACCAGCCAGAGCGAGCCGGTGAGCCAGTACGCGCCGGTCAGCACCAGCCCTAGCCAGCCTGCCAACGCCAAAAAGCGAGGGTCAGAGAGCCCCGCCCCTGCCCCTCTGTAAACAATTTGGTCTAGCGCTACGTGGTACAAAACAAAGGCCACCAAGCTGACGCTACCCCACAGCAGCCAGCGCGCCTCAGAGACTCCTTCAGCTGGATGGGGCAGCAGCAGCACTCGAAAAATCGTTTCTTCGACCAGGGCGGGCGCAATAAGGCGGCGCAGCATATCTAGCCCCAGGCTCAGCGGGCTAACGGCGGCGCGTTGTCGCACCAAAAACCCAGTCCTAAGGCCAATGGGCAGCGCTACCAGGCCGTAGAGCGCGATCGCCCCCAGACCCAGCAACCCCATCGGCCAGCTCAGCCCGGTAGCAAAGGCTGACAGCAAACGCTGGGTAATCAGGTCTACGATCGGAACAGCAGAGCTTGTCACAATCAGCATTCTCCTATCGCCTCCGCAGTCCCGCCACGATCGCATTGACGATCACCGCATCGTTCCAGGCTGGGGGGTCTTCACCAATGCGCACAATTACCAGTTCCTCAGAGGGAATCACGTAGACCCGCTGGTGGTGGCGACCATCTAGATAAAACGTGTCGGCAGCGGCAAAGGGGGCCGACGAGGCCTGGTTCACCTGGGGATAGTCGGCGGTCCGCGCCTTTAGCCAGATGTGCATACCAAAGGTTGGCTCCAGCGGTGACTCCCGCCGCATCTGCCCAATCCAGCCCTGCGGAATCACTTGGGTACCGCTGACCTGGCCATCGTGCAGGAGCATTTGCCCCAGCCGTACCCAGTCGGGAGCAGTGGCAAAGAAGCAGCAGAAGGGTTTGGCATGGCCACCGGGGCGATCGAGCCAGAGAAAGCCATCCCCTGCCCCCAGCGGTCGCCACAGCCGGCTGCTCAGGTAGTCACCAAAAGATTCTCCCGTGGCCCGCTCCAGCACCAGACTGAGCAGTTGCGAGTTGATGTTGTTGTAGTCGAAAGCCTCGCCTGATTTACCTTCCAGCGGAATGCTCAGGGCCAGCTTTTGGGTATCGGAGCCGCCGTAGAGCTTCACCAGATCGGATCGCAGAGTGTCGGTGCGATCGTCGTTGCGCAGGCCCGACTGCATGTAGAGCAAGTCGGCGATGGTGATGTCGCCCCTGGGGTCGTTGGCCCATTCGGGCAGGTAAGTGCCGACAGGGTCTTGAATTGAGCCAATGTGCCCTTCGTCGATCGCAACGCCAATCAGCAGCGACAGCAGGGTTTTCACCATCGACATGGAGTTGACCAGAGCGTCGGCGGTGTGGCCCTGCCAGTACTGCTCGACCACCAGGCGATCGCGGTGCATGACCAGCAGCGCCACGGAGTTCTGCGCCTCGGCGAAGTCCAGCGCCGTCTGTAGGGCATCTGGGGAAATTTCAGTCGTTTCAGCCTTCACCAGCGGTGGAGACTGAAGGCCGATGCCCGCAACCTTTTGCTGGGGCTGGTACCAGTCTGCTGAGGTGATGGGGCGATCGGGGTAGGTGAGCGATCGCGCCCMCAGCCGCCAATCSACCGCCACCCGCAGCAGCCCGCCCACGGCTACCAGCCCCACCACCGTCCACAGCCTGGGCTTAAGGAAGGATTTTGTCATGGTTGTTTGTGCGATCGCTATCCCTGCTGTTCCAGGATAAGCACCTGATTTGCGGTTAGGGTTAGCTCAGCGACAACCCCAGACCTCAAAACCTGCGTTCCCGCAAATACCTCATTTTCGTAGCATCCCTCAATCCACTGGCAAACCGTCACCTGCCGCTGCCCAGGGTCAACGATCCAGTATTCAGGAATGCGTCGAGCCGCATACTCAGTGTGCTTGTAGCGATAGTCACGAGCCCGATCTTTCTCGCCCGGTGATACAACTTCAACCACCAGGGCGGGCGGTGGCATGTCACGGGTAATCGTGGCGCGAGTCGTGCCCTGAAGCGCAGCCTTAGAATCTTCAGTGTGAACCAGTAAATCAGGTAGGCGACAGGTCGCCCGCCCTCCAGAAACCTCAATTTCAGTGTTGTAGGCAATCAGGGAAACAGGAACGTAGCGGGCCAGGGCAAACATTAACCCCTTGGCAATATCAATATTCTCTGGCGATTCGGGCGGCATTTCCACCAGCGCTCCATTGACCAGCTCATAACGACCCTCTAGCCCGTCAGTCTGGGCCAGATAATCCTCAAAGGTCAGCAGAATGGACGTTGTAGTCATGGAATCGCTACAGCACCTGGGCATTCCACAATTCTAGCGACGCCCAAACCCTGGCAGGGTACATTCGCGGCTACTAGACCTTACGGAGCAGCAACCTCTATCCCCCAACCGCAATGCACCGCTCAGTATGATCGCGACGCCTACATGCCCATGATGCAGTAGCCAGAGTCAACGTAGAGAATCTGCCCAGTCATACCCGTAGACAGGTCGCTGCACAGAAACGCCGCCGTGTTGCCTACTTCGGTCTGGGTCACGGTGCGGCGCAGGGGGGCAATTTCTTCCACATGGTGAATCATGTCGAGAATGCCGCCCACCGCCGACGAGGCCAGGGTACGAATGGGGCCAGCAGAAATGCCGTTGACGCGAATGTTGTGGGGGCCAAGCTCCGAGGCCAGGTAGCGTACGTTCATTTCCAGTGCCGACTTGGCGATGCCCATGACGTTGTAGTTGGGCACCACCCGCACGCCGCCCAGGTAGGTGAGCGTAACAATGCTTCCGCCCTCGGTCATCAGCGGTTTGGCCCCCCGCGCCAGGGTAATCAGCGAGTAGGCGCTGACATCGAGCGCGAGCTGAAATCCGTCCTTAGACGTGGCGCTAAAGTCACCTGTGAGATCTTCTCGCTTGGCAAAGGCCAGGCAGTGAACGAGAATATCGAGTTTGCCCCATTTCTCGCCAATGGTGCTAAAGACCTGCTCGACCTGGACTTCATCCTGCACGTTGCAGGGCAAAAACAGACTGGGGTTGAGGGGGTCAACCAGGTCCTTGACCTTGCCTTCCATCTTGCCCCTTTCGTCGGGCAGGTAGGTAATGCCCAGGTTGGCCCCAGCGGCGTGGAGTTGCTGAGCAATGCCCCAAGCAATTGATTTGTTGTTGGCAATGCCTGTTACCAGGGCGTTTTTACCAGTCAGGTCTAGCATGGTGTCGTTACGTTTGGGCGGTGGTGATTCGCAATTAGGAGTTTACGGGAATGTGCGCCCGGTGAATAGGGGCCAGTAAAAGGCAAATAAGGCATCCACCCGCTGTGTCAGTATGGAAGGGCAGACCTGCGTATGCTGGCTATGAGCTAGCACAGGTTTACAGTCGGCTCCAGAGGCGTAACCTATGAAGACGTTCAAGATCGTCATTGAGAAGCGTCCAGATGGCTATGTGGCCTATCCGATTGGTATGTCCGGCGCTGTGGTAGGCCAAGGCAATACTTGCGAAGAAGCACTCGCCGATGTAAAGTCTGCGATCGCTTGCTACATTGATGTTTTTGGGCAAGAGATGCTGGATGATTCCCCATCAGTTGAAGTCTTTAGTGCTGAAGCTGCTGTTGCCGTGTGATGCCAAAGTTCCAGGTTGATGCCCCTAAGAAGCAAGCTATGGAAGTTATTCCCGCTATTGATTTGATTGAGGGTCGCTGTGTGCGGCTGTACCAGGGCGACTACGCCCAAACCGAGGTATTTAACGACAACCCGGTGGAGGTGGCACGACAGTGGGTAGAGCAGGGCGCAACCCGGCTACACCTGGTCGATCTCGATGGAGCCAAGTCGGGCAAGCCGGAGAACTGGCAGGCCATTGAGGCGATCGCTCGAGCGGTGGATGTGCCGATAGAGGTGGGGGGCGGGCTGCGCGATCGCGCCCGAGTCACCGATCTCTTTGCCCTAGGGGTTCGCTACGCCATTTTGGGAACGGCGGCAATCGAGAACCCCGAGCTAGTTAGCGATCTGGCGGGCGAATTCCCTGGTCAAATCATCGTCGGTATCGACGCCCGCGACGGCAAGGTGGCGACGCGGGGCTGGCTCGAAACCTCTGAAGTGGAGGCGATCGCCCTGGCCCAGCAAATGGAGCAGCGGGGGGCAGCAGCCATCATCTACACCGATATTCAGCGCGACGGCACCCTGCAGGGGCCAAACATTCCTGCCATGCGATCGATGGCCGCAGCTGTGTCAATTCCTGTAATCGCCTCCGGTGGCGTCGGTACCCTGCGCGACCTGCTGAGTCTACTCGTCTTAGAACCCCAGGGCGTAGAAGGCGTGATTGTAGGCCGTGCCCTCTACACAGGCGATGTCAGCCTTAAAGAGGCAGTGCGGGCGGTGGGCAACGGCCGCTGGCAGGATGTGCCCGCCGACCTCGGCGGATCGGCGTTTGCTTAAGCTGCGAAGATCAAGGACCGGCCTTAGAGGCGATCGCGGCCTGCAGGCTTGCTGCATGAGGCAATCTAAGTATGGATTATGGTTTATTAGCCCCTCCCTTTGAACCCAAAACCCTGGCCGAGGCCGACGATGCCACCTTAAAATCCAGCCTTCTGAAGCAGGTAGAAGAGCGGGACACAGAGCCAATGGCTAAAAAAGTTCGGTTCGCAAACGAAACCCTCCTGCCGCTTTTTGACGAGCTAGAACACCGCAACCCCACCCCAGATTTGACCCAACAAATTCCGCTATTGAAAGGAATTTGGCGTCCAGTCTGGTCGACTATTCCCTTTCAAGACATCATTCCGGGACGGGTGCATCACGAGTCTTATCAAATTTTTGACGATAACGGCTTTTACGCCAACCTGGCCCGCTACAAACCCGGCCGCAAAACTCCAATTTTGAGCTGGCTCTCTCGCTGGCTCCTGAGCTACGACTTCATGATTATGCAAAGCTACGGCGTTCAGCCGCAGACCGAACCGGACTCACCATCTCCAGAGCAAATTGGTGACTATTGGGAGATTCAAAATGTCTGCATTCGGCAGCTTCTGCGCTTGGGTTCTCCTTCCCTGAGTGCTGAAGCCGCTCAGGCCTGGTTCAATCGAACGGTAGCCCAATACCAAAAAGACCCCAAATTTCAGCTGCCAAACTCTATGTCAATGCCCGGTAAAAATCGGGTTCAGGCAAAGCAATACCAGCAGATTGCTGAGGCTAAACCGCGGCTCGATCACCTCTACATCGACCAGGATTTTCGCCTAGTCAAAACCCAGCGCGAAAAAACCCAGCGACCGTCGTATACCGTAGCTATACGCCTGTGTCATTAATTCTGGCTACAAACCTCGTATTACAAGCTTTGCCACGCCCGACCTGTAAAACAGTCTAGGGGCTGTAGTCCTTAATTTTCAAGCAATTGGCAGCTAATTAATGACAGCCTCTAGGGCTATACAATCGGTTTCGGCTACAAAGAATTAGTAACTTCATCAGCGGTGGAAAATGCCAGAGCCATAGAGTCTAAACCTTGGTCAGCACCTCGTCGCCTTTGGTCTTAGCGCCAGCAGCCATCGCAGGTGGAACGCGGTTGATACCCGGCAGCAAATTTTCTACCATGGCGTGGCTTTCTTCGAGCAGGTAGTTCAAAAACGCTTGGGAGACCACTGAGAGCTGCTTGCCCGCCAGATGGGCGACGTACCACTGGCGATCGATGGGGAAGTGATCAACATCGAGAATGGCAAACTCGCCCGTGGTGCCCTCAGAGATAATGGTGTGCAGCGACAGCACCGAAATACCCAGGCCGCCTGCGATCGCCTGTTTGATCGCCTCGTTGCTGCCCAGCTCCAGCCGCACCCTGACGTCGATATCGTGCTCGGCAAACAGCTTTTGCACCGCCTGACGGGTGCCCGACCCCGGTTCGCGCATGATGAACTGTTCACCATTGAGGACGCTAATGGGCGATCGCGGCTTGCCCACCAGAGGATGATCCTGCGGACCAAGCACGACCAGCGGGTTTTCTAAAAATGGGTAAATTTTTAGGTCGGGCTGCTCGGGCGGCGTACTGATGATGTAGAGATCGTCGTCGTTGTTCGCCATGCGCTCTTGAATTTGCTGGTGGTTAGTTACCTTCAGCGAAATGTCAATACCAGGAAAGCGCTGGCAAAACGGCCCCAGCAGTCGGGGCACAAAGTATTTGGCCGTAGTAATTACCGCCAGACGCAGCTGACCCTGCTTCAGCCCCTTCAGGTCAGACACCGCCATCTCAAACTGGTCGAGACCGTCAAAAATCTCCTGACAGGTTTCCAGCAGCTTTTGCCCCGCCTGGGTCAGGTAAAGGCGTTTGCCAATTTGCTCAAACAGGGGCAGACCAACGGCTTTGGTCAGTTGCTTCACTTGAATCGACACCGTGGGCTGGGTCAGGTAGAGCTCTTCGGCAGCGCGGGTGAAGCTACCGTGGCGGGCCGTCGCTTCAAAAACCTTGAGCTGGTGCAGTGTAGCGTGAATCAACGAATGACCTCCCCGGTGAGCGACGGAGCTTTTACATAGACGCTATTCTATCAAATCAGGTCGACTTAGTTTACTTTTTCTATGAATCCAGCGAAAGGATTGCTACAGCGAGCGTTGGCTTGGTGAGGGCATTGCAGTGCAATGCCCCCACCAACTACTTGCAAAGCAAATTCGTCTCCACCGTCCCTGGCCAGAGCGTTGGAGAACATAGACCTTGTGCTCTACCCGCCGGTTTTGATCGTGTCGATTTTGCGCACAAATAGATCAGAGAAGATGGTGATCACCCGTCGGGGCCGGGTTTTGATGTTGGCGCTTAGCGACATACCCGACTGTAGCTGTACCGGCTTGCCGTCGATGGCAATCAGCTGGTCGCTGAGGGTCACCTCTGCTGGAAAGCGGTAGGTAGGGTTGATTTGGTCGGGGGGCAGCGCGTCGGAGCCAATCTGGGTCAGGGTGCCCTTCACATCGCCAAACTCGCTGTAGGGAAACGAGTCGATGCGCACGTCCACTGTCATGCCCTCGCGCACAAAGCCAATGTCGCGGTTGGTAATAAACACCCGCGCCACCAGGGCATCGCTGGGCACAATTTCGAGGATGGGCTCGGTGGAGTTGGCCACGTAGCCCGCCTGATTGGCCTTGAGGTTAAACACGGTGCCGCTGACCGGAGCCCGCAGCTCTTGGTAAGTCAGGGTTTGCTGCAGCTGGGCCATTTGGCTGTCGAGTTCTTGCAGCTGCTTATCGTTTTCGAGAATGGTTTTGGTCAGCTGGCTGTCGATGGTGGCAATCTGGTTGTCGTTGGCGGCAATCCGCTGCTGTAGGTCATCCTGGGAGGCGATGGAGGTATTGCGAAACTGCTCCTGGGCCTGGGCGATCGCCAGTTCCAGCCGCTGCGCTTCCTCGACTAGGCGGTTGACCTCGGTCTGGCGGTTGTTCACCTCCTGCTCCTGCTGCAGGTACTGAATTTCGCCAATGCCCCCCGCCTCGTACAGCGGTTTGATGCGATCGAGAATGTTTTGGTTGACCCGCAGGGCATCGCGGGCATTGGCGAGCTGGGCCTCGGTCTGAGTGAGCTGGCGGCGCAGCTGATCCACCTCCAGGTTGGCAATGCTGAGGCGCGAGTTGAGTTCGGCGGTGGCGGCCCGCAGGCGATCGCGCTGGGCCGGAGGCAGACTTTCTCCGGTTACATCGCCCGCCAGCTGGGCACGGTAGAGAGCGTTTTCGGCCACCAGAGCGGCGCGGTTGCTGGTCAGCTGCACCAGCCCAGGGGCAATATCTGCCGGAGCGCTGGCATCGATATTGTCGGCTAGCTGCGCCCTGTAGTAGGCATTTTCTTCCTGCAGCTTAGTGCGAATGGTCTCTAGGGACGTGAGCTGGGCCTGGGTCGTCTCGGGGTCAAACCGCAGCAGGGGATCGCCCGCTTCCACCGCCTGCCCTTCGCTGACCAGCACCTCCTCAACCACACCCCCCACCGGGGCCTGCACCGGCTGCACCATCCCCTTCGGCTCCAGCTTGCCCTGGGCCGGAATCGCCTCCTCAAACTTGGCTAAACAGGCCCAGCCCAGGGTAAAGGTCGTGACACCTACTAACGTCCATACCACCGCCCTCGACCACCGGGGCGACTGGCGAAGAATGACGGGCTTATCGAACTGTATCTTCTGCCGCGAGGGCTGGTTGGCGAGCACGGCATCGCCGTTTTGGTCAGCGTTAGAGGTTTGGCTAGGGGGGAGGCTGTTAATGCGAACCATGGCTGTTGGGGGATAAGGGGGTTGGGGGTGAGGGAGGAGGGGGTGACGGCGAGTTTTGAACTTTGAACTTTGAACTTTGAATTGGAGGATTAAGTTCAAAATTCAAAATTTATTGCCTAAACGCCGCTGAGCTGCTGCTGGTACAGGGTGAAGTAGCGCCCCTGGAGATCTATCAGTTCCTCATGGGTGCCCAGCTCTACCGCCGATCCCTGGTCCATCACCAGAATTTGGTCGGCTTGCTGAATGGTGTTGAGCCGGTGGGTAATAAAGAAAACGGTGCGGCCCTGGGCCCATTCCTTGAGGTTCATCGAGACCTGGTGCTCGGTGTCGTAGTCGAGGGCGCTGGTGGCTTCATCTAAAATCAGCAGGCGCGGGTTTTGCAGAATGGTGCGGGCGATCGCAATTCTTTGCCGCTGCCCCCCCGAGAGAGTCGAGCCGCGCTCGCCGACGCGGGTGTTGTAGCCCAGGGGCAAGTCCATAATGAAGTCGTGGCAGCAGGCGGTTTTAGCCGCCTCAATAATCACGCTTGGCTCAGCGTCGGGGTTGGTGAGCGAAATGTTCTCCTGAATCGTGCCCTCAAACAGCAGGCTATCCTGGGGTACAATGCCGATCTGCCGCCGCAGTGAGTGTAGCTCCACTTTGCTGATGTCGTAGTGGTCGATCAGAATGCGGCCCGACTCCAGTTCGTAGAGGCGGGGCAGCATCTTCATCAGGGTGCTTTTACCCGAGCCGCTCTGGCCTACCACGCCAATGAAAATGCCCGCCGGAAACTCCAGGCTGACGTTAGCCAACTGCAGCGGACCCGAGGGCGCAAAGCGAAAGGCTACATTCTCGAAGGTGACTTGTCCGGTGATCTCCGGCATCGGGATCTGGTTGGCCTCGTCGGCCTCGGTTTCCTGCGGGTGGTCAATGATATCCGACAGCCGCTCCAGCGACAGGGCCGTTTCCTGAAAGTTTTGCCACAGCTGGGCCAGGCGCAAAATCGGCGCGGTTACGTAGCCCGAGATAATTCGAAAAGCGATCAGCTGACCCAGGGTGAGTTCGCCCTGCAGCACCAGGTAGGCCCCCACCCACAGCACCAGCAGGGCCGAGAGCTTGTTGAGAAAGTTGCTGGCACTGTTGGCAGTGGTGGAGGTGAGCACGGTGTTGAACCCGGCGCTGACGTACTCGGCGTAGCGCTCCTGCCACTTCCAGCGGGTGCGCAGCTCAATGTTTTGGGCCTTGACGGTTTGAATGCCCGACAGCGACTCGACTAAGAGCGACTGGGTTGAGGCGTTGCGCTCGGCCTTCACCCGCAGCTGCTTACGCACAATGGGGGCCGCCATCACCGTCACCAGCACAAACAGCGGAATGGTCGCCAGCGCCACTAGCGTCAGCAGCCAGCTGTAGATGAACATGACTACGATGTACAACACCGAAAACACGGCATCGAGCACCACCGTCAGGGCTGTGCCGGTGAGAAACTGACGAATGTTTTCGAGTTCGTTGATACGGCTGGACAGTTCGCCCACGGGGCGCTTGTCAAAGTAGCGCAGGGGCAATCGAAACAGGTGGTCGATAATTTCTGACCCCAGGGCCATGTCGATGCGGTTGGTGGTGTCGACAAAGAGGTAGGTGCGCAGGCTGGTCAGCACCGCCTCAAAGATGGCTACTACCACCAGGAATACGCCCAGTACCTGTAGGGTATCGACGCTGTTTTGCACAATCACGCGATCGATGATCAGCTGCACCATCAGCGGGTTGGCCAGACCAAACAGCTGTACAAAGAACGAGGCTATAAAAACCTCAATCAGCACCCAGCGGTACTGTTTGATGGAGGGCCAAAACCACTGCAGGCCAAACTTTTGTTTGGGAGTTTCGCGGGTGGGCTCCAACAACAGGACTTCTCCGCTGTCCCCCCAGGTCTCGGCAAAGCTCTCAGGGGTACGGCGAATGATGCCGACCTCCGGGTCACCCAGGATATAAGCTTTCTCCGTGGTTTCGTAGACAACCGCAAAGCTTTCCTGCCAGCGAATCAGGCAGGGGGTGTTGAGCCGACCAAATGCCCCGACAGGCACCCGCACCAGCTGAGTTTTGAGGCCCATCATTTCGCTTACCGATCCGCAGATCGGCAGCGATAGCTGACCCATGCGCTCGTGCTGGTTGGCCAAGATGCGGCGAATCACATCCTTGCGGAAGGGCATGGAAAAGTGCTGGCTGAGCATGTCGAAGCAGGCCAAGGCACCATCGACCTCGCCTCGGCCCCGTGCGAAGGGGTAGCTGCGGCCTGAAGCTTTCTCTACCGCTGAGGAGCTTTGAGGGCGTGGGGCCAAATTGGCCTCAGTAGCGTAGGGAATATTGTTGACGTCGAGCACCTCCACGGTGCGCGCTAGCGTTTCAGGTTCAGCGATCGCAGGTTCAGGCAGCGTTTCGGCCAGTACCGCCGGGGTCATACCCAGCACCCGCGCCCCCTGGGGGCTGAGCACTTCCACAGGCCGATCGAGCGGCAGCGTGGAGCCGACCGGAATGTTTAGCACCGTGCCGCCGCTCAGTACCCAGGTGAGGGTGGGATTTAACCGTTCCAGATTGTTGGGGCCGCTGGGCAAAGTGACGATCGCAGACTCGTCACAGACCGTTTGGGCCTTGGCCTTGAGATCGCCAAAGTCGAGGGCGTGGGCCTTGGCATGCTCGGCCACCAGATCAAAGGCTTCGATCGCATAGATGCGATCGCGTACGGCCTCACCAAACTCTGGGCATTCATCCAGCAGCCCCAAAAACCTGTACGACGGCAGCGTAAGGGCCAGCACCTCGGTCGAAGCGATTACCGTCTCGCAGGGTACACCGCGAATCAGGCTAATTACTCCCAGCATTTCGCCCCGGCCAAAGCGCCTAAGGGTCACAGGCTGCTGATTGCGCGGGTCGTAGCCCAGCAGACGGGCCTGCCCTTCAAGCAGCACAATTACCTGCTGGGTTAACATCTCGCGCCGCAGCAGGGGCTGACCCAGCCGATACCGCAGGGGCTGAGCCGTTTGCAGCAGCTGTTGCAGCGCCTCGGGGGGCAACCGATCAAAGGGCTCTAAAGTCTCGAAGGTTTGCTGAATCGAAAGCGACGTTTGGGTCATGGCCAGGGGGGTTATGGACGCATGGTAGGGGCAGCCGGGCATAGCTATATGCCAAAGCAGAAGCTAGTATTCACCAGGTTCAATCAATACGCTCTGTGAACGATAGGGAGATGCACTAAATCGATACACAACGTAATTTAAGTTCAGCCTCAAAGGTCAGTGGCGGTTTAGACGACGGTTTGACCGCCTTTCGCAGCCTGCCCCATGGTAAGCCGTGAGGTGATCTCAA
The DNA here is from genome assembly GCF_015207525.1 of Nodosilinea sp. LEGE 06152. Lineage (GTDB taxonomy): Bacteria > Cyanobacteriota > Cyanobacteriia > Phormidesmidales > Phormidesmidaceae > Nodosilinea. The sequence continues at coordinate 189,675 of NZ_JADEWR010000005.1, forward strand.
CAAGCTAACCCCAGGTTAACGTGACCAACTTTTTGCCCTCTAACCCCAAACGTAAAGCCAGCACCTGGAAAACGTACGGCCACGGCGAGAAACAGCTTACCCGGCTGAACGACTCTCCTGTCTGTGCCACTTTCATCCCCTGCCGCCTGGCATAGCCGTTCTATATAAGACGCTGGTAGCGTTGATAGGCAATAAATCATCTTTGATAAGCTCAGCTATTGCTATGCCTACGTTGACTTCTCCGTTCTCGCTGCCTCGCTGGCTTCAGGCTGGCACGCTAGCCCTGGGTCTGGGTCTGACCGGGTGCGACAACTACCCCGCCACAGGCGACACCATTACCACCGGCACCTACGAAGCCACCGCCACCGTCACCCAAACTTGGCGGGCCGAGTACGCCCGCAGCTTCGATCGCCGCCAGACCATTCACATGGAAACCTTTGAGTCAAACTCCCTGGTCAACCGCAACGGCGTGCGCCCTGAAGGTGCCGCAACCGGCCCCGACGACGACGGGTTGTACTGGCCGCCGCTGCCCCCTCGCCCCACCGCCGATGAGCTTGAGGCCCGCAAGCGCGAACCCATCGAGCAGCGCACCGACCCTGCGATCCTCCGCGAAGTGGACTATGCCATCACCTTTGACTACAACGGTCAGCGGCGCACCCTACCCACCACTCGCACTGTTTACCGCGAGGCATCGCAAGCCTTTGCCGATCAGCAGGCCCTAGAGGTCACTTTCGGCCCCGGCGAGCAGAGTGTGGGGGCAGCTCGCCGCATTGCCAATTTTGATCGCTAACCTACACCCCAGCTCGCCCGTAGATGCGAGCCGCCTGCTGAGGGCTGAGGCGACTTGCCCCCGGCCAGTGGGGCTGTACCGGCTCCGAAAACTCCGGCAGCGCTACAGCAGGGGCACCGGCACCGGGCTTCACGGTATCGTCAAAGGAAAGAGAGAGACCGCCAGGTTTAAGGCTCTTGGTCTGCTCCAGGTCGGCATAGATCTTGCTGTGGGGAGGGACAAACGTTCGAGTTTCGTCGTCGTAGGCCAGCAACTGAGCGTTTTCGATTTCATAAATCCAGCCGTGAATGGCCAGATCGCCAGTGTGCAGCTTCGATCGCACCGAAGGATAGGTTTGCAGGTTATCGATTTGGGTCAAGACGTTTTGGGCCACCAGCAAATTTAGCTTTTCTTTTTTCTCCAGGTGGCTGTAGTGGTCTTCGACCAGTTTGCGGGTCGCTTCGGTGTGGTGCAGCCAGTGGTAAACCAGGGGCATTTTATCCTCTAGTTCGCCCAGTTGCAGCAGCCCCTTCATGGCTCCGCACTGAGTATGACCGCAGACAATCACCTGGCGAATATCCAGCGCCTCCATAGCATATTCGATGGTGGCCCCTTCGCCGCCGTTGGTGGCCTCGTAGGGCGGGATAATATTGCCTGCGTTGCGAATGATAAAAAGGTCGCCAATCTCGGCCTGGGTAATGATGGTCGGGTCTACCCGCGAGTCGGAGCAGCCGATGAAGAGCACGCGCGGATTTTGCCCCTTAGCCAACTGCTGAATAAGTTCCTCGCGTCCGGGAATGTAGTTTTCCTGAAACTCACGCAGACCTTGCAGCAGCTTTTCCATGGGGCAACCAAACAATGGGTATGAAGAAGGAGCAGATCGCCGCCTGCACCCGCATTTATTGTTATCCCATATCTAAGGCCCTAGCACCGCAAAGATTTACTTATCACAGCAATCATTCCTGCTTTTGAGCAGCCCCAGCCAATTCAAACCGCCTCGGTGGCCTCAGCACCGTACCAAATTCCAGTTTCGGCGCAATAATGGGCGTAACGTTCCAGCTCAGACTATGCGCAACCCCTTTTGGCGGCTGAAATCCTTGCCCTGGGTCATTTTGCTTCAGGTAGCCCTGGCGGCGGTAGCGATCGCAACCCTAGCCGACCTACTGCTGGCCCAGGGGTTAACCCTGCTGCTAGCCAACGTTGGCCCTGGCCTACTGCCGCTGATGCAGCTGCTGTTTATGGTGCTGCCCATCGCTGCTGGATTTGCGATCGGGGCTCTAGCCCTTGCTGTTTTAGAACGCCGGTTTACCCGCCAGGTCTATATCGATACCGGAGTGCTGTGGGCGCTGGTGCCCTGTATTGCCCTGGTGCTCTTTGTCAAAGGGTTTTTGCCCATCCCCACCGCGCTGGTGACTATGTCTTACACGCTCCTGGTGGGGGTACTGCTGGGCGTTTTTGTGGTGGGCAAACGCCACTGGCGACGCTGGTAGCCTCAGAAGCTACCGGGGCAAGCTGAGCCAACTGCGTAATAAGTACTGTTATTAGAAACACCGAACCGTCGATGAAAGCCGTCCTGAAAAGCCTGTTAATCGGTAGTCTGGTCACCCTGAGCCTGCCCGCCCTGGCCGAAAACCCTCGCATTGAAATCGACTACGAGACCGAAGCGCTTACCAATCGGGCAATCGAGCAGGGGCCTGTTCGCGTGGTCGCCAGCTATACGCCAATCAACTACGAGGCAGAGGAAATTGGCGATAACCTGACGCTGCAGCTGTTTTACAACAACGAGCTTCAGCTGACAGCCACCGACACCGCCGCTATGTTTGCAGGCATAGAACTGATGGATCTCGACAGCGACGGTACCCCAGAGGTCGTGGTGCAAACCTTTACCGGCGGTGCCCACTGCTGCCTGGCCTACACCACCTACACCTGGCAAGACGAGCAGTTTAACCCCATTTACTTTGGCTACCTCGACGGCGGCGGCGGCGAATTTGTAGACCTCAACAGCGATGGGCTGATGGAGTTTGTCACCCTCGACAATGCTTTCTTCTACAGCTTCAGCTCCTACGCCGGGTCGCATCCGCCCAGCGTTATTCTCACCTACGAAAATGGGGAGTACCGCGACACCACCACCCAATTCACCGACTACCTGGATGATATGGCGGCTGGTATGCGCTTCACGATAGAAGACCCGGAGTTTGCCGATCGCGGCAGCGACAAAAATGGCGTGTTGGCGGGCTATGTAGCCCAAAGCATTCGCCTGGGGCAGTACCGCAACGCCTGGCAGTACATGCTAGCCCACTACGATCGCACCGATGACTGGGGCCTCGAAACCTACGACGACAATGGCGATGTAGCAGAGCAGTACGCCGACTTTCCTACGGCGCTGTACGCTTTTCTGAAAGACCTGGGCTATCTAGACGTCAATGGCAGACCCCAACCCCAGGTTGATCGCTCTCCTGTCGTACCTGAGCGAAATACGTTTTAACTCAAAAAGAAAGGGTAGGTCACTGCGACCTACCCTTGAAGGTTTAAAGCGTGTTAAAAAGCGCCAGACGTTTAGAAACCTGTGCGGCGATAGTTACCGCCGTTGCCGCCGCCTGCACCGCTGCGGGCATCATCGCGGGGACGAGCCTTGTTGACCCGCATTTCGCGACCCATCCACTCAGCGCCATCGAGCGATTCGATGACCGTGTCTTCCTGAGCTTCAGCGGCCATATCGACGAAGGCAAAGCCGCGAGGCTTGCCGGTTTCGCGATCGGTGGGCAGGCTTACCCGCTTCACGTCGCCGTATTCTGCAAACACTCGCTCCAAATCTTCGCGAGTGACATCGTAGGACAGGTTACCAACATAGAGTGACATCAGATTGTCTCCTTACTGTACAAATGCAGCGAGTAAACGGAGACAAAGCTGTATCGGAAATCAGAAATGAAATGAAACAAGCGAAATCTACCGAAAACTAACCTTGCCTATCTTAACATCGCCCCTTGCCCGACGGTGGTGATTTGGGTCATGCTTCCCATTTTCGGGCTTGTCACCAGCCAGGCAAATCTCTAATGCAAATCAGCCGCAGCCTCAAAAAAGTAGCGCTCTCTGGGCAACTTTGCAGAGAGCGCAGAGGAAGGTACGCAACTAGAGGTTGTACGTGACTTAGGTGTCGTACATGAGCCCCTCGGGGGCCTCAGGATTCTCTTCTAAATACTGATCAAAGCCGGTTTTCTTGGGCTTCTGGTGCTGGTGCGATACCTCAGCCCGCATTTCTTCAACTACATCCCAGGCAGCAGCAGCCTCAGAAGAGGTTTCACCCTTCTCGGCGGTGATCTGGTGGGCGTAGTCGATCGCCTTTTGCAACTCGTCTTGAAAGTCTTTGCTGTCAACGCTCATAATCGTTCTCCTAGTCGTCGATCAATTGGCGAGATGAATAGGCCCATCTTACCTGTCTGCCGACCGCAGGCGTGCCTTAAACGGGCTTTCCCTTTCCTGTAGAACGCTCCGCGTTGGCGGAGCCTGTCGCAAGACAAACAACTCTGCTCAGAAAACGCCCGTTCTTAATGCTCAAACACGCCCTGGTACTGAAGCAAATCGAGGGCGACGAAGGTGGGCAAACAGCGAAAGCAGTCCTGGGCTAGCTCCCAACGACCCTCGCGCTTGAGCATGGTGGTCAGGGTCTGCTGAATGCTGTGCAGGTAGCGCACGTCGTTGGCGGCGTAGCGCAGCTGCTCCTCGGAGAGGTTCATGGCATTGCCCCAGTCGGAGCTTTGAGCCGTCTTGTCAAGCTCGATGCCCTCTAGCTCTTTGACCAACTCTTTGAGGCCGTGGCGGGGGCTGTAGGTGCGGCTGAGCTTGCTGGCAATTTTGCTGCAAAACACGGGCGCGACGGCAATGCCCAGGTTGTGCTTCAGCGTCGCCAGATCGAACCTGGCAAAGTGAAAGAGCTTGAGAATCTCGGGGGCTTCCAGCAGTTCTTTGAGCAGGGGCGCTTCGGTTTGACCCAGCTCAATGCGAACGACCGCCACATGGCCATCGGGGTCGGCGAGCTGCACCAGACAGAGGCGATCGCGCAGCGGCAGCAACCCCATGGTCTCGGTGTCGCAGGCGATCGCATCGGCCTGCTGGTAGCGGGCCAGCAGGTCGGGGGTGAGATCGCGATCGCAAATTTCAAAACCGTCGGCCATATTACTCTAGCCCGCCCAGTGCCTTGGCCACAGTGTTCACATCCTTGTCGCCCCGGCCCGAGGAGTTAATCACAATGCGGGGGTTACCCGTCAGCTGAGGACACAGGGTTTCCAGATAGGCGAAAGCGTGAGCGGTTTCGAGGGCGGGGATAATCCCCTCTAGGCGCGACACTCGCTGGAAGGCATCCAGCGCCTCCTGGTCGGTAACGCTGTAGTACTCGGCGCGGCCCGCATCCTTTAAGAAACTGTGCTCAGGGCCAACGCCGGGGTAATCCAAACCGGCACTGATGGAGTGGGCCTCAATCACCTGACCGTCGCCATCCTGCAGCAGATAGCTCATCGCCCCGTGGAGCACGCCCACTCGGCCCGCCGTCAGCGTCGCCGCATGCTTGCCCGTATCCACACCACTGCCCGCTGCCTCAATGCCAATCATCCGCACCGTGGGCTCGTTGACAAACTCGTGGAACAAGCCCATGGCGTTGGAACCACCGCCGACGCAGGCCATCAGAATGTCGGGCAGACCGCCAAATTTTTCGACGCATTGGGCACGGGTCTCTTCGCCAATAATCGCGTGAAAGTCGCGCACCAGCATGGGGTAGGGGTGCGGCCCCGCCACCGAACCGAGAATGTAGTGGGTAGTTTCCACGTTCGTCACCCAGTCGCGGATTGCCTCGGAGGTGGCGTCTTTGAGGGTGCCGGTGCCCGCCGTCACGCCGCGAACCTCAGCCCCCATCAGCCGCATGCGAAACACGTTCAGCGACTGACGCTCCATATCCTGCACGCCCATGTAGATGACGCATTGCAAGCCAAAGCGGGCACACACCGTCGCGGTAGCTACCCCGTGCTGGCCCGCCCCGGTTTCGGCAATGATGCGCTGCTTGCCCATGCGCTTGGCCAAGAGCACCTGACCTAGGGCGTTATTGATCTTGTGCGCCCCAGTATGGTTGAGATCTTCGCGCTTGAGGTAGATGTCGGGGCCGTTGCCGTCGGGGCGGCGGTAGTGGGCGGTGAGCCGCTCAGCAAAGTAGAGGGGGGTGGCGCGACCGACGTAGTCTTTGAGCAGCCCGTTTAGCTCAGCCTGAAAGTCAGCCTCGTCGCGGTACTGGTAAAACGCCTGTTCTAGCTCAAAGAGGGCGGGCATGAGGGTTTCGGGCACGTACTTGCCACCGAACTGGCCAAAGCGGCCCAGGGCATCGGGGCGAGCATCGGTGACAGCGGGGCGAGGCGAAAGCGGCGTTTGGGTCACAGGCTTGGCGGGGGTGAAGGGTTAGAATGTGCCCCCATTATAGGGAATGCCCCGACCCGTTGCTAGGGAGTTAGGCCGTGCGTTGCAGCGTCGCCGGGGCCTGCCGCCGTTGCAGTGAGTGAATGTGGTGAAACAGGTTCCAGCAATATTCCTCTGGCAGCCCACAGGTGGCGGCACCGCGCATCACCACGCTGGAGTACCACTCGTTGGGGGCAATTTCTGCGTGGGTCTTGCTGATGACCGAGTAGGTGCGGGTCTCGGCGTAAGCTCGGCCGTTGCAGGTTACTGACACTGTTTCGTGGCAGTAGCCCTCTTCGCGCAGGTCGAGGGCAGGGCTGAGCCGCCAGGGCAGGTGGTAAAGCACGCCCTGCACAGTAGAATTTTGGTCGGGAACGACATCGAGCACGCCGCAGTTGCGCAGGCGCGATCGCCGAAAGAACCCAAGTCGATAGCCAGCCAGGGTGGCTGGCCCAACCACGTAATCGTGGGTGCTCTCGCCCAGGGAGCGCTTTAAATCGACTGGGCACATGCAGGAGCCATAGGCAAAGTAGTAAAAGCGATCGTCGGGGCCGGGGAGGGGCGTGAGGCTGGTCATGGGCGATCGTTGAGAGCGGTGGTTTGAGAGCAACGGAAGTGAGTTAATAGCCTTTGCTAGAGCCGGGAGCGAACGGTGATTGAAGGGCTACAACCGGAACCTACGGTTTTCCGGTCGGGATACCGAGGATTGATGCTGTTACTTTCGTTTATATCACTCTATTTCCCAGCTAGAAAGGTGTCTTAATAAAGCCTTGACAAGTCTTTAAGATGCCCATTGCAGCTTTGACAAAAACTTACTCTGACTGCTGCGGATCGTCCTTTGAGGGATGTAATCCGCTCATGCTCCACAGTTGTCTACAGGTTTGAATAAATTTATCAGGGCGGCGATTGTCGTTGAGGTCAAGGCGATCGCAAGTAGCCCTACCTGTAGGGGTAACCCCAAGCAGAAGCGTTCCGTCGGCTGACCAGATGAAATGATCAGCCCAGCGTTGTTGCCGAGGATTAAACGAAACAGTCTCTGCACCGGTTTCTGGATCGATACCTGCGATGAAGTTGTAACGCCTTTCGTTGCAGCGGCGGCAGGCGAGAGCAAGATTGTCGAGGTCATCTGTCCCACCCAACGATTGCGGCTGAAGATGGTCGATGGATAGCGGGGCTGAGCTTAAAAGCTCTGGATAATGGCAGTACTCACACCGAAACTGCGCCCGTTGACGCACCTGAAAACGCAGCGCCTTAGGAAGGCTCATGGGCTTGAGCAGCCATGACGGCATTGATGTAGCTGAAGATATTGTCTAGTTCGCCAATGGTTTCTAGTTCGAGGCTTTCTTCAGCAGTGAGTGTATCTGCCTTTTTTTTGTCCAGCAGTTCTTGCATGCGATCGCCCAGCTTGTCAGTAAATTTGAAGAGGGTGAGGTTGTTGACCTGTTGAATACACAGACCCTCGGGCAGGATGGACGAAGGCTTAAGTAGGGTTGTAGTCATAGCGCTACGCACCATAAATAGGTACTTCAAGTTTAGCCGGATGGCTCAATCTCTACAGTCCAAAGATGCCAGCGATCAGCGGCCAGGCTTGCTTGATGAATAGGCCCATCTGAATGGAGCCAGCGACGCTGGAAATGTTGTTGAGCAGGGTCATGGATTGTTTGGCAATTTTCTTCATGGCGGAGTCTTGGGGATTTTGGGCGGCAGTGGCCAGGGCTTGCAGTTGCTCTAGGGCATAGGCTCTGCTGGCGTCGGTAAGCTGGCTGTCGCTCTGAATCAAAGCTTGCAGTTGGCTGAGCAGAGCTTTGAGGTCGGGTTGCTGGGGGGCCGCGGCGGGTAGTTGGTTGATCTGGTTGGTGACCTGGGCGTTGATGTCGCCAAAGCTAACGGTGGAGTTGGTGATGTTGCCAGTGATGTTGAGATTGTTGCTGTGGTCGTTCACGTTGTTGTTTCCTGCAATGGCTTTGACATTGATCGTTTGCTGGGCTTGCAGCTTTGCAATTTCAAAGAAATCGTTGCTTTTCTCTCGATAAATCTCAATTTCACGGTCCTTGGCATGCAATTTGGCTTTGTAAAAGTTCTCTACATTCTTCAGGGCTTTTTTGTAACGCTGCATAAAGCTCTAGTGGATGGCCGACTTATCGGCACCTAGGGATGCCTGTAGTTTGACCACAACTACGCCATCACCTTTATTTTCAAATCCTAAAACGTCTAGATTGGCTCCTTCATGCTCGACTTTAACATCTTTAAAGGTTTGTACAAAGGCCTTCCAATCGACGCCGTTTTGAAAGATAAGATCGATGGTGTCGAGCACTTCTTGAAAGAGTTTGCTGAATTCGCTAGGGGCAAAGCTGCCACTGCTGGGGCGGCGCTCTCGTTGGTTGTGAAGTAGGTAAACATAATCGCAGTGAACGTTATCTAAACAGGTAGAGCTTTCAATGTTCCAAGCTTCTAAGGTGGCTCCAGTCAAGGAAGAACTGCTAAAATCGGTGCTAATGCAACTGGCCTCGGTCAAATTAGCATGTTGCAGATTGGCACCGCTAAGCACCGCTTCGCTAAGAATTGCACCATTTAGGTTAGCGTTTGTTAGGTTTACACCTACCAGGTTCGCACCGCGCAAATTGGTGTTGAAATAATTTTGATTAGCCCCATTTAGTGTTACCACTAACTTAAGCACCTGAGGATTTTGCAGAATAGAATTACCTACCCTCGCTCGATCTAGTTTTTTGGTCTTTTCCCAGCGCACGTTAGTCAACACCGTTGAATGCTGGCGCGAGGCGGCAAAGTTAGTGTTTTTAAGAATGGCTTGAGCAAAACAGGCCCTAGTTAAATCGGCCCCGGCAAAGGAGGTGCCGCCAACAGCACCAATCGCTAGGGCAAACACACGTATCACCGCAAAATCTTTATCACCTTTGAGGGAGCGCCAGGCTACATAGATGTTCAAGACTATGACTGCAAATGTGACTGCGCCTGCGACTGTACCTGCGACTGCACCTGCACCTATAGCTGATAGCCCGACACTACGCTGGACTATATTTACGTTTGCAACTGTGAATATGACTGCGATTGTACCTGATACTGGACCTGTATCCACAACTGCGAGTATGACTGCGACTAAACCTGCGGTTGCGGCTATAAGTGCAACTATAGATGCTCCTGTAAGCAGGCCTCCGCTTGTGAATACTGTTGTCAATGATGCGATAAAACTTAGCAATAAAACTGTGGTCAGGGTTTTAAAGGTCAGCCCCTGACGGACAATGGAAGCGAACATGCCTAACAAAATAAATAGTGTCAAAAAACTAGGTGAAATAAGAAAAATGAAATGCAAGTCAGAAATATATTCAAATATTACTGGTTGAAATAACTGGAATACAACAAACTGAGAAATCGTGGATGAGGTGGCGTAACTAAACAGTATCGCCAACGAAAGACTAAAGGCAAGTTTCCCTATTAACCACCGCCCTTGCAGTCCTGCTCTGGCTTGGCCAAATTGTGTGCTTTGAAGGCTAGCATTTACAAATTGGGTGCCGCGTATATCAGTGCGGCTGAGGTCGGCACCGCTGAGGTCAATGCCTTTTAGGTTCATGCCGCGCAGCGATTCGCCGCTGAGGTCTACTTCGGCAAAGTTGCGCTCTCCGGCGCGGTAGCGGCGCTGTAGTTCTTTGGCGGTAAGCCGTTGCATGATGGGCAGGGCTGTTGTAGAGCTAGGGTTTGTAATCCCCCCTGCCCCCCCTATTAAGGGGGTACATGATTGGCCTTTTACCGCAAGGGGCTAGGGGGATCAGAACGGCTTTCCGGCATGTCTCATGACAACGAAAAGCGCTGTGTTTCCTAAAACTACAAGGGCTCAGCCCAAATTTCGGTAATGTTTTAGCGAAAATCTAGATTTAGAAACCGGGTTTCTGGGTCAAAAGGCAGCATCCTATGCCTACCCGCAGAAGAAACCCGGTTTCTGCGGCAGGGTGTTGCTTATGGCAGGAGAAGGCCCAGGAGTTTTCTGCGCCTTGCCACAAATTTACTCCAGCTTCCCAGAAAACCCTGGGATCTGGTGTAGGAGTAAGGGTGCAATTCCACTCACTCAAAAATTGCTACCGCCGTCAGCCCAAACCCTGGCACTACAGTAGATTGCAGCGGTTCTGCCCCGCTGTAGACTCGGTCTTCGTACTGCCCACTCACCCACAGACACAGCGTCACCTGCTGGGTTTCTGGATCGACAATCCAGTATTCCGTAATGCCGCGCGCCGCATATTCGGTGTGTTTGTAGCGGTAGTCGCGTTCTCGGTTGGCCTGCCCAGGGCTGACCACCTCCACCACCAGTGCCGGGGGCGGCATATCGCGGGTAATGGTCGCGCGGGTTGCCCCCGCTACAGCAGCCTTCGAGGCTTCGGTATGTACCAGCAAATCGGGGATGCGGCCCGTGGCACGGCGTCCGGTGACCTCAATCTCCGTATCCTTGTGAGCCAAGAGGGCGATGGGTATATGCTTCGCCAGTTCAAACAGTAGCTTTCGGGCAATGTCGTTGTTTTCTTCCGATTCTGGGGGCATTTCCACCAGCACTCCGTTCACCAGTTCGTAGCGGGTATCGGTGCCATCGTCATGGCGCAGATAGTCCTCAAAGGTCAAAAGCTGGGTTTCTGTCGAGAGGGCTGGGTTCATGGGTACAGTGCTCCGCTCGTGCAAGGCCGTAAAGCCGATTCTAAGGAATTCTAGTAAGGCCCAAACATACCGTTGGCCGGGTTGTCGGCATCGTCGCTACAGCAAAAGGCGCTGAAGTGCTCCAAAAACTCGGCCTTGGTCAGCCAGCCATCCTGGTCGGTATCGAGCGGCGGAAACACTAGGGGCGCATAGACCGGCGACTCGTTAAAGGCGGCTAGCAGCTGCCCCCATTCTTCCTGGTTAACTTTGCCGTCTTCATCCTGGTCAAAGACATCAAAGATCAGATCCATCAGGCTGATAATGTCCTCTGCATGAAGCTCTGTGTCGGATAGGCCGTCCTCGTAATAGGCCAGCCATTCGGCGCGGGAAACCTGATGGTTGTGGGCGGTGTCGGCTTTTTTTTCGAGCCCCTGCCACTTGCGCATGAGCTTATCTTGCAGCACCAGGCAGCGGGGCGATCGCAAGGACCAGTTGCGCAGGGTAGAGAGCTTTTTAAACATCAGCTCGAAGTCTTTTTTGACCAGTACTCCGGTGTAGTCAGAGTCGTACATGCTAAATAGCTTGGTCAATTTGCGCTGTTGCAAGTCGGTTAACATAGCCTGTACGTTCCTCCGTCCCGTTGGTTGTCATCAGCCTATGGTACTTTCAGGTTGCCTGTTGTGGCGTGCCTATGTGGGTTCATTCATAAGCTGACCCATCAACGAGATGGTTTGATTGGCGAGGTAGATTCCCAGGGTTCTTCTACGCTTTGTCGGGGTTTGCCAGTCAGGGTTAGAACCCTGGGATCTGGTGGGCTACAAATACCCTGCCGCCTGCATGGTGAATAGGCGGGCATAGCGACCGTTCTGCCGCAGCAGCTCCTCGTGGCTGCCCTGTTCGATCAGTTTGCCGTTAGCCAGCACAATGATGTTGTCGGCCCGTCGAACCGTCGAGAAGCGGTGGGAGATTAAAATCGCCATCTGATCCTGGGTAGCTTCGCGGAACTGCTCAAACAGACGGGTTTCGGCCTCGGCATCCATTGCCGAAGTCGGCTCATCGAGCACCAGAATGTCGGCGTCGGTGCGCATAAAGGCGCGAGACAGGGCAATCTTTTGCCACTGGCCGCCGGAGAGTTCCTGACCACCAAAGAACCACTTGCCGAGCTGGGTGTCGTAGCCGTCGGGCAGCGACTCAATGAACTCGGTGGCGGTGCCTTTGGCGGCCGCGACCTGCCAGCGCTGGGCATCCTCAAAGTCGCTCACATCCCCAACACCAATATTTTCGCCCACCTTAAACTGGTAGCGCACAAAGTCCTGAAAAATTACGCCGATGCGCTGCTGCACCACGTCGGCATCCCACTCTTGCAGGTCGCGGCCATCCAGCAGAATACGACCCTGGGAAGGCGTGTAAAGACGGGTAAGCAGTTTGATTAGGGTGGTTTTGCCCGAGCCATTCTCCCCCACGATCGCCATCTTTTCCCCCGGCTTCAGGTGAAAGGAGACATTCTCTAGGGCCAGGCGATCGCTGCCCGGATAGGTAAATGACACATGCTCAAACCGCAGCCCATCGGTCGGGTCAGGGCCGCGATCGGCGGTGCCCATGTCCTCTGGCACCGGCTGTTCGAGAAACTCGTAGAGGTTGGCCAGGTAGAGCCCGTCTTCGTACATGCCGCCGATCGCCGTCAGGGTGCTAGCAAAGGTGGTTTGCCCCTGGCGAAACACCGTCAGGTACATGGTTAATTCGCCCAGGGAAATGCGGCCTGCGATCGCCTCCAGCACAATCCAGCAGTAGGCCAGGTAAAACGATACGGTGCTCAGCAGGCCCAGCCCATAGCTCCAGCCGCTGCGGCGCACCGTCAAACTGCGGTCTTCTCTGTAGAGGCGCTGAAAAATATTTTGATAGCGTTCTAGCAGCAGCGGCCCCAGGCCGAACAGCTTCACCTCCTTGGCAAAGTCTTCGCGGGCCAGCAGCGCCTCCAGGTAAACCTGCTGCCGGGTTTCGGGCGATCGCCACTTAAACAGGCGAAAGGCTTCCCCTGCGAACTGGGTTTCGGCGATGAAGGCGGGCAGAGTGGCCACGGCCAGCAGCGCCACCGCCCAGCCCGAAAATTGCAGCAGCAATCCCCCAAAGGTAACCAGCGACAGCACATCTTGCACCACCCCAAAGGTGCGATTCACCATGCCCAGGGGCCGAGCCGAGGCCTCGCGCCGAGCCTGGGTCATCTTGTCGTAAAACTCAGAATCTTCGAAGTAGGTCAGCGGCAGGGTCTGGGCCTTTTCAAGAATCATCACGTTGACCCGCTGCCCCAGCAGCACCCGCAGCAGCGATTGGCACAGGGTTAAGCCCTGCCGCGCCCCCGCTAACCCCGCCACCAGCACAGCTTCTAGAGCCAGGTACATCAGCGCGGCCTGGCGATCCACCGCCAATCCCGATTGGGCCGCCCTGACCACGCCATCTACAATTAGCTTTCCAACATAGGCGATCGCCGCCGGTAGCAAACCTGCCACCAGGGTCAGCAGCCCCAGCGCCACCGTCAGCCGCCAGTCGGTCTGCCACACGAGCTGAATAGCTCGCTGCCCGTAGCGATACATCCCCAATGATTCGCCCAGGTTGCGCCACGACGCCTTCTTTTTGGGGGGCGAAACCCGTTTTACCCGGTATTCACTCATTTTCCTACGATAGCGTTGCAGGGGAGTGGGTGGCTGGATGAGTGGGTGAGGTTTTGGTCCTTGCTCTAAACGGTAGCCTCCAAACTGCGACCAATCTACCCTCCAAACTTAGCAGTGCACAGACCAAACCTTCTGTTGGGTCTGTGCACTGCTAAGTTTACGTTTGCGCCCTACTGAGGGCGACGGTTCCTGGTCGAGCGGGGGCTGGGGACAGTCGAAATACCCCCAGCGGCAGCTCTGGCTCTGTCCCGCGTTTTTGGCTACACCTGCTTATAGGGCAGGCGGTATTGGTGGAGAGTGGCCTGATCCAGTTCAGGGCAAACGGTGTTTGCCCCTACGGCAGACCTGCCCTGCTGTACTGGTGACGCCCCAACATTTAGTCAGGCGGCGCTATTTTCTATAGCGGCAACATCAGCAGGAAAGTCCTTCAAGCCAACAACTTCCTCACCAGGTTGCACCCCGGTCAGGTATTCGGGATGCATTAATTCTCGCGCCTTGAGCACAATCAAATACTCATAAAACGCCTGGAGGGTGCACCAAGCTAGCCCGGCTCGGCCGTCGCGCCAGCCACCGAGAATAAACATCATGTAGAGCCACCGCGTCAGGGGGCGCAGGGGCAGTCGCAGCGAGAGATCCTTCAGCGCTCGCCGCCGCTCGACTTCAGATTTGCCCCAAAATAGAGCCTGCCAATCCACGCGGCCCGCCTGAAGCTGCCGCAGGGTTTCGGCGGCCTCGTCGGTGGAGTAGCGGTTGTGTTTGTCGATCCAGCGGCTGAGCCCCTTGCTACAGGTGTAGTGGGGGTAGGTCTCTTGCAAAAAGCCGGTGGGGCCGTCTACGATCTCGCGCTCGGTATGACCGTAGTCGTCAAACCACACTTTGCCCCGCCGCAGCAGCCGCAGCTGATAGCGGGGAAACTGGGTGCTGCGGCGAATCCAGCGGCCCATAAACATCACCCGCTCGGCTACGTAGTAGCCGACTTTATCGCCGTTGGCGATCGCATCCAAACATTCGGCAAACAGCTCCGGCGTCATGCGCTCGTCGGCTTCGAGAATGTAGGCCCAGTCGTAGCGGTAGGGCACCTGTTCGAGCATCCAGGTGCGCTGATGGCCGTGGCTGGCAAAGGGATGTTCGACGAAGCGAATGGGGTACTGGGTGGCGATCGCTTGGGTGCGATCGCTGCTGCACGAGTCCACCACAATTACATCGTCTGACAGCAGTGCCGACTCAATACAGGCGGCAATATCTCGCTCTTCATTGTGGGTCAGAATAAAAATAGAGAACATAGGCGCGGTATATCCCAGCGGTAGACAGGAACTCTCCCTGGTTTAGGGAACCCATTTTGGCCCCCAAACTGAAATCTACTCGCCAACTTGGCCACCAGCCACAGTTCCAAAGCATCTTTACGCTGTCGTTATTGCGGCCATTAAAAAGGGGCAGCCACTGGCCGCCCCAAACGCTATTAGGCAACGCTCAAGCGTAAGCGCTAGCGCTGTATTGCCTAGTCGATCGCTCGCTTCAGAGAATCTTTCACATCTTCCTTGGCATGGGTGGCCTGAGCCTCGGCTTGCTTGGCCTCACCCTCGGCTTTATCTTTCGGGTCGCCTGTAATTTCACCAGCGGCGGCCTGCATTTTGCCTTCTATATTCTTAGCGGTGGCCTTAGCGCGATCTTCAATAGACATAGTAGAAGTTCCTTAACGTGATTTACTTCTACCGTAGAGCTAAGCCCATCGACACCTCATCTATAACAAGGGCGAAATCGGGTGTGCATTTAGGTAGAACCTGAGGTGAGGATATCCGTCTTGGGGGCGGCGTCGAACCCGGCTCAATCCCGCGTTACACTGTTCAAATGCCGTATTTGGGCGTCTTCGGTCTATGAGTTTAGAGATTAAAGCCGTGCAGGCACCGTATGGCGATGCAACGTACCGCACGCCGCCCCCAGACTTACCCTCACTGCTGCTGAAAGAGCGCATTGTCTATCTGGGGCTGCCCCTCTTTTCAGGGGACGACATTAAGCAGCAGGTGGGTATTGACGTCACCGAGCTAATTATTGCTCAGCTACTGTTTTTGCAGTTTGACGACCCCGACAAACCCATTTTCTTCTACATCAACTCCACCGGCACCTCCTGGTACGACGGCAACATGATTGGCTACGACACCGAAGCCTTTGCCATCTGCGACACCATGAACTACATCAAGCCCCCGGTGCACACTATCTGCATTGGTCAGGCGATGGGGTCGGCAGCGGTAATTTTGGCCGCAGGCACCAAGGGCTATCGGGCCAGCTTGCCCCACGCTCGCATTGTGCTTAACCAGCCCCGCAGCGGTGCCCAGGGTCAGGCTACCGATATCGAAATTCGGGCCAAAGAGGTGCTCGACAATAAGCGATCGATGATGGACATTCTCGCCAAGAGTACCGGCAAGAGCCTGGATCAGGTCATGCGCGACTCTGACCGGATGTTCTACATGAACCCCGAAGAAGCCAAGGAATACGGCATTATCGACCGGGTGTTGGCCAGCCGTAAAGAGCTGCCGGTGGCTGCCGGAGTGGGCGTTTAGACCCAACGCCAAGCTGCACTCAAGATTCAGGCGCGATATTCAGGCGCGATCGCCCCTAAAGGCGGTCTTGGCTCATTCCAGTTCTGTTGTTTTGTTTTTAGGTTGAAAGAGCACTATGCCCATCGGCACTCCCAAAGTTCCCTATCGTTTGCCCGGTAGCCAGTACTCCCAGTGGGTCGATATCTACACCCGCCTCAACCAGGAGCGGATTATCTTTCTGGGTCAAGAGGTGACCGACAGCCTGGCCAACTCCATTGTGGCCGCCATGCTGTACCTCGACTCCGACGACAACACCAAGCCCATCTACCTCTACATCAACTCCCCCGGTGGATCGGTGACGGCAGGTATGGCCATCTACGACACCATGCAGTACATCAAGTCTGATGTGGTCACCATTTGCCTGGGTCTAGCGGCCTCCATGGGAGCATTTTTGTTGGCGGCGGGCAGCCAAGGCAAGCGCGTAGCTCTGCCCCACTCGCGCATTATGATTCACCAGCCCATGGGTGGCACCGGGCGGCAGCGGCTCCAGGCCAGCGACATTGCGATCGAGGCCAAAGAGATTCTGCGGGTGCGTCAAGAACTCAACGAGATGATGTCTCGCCACACCGGGCGTTCAATTGAGCAAATTCAAAAGGACACCGATCGCGACTACTTCATGTCGGCAGAGGAGGCCGTTGCCTATGGCCTAATCGACCGCGTGATTGAAGAGCGCACCCAGGAGCTTGCTGCTCCTGTGCCGGCTACGGTCTAATTCGCTGCGCCATTTTCGCTTAGAGTTGGCAGAATAGGGGCAGCACACGTACCCCTGCTATAGAGTTAGCGAACCATGGCGCTGGCGCATTACTACCGCATACTAGGGCTTAGAACCGGGGCCAGCTTTGGCGATGTCAAGCTGGCCTATCGTAATTTGGCCCGGCTCTACCACCCCGACACCAACCCCGGCGACCAGCTGGCGAAGGAAAAATTTATTCAGGTCACCCAGGCGTACCAAGCGTTGGTGAATGCGCTTCCCCCTGAGGCCGTCATAGCTCAGCGGACTCCCCCCAAACCGGCCCCAGCGGCCCCAACAGCACCCGCCCCAGTCGCTCCCCAGGTGCCGCCCGTACAGACAAAAGCACAGGAGCAGGAGATTGAGCTGACCGTCAGCCCAACACCGGGGGGTTCTGAGGCCGATCAACAGCTCAAGGTGGCCAGCTTTAAGCAGCTGCGAGAGTTCTTCCGAGGGCAGCGCTTTCCCCGAGCGGTGGCTTTAGTCGAAGGGCTCGCCCAGCGCTTCCCCGACGATCCAGAAATTCGTCAGTGGCACGCCATTACCTACTACCGCTGGGGCCACGACCTGCTCAGTACCGGCAACCTTAAAAAGGCCGAAGCCTGTTTGAAAAAGGCCCGTCGGGTTGACCCTCAAAATCGCTCGCTACGCCAGGCGTTACACCACGACTTTGTGCGTCTAGAGCAGCTGGGCCAGCGCTCCATGGCCCAGGCCCAGTAGGGTTATGTACGGCCGATAATAGTTTCAAACCACTGCTCAAAGCGGAGGGCTAGGGCCTCGAGGGAGTAGTCAGTTTCGGCCTGGCGGCGGCAGGCGTGGCGATCGCACTGGTCAATCTTCCTAATCGCCTCCACCAGCCCCGATACCGAGTCAGGTTCTACTAGCCACCCGGTTTTACCCTGCTGCACAATCTCAGCGGGGCCGCCGCGGGCGTAGGCAATCACCGGCACCCCACAGGCCAGGGCCTCGATCGCCACATTGCCAAAGGCTTCGATCCAGCGCGGGGTCATCACCAGGGCACGGCACTGGCGCAGCACCTGCTGGAGTTCACGGGTGGGCAAAAAGCCCAAATAGTAGTCAGCGGCGTGGGGAAAGCGATCGCAGAGCTGTTGCCAGTAGCTGGCGTCCTCCAGCTTGCCCAAGATTTTGAGCGGCACCTGGGCCATTTCGGCGGCCTCCAGCGCATCTTCCAGGCCTTTTTCAGGCGAAATACGCCCCAGCCAGGCCAGGGCCTCGCCGGGGGTAGCGCAAAAGTCGTACTGCTCTAAAGCGATCGCGCTACTGAGAATTGCAAAGGCATCGGCCACCCCAAAGGTCTCGGCCTGGGTGCGGGTATAGGCTCCTAGCCGCCCCGGAAACTGCCGCGCCACCTGCTGAATAGCCTCGTCCATTGCGTCGTTGAGAGAGCCCATAGTGACAAAGTGGGCCACTGGCGTATCAAAAAACTCGGTCAGGTAAAAGGGCAGCCAGTCGTAGGCCAGGTTCACGATCAGATCAAATTGCTCCTGCTGCTGCTGGGCGTAGCGCCACAGGTTGCCCAACACGCTGTCAGCCGGGAGAGTAACCAGAGCGTTGCGCCCCTGGGTGTGAGCTGTAGGCTGAAGCTGACCAGAAACCTCCACCACAGGCACATCGGCCAGGCTAGACCCCTCTGGTGCCGCCACTGTTACCTGGTGCCCCCGCGCCCTCAACCCCTGGCACAGGTTAAGCAAGGTCAACTCGACACCGCCCCCTAGCCCAGACCCCAGCGGTCCTACGGGAGTTGAGATCAAGAGCAGGCGGCGGGGGGATGGCATGGGCGGGGGTAAACGTAGGTAGGGCAGGAAAAGACGGTGCTTGAAGTTTTAGATCGGTAATTCTGGATCGGTAATTTTGGATTGGCAATTCTACTTATACCAATCGTCCATGCCGCTAGCGCAGCACCCTCAACAATAAAAACAGCCATAGCCATTCCCTAGCCCCTTTGGAGCGGCTGAGTGCCCAGCACTCGCTTCGCGAACACCAACGACCTCGCTCAGGGAACGGCTATTTTTAGAGCAGGTTCAGTCCATTGTCCAAATCCAAAATCCAAAATTCCCCTTAGGAGGGCGGAATACGACGACCCTCGTGAGTTGGCCTCTGGCGATCGTCGTCGTAGGCAGCTTCCAAAGCGGTGGGTTCGCTGGGGTAGGGAGCAGTGGGTATGCGGTTGAGCTGGGTCAACGCCCACCGGGCGGTTTCTTGCACCCCAGGGTCAGGGTCTTGGCTGGCGTGGGCGAGCATATGACTGAGCTGCACCACCGTATCGTAAACCCGGCTGAGGTCGCGAATGGCGTTTTTGCGCACCTCGGGGCTGGGGTCTTGCAGCCCTAGGGCCAGGGCGCGGTGCATGGGCTTGAGGCTGCGGCTGCTAATCTCCGCTAGAGCCGCCAAAATCAGGCTTTTCTCCTGGGAGTCGGCCTCTAAAAGCCCATTTACCAAGGGCTGAATAACGTCGGAATGGCCCCGCTGCCCCAGCTCCCAAATAGCGTGGCGGCGCACTGAGCTATCGGCGCTGCCTAGCTCATGTACCAAAGAATCGACTACATCCACGCGACTCAAGCGGGTAGTGGCTTCCAGCGGCAGGTCGGTGGCGGCTGGGGCCTCAGGTGCCGCTGGGTCTAAAGCTGGTGGCAGATTGGTTTCAGGCAGCACGGTGGGCGAATTGCCCGCTCTAGAACGCCTTTTTCCTTGGCCTAGCCATAGCCAGCCCCCCAGGCAAACCGCCAGCGCCAGGCCGCCCACCATGAACCAACCCAGGCGACGACTGAGACGGTTCGGAGGATTGGTAGCCGGTTCTAGAGACTCTGCCTCCGGTACCTCAAGCGGTGCAGCGTCACCCTCGGCACTGGGTAACAGCACTGGCAGGTCCGCTGCCGCTGAGGCATCGTTCGCAAGCAGTTGGGGAGTGCTCATGCGCTGCCAGGTGGCCTGGTCGAGGGTGCCCGTTGGGGGAAGTTCAACGCTGGTTTGAAAGGCCGCGATCGCCGCCTTAGTTTCCTCCCCGTAGCGTCCGTCCACCGCTCCCTGGTAAAGGCCCTGCAGCCGCATCTGCCGCTGTAGCATCATCACCTCATCGCCCTCTGCCCCCGGCTGCAGCAGCACCGGGTTAGGAGCAGAGGAGGCGTTCGTCTGAATTGGTGTATTGGCTTGAGCAATAAAATCTGCCCGTTGCTCTCCTAGGTTCGGTAGGACGGCGGTTCTTGACCAGGCAGGGGATACGTCTCCTATGCCCAAGGCCGACAGACCGGCAATCAGGGCCAGGGCCACCGCACGACTGCCGCTGGGGCCGAGCCTACATCCTGGCAATAGCATTCTCATGTTCATGACAGCCCATAGCTGGCGGTGACGGTTACCCAGTGCGGATGCCCCTAAGGTAACTTACCCCGCTGGGGGCAGAGCGATCTATGGGAGGAGGYKGKYKSWTRGGTGGGCGGGTAGGCGGGTAGATGGGTGGGCGGGTGGATGGGTAGATGCGATTGGCGATTGAGTTGGGAGAGAATTAGGTGAGGGGATGATCAATATTACGCCCCCATGCTCCTACTCACTCATCCGCCTACTCTTCCCCTAATCTGGCTCTACCGAAGAAGCCGTCGCTCCATAGGCCAGCATCCACTGCCGCAGTTTCTGGGTGAGGGCGTCGCGCTGGTTGATCAGGTAAATGCTGACCAGGGTAAAGCTCACCCCCAACCACTGGAGCGAGCTCAGGGTTTCGGCCAAAAATAGATTGCCAAACAGCAGCGCAAACACGGGAGTCAAGAAAGTGAGGGCGCTGAGGCTGGTGAGGTTGCCCTGAGCCGCCAGGAAGAAGAAAATACCGTAGGCCAGGGCGCTACCAAAGAGGGTCGAGTAGGCGATCGCGCTCCAGTCCAACCCGGTCAACCCCTGCCAGGGTTGCACCTCGCCCAGGGCCGATAGACCAAACAACGGCAGACCGCCCAGCACCATGTGCCATCCGGTAGCCACCACGGGGTCAACGTGGCGACACACGTAGCGAATCAAAATGGTGCCCGTCGCCATCGACAGCGCCGCCAGCAGCATCAGCCATTCGCCGCCCTGCAGCAGGGTATTGAGGGCGGTGCCCCCCGTTAGCCAAGTGGTATCGCCATGGAAGAGAGCAAAAATCCACTCGTCGGGCAGGCCCAGCAGGCTAATGCCCGCAATGCCCCACAGCAGGCCAATCCAGCCCAGGGCACCAATGTGTTCGCCAAACAGGCCTCGCGCCATCACCGCCACCGCCAGGGGTTGCGAGTCGATCATTACCGAGCCTAGGCCTGCCCCGGTGCGCTGCAGGCCCGCCGCCAAAAAGCCCTGAAAGAGGGTGCCATCGACCAGGGCAAAAAGCGCTATCCACAGCCAGCCCCGACGGCTAATGGCCTGAGGCCGCCGCAGGAGAAAACTGACCAGCAACACCACGGCCCCGGCAGGCACTAGCCGCGTACCGGCCATAAAGAACGGTGTGGTGTGGGGCATGGCCCCCTTCATCGCCACCATGGCGGTACCCCACAGGAAAAAAGGGGCAATGAGCACAATGGGGTTACGGGCGGCGGTTGAGGGAGCGGCGGCTGAATCCATAGGGAGAGGGGGTGAGGTCGTTAAGAACTAGCCCAAAAGTTAGCCCAGAGGGCGATCGCGGCGGCCAGAGACTTTCTTTAAGGAATGTTAACGCAGTTCGGGATCGGCTGCGCCCAGCTAGGCACAGCCCCCGCTCCGACGCTACAGCGCGCTGCCCCGGCGCAGTGTGGTTTTGGCTACAATTGAAAGCTAACCTCAGTCCCCCAGGGGCTCGTTGGCTACCGTCTGTCCTTGAATTCGTTTAGGTTTGCTTTAACCCCTATGGTCTGGCCGTTTTCGCCCCGTTTTCGCAAGTCCATTGCCCGCATTGAGGTCACTGGCGTGATCGCCGCCGCCACCCGCAAGCGCGTGCTCGAAGCCCTCAAAGAAATTGAGGAAAAGCGCTTTCCGGCGCTGCTGCTGCGCATCGACAGCCCCGGCGGTACCGTCGGCGACTCCCAGGAAATCTACACGGCTCTGCAGCGGCTCAAAGACAAGCTCAAAATTGTGGCCAGCTTCGGCAATATCTCCGCCTCGGGCGGCGTCTACATTGGTATGGGGGCTAACCATATCATGGCCAACCCCGGCACCATCACCGGCAGCATTGGAGTGATCCTGCGGGGCAACAACCTGGAGCGCCTGCTCGATCGCGTTGGGGTGTCGTTTAAGGTGATCAAGTCTGGCCCCTACAAAGACATTCTGGCCTTCGATCGCGAGCTTACCGACCCCGAAAAAGGCATTCTGCAAGAGCTGATTGACGTCAGCTACGGGCAGTTTGTCAAAACCGTGGCCGAGGCCCGCCGACTCAGCGAAGACACCGTACGCACCTTCGCCGACGGCCGCATTTTTACCGGCGAACAGGCGCTCCAGCTGGGCGTGGTAGACCGCTTGGGCAGCGAAGAAGACGCCCGTCGCTGGGCCGCCGAACTGGTCGGGCTCGACCCCGAGAAAGCCGAGTGCATTACCTTCGACGAGAAAAAACCGCTGCTGAAGCGGCTGGTGCCCGGCAACAGCAGCCTCATTCTGCCTGGAGCCTCAAGCCTGCCCTACCCCCAACTGGCCGTGCCCGCCCTCAGTGCCACCCTCGAATGGCTGGAGTTTGAGCGCTCTACCAGCGGCATTCCCCTATGGCTGTATCGCCCCTAAGGGCGTAGTTGTATCTACCCCTTAAGGCACTGGTCAGATCGCGAGCCTGGTAGGATTAAGCGGTAAAATGCAGTCAATTCTCTTCCTCAGTTGCCCGCATGGTGCCTCTGGGGCCTTGAAGAATGACCTTTGGAGGTTGCAGCGTGGACTGGCGAGTGTGGGCAATTCGAGGAGCAGTGACGGTATCAGAAAATACCGAGGGGGCCATTCGGGAGGCGGTGACAGAGCTGGTAGACGCTGTGGAGGAGCGCAACCGCCTCGACCCCACCTACATTATTAGCGCCACCTTTTCGGTCACCCGCGATTTGGATGCTGTGTTCCCGGCTGCGATCGCCCGTCAGCGCCCCCAGTGGGACAATGTCGCCCTTCTGGATGTGCAGCACATGCACGTTGAAGGCAGCCTGCCCTGCTGCATCCGCATTCTAATGCACGTGCAGCTTCCTGTGCTCCACGGCAAGGTGCAGCACGTCTACCTGCGCGGTGCCCGCGACCTGCGCCCCGATCTGGTAGTAACGGGTTAACAACCCCAGTAGGGGCACAGCATGTTGTGCCCCTACTGGGGTTGTGCCGGAGTCAATGCTTCTTCAGGCGAATACCCAAAAACAGGTCGTAGAGAAACCCGAAGAAATCTTTCATTTGCAGCAGCCCTAGCGATTGGGGTGACCCTTTCTCGTCGAGCAGAGGCTTCATCACCTCGTAGGTGGGCTTGTACTTGTACCAGGGCACTGAGGGCCACAGGTGGTGCACCAGGTGGTAGTTCTGGCCCATGATCAGCAGATTGAGAACGGGGCTGGGGTAAACGCGGGCATTTTTCCAGCGATCGCGGTCCTGAAACGGCCGATGGGGCAGGTAGTCAAAAAACAGGCCTAGGGCAATACCCACCACCAGGGCAGGCGAAAACCAGTAGTTGAAGAGATAGCCCAAAAAGTCAAATCGACAGGCCATAAATACCAGCAGGCCCACCGCAAAACGGCCCAAAAACCACTCCAGCAGCTCCCAGTTTCGCCACAGCCGCCGCTTGAAGAAATAGATTTCGTGGTAAAAAAAGCGAGCCGCAATCAGCCACAGGGGGCCGCCGGTTGACACGAAATGGTCGGGATCGTTTTCGGGATCGTTGACGTGGGCGTGGTGCTGCAGGTGCACCCGCGTAAACACCGGAAATGAAAACCCCAGGATCAAGGCACTGCCGTGACCCAGCAAAGCATTCACCACCCGGTTGCGGTGGGCCGAGTTGTGGCTGGCATCGTGAATTACCGTCCCCGCCAGGTGCAGAGACAAAACATTCATTAGAAACACACACCAGCTAGCCCAGTGCCAGCAAAAATAGCCCACCGTAGACAGACTCATGAGCCCAACGGAGGCTATAAACATGAGACTGTTCAAACTTAGCCCGCCCTCAGTTTTCAATAACTCGGGGGGTACCGTTTTTCGAATCGTCAGGGGCTCAGCTGCCGCCGACATGTTGCATCGCTCCTACACCAGTGTCTTCGGTAGTATACGTTACGACGCATAAACATTAAAGTTTTGTGACGTCGCTTAAAGCCTGAAGGTTCCACCCCGCGTGTTGAGGGCAATGCAGAACTTTGGTAACCCTAGGCTGTGGCAGGCGGTTTATCTTCGGTGAAAACGCTGAAATTCTTGCTGGTTTTGGGGTTAGGCGTAAAGCCCCTCGGCATTCGTGCTACTATCCCTGTGCTTTATGGCTACCAACCTGTGGGCTTGATCAAGCGTTCGGGGCGGTAGCGTTTTACTCTCAGTAGAGGTCATTTATGCCCCTGCGCAACGCTGTTCGCCGCACCAAAATTGTTGCCACCATCGGCCCTGCCACTCAAGATGCCGATGTACTCCGGGCACTGATCGAAGCTGGGGCTACCACTCTGCGGCTCAATTTTTCCCACGGCAGCCACGACGACCACCAGCGCAGCATTCGTCTAATTCGCCAAATTTCCTTTGAGCTCAACCAGCCCGTCGGCATCCTCCAAGACCTGCAGGGGCCTAAAATTCGGCTGGGTAGATTCGAGCACGGTTCGATTGTGCTGGCTAAGGGCGATCCCTTTGTGCTGACCAGCGAGATTATTGTGGGCAACCAGGAGCGCGCCTGCGTCACCTACGACAAGCTGGCCCTAGAGGTGCCCGCTGGGTCCACCATTCTGCTGGATGACGGCAAGGTGGAGATGCAGGTGGAATCGGTCGATTTAGAGGCCCAGGAGCTGCACTGCCGCGTGGTCGTGGGCGGCACCCTGTCTAACAACAAGGGGGTCAACTTTCCGGGGGTGTATCTCTCGGTGAAGGCGCTCACCGACAAAGACCGCGAAGACCTGCTGTTTGGCCTCAACCAGGGGGTTGACTGGGTGGCGCTGAGTTTTGTGCGCAACCCTCAGGATGTGCTGGAAATCAAGGAGATTATCAGCGCCGCTGGCAAAAATGTGCCGGTGATCGTCAAGATCGAAAAGCACGAGGCGATCGAGCAGATGGAGGCGATTTTGTCGCTCTCCGACGGGGTGATGGTGGCCCGGGGCGACCTGGGGGTAGAGCTGCCCGCCGAGGAGGTGCCCATTCTGCAAAAACGGCTGATCGCCATGTCTAACGCCCTGGGCATTCCGGTGATTACGGCCACCCAAATGCTCGACAGCATGGTGTCTAACCCCCGCCCTACTCGCGCCGAGGTCTCTGACATTGCCAATGCCATTCTCGACGGTACCGATGCGGTGATGCTCTCCAACGAGACCGCCGTGGGCAAGTTTCCGGTGGAAGCGGTGGCGACGATGGCCAAGGTCGCCATCTGTACCGAACAGGAGGGGCTGACGCTGGGCGATCGCAACATTAGCGGCGCTCGGCGCTCTATTCCCAACGCCATTAGCCAGGCTGTGGGTCGCATTGCCGCTCAGCTCAACGCGGCGGCCGTGATGACGCTGACTAAATCGGGGGCCACCGCCCGCAACGTGTCGAAGTACCGCCCCGAAACGCCAATTTTGGCGGTCACGCCCCACGTCAACGTGGCTCGCCAGCTGCAGCTGGTGTGGGGGGTACGGCCCCTGCTGGTGCTCGATTTGCCCTCTAGTACCCAGACTTTTCAGGCGGCTATGAGCGTCGCCCAGGAAAAACACCTGCTCAACGACGGTGACCTGGTGGTGCTGACAGCGGGAACCCTGCAGGGCGTGTCAGGCTCCACTGACCTAATCAAGGTGGATGTGGTCACCGCTGTGGTAGGGCGCGGCGTTGGCATTGGCGAGGCCTCGGTGAGCGGGCGAGCGCGGGTAGCCCGCAACAGTCTGGAGGTCAACGATTTCAACGATGGTGAAATTTTGGTAGTGCCCAACACCAGTGCCGATTTTGTTGAGGTGATTCGGCGGGCAGGGGGCATTGTCACCGAGGATGACAGCCCTACCAGCCACGCGGCAGTCATTGGCCTGCGGCTGGGGGTGCCAGTGATTGTGGGGGTCAAAAACGCCACCGAAATCATCCGCGACGGCAGCATTCTCACCCTCGATACCCGGCGCGGCCTGATCTACTCGGGGGCACTGGGGCCAGTCAAAAACGAGCCTGCTATGAGTTTGTAGGGCGGTCTTTCCCGCCGCCATTGTCAACATTCCATAACAAAAGGCTTCGGTGCTCATGACGCCGAAGCCTTTTGTTATGGTGAGTTATAGCCGTGGAGTACTAAAATGCACCCCAACTTAACCTACTTATAAAGCTCAGTAGACAGGCGAAGTGCCAGAATACCAGGCAATAAAGCTACGGCTAGGGCAATAAAAATCTGAGTTTCTGAAAGGGGCATACAAAATACTCCTCAAAGCTGAGTGAATGACGCTTAGAAAGACGCTTGGTCTAGACCGATTGTTAACTAAGACGGGATCTTTCGCGAGGCGGTCGGGCCTAACTGTTACAGAGCTTAATGGGAACTCAGCTGGGCAGGGCTGGCGTTTCTGATTTTAGAGATCATCCCAGAGCCTGATAGGGTGAAGGGCTACGGCCACTGCTGTTTCAATCTTCTCGGTGTGCTAGCAATGCTTGATATGGACACAACTCAACCAGTGCGCGGTAACTTTGAGCGGCAGCTGTTGCGGGTGCAGCGCGACCTGCTGCGCATGGGAGCCCTGGTTGAGAACTCCTGTGTGCTGGCCCGGGAGGCCCTGTGCGATCGCAACCTGGATGCCGCCCAGCGCCTGCACCGCCACGACAAGCAGATCGACCAGTTCTACCGCCAGATCGAAGTGGACTGCATGCACCTATTCACGCTTCAGGCCCAGCCTGAGGCCGAAGACCTGCGGCGAATTGGCGCATTTATGCAGCTGGTGCGCGACCTCGAACGCATTGGCGACTACGCCGAAGACCTGGGCGAAGTCGCCATTAAGCTCTTTCCCTACCCGGTCCACCCCTTGATGGGGCGCGTGCAGACCATGCTCGATCGCTGTCGATCGATGGTGGCCATGTGTCTGCTGGCCCTGTCTGACCTGGATGCCGAAAGCGGCCTGGAAATTAAGCAAAAAGACGACGCGATCGACACCGACTACGACGAACTCTACGCCCTGCTGGCCCATCAGACCAACCTGATGGGGTCGGTCGAGCCCACGGTGCTGCTGGTGCTAGCCATTCGCTACATGGAACGGATCGCTGACCACGCCACCAATATTGGCAAGCGGGTGGCCTATATCGTTACCGGCGAGCGAACTTGAGAGTAGGACACAGGGTACAGGGTTCGAGGGTAGAGGTGACCTGATACCCTGTACCCTGCACCGCAGACCGCTTTACAAAACGTTGCCTACCATTGACAAAAAGATTTGACAGCGGTCCATTTCCTGAGAAACTGTAGGAGTAGCCTGTTCCCCGTCGCTCCTGTTCCCTTTTGCTGAGGGGGGCTAGCCCTCGCTGCAGGTCTGGCCTGGGGTTGTGGTTGCCATCAGCCGGGTTCATCTGCGGCTGTAGCGGTTACACTTGGGCGTTGGCGGTTCCAGGCGGCTGTCTTCTCGGCCAAAGCTGGAGGCCGAAGCCAGGGTATTAGGATCTGAAACCTTGCTTTAAGCCAACGAATCGAGGTCGGTTTCAGCTACAACGTCACCCCCGGCTGCGGCGCTGCCTCGTTACCACAGGCGGTTTGCTAAAGCTTCCCTTTCGCTCTAAACCAGGAAGCTAAACCGGGTTGATGCCCTGACCCAGTCCAGGGCACCCAGTCATGAATAGTTTTAGGAATCAGTCGCTACATGGAACTCTCGATCGCGGCCCTACTGGCCAGCTTCGCCAAAGACAAGACCCACACCCTCAAAGGGTTGGAGAAAAAGCTGCACTGCAATGACGATGCCAGCCAGCGCGACCTGCAAATTGCCGTCGATGCCCTCGAGCGGCTGGGAGTGCTGGTCAAGGAGCGGGGCAAGTACCGCCGCAACCTGGCCGAAGATGTGATTGAGGGCAAGCTGCGCTGCTCCAGCAAGGGCTTTTGCTTTGCTATTCAAGACGAGGAGGGGGCCGACGATATCTACGTGCGAGAGAGCCAGCTAAATACGGCCTGGAACGGCGATCGCGTACTGGTCAAGGTGACCAAAGAGGGCAGTCGTCGCCGCAGCCCCGAGGGTGAAGTGCAGCTCATTTTAGAACGCGCCAACGCCTCGGTGCTGGCCCGAGTCAAGCAGGAAGCCGAAGAGTATCGGGCGGTGCCCCTCGACGATCGCCTGCTGTTTGAGCTGGCCCTAATCGAAAACGGGGGCAACCTAGCCGAGGCGGTCGATCAGCTCGCCCACGTCGAAATTGTGCGCTATCCCCTGGGGCAGCACCCGCCCCAGGGTCGGGTAGCCCAAATTTTGGGCAGCGACGCCGAAGCCGCTGCCGACATCGACATTGTCTACTGCAAGCACGACCTGCCCCGCACCTTCTCCGATGCGGTGCTAGCGGCGGCCCAGGAGTTGCCCACCCGCGTGCTCAAGGCCGACAGCAAGGGTCGCGTCGACCTGCGCGAGGCGCTAACGGTGGCGATCGACGGCCCCAACGCCCAGGTAATCGACGATGCCCTCAGCCTGGAGCGCACCAAAGCTGGCCAGTGGCGGCTAGGTATTCACATTGCCGATATTTCGCACTACGTGCCGGCCCACTCTGCAATCGACCACGAGGCCTGCAAACGCGGCACCTCGGTCTACCTCGGCGACGAGGTGATCCCAATGCTGCCGCCGCCTTTGTCTGGCCCCCTGGGGTCGCTGCTGGCGGGCAAAGATCGCCTCGCCATCTCCGTGCTGGTCACCCTCGATGATACGGGCGCAGTACTGGAGTATGAGGTGCAGCCCACAGTCGTGGCCGTAGACCACCAAATTTCCTACCAGGAAGCGCAGGCGGTGCTGGAGCGCGACAACTCAGAGCTGATTCAAAGCCTGGGCATCAAACCCAAAGCCCTGAAGGCCCTGGAGCCCGTCTATGACCTGATGGATAACCTGCTCTACCTGAGCCAGGCAATCAAGCGACAGCGGCTGCACCGGGGTTCCTTTGAGCTCAACTTGCCCGAGTACGACTTCCCCGCCGACGCGGGCGAGCCCTTGGCCCACTACCGATCGCCCAAGTTCCAGTACGACGACGAGGGGTTGCTGGGGGTGATGGTGACCGCCACCAGCCTACCCTCGCGGCAGATTGTCACCGAGTGCATGCTGCTGGCCAACCAGCTGATTGCGCAGCAGCTCAAGGCCCTGGGGGTGCCCGCCATCTACCGACTGCACCGCGCCCCCGACGCCAGCGATGTGCAAGAGCTGGTGAAACTGGCCGAAAACATGGAAATTCAGCTCACCCTTGACGACGAGGCTGCCCCTCAGCCCAAAGACTACCAGCGGTTTGTGGAGCAGTTTGCCGCCTCTGGGGCCGAGAAGATTCTCACCTACCTACTGCTGGAGACCATTCAGCCCGCCTTCTACAGCACCCACGCCGACCTGCACTTTGGGCTGGCCCTCACCGATGGCTACACCCACTTCACCTCGCCGTCGCGGCGCTACGCCGATCTGCTGGTACACCGCATTCTGCACGCGGTGTTTGAGTCGGGCCGCGATCGCCGCTCCACCCGCTCCAAAGACCCGGCTAATCTGCGCCACAGCTCCTGCCACGGCCAGGTCAACTGGAACGTGCTGCCCCCGGAAATTCAGCACGAGCTAGAAGACGACCTGCCCCGCATCGCCATTCACCTGACCGAGCGCGAGCGCCTGGCCCAGGAGGCCGAGTCAGACCTGGAGGGGCTCAAGAAAGCTGAGTTTATGCGATCGCATACCGGCGAAGTCTTCCACGGCCTGATTACCGGCGTGCAGTCCTACGGCTTTTTCGTCGAAATTGAAGAACTGCTGGTCGAAGGTCTCGTCCACGTCAGCTCGCTCAAAGACGACTGGTACGAGTACCGCGCCCGCCAGCAAAAGCTGGTTGGCCGCAAAAACCGCCAGCAGTACCGCCTCGGCGACAAAGTGGATGTGCAGGTCAAGAGCGTTGACTACTACCGCCAGCAAATTGACCTCGTCGCCGTCGGCGGCGGCAGCCAGGCCCCCGAAGACGAAGACAACAACTACAGCGAAGACGAGAACGGCGAGCCCATTAACCGCGACGACGGCGGGCGGGATGAGAGTGAGTAAAGGGTAGATGAGTTAGGGGTGGATGGGTGGATGAATTAGCTCTAATCCCCCTAGCTCGTTAGGATGAAGAGGGCGAGGGAGCGGCGGGCTAATAGTGTACTAGGTAGCCAGGTTTCGACTTCGCTCAACCTTCGGTGATCGAGGGCTGAGCGAAGTCGAAGCCCGGTAAGCAGGTACCTTATTTTCCTGCGAGTCCCCAAAAGCTTTAGAAGCGGCAAACCAGAGCGATAGCCCTTTAATTCACTCATCCACCCATCTACTCATCCACCCATTCACCCATCCCCAAATGCCCTCCACCGACTCACCCGCCCTCACCCGTCCCCTGATCGTGGGCGTCACCGGAGCATCGGGGTTAATCTACGCCGTCCACACTCTCAAACACGTACTGAACGCCGGCGGTGTCGTAGATTTGGTGGCGTCTAAGGCATCGCAGATGGTGTGGCAGGCCGAGTCGGGCATTCACATGCCCCTTGACCCCGACAAGCAAGAGCAATTTTGGCGCGACCAGGCGGGAGTCCCTACAGCGGGAAAGCTGCGCTGCCACCCCTGGGGCGACGTGGGGGCGACCATTGCCAGCGGGTCGTATCGGGCGGCGGGGATGGTGGTGATACCGTGCAGCATGAGCACCGTGGGGCGACTGGCGGCGGGGCTCAGCTCTGACCTGCTGGAGCGGGCCGCCGATGTGCAGCTCAAGGAAGGCCGAAAGCTGGTGGTGGTACCGCGCGAAACGCCGTTTAGCCTAATTCACCTGCGTAACCTAACGACCCTGGCCGAAGCTGGCGCGCGCATTGTGCCTGCCATTCCCGCCTGGTACCATCAGCCCCAGAGCATTGATGATCTGGTCGACTTTGTGGTGGCTCGCGCCCTTGACCAGCTAGAGATTGACTGCGTACCCCTCAACCGCTGGCAGGGGCATTTGCCCCACGAGTCACGATAGGATGGGCAAGATGGCGTTGTAGGGCTAACTATGGCTACCGTACGTCTGATTGTAGTGGTGCTGGTGCTGGGATTGGTGGTGCTGCTGGGGGTGCAAAACCTGGCCCCGGCGCTGCCGCTGGTGTTCTTTGGCGGCAGTACCCAGGCGTTGCCCCTGGGCATTTGGCTGACGGGGGCGGTGCTGCTGGGCGCGCTGACCACCCTGGCGCTAACAGCAGTGCTAGGCTCGGTGGGGGCCAGCAACCGCAGCCGATCGGCGGCGTACAAGTATCGGCCCCAGTCATTCTATGAGCCGACTGGGTCAGCTCCGGGTTCTGGTGCTGCTTCGGCTAGCCGAGCAGCGAGCGATCGCCGTAGCCCGCCCCCCTACACTAACCCTGCCTCCAGAGCCGCTGGGTCTGGCCGGGCGTCATCTTCCCCTGGCGATCGCCCCCCAGGTGACTCAGCCGACGACGACCCCAGCTGGCGAGCCTGGACCAACCTACAGTCGCCCGCTCGGTGGAATGACTGGGAATCACTCAGCCGAGCCTCTACGCCCAGCACCTCTCCTCCCGCTTCGGGGACGCCCTTAGACGCGGCCTCAGGCATTATCGATGGCGTTACCACCTGGTTTAGCAGCAGCAAGCAGCAAGCCAAACAGCAGCAGCGGGTCAACGAATCGCTGCGCGAGCTAGATGACGACTGGGGCGGGCTCGAAAATCAACCCTACACCACACCAGGGGTAAGCCCCGTGCAGGACAGCCTAGACGATATCAGCCAGGGCTGGGAGCAGGGCTATACGAGACCTTCCAGCCAGGACATCAACCGCTCCCCTGACCGCAACTTCGAAGCCCCCCAAGCCCCCCGTCGGGTTTATCAAGATGGATCGCTGTACTCCTACAGCTACCGCGATGACGACGACTCACCTGCGCCCAGCGGCCAGGTAGACAACATCTACGCCCCGCCCGACGATGTCAGCTACGGCAGCGGCTCAACCCCCAGGTATGCTGACTCGGGTTCTGAGTACGCCTCGGAAACGGTCTACAGTTTCTCATCCGATGCAGGCTACGACGAAACCTACAGCGCCGCACCCAATGACGATGACACCCCCCTCAGCGACCCTGAGATGGCCGAGGACGGCGTAGTTGATGCCGACTACCGAGTCATTGTGCCCCCCTATAGCGCCGCCGCCGAAGCCGCCGCCACCTCAGACTGGGCTAACAACAGGGACGACAGCACAGCTATTCAAAACGGCGACGACGAGTGGGACGCCGCCGATGACGCCCTCACCCCCTAACACCCGCACCTACCGACTCACCCCCTTTCTCCCTACGGGAGACGCTAGCGCGATCGCCTTCGCTCAGGGACCGCCACCCACCTACCCGCCCACTCTCCCACCCATCTACTCATCTTCCCCCTCCCATGACCCTGACCGATCGCCTCAACGGCATCAACCTCTACCTAATTGGCATGATGGGTGCTGGCAAGAGCAGCACCGGAGCCGCCCNNNMYSASACTKWSSGMTNRCCWSWWYKKCRWCAMCSWYKRYSTMATTGNNAKGMTGNSYGCKGGSMAGWSCAKYRCCGNAGNNRYYYTKGCCNNGNCYYWGGGCKANSCMGYYTTTCGWCANCNCGAWRSTRWSRTWSWGGCKGNSCKYKSGGCMKWCCRTYGCCNWGRTKWTTGCCRCCSRGGGCGRSGYYGYYWYYCRKCAGCWCNNNNGRARCTANMKGYACNSRCGGMRYTKTSGNGYSKWYMRWYGCMTNSYSMKKRCSWSCKGSRRSRGCGNTTGNKMCSSRGMWRCASRMCKSSMGCTANYTGCANNNYCAMGRCWKKSWGRYKWRGYTMAMWRCMYYSCYGGMCGWGCKGCAAKMSCKCTNYGSCCRGGSMKAYRKGCMGSYSGCTRTNNNTGCNSGRWSAMGANSTGGNAGRCKANMGCNCRCMMSCMYSCTGGCCNKARYKGNCNAANNMSWMTWCGNNCYSAGGCYGATKYKSMSGTGNNNNRYTGNTANRSTRCYGRMRAYSWKSWSSAGGCNNTCNGCNCRSMMGCNRSMSWSGSCCTAMKKGNANYCMRMGMMTKSGTKMWGAKSMKGWTTMTGCCSYGCTMMMTYKATNNNYTMCWGNRCWATNNCTNCASYMKKCTCNWKCKCARAMGSTSRANGANGGCCKANNCSGSCANNRTYCGCNKYCTSRGTGARGMYYWGSYWTAYRYYCMGCWRYYTCKRKKYCNCANCRSTNRTGGYYMAGTNCKKCKSCKYSGCMANNAMRGWYRRCRASSYCRAGGCCGMYRKGRTTCGCNNNSWCAKTGWGKYYWTGSCMTRCNKTSRGCANTTNCGNNSCCGNNYRYGGTGSWSGKCNRGTRSSSCKGMGNYSRMCATNMWRGMTGGNCAAMCT
>NZ_JADEWR010000005.1:227697-261064 GCF_015207525.1 Nodosilinea sp. LEGE 06152
TRGYMWCGCNRSTGCMANAYSSWGMSRMTTGATTNNGSATGCCNSTSMWTCGWYAANNCGSCAKYRTSWTWMRKSAATKCGTTGYMYTGCANKGCTSANRCWCNRYYMKYGCANSASTNWYRWAWAGNTMTSSCAYTKMCRAYKYRKYGRMTNYRAKKYAGSWTRCCGTMAATNNNYWWSGCNCATYGNTCNMKMMAKCMAKWCGKKSYWKTGMMKRCYCWAMKSTAKYMKTGCASANNGWTMMAAMMRCTATGNNAWWYRCGNMCTTGYTNWWTGCNNSSYWGCKYMCCKTWRMYTKKGSCNNRCRWCKAYCSYGCCNNSCWGMCGGGSCTNNRYGRCTRCYCKAWGSTNGSCTTGNNCWCANMGAWACMMSCACNTAYGRMANGCGNYSSYWGCKWTKGCCNNNGCNGCSSSYKWGCCKGGNGCSWYGSSACKRCYSKGSCNCWGCCNNRSSGCKANMRCSGMTGNCNWCSMYGCTRGCTTNRSSCTCANMGRMASCSRYRSCKAMGRCRGCNAYGGCNRGCGAWGRCSGCNAKCGGSCSMGCYGSGSKSGWCRGCNNANCRRCKKGGSCNNCARCCWRMMMGCSMYCRMYGRYGGCRAYSSCGSYAGCKKTRSSCWSRSYGGCAGCGRYGGSGMRGRCGGCANNNYRRCGGKSKAMKWCGGCKATCGNCNNNGCYGCSSTNSGWCAGCNCTMGSWANGWSGCSYRCRRCSKGCRMKYYSSSMRYGGCGGNCGNKGGYGGCAGCGGTACCCTGGGCTGCCGCTGCGACAGGCGCGATTGGGAAATTCAGACCTGCACGGGCACCCCTGGCCAGGCCGACTACAGCTGCCGAAATACTCGCTACACCTGCCGCGATGGCCGCAGCGGCAGCAACGGTGCCTTTGGCCGCGATGGCGCACCCGGTGCCGACGGTCAGCTGTGGATTGTCAATCAGCTAGAGCCATTGCAGCCTGAGACTCCAGCTGCATCCGTAGGGCTAACAACCCTGGCGGGCCAGCCAGTACAACTCTCGCGCAACCTGTGGGCCGAGCGCAGCGGCGCTAACGCCCTGCTAGCCCCCGGCTCTCGCGTCAACGATACCTATAAGGAGTACACCGGGCGCGTGGAGGGCACCGTCAGTCTCGACTGGCAGGCTCCCAGACCGCTGGGGGCCTTCGCGGGTGGCGACGTTCGTACCGAAATTCAGCCCGATGGATCGCTGGCGGCTACGTTTCCAGATACCCTGTGGGCCGACTACACCACCCGCCGCGAGGGCGACCAAATGGTAATTACCGTGACCAATGCGGTGCGGGCCAGCGATGTCACCCGCCTGGCCCTGGGGACTGTGCAGGGCAGCGGGGCTAGTCTCACCGCCGCCGTGCTCGATTTAGCCAGCGAGTCAGAGTATCTCACCACTCAGTTTCGCCTCACGCTCAGAACCACCCGCGATGACCCTAGAGATAACCGCCGCCCCCGCTACATCACCGTGTACGACGATGTAGTGCCAGCAGAACTGGTCAGCCTGACGGGCAACCGTTTTGAGCTGTCCCTAGGGCAGCTGCCCATCGATCGCGGCCCTCTTACCCGTGGCACCTACGCCCAGCTTGAAGTCACCGCCGTGCGATCGCTAGGCGACAACCGGGCGGAGCAGGCGATGTCATGGCAGGGGCAGTTTTAGTTAGCAGATCGGCAGCTTTCTAGCTTTGTTTCTGGCTTTCTATAGACGCGGTTTCACAAAATCTCTGTAAAGCTTTGGGCAAAGGGGTGCGAGCGCCATTGATTAGCGATTCGCTCCGCTAGCTTTTGGCTATAGTATCGGGCGAGTGAAATCGTCGCTGAGCAAACACATGGCCGAGAAAACATATAGGTTTTAGCGTATGACTATTTCCTTTGGTCGTCATCTGTGCGGCAACGCGGCGATCGCCACTCAGCAAGAATGGCTGGTTACAAATGGGCTGGGTAGCTACGGCTGCGGCACCGTGGCCGGGGTGCTCACTCGCCACTACCACGGCCTGCTGGTGGCGGCACTCAAACCGCCGGTTGAGCGCACGCTGCTGGTCACCAAGGTGAACGAGACCGCCAGTTATTTAGGCCAAAGCTACGCCCTCTACTGCGATCGCTGGGCCGATGGTGCCATCACTCCCCACGGCTATCTGCACCTAGAATCGTTTCGGCTAGAGGGCACGATTCCAATCTGGGTATATGCGATCGCCGATGCCCGCCTCGAAAAGCGCATTTGGATGGAGCCAGGGGCCAACACAACCTACATTCGCTACACCCTCAGCCGCGCCAGCGCCCCAATTCAGCTCGACCTCAAGGTACTGGTCAACCATCGCCTCCACCACCACAGCACCCAGGGCGAGGGCTGGCAAATGGCGATCGAAGACTGCCCCCAGGGCTTGCGAATTCAAGCCAAAGACAACGCCCAGCCCTTCTACCTGCTCAGCGAAACCGCCCCTGCCATTCCCGCCCACACCTGGTACAACGGCTATGCCCTAGCGGTCGAAGCTTACCGGGGCATCGACCCCTACGACGACCACCTGCACGCCGCCACCTTTAGCCCCACCCTCGGTCAGGGCCAGTCGTTTACCCTGGTGGCCACCACCGAGGCCGAGGCCGATCGCTCTGGGCAAAGCGCCCTGCTGCGCCGCCTAGCCTACGAGCAGCACCTAATCAGCCAGGGCAAAGCAGCTCAGCCCGACGACCAGCCCCCAGCCTGGGTTAACCAGCTGGTGCTGGCCGCCGACCAGTTTGTGGTTAACCGGGCGATCGCAGGCCTGGGCGTAGACACCGACCCAGCCGACTTCGGCGATTCCTTAACCCCCCCCAGTCCAGAAACCGTTGCCACCCCTGCTCACCCCCTGGGCGAAGCCGCAGAGGGCACAGATAGCCATGAGCCAATGCCTTTGACCACCGGCAAGACCGTGATCGCAGGCTACCCCTGGTTTGGCGACTGGGGCCGCGACACCATGATCGCCCTGCCGGGGCTCACTCTCACCACCGGACGCCCAACCCTGGCCCGGTTAATTTTGCAAACCTTTGCCCAATTCCTCGACCAGGGCATGCTGCCCAACGCCTTTCCTGAGGATGGCCAAGACCCCCACTACAACACTGTAGATGCCACTCTCTGGTACTTTGAGGCCCTGCGCGCCTACCACCAGGCCACCGCCGATACTAGCCTAATCGAAAACCTCTTTCCCCAGCTGCGGGAGGTGATTGACTGGCACGGCAAAGGCACCCGCCACAGCATTCAGGTCGACCCTGCCGATGGTCTGCTCTCGGCAGGAGAGCCCGGCGTACAGCTCACTTGGATGGACGCCAAAGCAGGTGACTGGGTCGTTACTCCCCGCATCGGCAAGCCGGTCGAAGTCAACGCCCTGTGGTACAACGCCCTACTGGTAATGGCCGAGTTTGCTCGCCTGCTGGGCCAGCCTGCGGAGGGCTACCAGACGATGGCGGCCCAAATTCACCAGGGCTTTCAGCGCTTTTGGAACTCTGAGCTGGGCTACTGCTACGACGTGCTCGACGGCCCCAATGGCGCAGACCCGGCCCTGCGCCCCAACCAGATTTTTGCTGTCTCCCTACCCAATCAAGCCCTGGGAGAACCCTGTCTGAGCCCCGACCAGCAGCGAGCGGTGGTCGATGTAGTGGCCCAGCGGCTGCTGACCTCCCACGGACTGCGATCGCTCGACCCCGACCACCCCAGCTACGAAGGCATCTACGGCGGCGACCTGATTCAGCGCGACGGCGCGTACCACCAGGGCACCGTGTGGAGCTGGCTGATTGGTCCCTTTGTGCAGGCCCACTGGCGGGTCTACCAAGACGCCGATCTGGCCCACAGTTTTTTAGACCCGCTGATTCACCACCTGCACGGCGGCTGCCTCGGCACCTTCAGTGAAATCTTTGACGGCGATGTGCCGATGGAGCCACGCGGTGCCTTTGCCCAGGCCTGGTCTGTAGCCGAGGTGCTGCGCATCAGCGCCCAGCTGCGCCCTCGACTAAAAGAATAGGCCAGTGCTAAGCTACAGCACTGCTACAGGCAACGGGGCTGGCGGGATTCGAACCCACGACCTGCCGCTTAGGAGGCGGCCGCTCTATCCTGCTGAGCTACAGCCCCAGAGGTTGACTACGGGTATTGGGCCATTTTACACCCTAGCTAGGGGTGAGGCTTCAAGACCGGGTAAAGATGGCGCGGTGCACGGGTAGGCCCTGCTCCAGAGTGACGCGCTCACGATCGGTTTGGGCGGGGAAGGGGCTGGTGGGCAGCCAGTCGGAGCTAGAGCGCAAAAAGTGGGGGTTTTCAGCGATGCGATCGCACATATCCACCGCCACCTCCTCCACGTCAGACTGCACCACCACGCGCCCACCGGGGGGTAAAAACTCGGCCAGGGTGGCCACTAGCTCGGGTTGCAGCACCCGCCGCTTTTGGTGGCGCTTCTTAAACCAGGGGTCGGGAAACTGAATTGACACCTGCTGGAGCGGGTTCTGGTCGCCCCAGCTCTCTAGCAGAGCCCGCAGGGAAATGTTGACGTTGCAGTACATGAAATGGAGATTGCTCAGCCCGGCCTCCTGCTGGCGCTTTTGGGCCGATTCGACTACGGGCTTGCGAATTTCGAGGCCTAAGAAATTCCACTCGGGCTGAAGCTGGGCCATTTGCAGCGCAAACACTCCTTTGCCACAGCCAATATCGATGTGCAACGGCTGCCGGGGATTGGCAAAGACGGTCTCCCAGGCGGGGTTCTCGACGGGGGCCTGGTATCGATCGCTCAGGGGATTGACGTGCTGACGCACCCGCACAACTGCCACA
This sequence comes from Nodosilinea sp. LEGE 06152, assembly GCF_015207525.1. Taxonomy (GTDB): domain Bacteria; phylum Cyanobacteriota; class Cyanobacteriia; order Phormidesmidales; family Phormidesmidaceae; genus Nodosilinea. The sequence goes on from NZ_JADEWR010000005.1 coordinate 232,485, forward strand.
GGTTAACCTCAATAGACCACGGCTTTCTATCATGCCATTTGGGGTGCTAGGTTTCAGGTGTTAGGTGCTCGACGGAATCGTGAACCCAATACCCGACACCCGATACCCGACACCCGACACCCGATACCCAACACCCTCTCCCTACCGAATCGGGCAGCTAGGGGCTAGGCTGTTAGGGACATGCATAAAAATCAACGTTTTACTTCCATGGGACAGCGTTTTCGCTTCGCTATCATCAGCGACCCTCACATCGCTCGACCTGAGACTATCTACAACGGCCCCAATCGCTTTCACCTGGTAGAAGTCAGCATTCCGGGCATTGAGCAAATCTTTGACCATTTAGAATCGCTGGATCTCGACTTTTTGCTGCTGCCCGGCGACCTCACCCAGCACGGGGAATGGGTCAACCACCAGTGGCTGATCGATCGCCTCAAGCGGCTGCCGTTTCCGGCCTACGTGGTGCCGGGGAATCATGATGTGATTGCCCGAGATGCGAGCGATCGCGCCATTGGCCTGGCCGACTTTCCCCGGCTGTACCAAGACTTTGGCTACAGCGACGGCAAAACGCTGCACTACCAGCGAGAAATTCTGCCCGGCGTGCGGCTGGTGGCGCTTAACTCCAATGCCTTTGAGCCCAATGGCGAGCAGGTGCGGGTGGGCTATGTGGATCAGGCTCAGCTCGACTGGCTAGAGGCAACGCTGGCAGAATTTTCTGATGACCTGATCCTGGTGATGCTGCACCACAACGTGCTGGAGCACCTGCCGGGGCAGTCAAATAGCCCCTTGGGCCAGCGCTACATGGTGAGCAATGCCGACGAGATTATCTCTCGGCTGGAAGCGGCGGGGGTGCGGCTGATGTTTACGGGCCACCTGCACGTGCAGGATGTGGCGCGGCGCGGCGACCTGTGCGAAGTGCTGACCGGTTCGCTGGTCAGCTACCCCCACCCCTACCGAATTGTGGAAATCGAACACGGTGATGGGGAACTGCGGGCAGAGGTGCGATCGCGCCGTCTCACCGCCGTCGCCCCCTGGGACGACTTGCAAACCATGTCGCATAAATGGATGAGCGATCGCGCTGAGGGCTTTATGGCTAAGTTTCTCGCCAGCCCGCCTGTGGGCCTAGGGGAAGCAGAAGCGACGGCGCTCGCCCCCAAGCTCAAGCATTTTTGGCCCAGTATTGCAGCGGGAGATACCCAGATCGACTTTTCGCACCTGCCCCCCGATGTGCAAACTCGACTGGCCCACTTCAACGCGGTGGATAGCGAGGGCAACCCCCAGGCGATCGACAATACCGCCACGCTGGTATGGTCTGCGAAGTAAGCTGTTCGTAGACATTGATCTGGCCATCGGCAAAGACTTTAATCCTCTGATTGCGGGCGATCGACTGGCAAGATTCTGCAACTCTTGCCACAAAATATTGACAACCATAGGCAGACATTTCGCATCGTTGTTTTTACCTGGATTTTCACAAAACAAAAAAGCACTATTAGTAGATTCACGGAGAAAACTAACGGTGTTTGCCCAACCCAACTGGGGCTAGCCAAGGCGGATTCTGTATTAACCTAGGCTGAGATATCTGACCATGCCGTAGACTGGCTAGCCAGCGTTATATCACCTTAAAAAAAGTTTGTGATATTAAATTTTATGTCGTCCAGAATATTTTTCAAAGCGATAACAGCAGCAATCAATATAAGGCGTACGATTCTTTAGTTTAAAGTTTCAAGAAAATACAGCTTTAACGCCAGTGAACCCGTACCACTAAACTCTGACATCCCCTCACCGGCACGCTTCTCAACCACCACCTGCCAATCAAAAGTACCTAAGACTAAAAGATCTTACGTTCAAAGCTCAGTACATACTTTAAAGACAGTTTCTCTTTTTGCACGCTAGGGAATACTCAGAGGGCGAGTGGTTCTTAGGCTTTGTAAAGTCTACTTTAGTGCTGCATTTCATAGCTTTTGCTTGTCCTTGAACGACTCGTAGGGTCAACTGAGCCAAACTTCCTGGCGTGATCCAGGGGAATTTTTAGCGCCGTTTTTTATTCATGAAAAATACAGAACCATCGCCTCATTCTCGTCGGTTTTCTAATCAGCTCAAGCCTCTGATTATCACGGCGATCGCTACCAGCGGCGCTCTCCACTTTCTCGCGCCCGTTTTAGCCGAAGGCACCGCTGCCGGCACCGACATCATCAACCGAGCCACGGCAACCTACAGCGATGGCACAACGGATTTTGACGCCATTTCCAATACCGTCATCATCAAGGTAGAGGAGGTACGGGGCCTGACCGTCACCGACGCGGGTTTTACAGACGCCAACGGCGGCAGCATCGCCACCAGCGACAATCTCTACTTTGACTTTTTAGTCACCAACACCGGCAACGCCGACGCCTTCGTCTACATTTCGGGGGCAACGGCCCTTGGCCCTCTAGCCACGGGGGGAACCATCACTGCCGTGGAGATTATTGCCGTCAATGGCACAAACCTGGGCACCGCGATCGCCGTTCCCACAGGAGGTAGTAGCACCAACAACCTGGCTACTTTCCCCAATACAGGCATTATTGGAGCCGACCAAAACTTCAAAGTGCGGGTGACTATGACTGTCACCGCTACCAATGCGGGCGATGCAGTGAAGGTGCAGTTTGGTAACACGGCTGACAACCCTCCCAACACCCAAAATCAGCAAAACATTCGCAACGATTCAGACGGGGCCTCCAACGCCAACGATGTCTACACCATAGACGCCAACGGCACCCTGATTCCCGCTAACGGCGAACGGGAAGCGGCCGCATCCCACGAGGAGTTTTTGGCTACCCAACCCAAGCCGCTGGCCCAGATTACCCTGTTGATGACCTCAACAACGGCACCCGGTGCCCTGGCCAACGATGCTCGCGACGATACCATCACCTACGATCTCGACTTCCGAGTTGCCAATAATCCTCAGCCAGGCTTTCCGGCAGGCAGTTTAGAAGGCACCCCTATCAACCTCAATGGCTCGCCCGTGGAGCGCATCTTAATCTCGACCACCGTACCCCCCAACACGGTATGGAATGGCATTGCGCCCACCGTGCCCAACGGCAACTGGATTCCGGTCTACTCCACCGACGATGCCTACAGCGACACCGAGAACCCGATCAATGGCGTCAACTGGACTACAGTTGCGCCAGCGGCAAATACGGTCAAGCGCATCGGCTTTATCTACGACGCTGGCACCAACGGAGCCCTGCCGCCGGGTACCACCGTCAACGACTTTAGATTCACCGTGGTGACCAGCGGCCTACCCACCAGTGGGGGCACCATCACCAACATCGGTCAAATCTTTGGTCAAACCTTTGGCGATCCGGCCAACAACCTGGTCTACGACGAGTCGGGGGATCAGGATGCCAACAACTATGACGATGGTGTCTTCCCGCCCAATCCCAACATCAGCGATTTCATCGCCAATCCCAAGACGGGTACCGCCAACCCCAACGACCCGGATACCAACAACAACAACACCGGTACTGGCTCCGATGGGGAATCGAACGTCATTGGCATTTTGCCATTGCCAACCGCCAACAGCGCCCTGCTCAATGGGCCTAACAACGTTCCCAATGCCATTGGCCCCACCAACGCCCAGGACGACTTTACTAACGCCGCCACCACGGTAGATACGGTAGGGGTGCAGAGTAGCGTCAGCAATCCGGCGGCAGTGACAATTACCAACACCGTCAGGAATACCGTTGCTACCAATCTCGACAACGTCAAGCTCCTGCCCTTCGCACCCAATGCGGCCAACGCGCTAACCGGCGGTGTTCACGGCACCAACGCCGGCATTCCCGATGGCACAACGGTGACGATTAGGTTTGGTACCCAAACGGCTGTCTATACCTATACCGCCGCTGGGGGCTTTGCCCCGGAGGCCGCTAACCCGCCTGTAGCAATTGGTACCCTAACGCCGAACCAGCAGCAGTCCTACCAGGTGACAGTAGACCTGCCCGCAGGCACACCTCAAATTCAGGGCTATACCATTCCCATCGTGGCCTTTGTGGACAACGACAGCAGCAACAGCTTTGTTGCCACCACAGACACGGTCTACAACTTCACCAACAACCGAATCTATCCCGGCTTCATCAATTTGGTGAAGGCGGCCCGCATTCTTGACCGCGATGGTACCACCCAGCTTGAGCCGGCTGGCCCCGGCCTCAGCTATACCAACAGCCTCACCGGACGCCCGCAGCCGGGGCAGTTTGTGGAGTACCAGATTACGTACCAAAATATCTCTGAGATTCAGCCAGCCAGCGGGGGCGGCAACGTGCTGCTCACCGGCAATAGTCTGGTGATCAATGAGAATGGAGCCGCCGCACCGAATACCTGGGCAGACATTACAACCCACCGCCAGAACACGGTGGCCACTGGCGGCATCCTGCAGTTCTATAACGGGGCGGTACTGCTGGGCAGCCCCGACCCGGCTTCGGGGGCAGCGGTGACCAGGTACGTCAACACAATTCCATCCCTGGCTCCTCAGGTTAGCGGCACGCTGACCTTCCGCCGAGTTGTCAACTAACCCTCCAGGAACACGGGGGACGGAATGCGGTATGCCGCCAAACCCTTCGTCCCCTACTCATGCCCGCCACCTGGAACTTACACAGTATTTTTGGACAAGGTTAATGACTATGAAACGCTCGTTTGGTTTAGGTTTAGCTGCCCTGGCAACCCTGATCATCGTTCCGCTGGCCAAGGGCAGTCCTGTAATGGCTCGGCTTCAAACTATCGGCAGCGAGATTGCTCAGCAGGTGCGGCGTCCAGAGGTGAAGCTGGTGCTGCAGGCAGAAAAGCAGGTGCAAACAGTCGATGCCCAGGGTAAACCGCAGCTGCTCTGGCAAAGGCTGGAGGGAGAAGCGACAGTACAGCCCCAAGACATTTTGCGCTACACCGTTGCATCAGAAAATGCCGGAGAAATGCCTGCTAGGAATCTTGTAATCACCCAGTCGATTCCGCCCCAGATGACCTACGTAGTGGCCACGGCCACCGGCAACGATGGCGCAGCCATTACCTACAGCATTGATGGTGGCAAGTCCTTTGTGGCCGAGCCCCTGGTCGAGGTGGTGCAGGAGGACGGCACGGTAGCGCTGGAACCAGCCCCCGCCGAAGCCTACACCGACATTCGCTGGGACTTTGCCCAGACCCTGGAGCCTGAGGTGGTGGTGCAGGTGGCCTACGACGTCATCGTGAAGTAGCCGTGACGTAGCCCTGGGGGCGATCGCAGACTGCCCCCGCTACCCCTGGCAATCGCTTTAGTATTTCACCCCTGCTGACGATGCCCTGAGCAATCCCAGTCACTTGGGGACAGGTTTTTTGTGCCAATTTTTCCTGCTTCTGCGACCTGACCATCACCCCCCACGTTCCTGAATCGTTTTCGCAAAACTCCGATGGGTAAGCATTTCTTCCACCAGCTATGGCAATGGAGTCTCACGATTCTCCGACTGACCTTATCAGACGGAGGAGGCTTTCGACCTCGAAAACGGTTGGGCTATCTCTTGGGGTTTGGCCTAGCGTTGGGTCTGCCCCTCACGCTAGCAGCACCGCTGGTGGCGCAACCCTCGCCAGAACCGAGCTTAAGTAACCAGGTCACCTACACCTATGGCGCTGGCAACGGCCCAGCGACATGGACGGGCAGTAGCTCAGTGTCTTTAGGGCTGGGTTTAGTTGACCCCTTTGGCCAGCTTTTGGGCTGTGGCGGCAGCCCGCTGCCGAACTACCTTGGCTTCACCGTGGCGCTCTACGAGCCGCTGCCCGGGGACCCGCTCCAGACCGAGCTGGGGGCGCTGGTCTCGCTAACCCCCACTGAACTGCCGAATAATCCCAACAACAGCGTTCCGGGGGGGCTGGCCCCGAACACAACCAACGCCAACCCGTACAGCCTTTCAACCCAGGGAACCTACAACTTTTTGTTCGACGCGGCCAGGGGACAGGTCGATGTTGGGCGCACCTACCTACTGGTGGTTACGCCCCCAGCGGGCACCTCCTACCTGCAGCGACGACTCAAGCTGCAGATTGTTGGCAACAACAGCGGTGTGGTTACGTACCGGGCCACATCTCTAGATGGTCAACCGATTACCGCTGCGGGGGCAACCCAGATTGATCAGCAAACGGTACAGGTCAACGACGCCGCCCAGGTAGGGCTTCAGCTGTCTGCCCTCACCCTGGTAACGACGCTGTGCAACTCCCGGCAGATGCAGCTAGCTAAGTCGGGCGATCGCGCGGTCGCCCAGCCAGGGGACACCGTGATCTATCGAATCGTTGTACGCAATCAGACCGATATCGCGCTGCAGAATGTTGCCTTTACCGATACCCTGCCCCTGGGCTTCAGGCTGGTGGTGGGGTCTGCCCGAGCGGCGATCGCAGACCAGCCCTACCCGGTGCAGGTGAGCCAGTCAAACTCCACTGTGGAATTTCAGGTGGATACGGCGGTGTCGCTGCCGGTGGGTGAGGCCCTGAGCTTAGTCTATGCGGCCCAGCTTACCCCCGATGCCGTTCGCGGTACGGGTCGAAATTCGGCACTGGTAACCGCCCGTCGTAGCGACACAGGCGCGCTCCTGCGGGATGGACCCGCCAGCCACCGCCTGCGGATTGACCCAGGGCTGCTGTCAGACTGCGGCACCCTAATTGGCCGAGTTTTTGAAGACCTGAACTTTGATGGCGAGCAGCAGACCGGGGAGCCGGGGCTGCCCAATGCCGTGATTTTTCTAGATGACGGCAATCGCATTACCACCGACGAGCGGGGCATTTTTTCCCTGGCTAACGTTCTGCCCGGCTATCGCTCAGGCACCCTCGATCCGCTGAGTGTGCCTGGCTATGAGCTGACCCCCAACCGGGTCTTTATGGAGCGCAACAGTGCGTCTCGGCTGGTGCACCTGGCCCCCGGCGGCATGGTGCGGATGAATTTTGGGGTCAGGCCCCAAGCTCAGCTAGGAGGTGGCCAAAATGACTAGCCAGTTCCGGAAAACAGTTCTTGCCCTAGGCAACGCGGGTCTGCTCCTGGGCAGTCTAGCGCCGCTAGCGGTGGCCCAGGCTCCGTTTGAGCCCGCTGCAGCCACGGTAGACATCCCTGTCGAAGCACCAGCTGTTCCTGCGGCTGAACCCCTACTCCCTGCGATCGCTCAAGCCTCGCAGCTTGTACCTGCCGATTTGGTAGCCCCTGCCGATAGTGAGCCGCTAGCGCCCGCTATTCAACCTGTCTCTGTCGAGGCTGCGACCCCGTTGCCCGAAACCTCAGCCCCTACCACTCAGACAACGATTCGCTTTCTGACTCCCACCCCAGAGGCCGTTCTCGACATTCCGTCGACCACGGTAACGCTGTTATTTCCAGTGGGCAGTCAGGTCACCCTGACGGTAAACGGCAGCCCGGTGAGCGACGACCTAATTGGCCGCACCGAAACCAATCTAGAAACGGGCTTGATTACGCAGACCTGGTACGGGGTGGGGCTGAACTCCGGCGAAAACCAGCTCTCTGCCCAGGGCCAGCTGGAGGGAACTGCGCTGACCCAAGCAGACCTGGCCATTCAGGTGAGGGGAGCGATCGCCAGCCTGAGCGTCACGACTCTAGAGAGTCGGGTGGCTGCCGACGGCCGCTCAACGGTCACCGTGCAGGGCCAGCTTTTAGATCACCAGGGCAATGTCGCTAGTCAGGACACGGTGATTACCCTGGAGGCCAGCCAGGGGCAGTTTGTTGACGACGATCAAAACTCCGATCAACCTGGGTTTCAGGTGCAGACCCAGGGGGGCAGCTTTAGCACGACGCTGCAAACGGGGTTAACCCCAGGGCAGACCACTATTCGGGCCAGCCGGGGCGACCTTGAAGCCTACACCCAGGTGGAGTTTATAACTGAGCTGCGCCCCACCCTGCTGACCGGGGTAGTGGACGTGCGTTTAGGCAGCGGCGGCACCGATTTCTACAGCCGCTACCGTGATTTTTTGCCTGCCGATGGCGGGGCTGGCACCCAGTTGGCGGTACGGGGTGGGGCCTTTGCCATTACCTCCTTTGGCGACTGGCGTTTTACCGGGGCTTACCGCAGCGATCGCGCCCTCAACGAAGGCTGCGACGGCACCGTGCCGCTGTTTCGCAATTATCAAGACTGCGATCGCCCCTACCCGGTCTACGGCGATGACTCCACCTCAGAGGTGCTGGCCCCCTCCACCGACAGCCTCTACCTGCGGCTAGAGCGCACCTCCCCCGAACCCAATGCCGGGTCTGACTATGTGATGTGGGGCGATTACCGCACCGACGAATTTGCCACCTCATCCCAGCTGTACAGCAGCATCAGCCGATCGCTCCACGGCTTTAGCGGCAACTATAACCTGGGCAATCTGCAGCTCTCCGCCATCTATGGCAACAACATTCAGGGCTTTCAGCGCGACACCATTGCCCCCGACGGCACCAGCGGTTTTTACTTTCTGTCGCGCCGCCTGCTGGTGCCCGGCAGCGAGGCAATTTATTTTGAGCTAGAGGAGCTAAATCGACCCGGTCAGGTGCTCGATCGCCAGCAGCTTAGCCGTGGCCCCGATTACGAAATTGACTACGATCGCGGCACGGTACTCTTTCGTCAGCCGGTGTTGCGCACCGCTGTCGATAGCCAGGGCCGTACTCTGGTGCGGCGCATTGTAGCCACCTACCAGCACGAAGGCAGTGGTGGCACCAGCCTCTACAGTGGCCGACTGCGCTACCACCTCAGCCGCGACCCGGCCCAGGCTAGCTGGCTGGGGGCCACCTACCTACAAGAGAACCACGCCGACCAGCAGTTTCAGCTCTACGGTGCCGATGCCCAAATCAACTTTGGTAGCGGCGGGCTGCTGCTGGCCGAATATGCCCACTCGACCAGCAGCCTGGTCAACACCAATCCCGTGGCTGGAGAGGCTTATCGGCTAGAGGTGAGCAATGCCTTTAGCGATCGGTTCTCGGCTCGAGCTTACTGGCAGCAGGTATCTCCCGGCTTTGCCAACAATGCCACAACCAGCTTTGTGCCGGGCCAGCGCCGCTACGGTGCCGAACTACAGGCCGACCTATCAGAAACCACCACCCTGCGGTTTGGCTACGATCACGAGGACAACTATGGCGTCGCCCCAGCTACCCTGACCGCCCTAGAGCCCCTTCTGTTTCCTGGCGTTGCCGCAGCGCCGGGGCAGCCCCTCGACAATTCGCTGACGACCATCACCGCTGGTATTCAGCAGCGCATTGGCAGCGCCACTACCTCACTTGATTGGATTCACCGCGATCGCAGCGATCGCCTCAACCCCCAGTTCAGCACGGTGACCGACCAAATTCGCTCAATGGCAACCCTGCCCATCGCCGAAAACGTTACCTTTACGGCCCTCAACGAGTTTACCCTGGCTGGCCAGGCCGATGCCATCTACCCCAACCGCACCCTGCTCGGCCTCAACTGGCAGATTCAGCCCGGCATCAGTCTGGGCGTCACCCACCAGGTCCTCAACGGCGGTCAGTTTGATAACGACAGCCTCACCTCCCTCTACCTTTCCGGCGACTATGAGTTTGGCTCAGGCACTCGGCTGACCGGCAACCTCTCCCTGTTTGACCGGGGTCAGATGTCTGGGTCTGTGGGCCTTCAGCAGGGCGTTACCCTGGCCCCTGGCCTTCAGCTTGACCTGGCCTACGAGCATGTATTTCAAAGCAATAACCTGGTTACTGGGGCGGGCACCCAGTTTGCCCAGCCCTACGCCGTGGGGCAGTCTGCCGCCGCCCTAGCCCCCACAGGCGGCAACAGCTACAGCGTTGGATTATCCTACACGGGCAGCCCCGACTTCCAAACCAACCTCCGGTTTGAGCACCGTACCTCCGGCGCGGCGTCTAACACCGTCATTTCCGCCGATGCCCAGGGCCGCCTATCCCCTTCCCTCACGGTGCTGGGCCGTTTTCAGCAGGCCAGTGCCGCCAACCAACTGCTCTCAGGGCTGGGGGATACGACCAACCTGCGCCTCGGCCTCGCCTACCGCGACCCCAACAACGATGTGTTTAATGCCCTGCTACGCTACGAGTACCGCCGCAACCCCGGCCTGCTGCCCGAAAGCCTGCTGGAGAACAGCGGCAGCGGCTCGGCCGATCATGTCTTTGCCGCCGAGGCTATCTATGCTCCCAGCTGGCAGTGGGAATTCTACGGTAAACTCGCCCTGCGGAGCAGCACCTCTTACTTGGCCTCAGATTTAGTCGGCAGCAGCACCGTCACCCTGGCTCAGCTGCGAGCCACCTACCGCCTCAACTACCAGTGGGATCTCGTCGGCGAAGCCCGCTGGATCAGCCAGCCCGGCGCTGGCTACAGCGAAACCGGCTTTTCTCTAGAGGCGGGGTACTATCTCAACCCCAACCTGCGGCTATCGGCGGGCTATAGTTTTGGCGGCGTCTACGATCGCGACTTCAACGGCTCCCGCTCCGCTGGCGGTCCTTACTTCGGCCTCACCCTCAAACTTGACAACTCGCTGCTAGAAGGCTTCAGCATTGACGACGACCCTTCTATTCAAGCAGTGCCTGAAGCAGCGCCTTTAGAGCCTGTGTCAAGCAGTGAACCTACCCCTACCCAATATCAGCCCCGCTCTCTGGAGGAAGCCATATGACAGGTTGGTTTCGTCGTCACACTTGCGTAAGGACAGCCCCAACGAAGCTGCTGAGGACTGTTATTCCGACCGCCCTGCTGTGTACAGCCGCTCTGATGGCAGGGTTTACCCAACCCGCCAGATCTGAGGGTAGCCGAGAGATGGTGGCCGATGGGGGCGATCGCCCCTTCACCGAGTGGGCTAACGGCACAACAGCGGGCATTCCCCGCCGAACTCTGCTGAAAGTGTACGTGCAAGCGGGTGAAACCCTAAACCTAGGATCGAGCGTCCATACCAGTTCTACAAATCCGGTTGACATCGTTTACCGCAATCCCTCTGGTGTGCAGGGTAGTTGCAACGTCTTAAACACAGGATATGGCTGGATCAACACTGTTGCCAAAGAGACCGCTGGACCTTTGCCCAACCTCAATGGCTATACTCCCTGCGTCGTAAACGCCACTCAAACGGGCATTTACGAAGTTGAATTTCATGCCCCACTGACCACAGGTGATCCTACCCCTACTAGCGCTACAGCCACCCTCCCCACAGACGACACCCAACGATCTGGGGTTGCCGCCTGGGATATTACGGTTAGAAATACCGGAGGTGTTGCCCAACCTGGACGAGTATTTACTAACTACGTAGCGATGAACATGGGCAACAATGGCCGCAGGTTAGCCAGCGATTTTTACATCCAAACTTGGGATGGATACCTTTACAGAACAGATATGAATAATGTTGACCCATTTGGTTTTATCTTCTTTGGCAACTCCAAGGGGTTTTTAGACGCCACCAATGGCAGCACGCTATATCATTCTGCTCGGGCTACTGACAACAACCTCAGCCCTTTCCTGGGTAACATCATTGTTCAAAGTCCTCTGGCACCCAATAATTCTTCAACAAATATCTATACTCATCTAGTCTTTTTTAATCCTCCCGACGTTAGAGTCCTGGGTGCTCTGGGTATTCCCCCAGCTCCAGCAGTGCCTCAACCGCCTACAGATTTTCGATTTACAGGTATCAACAATAGCGATAATCGTACTCTGGTGGGGGCCGGGGGATATTTTGACTTTACGGTTGCCGGGGGCAGCAGCTACCAGATTGTCCTTGACACCAACACAGACGGAGTCTTTAATTTGGCGACTGATCGAGTGCTAGAAGGCACTCTGATAGCTGGAGCCAACCAGGTCTTTTGGAATGGACGAGACGCCAGCGGCAACATTGTACCGCCGCGCCCTGGCAACGCTCCCTACAGCGCCAGAATTGTGATTCGTAATGGCGAGTACCATTTCCCTATGCTGGATGCTGAGAACAACAGCAACGGATTCATCATTGAAATGACCAATCCGCCCCAAGCGTTTCCCAACTTTCTTGACCTCAATGGATTGCCCATCGACCGCTACACGTTTTATTACGACGACAGCAACTACACGACCGCCAACGGCATAGCAGTTAGCCTGAATGGAACCGGCGCAACCTCTCCGCGAAACGCTAGGCAGGGAATCCGCAGCGCTACTGGTGAACACGAATTCTCCGGTAACTATGGTGATTTCAAAGGGATTGACACCTGGGCCTTTTTTCCCAGTACAGCGGTGTTTTCTACGGTCATTGTCACCACCCAGATTACCAATCCCAATCTTCTACTTGTCAAGAGGATTACGGCCATCAACGGTGTCTCTATTACTGACCAGGTCGATGGTATTAACAGCCCCGGCGATCCTAATTATGTTGGTACTCCCCAGGATCAAGATGACAATCATGCCAACTGGCCCAGTGGCTTCTTGAGAGGTCGCATTCGCGATCTTATTCAGCCTGGCGACCAGATAGAATTCACAATTTACGTTCTCTCTAGCGGCACTGTCCCAGCCCAAAATGCCTTATTCTGCGACCTGGTACCGACAAATGTCACCTTTTTACCGGCAGCCTACAATGCTACTGCCGCTGCCGCTGGCCCTAATCCGGTACCGGGCCTAACTACTTCGGGGGGCGATCGCGGCATTATGCTAGGGCTGGGCACCCAGTCCAGCGCCAGCCCGTACCCCATCCTGGTATCCCTATCCAATAGCAGCGATGGCGATGTCGGGCAGTATATTGCTCCCGGTATCGACTTAACCACCATTGATAGTCGGTTGGCGGGCTGCGGCAGCAACACCAACGGGGCAATTGTGGCCAGACTGGGCGATTTACCCCAGGCTACCAGCGCCGGTAATCCTCCAGGGTCGTACGGCTTTGTTCGCTTTCGGGCACGGGTCAATTAGCCTGGGCGTACCGATCGCTGTGGACCAACAGCGTGTGGAAACAGCCCGTTTCCCCCTAAAGACCTGAGCGGAGCAAAAAACCGGGTTTCTGAGGTTGATATACCCCAGAAACCCGGTTGGTAAGTTCTAGAACACGAAGTTCTCAGCGTTGTTGAGCGCCGCCGCATTCACCTCGTCAAAGGTGATGAAGTTGGTAAACTGAGTGCGCCCACCGCCCATGCGCTCCAGCTCTAGGGAGAGCTGGGTACGACCGCTGTTGCCCAGGTTGCGAATCTGGATCGTGCCGTCGGCCAGGGGGTTGGTGCCGCTGTAGCCGACGCTGGCCAGCAGGTCGGTGAACACCAGCTGGTCAAGCCCCACCGCAAAGTCGGTGATGGTGTCGCCGGTCTGGTTGGTGTTGGTGTAGACGATCTGGTCGCGGCCGCCGCCCGTGGTGATTACATCGGGGCCAGGGCTGGCGAGAATGCGATCGCGTCCGTCGGTGCCCACCAGCACATCGCGCCGGTCGGTGCCGGTGATCACGTTAAAGGCTGGGGCCAGGGTGAGCCGCGCCAGTACCGGATCGTGGTCGCTGGCCCGCTGGGGAGTCTCGGCGAACTCGATATTGAGGTGCACGGCATCTACCTCGGCCCCGCTGGCCAGGCCGCCGCTGACCAGAATGTGGTCAATGGCCTGGGAGTTGCCCTGGAAAATGAACGTGTAGCGCTCGTTTTCGGGCAGCAGCTCAGTCAGGTTGGTGAGGCCGGTGTTGGCCGCCAGATCCCGCACGGGGGAGACAAACTCAAACTCGTTGAAGTCGCCCAGCACCACTACGTTGGCGGCGGGGTCGGCCCCCAGCACGCCGTTGACGTAGGTTTGCACCGCCAGTGACTGAGCCTGGCGCTCGTCCAGCGATCCGTTGACGGTGGGGTCTTCCTGGCGGGCCTCGAAGGGCTGCTCGGTGCCCAAGATCGGGGCGCTGCCGCCCTTTGACGAGAAGTGGTTGTTGACCAGGGTGACAGTTTCGCCGTTGAACTCAAAGCTGGCCACTAGAGGCAGACGAGCCCCGGCAAAGGCTTCACCGGGGGCCTGGCTACTGATGGTGGCTAAGGAACCCTCCACGAAGGACACTCGGCTGGGGTCGTAGAGGTAGGCGGTGCGGATGTTGGCACCGGGCTGGCCACCGCTGGCGTTGTTGGTAATAAACGGATTGTCGAGGAAGGCGTAGGTGGGGCCACCGGCCGCCGCGATCGCATCCACCAGCGTTTGCAGCGTCACGTCCGCCGCTGTGACGCCGTTGTTGGCAGAGCCGCTGTTGTCCTGCACCTCTTGCAGGGCAATGATGTCGGGCGAATTTAGGTTGTTGATGATCTGCTGGGCGATCGCGGCAAAGCGCCCGTCGGCAATGTCGGTGTCGCCGTCGCTGTCGTTGGGGTCCAAATTCAGCACGTTGTAGGTGGCCACCAGCAGTTGCTCACCGCCCCGAGTCAAAACGCTGACCTCTGGTTGCAGGCCACCGGGCACAATCTGGCTGGTGAAGTCGTTGGTGACGGCAATTTGGTAGTTGCCGAAGTCGTAACCCACTACCCCGGTGACATTCCCCAGGCTGTCGCCCACATTCACCAGCGGCAGGCTGAAACTAAACACGCCGCTATCGAACTGGATCTGCACCCGCTCGGGGTTAAAGTCGTCGGGGCTGATATTGAGGGTGCCGCGAGTACTCAGCCCCGTGGCCCCAAAGCCGTTATCAACTACCCCAAAGATTTCGCCAAATCCATTGGTGGCGTCGATGACGCGGAAGTTCTGCGCCGTCACCAGCATGCCTTCTAGCGACTCAAAGAAGTCGATGCCGTCGTTGACGGGGTCAAAGCTGCCAAAGGCGTCGTCGTCGATATTTTCGGTGGGGGGCACCCGTCCGCCCTGGCCGATGATCGTGGACGCTGGCAGGGGGTTGCCCGACGACTGCACCGACACCGTGGGGTTGCCGCCAATCTGGGTGGTGGAGAGGTTGCCCGTGGCCACCCCGCCGGGGGTAAATTCCGAAACCACGCCCTCAACCTGCACCGCATCGCCCACCTGCACAGAAATGGGGGCGTTGCCCACAAACACAAAGACAGCGTCGGAGGTGGCGATATTGCCGTCGCCGGTGGGGTCTTGCAGGTAGAAGCCTCGCCCGCCCGTGGTGTCGATCGCCGTCACGATGCCCGTGGTGATCACCCGCTGGCCGTCGAAGGGCGACAGGTGCGACTCGCCCTGAATGTCGTAGATGGCGACGGTGGGGGTCGGCGGCGGCGGCGGGGTGAACTCAAACACCGATACCGTTCTGCTGACCTCGTTGGTGGTGATCAATAGCGGTACGCCCGTGGGGCTGTTGGTAGCGCTGACAAAGGTTAAGCCCTCCACGCCGACATCCCCTAGGGTGTTGATGTACTCAACAAAGGTGGGGCTGACCGGGTTGGTCACGTCGTAGACAATTACATCTCCAGTGCGCTCCAGGCCGATAAAGGCGTAGGCGCGCCCGTTGACCACGCCGACCACCACGCCTTCGGGTTCTGGCCCTTTGTTGTCGCTGCGGGTGTCGACGTTGGGGGCAGCAAAGTCACCGTCGGAGTTGTAAAAGCTGGGCACCTGCTCGGCGGTGATGCGCTCTAGCTGGTCGCCGCTGTCAAACACCAGGTTGCCAGCACTATCGCGAATGGAGAAGGAGCGAGCGCCAAAAGCGTAGATTTGGTCAAAGTTGCCGTCGCCACTGGTGTCACCCAGGGTACGGGTGACGTTGAGGCGCCCCAGATTCTCCTGCTGCTTCAGCTCTGCCGCGTTGGGGAAGGCGGCGGGGTCGAGTCCGTAGCCACCAGCGCCAACCCGAATCTCTTCGCTAAAGCCGGTGTAGTCGCGGGCGTCGCCTTCGTTAGCGGTGACAAAGTAGGTCTGGCCGTTGACGGTGTAGCTGGCGATCGCGTCGGGCTGGTACATGCCAAACACGGGCCAGTTTTGAATGTTAATGCCGCCGTCGCGATCGCTGGCGTCGATGCCATTCCCCAGCAGGCTGTGGTCTTTGTAGCCCAGGGGCAGAATGTCGGTCACCGTGGCGGTAGCGATATCCACCACGGCCAGGGCGTTGTTTTCTTGCAGTGTGACGTAGGCCTTGGTGCCATCGCCAGAGAAGGTGATGTACTCGGGTTCAAGATCTTGCGCCACCGTGGCTCCGAGGCCAAAAATGCGCACCCCGGCGGTCCGCAGGGCGTCGGCCTGGTCGTTGAAAGCGGTAAAGCCAGCGGTCTGCACCGTGGCGTTGGCCACCCCGTTGCTGATGTCGATGATGCTCACCGAGCCTTCGGGGTCGAAGGAGTTGGCCTGGCCGTAGCTGTTGGGTTCGCCCTCGTTGGCGGTGAGCACCCGGCTGCCGTCGGGGCTAAACACCAGCATGTCGGGCAAGAAACCCACTTCCACTGCACTCAAAAACGCGCCAGTGGCGGCATTGTAGAAGCTCACCTGGCCGGGGCGCTGGGCACTGGTGGCGCTGTCAACAATGGCGTAGGCGGCGGCCACAACGCCGTTATTAATGGCGACGCTGTTGGGCACGGCGGTGGTGCCCGCCGGGGCGCTAAAGCCCAAGGGCAGGTCGCCCACCAGAGACAGCGCCCCGCTATTGCTGAGGCTGAAGATTTCGATGCGATCGCCCGCCACCACGTACAGCCGATTGCTGCCGGGGTCAAAAGCCGAAATTTCCGCTCCGTTGGCGCTGGTGATGGTGCCCACCTGCTTCAGGGTGCCGGTAGTGTTGTCCTCAATGGTGACGGTGGCGCTGCTGTTGCTGGCCCCCAAACCATAGTCGGCTGTGGGCACCAGGGTGAGCACCACCGTCTCGGCTCCCTCGCTAGGGTTGGCGTCGTTGACCGGGGTAATGGTGATGGTGGCGGTGGTCTCCCCGGCGGGAATGGTGATGCTGCCGCCCAGACCGTTGTAGTCAATGCCGTTGGTGGCGGTGCCGCCTACGGTGTAGGTGACGGTCAAATCCGCCGTGGTGTCGCCCGTGCGGGTGAGGGTGAAGGTGCCCGTATTCACCACCGTGCCCGCCTCGGCGGCGTTGGGGTCGGTGGCTACAATACCCACGGTGGCGGCGGGGGGTGCGTCGTTGTCGGTAATGTTAGCGGTGACGGCCCGAATCCCCAGCCCGTTAAAGCTGGCGTCGGCGCTGGCGACGCTGTGGGCAATGGTGCCGGTGTGGTTGCCCTCGGCGATGTCGTCATCCACCGCCGTTACGGTGACGGTCTGGGGAATGTTCCAGTTGTTGGGGGTAAAGGTGACGGTAGCCAGGCTTGTGGTGAGCTGGTTGCCGGGGTCGAGGGTGACCACCACGTCGGCAGTGGGCTGGCTGCGCAGCACTAGGGTGTAGGTGTCGCTCGCGCCGCCCTCGGCCACCTGGGTGGTGCCCCCGGTTTCGATCAGCACCGCGCCCACGGTGTCGGGGGTATTGAAAATGCCAGGGCTGGCGATGTCGCCCCCCGCTGAGGTGCGGGCGTTCTGGACGTTGTTGACGGTGGAGGAGAGCCAGCCAGGGTTGATCTCGGTGGCCTCCAAGTTGCCCTCCTCCGTCCAGGCGCTGATACCCTGGGTGCGGGGGGTGCCGGGGAAAGTCTGGTCGCTGTAGGTGAGCCGATCGACCAGGTTGCCGCTGGCATCGAACAGGTTGATCTCGTCGGCACGGCCCAGGTTGGTAGTGAGGCCACCGACCACTTTAAAGGATGCATCCAACCCCCAGGCAGCCCGGAACTCGGCCTCGCTGGCTTCTGCCAAAATCACCGATTCGCCGGGCTGCACCGCGCCAAAGGCGCTGAGATCTACGGTGCCTGCCAGCCGCGAGTCGTCGTCAAAGCTCCAGCCGGTCAGATCTACCGGGGCGGTGCCCACGTTGGTGAACTCGATGAATTCACCGTTGGCCCCCTGGTACATGAATTCGGTGATCTGCATGTTGCCAACTCCGGTTTGGGCCAGCAACGGCACCAGGGCAAAGTCGTCCACCGCCAGCCCGTCGTCGGCCCCAGCGGCGTTGAAGTCGCTCCAGCGAATCCACAGGGTTTCGCCGGGGGCGAGGGTGAGATTATCTAGGGTGCCGGAAACTTCGGTGCGGTTTTCGGTGGCGTTGCCGTCGCGCAGGCCCACGGTGCCCGTGGTAACCGGAGCGATAAAGTCTAGGGCGTTAAAGTCAGTCCAGGTGCCCGACCCTAGGGAAGTGGCGTCGAGGCTGTACTGAAAATCGAGGCGATCGGCTTCGGCCCGGCCCGTAGTACCCAGCCGCCACTGTTCGCCAAAGTAAGTGATGTCGAACCCGGTGATGGTAGACCCGGCGGCGTTGGTAAAGCTGGCCCCAATGGTGGGTATCAGGCTGCCGGAGAGCAGCCCACCCAGGGCGCGATCGCTACTCTCCGCTGCCCCAAAGCTGTAGGTATTCCCTGCGTTACTGCTGCCGGTGCCAATGCCGTAGGTGTCGTCGGCGTTGGTGCCGGTCTCTGAGAAAAACCAGCCCTCGGGCAAAATCGCGCTGGTAGTGCCAGAGTTGGCCAGCCCGTCAAAATTCTGAACGTAGGTCGTTCCGGTTAAGTTAATCGCCATTGTCAGTTACAACCTCTTGCCTGTTAATGTCACGACCAATAAACTCGAACCCTCGCCGCCCCAAACCCGTCAGCGCAGCACAATACCGTGCCTGAGAACCGTGCAAAACCGCCCCAAGACGATCGCGCATTCTCAAGCACACCAAAACATCAGCCCGGTGCAACAACCCTTAGAGGACAGCGCACCTGGTATCAAATGCCCACCCTCAAGGAACGCAGGCAAAACTACTTAGCATGTTTTAAAGATGGAAGTTTTGGCCTGGGGCAGTTTCAAAGCGCCGCGATCGCGGCATTCCGTGTTGACTCAGGCTTTTGCAATGATCTCTACACCCAAATGTCAGTATTTCCACATAGAACAGTATCAGACCACCCCAAAGCAGAGGGTAAAGGACTGATTAACGACGATTTAAGCGATTAGAGCTTTGCAGAACCTTCATCAATCAATTAAGGCCTCCCCCCTGAATGACCCAAGGAAGTGATCTTGAGCAACAGCTGTCAGCTCTGCCAAACCTCTACGTTGAACAGCGCAGCGCCCGCCAGTTCAGATGGCATGTCCATCGGAGTCAGGAGCGAAGGCCGCTTAAAATAGGTGGACGTTCGCTTTACCGTTCAGGAGTTTGCGCCCATGGCCGCCCCCCAGCAGCCCACCTCCAACAGTTTTAAAAAGCTCCAAGGATTTTTGCGATCGCGCATGGGTCAAGCGATCGCCGACTACGGCATGATCACCGAGGGCGATCGCGTCATGGTCTGCGTCTCGGGCGGCAAAGACTCCCACACGCTGCTCGATATTCTGCGTCACCTGCAGCGCAGCGCCCCCATCCACTTCGACATTTTGGCGGTAAATCTCGACCAAAAGCAGCCCGGCTTTCCTGCCCACGTGCTGCCGGAGTACTTTGAGGCGATCGGCGTACCCTACCGCATCGTTGAGCAAGACACCTACAGCACCGTCAAGCGCGTCATCCCGGAGGGCAAGACCATGTGCGGGCTGTGTTCGCGGCTGCGGCGGGGCGTGCTCTACCGGGTTGCCGCCGAGGAAGGGGCCACCAAAATTGCCCTCGGCCACCACCGCGACGACATGATCGAAACGCTATTTCTAAATATGTTCCACGGCGGCAGGCTCAAGGCCATGCCCCCCAAACTGCTCACCGACGATCGCCGCCACATTGTCATCCGCCCCCTGGCCTACTGCCCCGAGGCCGACATCGCTCGCTACGCCCGCTACCGCGAGTTTCCAATCATTCCCTGCACGCTATGCGGGTCGCAGGCCAATTTGCAGCGAGCCCAAATTAAGGAAATGCTGCAAACCTGGGAAAAGCAGTGGCCCGGTCGCACCGAAACCCTCTTTCGCAGTCTGCAAAACGTCGCCCCATCGCAGCTCGCCGACCCCACCCTGTTCGACTTCGGCGGGCTAGAATCGGCTCGCGTTATCCCCAGCGATGGGGCTGAGAGTGAAATTGGCAGCGATTTAGAGGCAGAGTTTAACCCAGCGATGGCGCTGTTTGAAGGTGGACTGCCGCCGCTGGCAGGGATGGGTGGCCGCGATCGCTAACCTCCCTCAGCGCTACCTCGGCAAAAACTCGCGATCTAGCGCCTGCTCTGGGCTAAAGGGGCTTTCTAGCGGGAAATTTTCCAGGCCGACCCCGGTTTCTGTGGCGGTCAGATCGCGCGCCTCTTGATAGCAGTGAGCAAAGACTTCCTCAAAGTAAGCCTTGAGCGTAGGGCTGGCTTTGAAGGCCTCCTGCAATCGACGGCGGTGCTCTTTGAGCACAAAGCGCCAGCTGTTAGAGCGCTGCCCCGGCTGGTAGGCGTACTTGAGCAGATGGCTTAGCACCACAATCAGGTTGCTGCTCAACGCTTGTTTTTCGCTGCGCCCCATAGCTTCTAATTCTTCGAGTAGGTTAGCAATGTCTAGCTCCGCCAGCCGCCCTGCTTTTAGCAGTCGGCAGCTTACGTCGAGCCAAAGGGCGTAGTCTTGCTCATAGAGCTGGGCTAGTGAACTAGCCATAGCAGCGGTTTGGGGCGACATAGGGTAGCTGTTAGTCCAATACTGCCATTGTAGTGGGGTATAAGGAAGGATGATTTCTAACGTTATGAAGATGGCGGTTGGCAGAGCGAACCGTCACGCGATCGCTCAAGTGGTTTTTGAACAAGGTCCGGCCAAGTGGTGGGCGGTGCCTAAATTTCTCAGGGTTAAAATCAAGAAGGCAGCCATCCCCTCATTTTTTTCCTATGCCTAGCACACCAGACCGTGCCGACTCAGCAACCCAAACGTTTTCAGTAACGGTTCAAGCCCACGGGCAAATCACTGTACCCGAAGCCGTGCAAGACCAGCTCAGTTTAACCGAGGGAGCCCAACTCACCCTGGTGCAAGTAGGTGACCTTATCCTGCTTAGCCCCAAACTGCTCCGGGTAAACGATCTGGCTAATCAAATCACTAACCTTCGCGAAACAGCAGACCTAACCCTTGATGACCTTCTCGACGGTCTCACCGCCGAGCGAGAAGGCCTCTGGTTAGAAAATCGCCCCCATGCTTAGGGTCTTTCTCAACTCAAGCGTCATTATTGCAGGGTCGGCATCATCCACAGGGGCCAGTCGAGCTGTTTTGGTCGTGGCTGAGGTAGGACTTTTTCAAGCGGTGGTATCTGAGCAAGTTTTAGAAGAGTGCCAGCGCAACTTAGCCAAAAAACTGCCTGCTGCGGTAGCGACATTTTCTGATTTACTCACAAGACTCAACCTTGAAGTTGTCACCAATCCTTCTGCTGAGGCATCTGCTCAGTGGCAAAGCATCATTGAGGCAAAAGAGCTCCAATTCTTACCGCCGCGCTCTTGGCAGATGTGAACCGCCTTCTAACGCTCAATACTCGAGACTTTACTCCTCAAGTTGCTGTGCAAGCGGGGATAGTTGTACAAACCCCCGCTCAATTCATTCAGAGCCTGCGCAGTGCCATAGCTCGTCAATCGTAGGCAGCCAACCAACCTACGTCACGCACTAAAGTACTTCGCGGTTGGGTGGTAGGCCACGATCGCCGTTGTCGACTGCTCGGGGTACAGCTGCTCGCTCTCGTCAATGGTCATGCCAATGCGATCGGCCCCCAGCAGGTCGAGTTGGATCGGTTGGTCATCCATGTTCGGGCAGGCGGGGTAGCCAAAGCTATAGCGCGACCCCTGGTAGCGCTGCTGCAACACCTCCCGCAGCGTAGCGGGTTCCAAATCGCCGTAGCCTAGCTCGCGGCGAATGCGGGCGTGGCACCACTCGGCCATCGCCTCGGCGGTTTGCACCGACAGCCCGTAGTAGTAGAGGTAGTCGGTGTACTGGTCGGCCTTAAACAGCGTTTGGGCAAACTCTGTAGCGACTTCCCCTACGGTCACCGCCTGCATCGGGAAGACGTCGAACTGGCCCGGTTTCGCCATGTCTTTGGGCAAAAAGAAGTCGGCAATGCAGAGCCGCCGCAGGGATTTTTGGCGAGGAAACGTGAATGTTGCCACCGGCAGGGGCAAATGGCCATTTGCCCCTACATCGGCATTCTCAGCAATCAACGGATCATAAATGTGCAGACTGTTCCCCTCGGCCAGGCAGGGGAAGTAGCCGTAGACGATGTGGGGATGCAGCAGGTTTTCTGAGAGAATCCGCTGCTTCCAGGTGTCCAAAATTGGGTGGACGGTTTCTTGCAGGAAAGCATCGTACTCTTCGCGGGACTGCTCCTGGGGTTTACGGAACTGCCACTGACCGACAAACAGCGCCTGGAGATCGAGGTAGCTAAAGACTTCTTCCAGAGAAATATCTGCCGGCGTGAGCACGCGAGTACCCCAGAAAGGCGGGGTGGGGCGGGGAATGGCGGGGTCTACAGCTTCGGAGCGGGTGATGTCGGTGGTGGATGGGTGGATGGGTAGATGGGTAGATGGGTGCTTGATTTCGGCTGTCGGATCTTCGGGTTCGGCTGCCGAATTTTGAATTTCTAATTTTGCATTTTGAATTTCTTCCGCTTCATCCAAAAACCCGCTCAAATCATCCCACTTGCCCTCGGCCTTGGCGGGCATGAGCTTATCCATGAAGTGGAGGTCTGAGAAGGCATCTTTGCCGTAGACAACCCTGCCCTTGTAGGTGTTTTGGCAGTCTTCATGGACGAATTTCGGCGTCAGCGCCGCGCCGCCAAGGATGACGGGGACGGTGATGCCCTCCTGGTTGAAGGTTTCCAGGTTGTCTTTCATGAAGGCAGTGGATTTCACCAGCAGGCCGCTCATGGCGATGCAGTCGGCGTTGTGCTCGCGGTAGGCCTGAATGATCGCTTCGACGGGCTGCTTGATGCCTAGATTGATTACCTTGTAGCCGTTGTTCGACAGAATAATATCGACTAGGTTTTTGCCGATGTCGTGCACGTCGCCCTTGACCGTGGCGATGATAAAGGTGCCCTTGCCGGAGCCATCGCTGTCGGCTTTTTCCATGTAGGGTTCCAAATACGCGACGGCGGCTTTCATGGTTTGGGCCGACTGCAGCACAAAGGGCAGCTGCATCTGGCCGGAGCCAAACAGTTCGCCCACCACCTTCATGCCGTCGAGCAAAAAGGTGTTGATGATCTCCAGCGGTGGGTAGGTTTCGAGGGCTTTGGCCAGGGCATCGTCAAGGCCGATGCGCTCACCGTCGATGATGTGCTGCTTGAGCTGCTCGTCGATGGGCAAGTCCTTTGCGATCGCCTCTTTCTTCTTTAAACTCTTGCCCTCAAACAGGGTGGTGAGCTTAGTCAGCGGGTCGTAGGAGACGATGTCGCCGTCGAACTCGCGGTTGTCGTAGATCAAGTCGCGGCAGACTTTTTGGTGGTCGGGGTCGATTTTGGCCAAGGGCAAAATCTTGGCGGCGCTAACAATCGCCCCATCCAGCCCCGCCTGCATGGCCTCGTGCAGAAAGACGGAGTTGAGCGTCACACGGGCCACCGGGCTGAGGCCAAAGGACACGTTAGACACCCCCAGCATGATGTGGCAGCCGGGCAGGTGCTCCCGAATCAGGCGAATCGACTCGATGGTTTCCTTGCCGTTGACCCGGTCTTCTTCAATGCCGGTGGAGATTGGCAGGGCGAGAGTGTCAAAGAACAGCTCGTGGGCGGGAATGCCGTACTCCAGCGCATCGCGGTAGGCCCGCTGGGCAATTTGGAACTTCTTCTCAGCGCTGCGGGCCATGCCGTCTTCATCGATGGTGCCGACGACAATGCCTGCGCCGTATTTCTTCGCCAGCTCCAGCACCTTAAAGAAGCGCTCGTCGCCGTCTTCGTAGTTGGTGGAGTTGAGAATGCACTTGCCCCCCGCTACCTTCAGGCCCGCCTCCATTTTTTGCCACTCGGTAGAGTCGAGCATCAGCGGCAGGGTAACGTTGGTGACCAAGCGCGACACCAGCTCGTGCATGTCGCGCTCGCCGTCGCGGCCCACATAGTCTACGTTCACGTCGAGGACGTGAGCCCCCTCTTTGACCTGCGATCGCGCCAATGCCACCAGCCCATCCCAGTCTTCTGCATTCAGCATCTCGCGGCACTTTTTCGACCCGCTGGCGTTGAGGCGTTCGCCCACGATCAGGAACGAGTTGTCCTGGTCGTAGGGCTGGGGGCTGTAGATGGAGGCGGCGGAGGGGGTGTAGTTGAGGGCGGGGCGGGGGGACGGGGGGAGGGTAGGAGGGTAGGAGGGTGGATGGATAGGAGGGTGGGTGTTCTGCATTGGGCGACTCGCCTACACGCCCACTCGCCCACTCGCCTACCCTAACGGGTCTCTGCTTTGGCCGCAGATCCTTCGCCAATTCTGCCAGTTGCGCAATATGCTCCGGCCGGGTGCCGCAGCAGCCGCCGATTACCTGCACGCCTAGGTCTTCAATGAAGTGCATCAGCGACATGCGCAGCTCGGTGGGGGTGAGGCGGTAGACGGCGTGGCCGCCCACATTCTCTGGCAGACCGGCATTGGGGATGCAGGAGATCACAAAGGGCGACTGCTCGGCCAGGTGGCGCACGTGGTCTTTCATTAGGTCGGGGCCGGTGGCGCAGTTGAGGCCCAAGATGTCGATGGGGTAGGGCTCGAGAATCGCTAGCGCCGCCGCCATCTCGGTGCCGACCAGCATGGTGCCCTGCTGCTCCATAGTGACGGAGACCATCAGCGGCAGGCGCTTGCCGGTGGCGGTAAAGGCTTCCTCAATGCCGTTGAGGGCGGCTTTGATCTGCAGCACGTCCTGGCAAGTTTCCACCAGCATTAGATCGACACCGCCGTCGATCAGCCCTTTCGCCTGGTCGACGTAGGAGTCTTTGAGGGTGTCGAAGTCGATATGGCCCAGGGTGGGCAGCTTTGTGCCGGGTCCCATGGAGCCTGCCACAAAGCGGGGTTTCTCAGGAGTGGAGTATTCGTCGGCGACGCGGCGGGCCAGGGCGGCGGCGGTTTTGTTGAGTTCGTAGGCTTTGTCGGCCAGGTCGTACTCGGCAAGCACGATCGCAGTGCCGCCAAAGGTGTCGGTTTCGATCACGTCGGCCCCGGCTTCGAGGAACCCTCGGTGCACGGTTTCGACCGCCTTAGGGTTGGTGAACACCAAGTATTCGTTGCAGCCTTCGTACTCGGGGCCGCCAAAATCGTCGGCGGTCAGGTTTTGCACCTGGAGGTTGGTACCCATGGCCCCGTCGAAGACCATGACCGGGCGATCGGGGCTGTGGAGGCGATCGAGGAAGGCGTTAGACATGGGGCGCTAGACATACTGCTATACAGAGTCTTTATTATCGGCCATTGCCCTCAAAGTCGCCCAAAAGTCGGTAGATGCCGTTTTGAGGCAATTTGTGCGGAATGTGCCCCCCGATAGCCCCTCTTGTTAGCGACTTACTATATGCTTTGTCTGTAGCTATTCCGCACGATTTGACATCACAATGGGCCGACTTACCACCCACGTTCTTGACACAGCCTTGGGTAAACCTGCCGCCTCACTGCGGCTGACGGTCTGGGCCATTAATAAAGAGGCCGATATCAAGACGGCGCTAACCACTGTCGAAACCAACAGCGATGGCCGCACCGACGCCCCCCTGCTGGAGGGCGACGAGCTGCACAAAGGCACCTACGAGATTACCTTTGATGTGGCGGCCTACTTTGCCAAAACCGGCGCAGCTCTGTCGGAACCACCGTTTTTAGATCAAATTCCCGTTCGCTTTACGGTGGCCGACCCCAGCGGCAATTTTCATGTGCCGCTGCTGGTGTCGCCCTGGTCGTACAGTACCTACCGAGGCAGCTAGCCCCCGTCTAGGGCAGGGGCAACAACGGCGCGATCGCGACCTGCGGCTTTAGCCTGGTAGAGAGCAGCATCGGCAGCTCTCACCAGATCGTCAGGCTGAATGGTGTCAGAGGGTACCGCCACCGCCATCCCCACGCTGAAGCTGACGTAGGGGCTGGTGGGCGAGTTTTGATGGGGAATGGCGCGGGCTTTGAGGGTGCGGCGAATGCGGTTGAGAATGTGCATTGCTCCCTCGCGATCGGTGTTGGGCAATACCAGGGCAAACTCCTCGCCGCCGTAGCGAGCCGCCATATCGGCCGGACGGCGAATAACGGTATCGAGCACCCCGGCGATCGCCCGCAGACACTGATCGCCCAAAACATGCCCGTAGGTGTCGTTGTAGGCTTTGAAGTGGTCAACATCGCAGAGCACCACCGCTAGCGAGGTCTGCTCCCGGCGGCCCAGCTTCCACTCGTAGGCCAGCTTGTCGTCAAAGGCGCGGCGGTTAGAAATGCCGGTGAGGCTATCTTGCACCGCCATCGCCTGCAGAACCTGGTTATCGGCCAAAATTTGCTGCTCTAGCAGCTGCTCCTGGGCCAGCAGGGCGCTGAGCTTGAGGGCCTGCTGCCTGGCCCGCAGCAGCGACTCCACCCGCAGCAGCAGCTCAGTTTGATCCACGGGCATGGTAATCACATCGTCGACCTGCTGACGCAGCGAGGGCGTTAGCAAAGGCAGGTGGGCTCGCTTTAGCAGCAGCAAAAAGGGCAAAAAAACGGGGCTGGCCGCCTCCCGCTGGGCCGCAATGCGCTCTTTAAACCGACCCAAAAAGAGACTGTCAAAAATGCACAAATCATAGGCGCTGCCCCAGCTCCGCACATCTATGGGAGAGGTTTGCAGGCTGTAAAACTGCCCCAGCAATTTTGCCAGCAGCTGCTGATTTTGCTGATGCTCAATGCCTAAAAAGATGCGATATTGATAGCGGCTATCTAGATCGACAGGTGGCTCAGACGAGCCTTGGTCAGAATCAACGCTCATCATCAGACGATTTAATAAATTCAGGAACTCCGCTCAAGATGCCCCGCAGCTGAGTCAACGGCCGCCCCACCTTGATGCCGTAGCGCGAGATTTCAAACTCCCGTAAAGTCTTCTCAAAATCGCTGAGGCGCTTCTTCAAAACGCCGATCGCCCGCCGCATTTGGCCGCGAATTTCCAGGTATCGCAGAAAAATAATGTTGTCGGCCAGGTAGGACACGCCCAGCTCCGTCGCCTTGAAGTCGCCGGTAATCGACTCAACTTCGTTGGTCAGCAGGGTGGTAACGCCCTGACCCTTGAGGTACTGACAGAGGCTGTGGATATTGCGAATCAGGTCGTCGGCCTGAAAAGACAGCTTATAGCCCAGCACGCTGTCGATCATGATGATTTGGACATTGGCCTGTTCAACCTCCAGCCGCACCTGGTTGGCGAACTCGTCGGGGGAGTACAGCAGCGGGTCAACCTTAATTACCGCCAGGGTGCCCCGTTCGACCATGGCCCGCACCGGAATGTTAATGCCCTCGCAGCGGTTGAGCAGAGTCTCGACCGCCTCCTCAAACAGGTAGACGACCGAGCGATCGCCCCGCCCCGCCGCCTCTTTAATAAACTGCAAACCCAGGGTGGTTTTGCCCACGCCGCTGGGGCCGGAAATAATCGTGACGGTGCCGCTCTCGATGCCGCCGTTGAGCAGCTCGTCAATCTCAGGAATACCCGCCGGGCAAATTCGCCCCGGCGCGGCTGCCCCAGGACTTCCGCTAGAGACCAGCTGCGGAAACACGACCAGGCCGCGATCGCAGATGCGCATTGCATGGCGGCCCTTGCGAAACGAGCTACCCCGCAGTTTAGTCACCTCCAGAACCCGCCCATAGTCCTGTATTTGCAGGGTCATAATGCCATCGCTGATGAACTGCAAATCTTCATCGGGGGCTTCCTGACTGCCCTCGGAAGTAAACAGCACCGTCGCCCCAGCGGCGACTAAAAATCGCAGAAACCCCACTGCCTGCTGCCGAAACTGGTAGGCATCGGTAGAGAGGTAGCGCAGCTGAGTCATCGAATCGATAAACACCCGCTTGGGTTTGAGCGCGTTGACCTGCTCAACAATGCGCTCCGTTAGCGGAGTTTGTTCGACCTGGGCGGCGGCAAAAATGTCGTAGCCCTGGTTATGGACAAAAAAGTCGGCGCTGGGGCGGGCCGCTTCGACGCCCTCACCCAGTACACCGTCAACACCCAGCTGGTCAACAACACCCTGATGAACATTGCCGACAACCCCACCAATGTTCAGCTTCCCGGCAGCTACGACGAAAACGAGATTCAGCGGGTGCCGATTATTCTCACCGGCAATGACCTCTCGACCCTCTACGCGCCGCTGATTCGCGACGGCCGCATGGAGAAGTTTTACTGGGAGCCAGACCGCAGCGATCGCATCGGCATTGTGGGCGGCATCTTTGAGCCTGACAGACTCTCCCAGTCTGACATCGATACGCTGGTCGATACCTTTCCCACCCAGGCGATCGACTTCTTTGGTGCCGTGCGAGCCCAGATCTACAACGAGCAAATCCGCGACTTCATCTATTCTGTGGGGTTAGAGAACGTCTCTCGCAGCGTGGTTAACACTACCACGCCGCCCACCTTCCGCAAGCCCGACTTTAGCCTGTCGCATTTAATTGAGGTGGGCGATCGCCTGGTGCGCGAGCAGCGCCGCGTCAGCGACATGCGCCTGGCCAACGAATACAACCGCGTCCTGCAGGGGGCTATGCCGGGGGCATCCTCAGCGCCCACCTCAGACAGCTTCTACCGTGCCTACAACCCCAACGACACCCCCGCCGCTGCTGAGGGTGCTACCGGGGGCGATGCCGTCAGGCCGTCTAGCAACGGCAACGGCGGCTCGTGCCCCATGCC
>NZ_JADEWR010000006.1 GCF_015207525.1 Nodosilinea sp. LEGE 06152
CATCCTCAATGCCATGGTGAGCCATGACACCCTCTGGCAGGCTCCAGCTTGCTCATTGCCGCCAGCTGCCACCCTCATGGCAGCTACTACATAGCAGGGTGAGCTTGACAATCAAGATAATCGCTACGACTGCCCTTTCTTAAGGGGTGGGGGATCCTCTCCCATGCACGCTTCACGCACCGCAACCCACTCACGGAGAACACCACCATGCCGACTGCTGAGTTCCCCATTGCCAACCAAATTTGGCTATGGCGTGGCCAGGCGATCAATTATCAGCAAATGGGCGAAACAGGTCCGGCCCTGGTGCTGATTCACGGGTTTGGGGCCAGCGTGGGTCACTGGCGCAAAAACATTCCCGCTCTGGCTGAAAACCACCGCGTGTTCGCCGTCGATCTGCTGGGCTTTGGCAAGTCGGCCAAGCCCGCCCCTGGGGAACCACTGCCCTACGACTTTGATACCTGGGGCGCTCAAGTTGCCGAATTTCTTCAACAGGTGGTGGAAGAACCTGCCTTTTTAGTTGGCAACTCCATTGGTGGCGTGGTGGCGCTACAGGCAGCGGTGCTGGCCCCAGAGCAGAGTCGCGGAGTAGTGCTGGTGGACTGTGCCTTGAGGCAGATCAGCGATCGCAAACTACACACCCAACCCCCCATGCGCCGCCTGGGTCGCCCAGCGCTCAAAAAAGTTCTTCAGAACCGTGCCCTGGTGCACTGGCTATTTCACCAAATCGCCCGACCGGAGAGAATTCGCGCCGTGCTCCGCACCGCCTATGGTAACGCCGAAGCGGTCACGGACGAGCTAATTGAGCTACTGCTAGAACCCGCCCGTGAGCCCGGTGCAGCGGATGTGTTCTGGGCCTTCATCAACAACTTTGATGGTCCATTGCCCGAGGACTTACTGCCGCAGCTCACCTGCCCAGCGCTAATTCTCTGGGGCACCGCCGATCCTTGGGAACCCATTGCCCTAGGCCGCGAGCTGGCTAACTTCCCCGCCGTAGAAGGTTTTATCCCCCTCGAAGGTGTAGGCCACTGCCCCCAGGACGAAATTCCCGACGTAGTGAATGGCCACCTGCAAACCTGGGTGGCTCGCCATTCGGTAGCGGCGCTTGTTGGTCCATCGGCTAGCGGTTAAGAATCGTGGGTCTGGGGATCAGTGGGTGACCAAATCTTGAGGCTAGGGCACTAACCCACCCTACACGACTTGCGCATCCCTTACCCGTCCACTCGCCCACCCATCTACCCGCCTACTCACCCACTCGCCCACCCACCTACTCACCCCACTCCCACCCATGGCCGTAACGCCCGTCAACGCCAAGACCCTATCCGCACCCCGGCTGGTGTTTATTTTCATCACCATTCTGTTCGACAAGCTGGGAGAAAGCCTGATTTTCCCAATTTTGCCGTTTTTGGTGGAGCGGTTTCGGTCTGACGCCTTCACTCTGGGGATGCTGGTGTCGAGCTATGCGATCGCGCAGTTCATCGCCATCCCAGTTATTGGTGCTCTGTCTGACCGCTACGGTCGTCGCCCAGTAATGCTGGTGTGCGTGCTGGGCACGGCCATCTCCTACTTCATTTTTGGCTTCGCCACCACCCTGTGGGTGCTGTTTTTCTCCCGCATTCTCGATGGTGCCACGGGTGGAGTAGCGGCTACCGCCCAAGCCTACATCGCCGATATCTCTGCTCCTGAAGACCGGGCCAAAAACTTTGGCATTACCGGAGCCGCCTTTGGTTTGGGCTTTACCTTAGGGCCAGCGGTCGGCGGTGCGTTGGCCAGTATAAGCCTCAATTTGCCTGTCTTTGTAGCGGGCAGTATTGCCCTGCTGAACTTCGGGCTGGGCTATTTTGTGCTAGCTGAATCGCTGGATAAGGAGCATCGTCGCCCCCTAGCCCTGCGCGACCTCAACCCCATTGGTCAGCTCAGCGACATTCTGCGCGACGGCCGTATTCAGGGGCTGCTGATTTCTTTCTTTATTTTCAACTTCGCCTTTGCTGGCTTTAGCAGCATTTTTGTGCTGTTCTTGAATACTCGCTACGGTTGGGGGCCTAGTCAGGCGGCGATGGTGTTCTTTTTTATCGGCATTGTCTCCACCGTTGTGCAGGGTGGGCTAATTCGCCAGCTGCTGCCCCGCTTTGGGGAATCCAAGCTGGCTGTGGCTGGTTTGGTCTTAGTTGCTCTGGCCTTTGGCGGTGTGGTGCTGATTCCGGCGGGCAGCCCCGTGCTGATTCCGGCTCTCTATACAACCCAGGCCATGCTAGCCCTGGGGGTAGGGTTGATCATTCCGTCGCTGCGGGGGCTGATTTCGATTCGCGTGTCGGCGCAGGAGCAGGGCAAAACCCTGGGCGGTAACCAGGCGCTGCAAAGCGTGGCCTCCATTGTGGGACCACTCTGGGCAGGCTGGATTTTCGATCGCTCGGGCATGCTCTCCCCATTCTGGATGGGTGCTCTGTTCATGGTCATGGCGGTCGGTTTTGCCCTGACTAACCTGCCCCGTCGTCAGCTGTCTGTATAGATTTTGATAGCTTCCGTTCGCCTGGGTGCCGCCACTGCAACGCAAGATCCCCTCAGGAGCCATTATGTCTGTGCGATCGCGTCAGATTCCACAAGTCGCTGTCCCCGGCATTCTGGGTGGCCTTGGTCCAATGGCCCATGTGCAGTTTGAGCAGTGCCTTATTCAGGGCAGTGCCAAACGCGGGGCACAGAGCGACCAGGATCATCCTGTATGGCTATTGGTCAACGGCACCAGTATTCCCAATCGCACTGAGAGCTTGCAGGGCACTGGGCCAGACTGCGTGCCCGGGCTGGTGCGCTACGCTCAACTGTTGGAGCGGGCCGGGGCCAGCTTTTTAGTTGTCACCTGTAACACCGCCCACGGCGTTTACGACCAGGTTCAGGCCCAGCTCGGCATTCCCTGGATTCATCTAATGGCCTGTACCAGTGACTACATTCGCCAGGCTTACCCGGCGGTGCAGCGGGTTGGAGTACTCGCTACCGACGGCACAGTGCAGTGTGGGCTTTACAGCCGCAGCCTGGGCCAGGTGGGGATAACACCCGTTGGCTTTGAGCTGAATTCTCCCTGGCAAGATTTGGTCATGCAGTCGATCTACCACCCCGATTGGGGAATAAAAACCACAGGGACTCAGGTATCTACCAAAGCGTTGACGGTATTGGAGCAGGCGACGAGCTGGCTCAAAACCCAGGGGGCCGAAGTGGTGATTGCAGGCTGCACAGAGCTGTCTGTGGCTTTTGCCCAAATGCCAGCGCTGCCGCTGCCCTGGGTGGATCCATTAAAAGTTGCGGCGGACATCACCCTGGATCTGGCCTGGGGCCACCGCTCTCTGCCGCTCTGGCAAGCTGCCTAGGAGAAGGAATGTGCCAAAAAACGACAATTCACAATGTTTCTGCTGCTGAAAAAAAGGTAGAGACAAAACGGGCGAGGGCAGACCAGTGGATTGGGGTGCAACTGCTTGGGCTGGCCCTGACGCTCTTTTTAGTCATAACCCTGGGCTGTAGCGACGGGGCGCAGGCTGCTGCTAAGGGAGCTGCGGTGGGGGCTGCAACGGCTACTGCTTCAACTGCCTCCGCCGGATCCACACTTTCGCGATCGCCGTCTTCATCGTCAGGCTCGGCCGTACCAGCCATGCCGCCAGATGTGCAGCGCGTTCTGGACAAAGGCAAGCTGACGGTGGCTGTGCTGGGGCAAGACAATGCTCCCTTTTTTATGGATGAAGCGGGTCAAATGAGTGGGCTAGACATTCAATTAGCCCGCACCCTGGCCGATCAGCTAGGGGTAAGCCTAGAGATCACGCGAACGGCTCAGACGTTTGATCAGGTGGTTGATATGGTCTACGGGCAAAAGGCGGACCTGGCGATCTCAAAGATTAGCCGCACCCTCAAGCGGGCGCAGCGAGTGCGGTTTTCGCGGCCCTACCTGCGCATGCGCCAGGGGCTATTGGTAAACCGTTTGCAGATGGCTGAGCAAACTCAGGGGCGATCGATGGTCGCAACCATTCGCGATCTGCAGGGCCAGGTCGGCGTCATTAAGGGGTCATCTTACGTCGGCTTCTTGAAACAAAAGTTTCCCCAGGCCAGCATTGTGGAATACCCCACCTGGGAAGACATTGTAGAAGCCGTGGTGCAGGGCGATATTTTGGCCGCTTACCGCGATGAGCTGGAAATCAAGAAGGTGGTGCGCACCCGGCCTGATGTGGCCCTGCAACTGCAAACCATTGCCCTTACCGATACTCAGGATTCGCTGGCAGTGGTGCTGCCCTGGAGCAGCAGCCACCTGCTGGCTTTTGTCGATCAGTACCTGGATACCCTGACGGCTCAGTACACCGTAGATGCGGTGCTCGATGAGTATGCCGATTACTGGGTTACCCAGCGTTTGCAGCAACCTTAACTCTCTGGAACTACCTGTTTTGACACCCCCCATGGTCACTTCTCCCAAAGCCTACCTCCCCCGCCAGCCATCGATTGAGTGGTTGCGCAGCCCCTGGGCTGTTTTGATCAGCGGTGGCTTGGGGGTGTACATTGGCACGACCCAGCCCCAGGTAGCCGCCTGGATTGCTCCTTTTGGCACCGTTTATTTGGGGTTGCTGAAGATGTGTGTGCTGCCCATTTTGCTGTCGGCCATTACGAACAGTCTGGGGCGGTTAATGCAGAGCCACGATGCACGGCAGTATGTGCAGCGGATTGCCGTGGTGTTTCCGGTGAGTTTGCTGACGGTAAGCGCGATCGCCGTTGCCGTTGCTGCCCTCGCTGGCCCCGGACGCGACCTGACCACCGAAACCCTACAAACCCTCGGGGTGCTGGTCAACCAGTCTGGCGTGGATTTAGAAATGGCCCTGAGCGGCCCTATTCCCGAAGCGGCGACTGGCGGTGTTGGCACTCTGGTGGGCAGCATGGTGCCCGACAACATTTTTGCGGCCCTCAGCGAAGGGCAAACCCTGAAGGTGCTGCTGTTTGCAATTATTTTTGGCGTATCGCTGGGGCTGGTCAAAGCACCGTCTACGGCAGCTTTGTTTGACACCCTCGATAGCCTGTATCAGGCGTTTAATAAGGTGATTCACGGGCTGACGTACCTGCTGCCCCTGGGGCTGTGCAGCCTGCTGGCCCACCAGCTTTCCCAGGTAGGGGTGGAGGTGCTGCTGTCGATGGTGGATTTTGTGGTGGTGGCGATCGCCACATTTGCCCTTATTTATCTACTTAGCACCATAATTATCTGGCGGCGATCGGGCCTGGGTCTGTGGCCCACCCTGCTAGCGCTCAAAGACCCCACCATTCTGTCGCTTGCTACCTCCAGCAGTCTGGCCTGTCTGCCCGCCGCCATTACCAGTCTCAGCGAACACCTCCGGTTCAATGCCCAAACCACGAATTTGGTTACTCCGTTAGCTATTACCCTCTGCCGCTTTGGCTCAGTCATTTACTTTGCGTTGGCCACTTTATTTGTGGTGCAGCTCTACCAGCGCGACTTAGGCATGGTCGGCCTGGGCATAGTAATCCTAGGCTCCATTTTGGCTGGTATGGCGACCTCTGGAGTGACCGGCATTCTTACCCTAACTATGCTGGGCCTGGTGCTTGACCCGCTCAAGCTGCCCTTGGAAGCGGTGTTGGTGCTCTTCATCGCTATCGATCCCTTGATGGATCCTCTCCGTACCTTGGGCATTGTGCACACAGGGATGGCGGCAACAGCGCTCGTAGCAGAACGGGAATGATGAGGTGATGTAGACGCGAAGCGGCTTCCCGCAGGGTGGAGGTGGATGAATTCAAAATTCAAAGTGCAAAATTCAAAGTGGAAATTTTTGAATTCTCAATTTTGAATTTTGCACTTCGCACTCCCCCTTCCCCCTTCCCTTCCTCACCCGCCCCTCCTTCCTCACCCGCCCCCCTTCCTCACCCACCTCACCTCCTCTTTCACCATGCCCCTCCCCTTTCGCCTCCCCAAACCACCTGGACTCAAGGCCACCCTGGTGGGAGCCATGCTGTTAACGGTGGGGACGACGGCAGCGATCGTCTACGTTCCCTGGTCACTGGTGTCTAAGCGCAACATTGACACCATCGTCGACCAGGTGAACCAGGAGATTACCCTCGGCACATCCCAGGAGGTAGAAAAACTGTTCAACAACGCTGAGTCGGCGCAGTCGCTCTTAAACAGCAGCCTGGGCCAAAATTTGATCGACTTGACCAGCGCTCAAGATCGAGAGCTATTTTTGCTCAGCGTGCTGCGGGCCAATCCCAACTTTACCTGGGTGCAGTATGGGGATGCTACAGGCGATTTTTTTGGTGCCCAGCGCACGGCCGATGGGCGGCTTCACTTTCACCTGCGCGATTGGGATGGGAAGAGCCGCAGTACAACGGCTACGGTTAACACCTATGCGATCGAGGCGGGCAGTCTGGCGCTTCTAAATACCGAAACTTACAAAATGGATCCGCCTTTTTTTGCGCCGGATCGACCCTGGTATAGGAACGCCCTAGAATCGTCCCAGAGGCGAGCCTGGACGGTGTACGTCTACCGCTCGACCCAAACTCCGGGGCTAGACGCCACTACAGCGCTAGTCAACCCGAAGGGAGAAATTTGGGGCGTCATTGGGGTCGGTATAGAGCTGACTCAGCTGTCGGAGTATTTGCAGCAGCTGCAGACCAACCACAGTGGCGAGGCGTTTATTATCAATGCCCGGCAAGAGCTGATTGCCTCTACAGATGTCGCTGAGGTAATGCCAACCCAGGGCCAAGACTCGGCAGACCCTCACCTACAGCAGCTTGAAACCGTGGAAAACCCTCTGTTGCGTATTGCCAGCCAGACCCTGCAAGAGCAGGGGGTAGACCTGGAGAATTTGACGGAACTACGGCGATTTGCCTTTAAGGATTCGGTGACTGGCGATCGCTACTTGATCTCGTTTACTCCCCTGGAGCAGCTCGACTGGGTAGTGGGCACGGTGATTCCTGAGGCCAGCTACCTGGTGGAAGTGAACCGCAACAAGCGAATGCTGCTGGGTGTGATCGCTATTTTTACAGGGTTGACGGCTGGGGCGGCTGTGCTGATGGCGGATCGCCTGATTGCTCGCCCCGTACTCGGTATTGCTCGCACGGCGGCCGCGATCGAGGCCGAAAAGTTTGAGCTGGGGCAGCTGGGGGCGATCGCCCGCCGCACCGACGAAATTGGTCAGCTGGCCCGCGTGTTTGACCGCATGGCTCAGCAGGTCTACAGCCGCGAGCAACGGCTAAAGCAGCAGGTGCGCGACCTGCGAATTGAAATTGATGAGGCTAAGCGCCAGAAGCAGGTCAAAGAAATTGTCGAAACTGATTTCTTTCAGGACTTGACCCTTAAGGCTCAAAAGCTACGCAATCGCAGCAGCAGCAAAGCGGCGATCGCTGAGCCAAAAGAGACTGAGCAGGCTTTACCAAACTAATTTAGAGGACAGAAGGCTGCCCTCTGAGTGGGAACGCCATTGTTGCCGGAAACAACTGACTCATAGCGCTTCTAGACTAGCCAACGCCGCTCCAGCAGGTACTTCTCCTGGGTTCTTTGGTGCAGGGTTTTCACCGTTGCCTGGTGATGCCGAATGCGCTGATTTTGCGCTAGGACGCTAGGTGATTGGGGGGGCGGTTGATTGGTGCCTTGCTGGCGGGGATGTTTGGGAATACGAATATAAAACAGCATGGTTCCTCCTGTTTACGTTTTGAATGTCAACAGGCTGCCGAGCTTCTGCTGAGTAGCTGTGAGCCCTAAACGAGTACCACTTGGACAACGTCTACAGGGCACTGTGGAATAGCCTTCCTTGACATACTACAACGTACTACAAAAAAGATGGAACGGCAAGTCGGCGATCGCTTTTGTCCAGGTGCGAGGTTACAAACCCCAGATCAAAACAGGCTTCCCGCAGGTACAAACGGCCGTTTGCCCTTAACTGCTTGGGGTTAGACAACCAGGGTTTAGTACTGGGCGTTGGCAAGGCTTCTCGGGCGCTGCCAATTTTTGAATTTTTGCGTAATACAACAGAGGTGCGTTTCCTAAGTGAGAACGCACCTCTAAGCGATGGAGACTTTTGAATTGTTGTCTAGGCGCAGTTGATCATCCAGGGGATACTAAATTTATCGATGGCCATGCCAAAGCGCTTGGCCCAAAAGGTTTCTGACAGCGGCATTTGGATTTTGCCGCCCTCGGCCAGGGCATTAAAAATGCGCTCGGCCTCGGCCGGATCACTCACCTGTAGCGATACCGAAAACCCTGCAGGAGTCTCGTACTGCCCGGGCATGCAGTCAGAGCCCATGATGCCCCAGTCGCCCCAGGTCAGCTGGGTATGCATAATTTTGCTGCCCAGTTCGGGGGGAACCTCCCACTCGGCGGGAGAGCCCTCAAACCTCAGCATGTCGCCTAGCTCGCCGCCCAAAATTTGGTGGTAGAAGGTAAACGCTTCCTCGCATTGACCGTTGAAAACAAGATACGGGTTCACTTGCATGACAGTTTCCTTAGATGGTTGGACTTGAGTTGAGAATTTAAGAATTTAATGGGCTACTCCAGGGGTCGTAGGTGCCAAAATTCCACAGGTAGCCCTCTGGGTCACGACACGAATAGTCGCGCCCGCCGTAGTCTTGGTCTTGAATGTCAATGACGATTTCGGCTCCGGCGGCGATCGCCCTTGCATAGTGTTGGTCAACCTCATCCACAATCAGGTACGGGCTTTGGGTGACCACATGGCCCACCTGCTGAGGCGGCTGCTGGAGTTGACCAAAGCTGTCGTCGCGGGCAGAACCCAGCATGACCATGCCGTTGCCAAAGGACAGTTCGGCGTGGGCGATCGCGCCATCGTCGCCTGGAACAACCAAATGCTTTTCGAATCCAAACGCCTGGCAAAGCCACTCCACCGCCGCCGCTGCATCCCGATACCGCAGGGTCGGAATGATAGTGGCTACGGTTTGCTTAGCAGTACTGGCCATTGTCTTGATCTCCCTTGGACATAGAACATCAGAGCCGTTGGTCTACTGGTCGAAGCTGTAGGGGTGAGGCCGCTAGCGGGCGGGCTCCATGAAGCGCAGCTGGTTACCGTCAGGATCGGTAACGGTCATTTGGCAAAACCCCAAATTGTGGTTGGGTGGCTCTGTCACCAAGACGCCACGCCGGAGAAAGTCCTGGTACCAATCGTCTACGTTCTCCACCACAAAGTGAACGAGGCCGCCGACCTGGCAATCGCCCGTGTGCTCGGATAGGTAAATTCGCATGCGATCGCGCATCACAGACATAAACACCGGCAGGTGCGGCTCAAAGCGGTGCTCCCACTCCATCGCAAAGCCAAGCTGGTCGAGATAAAACGCCTTGCTGCGCGCGTACTGCGTAATGCGCAGCGCCGGAATGACGCGTTGTTCAGGAAGCTGCATGGGGGACAGTCTCCACAGGGTTAAGACTGGCCCAATTAGCGCGATCGAGACGATACACAGCGCAATCGTCTTCGCCAAAGCGGCGGTGCTCCACAAACGTAAACCCGATCCGCTCGTAGAAGCGGCGGGCGCGGGTGTTGCTAGCTAGCGGGTCAATTAGCACCGCCGTAACCGAGGGGTCGGCAAAGCATCGCGCCAGCGCCAGCTGCATCATGGTAGTGCCATAGCCCTGGCCCAAATCGGCAGCTTCGCCAATCCAGATGTCGATCGCCCGCAGATGGGCCGGTACATCACCCCAGTAGTGGCTGTCTTCTCGGGCCGGGTCGATAATTTGAATAAAGCCGATGGGGCGACCTGTCAGCTCGGCTATTAGCTGCTCCCGCCAGTTGGGGTTGTAGCCTAGCTCGGTTTCCCAAGCCCAGTCATCGTTGGGGTCGGCGGCAATCACGTGGGGCTGCTCATCCCAATGGCGCAGCAGAGGCGCATCGGCGGGAGTAGCCGCTCGTAGGTTAATTGAACCGGGGCTAGTTGAACTGGGGGCAGTCATGGCTGTTACCGGGGCCTAAACGCTGGTGAACCGCTCGACAGTATTTTAGTTCAATTGTACTACTTTGTCGGTAAATGAAATGAATCTTTAAACGTCATTTGCCGATCGCGGCGGCAAAACGCCATAGCGCAACTCAGCGAAGTTTTGGCCATAGGTTCGAGCCGAGAGCAGCTTGAGGGGCGGGTCAACCCGACGCGGAAAGAGCGGTGCACCACCACCCAACGTGACTGAGGCAATCTGCACCACTATTTCGTTCAGCAGCCCGGCGTCGTAAAACTGACCCGCCAAGTCGCCACCGCCGACAATCCACAGCTTTTTCTTCCCAGCGGCGATCGCCATATCTTGGTGGATGGGCCGCACATCGCCGCTGACAAAGCGCACGTCGGCACCGGCAATAACAGGTAACTGGCGCGAGGTAAATACCCAGGCGGGCACTTGGTAGGGCCAGGGCTGGGTATTGTCTGCATCGGCGCTAAAGTCGTGGTCGTAGATCCACTGGTAGGTGGTAGAGCCCATGGCGATCGCCCCCACTTCCGCCAGAAAATCGTCAAACGTATTCGGCTCTAGCTCGCCGAACTGAAACAGCCAGTCGAGGGAGTTGTCTGGGGCGGCAATAAAGCCGTCTAGGCTGGTAGCTGTATAAAACACAGTGGACATAGGCTGCTTTCTGGTGCGTTTGGGGCTGAGGCTACAACAGATTTAAATCGCTGAGGCAGCGGCGGGTGAGTTCTAGGCGAGCGGGGCCATCGCTGTCCTGGCGCATGTCGATATTGGTGGCAAACAGGTAGACGTTGTCGCCCTGCTCCAGGTAACCGACGTACCAGCCAACTTGGGTTTGATCGGCCTCCCCAAAGCCAGCCCAGCCGGTCTTGGCGCGCAGGGTATAGTCGGGGGTGCGCTCGACAATCATAATGTCTTTTACCGTAGCGATCGCTGCCTCAGAAAAAGGCAGTTCGTTGCGGTACAGGCGCTGCAAGAACTCAATCTGCTGCTGGGGCGTAATGCGTAGGTCGCCTTCCAGCCAAAAGCTATCGATCGCGCTGGGGCTGCCGATGGTCTGGTTACCGTAGCCCGCCGCGCTGACCCACTGCTGCATGCGATCGTGGCCAATGCGCCGCGCCAGCACTTGGTAGAACCAGACGGCGGATAGGTTAAAGGCCCTGCGCAGGTTCAAATCCTGGTTCCAGGCGGGAACCAGCCGCTCAATGCCGTCCCAGGTGAGCACCGCGACGTCA
Source organism: Nodosilinea sp. LEGE 06152 (assembly GCF_015207525.1). GTDB lineage: Bacteria > Cyanobacteriota > Cyanobacteriia > Phormidesmidales > Phormidesmidaceae > Nodosilinea. The sequence goes on from NZ_JADEWR010000006.1 coordinate 11,155, forward strand.
TTGGTGATAACTCCGGTTTCAAGCGCAATCAGCGAGTTGAGAATTTTGAAGGTGGAGGCGGGGAGAAAGGGCTGGCGATTGCGATCGCCGTTGTGCTGGTAGGTTACATTTTGGTTCAAGTCGTGGATGATGATCGCCCCTTCCAGCCCAAGCTCTTGAAAGTGCTGGGCAAAACGAGCGTCTATGCGTTCTCTCTGCTCGGCAACTTGAGGCGCGATCGGGGTTGGGCTGGCCCCAGCTATAGCTGGCTGCATAGGAAGCACCAGCAAACCACCCGCCGCTAAGCCACACAACCACTGAAGGGCAGCGTCCATCGTTATCCATCTCTTATTGCGCCAGCGGGGTTAATTCTACAGGGTTATCAGACACTCAGGCAGACTGTAAATAAAGACTGACAGAGGTTGCAATGCTCTCGGGCGTAGGTATTAGGTCTAGTTTTTGGTCTCGGTAAACACCTGTAGCCAACCTAAAGCTACACGCACATAATGGAGCCCCATCGTCAACCCTATTGCTGTTATGGTGAAAATAGAAAACGCTAAAAGCTTGGCCAGCCTAGATTAATTTCTCTTGACATTGCGAATGGGATTTAAGCATTCTTTCTTGGTGCCAATAGTTGTTCTTCTCAACATGGCTCATCCCTAGGAGAAATACATGTCTAACGTCCAAAGTTTTGATCCCCCGGTAAATCGTTTGCTTGCGGTTTTGCCCACGGAAGTCTATCAACGGCTCACTCCCCATTTAGAGCTGGTTTCACTGACAACCCAACAATCCATCTACGATGTTGATGAACCTATTTCTCACGTTTACTTTCCGCACCACTCATTAATTTCCTTAGTTACCTCAATGGAAGATGGCTCTACCATTGAAATCAGCCTGGTAGGGCGGGAAGGAATGGCGGGTATTGTGACCATTTTGGGCGGTAAAACCAAGGCTCACCGAGCCTACGTGCAGGTTGCAGGCCAGGCTATGCGCATGAAGGCCGCAACGTTAAAAGCTGAGTTCGATCGCGGCGGACCGCTACAAACCATGTTGCTTCGCTACTGCCAGGCTCTTTTAACCCAAGCGGCTCAGTACGTCGCCTGTAATCGATTTCACTCAACCGAGAAGCGGCTGGCTCGCTGGCTCTTGCTGGTGCGAGACTGTTTACAAAGCGATACATTTCTGTTGACCCAGGAGTTTATGGGGGAAATGTTAGGTGTCCCCCGTTCTAGCGTCACGGTAGCCGCTGGCAACCTGAGTCAGGCTGGTCTAATTCGATACACCCGCGGTCAGATCGTGATTTTGGATGATGAAGCTCTAGAAAACTATTCCTGTGAATGCTATAGCGCCATTAAAAACGAGTTTGCTCATTTGCTGGGTTCCATATAAGCAGAAACACTGCGCCTTATGTTGAAAATCCGACTGACATGACCGTTTAGATCGGTCTAGGATGGCTTTATTGTAGATACGTTAGCTAACGTATCTACAATAAAGTCTCGGTTTGAATGGTTGTGCAGTCAGAAAGCCGTCAATGCAGAGAAGGTGACGAAACGACTTGTGCCCTTGGCTAATTCTAGGCTGTCCGCTGCACTTAGTCAGCCCTAAAGCACTGAAAATGGACTTAGGACATGCCGGTTTGCTAGTAGAAGAACGTCAAGATAACTGCGGTAATTCTGATGATAATCTATCCTCGCTGCGGGGCCTACGGATTCTGATAGTTGATGGAGATGTCGATACCTTAGACATCTTTGGTTTTGTGCTGCAAGAAAAAGAAGCAGAGGTCTTTGGCACTACTTCGGCCGCCGAAGCAACTGCTAAAGCCAGTACCTGGTACCCAGATATTTTGATCTGTAATATCAGTCTTCCGGGTCAAGATGGCTATGCCCTACTCCACGAGTTGAGGGGTCTGCAGACCAATTCATCCAGAAACCTGACTGCCATTGCAGTGACAACGCTGCTTAGACATCAGGACTGTCTAAAGCTCTTGTCACACAGTTTTCAGTCGAAAGGTTTTCAGAAATATCTTCCCAAGCCAACAGATGTTTACGAACTTGTTACTGTTGTTGCGGAGTTGGCAAAACCGCAAACCTAGGGGCTGTCATCAATTAGCCGCTAATGCTCCAAGCATCAGGGGGTATAGCTCCTAGCCTATTTTTGGGGTCGGGCGTGGCAGGAAAGTGGCGTTGGTCTTAGCGGGTGATGCTTAGCAGTACTGCTGCTCCCAGCGCGGCTACCGTGCGCACGTGGTTCCAGAATGTCCATATGGTGAGGTAGTTGGCCCAAAGGGTTGCGCCCTCGGTGCTGTCTGGTTTTACCACGGCCAGGGCATCGTTTAGCGGCACGTTAACGGCGATCGTTACCAAAATAGTGCCAACCAGGTAGAGCAGGCTGCCAGTGAGCAAGTAACCCGCACCGGGCTGATTACGGTTGGCCAAGACGGCGATGATCAGCCCCAAACAGGCCAGGCCCGTGCCAAACAGCGCTCCCATGAACCAGGGGTTGATGGCGGTGATGTTGATCGCCTGCATGGTGGCGATGCCCTGGGCGGGCGGCTGCTGTCCCAGGGCTCTCATCACAAACGTGGAGAAGGCGAAGAAGACTCCGGCAACCAGCCCACAACCGAGGGCGGTGCAGAGTTTGAGGGTGAACAATCCAGCATCCATAGGGGGCATAGTGTCTCCTGCTCCTGGTTGGGCAGGGTGTGATGGTGATGAAGGCTAGGCCTTTGACCATCGCACCCGCTATTGGTAGTCAACGTTCACATCAAGCGGCAGCCAGTTGTGCTACCTGGGCTTGGGCCGCTGCAATGGAGGCGGCCAAGCTCTCGCTGCTGTGTTCGTCGTTTTCGACATGCACAAAGGTGATATCGGTAATGCCAATGAATCCGAAGGCTACCCTCAGGTACGGGTCTTGGTGGTTCATGTGGCCGTAGCGATCGCCGGGGCCAAAGCCTGAACTACCGCGCGCTGTAATCACAAACATTTTTTTGCCCCGGAGCAGCGGTTTGTAGGGATCTTCTGCATCCTCGGGGTCGATCGCGAAGGTGCGGTCAACGCGAACGATTTGGTCAATGTAGGCTTTGAAGGTGCTGGGCACGCTGAAGTTGTACATCGGTACACCCACGACTAGGATATCGGCGGCGATCAGTTCGTCGATGAGTTGGTCACTCACCCGGATTGCCTCCCATAGCTCCGGGGTGCGCTGGTTGTCGGGGGTATAGGCAGCGGCAATCCAGGGTTCATCAACGTGGGGCACGGGCTGACGACCCACGTCGCGATAGGTGACGGTGTCATGGGGATGATTCTGTTGCCAGGCTTCGACAAATTCGCGGGTCATGCGGCGGGAGTGGGAGCGATCGCCTCGTGGGCTTGAGTCAATGTGCAGCAGGTGCGCCATGGGGCCTCCAGGTCACTACTCGCTTAGCCTAGAAAACCTCGCTGACCGGGCGCTACTTAATTCTTGGGCGGCTGTCAAAATCTTGCGGCGAACTGCCGATCAATCCAGCAAGCGCCGCACGGATATGGGCACATCAGGAAATGCGATCGGCGTAATGGTGCCTTCCGTTAGTGTGGTCTGGGATTGATACACCCCATTTACTGGGTTGCGCATAACTACAAGTTCCATGCGCTGGAGGTTAATCACCCAGTACTCGGGAATGCCTGCCGCAGCGTAGGCGTTTGCTTTTGGTTCCAAATCTTTCTTCAGGCTGGTGTCCGAAAACTCCATCAGCCAAAAGACGTTCTCTGGATAGGGGTGATGCTGCAAATACTCTCTACCCAAGGGCTGCACTACCGCAAGATCGGGTTCTGGCTCAGACTGGGTAGCGGGAATGGTGATAGGGTGGCTTTCGCGAATTTGCGCCTGCTCAACCAGTAAGGCTCTGAGGTAGTCCCCAACGGTGCTGGCGTAGTAGGCGTGAGGTTCTCCTTCGGGGGGCATTTCAATGATTTCTCCGTTCAAAAGCTCCACCCGACGATCGCTAAGAATGCCCGCCGCAATCATTTGGTGGTAATCCTCAAGGGTCCATTTTGCGATCGCAACGTGGGGGGTCATCGCTTTTCTCTGTCGCTGTGAGAGTGAGAACTCGCCTATTGTTCCATTCTGCCAGATAGACTTGAGGTGGCTGGGCAGAGGGGCCTGGCGTCACCTGTCTCCAACAGAGAATTTAGCTATGAACGCAGCTAAAACCAGGCGTGCTAAGGGTTCACAAAACCGCCCAGGGATCGGTAACGCTGAGTTTACCTGCCTTCCCACATTGTCGAGCCGAGACCTGGGCTGGGAGCACGTTCAGGTAGAGCAGTTTCAGCATCCGCCGGGGGAATGTCGGATCGCCTCAGAAGCGGAGCACACGATTTGCCTGTCGTTGGCGACTCGTCCGGTGCGATTTTTGCAGATTAAAGACGGTAAAACCCACAGCAGCCTCTACGGCAAAGGTGATATCTCTATTACTCCGGCCCAGACGTCGTTTTTTGCCCGCTGGCAGGATGACGACCACTATCTTGAGCTGCGGCTTAACTCGGGTTTTATGGCCACCGTCGCGCAAGAATCTCTGGGGCTAAACCCCGATCGCATCGAGCTGATTCCCGAATTTCGCTTGCGGGATGGGCGGCTGGAGGCGATCGCCCTGATGCTGCTGGGTGAACTCAACCAGGCCAACCCCGGCGGCCAGCTCTATGTCGAGTCGCTGACCAATCTGCTGGCGGTGCACTTGCTGCGGCAGTATGCGGTGGCCAGACCGCCAGTGCCCATTCACCCCGGTGGATTACCCCAGCGTCGGCTCTTGCCGGTATTAGATCACATCCACGAGGCGCTGGATGCCGATTTGAAGCTGGCGGATTTGGCGGCGATCGCAGGTCTCAGCCCCTTCCATTTCAGCCATCAGTTTAAGCAGGCGCTGGGGGTAACTCCCTACCAATACGTGCTGCAACAGCGCGTTGAGCGGGCCAAGCAGTTGTTGAAACAAACCAACCACTCTATTGTGGAAATCGCCCTGCTCTGTGGGTTCAACAGCCACAGCCACCTGAGCAAACAGTTTCGCCAGGCCACCGGCACCACCCCCAGCGCCTATCGAGCCGCCGCGCAGTAACTGCCCTTCCTGTGACCGACTCCATGCCAAACTAACCCTATGACCAAATTTGTGCTCTACAGCAAGCCCGGCTGCCACCTGTGCGAAGGACTCGAAGAAAAACTCGTGGCCGCCGCCCACCTGCCCTTTGAGTTAGAGGTGCGCGACATCACCACCCGCGACGACTGGTTTCAGCGCTACCAGTACGAGATTCCAGTGCTGTGCTGTGTGCAATCCACCGACGCTGGAACCCAGGAAATTCCGTTGCCGCGTCTGTCGCCCCGGGCACCCCAGGCCAAGGTGGAGCAATTGATACAGACTTATGTGGGCCAGAGTAAGGCAGAATAGGGCAACTTCAATGATGTGAGGAGTTGCTGACATGAAGCTGCGCCAACTGCTTGAGGACCTGCCCGCCGGATTGATCGACGCCGGATTTACGCTAGCCGAGGGAAACGATCCTGACGTCAAGGGGCTGTGCACCAATTCCCACGCCTGCCAGCCGGGGGATGTGTTTATTGGCATGCCGGGCACTCGGGTCGATGGCGGTGAATTTTGGCCCAGCGCTGTGGAATCGGGGGCAGCGGCGGCCTTGGTCTCCACCCAGGCGCTGGCAAACCGCCCTGCTGACGGCGACGCCTGCGTGGTGCCCATGACCGACATGTCGGTAGCCTGTGCCGAAGTAGCCGCCCGATTCTACAACTACCCTGCCCGACAGATGGGGCTGGTGGGGGTAACGGGCACCAACGGCAAAACCACCACGACTCACCTGGTTGAGCATCTGCTGAATGCTGCCGAGCAGCCTACGGCGCTGCTGGGAACGCTTTACACCCGTTGGCCAGGGCACCAGCAGACTGCCCTCTACACCACCCCCTTCGCGGTCGACCTCCAGGCGGAGTTGGCCAAGGCGCGGGATGCGGGCTGTCGCTACGCGGTGCTAGAGGTCAGCTCCCACGCGCTGGCTCAAAAGCGGGTGTGGGGCTGCCCCTTTGAGGTAGCGGTGTTCACCAACCTGACCCAAGACCACCTCGACTACCACCGCGATATGGAAGACTACTTCCAGGCTAAGGCGCTGCTGTTTGGCGAGGGCTATCTAGCGGGGCGCGCGGTGGTGAATATCGATACGCCCTACGGCGATCGCCTGGTTGCCCAGCTACCCCCAGAGCGAGTGTGGACCTACAGCACCCAGAATTCCAACGCTGACCTCTACACAGGCGATCTCACCTACCAGGCCAACGGCGTCACCGGCACGCTCAAGACCCCCGCTGGCACTGTGCCCTTTAGCTCGCCGCTGGTGGGGCAGTTTAACCTGGAGAATTTGCTGGCGGCGGTGGGGGCAGCCCTGCACCTGGGCGTTTCTCTAGACACGATCGCAGCCGCCCTGCCGAGCTTTGGCGGTGTACCGGGGCGCATGGAGCAGGTGAAGGTGTCTGAGACCCAAGACATCAGCGTAATTGTGGACTACGCCCACACACCGGACAGCCTGAAGAACTCTCTACAGGCGGCGCGCCCCTTTGTGCCGGGGCGGCTGATCTGCGTGTTTGGCTGCGGCGGCGATCGCGATCGCACTAAGCGCCCTCAGATGGGCCGCATCGCCTACGAGTTGGCCGATGCGTTGGTCGTCACCTCCGACAACCCCCGCACCGAAGACCCCGAGCAGATTTTGCGGGATGTGGTGGCGGGCATTCCCGCAGAACTGGAGGCCGATCAGGTGGTGGGCGATCGCGCTACCGCTATTCAGGCCGCGATCGCTATGGCTCAACCCGGCGACGGCATTCTAATTGCGGGCAAGGGGCACGAAGACTACCAGATTCTCGGCACCGAAAAAATACACTTTGACGACCGCGAACAGGCCCGCCATTTTCTCGAAAAACGGTATATGGGCTAACTCTTTTGCCCTAAAATGACGGCGTTATGTGAATACACGCAACATTCTCGCCGTTATTTTAGGTGGTTAAAGATACCCTAATAAATGCCAGTGCTGATTCATATATGGCTCAGTTCTGGCCCGGCCCCGGCCCGTTGGAGCACCATGCAGTCTTACCAAGAGCAAGAGGTGTCGCTACACCGGCTGCTTCAGTTGAGTGCAGCAACCCCAGACTACGTACAGGTTAAACCAAGAGGGTTTAGGGCAATTCTGCAATCGACCGTAGAATTTCTCGAAGCTCACGATATTCAGGCGAATCTGCTGGTAAAGCTACCTGTGGGAGACGCCTGGAACGAAGATGTGTCGCGCTATAGCCAGGGCCTAGCGTCGCCTCACCAGGTATTTCGGTTTGTGCGGCTCGACTCGGCCCCGTCGCCCTCTGGTTCTGAAGACGTGGTTTTGCCCCTCAGTGCAGACCACACCTGGCGAGGCGACTATTTTGTGGTGGTGCAGTCTGAGACTTTTGCGGCGATGGTCGTGGCCCATCGCTTACAGCCGCTGTCGGCTACGGCCCTGGGCGATGGTAAACGACCATCGCCAGAGGCTCAACCCCCCCCGGAGGCCGACGATGACGAGGATGGCTCTCCTCAGCTAGAAGAGGCCAGTGCGGTGCGGTCATCGTACCTGTCGGTGTGCTGTTCGGTGAACCCCGATTTGGTCGCCATAGTAGTCAGCGCCATTTGCCATCAGGTTAACCAAAGCGTTGCTGCCGATGCCGATACCGACCTGGCTGCACTAACGCAGCAGTGGGCTCAGATCAGGGCAACTCAAACCCTCACCCCCGCCTACCTGACGCTGGTCGATCGCTGGCTAAACTGGCAGCTAGCGCGCCAGGAGCATCTGCGCCAGTCGGCCTCGACTTACCGCCGTCAGGCCCTGGGCATGTCGAACCTGTCGACCCAAAATGAGGTGCTGCTCACCACCCTGCGCCTCAAGGATGACTTTCTCAATACTGTGGGTCAAGAGCTGCGCACTCCCCTGACCACCATTAAAACGGCGCTCACCCTGCTCGATTCGCCCCACCTCAAGCCGCCCCAGCGGCAGCGCTATATGGGCATGATCAGTCACGAGTGCGATCGCCAGAGTGCGCTGATCAGCGGTGTGCTCAACCTGTTGCAAATGGAAACCAGCGTGGGTCAAACCCAGCTCGACTCGCTGAACCTATCAGAGGCCGTGCCCCCGGTGGTGAGTACCTACCAACCTCTGGCCGCCGAAAAAGGCATTATGCTGGCCTACACCATTCCCCGCCATGTACCAGCGGTAAGCTGCCCCGGTAGCTGGCTGCGGCAGATTATGATTCATCTGCTTAACAACAGCCTTAAATACACGCTCAGCGGCGGTCGGGTGTGGGTGACGGCCCGCAGCACCTCAAACTATGCCGAAATTGAAGTGCGCGACACCGGCATCGGCATTTCGGCCAGCGATTTGCCCCGCATTTTTGATCACTTTTACCGGGGCCGCAACCTGCCGCCTGACGAAACCGAAGGGGCTGGGCTGGGGCTGACCATTGTGCAGCAGCTGCTGCTCTACTGCGGGGGTACGGTGGTGGCTCGCAGCCAACCCGAAGAAGGCACAACGATCGCGGTGCGGCTGCCGCTTCACCGGGGTAGCTCTAGCCATTAAAATGGTTGGTTTAAACGGCGAACTTTGCCTTGGCGTTACCTAAACCTGCCGCCCCAGACCGCCAATCTGACGACAAGCTTGGCCCCATCTATGCCCTGCTTGCCTATAGCACCTGGGGGCTATTGCCTATCTACTGGAAGCTTTTTGACGCGACCCCTGCCGTGGAAGTGCTCAGCCACCGCATGATTTGGTCGGCGGTGTTTCTCTGCGGCATTCTGGTAGTGCAGCGGCGGCTAAGCGATCTGCTGGCGCTGCTGCGATCGCCCCGTCGGGTGCTGGTGCTGCTGCTTACGGCCAGCCTGCTGACCTTTAACTGGGGGCTGTACATCTACGGAGTAAACAGCGATCGCGTCGTTGAGGCCAGCCTGGGCTACTACATCAACCCTCTGGTGACCGTGCTGCTGGGCTTTGTGTTTCTCAAAGAACGCCTGTACCGAGGGCAGCAGGTGGCCGTAGCCCTGGCGGTGGTGGGGGTAGGTTACTTTGTCTGGCAGCTGGGCACTGTACCGTGGATTGCTCTGGCTCTGGCGATCTCCTTTGCGTTCTACGGGCTGCTGCGCAAGGTGGTGGCGGTGGCTCCCCTGGTGGGTTTGGCGGTCGAAACGCTGCTCATCACACCGATTACGCTGCTGTTTGTGAGCTGGTTGGGCGCTACGGGGCAGGGCCATTTTGGCCAGGGCTGGCCGCTGACGCTGCTGTTCGTTGGAGCCGGGGTGACCACATCTATGCCCCTGCTGTGGTTTAACAATGCGGCTAAGCGGCTGAAGCTCGCTACCCTGGGCTTTTTTCAGTACCTAGCTCCGTCGCTGTCGTTGCTGCTGGGGGTGTTTGTGTACGGCGAGCCGTTTACCCCCGTGCATGTTGTTACCTTTAGCTGCATTTGGGCGGCGCTGCTGCTGTATTCGGTCACGGCCCTGCGGGCCAGGCCAGGGCAGGTTTAGCTAGCGCCAGTTTTCGCGGCGCTGAAGGGGGTTCATGAGTTCGTTCAGCCCTTCGCCTACCAGCGACAGCCCCGTCACCATTAGCGTCAGGGCCAGGCCGGGAAACAGCGCCGTCCACCAGATGCCCGTGGGCAGCGCATCGAGAGCCTGACGGATGTCGGCCCCCCACTCAGGCACCTGCTCGGGCAGACCCAGGCCCAAAAAACCTAGCCCCCCCAACACCAGAATGGCGTCGGCGGCGTTGAGGGTAAACAGCACCGGCACGCTTTGAATCACGTTGAGAAAGAGGTAACGGGTCAGCACCGTCCAGGGGTCGGCCCCCATGGCCTGGGCTGCTTCGACAAACAGCTCGGTCTTAACGCTGACGGTGTGGTTGCGTACCACCCGGTAGTACTGGGGAATGTAGGCAATGCTGAGGGCGATCGCCGCATTCACTACCCCTCGGCCTACTACAAACGCCAGCGTGACCGAGAGCAGTAGCCCCGGCAGGGTGTAGATCGTGTCCATAAAAAACAGCAGGGCGCGATCGAGCCAGCCGCCCAGGTAGCCGCTGACCATGCCCAGGGGCACCCCGATCGCCACGCTCAGCAGCGTCGCCAGCAGCACCACCTGCCAGGCCGCGCGGGTACCGAACAAAGTGCGCGCAAATACGTCGTAACCCTGGCGCGTGGTGCCAAACCAGTGGTCGCCGCTGGGGGGCTGGTGAATAGGGTTTTGCAGCGCCGTGGTGGGGTCGAGCAGCCAGCCCCAGCTCTGCATCAGGGGTGTCAGCAGGGCAATTAGAATAAACGCCAGGGTAATGGCTAGACCCACCCACATCAGCACCACCGACACGCTGGCGGCAGACTTAGACCCAGGCTTCCTGGCAAATCTGCGCAGCAGGGGCGATCGCGGAGTGGTAGCCATAGCAGCGCAGTGAGTGAACAGGCTCTATTATGCCAGAGCCAGGCGCAAAGGCCGGTCTTTAGGGGCGATCGCTCTCCTCCAGCCGCTGACTAGCCCAGGCATAATGAAGGCAGTCAGACCGCCGCCTGCTGTTCTACCGAACCAAGACCGTGGGTTCAAAAGACGTTGCGGCGATCGCGCTCTAAAGCTCATTTACTGGCCCCACGACTGGAGACCCCATGACTGCCATCGATAGCGCTACCCTACCCACCCCCGACCTGCTAGAGGTTGTTGCCTCAGGGGCGCGACTTGAGGGCAAACAGGTCACCGCTGCGCTGCTGAAGGTCGAGCGGCAGACTAAGCAGCAGCGACAGCAGCTTTCTAGCGAGGCGCTGCTCGGCACCTGGCGGCTGCGGTTTACAGCCCCCAAAAAGCCCGCCTACAGAGCGGGCCAGCCGACTGGCAGCGGCTTCTACGTGCCTGGGCTGGCGATCGCAACCATTGGCTTTAGCCGCGGCGATGGCGACGGGTTAGCCATTCAAAACCAGCTTCAGGTTGGCCCCATTCGGCTGCGGTTCACGGGGCCAGCCAAGTTTCTGCCTAAGAAAAACTTGCTGGCCTTCGACTTTGTGCGCCTGCAGGTCCTGGTGGGTGGTCTCAGCCTGATCGACCTGCCCCTGCGCAGCAAAGCCGCCAAAACAGGCGATTTTGCCGATACCTCGGTGGCCAAGCTGCCCTTTTTTGCCTTTTTTGCGGCCCAGAAGGGCTACGTTGCCGCCCGTGGGCGCAGCGGCGGGCTGGCCCTGTGGGTAAAGCAACCCTAGCTTTGGGTTAGCAGCTGGCCTACCATCAGGGCCAGGGCAAAGGCCAAAAACCCCATCAGCAGGTTGTCAAACCGGCCCCAGTGAGGCTCCGACAAATCGCGGCGAAAGTCGCAGTTAAGGCAAACGTATTCGCTTTCGCCGTGCCTAACAATGCTGTGCCGTCGACACTGGGGGCACTCGATGTGGGGATCGTGCTGCTGGTGATAGGGAACGAGCATGGGGAGACCTCAGGAAAGATGTAATTTGTATATTAAACGTACTTCATAAGTGCATGCCGACGCTCAGCTCGTGGAGTTGATAAACGTGGGCTTCTAGTTCTTTGTGCTCTGGATACAGTCTGTGTGACATGCTGGGCCTGAGCAAGCCTGTTCTGGTTCATCCAGAAATGATGCTGTCTTCGCTGTATCTTTGTATTTCACTCGGGTATCTTATGTATATTGTTCTTGGGTAAGTGCTGTATCCCAAGCGGTTGTAAGGAGAACCTATGTCTAGGAAGCTGGTTAGCTATCGGTTGGCAGACGATTTACAACAGGCCCTCAAGGAGCGGGCGGGTAGCGAAGGTATCTCTGCCACCGAGTTGGTTAATCGCCTTCTCCGCCAGGGGTTAGCCGACGACGCAGGCGACACTATCCAGCAGCGGATGTCACAGTTGGAGCAGGTATTGCACCAGTTAGAGAAGCGCGTTGCAGATCAGTCTGTAGGCGATCGCGCTGAGGGTAGGTTGGCTGCCCCAGTATCTGACGCCCTAGGCGTGCGCTTACTGGCTCTAGAGCAAAGGCTTGATGCGCTGACTACAGGTGTAGAGGAGGGCTGCCGCAGTCTTAAACAACTCTCTTTAATGGTCCACGATATGGCCGCTAGCGGGCCGTCTCATGCCCTGGGCCAGCCCAGTCCTTACGTATCTACCCCAGAGCCAAATGCCTATTCTCCAGAGCTATCGCAAGACGTGGTGCAAATGCCGCTGGCTGCCCTACGCAAATTGCTTGGCTCTGACCCAAGCGACTAGGTGCATTGGCGACCCTGGGAGTTTTCTCACAGGAGTTACCCATGGCAATACGGCGCATTTTGGTGGATGAGGGGCTGCTGCTAGAGCTGTTATTTGGCCGCCCGCTGCCGCTGTGCCAGGGCGATCGTCTGTGGGAGTTGTTTTTACAGGGCCAGCTGCAGGGGTACGTGACCGACTTAGCTCTGGGTTTGGTGGGGCGCTACGCGATGCGATCTCGCAAACCGGCCACGATCGCCATAACCCTAACTCAGCTGGGCCGCCTGTTGCGCTGTTGCCCCATAGACCAGACCATGATGCACACGGCCCAGCGATCGCAGCTAGGTCTGCCCTTTGCCCTGCAGGCGGCGGTAGTTGCCCAGCTAGGCCTAGACGGCATTGTTACCCACCGCCCGCTCGACTACGTCACCGATACCGGCGAGGGGGAGGTGCCCATCTACACCCCTGGCCATCTGCTGGGGGAGTACGCTGCCGGTTACATAGAAGCGCGTCGAAGTCAGCTCGAAACCCTCTACCAGGATGATGCTGTAGTAGATCAGCGCTCCTGGTTGGGTCGTCTGGAATATGTAGAGGTTTGCTGCGGCCAAGATCGCCCCACCGCTACCGTGCGGCTACAGTCGCCACTGGGTTACACCCACCAGGAGACAGCTTTTGGAGTAGGGCCGGTAGATGCTGCTCTGAGAGCCCTGAACCTAGCGGTAAGTCACTACATTCCGGTAGCCGACGTGCAGATGGTGTCCTATCGCTGCCTGGCCACCACGGCAGATTCTCCAGTGTCGGCTATGGTTTTGCTAGAGCGACAGATGGCTCTATTTCCGGGGCGCGGCTTTCATCTTGACGTGGTAATGGCGTCTATTGAAGCCTACCTGAATGCCCTGGGCTATTTGATTTTCTGCGATCGCCTTTAAGCGGTTGCAAAAAATTCGCAAAAAAATAGGGTAGGTTCCCCTACCCCCAACCAAGATACGTCTTTAGAGCACGCTGCCGCTGCCCTAGGCCAGCGTTTCGGGGCAGTAGCCCAGACCCATCACAAACTGACGGCGAAAGGCTTCGATCTCTTCGCGATCGGGCTTGCCGTGGGAGACAATAGCGACCTGGTAGCGGCGCATCACGTCGATGGGCGACTGCCCGGTCTCTAGCCCCCAGAGGGCCATGCGCACCCGAATGCCGGGGTCGTAGGCAATACCCAGTTCGTTCATGTAGGCGCGAAAATCTTCGGCATCGGGAACGCCGATGTTGTCATCCATCTTGACGCGAACGACCCATCCATCAATCTGATGAATCACCGTCATAAACTCTAGGGGCAATCTCGGGGTGCCCAGTAGGTGTTCAACCACGCGGACGGTCAAACTGGCATTGGCGAGATAGTAGGTGTATTCCATCGTTGACCTTTAGACAGGTGCTACAGTTCTTATTGTCTTAGACCGGTCCTCAAGCCGTTAGGGTTAAGTCCCCCTAACTCACCTGGGTGTATTCACCCAACCTGGGAGGCCGTACATAATTTTCAAACACTGGCCTCAGAGATGTCACCAGAGACCCCTCGCCCCTCTTTTGAATATTCCCTGGCGGCTTATCAATATTCCCTGCCGTCAGAAAAGATCGCCCAAACCCCCGTCACCCCTCGGGATTCGTCTCGTTTACTGGTGGTCGATGACCCCACTACCCACCGCCACCGCCACTTCCGTGACCTACCTACTCTGCTGCAGCCGGGCGATCTGCTCGTTCTCAACGACACGCGCGTCATTCCTGCCCGCCTGGTGGGGTACAAGCCCAGCGGTGCCCAGGTCGAAGTATTTTTACTCGAAGACCAGGGCGACAATCATTGGCTGGCCCTGGTGCGCCCCGGTCGCCGCCTTAAACCAGGGGCCACCGTACACTTTGGCCCCAACCCCGATCGGCCCGACCTGGTGGCCCAGGTGCTATCCACCGATCTCGACACCAACGGTCGCCTGCTGAAATTTGAGCACTCTGGTAAAGAGTCCCTCTTCGCCCTATTTGAGCGCTTGGGGGAAGTTCCCCTACCGCCCTATATCACCGATACAGCAGCGTCGCCTGACCAGTACCAGACCGTCTATGCCGAAGCCCCTGGGGCGGTGGCGGCCCCCACGGCGGGGCTGCACTTTACTCCCGAGCTTTTCGAGCGGCTGGAGGAGATGGGGGTGGGGCGATCGCGCATTACCCTCCACGTCGGTGTCGGTACCTTTCGCCCGGTGGAGACCGAGAACATTCTCGACCACAAAATGCACGGCGAATGGATTGATGTCTCGGCGGAAACCGTAGCGCAGATCAACGCCACCAAAGCCCAAGGCGGGCGCGTAATTGCTGTGGGAACGACGGTGGTGCGTGCTCTGGAGGGCGCGGCCCAGGGCGGCGAACTGCAACCCTACCAGGGCAAGGTAAACCTGTTTATCTATCCTGGTTACCAGTACCAGGTAATCGATGGGTTAATTACCAACTTTCATCTGCCGGGGTCTAGCCTGCTGATGCTGGTCAGCGCCCTGATCGGGCGAGAGCGGCTGCTGGCGCTCTACGAAACCGCCATTGAGCAGGACTATCGCTTTTATTCCTTCGGCGATGCCATGCTAATTTTGCCCGCAGCGACCGTCAACAGCGAGATTACTAGCTCAAAGCAGTAGGGGCTTTCCCGCGCTATTGCAGCAGGTGATTTAGTTAAGACACTTTAACAGGCGGAATCCTCTGCTAGGGGCATTGCATGCAATGCCCCTCCGTTGAACTTGTCCTAAGTCAATGGACGTTTGCAGTAGAGCCCGCATTAAAGACTGAATGCCTTCTGTGGAGCGCCAAAATATCTTGTGGTGCAGATACCCGGTCCCTTGATCGAGCTTAGTCGTGGATCGAGCCATCGGGCATGATTGCCCCGGTGAGAATGGTGCCCGTGAGCTTGACCATGGTGCGGCCCCCCACGGCTACCTTCGCGCCGCTGAGGTCGGCCCCGCTGAGGTCGGCCCCGCTAAAGTCTGCGCCGATTAGGTCAGCTTCGCGCAGGTTGGCATGGCTAAGGTCGGCCTGCAGCAGGTTGGCGCGAAACAGCTTGGCCTTGCTGAGGTTGGCCCGGTTGAGGTTGACCTTGTGCAAAAAAGCATCGCTGAGGTCGGCCCCGCTCAGGTTGGCTTCGCTGAGGTTGCGGCCCCCAAAGTCTTTTTCGCGCAGGTTGGCCCCGCTCATGTCAGTGCCGCTGAGGTCAGGGCTCTGGCGCGATCGGTGGGTGCTAGCCGCCCCGTTGCGGGTGTGGGCGTTATAGCTGTTGTAGGCGTCGTTGGGCTTGGGGCTGGGTGAACCGTTGGCTGCTGCGCTGCTGCTACCCGCTGTGCTGCCGGTGGAACTGGTCTGGCTTTGGCCGCTGGAACTGCTGCTGGCGCTGGTGGCTTTGTTGCCTCCTACCCCCGCTGCTGCATCGCGCCGCTGACGGTAGGTCTGCGACTGGTCAGTGCCGGAGGCTGTGGAACCACTGGTGTTGGTGCTGTGGTTGCTTTGATCGGTGCCACCGTTACTCTGGCCAGTCCCTTGGCCAGTGCCGTAGTAGCTGCCGCCGTAGGTGCTGCGCTGGTAGCGGTAGTAGCGATTGTGAGAGGTCGATCGCTGCTCATCGTCAGGATCGTCGCTGGCGTTTTGGGATCGGGTGCTGCCGTAGCCTTTGTTGGTGTAGCCACTGCCGTAGGCCGAGCGATAGTCGCTGGTGCCGTAGCCTGCCGTGGAGGCCTTATAGCTACTGCTGGCGGTGCCGTAGCGGCTAGCCGAGCTGGTGCTGCGACCATTGCGGCTGTGCGATCGCAGCAAATCGCGTGCGTGGTTCAGCGCCTTGATCTTGTCCTGGGCCTTTTGGTACAGCCGCTCGTTATCTTGGGGAATGCGATCGGGGTGCCAGACAAACACCAGATCTTTATAAGCCTGGTTGATTTCCTCCAGGGAGGCACCAGGCTCTAGCTCCAGAATTCGATAGGCGTTGTCCAGCTCACGCATGTAGAGACCATCTCGCATAGGGTGCTGAGGCCGGTGCTCAACTCATAACATTTTAGGCGGCTTCCCCCCAGAGCGTAAGACCTGGGCTGTTATCTACCGTTTTGCTTAACGCCTTAGAGCGCAAATCCAGCTCAAATCGCCTGGTTCTTCAAAGGAAATTGGGGGATCGGCGCAGCTTAATATACATACATTAAGTTCAGCGGGTCTCTCAGCCAGTCTTGAGAGACCCCTGGTTAACAGGAGGAAGAGGCAATGCGCGTATTGGTCATGGGTGGCACCCGGTTTATCGGGGTGTATTTAACCAAGCTGTTGATCGAGCAGGGCCACGAGGTGGTGCTGTTTAACCGGGGCAACCACCCTGCCCCTGTAGAGGGGGTGCCAACGATTGTGGGCGATCGCACCGATGCCGACAGCCTCAAAACCCAGCTGGCGGGCGAAACTTTCGACGCCATCTTCGATAATAACGGGCGCGAGCTGAGCGACACCCAGCCCCTGGTAGAACTATTTGGGGATAAGCTCCAGCACTTCGTCTACGTCAGCTCTGCCGGGGTCTACCTCAAGTCTGACCAGATGCCCCACATTGAAGGCGATGCGGTGGATCCTAAAAGCCGCCACAAGGGCAAGTTTGAAACTGAAGCGTATCTGCAAGAGCAAGGGGTGCCCTTCACTTCGGTGCGCCCGGTCTACATCTACGGCCCGCAGAACTATAACCCCCTCGAAGCCTGGTTCTTTGACCGGGTGGTGCGCGATCGCCCCATTCCTATCCCTGGTAACGGCATGCACCTTACCCAGCTGGGCCATGTGCAAGACCTGGCGGCAGCGATGGCGGCGGTATTGGGCAACGAAACCGCGATCGGCCAAATTTACAATATCTCTGGTGAGAAGGCCGTCACCTTTGATGGGCTGGCCCGCGCCTGTGCCATAGCGGCAGGTAAGGATCCCGATAGCCTCAAAATCGTCCACTACGACCCCAAAGCCTTTGACTTTGGCAAAGCCAAGGCGTTCCCGATGCGAGTGCAGCATTTCTTTACCGCGATCGACAAGGCGCAGGCCGAGCTGGGCTGGGCACCCACCTACGACCTGGTCACCGGGCTAAAGGATTCGTTCCAAAACGACTACCTGGCTACTGATAAGGACAAAGCCGCGATCGATTTTGCCCTGGACGATCAAATTCTGGCCGGATAAACCTCACACCATCCCCTGGTAGGGTGGGCACTGCCCACCTTCTACCTTGCGATTAGCAGGTAAAGCCTATGGTTATGGCGAGATCATGGCTATGAACAGCCGACTATAGGCCTAAGGCTATAGCCAGGGTTAAAAGGTGGGCAGTGCCCACCCCACGCGTGACTGGGTGATAATGGGGTAGTAGCTATTCTTGAGGCTATGACTACCAGCAATGATCGCCTAGACCGCATTGAGGCCTTAGTCGAAAAGAATGCCGCCGCAATTGATAAGAATGCCGTAGCGATCGACAAGCTGACAGATGATATCGGTCGCTTTAACGATCGCCTAGATACCTATGAAAAGGGCATGCGCTGGGTTGTGCAGCTGGCCTTCGCTCTTCTGATCTCGGCAACGGTGGCACTGATTATTAATGCTGCGGCCTTTTTGGTGAAGCTGGTGTTGCCTAGCTAAGCACAGCTATCGTAGCTACCGTCCTCTAGGCCATTACCCAGTTTTGATGGTGACGAGTCTATCTATCGGTAGAATCTCTAACCCCTGTTCAGACAAGGGTGCTCGGTTCTGTTTACGATGAAACTTGGCCCTTGTTGACTCGTTGGCTAACCCCCATGGCTGCACGCCCCGATATTCTCTTTCTTGTGCTCGATACCCAGCGGGCCGACCGCCTCTCCTGCTACGGCTACGACAAGCCAACCTCGCCGAATTTGGATGCGATCGCAGCCAACTCCACCCGCTTTACCCAAGCCGTCGCCGCCGCCCAGTGGACTGTGCCCTCCCACGCCTCAATGTTCACGGGCCTGTACCCCTCCGAGCACACTATGGTGCAGTCGTACTCGGTCCTGCCCCAGGATTTGCCGACTCTGGCCGAACGGCTAGAGGCCAGCGGCTACTACACCGCCGGATTCTGCAACAATCCTCTAGTAGGTGTCATCAACAACGGGCTGCGGCGGGGGTTCACCAGCTTCCTCAACTACAGCGGCTTGCTCACCTCCAAGCCCAACCAGGCAGGCAGCCGTCCCGATTTAGTCAGCCGCTACCGTCAGTGGTTTAAGGGCAAGGTCGCCACATTCCTCAATCGCATTCAGGACGCTTTTGCCCGATCCGATGCGCTTTTAGCCCTTAGCTTTACACCGCTGATGGTGCCCCTGTGGCAAACGGCTCTAAGCTTTAAGGGCAACACCCAGAAGTCTTTGGAAGACACCGCCAATCTACTGATCAACCGGACTGGAGTAAAGGCCGACCAGCCCATCTTCACCTTTGTGAACCTGATGGGCACCCACATGCCCTACCACCCGCCCCGCCGCTACATCGAGCAGTTTGCCCCCCACGTTCTGGCCGATCGCCAGGCCCAAACTTTTTTGCAGCGCTTCAACGGCGATGTCTACGGCTGGCTGGCTCCCCTGACGGGCGCACTGGACGAGCAGCAAAAGCAAACCCTCGACGGCATGTACGACGCCGAGGTCGCCTACCAGGATGCGCTGCTGGGGCAGTTCTTCGATCGCCTCCAAACATCTGGCCAGCTCGACAACACCCTGGTGATTATCTGCGCCGACCACGGCGAGCACCTGGGTGAAAAGCAGTACATGGGCCACAGCCTCTCGATCTACAACGAGCTGGTGCGCGTACCGCTGATCATCCGCGATCCCCAAAATCGACTGGAGCAGGGTTCGGTTGTAGAGGCTGTCGTTTCGACCCGCCGCCTATTCCACACGGTGCTGGCCGCCGCAGGCATCGCCAACGAGAAGGAGCTAGCGCTAGATCTGACTCACAGTCAGGGCACGCCCAACGAGCGGGACTACGTGTTTGCCGAGGCGATTCCGCCGCAGAATGTGGTCAACCTGATGCAGAAACGCCAGCCGGAGTTGGTCAAGACGATGGGGTGCGATCGCGTCCGTCGCGCCGTCTGGATGGGGCAGCACAAGCTGATCGAAACCGAAGGCTCCGAGGCTGAACTCTACGACGTGCTCGAAGACCCCACCGAAGCCCTCGACCTCAGCGCCATCCTGCCTGAAAATGTGGAGGTGCTGCAAGACTGCCTGCAAGCCTTTGCCGATCGCTCTGACCAACACCTTGCCCAGGCCGCTATCACCCGCGCCACCGACTACGATGACCCCGAAGTTCGCCGCCGCCTCGAAGAACTAGGCTACCTGGAGGATTAAATGACCGAAACCGCCGAAAAACTGAAGTTGGAACTGGCCCAACTGTCGGTACAGGATCGGGCAGAGTTAGCCTATTTTCTGATTCACTCTCTCGATGACGAAAGCGACGGTGATGTGGAAAGCGCCTGGGAAAGTGAGTTAGACCAGAGAATGAACTCGATTGAGAATGGCACTGCCGTGGGCGAATCAGCTAGCCAGGTAATTGCCAACCTGCGAGCAAAATACTCGTGAAACCGCTTGTGCTTCACAGCGAGGCAATTGCAGAACTAGACGGAGCCGTTGCCTATTATCAAGATCAGCGATCGGGACTGGGACTTGATTTTTTGTTCACCGTTGAACGGGCCTTTAGCAAAATTCAGCAGCATCCAGAGTTGGGCACTCCCTACAAAATTCGAGGGCTGCGTCGCTTTGTACTCCAACAGTTTCCATTTCTCATTTTCTATGCAGAGCTGGAAGCCTGCACTTGGATTGTCGCGATCGCTCACAGCAAGCGCAAACCCGACTACTGGCGCAAGCGACAGATAGAATAATGCTGCCTACCCATCCACCCGCCTACCCATTCACTCCATGTACCCCCCCGTTTCCCCGATCATCTTTGAGCTTGGCCCCTTTGCCCTGCGGTGGTACGGGCTGCTGATGTTAGCGGCGATTCTCACGGCGGCGACGGTGGCCGGACGCTACGTGGCCCGCCAGGGCGAAGACCCCGACAACCTCTGGGATATGCTGTTCTGGATTTTGATTCCGGGGTTTCTGGGGGCGCGGCTCTACTATGTGTTCATTCAATCGCCCCGAGGGCCCGAGGGGCTGGGCTACTATCTGCAAAACCCTGGGCAGATTTTGCAGATCTGGGGCGGCGGCATTCACATTTTTGGCGGGTTTATCTTCGGGGCGATTGCCCTCTTTCTCTTCGCCCGCATTCGCAGGCTCAACCCCCTGCCCTACCTCGACGGCATTGCCCTAGGGCTGCCGCTGGCTCAAGCCATTGGCCGCTGGGGTAACTTCATCAACCAAGAACTCTACGGACCGCCCACGACCATGCCTTGGGGGCTGCGAATTGATGCTCAACACCGAATTGCTCCCTACAATAACCTGGCTCAATATCCCGATTCCACTCGGTTTCATCCGCTGTTTCTCTACGAGTCGCTGTGGAATTTTCTTGGATTTGCAGTGTTGTTTTGGCTGTCGCGCCGGTTTGAGAAGCAGCTCAAGCCGGGGGATCTGGCCCTCGGCTACTTAATTTGGTATCCGCTGGGGCGATTTTTCATTGAGTTTCTGCGCACGGATTCGTGGTTTTTCCCCGGTACGCCGTTTAATGTGGTGCATGTGCTGTCGGCAGGGGCGATCGCCATCTCAGCCTTTGTCCTCTACCGCCGCCACCGCCGAATCGCCACCTAAATCTGCGCCTCTAACTTCTCCAGCGCCTGGGAAGTCCCCACCTGCCACGATCGCTTCACCGTCGTCGCAATCCGTTCTGCCAAAGGCAGCCCAGGAAATGTGGGGCTTTCTTCGGCGGCGATATAGCGGTCTTGTCCTCACCCCAATTTCCCAGACTGTTCTCCGATCGCTACAATGGGAGAGTTGAGTATTTGTCGAGTTCAAAGGGTTTAAGTTCCTAGGGTCGCCAGTACTTTGAACCCTGACCTTTACCCTTTCGCCAAAGAATTAGCCATGCCACTGCCTGTTGTTGCGGTTATCGGTCGCCCCAATGTGGGCAAATCTACTCTAGTAAACCGTCTGGCCGGGGCGCAGGATGCCATTGTTTACGACCAGCCGGGGGTGACGCGCGATCGCACCTATCAGCCCGCCTTTTGGCGCGATCGCGACTACCTGGTCGTCGATACAGGCGGTCTGGTCTTCGACGACGACACCGAGTTTTTGCCCTATATCCGTGAGCAGGCCCAGCTTGCCCTTACCGAAGCCAGTGCTGCGGTATTTGTGGTAGATGGCCAGGTTGGCCCTACCGAGTCAGATCGAGAGATCGCCTCGTGGCTCAGGCAGCAATCCGTCCCGGTGCTGCTAGCGGTTAATAAGTGCGAATCGCTCGATCACGGCCTGGTGCAGGCGGCCCAGTTTTGGGAGCTGGGGCTGGGCGAACCCTACGCTGTCTCCGGCATACACGGCACGGGCACGGGCGATCTGCTCGATGCCCTGGTGGAGTTTCTGCCCGAAACGGTTGAAGAAGCCGCCGAAGAAGAAATCAAGGTCGCCATTGTGGGGCGGCCCAACGTCGGCAAGTCGAGCCTGCTGAACGCCTTTGTGGGCGAAACCCGCGCCATTGTCAGTCCAATTTCAGGCACGACTCGCGATGCGATCGACATGCAGGTGCAGCACGGCGACAAAATCTATCGCCTGATCGACACCGCTGGCATTCGCAAGAAAAAGAGTGTGGAATACGGGCCAGAATTTTTCGGCATCAACCGCGCCTTTAAGGCCATCCGCCGCGCCGATGTGGTGCTGCTGGTGATCGACGCCCTCGACGGCGTTACCGAGCAAGACCAGAAGCTGGCGGGCCGCATCGAAGAAGACGGTCGCGCCTGCATTATTGTCATCAATAAGTGGGATGCGGTGGAAAAAGACAGCCACACCATCTACGACTTCGACCACCAAATTTCTGCCCGACTCAACTTTCTCGACTGGGCCAAGCGCATCTTCGTCAGTGCCAAAACCGGCCAGCGGGTGCCGAAGATTTTAGAACTAGTTGATCACGCGGTGGAGCAGCACCGTCGCCGGGTCAGTACCTCAGTCGTCAACGAAGTACTCGAAGACGCGGTGAAGTGGCACACGCCGCCTACCACTCGCCAGGGTCGCCAGGGCCGCATCTACTACGGCACCCAGGTCACCGTGCGCCCGCCCTCCTTCACCCTGTTCGTGAATGATCCCCACCTGCTGAAAGACAACTACCGTCGCTATGTAGAGCGGCAGTTCCGCGAAAACCTGGGCTTTGAGGGCACACCGATTCGCATTTTCTGGCGGGGTAAGGCCATGCGCGACCTGGAGCGCAACAACCCCAACCGAGCGACGAAGGTGTAGGCTTTTGTCTCCGGTGGTTTCAACTCCGCTCATGGTTTCGACTCCGCTCATGGTTTCGACTCCGCTCATGGTTTCGACTTCGCTCAACCACCGGGGGCTGAGCGAAGTCGTTCGTGAAACGTCTCCCGAAGGGAGAAAGCCCGGTTTAGACGGTAAGTAGTTCACAACTCCATGGATCTTCTTCGCTCTCTTCCCATTGGCCTTTACCTGGAGCAGCCGGTCACCTGGCTACACCGGCTCGACCCCAGGGTCAAGATGGCCTGGCTGATGAGCATTTTGGTAACACCCATTTTGGCGAATGCCTACTGGCGGTTTGGGCTGGTGGCGCTGCTGGTGCTGCTGACCCTGGCGGCGCGGATTCCCTTTCGGGTGTGGCGGCAGCAGATGGGCTGGCTGGTGGTGCTAAGCGGCATTGTCATGCTGCTCACCTTTGTCATGCCTGATGGGCTGCAGGTGTCGCAGACGCCGCGATTGCCTACCCCAGCCGATATGGAGACGTTGGACGAACCGCCGGAGGTGCTGCCGGAGTTACCGCAGCCGACATCCTACCGCTACGTGGTGATTGACTGGGGGCCGATTACCGTCACGCGGCGATCGCTCGATCTGGGCATTCGCATTGGCACGCTGTTGTTCACCCTGATCTACGGCACTAACCTCTACCTGCTCACCACCGCTCCCGAAGAAATAACCGTGGCCTTAGAGGCGCTGATGGCTCCGCTGCGGTGGTTTCGCCTGCCCGTGACCGAGATTGCGCTGACGGTGACGCTCTCGTTGCGGTTTATTCCTCTCGTGCTGGAGGAGGTGCAGAATTTGGTGCGATCGGTGCAGACCCGCGCCATCAATTGGAAGAAGCTAGGCTTTCGCGGCTCGGCTCAGGTGTGGCTCTCGGTAATGGAGCGGCTGCTCGAAAACCTGCTGCTGCGGGCCGAACAAATTGCAGCCGCGATGGAGGTGCGCGGCTTTACCAGCCCCAACGAGCACCAGGTGCGCTGGTACCAGCTGGTGCTGCGTACCTGGGACTGGTTTGCCCTGGGGCTGTTGGTAGTGTTCTGGTGGGCCAGGTGGGTGTGGGGAGGCGAGTTTTGAGCTGGTGGGTGCGATCGCAGCCCCTCGGCCACCGCACCGGCAGCGACATCTTCTACGCCCTCTACGGCGACCTATTGCAGCGGCCTCCCAGTCTCGCCAACCTGGTGGCTTTGCTAGAAAGCCCCTATCCCCTGCCCACCGCCGCCCAGCCCCACGCTATTCACAGCCGCTACTCTATCTGTGCTGGGCCACCTTGCCGTGCTGAAGCGCTTCCACGGGTGTGGACTCCAGCGGTAGGCGGCATTTTGCCCATGCTGAGCGAGCGGTTAATTGAGGGAGATCAGCTCCAGCTTTTGGGTGACGAAGCCGAAACCGCCGAGCAAACGCTGCCGTTTACAGGAGGCTGGTTGGGCTGGTTGGGCTACGATCTGGCTTGGGAAATCGAGCGGCTGCCCACATTAAATGACGATCCCTTACCCTTCCCGATCGCACTTTGGTACAAGCCAGCCACCTTCGCCGTTCTCGACCACCAGGCCCAGCGGCTGTGGCTGTTTGCGCCTTCCTCAGAGGTGCTAGATGCTATGGAGAAGCAGCTCAGTCTGCCAGCGGCGGAAGTGGCTCCAATCGCCTCGGTGGCGGGCGATCCCCGTTCTGTAACCCTGGGCATGGCCGCAGCAGAATACCAGCAGGCCGTCCTGCGGGCCAAGCAGCACATTCAGGCGGGGGATGTGTTCCAAGTCAATCTCTCCCTGCGGTTCTCGACCGAGACCACCACCCATAGCTGGGCGCTGTACCACAAACTGCAGTGCATTAACCCCTCCCCCTTTGCCTGCTACTGGCGCACTCCCTGGGGCGATGTGATCAGCTGTTCGCCCGAACGGCTAGTGAAATTGCAGGATGGCACCGCCCAAACTCGCCCCATCGCCGGTACTCGCCCCCGGGGATCAACGCCCGCCGAGGATGCAGAGCTGGCTCAAACCCTGCTAAATAACCCCAAAGAGCGGGCTGAACACATCATGCTGGTAGACCTGGAGCGCAACGACCTGGGGCGAGTCTGCCAGTGGGGTACGGTACAGGTCAATGAACTGCTGACGGTCGAATACTACAGCCACGTGATGCACCTGGTAAGCAACGTGGTGGGGAAACTACAGGGCGATCGCCGTTCCAGAAGTCTATGCCGACACACCGCCCCCAATGCCACCGCTATTGATCTAATCCGCGCCGTCTTCCCCGGCGGCACCATTACCGGCTGCCCCAAGGTGCGCTGTATGGAAATTATCGAAGACCTGGAGCCGGTGCGCCGCAGCTTGTTCTACGGCTCCTGTGGCTATCTAGACCGACGTGGGAATTTAGATCTCAACATTTTGATTCGCACCCTGCTGTTTGGGCATACTGATAGCTTATCGACAGCATCTACCGTATGGGGGCAAGTAGGAGCCGGTATTGTCGCCGACAGCGATCCGTCAAGGGAGTGGCAAGAATCCTTACAAAAAGCGAGGGCGCAACTGCTAGCCTTGGGCTTAGGGTAGCTCCGCAACTACCTGTAACTGACCGCCGATCTGCTTGAGAATGCTTGCATACTGCACACCAAGTTCTAGAATGCATGTGGCGTGAACAGACATGACCCCCATCCTGTCTTCTGACAGAACCTTTTCCATACTTGAATGAGCACAGAAACCTATCTCAATCACCCCAATTTTGGCCTGCTCTTCAGAGTGTGCATGGTAGACGACGGTCAAGAACTGTATGCAACCCTGTACGCCCAGCGGCTGTTTTTTGTGGTGACTCACTCCCCTACCGAAGGGTTGGTGTTTCAACCCCTAGGCCGCAGCAGCGCTCGCCTCATGCTGGAAAGTCGCCTGCGCACTTTGCGGCGGGCGGGCCAGCAGGCCGACTACGATCGCCTACAGCACACCTATAAGCAGACCTTTCAATGACCGCTGCTTCCAGCGCCCTGCCCCAGCACTTTGATGACATTTACCAGAGCATTCCTGCCACCGTTACGCTGATTGCGGTAACTAAGTTTTTGCCGGTAGAAACCATCCGCGCCGCCTACGAGCGAGGGGTGCGGCATTTTGGCGAAAGCCGGGTGCAGGAGGCGATCGCCAAGCAAGCCCAGCTCACCGACCTGCCCGACATTACCTGGCACCTAATCGGCCACCTGCAAACCAATAAGGCTCGCAAAGCCGTCGAACACTTCGACTGGATACACTCGGTTGATAGCCTAAAGCTGGCCCAGCGGCTCGACCAGGCGGCCCAAGAGCTGGAGAAAGCTCCCCACAGCTGTCTGCAAGTCAAGCTGGTGCCCGACCCGCCCAAGTACGGCATAGATGCCGCTGAGCTACTATCCCTGCTGCCCCAATTTGATCAGCTAGAGCATCTCAAAATTCGCGGCCTCATGACGATTCCACCCCAGGGGGCCAGCCCCGATACGGTGCAGGAGGTGTTTGCCGGAGCAAAGGAGCTGGCAGGCACCATCAACCAGGGGCGCTTTAACCGCCTGCACATTGACCAGCTCTCCATGGGTATGTCGGGGGATTACCCGGCAGCGATCGCCTGTGGGGCCACCATGGTGCGTTTGGGTACGGTTCTGTTTGGTGCTCGACCTCCATCTCTCACGTCGGGGTGAGGCGCATCGGCTATTTTCTGCCCCAGTTACTAACTCAAACCAAAGCCGCAGCGACAGGTAGCGCAAGGGCTTGGCCCAATTGCTAAAGTCCTTGCGCTATCTCATTTCAGTAAAGAGAATGTCTATCCCAGGGCTCAATTTAGAGAGTAGTCCGAAGTAATCTAAAAAAACTTTTAACTAATTGTGAATTGACTGTTCCTCCTGGGAATTTCGTGTATACTGTGGACTCAATATTCTGTGTGCAGGGTATTAACGCAGAAACCTAAGCCTGCCTTAGCTCAGCGAGAAGCGATTCATTTCGATGACGTTTGACCACTGGGTTTTTAAAATTCAGGTTTAGGCGGTCAAAAAGCCCTTTTCGAGGGCCTGGCCACCTCCTAACCCCAGGTTAGCTCCATTAATTTTCACAACAGCCGTTGCAAATGGAAATTTGGCGCTATCATGGCCCTCGGATAACCGAAGCATAACGCCTCCCCACCGGTCAATGGCCACGGGGTTGCCTACCTAAGTGATAGTCATCGTGGAGTGTAAGTTGTGAGCAACATGTTTTCTAAACTGCGGGACTTCGTTGGCCTAAACGACCCGGCAGACTACGACTACGAGTACGAAGAAATGGATGGTGAGGAGTACCAAAACCTCTACCAGGAAGAGAATACCCAGCCCATTGTGCAGCCCCAGCCCGAAGAGGTGCGGCGCGCACGCCCCCGTCGCGAACGTATGATGCCCACTGATGCAGGAATGACCCCGATGGCCAGTAACGTAATTGGTATGCCCGGTGCCATGAACGGCACCTCCGAAGTGGTGGTAATGGAGCCTCGCTCCTTTGAGGAGATGCCCCAGGCCATTCAGGCCCTGCGCGAGCGCAAGTCGGTCGTTCTCAACCTCACCATTATGGATCCTGACCAGGCTCAACGCGCTGTCGACTTCGTGGCGGGCGGCACCTACGCCATCGACGGGCACCAAGAGCGCATTGGCGAGAGCATTTTCCTGTTTACCCCCAACTGCGTGCAGGTCAGCACCCCCACCGAGTACGAAGAAGAAATCTTCATGGGTCAGCCTCAGGGTATGCCCATGCCTGGCCAAATGCCCCCCGCCCCCACCTGGGGTGCCGAGCCTATGGCTCGTATGGCCTAGGCGCTGTTTACGCTTACCAACACACGACTATCATCGCCCCCGGTCTAGTACCGGGGGCTACCTTGGGTTATTGTCTTCACTAGCGATCGTTCACGATCGAGTCGTTGGTGAGGTTGGTTATGCCTGAGGCAACATTTGGGGTTATCGGCGGCGGGATGATGGGAGAAGCTCTCATCGCCCGCCTTCTTAATCAGAAAATTTTTGTGCCTGAGGCGGTGATTGTCAGCGACCCCCAGACCGCCCGGCGCGAAGTCTTGCACCACACCTACGGCGTGCAGACCACCGACAGCAACCAGGCGGTGATGGATGGGGCCAAAACCGTTCTGCTAGCGATTAAGCCGCAAGTGCTGACAGAGGTAGCTAAAAACCTTAAAACTCCTGCTCGTGAAACGCCGCCGCTGCTGCTGTCGATTTTGGCGGGCACAACTTTGACCCGACTCCAGGAAGCTTTTCCCGGTTGGGCGGTGGTGCGGGCAATGCCAAATACACCTGCCACCGTGGGGGTTGGGGTGACGGCCCTGGCGGTAGGAGAATCGGTTAGCGAGGGGCAGCGATCGCAGGCCCGCCAGATTTTTACCAGCGTGGGCACCGTAGTTGAGGTGCCCGAGTCGCAGATGGATGCGGTGACGGCGCTGTCGGGCTCTGGGCCGGGGTACCTGGCTTTAGTCGTTGAGGCGCTAGCGGATGGCGGTGTGGCGGTGGGGCTGCCCAGGGCAGTGGCCCTGGAACTGGCGATCGCCACCGTGCGCGGTACCGGCGAACTGCTGCACCAGGGCGACCTGCACCCCGCTGTGCTCAAAGACCGCGTCACCAGCCCCGGCGGCACGACTATTGCGGGCATTGCGGCCCTAGAGGCAGGCGGACTGCGATCGGCCTTGATGGCAGCGGTGCGGGCGGCCTATTCAAGATCGAAAGAACTCGGACAGTCTTGATCAAGCTTCAGGTGATGCAAGCCTACAATTGAAGTGTTTGGGAGCGGAGATAGCCGCAATGCCCACGTTACTTCGCGTTGGCCCCTATCGCTTCTTTTGTTACGTGGGCGATCGCGATGAGCCAGCCCATGTTCATATTGAGCGTGACAGCAGTGAAGCTAACTTTGGCTAATTCCAGTAAGGCTCCAGTTCAATAAAGGATTTTCCTCCAGTGAGATTAACCGCATTCAGAAATTGACCGAGGACAATCAACAACAGTTATTGGAGGCTTGGCATGACTTCTTCAATGGTTGAAATCCTCAACATCCCTGAAATTCAGTAGATTTCTATTTCTGCCGACCTGCTTACGGTTGATCTATCCGATGGGCGCGTTATCGCTGTACCGCTGGCTTGGCATCCTCGACTACTCCATGGCACCTCAGCCGAACGAGACAACTGGCGATTAACCGGCAGTCAAGCAGGCATTCACTGGCCAGATCTGGATGAGGACATTAGCCTGAAGAATATTTTGCTGGGGCAACCTTCGGGAGAAAGTCAGACCTCGTTGAAACAGTGGCTCGACAACCGATACCCTCAAGGGCAAAGCTTGTAGAGGGCACAGCGCTAAAGTGCAGCAATGTATGATTCCAGAATCTTCTACGACCCCATTGCCACTTCATTGACGGCTTGCAGGGCACGGAGATGCCTGCTTCCAGCTCGGGTTGCAACCTGCTCGGCCAGGTACTCGGCGTCGCGGGCGATGCCGGAGAAACGGGCAGACCCCCAGGTGTAGAGCCAGGGCAAGCCGAGAAAATACAGCCCTGGCACTGTAGTGACGCCCCGGCGGTGGCCAGGATAGCCCTGGCCATCGAATACGGGTAGATGGATCCAGCTGAAGTCGAGGCCATAGCCGATGCACCAGATCACTGAGGTGATGTTGGCCTCGCGGTAGTCAATGCCGGTATCGACAGACTTCGGTTCCCATACGGGCCTATAGGGTGGGTCGATGGGCGCATCGATGCCGTTCTTCTCGATGTAGGTGTCGATGGTGCGCTTGATGCTTTCGGCCACGGCGTCGGCCTTATCCAGGTTGTCTTTCAGGTCGTCGCTAAAGGTGAGCTGGGTGCCTTGAATATCGGTCAGCCGCCCGTGCAACCCCATGCCCTGGAGGGCAAAGTGGCGCAGGTCAATTTCGCGCCCCCCGCCGCGTCCGGTGACGTAGTGGTTGGTTTTGTGGCGCACGGTCTCTTTTTGGGGGTGGTCGTCGATCGCCAGGTCGTAGTAGCCCATTTGGTCGAGCCATTCGACTACATCTTTGCCTCGGTAGCGGCGGGGCGATCGCGGCGCACCCCCCACGCACAGATGCACCTGCCGCCCGGCCAGGTGCAGGTCCTCGGCAATCTGGCAGCCCGACTGGCCAGTGCCCACCACCAGCACAGCCCCCTCCGGCAGCGACTCAGGGTTGCGATATTCTGCCGAGTGCAGCTGCAAAATACCTGGTGCCAGCCGCTCTGCCAAACGAGGAATTTTTGGGGTGTGGTAGCCGCCTGTGGCCACCACCACCTGGTCAGCGGTGAAGACGCCTTGGTTGGTCACCACCTCAAAGCTGCCGCCCTCGGGCTGGCGCACCCGTTCTACCTTGAGTCCCGTTTTGAGCGGTAGATCAAAGTGGTTGGCGTAGCGCTCGATGTACTCCACAATGGCGTCGCGACCCATGAAGCCCTCGGGGTCATCGCCGGGGTAGGGGAAGCCGGGCAGCTGGCACTGCCAGTTGGGGGTGACCAAGCAGAACGAATCCCACCGCTTGGTGCGCCAGGAGTGGGCGACCTGGTGCTGTTCAAAAATGATGTGGTTCAGGCCCAGGCGACTGAGGCAGTAGCTAATCGACAACCCCGCCTGGCCGCCGCCGATCACAATTACGCCATAGTGCATAGCCATTATCTGTTACCAATTTTAGGTTTTAGATTCTAGATTTTGGATGGGCAAGTCTGGGGAAGAAACGCTCTCCCGTTGCCTTGTTTTTGTACCCTAGGCCCTTGGTCAGGCGATGCTTGTAACCTTGGCTACCAAAAGGTTTGAACTAACGTTAGTGGTAGGGAGGGGGCTGCGATTTTCCTTCGCAGAGGCTGCGCCAACGCACTTCTACGGTCTTCTTATGGCCCCGATTTGCCCAAATCGGGGCAGTACCCCTATCACTTTCGACAGGGGTAGCCTCTATCAAAAGTGGTAGATCGCCACCGTTCTTCCCCCACCCCTGTTGATTAGGGCAGAACTCCAGGGTTTGTAGTTGCTGATACGGGAACCCACTGGGATCGCCCGTAAGGTGCTGACACGTGCAGCCAGACATCCGCGCTGCCAGCAACTTTGCAAGGAACTAAAACCTATGCCCGAAGTAACTTTGCCAGCCCACCAGGCTGGGGATTTTCTGGTTGATTACGAAGAGAAGGTATTTCCCGATGTGCAGGCCGAGCCTGGCGAAAAAGCCCTGATTACCTTCCATACTGTGGCCTTTGAAGGATCTATCGGTTTAGTAAACCTGCTCCAGGCCACGCGCCTAATTCGTAAGGGCTTTGAGACTTCAGTACTGCTCTATGGCCCTGGGGTCACCCTGGGGGTGCAGCGGGGCTTTCCCAAGCTCAACGACGAAGCTTTCCCCGGTCACCTAGCCATGAACAACCAAATCGTCAAGGTGATGGAACTGGGCGGCAAGGTCTACGCCTGTCGCTTTGCCCTCCAGGCCCTCTACGGCCACGGCGAGCCTTCCCTCATTCCCGGCATTCGCCCCATCAACCCCCTCGACGTGCTCGATCTGGTGCTCATGCACCGCAAAGAAGGGGCCTTTATCCTCGACACCTGGACGATGTAGAACCCTCAACCCCTCTCTTCTGAGAGGGGGGAGCCCCGCAGGGTGGGCACCGCCCACCGCACCCGGCCTTCCATCACCAAATCCTATGGACTACACCAAAACCATTCGCGCCGCCGCCGCCCAGATCAGCCCCGTGCTGTTTAGCTGCGACGGCACCACCGAGAAGGTGCTGGAATCCATTGCCCAGGCTGCCCAGGCTGGGGTGAAGCTGATTGTCTTTCCAGAAACCTTTATTCCCTACTACCCCTACTTCTCGTTTGTGCAGCCACCTGTTCTCATGGGCAAAGAGCA
Organism: Nodosilinea sp. LEGE 06152; assembly: GCF_015207525.1. Taxonomy (GTDB): domain Bacteria; phylum Cyanobacteriota; class Cyanobacteriia; order Phormidesmidales; family Phormidesmidaceae; genus Nodosilinea. The sequence continues at coordinate 42,608 of NZ_JADEWR010000006.1, forward strand.
CATGCGGCTGTATGAGGAGGCGGTGGCGGTGCCAGGGCCGGTGACCGATGCGGTGGGCCGGGCGGCGCGTTCCTACGGCATGGTGGTGGTGCTGGGGGYGAAYGMNCGGGARKSAGGSWMGSYCTACAACACCCAGCTAATCTTTGACGCCGACGGCACCCTGGTGCTAAAGCGGCGTAAAATCACTCCCACCTACCACGAGCGCATGGTTTGGGGGCAGGGGGATGGGGCCGGGCTAAGGGTGGTCGAAACGGCAGCGGGGCGTGTGGGTGCCCTAGCCTGCTGGGAGCACTACAACCCCCTGGCCCGCTATGCGCTGATGACCCAGCACGAGCAGATTCACTGCGGGCAGTTTCCGGGGTCGATGGTGGGGCAGATTTTTGGCGACCAGATGGAGGTCACTATGCGCCACCACGCTCTAGAGTCGGGCTGCTTTGTGGTCAACGCCACCGGCTGGCTGACGCCTGAGCAAAAGCAGCAGATTACCGCCGACGAGGGGCTGCACCGAGTGCTGTCTGGGGGGTGCTATACCGCCATCATCAGCCCGGAGGGGGTGCCGCTGACGGAGCCCATTACCGAAGGGGAGGGGCTGGCGATCGCAGACCTAGACTTCTCCCTTATCACCAAGCGCAAGCGCATGATGGACTCGGTGGGCCACTACGCCCGCCCCGACCTGCTGCGCCTGCGGTTGAATGCCGAGCCCTGGTCAGTGGTAGAAACGCCCGCCGCCAAAGCGGTTTCTCCTATGGCGAGTGGGGCAAATCAGGCTGCTTTTGCCGATGCAGAGTCCGTTAACCCATCCCCCAAGGAACTAGAGCTGCCCACAGGGTAGGCAGCGGCGGGCCAGACCTTGGGGCTCTTGGGGCTAACAGCAGGTTTAACGTTTGGGCAGCGCATCCGAATCTGGAAGTCTCTTCACACAAAGGCCACTTACACGGAGACAGAATCCCGAGTTCTTGGGACTCACAACCGATCTGGCCTCTGGGCGGCCCATAAGAATTCGGGGTTCTTTGCTCACACAGGTCACTCGTCAGGGGTGGCGCAGATTGACGCAGGTGTTTATCGGGTATTGAACGGCAGGCCATGAACAAGCAACGGCTAATTACTGAGCTACAAACCCACGGGCTGCAAGTGGTGAACTCGCCCCCAGGGGCAGCGGGCAGGCGGGGCGGGGCAGGTCCCTCTGACCACCGCGCCATCACCATCGACGGCACGACTGTTATGGTGCCGGTCTACACCGACAGCGCCGCCCGCTCTCCCTACACCATCAGGGCTACGGCAGCTAGCCCGCTGCATCTAGAAGCCTCGGGGGAAGCGATTGCCCCCGTTGACCTGCCTAACACGCCCAAGTTTTACGGCCTCACCACCGCCGACGGCATCCCCTACTCAAAAATTGCCCTGCTCCACGGGCGTGACGTGCTGGCGACCACGGTGCAGCAGACCTGCATGCGCTACCGCGACCCGGCTACGGCCTGCCAGTTCTGCGCTATCGAAAAATCCCTTGATGCGGGGCGCACGATCGCCCGCAAGACACCGCAACAGCTCGCTGAGGTAGCCGAAGCTGCCGTGCGGCTCGATGGGGTAACCAACATGATCATGACCACGGGCACGCCGAATACGAGCGATCGCGGTGCCGCTTACCTAACTGAATGCGCCGCCGCCATTCGCCAGCGGGTACCAGACCTGCCCATTCAGGCCCAGTGCGAACCGCCGGACGATTTCGCCTGGTTTGAGCGTATGAAGGCAGCGGGTGTCGATAGCCTGGGCATGCACCTGGAGGCGGTGGATCCTGAAGTGCGAGCCAGAATTATGCCCGGTAAGGCGGAAGTTCCTCTCACTGTCTACTTCGAAGCCTTTGAGGCCGCGGTGAAAGTATTTGGCTGGGGCCAGGTGAGCACCTACCTGCTGGCAGGCCTAGGCGACAGCTTAGAAACCCTGGTGGAGGCCAGCGATCGCCTGATCAACCTGGGCGTCTACCCCTTCGTGGTGCCCTTTGTACCCATCGGCGAAACGCCCCTGGCGCATCATCCTGCCCCCAGCAGCGAGTTTATGTTTGCCCTCTACCAGCGAGTAGGGGCAATGCTCAAGCAGTCGGGTATGGCCTCGACAAATATGAAAGCTGGCTGCGCTAAGTGCGGCGCGTGCTCAGCCCTATCTACGTTTGAGGGTTAACGCTTATGGCGCTCCATCGCTACAGTTTTGAACTGGCTAAAACTCCCAATGACCTGGAGGGCTATTTCGCTCTGCGTCAGGCCATCTTTTGCGAAGAACAGGGGCTGTTCGACCACGACGATGCCGATAACCTCGACGGCGTTGCCTATCCTATCGTTGCCATTGACCAAGATGCATCTCCAGAAAATCGTGTGGTTGGCGTTGTTCGCATTTACGAAAAGTCGCCCCGCCTCTGGTACGGTGGTCGCTTGGGAGTACACCCCGACTACCGCCGGGTAGGCCGCATCGGCAAGGGACTGATCCACAAAGCCGTGACCACGGCCAATACCTGGGGCTGCGATCGCTTCCTCGCCACTGTGCAGGAGCAAAACGTCCGCTTCTTCCAGCGCCTCCACTGGGACTCCCTAGAGGAAATGGTGCTCTGCGATCGCAACCACCACCTGATGCAAGCCGACCTGGCCCACTATCCCCCCGGTGATGAGATGCGGCCCGTTTTGCCCTGGTCGGTGCAGCAGGTGTCGTGAAGTGTGGATGGGTGGMNGAGYRMSKGGGYRNAYGGSTGSMWGSRNNAGSGRRTGGATGGGTGGATGAGTGAGTGCGCGGGTAAAAGTGGTTGACGACCCCAGGTTTAAAAGCCCCCCATCGACCAATTTGCAGAACATAGGTTTAAACCGATGACCAGCCAATCCTTTCCGTCGGGTCCAGGGCGGCGGAACGTCCCTGGTCGACGGGGGTCTGGGGCCAGCGACATGGCCCCAGCAGCAAATTTGGCTGCTCACCGCCCACCTCCGCCAGCAACACAATCTATGCCTTACCAGGTAACCTCTCCAAGCATCCCTCAAGCAGTCATGTCAGACGAGCTAAAGCTACGGAAACTAGCCGCCGAACTGCGGCGATCGCTCGGCATTCTCCACAAGCAAGACATCCAAACAGCCGCAGATCGCTTAGGTACCCACGTCTGCTCAACCCACCAAAAGCCGATTCTCCTGGGCGACGACTGCGCCGCCATCCCCGACGGCGACGGCTACCTGCTGCTAGCCGCCGAGGGCATGTGGCCCACCCTAGTCGAAACCGACCCCTGGTTTGCCGGGTGGTGCGCCGTAATGGTTAACGTCAGCGACATCTACGCCATGGGAGGCCGCCCGATCGCCGTAGTTGACACCATCTGGAGCCAGTCGCCAAAATCGGTCGATCCCCTCTGGCAGGGCATGGTTGCCGCTTCTCAAGCCTTCAATGTGCCCATTGTAGGAGGCCACACCAGCTGCCACAGCCCCTACGCAGCTCTCTCTGTAGCCATCCTCGGCCGGGCCAACCGACTGATCACCAGCTTCAGCGCCCAGCCGGGAGATGTGCTGCTGCACGTCACCGACATGCAGGGCAAAATGCACCCCCAGTACCCGTTTTGGAATGCGGCAACAGAGGCCAACCGCGATCGCCTCCGCACTAACCTCGAACTCCTGCCCCAGTTGGCAGAAGCGGGCCTCTGTGACACCGGCAAAGACATCAGCATGGGCGGCATTGTCGGTACAGCGTTGATGCTGTTAGAAACCTCTGGCTGTGGGGCCGTGCTCGATTTGGGGGCGATCGCGCCCCCGCCCGGCGTGGAACTCCTGCCCTGGCTGCTCAGTTTCCCCAGCTATGGCTACCTGCTCAGCGTGCGGCCCGGTACCGTGAGCCACATTCAGGCCCAGTTCCACAGCCGAGGGTTGGTGTGCAACCCCATAGGCACCATCACTGAAGGCCAAACCCTTACTCTCCAACTAGGCGATGTCGCCTTCTGCTTTTGGGATTTTGCCACCGAATCCCTTACCGGATTCGGTAACCGGGTCCCCGAGATTTAATATGGCTCAACCCCTCACGATTGCGCTGCTGACCTACTCTACCAAGCTGAGGGGTAGCGTTGTGCATACCCTAGAGCTGGCGACAGCTCTCACCGATTTAGGGCATCAAGTCTGTGTATATGCCCTCGATAAAGATGGCCGAGGCTTTGATCGAGCGGTTTCAGCCAGGGTTCAGTTAGTACCTGCCGAACCGCCCCCGGTGGGCCTATCCCCCGACCAGGCTACCGACGCGCTAATTCGCCAGCGCATTCAAGAATTTGTCGATTACTTCTTGGCCCGCCCCGCAGAAACTTACGACATCTACCACGCGCAGGACTGCATTGGGGCCAACGCCCTAGGGCAGCTGCGGCAGCGGGGACGGGTGGCCAGCGTGGTGCGTACTGTCCACCATATTGAGGACTACGCCAGTATCTACCTGCGGCAGTGTCAGGATAAGTCGATTCGTGATCCGGATTTGTGCTTATGTGTGAGCGATCGCTGGCAGACGGCCCTCCGCGACGAGTACGGCATCGTCGCCCCGCGAGTACTCAACGGCGTCGATCTCAGGCGGTTTTCTCCAACTCCCTCTGGCCAGGAAGCTGCTCTCAAGGCCCGCTACGGCCTCACGGGTGCACCCATCTTTCTCACCGTGGGCGGCATCGAGCCCCGTAAAAATTCTATTCGCTTGCTGGCAGCCTTTGCCCAGGTGCTCGCCACCCATCCCCAGGCGCAGCTGGTGATTGCAGGCGGGGCCACCCTGTTTGACTACGAACCCTACCGCCGGTCGTTCCTAGCGCTGGCAAACGAGCTAGAGCAACAGCACGGGCCAATGATTGGCAAGTCTATTCTGCTGCCAGGGGTAATTCCTGACGGCGATTTGCCCGCGCTGTACCGCACCGCCGACGTGTTTTGCTTTCCATCGACAAAAGAGGGGTGGGGGCTGGTGGTGCTGGAGGCGATCGCGTCGGGTCTGCCCGTCATTACGGCCAATCAGCCGCCCTTCACCGAGTTTCTCAGCGCTGACCAGGCGCTGCTGGTGGACCCTGATTCGACCAGTGCGATCGCCCAGGCCATGGTGGAGAGCTACAGTCCAGTGATCGCCCAAACGCTAGTCAACCAAAGCCGCCCCATCTTGTCTCAGTACGCCTGGCCTCAGTCGGCGGCTCTCCACGTGCAGCACTACCGGCAGTTGCTCAGCGCTTCGGCCCGGCCGTGACGGCATTTGCGCGAGCGATAGAAAGCGCTTAAAACAACGCCAGTACCGTTGGGGCCAGGGTGTGGGCTTGTGCGGGGTGGCCCGACCGCTACCAGCGGCACGACCTGCGACATTTCTGTCCGTGCTGCTGGTCCCATCCGCTGAAATCCTTACTAGTATTGAGACAGGGGTTATCTCAATGCCATCAGCACTATGGTCAATGCCGTTTCTGTCTCTGCTCCAGTCGATCAGCCGTCCCCGGTGGTAGATGAGGTTATATCCACTGAGGATGTACAGCTCAGCCTGCCCGTAGAAGAGCCTGCCCCCGCGCCGCCGCCGATTCCTCCGGCGACCCTGGCCCTGGCGGCCCAGGACGTACGCATGGTGCTGCGCGAGCAAAACGAGCAGAGCCAGATTTTGACCACCAAGCTCAACATTCTGTTTGTTGCCAATGGAGCGCTGCTGACCAGCCTCAGCATTTCGCGGCTGCTGGTCAGCGGTAGCGTGTTTAGCCTGGCCGAAATCATTGGGTTCTTGGTCAGCTTTTCGCTGCTAATGGGCGCTTTTTTGCCCCGCCAGGTAGCCGTTACGCCCAACTTAGAAGACCGTAAATTTTTAGAAACCTATTTGGCTCTGCCCGAGCAGGACTACCAGCTGCAAATGCTGGTCAACCTGTCAGAAACCTACAATGCCAATAAGCAGCGCCTCGAAGACACTTCACAAAGCCTTAAATACGCGGCTTACACCATCTGGGGCACAACTGCTATCATGCTCGTACATATCCTGGTAATCTACGTGGCTACCGGGTCATCTTCTGGGTTAATCTAGCACCAGTCTAGATCTGGCTAGAAGCTCTGACTCTAACGTTTTTGACCGCTTTCAGCGGGGACCAGTATGAGTGATGGACAACACGAAACGGCCCTAGAACGGCGCGTAGCGCTGCCTGAGCCCGATGTCAGCAACATTACCGTGCTCACCGAAAGCTTGCCCAACGAGCCTGTGCTGCCCTGGCATCACTTTGACTCTCCCTGGCTCGATCGCGATGCTGAAATAGCCTCCGAGGAAAGCGAGGCTGAAGTCACCCTAGAAGCCAGCGATGAGTCTGAACCCACCGAGCAGCTTACCCTGGAGCTAGAGGTGCTGGTGGCTCCCTTAAACGACAGTGCATCTGAAGAATCTGTCGCCTAGACGAACTCTGTCTGTGCAGCTTCTGAGCCGCGTTGCAGCTTGAATGGCGCTAGATGATGCGATCGCTCAGTAGCGCTGTCGAACGATCGACATAAAGCCTTACACAAAGCCTTAGCTGATGAGATTTGACAGAGGCCGGCTTGATAGCTGGCCGAGGCTACTTTGCCAAGACTGCTCGCACTGTGGCCGTGGCAGTTTTCATAAAATATTGATGACTGTTATGCGTGAAAACGGGGATAGCTGGAACTTGAGCTGAGCGATCGCGCTCCCCTCACCTATGGGTTACCAATGCATTTGAAGCGGTTTAACCTGAGGTTATGCCAGCGGGTAGATAAACACGTCTGCCCGCTAACAGATAATCAAACAGGGAAATTTTGCGTTCCTAGATTTATATAATCTTACTTGCATTACTCATGTTTGTTCAAGCGCTGAAAGACCCCATCGTATTCAAACGAAGTCTGGTTGGCGGCCTCAGCTATTCTTCTTTCGCTGTATGAGTCATGGTTAGAAACAATCAGTGATAGGGCTAAAACTCATCTGTTACATGGGCAATCGTAACGGCAGTGCTAACAAACTTCAGCAATGGGGCTCAACTCAATTACCTCTACTCAGTAGTCTAAATTCCTCTGTCGTTATCTTGCAGGAGTGGAGTCGAAAGCGTTGCACCAGTATTTCGCAGAAATGGAGTTAGGGCCACAATGACCCAGAACCGTCCAGGTTTGTTTGGAGGTGGTCAAACGCGATCGACAACGTTGTCGCTCCAGCTGCTGCAGTACGGTGTAGCCGTGCTATCGGTGGCCCTAGCGCTGGGCATCAACCTGCTTTTTCGTACTTACCTCGAGCCGACTCCAACTCCCTTATTTTTTGCTGCGGTTATGGTCAGCGCGTGGTACGGCGGTTTAGGGCCTGGGCTCTTGGCTACGGTGCTATCGACAATTGTGGTTAATTACTTTTATATCTCGCCGCTCTACTCGTTGAATATCAACAACGTAGGCTATCTGATGCGGCTGAGCGTCTTTGTGATGGCGGCGCTTTTAATCAATTCGCTGAATCAAGCCCAGCGGTCGGCACAGCGGAGAGCTGAAGCCAATTTACAGGCCTGGCGCGACAGCGAAGCTCGATTTAGTCGGTTGGCCGAGTCTGGCATTATTGGCACAATTTTGGCCGACCTAAATGGCTCTGTCATTGAGGCTAACGATGCTTTTCTAAATATGGTTGGCTATACCCGAGAAGATTTGTGCTCTGGTCAAGTTCGGTGGCAGGAGATGACGCCAGCCGAATACTTAGACGTGAGCCAGCGATCGCAGGCAGAACTGCGAACGAGCGGAGTCTGTACCCCCTTTGAGAAGGAATACATTCGTAAAGATGGGTCCCGCGCTCCAATTTTGCTGGGCTCTGCCATGCTGACCGAGAACACTGTGATTGGCTTTGTGCTCGATATCACCGATCGCAAACAAACAGAGCTAGCCCTACGCCAGAGTGAAACCACCCTCAATGCCCTGATTGCCAGTTCCCCCGTTGGAATTGCGCTCTTTGATCGCGAGCTGCGCTACGTTCACGCCAACGAGGCCTTGGCAGAAATCAATGGTATTCCCCTCAGCGAGCACCTGGGGCAACGGCTGGAGGAGGTGTTGCCCGCCTGGGCACCGACGGTTGCGCCCATTCTGCAGCGGGTAATGGACACCAATGAACCCCTGCTGAACCAGGAGATATCTGGCGTTACGTCGCCATCAAACTTGATGCGCCATGCCCTGGTCAATTACTTTCCGGTGTGCCTCAGCGATGGACAAGTCTTGGGCGTAGGCGTGACCTCTATGGATGTCACCGGTCGCAAACAGGCCGAAGCCGTTCGCCTGCGCCTGGCAGAGGAACGCGAACAACTGCTGGCGCGGGAAAAAACAGCCCGAGCAGAAGCAGAAACCGCTAACCGCATTAAAGATGAGTTTCTCGCTGTGCTTTCCCATGAGCTCAGGTCGCCGCTGAACCCAATCTTGGGTTGGTCAAAACTGCTGCAAACTCGAAAATTGAGCGAACAAAAAACCCAGCAGGCCCTAGCCACAATTGAGCGCAACGCTAAGCTGCAAACCCAGCTAATTGAAGATTTGCTGGATGTCTCTCGCATTTTGCGCGGCAAGCTGGTGCTAAACATTGCACCCGTTAGCTTAAGTAGCACCATTGAAGCCGCCTTAGAAACGGTAAAACTGGCGATCGAAACCAAAGGAATTCGCATTCAAAAAAGCTTTGGCCACGAGACTGATTTGATCATGGGAGACACGGCCCGACTGCAGCAGGTGATTTGGAACTTGCTGACCAACGCCGTGAAGTTTACGCCCCCCGGAGGAACCGTAGCGATTCGACTGGAGCAAAACCATAACTGTGTTCAAATTCAGGTTAGAGACACGGGTATAGGGATTACTCCAGACTTTCTGCCCTACGTATTTGACTATTTTCGACAGGAAGATGGCACAACAACCCGCAAGTTTGGGGGCCTGGGTCTGGGGCTTGCGATCGTACGACACATTACCGAGCTACATGGCGGCACGGTTTGGGCCGAAAGTTTGGGCGAAGGTATGGGCTCGACCTTCACGGTGCAGCTACCGCTGCTGAAGGGCCAGGACGATGAGGGGCCGGGGCGTGAGGGAGAACCCCCTGCCACCCCCGCGCCCCCGTACCCCCTTGTGGGTATTCACGTTTTAACCATCGACGACGACGGCGATGTTCGCGAATTGGTTGAGTTTGTGCTGCAGCAGGCTGGGGCAAAGGTGCGCGTGGCGGCTTCTGCAACCGAGGCCCTGCAGCAGCTAGAAACATTCTCGCCGGATGTACTAATTTCAGACGTGGGTATGCCCGATATGGATGGTTACATGCTGATGCGGCAAATCAAAGCCTTGGCCCCAGAACGGCAAACCATTCCTGCGATCGCCCTGACGGCCTATGCCGGCGAAATTGACCGCCAGGAGGCGATCGCCGCAGGTTTTCAGCTGCACTTAGCCAAGCCAGTCGAGCCAGAGACATTGATCAATGCGATCGTCACTCTTCTAAACAAAAATTCAGCTAGCGACCCGAATCGGCCGATGCCCTAGCAGCCAACGGCGTGACGTTGATTCACGTTATGTCAATCTGGGGCTTTTCGTTGTAAGTAATCCAGTGCAGATTCAGCGTTGTGAGAATGTTCACCAGCTGGTCAAGATCCGCCGGTTTGACGATGTAGGCATTGGCACCCAAATCGTAGATGCGGTTGATATCTGCGTACTCCCTCGACGAGGTCAGCACAACTACAGGCAAGCGTCGGAGATAGGGCTGTTGGCGAATCCACGACAGCACTTCGGCCCCTGAGCGGCGCGGCAGTTTGAGATCGAGCAGGACGAAAACAGGGATTGGGTAAGCCGCGCGATCGCTGTAGGGGGCGACTCCAGAGAGGTACTCAAGGGCGGCATCGCCGTCGTTTACCACCTGTAGCGGCGTGGCAATGCCAGCTTTTCGAGCGGCCCGCTGCACCAAAAAAACATCCTTTGGGTTGTCTTCGACTAGGAGTATGGTGTGTTCTGTGTTCATCTCACGGCTCTCTTACCCCCGGTAACTCCACCCAAAACCGGCTGCCTTGACCCGGTTCAGACTCAACGCCCACCTGCCCACCCATGCGCTCTACCCCCTTGCGGACAATTGCCAGCCCAATACCAGTCCCCGGATAGTCTGCCTCACCGTGCAGGCGGGTAAAGGGGCTAAAAATTTGCTCATGCCTATCTAGCGCAATGCCAATCCCATTGTCCTCTATATAGAGGCGCACGGTGGAAGGTTCCCCTGCTTCGACCCGCTCTTCGGCCCATATTCGCACCTGGGGCTGCACGCCTTCTGCGACAAACTTGACCGCGTTAAAGAGTAAGTTGCTCAGCACCTGCGTGAGAATGAGGCGATTTGCCTGAACGATGGGTAGCGGTTCGTCAATGTGAACCTGAGCCTGCTGTTGCTGAATGTCTGAGTTGAGCTGAGCCATGACGTTGTCTAACACCGACGAGAGGCTAACCGGCTCCGAATGAATTTCGGCCCGCCTCAGGCGGCTGTAGGTTAAGAGGTCGGTAATTAACGTATTCAGGTGTTGGGCATTGGCCACGATGCGCTGCAGGGTTGCTGAAGAACTGGCGTCTAACGTTTCGCTCAGGTCCTCTAGCAAAATTTGAGCAAACCCCTGAATGGCTCGTAGGGGAGCCTGCAAATCGTGGGAGACGGAATAGGCAAATTCTTCGAGGTCTTGATTCGCCGCTTGCAGTTCGATTGTGCGCTCCTGCACGCGGATTTCTAAGGTGGTATTGAGCTGCTGCAGGTCTACTTCGGCCTGTTTGCGATCGCTAATGTCTTCGAGCAGCCCATCGACAACGGTGACCTCTTCAACGGTGTTTAGGGTGGTGGTCAACAGCGCCCAAAACTCAGTGCCATCGCTTCTCTGTAGGTTCACCTCTTGCTCCTGCTGCTGGGGTGGCGGCAGGTGCATGAGCTGCCTGTAGCAGTCGCGCATATCGAACCAGTTCATGGTGCTAGCTTGAGCCAGCGACTGCGCGCCCAACAACTCCAAAAAAGCACGGTTTGCTTCAATGAGTGCGCCTTCTGCATCAAACCTAAAAATGCCGATCTTGACCCGATTTAGCAATCCCCGGAGGCGAATTTCGAGCAGAGCGGCCCGCTGCTGCATTTCCCGGCGCTCTATTGCCATTCGAAGGGCAATGGGCACTCGAATATAGCGATTTGGCCCTTTAACAATGTAGTCATCAAGCCCTAGCTTCATCGCTTCGACGGCGACTTCTTCGGTGCCGGTGTTGGTAAACATTACCACCGGGCAGTTGGGATGTCGTTGTTTCACCATTTCTAGAACGTCTAGCCCGGTCGACCAGCGCAGCTGGAAGTCAGTGACCACAGCATCGAAATTACCGGCTGCGATCGCCTGATTCAACTCACCAGAACTGGTGATTTCTTGAACGTCTAATGGGTCAAATTCACGCTCCAATTCCCGTAGAACCAGAGTGCGATCGCTGCGGTTATCATCAATCAAAAGAATTCGGAGGGGTGAGGTCATGGGTTCTTTCACTCAGAGCGAGAACAGCACTTGGCAGTGCAATCCAAAAACGGCTCCCCTGACCCAATTGAGACTCTACTCCGGCTTGCCCACCCATCCGCTCTAGCCCTTTACGCACAATGGCTAACCCAATGCCCGTACCGGGGTAGCTTTCGGCACCATGCAGGCGTTCAAAGACGCGGAATACTCGCTCCTGATGTTCGGGGGCAATGCCAATACCGTTGTCTACAATCCACAATCGTATCCAGCGGCCATCATCTTGATACGTTTCTTCTGCAAAAATATCTATCTGTGGTTGAGTCGTAGGTTCGACAAATTTGATTGCGTTGCCAACCAAGTTGGTCACGACTTGAACTAGGGTAGAACGGTGGGCCATAACGGTGGGTAAAGCGGTCGCGACATTAATCTGAGCCTGCTTTTCCTCAATTTGAGCGGCTAACTGCTTTAGAGCATCTGCTACGACTTCATTTAATCCTATGGACTGTAAATTGATTTGGGTGCGCGTTAGACGACTGTAGTCAAGCAGATCGCTGATCAGTCCATTCATCTGCACTGCATCATCAATAATGGAGTCAATGTAGCTTTGGCAAACGTCTTCTAGCTGGTCACCACAGTCTTCTAATAAGGCTTGGGCAAAACCCTGCATAGTGCGCAACGGTGCCCGCAAATCATGGGAAACCGAATAGGTAAATGCTTCTAGCTCCTGGTTGGTTTCGGCGAGTTGGGCGGTGCGTTCTCTAACGCGCTGCTCTAGTGTGTCATTCAATTGCTGCAAGGCGTCTTCAGCCTGCTTGCGATCGCTGATATCCTCTACAACAGAAATGAAGTAGCTAGGCTCTCCGGTGGCTTTTCGCACTAGAGATACCGTTAGGTTAATCCAAATTAGAGAATGGTCTTTGCGGACATAGCGCTTTTCCATTGAGTAGGTTTGAATTTCATCGGCCAATATTTGATGAAAATAAGTGAGGTCAATATCTAAGTCCTCTGGATAGGTAATGTCTTGAAACGTTCGCTGCAGCAGCTCGTCACGGGTGTAGCCAACGATCTGAGATAGTTTTTGATTGACCCGCAGCCAGCGACCGTCTGAGCTGACGTGGGCAATGCCAACGGCCGCTTGGTTAAACGTAGAGCGAAACAACTGCTCCTGCTCACGTAGCTCCATCTCGGCCTGTAGCCGCTCCTGAAGTTCGTGCTGGAGCTGCTGATTCGTGGCCTGAAGCTGCCCGCGCAGGCGAGACTGTTGCAGGGCGATCGCCAGCTGATTGGCGACCTCAACGGCAATTTCCTGGGCTTCTGTGTTAAAGGCAGCGGGTTCTACCGATGCCAGGTTGAGTTCTCCGACCAGCGTATTTTCTACCAGTAAGGGCACACACAGACAGCTCAAAAAGCCGTGCGATCGCAAGTGCACCAGTACAGGTGGACAAGAATCTGCGGTGGGCAGGTTTTGAACGTAGCGAATTCCGTGCAGCAGGCCCTGTTCTGGGGCAAAGTCAGCCATGGCCAGACGAGTGCCCACAGGCATCGTCAATTTCCCAGTCTGCCTAATTCCGGCTAATACTTGAGCGGTTTCAGCCTCTAAATCGAATACGGCTACCAGTGCCTCCTGGTATGGCACAACTTGACCCATTTGGGTGAGGGCATTGTCAATCAAAGATTTGTCCATCTCGGTGGCCAAAATCGCCCGGTCAATGTCGTGCAGGGCCGCCAGTCGCTGGGCGCTGCGTCGGAGTGAAACAGCTGCTTGTTCAGCTTCTCGGGTGCGGGCTTGGGCAGTTTGCAAGGCCCCTTCATAAGTTCGCGAGACCTGTAAAATTTGGCGGTAGATAAAATAGGCTAGAGCGCCCCCAATGCCGACCGCTAAAAGCACGCTAGTTACAATTACCGTCTGAGTCGCGGCTTGGGCCCTCTGGCTGCGCTGGTTTCGCAGTTCCTCCTCCGTGGCAACAAACGCAGTAATCTGCTGTCGCATTTGATCGACCAGCTGTTTTCGGCGTCTAAGATTGCTCAGGGGTTCTAGCTCGCCCCGCTGCCTTCGGGCAATGGCCGGTGAAGCCTGTCGTTCCCACCGCTGCAATTCGGTCATCAGCTCAACAATGCGTTGAACCTGACTTGGATTGTCTGCAACCAGAGTTTTTAACTCCTCTAAACTGGGCTCAATCAGCGTGCTGGCCTGCTCGTAGGGCTCCAAAAACTCTGGCTCTCCGGTCAGCAAATACCCTCGAAAGCCAGTCTCCATATCCAGCAACAGTTTTTGGGCCGAGTTGGCCTGCGAAATCACCCGTCCTGTGTGGTCTACCCACTCCAGGGCAGATAACAATCGAGTAATTTGCCAAATAGAGATTCCCGACAGCAGCAGCAGCAGTACAACGGGGAGGGCGATCGCACGCGTCAGCCGCCGCCGAAATCGAGTGTGGTGAATGGCAAGTATCATGCATTTACGCTACTCCTGCTTGTTATACCTGATGGGCCAGCCAAAACGGCTCCCGCTGAGGAGTGTTTTTGAGGCGGCACGGGCGGTAAATATTTAGAACTGAATATCGGGGCCAATCAGGTCAGAGAGCTTTTCGACGTCGTAAAGCAGCATGGCAATGCGCTCCAGACCCAACCCCCAGGCAACGGTAGACTTGTCGCCGCAGCCCAGAGGCTCCAGCATTTCCTGGCGAAACAGGCCGGAGTTGCCGACTTCAAGATAGCGATCGCTGGGTGGATGGTAGGCAAACACCTCCAGCGACGGCTCGGTGTAGGGGTTGTAGGTGGGCTTAAACTTGAGATTTCTAAAGCCCAGGCGCTCATAAAAGTAGGTGAGGTAGCCCATCAGGGTACGCACGCTGAGCAGTTCGCCGACGACCACCCCTTCAATTTGGTGAAATTCGGCCAGGTGGGTGCGATCGACCGTTTCGTTGCGAAACACGCGGTCAATGGAGAAGTATTTGCCGTCCTGGCCGTGGAGCTGGTGCAGGCGGCGGGCCGTAGAGGTGGTGGTGTGGGCGCGCAGAATGGCGCGACTGGCTTCGGCCGTCGTCCACTGGCCGCCGTAGTTGGCCTCGTGCACCTGCTTGACTCGCTCAACCAGGGTTTGATCCTCCGGCAGGGACAGGGTTTGGGGATGGGCTAGGTAAAACGTGTCCTGCACCTCGCGGGCCGGGTGGTCCTGAGGGGTAAACAGTGCGTCAAAGTTCCAAAAGGCCGTTTCCACTAGGTAGCCCGACATTTCGTCAAAGCCCATATTCAAAAAAATATCGCGAATGCGCTGAATGCACTGGGTCAAAATGGTCGATCGCCCGTAGGCTACATCGGGCACCTCGGCGTGGATATCGTAGGGCTTGAGGTCAACCTGTCGCCACTGACCCGAGAGAATCAGCTCGCTGCTCAACGCCGTGACGCGATCGCTCAGCTCCAGGGTTTGCAGGGCGGGCAGCACCGTCAGGCTGTAGTCTGACTCGACTCGGCTGGCGATATAGCCCTGCTGCTGCAGCCACTCTAAGGATGCCGCCGCGCTGTCGTCGAGCGGCTTACTAGCCCCACCGCCAGAAGCGGCGGCGGCGTGAATGGTCGCAAACACCGCCTGCCGCTGCTGGTAGGCCCCTAACACCGCTGCCTTGAGCACCGTTACCACGCCTTCCCCATCGCCATCGGCCAGGTCGACCGCCTGCTCGCGCCGCAGCGCCCCGTAGTTGAGGCTAAAGGCATGGCCCAGTTCGGCTTGCAGGGTGGCGCGATCGCGGGTGCCCGCCAACAGCCGCTTGGCCAAGGCAAACCCCGGCAGCACCCCGCCCAACTCGTCGCCCTTAGCCGTCAAAACCCAGGTCTGCTGGGTGTGCTCTTGCCACTGCACGTAACCATCGAGCGCCCCGCTCAGCAAAAAACCATTGATAAAGTTGATATCAAAACCGGCCTGGGCACAGAGCGATCGCAGACTAGCCACCGTTTGCTGCTGCTGCAGGAGTTCCACAAACTGCCGCTGTTTGCCGCTGAGCTGACGCAGATCGAGCATACCCAAGCCCCAAAAAGCCCCAAAAGACCATTAGAAAATCTCTAACAGCCTACCAATCTTCAACCGTTCCCAACGGTCAGGATTGATGAAAAGATAGACACCAGTGTCCAGATTCGAGAGCCCTGCTATGTCCGACGAACCTACGCTGCCCTCTGGCCCTGGTTTTGGCCTCACGTTTTTATATTACTTTTCTGGCACGGCCCTAGTCACCGCCCTGCTGGCCACCAAAACCCTCGGCATTGGCCTCGATACCGGCCTGCCCAACCTCTACGGCACGGCGTTTGGGGCCGTAGGCGGCTTGCTGGGGGCACTGGTCAACCGCAGCACCACGCTGGCACTACCCATTAGCAGCCGCAAAACCTTCAAACGTGAACTCGATGCTGCCCTCGCCGAAATGGGCTATACCGAGGATAGCGACGCCAATTTAGACAGCATTTTGGTCTACCGCCGCCCCCTCGTACGTCAGCTGCTCTCAGGTCGCGTCTACGTGCTCATTGGCGAAAAACAGGCCCAAATCAGCAGCCGCGCCATCCATATGGGCGGTATTAGGAAGCGGCTTGAGGCTAGTGGTATTCGTTAAGGGTAGGTAGGTAGGCAGGTAGGTGGGTAGGCGGGTAGGCGGGTGGATGGGTAGATGGGTGGATGGGTGGATGGGTGGATGGGTAGATTAACCAATTGCCCACCTAGCAAGATTTTGAACTTCATCCAAGTTCCCCACGTACCCCCATCCTCACCCTCAACGCACCCACCCATCCACTCGCCCACGCACCCACTCGCCCACCCATCCACTCGCCCACCCATCCACTCGCCCACCCATCCACGCACCCACTCGCCGACCCATCCACCCATCCACTCGCCCACGCACCCACATCCCCCCATGCCTCGCAAGCAAAAATACCCTCACCTACTCGGCTCCAAATGGACGGCCCGCCAAAAGACTGAAGGCTGGCGGCATTTTCAGGTGGCTAATCGCAAGCAGGAGGGCCAGTGGGTGTTTGCCGAATTGGTGGCATCCTGTGACCCGACGGTGCGGCTTTGGGTGAATGCCAAGCAACTGAAGAATCAATCGCTCTGGCAGCCCGGTTGGCAACCGCTGAACAGCCCTGCGGTTGAGGCTGAAGCAGAGGAATTTTGGTTACACTAGATACAAATTAAGCGAGTTGAAACTCAGGTTTTAAGGCCGACACAGCACGCGAACCTGAAACGCGCTAAAGTCAATACAGGCAAAGGTTAGCCAGAGGACAGCAGCTATGTGGCACGTCGTTTATATCATTGCATTTGCGGTTCTGGCTATCATGGCGATCGCAAACCTGGTAAGAAACCTAATTTTGCTTGGCGGCAATGCCCGCAATCCCCAATCGCCTCGCACCTATGGCGGTAACCCGTCGTATCAGGGCGGCACCTCATCACGCGACGGTTCTGTCCCCCACCCCGAACTGCTTGACCAAGATGGTCAGGTCATTCGTGAGCCTCTCCTGGTAATGAAGTCGATTTCGGTCAAAGACGCCCGCGAACAGCTCGATGCCCTCTACAACGGCAACGGCAGCGGTTTCGACGAATCAGAAGATACCGGTTCTGAGTCGGCGGAGCGGTAGAAAAACTTCTTTAAAGCCCATGTAAAAAGGCTGAGTCTCTGGAGGCTCAGCCTTTTTACATAGATATAGCGCTGGCCAGTTCGCTCAAGACATCGGCAACTACCAATAGCAAAAACTGGGGCGGCGCACTGGTTATAGCCATCGCTTTAGAGATACTGCAGCGCCCTAATTATCCTGGCGATGGCCATAACCGCAAGGGGTCAAAGCGCTAGACCAAACCCGAGTCGCATGGTCCGGCTTTGGAGAACAACTGTAGGGGCCAACGGCGTTTGCTCTACCGAGTCGGGGGACAGGTATAAGCCGCGTAGGCTAGCTCTACCAGGCTGTGGGCGAGGTTTATGCCTTAAACCTGGCAGCGATCGCTGCACCCTGCCCCTAAGCGGGCCTCGCGCTCCGCCAAAATAGTCTTCAGGCTAGGGCGACCCGTAACCGCCAGCCGCCAGTTGGCCCAAATGCCGTAAACCCAATCGACCAAGGGGCCAACGATCGGCCAGCCCGTAGGGGCGTAAATCCAGCCGATGCCCAGGGCCGAATAAACCTGGCGAAAGACCTCCACATTCTTGATTACCGTACCGTCGGGCCGAACGGCGTGAATGCGGCCCATGGCTGTGGCAAAGTCAACGCCGCCGTTGTCGTCAGAGCTGTAGTCGTCGGCCGCAATGTCAGTAAAAGCGACTAGGCCACGGCCGCCGTCTTTTTTGCGCAAAAAGTTCACTTCTCGCAGGCAGAGGGGGCAGTCGCCGTCGTAGAGCAGCTTAATTTTCCAGCTGGTAGCGTTTGGTGCCTCAGCAGCAGCGGCGGGGGTCGTCATGGCAGGCAGCGCAAGGTAAAGACATAAACCCAGCGGGTTATACACATATCTTAATAAATCTCGCGGTCTCTTGCCCTGTTAGGTCGATCAATATTGCGGCCTAGAGCACTCGCGCCTTGAGCAGCGTGCCCGGCAGGGTTAACAGCTTGCGCAACGAGGGCACAAAGGCCCGTTGGCTAAACACGTCGTAGCCGTTTTCTTCAATCACATCCAAAATTTGGCGGTAGAGAGCCAGCGCCGACCACACCGGCCAGCGGGCGTCTTCACTCAGCAGCCCAATGCCGCTCTCTGCTTCGGCATAAAACCGACGGGCGCGATCGATCTGAAAGGCCATCAGGGCTCGCCAGCGATCGTCGACCACCCCAGCCATCAGGTCGGCCTCGGTGTAGTCGAAGGCGGCCAGGTCGGCTAGGGGCAGGTAAATACGGCCCCGGCGAGCGTCTTCGCCCACGTCGCGCAGAATGTTGGTGAGCTGGTTGGCAATGCCCAGGGCGATCGCCTGGGGAGTCGGGTCAAGCTGCTGCTGCTGGCTCCAGGGGGCGGTTTGCAGCTGGGTGTCAATGCCCATGACCGTGGTTGACATCAGCCCTACGGTGCCCGCCACCCGGTAGCAGTAGAGTTCCAAATCCTCAAAGGTGTCATAGCGATTGCGGTGCAAATCCATTCGCTGGCCCGCAATCATGTCGCGAAAGGGCTGAATGTCGAGGGGAAACTGCTCCAGGGTGTCGACTAGGGCCACGTCCTCGTCATCCACTGGGCAGCCCGCAAAGATGGACTCCAGTTGGGCCTCCCAGCGATCGAGAGTTTTTTCGCTAGTAAACTGTGCCTGCGGCCCATCCACCAGCTCGTCAGTACGGCGACACCAGACATATATGGCCCAGATAGCGCGCCGCTTGGCGGGGGCCATCAGCATGGTGCCGGTGTAGAACGTCTTAGAATACTTCGCCGTGACGCGTCGGCACACCTCGTAGGCGTCCTCAACAGAGGATAGAGATTGGATGGGGGGGGAATCCGTCAGTTGCAGCATTAATGACCCAAACCTGGAGAATATAAATCTCAAACCGACTACAGGCAATTCTGCTTAACCTAGCCTCTCACAACTGCACCCAACTTTGGCAAAACAGTTGAAATTGGCCCATTCTCAGAAGCAACCCTGCCCCCGCCGTTCCTAAAGATTATATGTTGCAATCCGTAACATTTGCCCGTAAATTCTGAACTTGTGCAGTCTACCCCCGACTGGTCGAGGATTGAGCTACCAAATTCAAAGCCATCCAGATAAGATAATAGACTGCGTGCAAATTGCTCAATGGCCACAGTTTCTACCGCCCGCCCTAGCGTGACACCGTGGTGCAATATTGGCAGGCAGGCGGCCTGGCTTTAAGCCGCCGCAAATGTTTCGGGGGAAGGCAGCTCTGCTATCGGCTACCCGTTAACCGGCCCCCTTTTTTTGTCCGTATCACTCTGTCGATTGTTGGGAGCCTTGCCCGTGCCTCAAACTAACTTTGATTTTCTGCAAGAGTCCGATCCGCTGCTGGCGAGCATTGTGCAGCGCGAGCTACAGCGCCAGCGCGACCACCTGGAGCTGATTGCCAGCGAAAACTTTACCTCGGCGGCGGTGCTGGCGGCCCAGGGGTCGGTGCTGACCAACAAATACGCCGAGGGGTTGCCCGGCAAGCGCTACTACGGCGGCTGCGCCTTTGTAGATGAGGCCGAGCAGCTGGCGATCGATCGCGCTAAAGAACTTTTCGGCGCGGCCCACGCCAACGTGCAGCCTCACTCCGGTGCCCAGGCCAACTTCGCCGTCTTCCTGGCCCTGCTAGAGCCCGGCGACACCATTTTGGGCATGGATCTCTCCCACGGTGGCCACCTCACCCACGGATCGCCCGTCAACGTATCGGGCAAGTGGTTTAAGGTTGTGCAGTACGGCGTCAGCCGCGACACCGAGCAGCTCGACTTCGACCAAATTCGCGAGCTGGCTCTGGAGCACCGCCCTAAGCTGATTATCTGTGGCTATTCGGCCTACCCCCGCACCATTGATTTTGAGAAGTTTCGGGCGATCGCCGACGAAGTCGGTGCCTACCTGATGGCCGATATTGCCCACATCGCCGGTTTAGTCGCCGCTGGCCAGCACCCCAACCCCTTGCCCCACTGTGATGTGGTGACTACCACCACCCACAAAACTCTGCGTGGTCCTCGCGGCGGCCTGATCCTTACCCGCGACGCCGAGCTGGGCAAAAAGTTTGACAAGGCCGTGTTCCCCGGCAGCCAGGGCGGCCCCCTAGAGCACGTCATTGCCGCTAAGGCCGTCGCCTTTGGCGAAGCCCTCAGACCCGAGTTTCGTGCCTACGCCGTTCAGGTGATTGCCAACGCCAAGCAGCTGGCGGCACAGCTGCAGCAGCGGGGCATCAAGGTCGTCTCCGACGGCACCGACAACCACCTGGTGCTGTGCGATCTGCGCTCCATCGGTATGACGGGCAAGCGGGCTGACCAGCTGGTCAGCGGCGTCAACATTACCGCCAACAAAAACACCGTGCCCTACGACCCCGAGTCGCCTTTTGTCACCAGCGGGCTGCGTCTGGGCTCTCCAGCCATGACTACCCGAGGCATGGGCGAAGCCGAATTTACCGAAATTGCCGACATCATTGCCGATCGCCTGCTTAACCCAGACGATACCACCATGGCTGAGCACTGCCAGCGGCGAGTGGCGGTCCTGTGCGATCGCTTCCCCCTCTATGCTCACCTGGGCGGGCTGGTTCCAGCCCTGGTCTAGGTCACTAGGCCCAGGCCTGCCGCTCTAGGCCTAATTTACGTTTCATATAGCTCCATGTAATGTCGCAGAAAGTTAGGGTGACACCTTAATGATCTGTCATAATTGCATGGAGTTTTTGCTTATTTAGCAGACTCGACCTATCCTATGGACTGTTTCGGGCCAGAATACTCTCTGGTTCAGTTTTAGTACTCGGCGCTCGATGCTGAGACAGGCCTGGGTTTATTAAGGGTGCCGTCAAGGCATAGTAGGCTGGCTGAGATAGAACCCGACCAACTGCGTACAGGGTTCTCAATATAGGAGGGGTGAGGATGCCGTTTGTTTTGTATCATGTGCTGGCCTTTGGTATCTCCGCCGCGGTGGTGCTTGGCACAACGCCTATTGTGCGCCGCATAGGCCTCAAAAGCGGTCGTGTCGACCAGCCCGGTGGCCGCAAGGTACACGACAAGCCCATGGTGCGCCTGGGCGGGGTCTCGATATTTCTCGGTACCCTGCTGGCGCTGCTGGCGGTGTGGTCTCTAGGCGGGTTTATTGATGCCACTGGCGCGCACCTCGCCCCCCCGCAAGAGTTTCAAATCTGGGGCGTCACCCTGGGTGGGCTGGCGTTCTTTCTAATCGGACTGACCGACGACCTGTTTGGGCTTTCTCCCATCAGTCGTTTGTTTATGCAGGCCATCGTGGCCACAATGGCCTGGCATGTGGGTGTCAGCATCGACTTCCTAACCATTCCCTTCTACGGTCTCACCCAGCTGCCCGACTTCATCAGCCTGCCGGTGACAATTTTATGGCTGGTGGGCATGGCCAACGCCATCAACTGGATCGACGGCCTCGACGGTTTGGCGGCTGGGGTTTCAGGCATTGCGGCTGTGGTTATGCTGGTGGTGAGTCTGTTTATGAACCAGCCCGCCGCCGCCCTGATTGCCGCTGCCCTAGCCGGTGGTGCCCTGGGCTTCTTGCGCTACAACTTCAACCCAGCCAAGATCTTCATGGGCGATGGTGGCGCTTATTTTATGGGCTTTACCCTAGCTGGGGTAGGGGTTATTGGCCTGGTTAAAACGGTGACCACGGCGGCGGTGCTGCTGCCCTACCTAATTTTGGCGGTGCCTATTCTCGACATGTCGGCGGTGATTGTAGATCGGTTGCGCGCGGGCAAATCGCCCTTTGTGGCCGATAAGCGTCACCTGCACCACCGTCTGCTTCAGGCGGGGCTCTCTCATCGGGTGACGGTGCTGTTTATCTATGTGCTCACCCTGTGGGCTGGCACACTGGCTCTGGCCTTTGCCGGGGTTCCTAGCGGCTTGGTCTACGCCCTGGGTGCTACGGCGTTACTCAGCTACACCGGCTGGCGGCTGCGGCAGCGCACGCGCTGAGGGGCCGTAGGGGTACTCGTAGGCCTGACGCAAATTGTTCGCGCGGTAGACGTGAATGGTTTCTGTGATCGCCCCACCCCGGCGAAGGGGTACGGTGGCTAAGGGCTCAATGCTGTCAAAGAGCGGGCGGTAGCGATCGACAATTTCGTCGCTTTCGGTGAAGCGATCGATTGTCACGTAGAGCGCGTCTTGACCCACCCAATCTTGAGGGTTATGCCAAAAGGCAAACCCGCGCGGGTCTGGGCTAAAAGCTGTCACGGGCAGGTCCACCAGGGGGTGAATGGCCATGGCAAAGTAGCCCCCCAGGTAATATTCGTTGGTGAAGACAAAGCCGACCTCATCCAAAGCCGTTCTCACCTCAGGCGTGCTAGCAAATAGGCGCTGCATTTGTGAGGTGTCAAGCAGTTCAGTGGAGCCATCTTGCTCAACGGGTACTAGCCCACCCAGAATTGCGTAGGTGCTGGGCTGCTGCAAAATGCCAAGCCGCAGGTGCAGCAGCGCCACCATCGAGAGCGAGGCTAAAAATAACCCTGAGCCCCACAGCCAGCGACGAATCAGCCGAGGTCGCCGGCGCTGCCAGACCAGTACCTGGGCCGCCAGCAAAATGGCGATGCCCCAGTAGCCCGGCGCGGGCCAGGCGGGCAAAATCTGCTGCTTGCCACCCAGTAGGGTAAACAGCAGCATGATGGGCAGCGATAGCCAGAGAATTAGGGCTTGCTTGTAGTGTTCCTGAGCTTCGCCGCCGCTCAGGCTAGGAGACACCCAAAACAACGCCTGTTTGCCGCTCTGTTTGGCGGCTACCCACCACAGCGGAAACCCAAGCAGGGGAAACAGATAGACGATCGATAGCAGCCAGTAGCCCACCATTTGGCCCAGGCTAAAGCCGCTGCTGCCGGTGTTGCCATCAAACCGCATACCCAGCTGAAAGCGAAAGGAAATCCAGTCGTGCTGACTGTTCCAGTACCAGAGGGGAAAGAGGGTGAGGCCAAAGACGACGATCGTGAGCAGGAGCCAGGGCGATCGCAGGGCTGCGCGGTAGGGTCGGTAGGCCACACAAAACCCCACCAGGCTGAGGCCCAGCACAAAGCCGTGGTATTTGCTCAGGCAGGCTAACGCTACGGTGCAACCCAATAGCGCGATGCGCCAGGTGGGCACGTAGGTGGCTTTGATCAGGCCGTGGTGGCCGAGGCGGCTATTGCCAGGGAAAAACTCCCAGCTAGCTACCAGCAGCGTGGCGCTCCAAAACAAAATCAGCCCATTGTCGGGCGATGTCAAAATACCAAAGCCAATCGAAAACAGCGGAATCAGGGTGACAATCGCCACCGTCATGCGTCCGATCGCCGCTGAAAACAGACGTGCCGCCGACAGGTATAGAAGGACTAGACTGACGCAGTACAGCCCCAGTGCCCCCAGCCGCAGAGTAAATGGCGAAATGGTTCCGGTTAGCCACCAGCCCACTCCGGTAGTCAAGGCAACGATGGGCGGGTGGTCAAAATAGCTCCAGTTCAAATAGCGACTGTAGAGGTAGTAGTAGGCTTCGTCGAAACCGGGCAGCATCCAAAAAGCGACGATCGCGCGGTAGAGTAATCCTCCCAGCACCAGGGCCAGGAGCCCGGAAGCCCAGCCGACTTTGCGATCGCCTGGGGCGGATCTTTGATCATTGCTCCAACCTGCCATCGGGCGTTCTCTCCCATCCCAACCAACGCAAGACCAACCACACTTGGGATCCATAACTGGAACCCACACTGGGGCGTGCCTTCAAAAGACCTGGTAGTCTTTTCCTGGCTCCCCTGCAATGGTCATAATGACACTATTGCGCCCCTAGCTAGCTCTCTTTCCTTCGCCCTCATTTCGCCCCATGACCTCCAGCCCTGCCCCTCAGCCTGAAAATCTCGGTGACCCCAGCTCGACCGCCAACGGTTCAGTCACCAGAAGTGCAGAGATCATCTGCGTTGGCACCGAGCTACTGCTGGGGGATATTCTCAACAGCAACGCTCGGTTTTTGGCCCAGGAGCTGGCCGCTTTGGGGATTGCCCACTATTACCAAACCGTAGTAGGCGACAATCCGGCCCGGATTCAGCAGGCGGTGAGGCTGGCCGCAGAGCGCTCCGGCTCAGACTCAAAGCTGCTGCTATTTACCGGCGGTCTGGGCCCTACCCCCGACGACCTGACCATCGAGACGCTAGCCGACCTGTTCGATACTCCCCTGGTAGAGCATCCCGACCTGGTGGCCGATATCGCAGCCAAGTTTACGGCTCGGGGTCGCACGATGCCCCCCAGCAACCGCAAGCAGGCGCTGCTGCCGGAGGGAGCGCTGGTGCTGCCCAACCCCCAGGGCACTGCCCCTGGCATTATCTGGTCGCCGCGCCCTAACCTAACGCTCATGACCTTTCCCGGTGTGCCGCGCGAGATGCAGGCCATGTGGCGCGAAACCGCTGTGCCCTACCTGCGCGACCAGGGCTGGGTGACAACCACAATCGTCAGCCGCATGCTGAGGTTCTGGGGCATTAGCGAATCGGCCCTGGCAGAGCAGGTGGCCCCTTACCTCAGCCAGGGCAACCCCACGGTAGCTCCCTACGCCAGCAAGGGCGAAGCGAAACTGCGAATCACCGTTAGGGCCAACTCCAAAGCCGCCGCTCTGGCTCAGATTGAACCGGTGGAAGCAGGCATTCGCGCCCTCATGAAAGACAACTGCTATGGGGCCGATGACGATACGCTGGCATCGGTGGTCGGTCAACTGCTGCTGGAGCGGCAGCAGACCGTAGCGGTGGCAGAGTCGTGCACCGGGGGCGGCTTAGGGCAGCTGCTGACCGATATCTCCGGCAGCTCAGCCTATTTTCACGGCGGCGTCATTGCCTACGACAACCGCGTTAAGGTCAACCTGCTCAAGGTCGATGCGGCTGTTTTAGACGCGGAAGGGGCCGTCAGTGCGAGCGTCGCTGAGCAGATGGCCTTAGGGGTCAAGGCGCTGCTGCACACCGACTGGGCTTTGAGCATCACTGGCATTGCGGGGCCGGGGGGAGGTAGCGCTGACAAACCCGTGGGGCTAGTCTATATCGGTCTGGCTACTCCCGGCAGCGAGGTGGTGAGCTACAGACACGAATTTTCTGGCTATCGGGGGCGCGACTGGGTGCGCCAGCTCAGCGCTCTTTCTGCCCTCGATGCCCTGCGCCGCAACCTGCTGTAATGCTTAGGTTGATCATTTGCTCCAAATGGCTATTATGTAATTATGGAAAAGTGCAGCCCCTATTAGCTTCACTGACCTGGGCTTTAGTGATCTGGGTCATTGTTGAGGCAAAAATAAACGGGGTGGCGTGTGCCAGTAAGGAGTTTTATCCTAATGGATTACATCGAAGAGGCTCTCGAAAAACTGCGCGAGTGGGTCGATAGGGTCATTGAGGCTCTATTTGGTCCTGAATCCCAGGTCGAGCCTGAGCTGATCCCTATTCCTGTGGATGAGCCCCGCCGCTAGGTCACTCTCTAAAGCTTAATATTTGGTAGGCGGTTACTCCGCTGAGATTCAGATCGGTTGCAAGAAATGTCGCTGGTTTGAGCAATGCTTTAAGACGTCGGCAAGACTGGCGTTATAGGGAATTAGGCCATTGTTTAGGGTTCAAGTTATCCACGGCCCCAATTTGAACATGCTGGGCTTGCGAGAGCCTGGTATCTACGGTAGCCAAACGCTAGCCACAATTGAGGCGATGCTGGTTCAGCAATCGGGGCAAATTGGGGCAGCCTTACGGTTTTTTCAATCCAACAGCGAAGGTGCCTTGGTGGATTGCGTTCAGGCCTGCTACGGCCAGCAGGATGGAATTTTAATCAACCCTGGTGCCTATACCCATACCAGCGTCGCTATTCGAGATGCGATCGCCGCTGTTGGTCTACCCACCGTCGAGGTACACCTCAGCAACATTCACAAGCGCGAATCCTTTCGCCACCACTCCTATATTGCTGCTGTGGCCGTGGGCCAGATTTGCGGTTTCGGTCCCGACAGCTATCGCCTCGGCTTGCACGGGCTGGTGCAGTACCTCAAGAGCCTGCAGCAGGGGTTGGGGGATACTTAGGGGTGTYWWRASTGSSKGGGTAGATGGGTGGATGATGAGTGGGTTTTGGGTGGGCAAGCGGCTGGTAGTTTAGACTTGAACCTGCGCAAACTTTTTCCAGACTTTCCAAAATTTGTATGGCCACCGCCACAATCAAATTCCTTCAGGTGCCCACGTCTCAGGACTGGGTTGAGCAGGCGCTAGCTAATCTTGACGTCATTTTGCTGGATCACGCCCAGTGCGAGCGCAAGGCGGCGGGGGTGGCGATGAGCTTGATCAATCGATACCCGTCGGATGCTGAGCTGGTTAAGGCCCTAACCGCGATCGCTCAAGAAGAACTGGCCCACTTCGCCCAGGTCAATCAGTGGCTTGAACGCCGTAGCGTTGCCTTTGGGCCGCTGCCGCCGCCACCCTACGGGGCTGCTCTGCATCAGCAGGTGCGCCCGGTCGAACCCCGCCGCCAGCTCGATGTGCTGCTGGTCTCGGCCCTGATCGAGGCCCGCAGCCATGAGCGGCTAGGGCTATTGGGCCAGCACTGCCCCGATCCAGAGCTAGCTCATTTTTACCGCAGCCTGATGGCCTCGGAAGCCCGTCACTATGGCGTTTACTGGGTGCTGGCCACGGGTCGGTTTCCGCCCGCTGAGGTTGAAGCCCGGCTACAAACCCTGGCCGTCGCAGAGAGCAAAATTTTATCGACTCTACACTCCCAGCCCCGCATTCACAGCTAGCGCCCTTACCGCTCACGCCTTCTGATGCCCATCGAACACCGCAGCACCTTTGGTCCCTACTTAATTCGCAGCTGGCAGCCCGGCGATCGCGCGGCTGCCCTGGACTTGATTGCTCAAGTGCTGACCGAATATAGCCTCACCTGCGAGCCAGCCGACAGCGATCGCGATGCCCGAGATGTCGAAGCCTGCTATTGGGAAACCGGCGGCGAGTTTTGGGTTGTAGAAGTTGATGGGGTGCTCGTTGGGACAGCGGGCTATCGACCCACCAGCCGAGGCCAAAGCGCTGTAGAGCTGCGCAAAATGTATCTGCTGCCCCAGGCGCGGGGGCAGGGGCTGGGGCGCTACCTGCTGAGCACAATGGAATTGGTCATTCAGCAGCGCGGCTTTGAGGAGATTTGGCTCGAAACCGCCTCGGTGCTGAAAGAAGCCGTGGGGCTATACGAAGCGAACGGCTACCAGGCAGCCAGCGGCGTGGAGACCGCTAGGTGCGATCGCGTCTACCGCAAAAGCCTGGCCCAACCTAAGCCTAATCACAGTTGAAGCCAGCGAGGCTCCAAAGCCATAGCCGTTTAGACCAGTCAGCCCACGTCTAAGCCCGACAGCGTTATGCCCTTAGTCTGACGTTCCTGGCCCTGAGCCCTAACCCGGCAGAATTTAGCTATAATCGCCACATTCCTACTGGGCAAGGCCGTTTTGATTGCCATCTACCCCGGCAGTTTTGACCCCATCACTTTGGGCCATGTCGACATCATCACCCGTGGCAGTCGATTGTTTGAACGGGTAATTGTGCTGGTGTCTAGCAATCCTAACAAAGTACCTATGTTTTCTACCGCTGAGCGCATCGATCAAATTGAGCGTTCGGTAGGTCACCTCAGCAACGTCGATATCGATCACTACGACGGCCTCACCATTACCTACGCCCGCCAGCGCCAGGCCCAGGTACTACTGCGGGGGTTGCGGGTGCTCTCCGATTTCGAAAAAGAGCTGCAAATGGCGCATACTAATAAAACCCTGGCTGACGACATCGAAACCCTTTTTCTCTCAACCTCCACGGAGTATGGCTTTCTCAGCAGCAGCCTGGTCAAAGAAATTGCTCGCTTTGGCGGCCCCATCGACCACCTTGTTCCCCACCATGTAGCGCGAGACATTTACCAATGCTACGCCCAGACCSMSCCCGCCTCAATGCCCAGCCCCGCAATGGTCAACCCCGCAGTACCCAGTCCATCGGTGCCCAAACCAATGGATTGTCTGTAGAGGCGGCAGAGGCGGGGTCGGCCTTGCCTAGCCCTGGCGATATTGACATTCAG
This sequence comes from Nodosilinea sp. LEGE 06152, assembly GCF_015207525.1. Classification (GTDB taxonomy): domain Bacteria; phylum Cyanobacteriota; class Cyanobacteriia; order Phormidesmidales; family Phormidesmidaceae; genus Nodosilinea. Next base: position 70,666 of record NZ_JADEWR010000006.1, read on the forward strand.
CAAGACCTCAACAAGCTAGAAGAAATTATTCTAGCCAGCCCCCGAGTGCCCTTCAGCGGTCGAACCCTGGTCGATGAAGACCAGCTGCTAGACCAACTCGATGCTATTCGCCTTAATCTGCCCCCAGCCTTTCGCCAGGCGGTTCAGGTTTTGCAGCAGCGCAACGCTCTACTAGCCGAAGCTGAAAGCTATGCTCAAGAGCTGATTGCCGCAGCAGAGCAGCAGGCGGCTCAAATGCTAGATGAACTGGGCATTGTGCGTCAGGCCGAGCAGATGGCTCAGCAAATCAAAACCCAGGCTCAGCAAGACTGCGACGGCCTGCGCACCCAGGTGATGGGCGACATTGAGCAAATGCAGATTCAGGCCCAGCGAGAATGGGAGTCCTTGCGGCAGAAGGCCCTGGCTGAGCAAGACATGATTCAGCAGGAGGCCGATGTCTATGCCGATCAAGTGCTCTCTAACGTAGAACAACAGCTTTCCCAGATGCTGCGCATCATCCAAAACGGTCGCAGCCACCTTCAACCCGCTCCAGAAACGACGGTCTCTCCCTCGACCCAACGACCCAAAGGTAGTAAGGGAGGGCCGCCCAGTACAGCCGCCCCAGAGGTACGCTCCGAGGCCGGAGGCGATCGCATGACCAATCGCCCCCGCCCCACCAAAAGGCCTGCTGCCGACCCATGATCAGCTACCTCAAAGGGGTGCTGGCCGATGTTCAAAAACCTGGCAACCACAAAATCATTGTCACCCTCGACGTCAACCAGGTCGGCTACGATCTGCAGGTGCCGGCTCGACAGCTAGCTTTTCTGCCTTCCTTGGGCGAGGTGGTGCAACTCTTTAGCCACCTCTACTTTCGCGAAGATCAGGCCGTTCTGTTTGGCTTTGGCCAGCGCCAGGAACGCGACCTGTTTAGGCTGCTGATCAGCGTCAGCGGCATTGGCCCGCAGATGGCCCTAGCCCTGCTCGATACCCTGGGCGAAGCCGAACTGACCCAGGCGGTCGTCAGTGGCAACACGCGGCTGCTGTCGCGAACTCCGGGGGTGGGTACCAAAACCGCAGAGCGCCTGGTGCTGGAGTTGAAAACCAAGCTGCAAGACTGGCAAACCCAGTCGGGGGTGGGGCTGGTGCCCGGTGCTGGGCCAGTTCCAACCCTCTACGAAGAGGTAGAAATCACCCTCACGGCGCTGGGCTACAGCCAGAGCGAAATTCTCAAGGCGCTCCAGGCGGTGGGTCAGAACTCAACCCTGCAAAAGTCAGCGGATCCGGAAAGTTGGGTGCGCGAGGCGATCGCGTGGTTGAGCCAGTGATGGCCAGGGGCGCGGTGCTACGCCCTGGTTGCTGACAACTGGCCGGGCTTACTCTGCCAGCCGTTTCTGGCTTGCACCTTTCTTCAGGGCAGACCGGATAGGTGCGGCAACCCCTGTGCTATAGTGAAAAATCCTGGTCAAAATAATCCTTCTAGAGAAGCTGTCTGTCCCATGACTCTGTTGCAAGCGCGCAAGCAGGAACTTATCTCCGACTATCAGGTGCACGACACCGATACTGGCTCTGCCGACGTGCAGATTGCCATGCTCACCGATCGCATCAATCAGCTCAGTGCTCACCTGCAAAAGAACAAAAAAGACTATTCATCGCGCCGTGGCCTGCTCAAAATGATTGGCCACCGCAAGCGCCTCATGGCCTACCTGCAAAAGCAAGACTCTGAGCGCTACCGGGCGCTAATTCAAAAGCTGGGCATTCGCGGCTAAGCCAGCGAGTTTAGCTAGGTTACGGTGTTGCTTGTTGTGATGGTGTAGCCCTATGGCCCCGGAGTCTTCCCGCAAGCGGCTGCCGTTTGAGCCCGCTGGCAAGGGTGCTGATAAGACTGCTAAAGAGTCTAAGAAAGCAGCTAAATCAGCTCCTGCCCCTGGCAAAAAAGCGGTTCAGCAGCCCGCCTCTGGCAAAAAAACAGCCTCTGCTCAAAAGGCCGCTGGCGCGTCAGCGGCTATTCCAGCAGAGGTCAGCGATCGCATGCTGCGCCGTATGCTGGTTTTCTCTGGCGTTCCTACGGCATCGGGTGTGCTGACGTTTGTGGTCAGCTATTACCTGGTCGTCAATCAGGTTGTAGTGTTGCCGTCTTATTTTGTGCTGTTGGTTACCCTGGGCTGCTTTGGCTTAGGGGTGATTGGCCTTACCTACGGTGTGCTTTCGGCCTCGTGGGATGAAGGTCGCCCTGGCAGCCGCCTAGGGCTAGACGAGTTTAGGGTCAATTTTGGCCGCGTGACCAGCGCCTGGGGCGCTAAGTCAGAACGCTAGCTCTAGTAGCGCCTGGCTGCGGCAGAGCTTGGCAGGCAAGATCTGGAACGCTAGCAAGCAGTTTTTGGCAAGCTTTTGGTCGCCGCACTGTCTTGTTTGCAGTGTTGGAGCACTCTACTTATAGCCAATCGCCCATGCCGCTGGCGCGGCACCCCTAACGATAACAGCAGCCATGTCGTTCCCTGAGCGAAGTCGGTGGAAACGGACATTCTCAGAGCAACGCCGAGTCCAAAAACCCTTGGTTAAAACAGGCACTCCGTAGGGGCAAACGACCGTTTGCCCTGAACTGCCGAGGCAGGCAGCTAGGGTTTAGTGTCAGGTCAGTTTTTGGTGTCTGAGGGGTGAGACGATTCAATAATCTGCTCAATCTGCGCTTCCATAGTTTTGAGCATTTGCATTAGGTCATCGAGGGTGCGAGCTGAAGGCGCTTCGATGCTAAGGGTTTGCTGAGCCCGATGGCGAATGGCGCTAATCCGCTTCTGTAGGGTGTGGGCGACATCTAGGGCCTCTTCCCCCAGCTGGCGAATCTGCTGTTGCTCGTAGAACTTCAGGGCTGCACCCCGCAGCACCTGGAGAGTGGCCTCTTCACCGTGGGTACCCGCCATGAGCCGCAGGCGTAGCAGCACGCGATCGCCCTTGTAGAGGCGTTCAATGTCGGCCTGTTTGGGCTGACTGGTCGGCAGCAGGGGCAGATGGGTAAGCCGCTTGAGTTCGTTGATAACGCTTTGAATTTGCTCGGCACTCAGATCGCTAAGGGCCGCCTGCACCACGCCGTCTTTGCTCCAGAGTACGCGACCCTGGGTAGGGCGGCGCTCTAGATAAAGTCGGCCAATGCCTTCGGTAAGCACCTGGTTGAGCAGCGCCTGGGTGAGCTGGGGCGGCGAGAGACGATGGAGCTGATGGGGGGGAATCTGGCCAAGAGCAGAGTCGAGGGTGAGACTCAGGGGTTGAGCCTCTGGGGKGGTGGAGGCTGTAGCGCTAGGGGGGACTGGCTCAGCGGGGCGATCGCTTTGAAGGTCGTCAGGGCTATCGACGATAAAGGTTAGTAGCTCATCGCTAGACGGGGAGCTTTGGGGGGATGGCTGACTGGCCGCAGCCTGGGGGCGAGGTTTGGTACGGGCTGCATAGCTCAAATACTTAGAGAGCATTTTGCGCTGCCAGTCAGAGGAAACGGGCCACGACACCACCGAGCAGTGAATAAATGAAACCTGCTTGCGAGCGTATTCAATGGCGGTATTGTCAGCGGGGTCCACCATGCCGAGGTGCAGGCAGCTCGACTCTACAGAGAGAGGAATAATTTCGTGGTACAAACAGGCTTCAAAGGGCAAAATACTGTCGATAAGAGACAGCATTTGAGCCGCGTTAAGACGGCTATCAACAGCCTCACTACCGCTGGTTAGATCCAGGGCGGAGAGGTCGTTGGGCAGCGCAGTGGTGTCGGGCTTCGGCATGGGCCTAGCAATTAACGATCAGGATTCTTTTATGCTAGGCGTCGTTGAAGGCATAGCAGCACATTCTTAAGAACAACCCCCTAATCTTTATACGGCCTGGGGCTCAATTAAAAAGGGTACAAATAGGAAGGGTACAAGATTCGTAAAACGAGCCATTGGAACTACAGCTTTAGCTGTTAATCCTGCAATCCTAAGGGCTGTTTAGCAATCACCACAAGGATAGCCGAAAGTTGAAAAGCCGAATTATGGCAAATCTGGGCTTGAGCGCACCCGAAGTTACTGGCCATCGTAACAGAGCGACGGTACAGGATTAGCCCGTCACCGTCGCTCTGTTACGATGGCCGGCGCAGTTTACGGCGCTTGACCCGGTACCGGCGTCTCTGGCTCAGCCACCAGGGCTTGGTCTACGGCTGAAGTTGCGCCAGTCTCAGAGACAGTTTCGCCTGGAGTGGTTGGGCTGATGCCGGATGGTGATGCCTCAGCAGAGAGATCTTCGGCGACGTCAGGTTTGTCTACGTCAACTTTGGCAAATTCCAGCACATCTTCACCATCAGCGGCCGGGGCTTGCTCAGCCAATTCAGCCGTTTCTGGGGTTGGCAATTCTGCCAGGGGGGTATGAGCGCTACCTCCCTCAGGGGCCAGAGGTTCGGCAGTGGCAGCAGGAATGGCTTCGGGTTCGGGCTCCGCTGTTGAAGGAAGGGGCATAGCTTCGGGTGCTGCGCTGAAAGATTCAGCCTGAGCTATGTCTGCTGGGACCGATTCGGCGGCTAGCGGTTCAGCAGAGGGTGCCAGGGGAGCGTAGACGGTGCTGTGCGGGAAAGCTCCAGTCGTGGCGGCAGCCTCAGCTTCGGCGGCTGGGCTGCTCTGGCTGCCCTCCCTCGCTTGGCTCCAGGTAGGAGACGCGATTGCAGGGGCGTCACCCTGAGCTGTACCTTCAGCGACCGCTGGTGGAGCAGGTTCGGCAGGTGTTTCAGCAGCAGGCGTTTCTGGTGCTGGTGCTGAAGCCCCCGCTGCTTCAGCGGCCTCGACAGCTATTGCCTCGGCCTCCGGAGCAGTCACTTGAGTCTCAGCCTCGCTGCTGTTGCGATCGAGCAACACCTCAGCCAGAGGTGCGGCCTGGGGTTCAGCCTCGCTCTTGGCGTCGTTGCCTAGGCTAGATACCTTGTCTACCGTGAACTGCCACAGGGTGGCCAAAACGCGATCGCCTGTGGCAACACCGGATGTGACCAAGCCCGGCTCATCCTCGCCCTGAGAATCTACCTGAGGCGCTTGGCTCAGCAGGGCTGAATCGACCGCTGGCTCTGCCTGGGCTACTGGGTCGCTAGGTGAAGTCCACATCTGGAGAAAATCATCGACGGGTTCTGCCTGGGTATCGCCCAGGGCGACTAGGGCCTCAGGGGCAGGCTCGGGGCTGGGGGCCAGCGTCCAGGTTTTGGCCTGAAGCTGTGGATTTTGGCCCTCGTAGGCCGCGATCGCCTGTGCCACGGCATTGGCCCGGCGCTGCTGATCTCGGCGAATGCTGGCCTCGGTATTGCCTAAACCCGGTGCATTCCACCATCCGGTGTTGGGGTTGATGTAGGAGCGGGTGCGGGCGACCAAAATAGCCTCAGAACCCTCAAGGCCGTTAGCTTTTGCCTCGGCCAGGCGCTCGATGTAGCCAACTCGGCCAATCGCGGCCAGCGGCGACTGGTTGGCCAGATCGAGGCCATTCAGCGTTTCTTCTAGAGTCAGGTTAAGGCCGTGCTGAAGCGCCCGCTGACGCAGCAGATCGCCCTGATTCTGGAGGCGAGCCAGCTGTTTTTGGTCGGCTTCTTCAGGGGTTTTCGCACCGTGCTGGTACGAAAATGTGCCCATGTTCCACACCCGGTTGCCGGGGTCAGTATGGCCAAAATAGGCGGGGTTGATGGCTCCGTTGGGGGTGCGAGTGCCCTCTGCGCTGCCCACAGCCCGCGCAACTAATGAGTCGGAGTTGCCCTCAAACAGGCTCAGCAGCGGATTGGCTGGCGGTTGAGAGGCTGCTAGTTGCGCTGCAGCCTTAGCTTCAGCCATCGCCACGACCGCTGCTGAGGGGGCCATCTCAAAATCTAGCGCCACTTGTTCAGGCGCGGCTTTTGCCTCTGCTGCGGGGGCGGGTTTGGGCTCGACCGGGACAGCGGCAACCATGACTGCACCCGCTGGCAGGGGTGGCGCAGGGGGCAGCAGGGCTGTGGCAGAGCTTTCATTGAGGGCAGCCGCTACCCCACGCCGATAAACCCCAGCCGGCAGCTGCTGAGGTGAGTGGTAGCGCATGGGCGGATTAGCCGCGCGAGCGGGTATGGGCAAAGGCTGGTCGACCGAGTCGGGGGCAGGGGCAATGGCTACGGCCTCGGTAGCGGGAGCCGCTTCAGTCCACTGGGGCGGCGAGAGCTCAAAGCTGAGAATGCCGTCGCTGGCACGCACCGCCGAGGGGCTTAAGATTGCCAGCAGAGAGCTGGCCGCTAGCAGGTTAGGGTGGAGCTTCATGGGGCAAAGACGGAGTGCAGTAGGGGATTTAAGAAGGAAGGCTAAATCGTGCGATCGCCTGTTGCAGGTCACAAAACAAAGCTTTTGGGCCGCTAAAAACGGAGGGCAGGCGGCGGCTGGTTGAGGGATTGTTCTAGAACGCGATCGGAGGGTTCGACAATCGCCCAGGCCCCATCGGGCTGGCGACGCAGGGTAGCAAAGTGAATCTGCTGCCCCCGCCCCATCACCTCCCCGGCCTGAACCAATCCGAGTCTGGGTTGTCTGACCCCGCAGTAGCGAAACAGGTAGGCGGGCACCTCGGGCGTTGAGAAATAGATGCAGTGAAACCCTTTGGCAGCTAGCTCAACCTGCCCGGCAAAGGGAGCCCGCAGCCGAGTGCCCCGCAGCCGCACCGATATGTCGCCCAGGCTGCCCGTCACCAGCTGCCCGGCCACGCGATCGCCCGACTCAATTTCCCACGATTGCTTCAGCACAATCTGTCGGGGTACCACCGGGGCCAGGCTGCCGCAGCTGGTCAAACCGGCCATTAGCAGACCCAGACCCAGGCTAAATACCAGTCGCCCCAGCGCCCCGGGCAAGCCCCAGGGAAACTGCAAAACGAGAGGGTGCCGAAACCATCGCTCCAGACCAAAGCTGCTCACTACCGCCAACCCACTATTGAAACCGAAAGCGATAGCCAGCGTATTCGTCATTTTCATACAGAATAACGAGCTGAACGGACGGGTCCCAGGCCATTGGATAGGCCTCTCGCTCCGAAACCACCCCTGAGCGCACCTGCAGCTGAGGCAGGCTGCAGTAAGGCTCAGCCACAATCTTGCGCACGTTTTCTTTGGGGTCGCGCTCGGGCACCACCAAAAGCTGGGCTAGCTGCTCACGACTGAGCTGAGAATTGCTTTGCACAATTTTTTCGCACCCCGGAGCGGTTTGGGGACGGGCTGCTGTTAACCAGCGCCCCAATCCCTGACCATCAATCGCCAGTAGGCCAATGGCCAGCATAAGCCCACCAGCAATAAACGGCTTAGCGGTAGCCAGGGTCACGCCGCCCCCAGACTGATGCATCGAAACCATAACCTGCCTCCTTAAAACCTCAAAAAAGAAAGGTATTGCCCTGGGTGAATCGCCCTAGAGTTGGCCACCTACGATTAGCCCCACCACCAGCAAAGCCACCCGTAGCGCTGGCCCAAAGGCCAGTTTGGGAGCTAGGGTCGCGCGGTACAGTGCGTAGGCGGTCATGGCGGTGATGGCGGCTACGGCCAGCGACCACAGGGCTGGAAAAGCCCCAATCAGCAAATTTAGAGCCAGCCGTCCGATCACTCCACCGCCAAACCACAGCATGCTGTCTACCAGCGACAGCGATGCGCCTCGACCCTGATCAAAGACCCCTAGCGGCTGGCCAGAGGTGCGTTGGGTGGTCCGATGTCGCGTCGGTCTGGGCTTCACTCGCTGAGCCACATCGAGCGCCACACCCCACACCGTACGACCTAGCCGAGCTAGGAGCTGAGCAGGCTCGTGGCCCAAAGCCTCTACATCGCTCACCAAAGAATTCCAGACTCCTCGCAGCGGCGGAGAAGAAGGACCATAGCTACTGCGCAGCTGGTGCGCGAGCTGATGGGCTTGATGGCCCGCCACGGAGCGCGCTGGCGCTGGCGCGGCTAAATTGGGGGTAACGGTGCGGTACGCCAGCACAACGTTGCCCCAGCTATCGACCTCCGCTGCCGCAATCACAGCCCGTTGCGCATCGAGGTAAGGGGGCTCGATCGGCTGGCCCTGGGGGTTAACGGCAGGGTATACCTGGGCCAGATTGGTCTGAATGAGCTGCATCTCTGCGATCGCCCGCTCCTGCTCCGTTGAAATTTGATTGATTTTGGCGGCAATGCTGTTGAGCTGCTGAATGTAACTGCTGACCAGCACGGCGGATTCAGGCAGAGAGACATTCCCGTCGCCTCCCCCCGGCGCGGCCCGCCGCTGCAGCGTGTTGATGGCCGTCGCAACGTCTGCTTTGGGCCTCGTTCCCCCTAGCGGGCCAGAGTGAGGCTCGACCGGGGACGGCCCCCCGGCCCAATCAACCTGTACACTGGCCTCGTCTTGACCCAGGGCATTGACCCTGTGAATAAGTTTGGTTTGAATGCTCTGTAAATCCACCGTGCCGTACCCCTATAGAAGAGCAAACATGACTGTAAAGCGTTGCTAAAAGCTCTAAAACCCTAGGCCTAGAGCCCGACCCCAGGCGTTGATAGAGGAATTGCCTGAGTAAGTGGTACAAGTGTATCACGACTACGCCCAGTATGTACTAAAAATGTACCAATTTAGCAGGATGCCACTTCTGTGGTGTTTTCCCAAGCTTTGGTCTAAGTGCTGAAAATTGATCCTGGCAGGTGTGGTCGCTAACCTGCTGAACTTGCTTGTCACGTGGTAGCAGAGCTTTGATGCTACTGACCAGGGAAAGACTAGCCAAAGCCACAATGTGAAAACTATCCGCAGAAAAACGAGAACCCTTAAAAGACTCTGTAAGTTGGTGTCAGCCCTGTAGCGATAGTTCCAGAAGCACTTGTGAGCACCTTTAACCAGCAGTGATTCGTGATGCACTCTGGTGGCGGCACGATGTAAGTTCTCTGGCCCGGCCTAGTTGAGTGGTGCCTCTGTAGAAAAACAATTTCACCCGCGTGGCTTCGTGTAGATTCTCTGCCCTGCGCTCAGCTGAAGTAGGAGCAGGGCACACTACGCTTGCTGACCGCATCTGCCTGACTTCCTTCATGAGTAATTGCCATGGTTAAGGCCTACCACAAAGCCATGCGGCTTTCCCTTCCGCTTCCGGTGCCCGTTCGCCCCAGCTATGGCCCTCAGCTTGTTCCCAAAGCTCCCCAGGCAGTGGGGCAAAAATCTTGCCCTTACCACATCGTGATGGCCTGCTTTTTGGGCGGGCAGGTGCTAATGCGTGTGCTGCGGTATGGCGTAAATCGCCAGCGCACCCTTGAGCAAATGGTCGCCGCCGGGCCGCTAACCTTAACCCCGGTGCTGCTAACCAACGTCTTTGCCGGCATGATTTTTACCATTCAAACCGCTCGCGAACTGGAACGGTTTGGCGCTATTCATGCCCTAGGCGGAGCCTTTGCAATGGCCTTTTGCCGTGAGCTAGCGCCCATTCTTACCGCCGCTATCATGGCTGGACAGGTGGGTACGGCCTACGCTGCCGAAATTGGCTGCATGAAAGTGACCGACCAAATCGATGCCCTCAAGGTGTTGCGCACTGACCCCGTAGACTACCTGGTAGTGCCGCGAGTTGTTGCCTGCTGCATTATGCTGCCGGTGCTCACAGTGCTGGGGCTGGTGTTGGGTATTGTCGGTGGGGCCGGGGTAGCGTTCTTCTTTTATGAGATGCCTATGCACCAGTTTCTCGACTCGGTGCGATCGCTGATGGTGCTCAACGACCTGATTGCCGTTTTGATCAAGTCGGTGCTGTTTGGGGCAATTGTGGCGCTCGCGGGCTGCACCTGGGGGTTGACCACAACCTGCAGCCGTTCGGTAGGGCGAGCCGCTACCTCGGCTGTGGTCAATACCTGGGTGGGGCTATTCATTGTCGATTTCTTTCTGTCGCTGGTGCTGTTTGGTGGCGCGGGGGTAGCGCTGCACTGAGTTGCCTTTTAGGCAACGCCTGAATTGCAGAACGCTAAATGATTTGCACTCCTCCTGGGCTACTTTAAAGCTACTCTGACCCGGCTGGCAGCAGCTCAGTGCCGTAGTCAATATAGGTGGCATCGGGCATGAGGGTGCCCACCAGCAATGCTTCGCCGAGGTCGGCCCCGGCCAGGTCTGCCCCGCGCAGGTCGGCTCCCTGGAGGTTGGCATTACTGAGATTTGCCCCGCGCAGGTTGGCCCCTTTTAAGTTGGCTCCACGCAGGTCGCTGCCGGTTAGCACTGCTTCTTTGAGGCTAGCGCCCTGCAGATTGACGCCTACCAGCTTGGCACCGGCAAGCATAGCGCGATTGAGCTGAGCCCCAGATAAGTCGGCCAGAAAAAAGTCGGTGCCGATTAGGTTGGCCCAGTTAAGCTTGCTTTTACGTAGACAGCTGCGGGAAAACACCCCACCGGGCATGAACGCCCCCGCTAGGTTTTGGCCCTGAAGATTACAGTCGATAAACTCCACGAAGGGCATCTTGATACCCTCTAGGGAAAGGTTGCGCAGGTCAAGATGCTGAAACTGGATCTGGCCGCGGCTATAGCTTTGATGCAGTAGGTCGAGGGAATAACGGCTGGGGGTGGGCATGGACTGTTTGGATGGAGAGGGGTAGAAGCAGCGATCGCTGCTCTGCGATCGCTCTGGCACAGTAGTTCACAAATGCGCTCACCCCCGAGCTTTCAAACCCTTTGCCAACAGAGGGATTGGCGCACATTCCTTACTTTTGATCGTAGGGGTTTTAGGGGCCATTGCTATGGGCAAACGTTCAACATTTGTGTCTTTTGCAACAAATGGCTTAGTACATTTTGAGTGCTTCAGCCGCCGGTAATGCCGCTTTAGCGCTATCCAAGGGCTGTGCCTATCACTTCGACCAGGACGGCGCAATCAAATTTGACATTTTGTTACAATTGGTTTACATTGGTTTACATGAAGAAGGCTAGTTGCATCGCCCCGAGCATGTAGGTAAGGCTTTCGTTGGCAGCACGTTCTGCGGCCGATACCACCTTAAATTGGAGGTTTACTCATGACCACTCTATTGATCTCTCTCTTCGTTATCGGCTGGGTTGCCGCCGCTCTGATTGGTACTCAGGCCTATTTTCGTGGCGAGCAGACCAAACCCATCCACGAGCGCAACTGGCGCTCCGAGTCCTTTGACCAACTGGCTCAGTCGATCACCGGGCAGTCTGCTGATTTTGTCGATCGCGTCCCCGCTTACAGTGGCGATGCTTTTACCAGCAACTCTCTGTAGGCTGCTTGCTCGCAACGTCAGCACAGTTGCTAGAAGCAATTTTTAGGTTTCCCCTGTAGGCTCCTTCTCTCAACCGCTCCCCATACGGGAGCGGTTTCTTGTTCTAGGGGCTGTCATCCACAGCTGCCGATGGTCTCAGAATCAGCGGGTGCAGTTCCTAGCCTGTTGTTTGAATGAGGCGTGGCAACGCTGTTGAGGTAAAGATTGTCCTGAGAATTGATGGACGCGCCCTGGAGGCTGTCATCAATTAGCTGCTAAACGCCCAAAATCCAAGGTTTACAGCCCCTAGCCTGTTTTTGGGGTCGGACGTGGCAAGGCTTGATATATTCGGCTTTTGGCCATATATCCGGCTTTTGGCCACAATTGATGACACGCCCTAGGCTTCGCGCTCTACTACAATTACGTTCTCGGTCACCTGCTCAAAGGTGTCGTCATGACTAATGACAAACAGCTGCTGAAAGGTTTTGATGCGACCAATCGCCTCTGCCAGCCCCTGCCGACGGGGGCGATCCATATTGGTTGTAGGCTCGTCAAAAAAGGCAATATCGACGTCGGCTAGCACCTTGAGCAGCGCCAACCGCACCGCCAGGGCTGCGCACATCTGTTCTCCCCCCGACAGGTTGACAAAGCGCCGCTGGTTGGGGCCATCTTGCACCAAAATTTCGTAGTCGCGGCTCCACTCTAGCGCTACGTTGGGGCGGTTGAGCAAGTCGCGAAACAACCTGTCGGCCTGCTGAGAAACGCTGCGCACGTACTGCTCGGTGATGCGGGGGCCTGCTTCGTTGTAGGCCTTGCGGGCAAAAGTAATAAATCGTTTGGCCTTTTCTCGGCTCTGCAGCTGCCGCTTGGCCGTGTCGCGTCGCTGGGCCAGGGCTTGCAGGGCGGCAATCTGTTGGTTGAGGTCGGCTAAACGCTGCTGCTGCTGGGGCAGGCTGCCCGCGAGCTGATCGGCTTCCGATTTTACGGTGCTGTAGGTGGTTTCGAGGGTGGCTGCTGCTTCAGGATTGAAGCTGGCCAGGGCGGTTTGGTAAGTGTTCTCTAGCTCGGCCTGCTGCTGCTGTACCTGAGATAAGTCGGCCTCGGCGGCGGCTAGCTCGGCTTTGAGCTCGGGATGCTGATTAGCCAGCTGCTGGTTTTGTAGGTAGATGCTGTAGCCGGTCTGGTATTGGGCGCGATCGCTCTGCGCCTGACTTAAGCGCTGGTCGAGGTCCGCAAAGCCCTCCAGCTGGGCGCTCAGCGTTTGCATGCGCTGGTTGAGGTCTTCTAGGGCCAGGGATTGAGCGGCATGAGCCTGTTCTACTCGGGCTTTGTCTTGCAGCGTACGCTCTAAAATTTGGCTTTTTTCACGGGGGCGACCCAGGGCACTGAGGTCACTGTCTATGGCAGCCAGGTCAGCGTCTACGGTAGCCTGGTCGGCTAACTGCTGAGTGAGGGCATCTTGCTGGTGCAACAGGTCTGCCTGCGATCGCTGAATGTGCTCAATCTGACTTTGAATGCTGCCCAGCTGAGCTAATTCGGCCTGCCAACCGTAGCGCTGCTTGAGATCGGTTTCTACCGTTTTAAGCGATGTTTTGAGGGCGGTTTCGTCGGTTTGGTCGGCCAGGTCGCGCAGAATGACCTCCAGCGCTGTTACCAGAGAGTCGTGCAGGGCTGCAGTACCCTGCAACGCCTGCTCTAATCGCTCTAGGGTTTCGCCTGAGAGCAACGGCAGGCTGTGGGCCAGAATCGCTAAATCGTTAAGCACAGCCTTGATCTCGGCCTGCTGGGTTTGGCCCTGGCGCTGGCTGGCGGCAACCAGGGCGCTAATTTCGGCCTCAAACTGGCGAGCTGCGGCCATTCGGCTTAGCTGCTGCTGCAGGCGATCGCGCTGATCTTCAAGCGGGGCGATCGCCTCTACTTCGGGCTGCAGTGTGGTCAGGCGATCGCGAGTTTGCCCGGCTTGCGTGAGCTGCTGGCTGAGTTGGTCATACTGGGTCTGTAGCTGCTGGCGCTGCAACTGCCACCGCTGCTGCTGCTCTAGCTGCTGCTGAAGCCCCTGGCGACGGGCTTCTAGCTCGGCCTGCACCGCAATTTGGGGCTGTAGCAGGGCCAACTCTCGCTCGGTAGCCGCAAACGACTCAAGCTGAGCTTGCCAACGGGCCAGCTCCACCTGTTTTTGGGCCTGGGTCTTTTGCAGCGTTTGGCACTCGGTCTGCAGACTCTGCCGCTGCCGCTGCTCCTGAGCCAGCGCCTGTAGGGTCTGCTCGACAGTTTGGTAACCCTCGTAGGCGGCTCGATGGGCCTGACATAGGGCGATCGCTTGCTCAGCCTGCTGCATCGACTGCTGCAACCGAACCAGGCTGGCCTGCTTGGCCTCTTGCTGGTGCAATAGCCCCTGGCGCTGGTTGACCAGGGTTTGAACCTGCTGGGCCTGGGCCTTGAGGCTATCCCGCTGCGTTTGCAGTGTTTTTAAAGTGGCGCTCAGCGTTTCTAGCCGCTGTTTGTTGGTGGTCATGTCCTGCTGGAGGGTCTGCTGCCGCTGGTGCAAGTCATCCCAGGCGGCTAGAGCGTCCTCGTACTGAGCAATTTCGGCCTTAGTCGCCTCGACCTGGTCTTCGGCATAGCGGCGCAGGGCGTTCATTTGCTTGAAGGCCAGCTTGTAGTCTTCGACCTTGAGAATGGCATCGAATACGGCTTTGCGGTGCTCGGCGGGCTGCAAAAAATCGGCGGTAAAAGTACCCTGAGGCACTCCCAGAGTGCGGGCAAAGAGCTGGGGCAAGTTAGCAGTAGGCCCTACCCCAAGGTGCTGGCGCAGCCAGGGCAACACCTCGTCTTTGATGCGGGTGTAGGGCAGGCGCTCGTTCAGCTGAGGGTCAAACAGGGCGTAGCCCCGCTGGGTGCAGCGCTGCACCTGGTAGGTACGGCTGTCGTAGTTAGAGGTAAAGGCAACCGTTACCTGCGCGCTGCCGCTGCCGTTGCGAATCAGGTCTTCTTTTGCGTAGTCGCCCTGGTAGTTGAAGAGCACCCAGGCGATCGCCTCTAAAATGCTGGTTTTGCCAGCCCCATTTTCGCCGCAGATGGCGTTGGTACCGGGCTGAAACTCGAAGTAGCGATCGCGGTGGGTCTTAAAGTTTTGCAGCGCCACCGACAAAATTTGCATACCCCGTTCCATCGCTTGCTTGAGCCACGAAGACTAGGATAGCTTTCTTTCTCAGGGCTGGGGCCAGAGCAACGGTTCAGGGCTACGGTTCGCTTTGGTGCAAAGAGATTGGCATGCTATTGGTGATGGGCGGCGGTGGAGGTAAAGCATACCGGCTCGGTCGCACCACTGGTACACCAAATTTGAATTACCACCGATGGGTCGTGGGGAGAAACCCACCACGCCTCCAGTTGAACCACCTGATTAGCCGAGGGCAGGTTAGCGGCTTGAGCCGGAGCGGCGTTTGAGGTGGGGCTGCTGTTTACCAACCCGTTAGCAGATCGTTTTAGGGTGGCCTGAAGCTGGGGAGCAGCCTGAAGCTGCGCCTGGGGCGGCGGGCTCGATAGCGTTGAGGCAAGAGCCAGCACGTCGGTGCGCACTATGCCTGCCTGGGGCGACCCGAGGGCGGGGGTGTCTTCTTTTTCTGGAGACGGCGCGGCCAGGGTAAACGACGGCCTGACGTCGCTGATAGCAGAGGGAGGCGCTTTAGCCAGGACTAGCTCGGCCCCCGGCTGGGTCATGTAGCTGTGGGCGTAGGCTGTCAGCATGCCTGTGGCCATACTGAGGGGAATGAGCAGACGCACCAGATGGCGCTGACGGCAGCAGCGCTTAGCGTAGCGATCGCAGGCCTCTAGGTAGCCGTGGGCCAGCACCGAGAGCTGCTCACCGTGCGCCTGCCTAAAGCCCTTGGCCTCGCCAAGACGAGTTTCAGGCAAAAAATAGTCGGGATGGTTGGGCTGCCGCTGGTGGTGCCACTCCTGAGCCGCCGCTTCAATCGCCCGCTGCTGGCGCACTATCGGCCCAAGGCTCTGCAACCACTGCTGCAGCAGTGGCCAATTGCGGATCAGCGCCTCGTGGGCAATGTCAAAGCAGGCATCGTTAGGGGCAGCTAAGCCATTTGGCCCATTATCGCTGGCTGCTGGTGCCAGCGATGACGGGGAATTCACGGGCCATGAAAGCGAGGATGGTTCGGCGGGCAGCGAGCTAGACGGCGACCAGCCCGGTACGGCGATCGCCGCCTGTTCAGCGCCCAGCCCCTCTACCTTGTGGTCTTGGGCCACCACGAGGCGAGCCGCCAGCAGCTTTTCTAGGGTGGCCACCACGGCGGCTTCGGGCATAGCGGCGGTAACAAGCTCGCTTAGCGATACCGAACGGCGGGTGGCGGCAGCGCCATCGCCCGGGTCACAGAGGCTCAAAAAAACGCGCTGGGCGATCGCTTGCTCAGCGGCCGACAGACTTTGGTAGAGGCTATCGGCCCGCTGGTTGAGCAGTTGGCGAACGCCGCCCATTTCCACGTAGGCGGCGAGGGTTAGGCGGGGCGGCTCTGAGTCGTTGGGGGTATGCTCGCGCCGCAGCCACAGTTCCTTCAAAATTATTTGCAGCAGCGCCAGGTCGGCGGGGGCGCTGACCATGTCGAGCAGTAGGGTGTACACAAGGTTGGCGTCGTAGCGCAGCCCGGTTTTCTCTAGAGGGCCAACAATGGTTGCCTTGAGCTGGTTGTAGGTCATTGTCGGCACCGTCAGGCGGTGGGCCGCAACGAGGGCTTGAAACGTCGGCACATCGGCCAGGTCTGCCAAACGGTGGGACTGCAGCCCCAGCACCAGGTGCAGAGGCAGGTGCTCCTGCTCGATGGCGGCAGTCAAGCCGTCGATGATCAGGCGGCGATCGCGATCTGAGCAGGCACCAGGGGTAAGCAGAACCTCAAACTGGTCGAGCACCAGCACCAGCTGGTGACCAGGGCCACGCTCGCTCACCACGGCCTGCACTAGCTGGCCAAACCCGGCTGCCCCCTGCTGCAAAAACGACTCGGCTCGGCGCAACTGCTCGGCCCGCCGCAGACCCGTCACCTCAGGATCTACAAACAGTTCTGCCAGACTGGCCAGGGGTGAAGCCTTGAGGGCCGTGTAGCGCACGTCCCAAGCTGTTTCGTCGGCACAGCGGGACAGCTGGGGCATGAGCCCGGCCTGCAGCAGCGAGGTTTTGCCTACCCCCGAAGCCCCCATCAACACGCACAGCCGTGACGACCGCACCCGGTTGAGCAGGGTTTGCCCAATGTCGTCGCGGCCAAAAAAGAGATCGCTGTGGGCCGACTCAAAGGGAGCCGCCCCCGGGAACGGGCAAAACCCATAGCGCAGCTTTTGCAGGCGCTCTAGCAGCGGCGGCTGAGTCTCTCGAGCGGGGGCGCTGAGACCCGCCAGGCGAGTTAGCACAATTTCGCTGCCAGAGCTTTCAAACAAGGGCTGCTGCAGCTCACCCTTAAGCTCGCGATTGACCACATCGGTGAGGGAGTGGCCATTGACAATGCCGCCCTTGACTTTGTACGGGTTGAGCCCAGACAGCAGCGCCTGAGTGAAGACGCTGTGGTTGCTGCCCAGCGCTTCGTAGGCGGCCTCATACTCTCGGGCGGCTGCCATAAACAGGCGATCGGTGCCTGCCCTGGCACCAGGGTCGGCCTCTAGCATGTTAAAAAACTCGCCGCTGTTGCAGCAGTCGAGCAAAATAACCCGCTGACGCACGGGGCTCTCTTGCAGCAGCCGTCGCAGCCAGTGCAGCGACAGCCCGTAGTGCCCAGCTTCTGGGTTGGCGTCGCTGGTAGCCAAATAGCCTTCCTGAATGCCCGCCTGACGCTGAAGACCGTGGCCAGAATAGTAGAATATAGCGGTTTGGGGAATGGTTTTGCCGGCGGGTTTAAACAGTTTAATTAGGGCTTCTTCCAGTACAGAAGTAGTCACCATACTGCGCTGACTCACCGCGGGCTTTTGGTGAATAATGGCCTCTGGAAGCCGCGTTACGCGGCATTCTCCAAAGCTTTCTAAACATCGCGCTACCGACTCGGCATCCTGGGCCGGAGCCTGAAGTTCAGGCAGGTGGTGATAAGTATTAATTCCGACAACAAGCGCATCCCGTGACATTTTTCCTCACACCCTGAGTTGGCGTTTTGTAAAACCTAGCTGGTGGACTAATTGCAGTGAAGACATCGCAAAAATAGTCGTTATTTAAGCAGGGTTTTTGGTGGCTAGGTAGCGAGAAATTGCGATAGACAACCCCTCGAACCGAGCGCTTACACCTTAGTGAGTTAAGTTTAGCGAAGTGCCAAAAATCTTTTAAGAGGGGTTTGACCCCTAAGTAAAAGAGACTCTAAAAAACCATTTATTTAAATTGAAATATATCCGTATAATCACGCGCTCATTCGAAGCTGAGGTCGGTGAACCTGCGATCGCAACCGAGAAAGCCGCAGAAATACAGCTTTGTTTTAGAGAAGAACGGCTAAATAAGGGCAGAAAACAGTGGTATTACGGAAGTAATTCTGTACCTCCGCAATCTGGCCCAAGCCAGCAAATTGTCCTTAATGTTTGTCTGACTATCCAGTGGTTACCCGCGTATTGGTCAGGATAAAGGCTAACCAACTGTTCTAAAAAGAGCTGGTTTTGCGGTGGAGCGATCGCCCTTTCCGGTGGCAGTAAGCCGCGATTTTTGACATAACTGCGCTACAGATAGTTTGATATAGGTGAACCTGGCTCCACATTTAGCTCCGGGTTGGGGAGGTAGCCTGTGGTTTCGAGCGCAAAGCGACGCCCAGTTAGCGGCAGCATTGCTCAGCGTTGCCGTTTTGGCTTGAGAATAGGAGCACTGGTAGGCTCTGTGCTGGTGGGGAACCTGGCTTTAGCCGCTGTGCCGCTATCCGTGCCCCTGGGGTGGTCGAGGGCAGGCGATCGCTTGGTAACGGTGTGTCAGTTCGCCGACTTTGCCGCTGCGGTTGCCTTTGTGGAGCGCCTGGTCGAACCGGCTGACCGGCTGGGGCATCATCCTGAGGTGGCGATCGCCTACAATCGCCTAACCCTGAGCCTGACTACCCACGATGCTGGTGGCATAACCGACCTAGATTTTGCCCTGGCCCGCGAAATCACTGCTCTGCAGGATGGGCAATGTCAACCTCCTTCCCCACCGTCAGCCCTATGACTTAGCCACCTCCTAATCAGGGGATGTAGATTGCCGCTGGCACTATTGGAAATGGCGCTGCTGGCGGGCCTCAGGCCGCTGAGGAGCTAATGGCTCAGGCCCAGTTGCCGGGCCAGGTGGTGACCAAAAAGACGATCAGGCTAATTAGGGCGAGTACCCCCTGCAAAATGTTGCCCACCAGCGTGCCCACCACAATCGCCAGGCCTACTTTGGCCGACTGCTTAACGCGCTGAAGCAGCTTAAGCTCGCGGCGGTGCAAAAATTCGCCAACAAACGCTCCCAATACGGTACCGACCAGCAGTCCAAGTAGTGGAATGCCTGTCGGCAAGAGGGGAAGCAGACCAAACAGACCCAAAAACATGCCGATAAAAGCGCCGATTTGGCCCCAGTTGCTGGCCCCAACTCGCTGCGCCCCCAGCACCCCGGCCAGGTAGTCGATGGCAATGCTAAGGACGAGGGCTGCGATCGCCACCCCCAAAGCCCACTTGAGCCCGACAAACCCTGCCACCAGCCCCCACACCACAATGGCCCCCACAATTAGCGTAATGCCGGGCAGGGCGGGTACAACGGCCCCAACCACGCCCACCGCCATGACCAGCACCAGCAGCCAGTAGACGGCCAGATGCCAGACCGCTGGAGCATCAATGGCCGTGGGCACCTGGGCGGGCAGGCTGGCCAAACTGTGGGCGATCGTCACCAGGGAGCTGCTCACGGCGGCAGTGAGACTAGCTACCCACTGACTTACCTGCTGGTAACTTTGGGCAAGGCCGTGGGGTAGGGCGGGGGCAAACGCCGAGAAGGCAGTCATGCGAAAAAATCCTGGGAAGTACATGCTGTTACCCTGGGCCAAGGCCTTGGGCAAGATGGCAGGGAGTGATATTAGTCTAAAGCGGATCATAGCCAATCTATGGCCAAACCCAGGGCGGCGGCAGGTACGGCCATCCGGCTGCTTTGGGCTCGTTACGCTATATAGCCATTACCAGAACGGTTAGGGCATGACTTGTATCTCCCCAAGCGATGGCTGTATGCCATGGCACTGTCCCAGTTTTTGCCACTGGAAGAGGCCGATATCCTTAGTACGCTGGCCATCGCGCTATACATTCACGCTACTTGTAATAGCTATCAACGCTATGGGTGGGCGCGGTGGGGCAGAGGCGCTAAAGTTGGTAGGCTCTACCTGACCCGATGGCCCTTCAGGGCCGGTTTTGAACCATCGCTCCAGGAGCCTGACCTTTGTTACCCAAGTCTTTACTGCCCAGGCTGTCTGGGTTTAACCCCCCTGCCCCGCTTCTGGTGATTGCTGCGATCGCCTCGACTCAGCTCGGCTCAACCCTGGCCAAAAGTTTGTTTGGTCAGGTGGGGCCGTTGGGAATGGTGCTGCTGCGGGTGGGGCTGTCGGCCCTGGTGCTGGTCGCCTGGTGCCGCCCGCGCTGGCGGGGGCATTCCCTTCGCGACTACCGCTTGCTAGTTAGCTTTGGACTATCGCTGGCGGTAATGAATGCGCTGTTCTACTGCGCGATCGCCCGCATTCCCATCGGTGTTGCCGTAGCGCTGGAGTTTTCGGGGCCGCTGACCGTGGCGCTGCTGCACTCGCGGCGCTGGCTCGATGGGCTTTGGGTTGCCCTGGCGGCGGTGGGCATTGTGCTGCTGTCGCCCCTCAATACCCCTGCCCTGGATGGAGCGGGAGTTGTGATGGCGCTGCTGGCCGGGGTGGCGTGGGGGGCCTACATTATGCTGTCGGCCCGCATGGGGCAGGCCTTTCGCGGCGGCGAGGGATTGGCCCTGTCGATGGTTGTCGGGGCACTGCTGCTGCTGCCCGTGGGGGTGCTGGCAGACGGCAGGACGCTGCTGTCGCCGCAGATCCTGCTGCTGGGCCTGGGCGTGGCGCTGCTGGCTTCGACCCTGCCCTACTCCTTAGAAATGATCGCTCTGCGGCGTATGCCGGTGAACGTGTTTGGGGTGTTAATGAGTTTAGAACCTGCGATCGCCGCCCTGCTCAGCTTTTTGTGGCTGGGCGAAACCCTTACTCTGTCCATGGTTGGCGCGATCGGCCTGGTGATGATCGCCGCCGCCGGAATATCGCTATGCCAACCCGCCGTCAAGGCCGTCTGAGACTGGTACCCTCAACCCATTGCACCCCCCATCAATTGCAAAGAAAGCCCGTAGTGGAGAGAAACCACCTGCATTCCGTGGAACACTATTGCTACACAGGGAATGCATTCTAACGTCGGCCATGAGTCTTTGTATTAACCCAGGTTGCCGTCAGCCCAACCATCCCGATAACGGAGGCAGCCCTACCTGCATCGTCTGTGGGTCAGACCTGGTACTTCAGGGCCGCTACCGGGTCATGCGCTTAATCAGCAGCGACAGTGGCTTTGGCCGCGTGTACGAAGCCTACGAGCGCAACGTGCCTAAAATTCTCAAGGTGCTCAAGGAAAGCTACAACACCAATGACAAGGTGGTTGAGCTGTTTCGCCGCGAAGCCCAGGTGCTTAGCCAGCTCAACCATCCTGGGGTACCTCGCATAGAGCCTGAGGGCTACTTTCTCTACTGTCCAGCGGGCAGCTCAGCAGATAGCCCAGTAAAGCTCACTGAGCCCTTGCACTGCCTCATTATGGAGAAAATCGAAGGCCCGAATCTCAAGCAGTGGATGGTGCAGCAGGGCAACCACCCCATCAGTGAAAAGCAGGCCATGCTGTGGCTCACCCAGCTTACCGATGTGCTGGATCTGGTGCATCAGCACAACTATTTTCACCGCGACATTAAGCCCGAAAACATTATGCTGCGCCCCTCTGGGCAGCTGGTGCTGGTCGACTTTGGGGCCGCCCGCGAGATGACCCAGACCTATATGGCCAACCTGGGCGACAGCGGCATTACGACCGTGAGTTCGGCGGGCTATACGCCACCGGAGCAGGAGCAGGGCCAGGCGGTGCCCCAGTCTGACTTCTATGCCCTGGGGCGCACGCTCATCTATTTGATGACCGCCAAGCTGCCCAACGATACGACTATCTACAACTCGCGCACCAATGCTTTTGTGTGGCGACCCCTGGCTCCCCAAATCTCGGCTCCCCTAGCCGATTTGATCGACGAGCTGATTGCCCCAGCGGCGGCTCAGCGCCCTCAAAGCACGGCGCAGATCTTGGAGCGGTTGGCCCAGGTGCGATGGTCAAAGACCGGCTCCTTGGGGCCATTGCGCCAGGTTTCTGGTCTACCCCAATCGGTTGGGGCTCGCTCAATTGGGGACGTGGCCCCCGCCACCTGGCCCATGACCACCCTCAATCCCCACGAGGCCAAGACCCTATCTGAGCCCTCGCACAGCTTTTTGCCCCCCTGGCTCGACCAGCGTCCCTGGCTGTTGGCGGGGTTGACTGGGCTGGCCCTAGCGGTGCCCCTGGGCTGGTATGCACTGACGCGAAACACCAGCAATCCAATTTCGCAGGTTGAGGCCGTCGAAAATTTGCCCCAGAGGTTGGTGCGGTCTTTGGGTACGCTGTCGGGGCACGAAGCCGATGTGCTAGATATGCTGCTGCTCAAGGACGGCCAAACCCTGGTCACGGCCAGCGCCGATCAAACCGTGCGCTTCTGGAATTTGGCCGAAAAACAGGCGTTGCGAACCCTCAGCGAACATACCAACACGGTCAAAGCCCTGGCGATGACCACCGATCAGGAAATTTTGATCACCGCTGGGGACGATCGCACCATTCGATTCTGGAACATGGCCGATGGCGAACTCCTCGTTACCCTGTCAAACGCTCATACGGTACCGATCAACGCCCTAGAGGTCAGCAACAACGGCAAAACGTTGGCCAGTGCCGATAGCGACGGCACGATTTTTATGTGGAATTTAGTCGCTCCCGATGGTCGCATTGACCCTCAGCACCTGGTGACTGCAGGGTCTAGCCACACCCTACAAGCCGATGGCACTGTAAATGACTTACGCTTTACCCGCGACGACAGCTACTTAGTCAGCGGCGGCAAAAGCCTGCACGTATGGACCATGGATGACCTAGATCAGCCTATTACCTTAACTGGTCACGAACCGCTGACGTTTATTAACCGGCTGGCAATCAGCGACGATGGCCGTACTCTAGTTACCGCCTCGAGCGACAAAACCGTGCGCCTCTGGAATCTGGCTGACAAGACCCACCACGCTACGCTCACCGGCCACCAGAGCTACGTTAACGATCTCAGAGTAGAAGGCCCGCTGCTGTGGAGCGCCGACGCCGACCAGCGCATTTTGGTGTGGAATATGGATCAAGCGGCCTATGTCGAAACCATCACCGGGTTTAACACCGACATTTGGCGCTTTGCGGTGCAGCCAAATGGGTATATCGTCACCATTGGTGGTACTGAGCACACGCTGGGGCTGTGGGCGCTAGAGGAACAGGCCGAACCGTAAAGTGAGGTAGGCCACGAGAGCGCGGTGCTCAGGCGGCGGCCAGTACCTTGCGGTGGTGAATATCGAAGCGATCGCCGTGGGCCAGCAGGTGCAGCTGTAGCCCGTGAATGCTGAGCGGATCGGCGGCAGAAATATCGGGCTCGTTGGTGTGGGTCATATCGCCGGGGTCGACCACGGCAATCACCCCTTTGCCAATGACTCTAAAGCTGCCGTCGCCCTCAAACAGAGCGCAGGTGTCTTCGTCAATGCCCAGGCCCAGGCGGTTGGGCTGCATGGCCATCGCGCTCATCAGCCGGGCCATGCGGTTGCGGTTGTGGAAGTGCTGATCGACGATCACCTCGGGCACAAACCCCAGGCCGATGGCCATATCCACCAGCGATCGGTTGGGCGACTCGCCGCTGCCGCCGCCAGCGATCATGTGGTGGCCCATAACGGCAGCCCCGGCGCTGGTGCCAGCCAGGGTAATTTCGCCCAGCTGGGCTCGCTGGCGCACCAGATCAATTAACGGGGTGTCGGCCAGCAGCCCGCACAGCCGCACCTGGTCGCCGCCGGTAATAAACACTCCGGTACAGGGTTCGACCACGGTTTTCCAGCTGGGGTCTTCGCCCTGGGCGCGATCGCGGATGTCCATCACCACCGTCTCTGGGGCACCCATATCGGCAAAAATTTGCTGATACCGGGCTGATATCGCCACCGGGTCCCGCGAAGCGCAGGGGATGATCCCGATGGTCGCCGCTGTCCCCCCAGACCGCTCGAAAAAGGTGTGCAGAATTTCTTTACCGTGAACTTTATCTTCTGCGCCGCCAATGGCCAGAATAGCGTGGTGCTTAACGGGAGACATGGGCCGCTCAACAAAGGGACGAGAATTGCTACCTAGACTCGATTACTGCATGATAGAGAGCGTTATATACCAAGTCCAGCTTGAGATCTGTAGTTTGTCTACAAATTAGGACTCCACTTCTGGATTTGGATGACGTTGATCCAACCCATCAGGTCGTAAGGCCGCAGCAGTCTAGGCTATGACAACTGGCATCCCCGGGGCTTCCCAGCTGAGAATAGACGTTGTCAGCCTGTTTCCAGACTTTTTTACATCTCCCCTGGAGTCAGGGCTGATTGGTAAAGCCCTGGCGCGCCAAATTGCAGAAATTCATCTTACCAACCCAAGGGACTTTACAACGGACAAGCACCACCGGGTAGACGATGAACCCTACGGCGGCGGCGTGGGCATGTTGATGAAGCCCGACCCCATTTTTGCGGCGGTCGAGTCGCTGCCGGTGCTTCCCCAGCGCGAGGTAATTTTGCTCACCCCC
The DNA here is from genome assembly GCF_015207525.1 of Nodosilinea sp. LEGE 06152. GTDB lineage: Bacteria > Cyanobacteriota > Cyanobacteriia > Phormidesmidales > Phormidesmidaceae > Nodosilinea. The sequence goes on from NZ_JADEWR010000006.1 coordinate 94,683, forward strand.
CAGGGTGAAGCCATGACCCAAGATCTGTTTCGTCACCTGGTCACCCGCGATCAGCTGGTGCTGATCTGCGGCCACTACGAAGGGGTCGACGAGCGCGTCAGCCACCTGCTGACGCAGGAGGTTTCGCTGGGCGACTTTGTGCTGACCTGCGGCGAAATTCCGGCCCTGGCGCTGATCAACGGCGTGGTGCGACTGCTGCCCGGTACCGTGGGCAAAACCGACTCGCTGCGCTACGAAAGCTTTGAGACGCCGCTGCTCGATTACCCACAGTACACGCGCCCCGCAACCTTTCGCGGTTGGGAGGTGCCGGAGGTGCTGCGATCGGGCAACCACGAGGCGATCGCCCAGTGGCGCAAGCAGCAGCAGATCGAGCGCACGCGGCAGCGGCGGCCCGATCTGTATGAGCGATGGTTGGAGGAGGAGCGTGAGGAGTAGATGGGTGGATGGGTAGGCGGGTGGATGGGACAAGGCGTAGGGTGCATAACGCTGGGGTGAGGCTCCGCCAATGCGAAGCAATGCACCGTTGAGGAAAACTTATCTATTCAAATAATTTAGGAAATAGGGACGAGAAACTATGGGGATCAGAATTGGTAATGGCTATGACATTCATCGGCTGGTGGAGGGGCGATCGCTGATTTTGGGCGGCGTCACCATTCCGCACCACCTGGGGCTCGATGGCCACAGCGATGCCGATGTGCTGACCCACGCGATTATGGATGCGCTGCTGGGGGCGCTGAGCTTGGGGGATATTGGCCTGTACTTTCCGCCGGGGGATCCAGAGTGGGCGGGGGCCGACAGCCTGAAGCTGCTGGCCCAGGTCAACGCCATGGTGCAGGAGCGGGGCTGGCAGGTGAGCAACATTGACTCGGTGGTAGTGGCCGAGCAGCCCAAGCTCAAGCCCCACATCGAAGCGATGCGATCGCGCCTGGCCGAAAAACTGGGCCTCGCCCCCGACCAGGTGGGGGTCAAAGCAACGACCAACGAAAAACTGGGGCCGGTGGGTCGTCAGGAGGGCATTGCGGCCTACGCAGTAGCCCTGCTAACAACCGGAGCGTAGGGATACTTTGGGCGGGCGTCTGGCCGAGCAGCGGCCAAGGCAAGTTTGCTCGGCCAGGAACTTTTCCGGATTCCAGGGGTCAAATCACTTTGTAAAATCTTTACGTGCTAGTACTGAGGCAGTGTGAACTTGATCTGAATAAGCTCTGCAACGGTTGTAAAAGATACTTAATCTTACTGAGAAACCCGTAAAGTACTTTATAATATCTTCAAGTTTGCCGAGGGCACAGAGCAAACTTAATGGTATTACCTTTGCATCTACTGCTGAGCGTTGATTCAGATCTTGCCTTAAGGCGAATCCATAGCGGGTTCATCGCTGTAGGTGCTGGTTTTTGTCCCAGAGGCAGAGGGGTAAGGCTCAGATGGCTAACATCGCACAATCACTCGTAGCAACGGGCCACACTATTCGTGGGGTTTGCTACGCCAGACCCGACTACATTAGTCAGGCGATCGCTGGGCTGTCGGCTATTCCCCCAGAGCGGGTGGGGCCTAGTGGCGAGTACGACTACTACGGGCTGGTCAAGCGCATTCAGATCAAGTTTTGCGATCGCGTGGGCCGGTCTGCCGTCAGGCAGCTGACGGTCAAGCAGCGTGGGTCGGCGGTTATTCTCAGCGGTCAGGTAGATACGCTCGATCTGCTCGACCAGCTGGTTGAACTCGCCCTGCACACCGAAGGGGCCACCCACGTGGAAGTGCACGATGTGCAGGTCAGCAGTTTAGAGCTATCCCAGCCAATCAAGGTGGCTTAGACCACGGGCTTTGTGCTGTCGTTGGTTGCCAGGCGCAGGGCAGACAGGGCCAAAATGACTAAAAACAGCGCCAACCCCAGGGTACAGGCGTAGCTAATTTCGAGCTTTTGAAAGGCCTGCTCGTAGATGTAGTAGACCACAGTTTTTGAGCTGCTGCGCGGTCCCCCCTGAGTCATGATGTAGACTTCCTCAAAAACTTTGGTGGCGGCGATCGCAGAAATCACCCCCACCAGCACCAGGTAGGGGCGCATCAGCGGCAGCGTAATATCCCAGTGGCGTCGCCACCCGTCGGAGCCATCCAGCGCCGCCGCCTCGTAGAGGTCCTGGGGAATGCCCTGGAGCCCCGCCAAATAGATCACCATGTAGTAGCCCAGCCCCTTCCACACCGTCACGGCCATCACGCTAAACAGCGCCAGGGCCGGGCTAGTCAGCCAGGGAATACCGTTTTCGGTCAGCCCAGCCGATTTGAGCACCTGGTTAAATAGGCCCGTCTCAGCGTAGAGCCAGCGCCAGGCAATGCCCGCCACCACCATCGACACCACTACAGGCGAGTAGTACGCTACCCGCAGCCAGTGAATACCCCTGAGCTGCCGATTGACCAAAATCGCCAGCCCCAGCGGCGCAAAGGTCAAAATCGGCACCACCCCAGCTAAGTACACCAGCGTATTGCGCACCGTTTGCCAAAAAATGGGATCGCCTGCCAGTCGGCGCAGATTGGCGGTGCCCACCCAGGTCGGGGCCGCCGTCAGATCGACCCCAAAGGTAGTGAAGCTGAGGTAAAAGGCCCGCAGCGCCGGCCAAAATACCGAGATCCCCAGGGCCACCAGGGCGGGCAGCAAAAACAGGTACGGAATCACCCGTTGGGGAACTGTGGTACCCAGGGGCCAAATTTTGCTGAGAACCGGAGGCGGGGATGCGGTCATAGATTGCCGACAAAATGGAGGACGTGAGCTACTTACAGAATCCTACAACTGCAGCGGCTCGATTCCTCTAGCGGCGAACCTACTTGAAAAGTGTGTGAGGAAGCAGTGTTTTTACGGATTTAGATGGCTCTGGGGATCTGGGTTAATGGTTGTGAGAGCGTTTTATAGAGCAACTACTTTGTCATGCCGAACGGCATCTAGGGCGAAACGATACGTCAAGGCTCCCTCTACAACCCTCCTTAGCGACTTCCACTGAGCCACCTACCCTGTTTGTGGGAGGACACCAATGGCTAACGATTTGCAAGCCACAAAACGTCTAGTTGAGATTATTCGCGATCTATGCTTCGCCCCTAGCCTCGATATTCTGATGACCCTGGTGGGGGTAGCCGCCCGCGAACTTACCCATGCCGATGGGGCTACCTTTGTGCTGAAGGAAGGGGATCAATGCTTCTATGCCCACGAAAACGCGGTTGCCCCCCTGTGGAAAGGGCAGCGTTTTCCGCTTTGCAGCTGTATCTGTGGCTGGGCTATCAACCATAAACAGGCCGCCATCATTGAGGATGTGTATAGCGATGCGCGAATTCCGGTAGAGGCCTACGCCCCAACCTTTGTCAAAAGTCTGACCGTGGTGCCCATGCGTCAGGACAACCCGGTGGGCGTGATCGGCGTGTACTGGGCCGAACGCCATCAACCCCTGACCCAGGAGGTTGAACTGCTGCAAGTCTTAGCCGACACTACCGCCACTGTGCTCGATCGCATCCTCGGTCAGGAGATATCAGTGGTGGAGCGATCGCAGCTTGAAGCGCTTGAGCAGACCAATGCCAAACTGCGGGCCGAGGTCTTGCAGCGCCACACCACCGAAGCCGAACTAACGCGGCTTTCGCTCACCGATGGCTTAACCGGGTTGTACAACCGTCGCGGCTTTTTTCTGCTAGCCAATCCAAAGCTGCGGCAGGTCTGTCGTCAGCAGCAGTCGGCGACGGTCTTCTTTATTGACATTGACTATCTCAAATCGGTCAACGACCACTACGGCCACGAAGCAGGCGACTGGCTAATTTTGGGCACCGCCGCCAGCATGCACAAGACCTTTCGCGAGGGCGACGTTTTGGCGCGGCTAGGAGGGGATGAGTTTGTTGTACTAGCGCCTGACTGCGCCAATGGCCCAGAAGTAGCCAACCGGCTCAAAACAAATGCCGAGATCTTCGCCCAAGAGAACGCTCTCCCCTATCCTCTATCAATTAGTGTGGGCCTCGCGAGCAGCCAGGGGAATGATGCCAACCTAACGCTGAATCAGCTAGTCTCCCAGGCCGATTCTGCCATGTATGCCCAGAAGCAACGCAGACGACCGCTCAACATTGCCGAAACTAAGGCCTGCCAGCGGTGGGGCGTTTGAGCATAGAGCGCTGGTTTGAATCAGCTTGACCTGGTTCGGTGATTACCCCAGCAGCGGCGTCAGATCTAGGTGCTCGCTCACCGCTTCGGTGAGTTCATTCAGCACCGCCTCGCGCTGTTCGCGGTAGTTGGGAATGCCCGTGGGCAACGACCCCAGACCGCGCTGCTGGCGCAGGCGATTGAGCCAGGCCCGCCGCCAGGGGCCGTTGTCAAAAATGCCGTGCAGGTAGGTGCCCCACAGCGACTGGCTGGCATCGACCACGCCCAGGCTACGGTCTTCAAACAAAAACTCAAACTTGGTGCCCTTCTCGTCTTGTCCCTCAGAGAGCAGCAGCTGGGTGCGGCCCTGGTGCAGCTCGTAGCCCGACACCGGCAGCCCCTCCTGGGGAAAGCGCGAACTGACGGTGCGCTGGCGAGCGATCTTTTGCTGAGTAATGACCGTGCGCAGCGGGAATAGGTCGAGGCCGGGGAAGCGGCCCTCGTGGCCCTCAATGCCCTCGGGGTCGGCTAAGAACTGCCCCATCATCTGAAAGCCGCCACAGACACCCATAACCGTGCCCCCTGCGGCGACATAGTTCTGAATTTCTTCGGCCATACCGGTGCGCTGCAAGATCAGCAGGTCAGCGATGGTGGTCTTGGTGCCGGGAATGATCACCGCATCGGGGTAGCTGAGTTTTTCTTTGGGGCTGAGGTAGACCACCCGCACGTTGGGTTCGGCCTCCAGCGGGTCGAAGTCGGTGAAGTTAGAAATGCGGGGCAGCCGAATGACGGCGACGGTGATATCGGCCTGCTTTTTGCTGCCGGGGGTGCGATCGAGCAGGCTGAGCGAGTCTTCGGCGGGCAGGGCGTTTTCAATCCAGGGCACCACGCCGAGCACCGGAATGCCGGTGCGCTCTTCAATCCATTGCAGACCTGGCTCTAGCACCTCGCGCTGGCCGCGAAACTTGTTGATGATAATGCCTTTGACCAGAGCACGCTCTTCGGGCTCCATTAGCTCTAGGGTGCCGATGATGTGGGCAAAGACGCCGCCGCGATCGATGTCGGCCACCAGCACCGTAGGCGCATTGAGATGCCTAGCGATGCGCATATTGGTCAAGTCGCGGTGTTTGAGGTTGACCTCGACTGGGCTGCCGGCCCCCTCGCACACCAAAAAGTCGTAGTCTTGACCGAGGCGGGTGAGGCTTTCTTGAATGGCCTGCCAGCCCTGGTCAAAGAAATTTTCGTAGTACTGGGTGGCGGTGGTGCGGCCCACGGCCCGACCTTTGAGAATGACTTGGGAGGTCATGTCGCCCTGGGGTTTGAGCAGGATGGGGTTCATCTCAACCTGAGGGGAGACGCCTGCGGCCCAGGCTTGAACCGCCTGGGCATAGCCCATTTCGCCGCCGTTGGCGGTGACGTAGGAGTTGAGGGCCATGTTCTGCCCTTTGAAAGGGGCGACTCGCCAACCCCGGCGGCTGAGAATGCGGCAAAGGGCCGTGGTAATCAACGATTTACCCACGTGGGAAGCTGTTCCCACTACCATGATTGCTCTCATGGAGCGTCTCCAAAGTTGAATGAGTTCGGCGGCAGGGCCAAAGCCTGAGCGGAGATCAAAAATCCGTTCTTGTGGGCTGATGCCCAAGGCTTAACCACTCCCTAAAGTATTTCATCTAAATAAACGTCTCTTCTGAGGTCGTCAACTCGGTCCATTGGGCCTGTTGCCATAAAACTCTGGATCAGTATTTAGCTGGAACACTCTTATGCAGATTCTTCAGGAACAACACAACTTATCAGGACATATTAGCCCTGCCACCGGTCGGGCGCTGGCTAGAAACCGGCCCAGGAGGGCAAACGCACCCAGCGGCACCATGCATTATAGAGATGATCGACCAGGGTAGGGCGATACTGAGCCGGGCTGAGCGCCGATAGCTGCTCGAACACCTGGCGACCCAGGGGGGTGAGGCGAAAGCTATCGGTCAGCCCCTGGCCGTCGACCTCGCGGCGCAGTAGGCCGACGGCGATTAGCCACATCATTGCGTTTTCGGCCTGTAGCTCGGCCATAGCCCGACGGCTGTAGTGGCTCTTGAGCCCCGCCTGGCCGCACACCTGGCGAATGGAAATGCTCTGCGATCGCATATCTCCCAGCAGCTCTAGCCGGAAGGGGGAGCACCGAAAGGCGCGCTCGGCTCGCTTGAGCGATCGCCGGGGATAGCGAAGGGCAATGGCGTGATCAAACTCAGCTGGGGCCATGGGGATAGACGGTATGACTGCCTTAAATTGTAGGTTTAATCCAGCGATCAGCGGGAAATAATTTGAATAGAGGGCGATTTAGTAGCAGCGGTTACTTTCTACTTCTTAAGCAATTGCTAAGCCTATTAGGGCATCAATCTTGATCTAAAGGTAGTTCAAAGTTCATCACCTTCTAATTACTCTCGATTACCAAAAATAAACACCCAAGGTTTCTAGGGTTCCGGCTAGCTGCAGCAGTGGTCAAGCGCCTGGTCCGAGAGAAACCGCCAGATCGTCCTCGGCTTTGCACTCTGCAGCATTGGCCCCAGGTATCTGGTACACGGCGGGATAAAAGCCCGGGAGGATAGCGAATCGTCGTTTCGCCGTTCTCCTGGGCTGCTGTTTTTTGTGCCGGTTTTCCTTCCACAGCACCCATTCACTCCTTACTTCCCACCCACCTATGGCCCATTCCCTAACGCCTGAAACTGAAGCCCTTAAAGCATCTTTAGAAGCCAAAGGCGTCAAATACGCTCTGGCCAGCTATGTGGATATCCACGGCATGGGCAAGGCAAAAATGGTGCCGCTCGCCCACCTGGGCCAGATGATGGCAGGTTCTGAGCTGTTTACGGGCGCGGCCCTCGACGGGGTGCCCCAGGACATCAGCGACGAAGAGGTGGCCGCAATGCCCGACCCGGCTTCGGCCACGGTGCTGCCCTGGAAGCCCGACGTGGCCTGGTTTGCCAGCGACCTCTACCTCAAGGGCCAACCTTTTGAGGCCTGCTGCCGCACCATTCTCAAGCAAATGTTGGCCAAGGCGGCGGCGATGGGGTTTACCTTCAACCTGGGCATTGAGACCGAGTTTTTTATGCTCAAGGAAAACGTGGACGGCAGCTTTGGGCCGGTGAGCGATCGCGACACCCTCGCCAAGCCCTGCTACGACCTGCCCAGCCTGCTCGACAACGCCCCCTGGCTAAGCGAACTGGTCGAGTATATGAATCAGCTCGGCTGGGACGTGTACTCCTTTGACCACGAAGACGCCAACGGCCAGTTTGAGACCGACTTTGCCTACAGCGACGCCCTCACTATGGCCGATCGCCTTACCTTCTTTCGGCTGATGGTTAAAGAGGTGGCCCGCAAACACGGCTACTTCGCCAGCTTTATGCCCAAGCCCTTTGGCGATCGCACCGGCAGCGGTGCCCACTACAACATGTCGCTGGCCGACATCGAAACTGGGCAAAATCTGTTCGAAAACGTTGACGATCCGCGTGGTTGCAAGCTCTCTAAGCTGGGTTACCAATTTATTGCCGGGGTGCTGCGCCACGCCAAGGCCATCTGCGCTGTCACCTGCCCCACGGTCAACAGCTACAAGCGGCTGCTGCGCCAGGGCAGCATGTCGGGCTTTACCTGGGCTCCGGTCTACATCTGCTACGGCAACAACAACCGCACTAACATGCTGCGCATTCCTTTGGCCGGGGGGCGGGTGGAGTGCCGCGCCGCCGACATTGCCACTAACCCCTACCTGGGGGCGGCGATGATTTTGGCCGCTGGGCTGGAGGGCATTGCTGAGGGGCTTGACCCCGGCGACCCCCACACCGAGAACATGTACAACTATTCTCTGAGCGACCTCAAAGCAATGGGCATTGACATGCTGCCCCGCACGCTGCAAGAGGCGATCGATGCCTTTGAGGCCGACCCCCTCAGCCAGGCGGTAATGGGGCCACTGATGCACCAGACCTACATCAACTTTCGCCGCCAAGAATGGAACGAGTACCACACCCACATTTCCGACTGGGAAATTAAGCGGTACCTGAAATTCTTTTAGACCTCTATGGGGTAACCCGTTCCCTCCCGCCGCATCTCAGCTTTCCCTGTAATTCTTGAGCTAAGTATCCACCGCTATGAAACGACGCACCTTTTTGCCCACGCTGGTTGCCTTTGTTTGCAGCCTGTTGGTTACCGTTAGCTGTGCCCAGAGCACGCCCCAAGCCGATGGCACCGCCTCCACCGCCCCCGCCATGACCGGGGAGCCCGTGAAGCTGGGCTATAGCAGCTGGGCGGGCTGGTGGCCCTGGGCGATCGCCGCTGAAGAAGGTTTATTCGAAAAGAATGGGGCCAACGTCGAGCTGATCTGGTTTGACGGCTACCTGGAGTCGATGCAAGCCCTGGCTGCTGGGCAGCTCGATGCCAACAGCCAAACCCTCAACGACACCATCTCTTTTGCGGGGGATGCGGTCAACGGCATGGTCGCGGTGCTGGTCAACGACAACTCCGCCGGTAACGACAAGGTGATTGGGGCCGAGGGCATCAACACCGTTGCCGACCTGGCGGGCAAAAGCGTTGCCTTAGAAGAGGGCGTGGTGGGCGACTTTTTGCTCAGTCTGGCCCTCGAAGACGCGGGCTTGAGCCGGGACGATGTGGAGATTAGGAACCTGGAAACCGGGGCAGCGGCCACAGCCTTTGCCGCCGGGCAGGTAGACGGCTTTGCAGGCTGGGTACCCTTCTGGGAAACGGCGCTCTCGCGAGAGGGCAGCCAAGAGCTGGTGTCATCGGAGGAATATCCGGGCGCGATTCCTGACCTGCTGGTGGTGACCCAAAAGCTGATCGACAGCCGCCCCGACCAGGTGCAGGCCCTGGTAAATACCTGGTTCGACATTCTGGCCTTTATCGACGAAAACCCAGATCGGGCCAACGAAATTATGGCGAAGCGAGCCAGCGTCAGCGACACCGAGTTTGAAAAGTACACCCAGGGCACCAAAATCTTCACCCTGGAGGAAAACCTGGAGGCCTTTAGCGCGGGTGGCGACGACATGAAGTACATGCCCCACGCCTCTCAAGTCATGGCTGACTTCATGGTGGAGGTTGGGTTTATTCCCGAGGCCCCAGATCTGGAGGCCATTCTCAATGACCAGTTTGTTAAGGCCTACGCTGCTGCAAAGTAGCCGTTGACGCCAGCCCCCAGCGCCAAAGTCTGGCCAATGGGGGCCTCTGTGCCGGTTTGTTCTACGTTTGGGCTAACCCCTGTGACTCCTGCTTCCCCTTCTTTTTCCACCGCGCCCCGGTCTACCCAGGGCATGAAGCCCAGTGTCTTTTGGCGACTGGCCGACGATATTCCCAAGCCAATGAGCACGGCACTGATGGTGCTCTCGATTGCGGTGCCCTTTGGCCTCTGGTGGCTGGTGGCCAGCCTCGACCTGGTGAATGACAAGTTTTTGCCGTCGCCAATTCAGGTGGCCCAGGCCCTAGGGCGGCTGTGGACCGATGGTTTTCTGCTGGGCGATACCGCCGCCAGCATTATGCGGGTGACGGTGGGCTTTGGGCTGGCGGCCCTGGTGTCGGTGCCCATCGGCATTGCGATGGGAGCGTTTGCTAGCGTGCGATCGCTGCTCGAACCCATCAGCGGCGTAGTGCGCTATATGCCCGCCCCCGCTTTCATTCCCCTGCTGGTGATCTACCTGGGCCTAGGCGAAGCGCCCAAAATCGCTCTAATCTTCATTGGCACCGTGTTCTTCAACATTTTGATGGTGATGGATGCGGTGAAGTTTGTGCCCAAGGCGCTGCTCGAAACCACCTACACCCTGGGCGGGCAGCGGCGGCAGGCGCTGTTTCAGGTGATTGCGCCCTACGTGGTGCCCAACATTATCGACACGTTCCGCATCAACATTGCCACCTCTTGGAACCTGGTGGTGGTGGCGGAGCTGGTGGCGGCAGAAAACGGCCTGGGCAAACGGATTGTGCTGGCCCAAAAGTTTTTCAACACCGACGAAATCTTTGCCTGTCTGCTAATTCTCGGCGTGATTGGCTTTGCCCTGGATTTGTCGCTGCGGGGATTGATGAAAGCCACCTGTAAATGGGCGGTGGATTAGGCAGTCCATCGGTCTGTCGCGCTGATCTGGGCTTGGTGGGCAGTGCCCACTACTGCGTACCCGCCTACCCATCCACTCTCCTACCCATCCACCCGCCTACCCATCCACCCACCTACCCATCCACCCCCTTACCCTGGACTAACACCATGCACTTAGAAATCAACCGCCTCAGCAAACAGTTCGACACCCGCCAGGGGCCGGTGCTGGCGCTCGACGACATCAACATGCACGTAGAAACGGGCGAGTTTGTCTGTGCGGTAGGGGCCTCAGGCTCGGGTAAGTCGACGCTGCTGCGGCTGGTGGCGGGGCTGGATATGCCCACGGCGGGCGAAATCACGGTGGATGGTCAGGTAGTAATGGGTCCAGGATCCGATCGCGGCATGATCTTCCAGAGCTACACGCTGTACCCCTGGATGACGGTGCAGAAAAATGTGGAATTTGGCCTCAAGCTCCAGGGCGTGGGGTCAAAGGAGCGGCGAGAAATGGCCTCCTACTATTTAGAGGTGGTGGGGCTGACCAAGTTTTCGCGATCGCTGCCCAAGCAGCTCTCGGGCGGCATGAAGCAGCGGGTGGCGATCGCCCGCACCCTGGCCTCGCGGCCCAAAATTATGCTGATGGATGAGCCCTTTGGAGCGCTGGATGTGCAAACCAAGGAAACCATGCAGCAGTTTATGCTCGACCTGTGGAACCGCACCGGGGTGAGCATTTTGATGATCACCCACGATGTTGATGAGGCGGTGTTTCTATCCCAGCGGATCTACGTGCTGACGGCCCACCCCGGCACCATTCAGCAAGAAGTGTTTGTGGATTTGCCGCGCGATCGCACCTACACCATTCGCCGCGATCGCGCCTTTCAAGACACCCGCGAAGGCATCATGGATCTGCTGCGGGGCAAGACAGCTCCGGCGTTAGTGGGCTGATGGGAAGTATCTAACTATGGTTTTTAGCCTCCCGCTGCTGCGATCGCCCGCCGCTCCCGATGCCCAAGGGCTGCCGGAACGATTTTTGCTCGCCGCCGACCATTACACCAATCCCCGCTGGATCCCTATTGAGCAGCAGGCGATTTTTCGACGCACCTGGCTGTACGTGGGTGACAGCGATCGCCTGCTGCCAGGGATGGTATGGGCTAAGTCGGTGGCGGGCGCGCCCCTGCTGATCGTTCGCGACAAGGATGGCGAGCTGCGAGCCTTTTACAACCTCTGCCCCCATCGGGCGGCAATTTTGTCGCCCCAAGCGGGCCTTCATTCCTGCCAAAAGCTGGTCTGCCCCTACCACGCCTGGGTGTACGACCTGGCTGGGGATTTGGTGGGGGTGCCTTCCCAGGATCAGTTTCCAGAGTCATTTCAAAAAGAGGAGTTTGCGCTGCGATCGCTGCGGCTAGAAATCTGGTCGGGCTTTATGTTTGTCTGTTTTGACGACAGTGCGCCGCCGCTAGTCGAGTTTCTCGGCAGCATCCCCGACTACCTGGGGCAGCACCGCACCCCAGCGACCCAGCCGCTGGCAACCAAGCAGTACACCGTCGCCTGCAACTGGAAGAACTACCACGACAACACCCTCTGCGACTACCATGTGGCGATCGCCCACCGCACCACCCTCAACCAGGTGCAAGGCCCCATTCGCCACTACCAGCACCAGCTCGAAGCCTTCGTCAACCTGCTCTACACCCCCACCACCGCCGACTGGCAGGCCGAGAACCGCATTTTGCCAACCCTTGAAGGCCGCAGCCGCGAGGGATTTTTTACCTACGGAATTTACCCCAACCTGCACCTGCTGGGGCTGCCCAACGGTCTGCTGGCCTGGCTGCACATCGAGCCGCTCACCGTCGAGTCTTGCCAGGTTTTCCTCGACCTCTACGGCGACCCCGACTTTTGCCCGCCCACGGAAACCCTGCTGGCCGAGTTTGAAGCTTTTATGCAGGAAGACATGGTGCTCACCGAGAGCGTGCAGCAGGGCTATGCCAGCGGTGCCTACACCCCTGGTCCGGTGAATGGTTTGGAATCGCGGATCATTCACCAGCAAAAACTGATCTGGGACGCGCTTGCCGCCGATGGTGGGGCTGAGTAGCCGCATGAATAGGTTGGGCAAACCACCGTTTGCCCCTATATGGAAGCCTGGTTGTACAGCGCTAGGGTAACTGGTGGGCAGTGCCCACCCTTGTATCTTAAAAAGTGTGGCAGACCGTCCCACCCTAGGTTAAGCAAACCGCGTGTAGCTTGGGTCGCCGCACCTTTAAGGATAAAACTCGAAAAATCGCCAGGAGCCTGTGACTCCGTATCGAGCAAGGACGAGTTTAGCTYAGAAGGTTACTCATTGAAGGTGGAGATGACCATGAACGACACATCTGAGAATCGGCAATGGATTGGTATTGACGTCTCAAAGCGATGCCTGGATGTTTACATTCGTCCGTTAGGCCGTGCTCTTCAGGTGGCCAACAGTGAGTTGGGCCTCGTCGAGTTGCGCCAACATCTCGATGGCTTAGTCATTGGGTTAATCGTGCTGGAAGCGACTGGAGGCTATCAGACCCTAGCGGCACGCACGTTGATGGAGCAAGGGTATCCGACGGTGGTGGTGAATCCGCGTCAAGTGCGCGACTTTGCCAAAGCGACGGGACGTTTAGCCAAAACGGACAAAATTGATGCTGAGGTACTGGCGCATTTTGCCGATGCCATTCGCCCGGCAGTGCGGGCCATGGCGAGTGAGGACAGCCAGGTGCTCCAGGCCTTGGTCACCCGACGTCAGCAACTCATTGAGATACGCAGTGCCGAAAAGACCCGTCAGCGCACCGCACGCCCTACCATACAAGCCAACATTGACACCCACATCGAGTGGTTGGACGAGCAGATCAAAGCCCTTGATGCCGACATTGAGGCGTTGATTCAACAGAGCCAGCAGTGGCAGCGCACCCGTGACCTGCTCACCAGCGTCCCCGGCCTGGGGCCTGCCACCATTGGGGTACTAGTATCGCAGTTACCCGAACTGGGACGACTGCCCGCTAAACCGTTAGCCAGCCTCTGCGGCCTCGCGCCGATGAATCGCGATAGTGGCCAGATGCGCGGTAAACGCCAAATTGTTGGGGGTCGCGCGGCGGTGCGCACCGCACTGTATATGGCAACCCTGGTCGCCACCCGGCACAATCCGGTGATTCGGGCGTTCTATCAGCACTTGCTCCAACGCGGTAAGCCCAAGAAGGTCGCTTTGATTGCCTCGATGCGCAAGCTCCTCACCATCCTCAATGCCATGGTGAGCCATGACACCCTCTGGCAGGCTCCAGCTTGCTCATTGCCGCCAGCTGCCACCCTCATGGCAGCTACTACATAGCAGGGTGAGCTTGACAATCAAGATAATCGCTACTATCTCACTTGATCCCTAGGCGATCGCTCTAACCACCAGCCGCGTTCACCAGCAGCACGCCCTGGCTGTCGCACAGCTCAAAGGCGCGCAGCTCCTCGGGCTGCGACCCCAGCTCTAGCCCTGGCGTGGTCAGGGCCACCCGCCAGGCCGCCATGTCGAGCTGGAGCCAGTCGCCCAGGTTTACCGTCATGGGTGCGCCCCCCATGTGAGCCACCATCACCACCTCCTGGGGCGGGCGGTGGTCGGCGGCGTGGGGCTCAGTGCGGTAGCCGTAAAAGATGGTGCGCTCGTCGTCGCTGATGCGGTTGAAGCGATCGCGGCCAATCAGGTTCTCCCGCAGCCAGGGGCGCTGCCGCCGAAACTCCCGCAGGGCGACACCAAAATAGCCGCGATCGGGGTTGGCCTGGTCAAAATAGTGGGCCACGTTGCAAATGTCGTGGCCGTCTTCCATAAAAGCCATGGCAAACTGCTTGAGCTTGGGCACATCGAGGGTGGCCAAAAACCGGGGCAGGCTAGGTTGGTTCAGCTCTTCGAGGGCGGGCACCTCACAGACTGTGCCCTCAGCTCCTTCGCCCAGGCAGTGCTGGCAGATCTGGGCCACCTGCTCCAGGTTGTAGTCGGTTTCGACCATAGCCTCCCGCAAGGCTTTGGCAAAATTTTGCAGCTGGCCTAGGGCCTTAAAACCCAGGGATTTGAGCTGGGGAAAGGCGTGGGGCTGAAGGTACAACTCGGGCTCGATCTCCCAATCGAGAAAGCCCACCTCCTCAGAAACCACCTTGACCCCGTAGCGATCGTCGGTGTTGCGAAAGAATCCCCAGGGTGTTTCCAGGCTGGCGTTGAGAAAGTCCATCGGCAGCCCAGGGCTAAAGCCGTGCACCCACAGCAGCGTGGCCGAGTTGTTGTAGGCCCGGTTGAGGGCCTCGGGCAGGGTTTTGCCCAGGTTCCAGTTGATGTCGGCGTCGAGATCGATCTGGTTGCCCCGGCGCACGGTGTCGTGGTTGCCGCAGCCGGTAATCCAGTGGTCGCCCTGGAAGATTACCTCGCACACCCGCCGCCACTTGCGGTCCCAAAAGCCCTTTAGAGTGGGGGTGTTGTGGGCAAAAATAAGTGGCCCCCACTGAAACGAGCCGGGCTTGGCCTCAATTAGCTCGCGGTAGGTCGATTTTTCTTCCCAACCTGTTTCGGGCCAGGGACGGCCATCCTCAAAAATGGTGAACATGCGCCGTCGGTAGCCCTGGATATCTTGCACCACGTCGCTCATGGCCAGCAGGTACACATCGTCTTGCTCGACCCGCCCGCTGAGGGGGTTGAAAAAGCGAAAGTCTTGCCCGCCATCGACGCGAATGCCGTCGGCCCCGGTGTTAATTTTGCGCCGCTGCATCTCCAGCAAAATGGCTCGCACCTGGGGCAGCTGGTGGTTGAGGTCTTGGCCATACATGTTGGGGCCTTTGAAGAACTGCTGGGTCAGCAGCTCAATGCCCTGGTTGTCGGCGTGGCCGTAGACCAGGTCGTAGATCAGCTGAATGGGTCCGGCAGAAAAGGTGTGCAGCGTGGCGATAAACTCCACCGTTTCATCGGGGCGCAGGGTGCTCAGTACCGACGGGTTGGTGGCGGCAGAGCCCAAAATGGGCACGTCGTAGCCCCAGTTTTGGGTGTTGGGCTGGCGCAGGGTGACGGTAAGGCCGCTGCTAGAAGCTTTATCTCCACCGTTTAGGTTGTCGGTTTCGGCAATGGCAAAAAACTCGTGCTCGCTGTTGGTGTCTTCGCGGCGATACTCAATGGTGGGTTCGACCGGCAGCAGCTGTACCGCGTCGTAGCCGGTATAGGCGGCCTCGGCGGGGGTGAGGGCTTCCCCGGCGGCCAGCTTGTCAGAAATGTGCTGATAGATGCGGGTCAGCCCCTCCAGACTGCCCTCGGCGGAGGCGGTTTTGACGTGGATTTGCAGAATGTTGGTGGGGGCGGGCACGCGGGGAATTTCGGGGTCGAGACCACCCTTGGGCGCGGCGCTGCGAGCCAGGTAGCCCAGGTCGGCCCGCCGCTGCTGCAGCCGCCGCAGGTCGTACACCTCGGCGGGGGCAAATACACCGTAGGGCAGCGAGTAGGCCAGGGGGTCGCGAATGTAGTTGAGTCGGCCCTCGGCGTCGATATACCGCAGCCAGTAGAAGCTGCCGGCGCGATCGCGGCCCCCCGGCTTGACCCCTGCGACCACCGCCCAGACAAACTCGCCCTGCTGCATGACCGGCAGGCGATCGCGCTGAAACCTGAGCGTTTGCTGGGGAGCGCGAAAATCGATCGGCTGCAGCGGCGTGAGAATCTCTAGCTCCAGGGTGCGCTCCGACTGAATAATGTCGGCCACCAGCTCCGGAGTCCAAAAGCCGAACTCGGTCAGCCCGTCGCGGCGGTAGTGGGCACCCAGTCGCCGCGCCAGCCGCTGACCCCGCTGAAAGTAGGTATCTTCTGAATGGCCCACGGACGAGGCCCAGTCGAGCACCGTTTGGGTTTCGTCTTCAACCAGGTAAACCAGGGGCTGGAGGGCAGGTTGGGCCAGGTTGGGCAGAGTGGGGGCTGAGTCTTTAACGGTCACGGTAGATCTACACGCTGTGGACGACGCTTTGGCTGCCGTTAGTCTAACAAGCGCCCTTCTTGGCCCGATCGCCTTCTACCTGAGGTTCATCTAATTTATATCTGACGGTAGAGCCTAATAGCGGCCCAGGTGGGTCGCTATTAGCAGCTGCACCTGCTCGGATGGTTTTTGTCTCCCAACTCACCGCGAAACCGGGTCAACTCTGACCTCTACTGAGGTGGGGTTGCCCTGGGTAATCACCGCAAATCGGCTGGTGTTGATGAAGCGCAGCTCTCCATCGACTAGAATGCGGGCCTGTACCGCATAGCTCAGGCGAGGGTCGATCTGGTCGGGGTTGTACACCAGCTCAAAGGGAAGCGGCACCTGGCGATCGCCAAACACCATGCTTTGAGACGCCAGGGTAACGGCCGGGGCATCGGCCCGGCTGACGTCGATCAGGCTGACCTCCAGCACGGCGTTGGGCGGCATAGCAATGCGTGGCAGGTAGGTGACGGTGCCAGTCACACTAGCAGAGTTGGTTTGCACGGCGTCATTCACCTCAATCGTTTGGGCACCATTGGCCGCAACATTCACTTGAACCGAGGGCCGCCCCTCGCTGGTCGAACCGGCATAGCTAAACGCGATGCCCTCTACAGAAGATGCTGCGATCGCCCGAACGCCATTTAGCTCCTGCCGTCCGCTAGCTCTGTTGAACAGGTTGATGTAGGGCTGTCCGTCGCGGGTAAACACTCGCACCGCATAGGTCGGCGTTTGGGAAAACACGACGGTGCCGTCGGGTAGCTCCGCCCGCTCGGGGCTAGGCAGCTGGGCCAGCTCGCTGAGGCTGCCGCCATCGGTCACAAAGCTGCGGTTGATCACCTCGGTCTGGGTTAGCTGGGCTACGTTGATGCGCTGATTTTCAATCGCAGTGGGGCCGTTGAGCATAATCCGCTCGCCCAGGGCTACGGGCCGCAGCGCCTCGGCCTCGCCGTCAATATCCATCACCGCCGCCAGGTAGGTAACCAGGTTGCTGCCGCCCCCCTGGTTGACGCCAAAGATCACGGCGGCATCGTCGTTGCCGTCGCCGTCGATATCGCCAAAGGCCAGCCAGTCGGGCTCGTTGGCCAGGCTCACCACCAGCTCGCCGGGGCGGTTGTATTGGCCATTTTCGAGGGTGACGGTTTCAAAGGTGGGCTCGGGGCCAAAGCCCAAGGGCACGATGTAGGTGCCATTTTGCAGCGTGCTCCAGCGATCGCACCAGGCCTGTTTCTCAGGGGTAAACACTTCACGGGTCAGGCAGTTGTACCACTCGGGCTGGGTCTGCGCGATCGCCTGCTCCGTTGTCAACATGCCACTCCCCAGGGAGGCGGTCACCAGAGCCGTCCCTGCCAGGGCCAAAAATACTCGCTTGTTCATGGTCAATCTCACACCTAAAAATCAGCCGGGGAATCGCGGTCATTGCAGAGGCGTAGCTTAAAAATGCTGCATGGCTCTCCCCTGAGTCCTTTAGCAATTTATCAACGAACTATAAAGAAGCTGTACGGGGTTACGGTTTTGGCAACGGGTAGCGATCGCGCGGCCAGGCGACGAGTTTAGGATTGTTAACCCACGGGCTTTGAGGTTTGTTAGATACTCAAAGAACCGTGCCAAGCCAGTCCCTTTCAACTCTGGAGAACCCGTGATGCAGGTAACCCCTAGCGTTAAGCGGCTGTGGTTAATGATTTCTGCGGCCACTGTGCTGATTGCCCTGGTGGTTTATCTGGGTGTGGTGCCCGTGGTGAAGGGCCAGCCGGTGTTCTTGAAAACAGTGGAGTCGCAGTGGCTGAGGGATGGGCTGCTGCCCCAAGGTGCGATCGCAGAACAAGCGGTCAGCGGCGGCATGAGCCGAGGCGGTTCGTTTGGTCGGTCAGCGCCAGCGCCTTCGGCCCCGCGCAGCCTGCCTCCCAGCAGCGGTTATGGGGGCGGTTATGGGGGCGGTTATGGGGGCGGTTATGGGGGCGGCTACGGCTACCGCTCGGCCCCTGGCCCGGTGATTGTGCCCTATCCCACCTACACTCCGGCTCCGGTCTATGTCGATACAGGCGACGATGGCGGTGGGGGCGAGCTGTTCTTCATCATTGTGGTGCTGGGTTTCATTCTACTGCCCATTGTCTTCAGCTCGATGCAGAGCAGTCGCAGGAGTAGCGGCCCGGCGGCGACGGGTAGCCAGAGCGAATTGCTCAACGACATTGTCACTGTGACCCGTCTTCAGGTGGCGCTGCTGGCCGGAGCGCGTGAACTACAGCGCGAGCTGGATCGAATCGCGGTCAATGCCGACCTCACCACTTCGGCAGGGCTAGCCGCCCAGCTGCGCGCCACCGTGCTTACCCTGCTGCGCCACCCCGACTACTGGACCCACGTGCGGGCCGAGTCGCAGACGGTGGCCGGGCGAGAGAAAGCGTCGGAGCTATTTGAACGACTCTCAATTCAAGAGCGCAGCAAGTTTGCGGTTGAAACCCTGGTCAATGTGGGTGGCGAGGTGCAGCGGCGAGCCATGCCCAGTGGCCTCAGCGATGAGGTGGCCTCGCACATTGTGGTGACGCTGCTGCTGGGCACGGCAGACGATCGCCCCCTATTCAAATCCGTCAACTCCGTGGCCGATCTCAACGCCGTCCTACAGCGCCTGGGCTCCATTTCGCCCGCCTACCTGCTGGTCTACGAGCTGCTGTGGACGCCCCAAGACCCCAGCGACAGCCTCAGCGCCGATGAGCTAATCGCCAACTACCCCGACCTGGTGATGCTGTAGCGTTTAAGTGAATGGATGGGGTATCAGCCATCAATGTATCCCAGAGTTCCGCGATGGGCTTTAAGTTGCCTGCTTTGGCTGGTTGTAAAGAAATCCGCAGATGGGCAAAGATGAGTTCATTGGAATCGTTATCAGTGTCGTTTGGGGGAGTGAGGATGCTGTGATTGACGGGAATTTGGTAGAAATCATCTACGTCAGTTCCAACGACTTGAGCCGCCTGCTCGATGAGCAGAATGTTTCGCTGAAAAAGGGCGATCGCTAACTCTGTACGCAGATCAGTTTCTGTTACTTGAATATCGTCGGGCAAATTGAGCGTAATTTGAATTATTCAGACTCCGTTAGTTGCCAAGGGAGGTTTATGAAGCCAAAAGTGCTGTAACTGCTTCTTCAGACATGAGTCTTCTAAAATCTAGAATTTCAACTAAGACCAGCTTCTCATTAGCTGAGTAGTGCAAAATCACCTGTCCATCTTCCTCGGCGTAGGCGATGGGTTCTTCAGATAGTTCAACTAAAAGCGCATCGACATCCTTGCTATAACTAATTTTTTTCATATCTAGATCTCCTGCCAGGGTAAAGGGTGATGATTAGGATGAATGCATTAAACTCTCGATAAACTACTCTCAATACTCGCGTTTCGTCTAACCGCTTTTGAGCAATCTGTTTATCTTCTTCTCCAGGTTCTAGCCTGTCAGGTGAACGAACTACATCAATAATGAATTCTGGTTCGATAGTGAGTCCATGGTTGGCAAGTAGTTCTATTTTGATCTGTGAGTGCTCACTAAAGCGGATTTCCTTCATTCATTCACTCTCCACCCTTTTTCTTTCTAACCTCCATCGCTATGGTACGAATGCTTTCAGCAATCTCCTGAAAGGCTTGGTCTGGATTTGGCCAAGTGGTGATGGGCTGGTGGTTTTTGGGCAGTACATCAAGCTGATTGAAGGGGGCACCCTGCCAGTCTACGGGGCGCAGCAATATGGGGATGACGCGGGCCTCGCCGGATTGGTGCCGCTCGATCGCCCGCTGGATTTCGAGGTGGTAGCAGGTGTCGTCGGCGATCGCGTCGGGGCTGATCAGCAGCAGAATGATGTCGGCGGTGTTAAGCTGCTGGTGGATAGTTTGGGTGCGATCGTCGCCAGGAAAAATTTTGTGGCTGCTCCAACTGGTAATGATGCTCTGGTGTTCGAGCAGGGTGAGGTGGTTGGCCAGTTGAATTTGCAAGGCGTTGTCGGCAGGGGCGTAAGAGAAATAGAGAAAAATGGTTTTGCCTTGGGGTGCTAGACCGTAAGCTATTTCATAGTTGTAAAATTTACAGCCATTCTGAATAACGATAATGGCATCTAAAATCTCTTCTGCGATTTCTAAGCTTCCATTTACCATACAAATTTTCCAGAGATTAGAGAGAAATCTAGGCTTAGAAATACTATTAATAATGCATCGACAAACATCAATATCGCTCTCCACTTCTAAAATGCTAAGAAAAGCGAGTTCTGAGCTTCTAGAGCTTGTTTTCTTTAGGACAGAAGAAGCCACATAACGAATATCCCAATTCTTATCCTCAAGGAGATCGATCAAATGACTAGTCAGATCAATGTGGTGAGCCTTCCTTGCCTCCATCGCCGCAGATAGTCTTACAAGAGAATCTTTACTCTCCAACTTTTCCACCAAGGTTTGACCAGCCTCTATTTGCATTAGGGATTGACGTTTTGGATTAAATATATTCCCACTATCTTGGACTTCATCCTCTGCATAACGCATAAATGAATCCATTGCAATGCAGAATTCGTCAAAAGAAGCATGGATATCTGTAGGCTGTACTTCAATACTTTTTCTGAATCTTGTTTCAGGAATCCATCCTGTGGCTTGAAATCTTAATATTGGTCGAAACTCTTCTGCCAACTTTCCGCCTAGCATTCGATCTACCTCTAAGGCAAGAAGCATGAAGTCTAAAACCTTTTCCTCTTTGCTGATCAAGCTCAGCATTAAGATAATGGGTTCTGTCCATTTTAAGTAGTTGATGTAGTCGCACTTGAGTTGCTCATCGCTTAGACTGGGAAGCAGTTGCAGTAAATGTTCTGCAGCGTAGTATTCCTGAATGAGCTGGTGGCGAAATTCGAGTTGGTCGGTGGTGCGGTTTTGCAGCAGGTGGTATTTGAGTAGGTCATCGAGAATGTCGCGAACAGGGAATTTCTCGTTGGCGAAGAGTTTGCTGAGTTCGCGTTCGGCTTCGGTGCGGTGAATCGCCACACGAAAATCCACCGGGGTTTCGCCCTGCATCATTAGGGCCGCCAGGGCTTTGAGGGCTTCTTTCCACAGGCGGCGATCGCTCAAGGGCCGCACATCCCCCTTCAGCAGCGCCACCTCATATTTGCGCACGCTGCTGTCTTCATACATCGTCGTAAACGCTCGAAACACCTCCGCCAGGTTGGTGGGCAGTTGCCGATTAGGCGATCGCTGAAACACCTCGCACAGCATCCACAACAGCAGCGGCGTTTGGCCAAACTCTCGCAGGCGATCGCTCAACTGCCGCAGCATCGCCTCCGCCTGATCGGGCACATAGGCGCGAATGAACTTTTTCATTTGCGCCTCGGTCAGCGGCTGCATTTCCAGCTTCTTTTCAACCCCCATGTCCCCCCCCAGCCCCAGATCTCGCGTGGTGAAGATCATCGGCACTTTGGGGTAGTCGCGGCGAAAGGTGGTGAGTTGAGTGCGGGCCTCGTCGGAGGGTAGCTCGTTGAGGCCGTCGATCAGTAGCAAAAACCGTCCCTGGCGCAGCAGGGCATTCAGAGCGGCATCATCCAAATTTAGGTGAGGGTCGTGCTGGTAGAGAAATGCCCGAATGCGCTCCAGCACGGATGTCTGCCAATAGCGCAGCTCTACCAAAACCGGAATCTGCGCTGCCTCCCCTCTCCCAACCTTGGGAGAGGGGCCGGGGGAGAGGGCGGCCTCTTCCAGCAACAGCCGAATCAGCGCTGTCGATTTGCCCGATCCGGGGCGACCCACCAGCAGCACATGGTCGTCGGCATATTTGCGAATGCCCTCCAGCACGGGCAGCCGTTCGGTTTTCTCTTTGTCTTGCTGAAATGGAGTATTCTCCGGGTCAGTTGGCTCTCGTTCTTTAGTAACAGTTTGCACTATGAGGCCAAAGTCAAAAATTGAGGGTTGCTCTGGCTGTGCTTGCTCGACTTTACCAACGGCATCGGTGATCGTGTAGTGCTCCCACCATTTCTCGTAGGTGGCGACGAGCGATCGCAGGTAAGCATCAAACTCAA
This sequence comes from Nodosilinea sp. LEGE 06152, assembly GCF_015207525.1. GTDB lineage: Bacteria > Cyanobacteriota > Cyanobacteriia > Phormidesmidales > Phormidesmidaceae > Nodosilinea. The sequence continues at coordinate 116,843 of NZ_JADEWR010000006.1, forward strand.
AGCAATTGAGTTCGGCCAGGTGGCGGGCGATCGCCTCTAACCCTGTCCCGATCGCGCTATCCGCCCACTCCAGCAGAGCGCTGACCTGTTCGCCAATTTTGGCTGATGCTCCGGCCCGATTCATTCGGGGAATGTTGACGCTGACAAGCAGTCGCTCAAAGTCGTGAGACGACAGATTGCTCAGAGCATCGAATAGCTGAATACGATCCATTCTGGGCGGGCCAAGGGAAGAATCCTTATCGCTATGGTACTCGCAGAGAATTTAAGCCGTCAGATCGCGCCGCAATGCTAAGTCATCGAGCCGCAATGGCATGTCATTAAGCGGTAATGCCATATCACCGTCCTGCGATCGCATGTCTAGGGGCCGCAATCCGATGTCATCAAGCTGCTATGGCGTGTCATCAAGCGGCAATCGCGTCAAGCGGCAATCGCGATCGCAGTCTTCGCATTAGCGATCGCACGGGTTGAATTGGCAATCCATCGCGCGATCGTGCCGGTTCGGTTCACCCCCAACTTGGTACGGGAGGGAAGTTCGCCACCGCAGTAGGGTTCCTACGACTGGAGGAGTAAGCAGCGCTGGCGCACTATAGAAACTGTACAGAGTGAAAGCGCAAATGCTTGACCTAACTCACTTCAACGGTTTGAAAAGGCAAGTACCAGGAGGTTTAGAACCCATGATTATTCGTCGCTACTTAGACCCCATCACCGAAATCAACGCCATTCGCCGTCAGATTAACGATGTGTTTGGCGACTTTGCTACCGAAGCCCTATCCAAAGCTGACTGGACTCCGGCGGTGCGTCTCGTTGACCAAGGCGATGACTTTGTGCTCACTGTTCACCTGAGCGGGGTTAACGCTGCCGATCTGGATGTGCAGGTGAGTGCCGATGTGGTGTCGATCTCGGGCAGCCGCCACCAGTCCGCTGCTGCCGAGGGTACCAAGGTGCTCTACGACGACACCCGCTACGGCAGCTTCCACCGGATGGTGAACCTGCCCGATGGCGTGAAAAACGACCAGGTAGTAGCCAACTTTGCCGATGGCGTGCTGACCCTCACCCTGCCCAAGGTGATCGAAGCCCGCAACAAGGTGGTCAAAATTGACCTGGGCAGCACCGCAACCCCCGCCATTGAAGCAGGCGAAGCCTAAGCGCTGAGCAGAGGTGTCTCTGCGCTTAGGGTTGACGTCAGAGGTTGACGTTTGAGAGCAAGTCATGATGACGCGGGGAGGCATTGCCTCCCCTTTTTTTGTTCATAGGCAAGATGCCTGCTCCTCAGCCAAAATCGCCAATAGTTCGACAAGCTCACTACAAGGCCAAAATCCAAAATCGTTTTAGGGCTGAGGTTTTTCGAGATCGGCATCGCCAATAGTAAAGGTCACCGACAGCGGGCTATCGACTCGTCGCGAGGCCTGACGCAGCTCTAGCCCAACAATTAGCCCATCTTCGTCGTAGTCGAGAATCAGGTTGGGGGAAACGCGGGCGGTTTCGTCTACGTCGCGCTGGTTGAAGGCAATTTGCAGGATGTCGCGATCGGGGTCGTAGGTAATCTGCATAGGGCGAAGGCGAAGGGCGACAGGGGCGTGGGGTGTTATGACAGGTTAGTTGATAGCCGCCATCATAAAGGGTTTCGGCTGCGATGGCTTACCGCAGGTGGGTTACCCCTTGACCACCGGCACCGCCCTGGGGCTGCGGCTGCTCAATCGTCGGGGCCACAGCAGCACCCGCAGCAGCAGCCAGAGCGATCGCAGTTCACCGGGGCTGTTCCAGCGCTTCCACTGGCCGGGGCGGCAGAATAAGGTCGTAACCAGAGCCCGGTAGCTGGTCGGGGCGAGGGGGCCAAACTGCACCCGCAGGTGAGGAAACTCGTCTTTGTCGTTATTTTTGTAGGTAATGGCGGTAATGATGCCCTCCAGGGTGATCGCCTCTTCGGCAACCTCTAGATCGACCGCCATGCCCACACTGAGGGGCTGGGCTGGGGAAATCTGCTGGGTAAGGGCTACTTCAAGCCCAACCTCAGACATTGCGGTGGTAATGCCCCACCAGGTTTTGGGCGTGGGGCTGGCGGGGGCGATGGCATCTGCGCAATGGCCCGGTTCGGGGCGCAGGGTGCGAGGCGTCAGTTTGATCACCCGGCGCAGATCAAACCACACGTGGGCGTCGGGGCGGGGCACATCTAGCAAAATCAGCAGCGCCACGGCGATCATGGCCAGGTTGTAGGCGCTCCACACCCAGCCCAGAGCGAGCCCCCGCGACGTAATGCTGTATGAGGCATCGCTGCCCCAGCCCGCCATCAGGCACAGGCCCAGGTTGCGCCACAGGCTGATGGCGGTCAGGCCAAACAGCAGCACCAGCGGCCAGCCCAGCTTCCAGTTGAACTGAAACCGCTGACTAGAGGTGCCCTTGGGCGTGACCTGAAACCCCCGCGAGAAGGGGTTGACCATGGCCTGCACCACCGTAGCCGCCAGCGGAAACACCAGCACCAGCGAGTAGATGTCTGACAGCAGGGCAGAGCGCGATCGCTCATTCAGCCAGGCAAACACCGTCAGCTGCACCAGATAGTAGGGCACAAAGTAGTAGAGCAGCTCCCGCGTTGTCGCCTGAATCGGAATTACGTCGAGAAACGAGTAGGCCAACGGCATCAGCAAAAAGCCAATGCGGGGAATGCTGCTAAACCAGTGCAGCAGCCCCTCCAGGTGCCCCAGCCGCTGCATGGGGGTAAGCCCAGGAATAGTCAGCGGGTTGGAGTCGATAAAAAAGGCTTGCAGGGTGCCCCTGGCCCAGCGCAGCCGCTGGGTGGCGTGGGCGGCAATATCTTCAGCGGCGAGGCCAGCGCTGAGCTTTTCGTCCAGGTAAATCACGTCGTTACCCTGGGCCGCCAGGCGCACCGAGGTAAAGTAGTCTTCGCTCAGCGACTCGGTGACAAAACCGCCGCTGGCCTCTAGGGCACTGCGCCGCACCACAAAGGAGGTGCCCGAGCACACCACGCTGCCCACCCCGTCGCGCATGGGCTGAATCTGGCGGTAAAACACCTCTTCCTCAGGCGTTAGTACCCCCTCCAGGCCCAGGTTGCGGGCGATCGGGTCGGCGTTGTAGAAGCTCTGGGGGGTTTGCACCAGGCCCACCTTAGCCTGCTGAAAAAAGCCCACTGTGCGGCACAAGAAGTTGCGGGTGGGCACAAAGTCGGCATCGAAGGAGGCAATTAGCTCGCCCTGGGTTTGTTTAACGGCGTGGTTGAGGTTGCCTGCCTTGGCGTGGTGGTTGCTGTCGCGAGTAATGTAGTGGCAGCCCAGTTCGGCGGCCAGGGCTTTGATCTCAGGGCGGCGGGTGTCGTCGAGTAGGTAGATGGTTTTGCGCGGGTAGGTCATGGCCTGACAGCCAATGATGGTGCGGCGCAAAATAAAGGCCGGTTCGTCGTAGGTGGGAATAAATACATCGACCCAGGGCTGGTAGCTGCCGCTGACTACTGCCTGCTCTAGCTGGTCGGCCTGGGGCCTGCGATCGCGCACCCGCAGCAGCAGCAGCAGCTGAATAATGCTGGTGGTGAGGCCAAATAGCTCCATGCCCAGCAGCCCCAGGCTCAGGGTGCCCTCCAGGGGCGAGGCCAGGTTTAAAGTCGAAAGGCAGCGCCACACCAGGTAGCGGATGACCAGGGTGAGCAAAATGCCCACCACAATGCACCGCGACCAGGGCCGGGGCCGGGGCGAAATGCGGGTGATGGCAGCGGCCAACAGCAGCAGCACCACGGTGGGAGCTGCTAAGTACTGGGCCGTCACCATCGGCACTTCTAGCCACATGGGGGGCTGGCCCTGCAATATTTGAAGCTGAGCAAAAATTCTGGTAATTCGGGCTTCGCCCGCAAACCAGGCCAAAACGATCGCCGCCGATAGCCCAACGGTGGCCGCCATTACCCACGTCGCCCAGAGGACGGAGGGGCGTGGTTTAGCCTGAGCGGTTGATTTAGAAGCAGACTTTGATAAAAACGCCATCGTGCTGCTAAACGGTAAAGAGCAAGAAAATCGAGCCTGGGCATCTGCCTTGGCTGTGTTGCCGGGGGCACCCATAGAGATTTTGCCGGATGCCTCTGAGAGCCACATGAGCGACCCCAGCCCAAGCGACCCCCAGTATGGAGGACTCCGGTAGGTTTAAAGGGTACTGAGGGTTACTACCCGTGGCCTCACCTAGTTCTCTACGCACCAGCCCGAGGTCTAGATGGCGCTGACGTGCGATCGCACTGTTTAGCCACCGTCAATCGCGCTGGGGTGGGGCAATCGCCTGACGCAGCATCTCATGGCCAAAGCCAAAGCCGCCCCCCACCCCGCGCAGCAGCCCTGCCGTCACCATTGCATTGAGCCACGGACGCGCGGCCAGGGGCAACCCCTGGCGTCCGCCCAACAGCAGCCGCACCATGCCGTGCTGTAGCCCAAATGACAGCCACAGCGCCGCGCTCCCCAGCCCTGCCACGACCACCCGCGCCCGGTCGAAGGGCAGCAGCACCAGGGGCGGCTGCCCGCTCACTACCGCTGGCAGCACCAGCAGCASCNNGCTAGCWCCANNGCCAKTWSCRSCWYYWRRRCYRCTKCRWYSMGMAKGKCSRRMRTWWCGKCYYRGTTGSSGGYGWGNCKGCWYKGCMKMSMTMNCKGCMWRMYCGMCCSRMARCAKSCCCACCAGGCCCAGGCTCCAGCCAACTACGGCTCCCACGACCCCCGCCCAGCCAAACCCAGGCACCCCCCGATCAAAGGGGCTCAGCAGCAGSGYSMMYRYSGTMSMYMGMCCNCAGSCSSNAGYCSSRGGKSGWNGCMGWCNCRYAGNGWAASKNNGCCMSKRYYGYCAGNCMGSYYNGNRKGKYSAKCGCCAGCCCCCGCCGAAAATAAGCAAAGTTCTCCAGGTCAATTTGGGAGAGCATCAGCCCCACGGCCAGCCCCAGCAGCAGGTTGCCGCCTACCAGCCCCATCACCAGGGCGATCGCCAGCCCCACCAGCAGTCGGTACAGCAGCTGACGGGGTTCGGGCAGCCAGGTGCGCTGCAGATCGTCGAGGTAGAACAACCGCGATCGCGACCCAAGCTGTTGGGCCAGCCAGCCCAGGGTAGTCCGGTGCTGGGCTGAGTTGCCCTTAGCCTGGGCCAGGCGGTCCTCAAGGTAGCGCTGCACCAGGTCAGCCCGGTTGCGAATGGGCGGTTCGACTGGGTTCGTCATCGCGACCAGCATGGTCAGGTGCAAGGGCAGCCGCGCCAGCTGTTGCAGCACCTTACTGCCCTTGATTACAGGCCACAGATCGGGGCAGTTTTGCGCCATTACATAGTCTTTAACCTGCTGCGCCGCCAGCGGAATAATATGGATGCCACCATTGAACTGATCAAAGGTTAACCCTAGCGACTCCATCACCTGGCGGCGGCAGCAGAGCAGCGCGGTTTGGTTGGGGTTGGTGCGCAACAGAGCTTCCAGGGCGGCGGCAAACTTGCGCTGCTGGGGGGCAGGCAGGTGGTCAAACCCATCGACCAGCAGGGTGAGCTGGGCCTGGTCGACCCAGTTGGCGGCGGTGGTTTTGGCCACGCGGTAGTCGCGCCACAGGGCTGCGATCAGCCATTCGCGCATGGTTTCCCCCGCCCAGGCCGAGACATCGAGCAGCACCGGCACCGGCCCGCCGCGCTTGAGCAGCAGATCGCCCACCGCCAGCAGAGTGTGAGTTTTGCCCACCCCCGCTTCGCCGACAATCAGCAGCCGACCATCGATGCCGTCGCGCTGGCACAGGTCTGCGATCGCCCCCACCGATGTCAGTACCTGGTTCTCCTGGCGGCCAAACTGTAGCCCCCACACCCGATAGTGCATTGGAATCTCGCGGCGCGAGGCAACCAGCGGTAGCCCCCGGCGATGGGCCGCCAGCTGCTGCCCCACCGCCGCCGCCAATACCCGCAGGTCGGCCGCCACGGAGGTCTGGCCAGGAATCAGCGATCGCAGGGGACTGGTAACCATAGGGACAACCCTCGCAGCGGGCCTAGTAAAGGGGTACCGATCGATCGACTGTCAGGGCGTAGGCATCGATGCCGCCGGTCACATTCTTAAGCTGGGTAAAGCCCTGCTGGGCCAGCCAGCCGCACATCTGAGCCGATCGCACGCCGTGGTGGCAGAGCACAATCGTTTCGCGATCGGCCTCAAATCGGCTGTGAATGGTATCTGACCAGTTGGCGAACTCACTCAGGGGCAAATTGACAAACCCCGGCAGGCTGGCGGTCTCCACTTCTGCGGGCTCGCGCACGTCAATCAGCTGCACAGTCTCGTCAGGCTCGGCCAGGCGCTGGGCCAAAGCCTCAACGCTTAGGGGTTCATAGGGAGCGGTGTCGGAGGAAAACGTCATAGGTCAAGGTTAGAAACGGGGGCAATCCGCTAACGCTGCCAGGCAGACCTCGCCAGGGATGCCTAAACTTACGCAACCATAACCCATCGGCCCGGAAAGGTGGTATACCCAGGGCACGACCCGAAAGGCGAGAAGGAGGCATCCGTTGAAAACCATTGGCCTGATTGGCGGCATAAGCTGGGAGTCTTCGCTTGAGTACTACCGCATTCTCAACCAGACCACCCGAGCCGAGCTGGGGGGGCTGCACTCCGCCAAAGTGATCATGTTTTCGGTCGATTTTGCCGATATGGCGGCCATGCAGCACGCCGGCAACTGGGCCGATATTTCCGACATTCTGGTCGAAGCGGCCCAAAAGCTGCAAATGGCTGGAGCTAGCATGGTGCTGCTGTGTGCCAACACTATGCATCTGCTAGCTGACGACATCGAGGCACGCATTTCGATTCCCCTGGTGCACATTGCCGATGCGGTCGCCGAGCCCATTAAGGCCCAGGGACTGAGGCGAGTAGGGCTGCTGGGCACCAAATTCACCATGGAGCAAGACTTTTACCGCCAGCGTTTAATCGAGCATCACGGTCTGGAGGTACTGATTCCCGGCGGTTCTAGTCGAGATGTGGTGCACCAGATTATCTACGACGAGCTGTGCCAGGGCGAGTTTAAGCCCGACTCTCACCAACGGGTGCTGGCGATCTGCCAGGAACTGGTCGAGGCCGGGGCCGAGGGGGTGATCTTGGGCTGCACCGAGCTAGAGCTGCTGGTGAAGGATGTGACGGCGACGGTGCCGCTATTTCCTACCACCCGCATTCATGCCGAGGCCGCCGTTGCTTTGGCCTTGGGTTGACAACACCTGCGGAAATCTTGGCTTTTGCGGTCCGACTTTGCTAGGGCTATTGAGCTATCTGGTTGAAGATTGCAGCCACCGCCGGAGGGTTATTTCTGCGTCAACTTCGTCTAGCTTGGCCTGGGCTAAAAACTCGTACAGTTTGGCTTTAGCCACTATGGGAAAGGTTGGGCTAGTCTCAACTTCCTGGTACACCGCGTTTTCAAGCTGGTAAATGCGCCAGACCTTGCCGTTGTAGCGCCAAAATTCCGGTATTCCTAAGTTGGCATAGAGGCTGAGCTTGTCAATATCGGTGTGGGTGATGTCAACTTCCACCACCAAATCGGGGGGTGGGTCGGTTTGCAGGTCAATGGTTTTGCCCATCACTAGGGGCTGGTTTTGAATGTAGTAGGCGTTATCGGGCTCGGCACCGCGATCTAAATCTTCGCGATCGAGGGTGGTGGAACCCAGAGTTTTGATTTTTAGCCCTCGCTCAACCACCAGAATGCGAATAAACAGCTCAATCAGGCGAACGGCAAATTCGTGATCTTCAAGGGGGATGGTGATTTCGAGCGCACCGCGATCGTAGGTAAAGCGGGCTGCGCGGGTCTGGGGCAAGGCCTGGTAAATTTGCTGGTAAGCCTGCCAGTCAAGGCCACGCAGCGTCACCCGCTTTTCGCCAAGGGCAATATTGGCCTGGGTGTCGGGAGCGCTAGTGACCATGGGCCTTTGCAATGGTGTGTCTCCATAGTGCCACAGGGCTCATGAAGGATAAATCACCTGATCTCTTTTTGCCGTAGGGTGCCGTTAGGTGTGCCGAGGTCTTTGGATACATCTCCAGTTCACTGCCACACCGTAACGCACCGCTCACCCCTGGCGAGAATCTTGATGTAAAGGGCTAAAAACCAGGGTTCTGAGGGTGTAGCGATGGCCCTAGACTATGCAAAGAAGAAACCCGGTTTCTGGCAATAGCAAATGTTTTGATGGATGGGTTTTGGTACGTTGGCTGGGCGGAGAATAGTGCAGATTTGCCGAGGATATTGGCCAGCCGAACATACACTACGGGCTGACCGTTAACGCTATCGTGATGGGAGTTTCATGGCGAATGCCAACCTTCCGACCTCGCCTATGACGGTGATACGACCCCTGAAATGGTTATCCCTCAAAGCGTTACCTCCCAAGCGGCTGATTGCTCCGACCGGAGCGCTGGCGCTGGCGGGCGTAGTTGGGCTGCTGCTGTGGCAGGAGGGCAGGGGTGCCGATGGCACACCCCCCTGGGAAGTGCTCGAAAACATTGTCATTACCCTGATGGGGGAATATCCCGACAAGCCCAAAAGCCTCGTCGGGCGAGTGCTGCAACTGCTGCTGCTCATATCGGGTGCCTTTATCTTTGGCGCTATCAGCGGCAAGATTTCCTCTATGTTTGTCACCCGTGCCCTGCGATCGGAGACCTCTGTGAGCGTGTTTCAAGACCACATTATTATCTGCAACTGGAACGACAAGGCGGCGGGCATTGTTGATCAACTGCTAGAGGGCAACAAAGATAGCCCCATCGATATCGTGGTGGTGGCGACCTCAGCGGTGGCTGACTTTGAAGCAGACACTCGTTTTAAGGGGGTGCCCAGCCGCTACCCAAATCCCAAAGTCTTTCCCAACCGAGTGCACTTTGTGCAGGACGACCCCACCCACCACGCCACCCTGGAGCGTCTCTGTGCCCCCCATGCCAAAGCGGTAATTTTGCTAGCCGACGAAGCCACCGAGGCCCCCGACGAAAAAAACGCCCTCATAGCGCTCGCTATCAAGCATCTAGAGCGCCTGCCCGGCCAGCAAACAGACATTCACGTCATTGCTGAACTGGTCAACCTCAGCCGCCGTCGCCATCTGCAAGAAGCTGGGGTAGACGAGGTGGTATCGGCCCGCGACTACAGCGCGGGCATTATGGCCCAGAGCGCTATGTTCAAAAACATGTCGGTGGTCTACCAGCAGTTGCTCACCTACTCCGACGACTCTAACGAGTTTTACTTTATTGATCCGGGCCGCTACCCCAGCCAGCTAGAGGGCAAAACCTTTGCTGAGTTGAGCCAGTGGGTGAGCGCCTACAGCGCAACTCAAACCGACAATCCGCTGCTGCTGATCGGCGTGCGGCGGGGCAGCGGCGAAATTTTGCTCAACCCCAAGCCCCAGTCCTTTGAGCGGTTGGCAGTCGACGATGCCCTAGTGGTAATGGCGTTTAGAAAGGTCGATTGCATCGATTGACAGAGCTCATCAATGGTATTGAAAATGCTCTTGCTGTGCGGGCTGGGGGAGGCTAAGGATCCCGTTATCAAGCCGTTTATGAGTCTAAACGCCTATTCATATTACGATCCGTTAAGGTTTGTAGGGGGTGGCGATGAGAGCTGAAATCTCTCGCTATAGACTGGTCAAAGATTAGGAAACCCTTACTGTATAGACCGTTTTGACCAACCTTTGAGGGCCATCCTTAAAGCTGTCAAACCCAGTCGTGACTCACATTGGAGTTTTTATTCAATGTCCCATTCTGTCAAGATCTACGATACCTGCATTGGCTGCACCCAGTGCGTGCGCGCCTGCCCTACCGACGTGCTCGAAATGGTGCCCTGGGATGGCTGTAAAGCCGGGCAAATTGCCTCTTCCCCTCGCACCGAAGACTGTGTTGGCTGCAAGCGCTGCGAAACCGCCTGCCCCACCGACTTTTTGAGCATTCGGGTCTACCTGGGTGCTGAAACCACCCGCAGCATGGGTCTTGCCTACTAGGGCAAGCTCGTCTGTACAGCCATAGTTATCGTCATCAAGCTCAAACCCCTGGGATTAACTCCCCCAGGGGTTTTTTGCGGATTCCTTGGTGCCCCTCTATCGTTGGTAGTGGATGGCGTGGTTAGGAATTTCTAAACCCGGCGAGCACTTGGGATCGGTGACTGGGGCTGCGGCGGTCAGCTTCAAGGGAATTTCTCCGGCCCAGACGGGCAGGGCGTAGTCTTCGGCGGCATCGATGGGTGGCCCGGTGCGCACCTTGGCTGAAGCTTCGGCGATCGGTAGGGCCAGCACCAGGGTGCCCGCTAGCTCCTGGCGGTTGGGGGGGCGCACGTCATCCCAGCGATCGCGCACAACATGGTCAGTAAAGGCCTTCAACGCAGTCATTTTTTCGTCGGCATCGTCAACGCGGGTAGCGGTGCCAAACAGCACCACCGAGCGGTAGTTCATCGAGTGGTGAAAGGCCGATCGCGCCAGCACCAGCCCGTCTAACAGGGTGACGGTGAGGCAGACCGCAATGCCCTGCTCTAGCGAGGCCAGCATGCGGCTGGCGGGAGAGCCGTGGATATAAACCTTGTCATCCAGACGACCGTAGGCGGTGGGGATGACAAAAGGTTGACCCTCGACCACAAAGCCCAGATGGCACACCAGCCCCTCGTCGAGAATGTCGTAGACCTGCTGGCGATCGTAGCTGGCCCGCTGGGGCACGCGCTTGACCTGGGTGCGAGGGGTGGGGGTGAGGGAGGATGGAGATGGTGAGGGAGATGAGGGGGATGGAGAGGTAGGGATGGACATGGGATATGGTTCCTAGAGGGTATTGGGTAAGTGGGCAACAAGGTCGGCGGCGGTCGGATGGGTTTGCAGTACCCCGATCACCGCTGGATGGGGTTGGGCAAAGACAGTGGGGTAGTCGATTTCGCCGAGGTGGGGGCGGATGGGGAAGGCCAGCTGTTCGCGGTGGACGAAGGGTGGGCCGTTACAGCCAAACTCTGCCTGCACACCGGCTTTGTTGCCGCGAGCATCGAGCCGAACCCAGCGGTCTAGTTCGTCTAGATAAACAGCATTGAGCCCGTGGAGGGTGTGGAGTGTGGGGTCGGCATCGTCGAAGACTAAGCGCTGGTAGCAAAACCCGGCGGGAATGCCGCAGTTCCGTAGCAGGGCGGCTAGCAGGTGAGCCTTGGCAAAGCAAAAGCCGTGGCCGTGGCGCAGCACTTCGGAGGCGGCACAGGTGACAGGGTGGGCCTGAATGTCGTAGGTGTGGGCGATCGCATCCCGTACCCATTCATACAAAATCTGCGCTTGATCAACGGTGGATGCCGCCCCCTCCACGAGTGACTGAGCCTGAGCGGCGATCGCTGGGTGATCGGCATTCACCACCGCCGAGGGCCGCAAATAGTCGGTGAGCCGAGGCGATTCTAGGGCAAGTTCAAAAGACATTTAGCGATTCTCCTCAGTTGAAGCAATCGGCAAATTCAGCTCCATCAGGTTGCTGTCGCAGAAGCCCAGGCTGGCGTAGAGCGATCGCGCCTTAGGTGCCGCATTCAGTACCACCTTCGTACAGCCCAGATTCGCCAGATGCTCCACCACTAGCTGGGTCAGCCGGGTAGCAATGCCCTGCTGCCGGTAGGCCGGCTCCACATAGACGCCCCAGATATAGCCGTACTGGCGCTGGGCTGGCGACAAAATTAGCGGGTACAGACCGCTAAAGCGCTGCCCCCCCGCCGAGCCGATAATGGCCCCATCCACCTCGGCCACAAAGGCCTGGTAGTCGAGGGTTTGGCGGGCTGTGGCGATAAATTCCAGGGCAATGTCTTGCCAACTGGGCTGAATGCTGTCGGCGGAAACGCCTAAATCGCGCCACATAGTGTAGAAATGCTGAGCGATCGTCGCATCCTCTGAGGGCGTGCTGGCCCGAAAAGTAATAGACGCTATAGCCTCCATAGCCGTTATCCACTGCTGCGAAACGTGTAATGGGACTTAGCATAGACAGAGCACTGGCTACCTACAAGAGCCAATTTTGCTCAAAGTAACCAGTCCACTCCCTTCGACTCCGCTCAGGGACCATCACCCGCCTACCCGCCTACCCGCCCACCCATCCACCGCCCCTTTCTCCCTACGGGAGACGCTAGCGCGAACGACTCCGCTCAGGGACCACCCCATCCACCGCCCCTTCGACTCCGCTCAGGGACCACCACCTATCCACCCGCCCCTTTCTCCCTACGGGAGACGCTAGCGCGAACGGCTCCGCTCAGGGACCATCCCCCATCCCCCCCTTCGACTCCGCTCAGGGACCACCACCCGCCTACCCGCCCACCCATCCACCGCCCCTTCGACTCCGCTCAGGAACCATCACCCACCCTTCCCCATGGACTTCGCCCTCGCCCTTGACCCCCACAGCCCGCTTCCCTACTACCAGCAGATCTACGAGGCGCTGCGGCAGGCCATTTTGGCTGGGCGGCTGTCGGCGCGGCAGCGATTGCCCTCCTCTCGGGCGCTGGCCCGTAGTTTGGGCGTTTCTCGCGCCACGGTGACTCAAAGCTACGACCAGTTGCTCAGCGAGGGCTACCTGCAAACAGCGGTTGGCTCGGGCACCTACGTGTGCGACCAGCTGCCCGAAGAATTGCTGCACAGCCCCGCTTTGGATGTTGCCTTAGCCCCACCGTCACCGCCGGTATCGCTCTCGGTCTACGGTCGCCGCCTGGTCGATTTTGCCGACAGCCCTACGCCTGAACCCGCCGCCCAAGTTAGCTTTCGCTACGGTCGTCCGGCCCTCAATCAGTTTCCGCTGGCGCTGTGGCGACAGCTGCTTTCGCGCCACTGCCGGTGCGGCGACTGGCTCGACTACGCCACCGACCCAATGGGCTACTGGCCGCTGCGCGAGGCGATCGCAGCTCACCTAAGCCAGGCCCGCGCCGTCCACTGCCAGCCCGACCACATCTTGATCACCAACGGCACTCAGCAGGCTCTTGACCTGGCCACTCGGGTACTGGTGTCTGCTGGCGATGCGATCGCCCTGGAAGAACCCAGCTACCTCAGCGCCCGCCGCGTTTTCACGAGCCAGGGAGCGATCTTGCACCCCATTCCGGTAGATGAGTCGGGCTTGAATGTACAGGCGCTGGCCCAGGCAACAGCCCCCATGCGCCTGGTTTACGTCACCCCGTCGCACCAGTTTCCGACCGGGGCGGTGCTGTCGCTGCCTCGGCGGCTGGCGCTGTTGGCCTGGGCACAGCAAAGCGGCAGCCTCATCTTTGAGGATGACTACGATAGCGAGTATCGGTATGCGGGTCGCCCGATTCCGGCCCTGCAGGGGTTGGGCCAGGGGCAGTCGGTGATTTATGTGGGCACTTTTTCAAAGGTGCTGTTTCCCTCGCTGCGGATAGGGTATATGGTGCTGCCCCCAGCTCTCGTGCCGGTGTTTCGGCGGGCTAAGTGGCTGAGCGATCGCCAGGTGCCCGGCCTGGAGCAGGCGGTGCTGGCCGACTTTATTGCCGCAGGTCACCTGGAGCGGCACATTCGTCGCATGCGATCGATTTACGACCAGCGCCGCCAGGTTTTGGTCGCGGCCTTAACCCAGCACTTTGGCCGTCGCGTCACCATTTTGGGCGAAAATGCAGGCCTGCACCTGATGGTGAAATTTCAAACTAAAATTCCCGACGCCGACCTGATTGCCAGGGCAGCGGCGGTCGACGTTGGGCTAATCTCCGCCAGCCCCCAGTACCTAGGCCCTAGCCCCGGCCACGAGTTTATCTTTAGCTACACCGAGCTGGATGAAGCTGCGATCGCCACTGGAGTGCAGCGCCTCGCCACCCTAGATCTCTAAAGGGGCTCAGGCACCGCATAACGAAGCTGTACTGACGTAGGCTGAATAAACCCCGGTTTATTTGGCCTCTAAGCAATCCTGGGTGACTGACAAATCTTGGGCAGAGTGGGTGGAACGCACTGTTCGCGGAGCGTCCCCAAAGGAGAAAACTCAGCGTCAACAAGGATTTTGTTAACCTCTGCTAGAGCACCACCCAACCTAACCAAGAACTCTTTAACGGCCTGCTGGAGCCGAAACAGGCCTACCCTTCAAAACACTGGTAAGCCCGGAGCTACGGGCAAAATCAGCCAGCGCCCCGACTACAGGTAGGTGGTCGTACCAGCTAGGGGTGACATCGCTACGAGAGCTGCGCTGGGTGCCCAAGACGGGCATCGCCAGCAGCCGGTTCATCTCAGGGTACTGCCACTTAATCACGTTTAGGGCACCGTCTGGGGGCATAGGGCCGCCATCGGGGTGCCCCGCAGGGCGACTCAGCAATAGTTCAAAGAAATCGATCATAGGCTGGAGCATTTTGCCGTTAATGGCGTGGAAATGGGTGCCAATGACTTCGCCGTCAAAGGGTCTGAGCATTGGAAAACTGATCTCAGCCTCGGGGTCAGCCCAATCGGCCATATAGCCAAACTGAACCGTATCCCAATCCTGGCTGATTAGCTCCTGTAGTACGGCGTCTTCGTACTCACAAAAATCTGGCCTGAACTGCAAATCGTCCTCCATAATCAGCAGATTTTTGGCCCCTGCATCGCGAGCCTGCTTAAACATTTCCAAATGGCTGAGGTAGCATCCTCGAAAGCCAATCCTCTCAAAGGGACCAGGATCGCTGGGTTTAATGGCGGCAAAGACCTCGACTTTGCCAGGGATCAAGGGCAAACCAACCCGATCCAGTTCTTTGGCCATAGCCTCGCGGCGATCGCGGCGCTCTGGCAAGTTAAGGACATAGGCGCGGTCAAAATAATCAATGAATTTCATAATTAACTTCTGTTTAAGCAACATCAATAGACATAGCGGGCTGTCTTTGAAATGCAGCGCTTAACAATCCCGGTGGGACAGCGCGAAGGTTGAAAAAAGCCGTAAAAGCTGAGTCAACCTTTCTCCTCAAAGACATAGAAAGATGCACCTATGACAGATTGGGCTTGGGAGATTTGGTTGAGAATAAACGTTCTGTTTAGACTTAGATTGGGATTAAGGCGCGATCGCAACCTGACCTAACTCTAAGACTATATAAATACATTGCGTGACCAGTCATAACATAATGCCTTATAGGTTATAGATGGGTGTCTATTGTTAGAACGGTTACTTCTTGACTGATCTTTCGATCGATTTGACTGATCCGTGAATATACCTAATTCTATGCGCCTCTTTTTGCTCCTGCCACCTTCACTAATTCTGAAAACGAAATTTTCATCCTGGCTTTGCGGGAGCTTTAATAGCTTTATCTTTGCCCTGAACTGGTTTGGCTTAGCCTGATCAGCCCCTTTTGTTGAGCCCGTACCCTCTGCCCACAAACGCAGCAGGCCTCAATGGGCATGATCTAGCTCAAAATGATTGACCCTCTGCGATCGGGCTACGCCACCCCGTTCTTCCCGTTTTCAGCGCGACGGTGCTGCTGTTTTCAATGAGCGTGCAAAGACCGAGGTTGTTCAGAAAGACTGGAAAAAATTAGAGAAAGAGTTGAATTCAGTTTATTTCAGGGCATAGCTGGAACTTTTAGGGGTCTAAAGCAGTCCACTCTTTTTGCCGTACGAGTAGTCATCGCACAGAGGGCCAACAGTTCACGCTGTGACAGTTGAAATAGCGGAAAGTTGACCGCCACGATGACAAAAGGCGAGATTAGATTATTAAAAGCAGCGGAACACAGTTACCTCTTGTGTTTGAACAAAGGTGATTAAGGCCGCTTACCTGCCCTCATTAGCAAAGCAAAGCACCCTTTAGCAATTTTCTTGGACCTTTCGGAAACCAATAATATTGGCAGTTCCCCCAAACTGATTTAACCCAGCCCAGGCCAGGAAAGAATTGCTTAAACACCCTACTAGAGAAGAGGTTCGCGATCGAAATTGCGACCCTATCTACTAAACATCCACTTTTTTCTTAACTTTGGAGTTTTTCCATGTCTAATGCGTTTCGTCTAAAATCTGGAACTGCTCTGCTGCTGGCCCTTGGGTTAAGCGTTGGGGCTTTTACTCCAATGATTACAGCCGCGCCGGTAGTCGCTCAAACTCAAACTCAAACCCAATTTACTGACGTGTCCTCAGGGTATTGGGCGCGTGAATTTATCACCAGTTTGGCGGCCCGGAACATCATCGCCGGGTTCCCCGACGGCACCTTTCGGCCCGACGAGCCAGTAACCCGCGCCCAGTTTGCCGCTATGGTTCGCCAGGCTTTCAGCCAGTCCTCGGTGCGGAGTGCCACCTCCTTTGTCGATGTGCCGGCTAACTATTGGGCCGCCGCCGCTATTCGTGAGGCCAATATGATGGGATTTTTGTCGGGTTACCCCGGCAATGTGTTCCGCCCCGATGAAAATATTCCTCGGGCGCAGGTGCTGGTTTCCCTCTCCAATGGCCTGAACTACACCGCCAGCAGCCAAAACAGCGTTCAGGTCTATCGCGACGCTTCCCAGATTCCTCAATATGCGGTGGCCAGTTTGGCGGCGGCGACAGAACGGCGCATGGTGGTTAACTATCCCGATGTGCAGGCGTTAAGGCCCAACCAAATCGCAACTCGAGCCGATGTAGCCGCCTTTATCTACCAGGCCCTGGCCAGCCAAAATCAGGTGGCTACCATCAACTCTCCCTACATTGTCGGACAGCAGCAGGCGGCTCAGCCCACTGTACCGGCAGGTACGGTGCTCAGCGTGGCCTACGAGAATGGCGACAAAGTGGTCGTGCTCCCCGAAGAAACCTCTGCCCTGACCCTCAATGTGGCTCAGGCCGTCACTGATAGCTCTGGACGGGTGCTGATTCCGGCGGGCAGTCAGGTGGTGGGAGAACTGCGCCCCAGCGCCAACGGCTCTCAATTTGTGGCTCAGGAACTGGTACTGCCGAGTGGGCAGCGGATGGCCATTAACGCCACCTCGCAAACCGTTACTACCACCGAGACGATCCGCCAGGGAGCTACCTTGGGTGAGACGCTAGCTGGTGCGGTGCTCGGCTCGGGTGCAGCGGCGGCGATCGCCCGCACCACTGGCGATCAAAGTGTCGGTGCCCTAGAGGTGTTGGCAGGTACCGCCACCGGAGCTACGCTCAGCCGAATCTTTGGTCGCAACCGGGTTGAGGTAATTACCATTAACCCCGCCCGCGATCTGAGTCTGACCGTCAACGCACCCCTGACGGTGTCAGCCCGGTAATACCAACCCTGACTGAACACCCCCCGGTTCGTAGGGGCGTAGCATGCTACGCCCCTACGAGGTTTCTGATTATGAATCGAGGTTTTCCAGCTCGGATTTGTATAGGCCCTAAAGCACTGACCCCAAAATATAACCCCCGATGCCAAAGCACCGGGGGTTAATTCTGTATAGGAGACCTGGATGTTAAGGGGTTCAATATAGGTGAGCGATCGCCGCTCACCTATACAATGCCTTAAACAACCGCCACCCCACTCTGTTACATCACTATCTTGGTGAGACATTGATGGGATTGTGGTTTGTCTCAAGCTTTGGCCCCGTTGTGATATTGGTCACTGACAGGGCTAGCTCACCTCCTGGGAGGCCTTCACCTGCTGCTGGGGCTGGGGCTGAAACTGAAACAGCGTGTAGACCACGTTGCGGCGAATGCCCGTCATCATGTCGAGGAAGACTTCGTAGCCCTCGCTCTTGTACTCAATCAGCGGGTCTTTTTGGCCGTAGCCGCGCAGACCCACGGTTTCCCGCAGGGCATCCATCTGCTGCAGGTGGTCACGCCAGAGGCTGTCGATCTGCTGCAGGATAAAGAAGCGCTCGGCCTCGCGCATGAGCCCTGGCTTGATCTGATCGACCTGGGCCTCTTTGATGTCGTAGGCAATCCGGGCCTGCTCGTGGAGAAACGTGCGAATTTCGCCCACCGACAGGTCTTCGAGCTGCTCAGGGGTGAGGTCAGAGAGCAGGTAGACAAACTCCTTCACCTTGCCCACCATCT
This sequence comes from Nodosilinea sp. LEGE 06152, assembly GCF_015207525.1. GTDB lineage: Bacteria > Cyanobacteriota > Cyanobacteriia > Phormidesmidales > Phormidesmidaceae > Nodosilinea. Next base: position 134,705 of record NZ_JADEWR010000006.1, read on the forward strand.
CCGGCAGCTTCCACTCTTCGGGGGGCAGCTCGGGGTTGATGTAGGCGTTCACGATGTCGTCCATGGTTTGCTCGGCATAGCCGATTACCATTTCTTTGAGCGCATCGCCTTCGAGCACGCGGCGGCGCTCGGCGTAGATGGCGCGACGCTGGTTGTTCATTACCTCGTCGTACTCAAACACCTGCTTACGGATGTCGTAGTAGTAGGTTTCAACCTTTTTCTGCGCCCCTTCCAGCGATCGCGTCAGCATCCCCGACTCGATCGGCATGTCTTCTTCCACGCGGAAGGCATTCATCAGACCGGCCACGCGATCGCCGCCAAAGATCCGCAGCAGGTTGTCCTGTAGGCTCAAGAAAAACTTGGTCGAACCGGGGTCACCCTGGCGGCCGGCCCGCCCCCGCAGCTGGTTGTCAATGCGGCGCGACTCGTGGCGCTCGGTGCCGATCACGTGCAGACCACCCTCCTGGATCACCTTGTCGTGCTCGGCGCTGGTAAAGGCCTCGTACTCCTCGCGGATGTGGTTGTACACGTCGCGCAGCTTCTGAATCACCGGGTCGTCGGTGGGAGCTTTTTCGGCCGCCACGGCCAGTTTGTCTTCGGCCTGTAGCTCAGGCAAACTGCGCTCGCCGTAGGTAGATACGGCAAAGTCAACGGTAGCTTTGAGTTCGTCAAGGGTAGCCAACGACAGCTCAATGGGGAAGATGTCGGGCGAGGCCTTCCAGGTTTTTACCTTTTTGCCGGGGGCAAAGCCCTGGGCCGGAGCGCGGCCCTTGGTACCCGGCACCGCCGTCACCGAGAACTCGTCCTCGTCTTCGGGCTTGACCAGGCGCGGCATGAGGTACTCGCGCACCTTGAGCCGGGCCATGTAGTCGGCGTTACCGCCCAAAATAATGTCGGTGCCGCGTCCGGCCATGTTGGTGGCAATGGTGACCGCGCCGCTGCGCCCGGCCTGGGCCACGATTTCCGACTCCCGCTCGACGTTCTCGGGTTTGGCGTTCAGCAGGTTGTGGGGCACGCCACGCTGACTCAGCAGGGCCGACAGCACCTCCGACTTTTCAACGCTGGTGGTGCCCACCAGTACCGGGCGACCGGCCTCATGCATTTCGGCGCATTCCTCCGCCACCGCCTTCCACTTGGCCTCTTCGTTTTTGTAGACCACGTCGGAGAGGTCGCGGCGAGCAGCGGCGCGGTTCGTGGGGATGATGGTGACTTCGAGCTTGTAGATGCGCTCGAACTCGGCCTCTTCAGTCTTGGCGGTGCCGGTCATGCCCGACAGCTTGGGGTAAAGCAGAAAGAAGTTTTGGTAGGTAATGCTGGCCAGGGTTTGGGTTTCGGGCTGAATTTCGACGTGCTCCTTGGCTTCGATCGCCTGGTGCAGACCGTCGCTCCAGCGGCGACCGGGCATCACCCGTCCGGTGAACTCATCCACAATGATGACTTCGTCATTGCGAACGATGTACTTAACGTCTTTGGTGAACAGCTCCTTGGCCTTAATGGCGTTGAAAATGTAGTGCGCCCAGGGATCTTTGGGGTCGAACAGATCCTGCACGCCCAACACCTCCTCAGCCTTGATAAAGCCTTCGTCGGTGAGCAGCACGTTGTGGGCTTTTTCGTCGACTTCGTAGTGCTCTTCGGCGTTTAGCTCCCGAGCTACTTCGTTGGCGCGGTTGTACTTTTCGCTAGGGCGCTCCACCTGACCCGAGATGATCAGCGGCGTGCGGGCCTCGTCGATGAGAATGGAGTCAACTTCGTCGATGACACAGTAGTTGAAGGGGCGCTGCACCACGTCTTCGATCGCGGTGGCCATGTTGTCGCGCAGGTAGTCAAAGCCAAACTCGCTGTTGGTGCCGTAGGTGATGTCACAACCGTAGTTGTGGCGGCGCTCGGCGGGCGACATGCCCTGCTGAATCAGCCCGACGCTGAGGCCCAAAAAGCGGTGAATTTGACCCATCCACTCGGCGTCACGGCGGGCCAGGTAGTCGTTGACGGTGACCACGTGGGCACCCTTGCCCGACAGCGCGTTTAGGTAGCAGGGCAGCGTCGCCACCAAGGTTTTGCCTTCCCCGGTTTTCATTTCGGCGATCTGTCCGTCGTGGAGCACCATGCCGCCGATCAGCTGCACGTCGAAGTGGCGCATGCCCAGCACTCGTTTTGAGGCCTCGCGCACAACCGCAAAAGCTTCGGGCAGAATGTCATCGAGGGATTCGCCCTTTTCGATGCGCTGCTTAAACTCGACCGTTTTGGCCGCTAGAGCTTCGTCGGAAAGCTGCTGAATCTCTTCCTCCAGCAGGTTAATTTCGACCACGTCGGGACGATATTTCTTAAGCTTGCGCGCGTTAGGGTCACCGAGGAGGTTCTTCAGCATGAATTCAGGCCGATCAGCGTAGGGTATTGCATCTTAGTCAATCGTAATGGAGACCGCCCCACAAGGGGCGATGTCCACACCTGAGCCAGACCAAAACTTAGGTCAACCGCCCAGGAGATAGGTTGAAAGTGCCTATCTATCCTATCACTTGGGCCTGGATGACAGGGATTTGGCAGGCGGGGGCGGCCGGGGTGGAGATTACGCTCAAATCGCCCTGAATACCTAACCTTTTTGGGGATGGCTCTTTGTTACAATTTTGGTCGCGCCTCACTGCGGCAAAACTGCGGCAGACCCCTCAGCCGCCGCCCTTCGTCACGTTTTTCTCGCCCCTCACCAGCGGAGCATTTTGCACCTATGAATATGGCCCAGCAACCGCCCCCCTCGGCATCGTCCCTGTCTTCCTCCCATCGCCTGCATCGGGCCACCTTAGAAAATATGCTGCAATCTCCAGAGGCCGCTGCTACCTGGTCTATTGAAGACAGTGAGGAGCTGTACCGCATTCACAGCTGGGGCGAACCGTACTTTTCAATCAATGCCGAGGGCCATTTAACCGTGTCCCCGAGGGGCGATCGCGGCGGTTCGTTAGATTTGCTCGACTTAGTCGAAGCGATCAAGCAGCGCAACCTCAACCTGCCCCTGCTGATTCGGTTTTCCGATATTCTCGAAGACCGCATCGAGCGCATCAACGCCAGCTTTGCCAAGGCGATCGCCCGCTACAAGTACTCGGGCGTGTACCGGGGGGTGTTTCCAGTTAAGTGCAACCAGCAGCGGCAGCTGCTCGAAGATGTGGTGCGCTTTGGCCGCCCCTACCAGTTTGGGCTGGAGGCAGGCTCTAAGCCTGAGCTGCTAATTGCCCTAGCCACACTCGACACGCCGGGGGCGCTGCTGATCTGCAACGGCTACAAAGACAAGGACTACATCGAGACTGCCATGCTGGGCCAGCGGCTGGGCCAGCAGCCGATCATCGTAATCGAGCAGATGAATGAGCTGGAGATTGCGATCGCGGCCAGTCAGCACCTCGGCATTCGCCCTGTGCTGGGGGTGCGGGCCAAGCTCAGCACCAAGGGCAGCGGCCGCTGGGGCATTTCGGCGGGCGATCGCGCCAAGTTTGGCCTCACCGTGCCCGAAATTCTGGCCGTGGTCGACCGGCTGCGCGAGGCCGACATGCTCGACTGCCTCCAGCTGCTGCACTTTCACATTGGCTCTCAAATTTCGGCGATCAGCGTGGTCAAAGAGGCCCTGCGGGAGGCCAGCCGCATCTACGTGGAGCTAGCCGAACTGGGCGCGGGTATGCGCTATCTGGATGTCGGCGGCGGCCTGGCGGTCGACTACGACGGCAGCAAAACCACCTTCTACGCCTCGAAGAACTACAGCACCCAAAACTACGCCAACGACGTTGTGGCCGAGGTGCAAGAGGCCTGCCGGATCAAGGGCATTCCGGTGCCCACCCTGGTCAGCGAGAGCGGGCGGGCGCTGGTCTCGCACCAGTCGGTGCTGGTGTTTGACGTGCTGGGCAGCAGCGACGCTCCCTCCCACGAGGAGGTAGAGGTGCCCGGCGACGACGACCACGTAATTTTGCGCGAGCTGTACGAGATCTACCAAAATCTCACCCCCAACACTGTGCAGGAGCTCTACAACGACGCGCTGCAGTTTAAAGAAGAGGCAATCAGCCTGTTTAACTTTGGCTACCTGAGTCTATCGGCGCGGGCGCGGGCCGAGCGGCTGTATTGGGCCTGCTGTCGCAAGGCGCTGTCGGTGGTTAGCGATGCCGACTACGTGCCCGAAGACATCGAGGAGCTGCACCAGAGCATGGCCTCGATCTACTACATCAACCTGTCGGTATTTCAGTCGATGCCCGACACCTGGGCGATCGAGCAGCTGTTCCCCATTCTGCCCATCCACCGGCTCAATGAAGAGCCTAGCTGCCGGGGCACCCTGGCCGATCTTACCTGCGACAGCGACGGCAAAATTACCACCTTCATCGACCTGCGCGACGTCAAGCACGTGCTAGAGCTGCACCCGCTGAAGCCGGAGCAGCCCTACTACCTGGGCATGTTTTTGGGCGGGGCCTACCAGGAGATCATGGGCAACCTGCACAACCTGTTTGGCGACACCAACGCTGTCCACATTCACATGACCCCCAAGGGCTACCAGGTGGAGCAGGTGGTCAAGGGCGACACCATGACCGAGGTGCTGGGCTACGTGCAGTACGACGCCGAAGACATGATTGAGAATATCCGCAGGCGATCGGAGCGGGCCTTGCAGGACAGCCGAATCACGCTGCAGGAGTCGCAGCTGTTGATTCAGCACTACGAACATAGCCTCAGCCAATACACCTACCTGGCGTAGCGACTGATTAAAAAGTCCAGTGCGTTACTAGGAGATAGCGCACTGGACTCCGAATTTTAATCCGGCAGGCTTCTAAAGAGCCCTGGGATAGCCTCAATTAACCAAATCGACCCGATACATAGTCCTGAGTTGCCTGCTCTATCGGCTCGTTGAAAACTTGCTCAGTATCCCCGTACTCCACCAAGTACCCCACTTTGTTGCCGGCACCGACCGCTTCAGCATTAAAGAACGCCGTCTTGTCAGAAATCCGCGAGGCCTGCTGCATGTTGTGGGTGACGATGACGATGGTGTAGCGGCTCTCTAGCTCTTTCATCAGCTCTTCAATTTGAAGCGTAGAGATTGGGTCAAGGGCCGAGCAGGGCTCATCCATCAAAATCACTTCGGGCTCAATGGCGATGGTGCGGGCAATGCAGAGGCGCTGCTGCTGCCCACCCGAGAGAGAAAGGCCGCTCTGCTTCAGCTTGTCTTTCACCTCATCCCACAGGGCGGCTCGCCGCAGCGAGTTTTCCACTAGTTCGTCCATGTCGCCCTTGTAGCCGTTGATGCGAGCAGCAAAGGCAATGTTTTCGTAAATAGATTTGGTAAACGGGTTGGGTTTTTGAAACACCATCCCGATGCGGCGACGCACATAAACCGGGTCAATGTCTTTGGCGTATAGATCGGTGCCCTGAAACATTACCTTACCCTCAACCCGCGCTCCGGTAATGAGGTCATTGGTGCGGTTGAAGCAGCGCAGGAGGGTGCTCTTGCCACAGCCGGAGGGACCGATAAAAGCGGTGATCTCATGCTTGAAAATATCAAGGCTGACATCCCGTACTGCCAGGCTTGACCCGTAGTACACATTGACGTTTTTGGCCCGTAAAGCAGCCTCAGTGGCGACTTGGCTGACAGAGTTTGTGGTCATGACATTACTCTACGCTGCAACTAAAAAACTTGCGCTAACCCTACTTCTGAAAACGATTCCGCAGATAGATAGCCGTAGCATTCATCAGTAGCAAAATCACCATCAGTACGATAATGGCACCCGCCGCTAGGGCGTGGAAGTCAGCCTGAGGCCTCGATACCCAGTTGTAGATTTGAATCGGTAGCACCGTGAACGGGCTCTGTAACCCTCTCAACGACAAATCTGGCAAGAAGGGAATGTAGGTGAGTGCCCCAATCGTGATTAGAGGGGCGGTTTCGCCAATGGCCCGAGACAGGGCCAAAATGACCCCCGTTAGAATACCCGGCAGCGCCAAAGGAAACACATGGGAGCGAACTACCTGCCAACGGGTGGCACCTAAGGCAAAGCCCGCCTGGCGCAAGCTGCTGGGAATAGACCGGAGAGATTCTCGAGTCGCAATAATCACAATGGGCAGCACCAGCAGCGCCAGCGTGAGTGCCCCCGACAAAACACTGCGCCCCTGGGTGATGGGGAACAGAATGCGAACAAATACCTGAAGACCGAGCAGACCATAAATAATAGAGGGTACGCCCGCCAGGTTGGAGATGTTGATCTCGATCGCCCGCGCTAGCCAGCTATCGGGCACAAACTCCTCGAGAAAGATGCCGGCCCCGACCCCGATGGGGAAGGTGAACAGCGCCACCAGCACCATGACCCAGATGGTGCCTACCAGGGCAGAAATAATGCCAGCTTCTGCCGGTCTTCTGGAGGGAAAGCTGGTGAAGAAGTTCCAGTTGAGTACAGGGACGCCGTCGATGAGTACATCAACGAGCAGTACCACCAGCACAAACAGGGAAAAAACGACGGCCAACAGAGCTAGCCAGGAAAACCACCGATCGATACCCTGGCGTCGGCCTAGCGCATTGAGAACCTCTTTCTGCTCAATATCCCAACCAGTATCCAAAGGGGTCGCTTGAGACGATAGGGGCGTCATTCGTAGGTCTCCCGAAACTTGCGAACAAACCAGAAGCTAATGATGTTGAAGATTAGGGTGAGCAGAAACAGCGTCATCCCGACCGCAAAGATGGACTGAAAAGCAATGGACCCAGCGGGCGTGTCGCCCAGGCTAACCTGCACAATGTAGGCCGTCATCGTCATGACCGGCACAAAGGGGTTGAGGCCTAGTCTGGGGTTTAACCCCGCTGCCAGGGCAACAATCATGGTTTCGCCCACCGCCCGAGATACCGCCAAAATAATTGATGCCACAATGCCTGAGAGAGCCGCAGGCAACACTACGCCAAAAATTGTTTCTCGCTTGGTGAGGCCAAGGGCATAGGAGCCATCTCTGAGCGCACTGGGTACAGCGTAGATGGCGTCTTCACTCAGGGAAGCAATCAGCGGTGTAATAGCAATGCCCATGACAATGCCCGCACTGAGAGCGTTAAAGCCGCCCAGCTGCGGAATAAAGAGCTGGAGAAAGGGGGTAACCAGCAGCAGCGCGAAGTAGCCGTAAACCACCGTGGGCACCCCCGCCAAAATTTCTAGGGCGGGCTTGAGCCACTTGCGGAGCTTAGGCGAGGCATATTCGCTGAGGTAGATAGCCGAGAGCAGGCCCAGGGGAACCGCCACGAGTAGGGCAATCAGCGAGGTTAAAAAGGTGGCGCTCAGCAGCACCAGAATGCCGTACTGAGGGTTTGAGAACAGCGGCGTCCACTGTCTGTCGGTCAAGAAGTTCCACAGGGAGACAACCTGGAAGAACTCGATGGTCTCGAACAGCAGGGAGAGGACAATGCCAACGGTAGTAGCGACGGAAATGATTGCAAATAGACCAAACAGCCAAATAACGGCTCGCTCTACCCATTTGTTGAGCCCTCGGCTAGGCTGCCAGAGGTTGTTGGGGTCGGGCGGCAAAGAGTTTGTCGTCATGATACAGAACTCTAAAAAATAAGGGGCCAGTCAACGCTGGCCCCCAGGAACTCGACAGACTTAAGCCTCAGTGAAAGGCTCAGCCAGAGGGCTTTTACAAGGCGGACCTAGAGTGCTTCGTCAAGCTTGACGCCGATAGGAGAGCCGCCCTCAAACACGGTGCCAGTGGTCTTGTTCTCAAAGCGAGCAACGACCTTTTCGTTGATTTCTTCGGGTAGGCTGACGTAGCCGACTTCATCGACTAGGTTGGCGTTGGCAGAGTCGATGTAGAAGTCAACAAAAGCCGCGATCGCGGGGTCGTCAGCGACCGACTGCTTAACGTAGATAAACTCAGGCCGAGAGAGAGGCTGGTAGGTACCATCGGCAACGGTTTCAGCGCTGGGTGCTACGCAACCGTCACCGTTGTCGATTTCCACAGCTTTTAGGCTTCCCTCGTTTTCTGTAAAGTAGGCGAGACCAAAGAAGCCGAGACCATTGGTGTCGCTAGAGACACCCTGGACAATAACGTTGTCGTCTTCGCTGGCGGTGTAGTCACCACGGCTTTCGCCATCGGCCCCAATGGCATCCATAAAGAAGTCGTAGGTACCGGAGTCGGTGCCTGGGCCATAGAGCCCGAGGGGAGCACTGGGGAAGTCAGAGCGAACCTGGTTCCAGTTGGTGACGGTGCCCTGGGCAGCGGGCTCCCAGATAGTATTCAATTCTTCGACGGTGAGGCACTGAGCAAAATCATTTTCAGGGTTAACCACTACGGTTAGACCGTCAAGGGCGATGGGCAGCTCGATGTACTCAATGCCGTTTTGGGCGCAGAGGTCAATTTCTTCCTGGCTGATGGGGCGAGAAGCTCCGGTGATGTCGGTTTCGCCAGCGCAAAATTTCTTGAAGCCGCCGCCGGTACCGGATACGCCCACGGTTACGGCTACGTTAGGGTAGGCTGCACCAAACTCTTCGGCCATGGCTTCAGAGATGGGAAAAACGGTGCTAGAACCGTCTACCAGAACCGTTCCAGAGAGATCAGAACCGGCAGCGGTTTCAGTGGTGCCGGCGTCGGGTGTTGCAGTTTGGGAACCGCCACCGCAAGCTGCCAGACTAGCCATCATTGCTACGAGTGCGGAGGAGTAACCTAGACGCAACATTTTCTTACTCAAAACCATGATCCTTATAAACTCCAAATCCAACGCTTCAACAACTTTGTTCAACGAACTTGTAGCTACATTGACCCAAACAATTGGAAATTTTGTCAATTGCTTAAATCGGCTAGCTAACCAAACGCATTAGTGGGCCTTACGGCGGACAAAACTTACGTTCTCAATGGTTTCTGTGGACACTGTATCACCTACAGGATGCCACGACGACAGCCTTCGTTTATTGACAAAATGGTCATAATTAATGAGAACAAAGCTACCGGAGGCAACCCTTCAAGATTCTAGACACACTATTTCCCCAAGGTGCATTTCACACCCAGTGCAATAATCGGACATCTCCTTCAAGAGAAGGTCAAGCTAATATTAACAAAAGATTTTTTATAGATTAATATCAGGTTAAATGCGCTATTTCAGTCGCTTGACGCAGCGGGGGTCGGGCAGGGTTGCCTTTTCTGGCTGGCGGGGAAACCAGAAGGCTGTGCGCTTGCAAAACTCCACCAGCATCAGCATCAGCGGCACTTCAATCAGCACCCCGACTACGGTGGCTAGGGCGGCCCCAGAGTTGAGGCCAAAAAGCGTTACTGCTGTGGCGATCGCCACCTCAAAGTGGTTGCTGGCCCCAATCAGCGCCGCCGGGGCCGCATCTTCGTAGGCCAGCCCCAGCTTTTGCGCCGCCAGGTAGGACAGCAAAAAAATAACGTTGGTTTGAATAAACAAAGGCACCGCAATCAGCACAATGTGCAGCGGGTTGCGCACAATTAGATCGCCCTTAAAGGCAAACAGCAGCACCAGGGTTGTCAGCAGGGCAATGACCGCCACCGGGCTGAGAATTTTAAGAAACACCTGCTCAAACCAGGCTTTGCCTCTGTGGCGTAAGATCCAGGTGCGCGAGATCGCCCCGGCCAGCAGCGGTAGGCCAACATAGACCAGCACCGACAGCACAATGGTCTGCCAGGGTACCGTCAGGCTGTTGGCCGTCAGCAGCCACCGACCCAGGGGCGCGTAGAGAAACAGCATGGCCAGGGAGTTGATTGCCACCATGACCAGGGTCAACCCCTGATTGCTAAATGATAGGTAGCCCCACATCAGCACCATGGCGGTGCAGGGGGCAATGCCCAGCAAAATGGCCCCAGCAATGTACGAATCGGCTAGAGTAATCTCGCTGCCGCGAATTACCTCAGTCCCCTCCAGCAGGGGCCGAAACAGCCCGCCGAGAAACACCTGGGCAAACAGCACCATGGTAAAGGGCTTGATCAGCCAGTTCACCACCAGCGTCAGCAGCACCGGGCGAGGGGTTTGAGCCGCCCGTTTCGCCTGCGAGAAATCGATCTTCACCATGATTGGGTACATCATGAAGAAGAGGCAGACGGCGATCGGTACTGACACCTGGTAAACACTCATGGCATCTAGCGCGATCGCCACCTGAGGCAGTAGCCGCCCTAGGGCAATGCCCACCCCAATACACAGCAGCACCCATAGGGTCAGGTAGTGCTCAAAGAAGCTAAGCTGCCCTCCCGCCTGGGCAACTCTAGGGCTGACGGCGGTATCGGAACGGTTGATCGACATAGGGCGTTGGAAAAGTGCGGTAGAACCGACTGCTACATTTCAAGAAAAGTTGATTGATTGATTCTACACGGTTAGTAGCCCATAGTCGCCACCCGTTCAATCAGAATGAGCTGCAGCGCCGGGGCAGCGAGGCGACCTTTTAGTCTATTTCGGCCAGCGTTTCACTGGGCCGGCTGGCCCATAGGGTGGTGCCAACAATCAGGCTGCCGCCCGCCAGGGTGCGCAGGGCGGGCAGTTCTCCCAGCAGCAGGGCCGCCAAGACAATGCCGTAGACCGGCTCTAGGGCGCTGACTACACTGGCGGTTTGGGTGCGCAGCACCGCCAAACTTTCGATAAATAGCGTGTGAGCGACGGCGGTACACAGCACCCCCAGCACCAGCAGCAGGCCCACCTCCTGCGGCGCGATCGCCAGGCTGGCCAGGGGAGTGATCACCAGCAGGCTCAGGCAGGCAAACAGATCTTGGTAAAAGGCGATCGCCAAAGCCGAGTATCGCTGTCGGTAGCCCTTGTTGAGCAGCTGCAGCAGCGCAAACGATAGCCCCGACAGCAACCCCCACAGCGCGCCCAGGGCAGTAGCCGACCCCAGCCTGTAGTCGGGTATCACTAGTGCTACGCCGAGTACGACCAGCGCGGCGATCGCCCCATCTCGCCAGCGCCAGGCTGTCTTAAACAGCAGCGGCTCTAGCAGCGTAACAAACACCGGAAAGCTGGAGAAGGTCAGCAGCCCAATCGCCACCGTCGCCAGCTGAATGCTGTAAAAAAAGCTCACCCAGTGGAAAGCCAGTAGTCCGCCCAGTAGCGCCATCCCTAAGCCATCTCTAGGCGATCGCAGGCGTACCGTTCGCCGCCCCAGAGCCAGCACCAGGGCCAGGGCCAAAGTGGCAAACCCGGTGCGCCCCAGCACAATAACCGAGGCGGGCAGGGCCAAAAACTTGCCAAACAGCCCCGATAGCCCAAACAAAAATACTGATGTATGCACCTGTAATAGGGCGGCGCTAGGGCGAGCCATAGCCAATAGCCTGCAAGACTTTAACTATTTTAGCCGGCGATCGAATCTGCCCTGGAACTTTCTTATAAACGGAATCAACCTCTGCCATCGCCAGCCATTCTGCTCCGCCCAACTTAGGGTTTTCATATATTTTGCCGATATGGTTGGCATCATCTGAGGCACTAAAATAGGGCACGTCTATGCGCGAAAACTTTACCGCCGAGGAATGGTCAACGCTGATTCAGGCTCCTATGCAGGCCGTGATGGGCATTTGCCTGGCCGATCGCGTGGACCCGGTTTCATTTTTGCAGGAGGTTAAGGCGGGGATCGCCACTGTGGCAGCAGAAGCGCAGCGCAGCGATGTGGTAGGAGACCTGACGCCTACCCTGCTGGCTGGCATCGCCGAGCTAGATGCCGCCGACCCCCTGGCCGGTGAACAGCTGCTTCTAAAGAAGCAATTTGAGCTACTAGGTCTAATTCAAACCTTCAAGACCTCTAAAGAAGGGCGTGACTATGCGATCGCGCACCTGCAAAAAGTTGCCGTTATTCTAGATACCAAGGTGACCGGCCTGCAGGCCAGCGAACTCAAGCAGTGGCTGATGTCGGTTGCCACCAAAGTCGCTGAAGCCTACCGCGAGGGCGGCATTATGGGCATTGGGTCGAGCCGCATTAGCGACAAAGAAAATGACATGCTCAAGAAAATGGGCGAGGCGCTGGCGCTGTAGTCTAGCAAGCGCTGCTTTCTTGAGAAAAGAAAACAAAATCGTAGCTAATGCTACTCTATAGCCGATAATTCCAGGTGCACAGGGGCTGCTGCCTCTGATATCTAAAATTTCGTCTACTGGCCCTGTTACTTAATTGTGTGAGGAGAAACGCCCATGCTGATTGGATTTTTAATTAGTGTCGTTATTCTGGCTATCAGCCTGCTAATCATTTCTAAAATCCCTCCCATTGGGGTTGAGATCGACAGCCCGGTTAAAGCACTACTGGCTGGCGCAATTATCGGTGCTTTTAACGGCATCTGGGGCTTTTTCCCCGGCGCTGTGCGCGGTTTCTTTGCCGTTATTAGCCTGGGCTTAATTCCGCTGATTGGAGCCATTATTGTGTTTGGCCTGGCCGCCTGGCTCATTGAAGGTTTCCGTCTCCGCTACGGCATCTGGAGCGCTATTCTCGGCGCGATCGCCCTAGCTATTGTCAGCTCCATTCTCAACTTCATTCTGCAACAGGTTGGTTTGGTTGGGCTCTAGGGCGTGCCATCAACTGTGGCCAAAAGTTAGATGTATCAAGCCTTGCCACGCCCGGCCCTAAGAATAGGCTAGGGGCTGTAAACCTTGATTTTGGGCGTTTAGCAGCTAATTGATGACAGCCCCCAGGTTGTCGACCACCTAAATTAAGGGATACTCAAAAGCCCTGAGCTAACTTAGCTCAGGGCTTTTGGGTCAGCAATTAAGCTACTGCCCTAGCCAGCGAGGGTTTTCTCACGACGGCCTTGCCGCGTTGCCCAGGCCGCAAACGCCCCTCCGGTTGCAAACATTAGCAGGCTGTAGATGGCCGCCGGAATTGCCAGTTCGGGCTGGTTGAGCAGGGTGGGGGCACTGGCGATCGCGATCGCCAGCGTGCCGTTTTGAATGCCAACCTCAACGGTAATCGCCGTGGCGCTGGGGCGGTCTAGCTGAGCCACCAGAGCAACACCATAGCCTAGGGCCATAGCCACCAGGTTGAGCGTCAAAGTCACCAGGCCCACCCGTGCAAAAAAGCCCACAACGTTGTCTCGCTGCTGTATCAGTAGCCCCGCAATAATCAGCCCCAGCAGCGCCAGGGAAAGCCATTTCACGCCGCGCTCTACCTGGGCCGCAAACCGGGGCAGGTAGTGGTGCAGCGCCATACCAATCGCCACCGGAATAATTGTAATCACCGCAATTTGCGCCACCGTGGCGATCAACGGCAGCCGCAGGGTTGCTGCCTCTCCCATAAAGGTCCCCATCGCCAGGTTCACCACCAGGGGAATGGTAAACACTGTGATCAGGCTGCTAATCGCCGTCAGGGTAATCGATAGAGCCACATTTCCCCGAGCCAGGTAGGTGACCAAATTTGAGGTTGGCCCCCCAGGGCAGGCCGCTAAAATTATTACCCCTACCGCCAGCTCTGGACTCAGCGGAAAAACCGACGCTAGCCCAAAACCCAAAATAGGCAGCATTACCAACTGCGCCAGCAGCCCCACAATCACGGCCTTTGGATACACGAGCACCCGCGTAAAATCGGCAATTCTAAGCCCTAGCCCCATGCCCAGCATGACCGTAAACAAGGCCAGGGGTAAAAACACCGCCGTTAAAAAGCTTGATTCCATAATTTCACCGCTTTTTGCTGCGAGTAGTGTAATACCAATAGTTAGGGCTATACCAAGTCCAGCTCAAAATTTGGGGTTTTTCTACAGGCAAAAGTCTACTTCTAAACTTGAATTTAGTTTAGATGGGCAATTTTGATTTGAAATACGCTTTGCCGTAATGTTTTGAGTCGGTGCGATGCCTCAGCGTGAGGTTAGAGATGGTGAAATTGCCAAGCGGTACCCTTATCAACTCGCTTAGGTAAAATAGGTGAACACACTGGCCATCAGGGCCAGAGCAGCCAGTACAAGGCCCGCGCCAATTAGGTTAGTTTGTAACGCCGTCAGACGGTAGGCCGGGCGCAGCCAAAAGCTCAAAATTTGACTGATGCGGGGCATTACCACCCAGGTCAAAATCGACGAGGTAATCAAATTATTAATCACTAGAGAAGTCGCCATCGGCCACGACTGCATAACGCCCAAAGCGCCAAACACCATGCTTTGTATCATCAGCGTGGGGTAGAGGCCAAGCACCACCGCCAGCACCTGCTTCCAGGCAGGTGGCCCCAGGCTATGCTGCTCAGCCCCACCGGTATGGGCCGAAAACCACCCCTCTAAGCCCGTGGTAAATGACTTGTATCGGTAGGCCAAAAAGGCATCGCGCCCCTCCTTGAGCAAATCGGCGCGATCGCTCGACTGTAGCCAATAATTCAGGTTCTCCGGCGTTCTGAAATGAACGATGGAGTACCACTTCACCACGCCATCGCCGCAGTCTAAGGGCGGGCATAGATCGCTGCGAGTGTAGCCCTCAAACTGGCGGGCCGCTTTCACCAGTCGGTTATACCATCGCCGAAAAACTGCCGCTGACTCCTGCCCCTCAGGCACGATGTACTCCATTACAAAGGTGGAGTAAAAATGGCCGACTGGGGAATCCTGAGAGTCCTGAGATTCTTGGGCACGTTCAGAGGAAGACGCCATGACAGTTAGTAGTGAAAGAAGGCCCGAGCGGCGAAAAAACTCCCTAACAGCAAAACCCAGAGCAGATTTTGCCTAATTGCCCTCAGCTCCGCCAAAATTTGCTCGGCATGGGCACCGAGCTGATCCTGGAAACAAGCTAGGGGCTGGGGCAGCAGCGGTCACTGGGGCAGACTCGCTGGCGGGGGCGATCGCATCGTTAGCCTGAGAGTTAAGGTCCGGGTCAGCCATAGACTTTTGGAGAATAGATGGCAGAGTCGAAACCGGGTCGCACCCCCTAAAGGTACTACCCCAGACCGGGAGGCTCAAGCGCTGATGTTGTCTGCCCATGACCTGAACCGGTCAGTACCGGTCTTGTCCCAAATCCTTAAGATTCTGTGGCGAACTGGTTTTAGGTTCTTTAAAGTACGTAACATTTAGTTAGAGATAGATTTCATACCCTTGGCACAAGAGACCCTAGAAGAGCAGACCGAAGACCTCAGCAGCCTGCTGAAAAAGGCCGCATTGATTGCGGTGGCGCTGGTTACAGCCGTTGTGTTGAGCGTTGTAGCGGTGCGCTATTCCCAGGCGTCTGACCCCTACGTTCATCAGGTGCTGTCTATGGAAGGCAACGGCACCCGAGGCGAAGCTATTTTCAGAATGAACTGCGCCGTCTGCCACGGTATCGAAGCCACCGGAGAAGTGGGGCCAAAGCTGCTTGGAGTGTCTGATCACAAGACCAAAGTGGGCTTGATCAAGCAGGTTATCAGTGGTCAAACCCCCCCTATGCCTCAGTTTCAGCCCGAGCCTCAAGATATGGCCGACCTGCTGATTTACCTAGAGCGGCTCTAGCACTGCGCCCTCCGACCAAGCCAGCCATATGCGCTCAGGTTAAGCAATTGTTACAGCTTTTATGAGAATCCCGACGGTTTTTGCTCGGTGGGGCGATTGTCTTTAAGAATTCAAACACTCATTCTAAAGAAGCTGAATCCCCACCAAACTGAGGCTTTGGGCGACTATGGCGATCGCCCGCGCTCCAGCCTCTGCCTCAAATGATTAAGCTGCAGCAGAATATTTGTTTACAAAACTCCACGTCTGTAGTAATCTGTACTTACACGGGTCACAAATCTACACGATTTGCCCTGTGTACCTTGAAACGATAAATACCAAGGACTAATACATCATGACCACTACTCTACAGCGGCGCGAAAGCGCCTCCCTGTGGGAGCAGTTTTGCCAGTGGGTGACCAGCACCGAGAACCGCCTGTATGTGGGCTGGTTCGGCGTACTGATGATCCCCACCTTGCTCGCTGCGACCGCCTGCTTCATCGTTGCGTTTATCCCCCCTCCCCCCGTTG
>NZ_JADEWR010000007.1:0-21799 GCF_015207525.1 Nodosilinea sp. LEGE 06152
CATCCTCAATGCCATGGTGAGCCATGACACCCTCTGGCAGGCTCCAGCTTGCTCATTGCCGCCAGCTGCCACCCTCATGGCAGCTACTACATAGCAGGGTGAGCTTGACAATCAAGATAATCGCTACAGCGGCTACAGTCACTGAGTTGAAGCTGGTATCGTCTTTCCCGGCAGTCTCCTTAAACAATCCAAGTTATATCGTTTAGGACGGGCAATCCATGGTCTTTGGCAAGTTACCTCTACCCCGTCAGGAAAAACCTCTGGCCTGGTCTCAACTTTCCCACCAGCGGGTGCGGCTGCTAGTGGCGCTGTCGGGCATTTCCTTCGCCAACATTTTGATCTTTATGCAGCTGGGGTTTCGCTCGGCGATGTTTAGCGGCACCACCAACGTGCCCGCCAGCCTGGATGGCGATGTGTTTTTGATCAACGAAACCAGCCAGTTTCTCGGCAATGAAACCTTTGACAAGCCCCAGATCTACCGGGCGGCAGCCGTGCCGGGGGTTGCCACCGCTCGACCGTTTTATTACAACACGGCCAGCTGGGTAAACCCCGACAATCGCAAGACCACCAGCGTTACCGTCATCGCCATGAACCCGGCCCAGCCGGTGATGGCCGTACCCGCGATTAACGACCAACTGGCTCTGGTGGAGCAGAGCGATCGCATGCTGTTTGACACCAAATCGCTGCCGTCCTTGGGGCCAATTGCCCAAACCTTTACCGCTGGCCAAGACACCCCAATCGAGGTGCAGGGCCGCAAAATGCGAGTGAATGGCACCTTTGCTTTGGGCAGCAACATCTTTAAGCGGGGCCATATCGTGATCAGCGATGTGAACTACCTGCGGCTGTTTGGAGCCGAGCAGGCCAACCAACTCCATGCCGGCGTGATTAAACTGGCCCCCGGTGCCGACCTGCAGACCGTGATCGCTGAACTAGAACGCACCCTGCCCGAGGAAATTAGCGCGCTTAGCCATGCGGAGCTGATTGAGCTGGAGGAGCGCTACTGGGCCAAAGAGCCAGCCGGGATTATCTTCGACTTTGGCACCATTATGGGCTTTGTGGTGGGGGTGGTGATTGTTTACCAAGTGCTGTATTCCGATGTCAACGATCACTTGTCTGAATACGCCACCCTAAAGGCGATTGGCTACTCCGACGGGCAGCTTCTGCTGGTGGTGTTTCAAGAGGCCACTATTCTGGCGGTGCTGGGGTTTATGCCTGGCATTCTGTGCTCGCTGGGTCTTTACAGTCTGTTGAGTAATCTCACCGGCGTTGCGGTGCTGATGCGCCTGGGGGTGGGGCTACAGGTGTTTTCGATGACGCTGGTAATGGGGGTGCTGTCGGCGGCGATCGCGGTGCGCAAGCTGCGATCGGCCGACCCCGCCGATGTGTTTTAAAGAGTTTGGCTTTTAGAGTTTGGGTTTTAGATAAGAGAGGCTGCTATGGAACCTGTCGTCAATGTCCAGGGATTGCACCACGCTTTTGGCAAAGGTTCTTTGGCTAAGCCAGTGCTGATCGACATCAACCTCGCCATTCAGCCGGGCGAAATTGTAATTTTGACGGGTCCCTCAGGCAGCGGTAAGACGACGCTGCTGAGCCTAATGGGTGGGCTCAGATCGGCCCAGCAGGGAAGCCTTAAAATTTTGGGCCAAGAGCTGTTGGGAGCCAGCAAACAGCAGCTGGTTCAGCTACGCAGCCGGATTGGCTATATCTTTCAGGCCCACAACCTGCTGGACTGTTTGACGGCGCAGGAAAACGTGCGCATGGCCCTGCGCCTGCAACCGGGCCTCAGCTACGACGATCGCACCGCCCAGGCCACCGCTATGCTAACCGCCGTGGGGCTGGGCCATCGGGTCAACTACAGGCCCGACAATCTTTCGGGCGGGCAGAAGCAGCGGGTGGCGATCGCCCGCGCCCTGGTTACTCAGCCCAAGCTCATTCTGGCCGACGAGCCCACCGCCGCCCTCGACAGCCAGTCAGGCCGCGAAGTGGTGCAGCTTATGCAGCGCCTGGCCCAGGAGCAGGGCTGCACCATTTTGCTGGTCACCCACGACAACCGCATTCTCGACATTGCCCACCGCATTATTTATATGGAAGATGGGCGGTTGATTAGAACCGAAAGCCCTACTGCTGCCGTTGTTTAGTGAACAGCCTGTTGAGCAGTCACGCCGTTATTTGAATGAGTAAGCCGCTTGGGATGGGGCAGCAAAATTGCTCGGCTGGAACCGGGCACGGCGCAACTAGAGAGTTTTTCGCCCCGGCGCTTTCTAAAGCGCACCAGCTGCCCCTGTTGCTCCAGACTGTTGAGCAAGCGCGTCACGCTAACTCGACTACTGCCCAAGACTTCAGCCAGCTGTTTGTGGGTTAACAGGGGCGGCAGCACGTTGCCTTCCGGCGTTTGGTGACCAAAGCGATCGGCCAGCCAGTGGAGCAACTGCAACAGTCGCTCGGCCAGGCAGGGAATTTGCACGACGCGAAATAGCTCCTGGCTATACCAGAGATGGTTGAGCAGGAGCTGCTGCCAGTAGCGAGTTTGCGAGTCGAAAGCTACCTCAGTGACCGTTACCGGGGTCAGACATTCCATTTGGTAGGGGGCCAAGCGGGTCAGCGGCAGCCCGACGATATCGCCCTGGCCCCAAAGGCCAATCGTTGTCACCTGCCCTTCGTCTGTCCAGGTTAGGGAGCGCACAATGCCCTGCTCAATTAGCCAGACGCGATCGCCCAGCGGGGGCAAACAGGCTCTATGGTCAAAGTTTCGGAGGATGGACAGCTGGGGGCAAAGCATGGGGGTGAGGGGGTAAGAGGGCGTGGGGTGGGAGAAGAAATTAGTGATGGGAGGTCGAAAAAAGCAGTGAGAGACGCTTTTTGAGGCGGGGTTGACGGGGTGACTGTAGCGATGCTGGTTCAGCCGCTTCGTAGTCGGTGCAGCAGAGGGCGGATTCGGAAGCAGCATCTATCGGGCGCACCGGGCACTTGAGGTAGGGGCTGCCCGTGTAGTAGCGACAGCGGAAGCAAGGCACCTGGTGCAATCGCCGCAGCCGTTGAATGCCGTCGTTAACAGCCAGCAAAACCGCCAGCACAAAGGCGAGCACCATAGCCCAAATACCGAGGGGCACCAGGATAGCAAGCAGTAGTTGGGCAGCAGGCATAGAACCTCGTCGATAAATCTCGTTGATAAAGCCCCACGGGAAATAGTGGCGGTGGACGAATTTAGGGAATGGTCAAGCCCTGGGGTGGCACTAGCACCGACTCGGTGGTGCCCCAAAAGCTCAAAATTAGGTTGGCTACTGGATGGGGAGAATCGGCGTGAAAGAAATGGCGACCGGGGCACAGGGCCATGCGATCGCCCGCCTTTAGCCACGGCTGCCACCCCCGAATCTGGGTCGGGTCAACCACAAAATCGTCTTCGCCGCCGCACACCAGCAGGGGCACCGCCACGCTACCGGGGCAGAGGCTAACCCGCTTCAGCAACGAGTGGGGCGACACCGAATGGAGCAAATCCTGCTCTAGCACATTGACCCAGCCGGGCACCAGGGGCCGCGCCTGATGGCCCAACAGGCTGTAGACCATTTGAGTCAGCACCCGCTGCCGACTGCAGGGTAGCCGTTCGAGCTGAGCGTAATAGTGAGCTTGCCAGTCAACCATGGGGTTTACGCCCACCGCCAGCAGGGTTAACGATTTCACGCGATGGGGGTTTTGGCGGGCGTAGAGCAACCCCACCAGCCCGCCGGTGCCGTGGCCAAGCAAGTGCACCGGGCGGTCATGGCCTTTTAGATAGTCGTGCAGCAGGGTAACGGCAATGTCGAGCGAGCTGGGTTCCTCTGGGGTTTGGCGGTAGGCCCAGTGGGCCACCTCTACATGGCGGGCCAGACCGACCAGCAGCTTGTGGTCAAACCGCTGAAAGCTGGGGCTAACATTGAGCCACACAGCATCGGGAGAGGTTGATAGAGTCATGGGATTTAGAATAGTGGGCTGTTACTAAGGGGCAGGGAGCTAGCGAATGGTGCTACAGGCACGGTGGGCCGCGATCGCCCTGCGAACGGTCAAATAGAACTGGTCAGAATTTGGGCGTTGGTATGAGGTGGGTTAAACTCCAAAGGCTGATTTCAGCTGAGCAACCCAGGCTTTAATGCGGTCCTCAGTTAGCTCAGGCTGGTTGTCTTCATCGATGGCCAACCCGACGAATTTGCCGTTTTGTACGGCCTTAGAGTCATTGAAGTCGTAGCCCTCAGCTGGCCATTGACCTACGGTGGTGGCCCCTAAGCCAGCAATTTTTTCGGCCAAAATACCCATCGCGTCCTGAAAGTTGTCGGCATAGCCCACCTGGTCGCCGGCCCCAAAGTAGGCCACCTGCTTGCCGCTAAAGTCAACGTTGTCTAGCTCATCGTAAAAGCCCTCCCAGTCGGCCTGTAGTTCGCCAATGTTCCAGGTGGGGCAGCCGACGATCACGCGGCTGTATTCAGCAAAGTCGTCGGGGGTGGCGCTGGCAACGTCGTGGAGCGTAACGGTGTCGCCCCCAAACTCTGCCTGAATTGCCTCAGCGATCGCTTCGGTATTGCCGGTTTGGGTACCAAAAAATAGGCCAATCTTAGTCATTACAGCTGTACTTCCAAATTGAGTTGAAGAGAAAAGGGGGGCAGGATGTTGGAGCCCTATATGCCCCCCAAGAGAGGAGAAGTTAACCCAACACTTGGTTACGATTCGACGGTGCTCAGGGCCTTTTCTACCCGGCGAAAGTCGAACCCAATCGCGCGCAGGGCGTGCCATAGATGGCCCTGCAAGAACAAGAACGCCAGAATGAAGTGCGCGTTGGCCAACCAGCAGCGAGAGGTGTGGGCATTGAGCGGCAGCACAACGGTATCGGTAAAGTAGGGCATGACCCCAAGCTTGACGGCCAGCGGTGGGCCGTAAAATTCCACCGGGTAGGCCAGGGTGTTAACGGCGCAGAAGTAGGCGGCCACAAACCCGGCCAGGGCAATACCGCCCAGCGAGTAGGACAAAATCGCCTCACCCGAAAACAGCAGCACGTTTCTAGCCCACTTCAAAGGCGGCACCAGAATGTGCCAGATGCCTCCAGCAATCAGCAGCACGCCAACGTATACGTGGCCGCCGACCAGGTCTTCGAGGTTGTTTACGCTGGCAAAGTGAGTCTGGTAGCCGTAGATCACCAGCGGGTCGAGGGTGGGCTGCACCAGCCGTACAGACTGCGTTGTGGCGTCGTAAAGGCCGCCCCAGATGGTGGCTTTGGCTACCAGCAGCAGCGCTCCAGCCCCTAAGAACAGCAGGTGGTGGCCCAAAATCATGCCGAGCTGGGCCGGATTATCCCACTCGAAGTGAAACCTGCGGGCCTGGCCTTTGGCGTCCTTCAAATTGGCGGGAGCCTTGAAGGCGTGAAATAGCGCCCCGGCCCCCAGCACGGCGGAGGAAATCAGGTGAATGGCCCCCACGACAAAGTAGGGGTAGGTATCGACTACCTGGCCACCTTCGCCAACCCCAAATCCCAGAGTGGCCAGGTGGGGCAGCAAAATCAGGCCCTGCTCCCCCATCGGCAAAGCAGGGTCAAACCAGGACAGCTCAAACAGGGTGAAAGCACCGGCCCACAGAGTAATCAATGCCGCCTGGCCCACGTGGGCGGCAATAAAAAAACCCGACAGATTGGCAAAGCGGGCGTTACCGGCCCACCAGACATAGCTCACATCGGAGTTGCCATAGGTTTGCATAGCTAATGAATCCTTACTAAGGTCATATCAACACAGCACTTATTGAGAAGAAAACTCAATAAGGAGATTTGACCACAGATCGGAATCATTCTCAACAGCTAAAGATTAAGTTTTATTAAGGCACGTCGAGTGGTCCAATGCTTTGGAAGATCGGTTCGCCTGCCTGAGTCTTGGCCCCATGCAACCACCCCAAAGACATTCGACAGGGGCTTTGAAAGGCCGTAAAGGCCGTGTTCTATTGACTTTTAGTTGCAACAAAATCGAAGGAATGCGATCGCCCCTGGTGTGCAGCACACCAGGGGCGATCGCAGCCTCGCTTCATCGCTGGGCCCTAGCCTGAGCTACTGGGAAAAATCGTACTCGCGGATCTCTAGGCGGCAGCCCTCCTCCATATTGAGGGCGCGCTTGATGGGGTTGATATCCCTAAACCCTTCCGACCCGCGCTGTCTAAGGCTGGTTTCAAAGCGATCGGCAAACTCAGATACGCAGGGGTTGCGGCTATTGCCCAAGCGCTCCAGGCTAGCCAAGGCAGTATCCATATCCCAGACGTCAACAGCGGTATAAAGCTGCTCCCACAGGCGGTTCTCCTGGCTGTTGGTCGACATCTGCAGCTGGTGGCGATCGAGAATGCGATAGGCCAGCCAAAAGCTAGCGCTGAGAATAGCCGCCATGCCGAGCGAAATCAAACACCCAGCCAGAGGATTGCGTCGGTTGAAGCCTTCCGGCATCGGCGGCACTGGGTCGGCATTTAGCCCCGTGTAGTACTCAACAAAGGGAGGCATTTGGTCGAGCAACCAGACCTCAATGCCCTTAGCCCTAATTTGCTCCACAACCTCGTAGGTCGCCTCTGGATCAGCTTCTGGGGTAAGCCCAGCAATCACGGGGTGCTGGTCAGGAAAGTCTGGCTGGCGCGCCTGAATTGTCTCAACAGCCGCCCACAAGTCAGATGGTGCGAGGGTAGGTGGACAAAGAATGGCATAGACAGGTGTGAGCAAATCAACCACGCCGCCGTCAGGGCAGGGCACCTGTCGATGAACGCTGTGGCCATAGTCCTCGAGCCAGCGCTCTAGCGCGGTTCGAAGATCCTCTGAACTGGCAAACTCTATGGCAACAGTCACGGTCAGCTGGGGGTGTAGTGTAGTTTATATGTACTGATTTTATCTGATATCGACTCTGGCGACGGTATTAAATGATTGGAACTGACTACCGCTCAGTGGTTCTGAAATGATAGAGCGATTTTTTTAAGCGGTTCGCTAATTTTGCTGATTTTAGAGCCAGTCATTTGTCGATGCTGGTCTAAGGCTATAGAATAAGGTTAAGTATTGTAAATATTTTTTAAGGAAAGACTATTGACTTTAATTTTTAGTTTGCGGAGGGAAGGACTGACTAACCCCAACCTCACCTAGCGTCTACGGTTCTCCCCACTGCGGGGTATGCGTGCATGTACGTAAAGTATTACTAAGTACAAACCCCTGTCGTATCTCTACATCCTGGGTTTGGCCCTGGGTACGGTCTCATCTACAGCCGTAGCCAATCGCAAGCTAGAGCTTACTCAGTTAGTTCTGGTCTTTCCATTGCTCCTCACGAAACTGGTACTGACTAACCACCATGTTTGAACACTTCACCAACACCGCTATCGCCGTCATTATGAAGGCCCAGGAAGAGGCTCGTCGGCTGCGCCACAACTTCGTGGGCACCGAGCAGCTGCTGTTGGGGCTGATCAAGGAGGAAGCTACCCTGTCAGCCAAGGTGCTGGGGGAGTTTGGGGTTAACCTAAACGATGCCCGGGCTGAGGTCGAAGCCATTATTGGCCGGGGCAGCGGCAGCGTGCCGCCCGAAATTCCGTTCACGCCGAAGGTCAAGCAGGTGTTTGAGCAGGCCTTTCAGGAGGCCCGCAAGGTAGACTCGCCCTACATCGAGCCGGCTCACCTGCTGTTGAGCCTGTGCCAAAACACCGAGAGCGTGGCCTACCGGGTGCTGACAAACCTTGGCGTAGACCCGGCCAAAGTGCGCACTCGCATTATTCAAGAGCTAGGTGAGGTGGCGGCGCTGCCCACAGGCCGTCGCAGCAGCGATCGCGACAGTGCCCGTAAGTCAGGCAAAATTTTGTCTGAGTTTGGCACCGACCTGACGGCGGTAGCCGCAGCGGGCAAAATTGACCCCGTTGTCGGTCGCGCTAAAGAAATTGAGCGAGTGGTGCAAATTTTGGGCCGCCGCACCAAAAACAACCCCATTTTGGTGGGCGAGCCGGGGGTGGGCAAAACCGCGATCGCCGAAGGGCTGGCCCAGCGCATCGCCAACCAGGACGTGCCTGAAGCGCTGCTCACCAAGCGCGTGATCAGCCTCGATATGGGTTCGCTGGTTTCAGGCACTCGCTTCCGGGGCGACTTTGAGGAGCGCCTCACCCAGCTGGTGGCCGAGGTGCGCGAAGACCCCGATGTGGTGCTGGTCATTGACGAAATCCACACGCTGATTGGGGCTGGTTCCTTAGAGGGCGGTCTGGATGCCGCCAACATGCTCAAGCCCGCCCTGGCGCGGGGTGAAATGCAGTGCATTGGGGCCACCACCCTCGACGAGTTTCGCAAATACATCGAGCGCGATGCCGCCCTGGAGCGTCGCTTTCAGCCGGTGATGGTCAGCCCGCCGTCGGTGGATGAGACCATTGAAATTCTGCACGGGATTCGCAGCCGCTACGAGCAGTTCCACCAGGTGAGCTTGACCGATGCCGCCCTAGAAGCGGCCGCCAAGCTGTCTGACCGCTACATCAGCGATCGCCACCTGCCCGACAAAGCCATCGACCTGATCGACGAGGCGGGTTCCCAGGTGAAGCTGCGGTTTATGCCCAAGTACCCCTCTAAGGAGCTGAAGCAGCAGCTGCGCCAGGTCAGCAAGGAGCTTGACGAAGCCATTGAGCTGCAAGATTTCCCGAAGGCCAAGACCCTGCGGGAGCAGCGGCAAGATCTGCTTCAGCAGCTTCAGGCCGACATTCCTGAGTACGGCGAAGCCGAGGCGGGTAGTCTGCCGCCCCAGCCTGTGGTAGACGAAGACAGCATCGCCGATATCGTTGCCGCCTGGACGGGCATTCCGGTCAACCGCATGACCGAAACCGAGGCGGTGCGCCTGCTGCACCTCGAAGATGTGCTACACGAGCGGGTGATTGGCCAAAACGAGGCCGTAGTAGCCGCTGCCAAAGCAATTCGGCGGGCGCGATCGGGCCTAGCCAGCGCCGATCGCCCCATTGCCAGCCTGGTGTTCTCTGGCCCTACTGGGGTGGGTAAAACTGAGTTGTCCAAGGCGCTGGCCGTGGCGCTGTTTGGCTCCGAAGATGCCATGATTCGCCTCGACATGTCGGAGTTCATGGAGAGCCACACGGTGTCGAAACTGATTGGCTCACCTCCAGGCTTCGTCGGCTACGACGAGGGCGGCCAGCTAACCGAAGCGGTGCGTCGTCAGCCCTACAGCGTCATTCTGATGGATGAGATTGAGAAGGCGCACCCCGAGGTCTTTAACCTGCTCCTGCAGGTGCTTGACGACGGGGTACTGACCGACTCGAAGGGGCGATCGGTGAGCTTTAAGAACACCTTGATCATCATGACCTCTAACATTGGCTCTCAGGTGATTGAGAAAGGCGGCACCGGCCTGGGCTTTGACTTTGCCACCACCGATGCGGCTACCAGCCAGTACATCAACATCCGCAACCTGGTCAACGAGGAGATGAAGCAGTACTTCCGCCCGGAAATGCTGAACCGCATTGATGAGATTATCGTCTTCCGTCAGCTCACCCGCGATGAGGTGAACCAGATTGCCGATCTGATGCTGGAGCAGGTCAACCGTCGCCTGGCCGATCGCCAGATGGTGATTACCCTATCTGAGGCCTTCCGGGCGCGACTGGCCACCGAAGGCTACGACCAGCGCTACGGGGCTCGTCCCATGCGCCGGGCCATTGCTCGGCTGGTCGAAGATACCCTGGCCGAGGCCATTTTGGTCGGCACCTTAGAGGAGGGCGATCGCGCTCAGCTAGACCTCGACGACGAGGGCAACCCGATTGTCACCCCAGTCCGCCAGCCCGCTCTGGTAGGATAACCCTGGACGTTATCCCCAGCCCGCCCCCATGGTAAACCTGCCCCCCGACCAGCCCAACTCGCCTGATCCGAGTCGCCCTGCTGGTGAGTCGTCACCGCGAGGCAATCGAATTCTGGATTTTGACGAGCTGCTGGCGGTGGTGCTGGCCTTTGTCGGTATAGGCTCCATCCTGTGGTGGGGCCTTAGCCGTACCCAAACCCCGTGGGCTGTAGCCGATCGGCTACAGCGGCGCGGCGGCGACCCACCGGCGCTTGGGCAAACCGAAGCCGAAGAAGAAACCGACGAGTTTGAACCACGGACCCTGGAGCGGAGCGATCGGCCCCGGCAGGACATCCCTGATCGCGACAGCCCCTCAGAGCCAAGGCCCGAGAGGCTGCCCGTCAATCGAGCCATTCGTCCGGAATCGGTACTCGTTCCGGCAGCACCGGCTACCGTGCTTACCACTCCACCGGACGAAGCTGAAGCAACCACCCAGCCCCTTGATATTTCAGACGTACCCTCCACCCACTGGGCCTATCCCTTCATCAAGTCCATGTTTGACCAGGGGTACCTGCCCGATTTTCCTGAAAGCGGTTTTCAGCCAGACCAGCCCCTCACCCGAGCCGAACTAGCGGCTCTCATTAGCCAGGCCTTTGGTGACGCGCCGCGAGAGGGCTCAGTCATTGCCTTCACCGATGTGCCTGACACCTACTGGGCGGCTCCGGCGATCGCCAACGCTGTAAGCCAAAACTTTATGAACGGTTACCCTGAGGGCGATTTTCGCCCTGACCAGGCGGTGCCTCGCTACGAAGTGCTGGTGTCCCTCGCTACCGGTCTCAACCTGGAGCCGTCGCCCGCTCCCGACCAAACTCTGCAATCGTTTGTGGACGCCGGGCCGCTGCCCGACTGGGCCAGAGCGAAGGTGGCTGCCGCCACCGAAAACGGCCTGGTGGTGAACTATCCCCAGCGTGACCAGCTTAAACCGGCCCAAGCCGCCACTCGCGCCGAGATCGTGGCGATGATTCACCAGGCCCTGGTGGCACGGGGCGAACTCCCGGCGGTGGAGTCAGAGTATACGGTGCCTTGATTCTCTATGCCTTGATCCCACCGTCTGATAGACTGAGAAATCGAGGTGGGGAACGCTAAAACCCATTAAATATAGGCAGTTTGGAGGATTGATCCCGTGGAAAGTACCCTCGGTCTTGAGATTATTGAGGTTGTCGAACAGGCTGCGATCGCGTCATCCCGCTGGATGGGCAAGGGCGAGAAAAATATCGCTGACCAGGTAGCCGTAGAAGCCATGCGGGAGCGCATGAACAAAATTCACATGCGCGGTCGCATTGTGATTGGCGAGGGCGAGCGGGACGATGCTCCTATGCTCTACATTGGCGAAGAAGTTGGCATTTGCACCCAGCCCAATGCCAGTGATTTTTGCAATCCCGACGAACTGCTTGAAATTGACATTGCGGTTGACCCCTGCGAAGGCACCAACCTGGTGGCCTACGGCCAAAACGGCTCGATGGCGGTGCTGGCCATCTCCGAAAAGGGTGGTCTGTTTGCCGCACCCGACTTTTACATGAAAAAGCTGGCGGCTCCGGCCCAGGCCAAGGGCAAGGTTGACATTAACAAGTCGGCGACCGAAAACCTGAAAATTTTGGGCGAGTGCCTCGATCGCGCCATGGATGAGCTAGTGGTTGTCGTTATGAAGCGCGATCGCCACAACGACCTGATCAAAGAAATTCGCGATGCCGGGGCCCGCGTCAAGCTCATTGCCGACGGCGACGTCGGGGCCGCTATCTCCTGTGCCTTTGCAGGCACCAACACCCACGCGCTGATGGGCATCGGCGCTGCACCTGAGGGCGTCATCAGCGCCGCCGCCATGCGCTGCCTGGGCGGTCACTTCCAAGGGCAGCTGATCTACGACCCTGCCGTGGTCAAGACCGGCCTGATTGGCGAAAGCAAAGAGGCCAACATTGCCCGCCTGAACGAAATGGGTATCACCGACATCGACAAGGTCTACGATGCCGACGAGCTTGCCTCCGGTGAAACCGTGCTATTTGCCGCCACTGGCATTACCACTGGCGAGCTGATGGACGGGGTGCGTTTCTTCCACGGTGGGGTGCGGACCCAGTCGCTGGTGATCTCAAGCCAGTCGAAGACGGCCCGCTTTGTCGACACCATCCACATGGTTGACCAGCCCAAATCCCTGCAGCTGCGGTAGTTAATCCTCAGGCAGAGAGGAGTCCTGATGACTTTGCCCCCCCTTGCTTCCTGAGCAAGGGGGAAACCGGCTAGGATTTGAGCCGGGCTTGAGCGAGAGGTGCAAACTCATCAGGTAAAAAAGGTCTACTCAGGCCAAAAACGCTTCGGTGAACTGCCTTAATTCGTTAGCCTAGAGATGCAGGGATCCTGCATCTCTTTTTTTGGGGCTGCGTTCACAGTTTTTGATGGACTTTTGTTGAGTTTCCTTGAGTCGAGCCCTATTTATCTCTAAGTTCAAACATATTGGCAATTGTGTACGCAGTAACCTTTGGCGCGGCCATTTCAGAGGCGACCTGGCCCCCGTAAGCGATCTGGCGACACCATAAAATTAGGTGACTATTAAACGCGTGGAGGAAGAATGAATATCGCCGTAATTGGCCTGAGCCACAAAACCGCCCCGGTACAAATTCGTGAAAAACTTAGCATTCCGACGGCTCAGACAGGTGATGCGATCGCCCATCTCACCCACTGCCCCCACATCGACGAAGTCTCCATTCTCAGCACCTGCAATCGACTCGAAATTCACATCGTTACCGAGGCGACCGAGCAGGGCATTCGCGAAGTGACCCAGTTTTTGTCTGAGCACAGCGGTCTACCGTTGCACGAGCTGCGCCAGCACCTGTTCATCCTGCTGCACCAGGATGCCGTTAACCACCTCATGCGCGTCGCAGCGGGCCTCGACAGTTTGGTGCTGGGTGAAGGCCAAATTCTGGCCCAGGTGAAGCACGCCCACCAGCTGGCCCAGCAGCACAAGAGCATTGGCCGAGTGCTCGATCGACTGCTCAAGCAGTCGCTCACCGCCGGTAAGCGGGTGCGCAGCGAGACCAGCATTGGCACTGGGGCGGTTTCGATTAGCTCCGCTGCGGTGGAGCTGGCCCGCATGAAGGTGCCACACCTCAACAGCTGTCACATCAGCATTCTGGGCGCGGGCAAAATGGCTCGCCTGCTGGTGCAGCACCTGGTTTCCAAAGATTCCTCTTGCACCATCACCCTTTTAAACCGCACCATCGATCGCGCCAACGAGTTGGCCAAGCAGTTTCCCGATGCCAACATTCGCACCGGTACCCTTGACGCCATGCTAGAAACGGTGGAGGTCTGCGACGTGGTGTTTACCTGTACCTCTGCCACTGAGCCTATTCTGCACCGCGACAACCTGGCTCCGGTGGTCAACAACCGCACCCTGATGGTGTTTGACATCTCGGTGCCCCTCAACGTGCACGCCAACGCCAACGAGCTGGACAACGTCCACGCCTTTAACGTTGACGACCTTAAGGCCGTGGTGGCCCAAAACCAGGCCAGCCGCCGCCGGATGGCGATGGAAGCCCAGGTGCTGCTCGACCAGGAGGTGGAAAGCTTTATGGACTGGTGGCGATCGCTCGACACCGTCAGCACGATCAGCAGCCTGCGCAGCAAGGTCGAGACCATCCGCGAGCAGGAGCTAGAAAAAGCGCTGTCGCGCCTGGGCAGCGAGTTTGCCGAAAAGCACCAGGAGGTAATCGAAGCCCTGACGCGGGGTATCGTCAACAAGATTCTCCACGACCCCATGGTGCAGCTGCGCGCCCAGCGCGACATTGAGGCCCGCAAGCGTGCCATGCAGACCCTGCAGGTGCTCTTTGACCTAGAGACCGCCTCTAACGAAAAGTACAGCTAGCCAGGATTCAGAAACCGGGTTTCTGGGCTAGATGTCAATCATCAGAGCTATTGACCTAGAAACCCGGTTTCTCTTGCAAAGATTACCCAGACCCGAGGGATTTTGAAAAGCCCTCGGGTCTTTTGCGTAGGATAGGATTTAGGGGCAAGCTGCTTTCATTCGCTATGCCAACAGTTCTTAGCTCTACAACCGATCAGCGGGCAGTCTATGGCGATCGCACCTGGGCACAGTTCAAGCTGATCCAACAGGGCTTGGAAGACTGCCCTGGGGTGCGGCTGTTTTATCACAACCGCACGGTGGAGGTGCTGATGCCAGGGCGCGATCACGAGTTTTTTAAGTCGGTGATCGGATTCTTGCTAGAACTCTTTTTTGTGGAACAAGGCATCGACTTTTACCCTACCGGGTCGATGGATCAAGAACGAGAGGGCGAAGCCTTTGCCCAGGCCGATGAGTCGTACTGTATGGGTGGTCCTAAGCCAACCCCTGACCTTTCTATTGAGGTGACTTTCACCAGCGGTAATCTCACCAAATTGGCGCGATATTGTGTGCTCGGCGTGCCAGAAGTCTGGTTTTGGGAGGACGGACTGCTAAGTCTGTATCATTTGGAAACCGATGGCTATCGCCGGATTGATCGCAGTCAGATCGCTGAGTTGTCGAGCCTGGATGTCGATTTGTTTTGCCGCTGTGTGTTGATGGCTGAGACATCTCGTCTAGAGGCGGCTCGGGCATTTCGGCGAGGGATTCAGGCAGGATAGGCGGTGTAAGATATCGAGCATTCTGATGTTGGATTGAGCTCAATGACAACTCCCTTTCGTGCCGCTCCCTTTCGTGTCGGTGTGGCTGGTCCGGTGGGGTCAGGCAAGACGGCTTTGGTAGATAGCCTGTGTAAGGCGCTGCGCGATCGCTACTCCATTGCCGTGGTCACTAACGACATCTACACCCAGGAAGACGCTCAGTTCTTGGTGCGTAGTCAGGCGCTGAGCCCCGATCGCATTGTTGGGGTCGAAACCGGCGGCTGCCCACACACCGCCATTCGCGAAGACGCCTCGATGAATTTGGTGGCGATTGAAGATCTTGAGGCGCGGTTTCACCCGCTAGATCTGGTGTTTGTGGAGAGCGGCGGTGACAACCTGGCCAGCACTTTCAGCCCTGAACTGGTGGATCTAACCCTCTACGTTATTGATGTGGCCGCTGGCGACAAGATTCCCCGCAAGGGCGGGCCGGGAATCACCAAGTCTGACTTTCTGGTGATCAACAAAATTGACCTAGCCCCGATGGTAGGGGCCAGTCTGGCGGTAATGGAGCGAGACGCTCGCAAAATGCGGGGCGATCGCCCCTTTGGCTTCACCAACCTCAAAACCCAGGAGGGTTTGGCCACCATCATCGACTTTATTGGCTACCACGCGGCGGCAGATTCCCCAGCGGCCCTGGCCAGCAGCAGCGGAAACTAGGGCGATCGCTGGGTTAGGGCTAACGCGCCAGCGCTGGCGTCGTTTCAAACTTGTTTAAAGCGCAAAAAAGCATTTGATTCCCCCGCTGGTGCCCTCTAGCCCTTAGCCCCAGGTCGATCTGGGAGTTTAGACTGACGCCTACCCATCCTTTTTTGGTCGGTCTAACCAGCAAAATATGTCCCACGGGGGTTGTCAATGTTTCCGATCCGGTAGAAACGTTACAAAAAACTTGGGCCTTTTGGTATCCAACGCTACACTTGCTGCCAATTACTACCTATTAATATCCACTCTGACGGTCTGCGTAAATTTTCGGTTAAACACTCTTTTCATTAAATGAGTCAGGAGCGAGGTTGAATGGTAACTCGATTTAATCGGCGTAAGTTTTTGGTGTATGGGTCTGCAACCCTAGGCACCTCCATGCTGCTAAAGGCATGCGGCAGCAGCACCACCGATACTGGCGCTGCTGACGGCGGTACCGAAGTAGCTGCGGGCGACGGCGAGACCGTTAAGGTCGGTATTCTGCACTCGCTGAGCGGCACCATGGCCATCAGCGAAACCACCGTTGTAGATGCTGAGCAGCTAGCCATCAAAGAAATCAACGCCGCTGGCGGGGTTTTAGGCAGACAAATTGAGGCCGTAGTAGAAGACGGAGCCTCTGACTGGCCCACATTTGCGGAGAAAGCCGAAAAGCTGATTGACCAAGACCAGGTCGCTGTGGTGTTTGGCTGCTGGACCTCAGCTAGCCGCAAAGCCGTGCTGCCCGTGTTCGAATCGAAGGACCACATGCTGTGGTACCCCGTACAGTACGAGGGTCAAGAGTGTTCCAAAAACATCTTCTACACCGGAGCCGCCCCCAACCAGCAAATTGAGCCCGCCGTAGACTGGCTGCTGGAAAACAAGGGCACCGACTTCTTCCTGGTTGGCTCTGACTACGTGTTTCCCCGCACCGCCAACACCATTATCAAAGAGCAGTTGAATGCCAAGGGTGGCAACACCGTGGGCGAAGACTACCTGCCCCTGGGCAATACCGAAGTTACCCCGATTATCACCAAGATTCGCGCCGCCCTGCCCAACGGCGGCGTCATCTTCAACAGCCTCAACGGTGACAGCAACGTGGCCTTCTTTAAGCAACTCCAGGGCGCTGGCATGGGGCCTGACCAATACCCCGTGATGTCGGTGAGCGTGGCCGAAGAAGAAGTGCGTCAGATTGGCCCAGAATTTCTGGTTGGCCACCTGGCTTCCTGGAACTACTTCCAAACCGTTGAGACTCCCGAGAACGAGAAGTGGGTGGCCGACTTCAAGGCCGAGTTTGGCGACGATCGCGTTACCAACGACCCCATGGAAGCGGCCTACATCATGGTCTACCTATGGAAGCAGGCGGTGGAAGCGGCAGGCACCTTTGATATTCCTGAGGTGCGCGCGGCAGCCTACGGCCAGGAAATGGCTGCGCCCGAAGGCCCGGTGACCATGAACGCCAACCACCACCTGTCGAAAACCGTGCGGCTTGGGGAAATCATGGATGACGGCATGTTCAACATTGTTTGGGAAACCGACGGCCCCGTTGAACCCCAGCCCTGGAACCAGTTCGTACCCGACACCATTGGCTTTGCCTGCGACTGGTCTGACCCAGCTAAGGGCGGCAAGTTCGAGATCTAGAGTTAGGCTGTAGCCGCGATCGCGGCGCTGTCGAACGATTGTTTGGCGGGGATGCAGCAGGCTGTATCCCCGCTCTCCATATAGACACCCTAAAGCGTGGCCAAACCTTTTGGTTTGCTGGCCTCTAAAGTGACAGTTCACCAGGAAACTTGAGTGCTGCAACTTAGTTCTTTTAAGCTCAAGCTTTCGGTACTTTTTAAGATATTTAGCTCCTCTATTTTGGGTTTGGTCATGCTTTAACAAAAACCACCTTAAATTAGAGCCAGCCCGGTCTTCGGTGGAATCGTTAACCAGGGTGAACTGTCAGAGATGGACATTTCCTTCCGTGGAGCTGCGTTTAGTATCTCTACTAAGTTCGAGCCTAATATCCGTCAGGATTGACTGAATTTTTATTGCGTTCTGTGTTGTTCTTAAATCGGTAATTGCTGTGTTGGAAGGCTTGATTGGCGGCCTTTTTAATGGCATTAGCATTGGTGCGGTGCTGTTGATTGTGGCCTTGGGCTTAGCCATTGTGTTTGGTCTGATGGGGGTCATTAATCTGGCCCACGGTGAACTGATGATGTTTGGGGCCTACACTACCTTCGTAGTGCAAAATGTGGCCAAAAGCATGGGCGGTGCAGCGCCCGACCTCTACATTTTCGCTGCCCTACCGCTGGCATTCTTAGTGGCGGCGCTGCTGGGGCTATTGCTTGAGCGCACCGTCATTCGCTACCTGTACGGGCGGCCCCTAGAAACGCTGCTGGCCACCTGGGGGGTAAGTTTAATTTTGATTCAGTTTATCCGCAGCGTCAGCCTGCCTATGGTCATTGGTCTGGCCATTTTTGCGGCGCTGTTTCTGGTCGGACGTTGGGTGCTAACTCGCTACACCGACTGGGAACGGATTCGATCGTGGGCGAACCCGGTGTTTTTGGGTTTGTCGGCGGCGATTTCGGTTTTGGCCTGGATCTTAATTAGCAATGGCACCAGTGCTGCCTTTAGCCGGGCCTGGTTCAGCACCCGCAACGTGGACGTGACGCCTCCTAGCTGGCTACGGGGCGGCATTTCGGTCGGCAGCACGCTGCAGTTTCCCTCGGCCCGGTTGTTCATTATTGTGCTGACGGCCCTTTGTCTGGTAGCAGTGTACTGGTTTCTCAACGGTACGGCCTGGGGCCTGCGCATTCGTTCGGTCACCCAAAATCGCGGCATGAGCGCCTGCTTGGGTATTCCTACGGGCCAGGTCGATGCCATCACCTTTGCTCTAGGTTCTGGTCTGGCGGGCATTGCTGGGTGTGCCGTGACGCTGCTGGGCTCTGTCGGGCCTAACTTGGGGGCGAACTACATTGTCGATGCCTTTATGGTGGTGGTCGTGGGCGGGGTCGGCAAGCTGGTGGGCAGCATTGTGGCGGCGCTGATTATTGGCGTTACCAGCTACCTGGTGGGTTCTGGCACGATGGCGCTGCTGTTTCCGCCTGCGGGATTCTTTCAGCCCGTCATTGACTTCTTTACGTTCTTTGCCACGACGAGCATGGCTAAGGTCATGGTGTTTGCGCTGATTATTGCCTTCTTGCAGGTGCGGCCCGCCGGGCTGTTCCCGCCGAAGGGTCGTTCGGTGGAGCTATAGGGCTATGACTACAGTGACTACCCAGCCGCGCCGCGTCGCGCAGGCCAGCCAAAAACGCAAGTTCATGATTGAGGCGATCGCCGTGATTGCGATCGCCCTCATCCTGATTTTAGTTATGCCGATGCTGCTCACTGGCTTTCGGCTCAACCTGCTGGGGCGCTTTTTGGCCCTGGCCATTGTCGCCCTGGGCATCGACCTAATTTGGGGCTTTACCGGCCTGCTCAGCCTGGGGCACGGCATCTTTTTTGCCCTGGGCGGCTATGCCTTTGCCATGTACCTCGAACTCAACACCCTGGGCGAGGGACAGCTGCCTGAGTTTTTTGGTCTCTACGGCGTCACCGAGCTGCCCTGGTTTTGGCAACCCTTCAACTCATTTCCGTTTACGCTGCTGGCGATTTTTACCATTCCGGCGATCGTGGCGGGGCTGCTGGGCTACCTAGTCTTCCGCAACCGCATTCGCGGCGTGTACTTCTCAATTTTGACCCAGGCCGCCCTGGTGGTGTTTTTTAATCTATTTAACGGCCAGCAAAAGCTGATCAACGGCACCAACGGCCTCAAAACCTCGACCTCGGTGTTTATGGGCCAGGCGGTGGGCAGCGACGGCATGCGGATGTTCTTTTACATCAGCACCGTCATTGCCCTGGTTGCGATGTACGCCCTCTGCCGCTGGCTGACCAGCGGCCGCTTTGGCCGCATGCTGGTGGCCATTCGCGACGACGAAAACCGGGTGCGATTCTCGGGCTATGACCCGACGGCGTTTAAGGTGCTGGTGTTTGCGGTCTCTGGGGCGATCGCAGGCATTGCAGGTGCCCTCTACACCGTGCAGTCGGGCATTATTTCCCCCCAGTTCATGGATATTGCCTTCTCCATCGAAATGGTGATCTGGGTTGCCGTGGGCGGACGCGCCACCCTGGTCGGGGCCATTCTGGGCGCAGTGCTGGTCAACATGGCCCGCAGTCTGCTCAGCGAGCGGTTCCCCGACGTTTGGCTATTTTTCCAGGGGGCGCTGTTCTTAATTGTGGTGACCGCCCTACCCGACGGCATCATTGGCTGGGGTCGCCGCCAGTTTGGCTCTATGGTCAGCTCAGCCCTGAGACTAGCACCCACCGACCTACCCTACCTCGAAGACACTGACACCACAGTCGTTGAAACTGTAACCGAAACCCCCGAATTTGCCGAAAAGTAGGGTGGGCATTGCCCACCAACTACTCCAGCCTATCAACAGGCTATTCCCAAAGGCATTGTCCAGCATTCCCTACCTCAACTAGCCAGCATACTCCAGTCACCGTAGGGTACATTCGCGCCAGCAATGCACCACACATTCTTTAGGGGGGAACCATAATCAGCAGAGAGTTCGGTTTTAGTTTATGGATACCCCTTGGATTCGGCAAATCGCAGCATCAAATAGTTCATCAGAAGCAATAGTAGTTGTCTCTGGTTTTACAACTGAAAATAAGACAGGATCAAACGATTATCAAATCTGGATTGATGGGTTACGAAAAGCAGGTTGGGAAGGAGCAATTTACTATTTCTGGTGGGATTCCTCAAATAATGAAAGTTTTGGAGCTGTATCATTAGGACAGATAGGAGTAGGATTAATTCCTTACTGGGAAAAACATAAGCGTCGTGCAAAGCGCTCTGGAAGAGACTATTTGGAAAGGCTTGTTCGGAATGAAGTCTACGAATCTTCTATTTCTTTTGTGGGTCACTCCCTCGGCGCGCGCGTACTATTCTTCGGCCTTAGAGATTGGTCCAATCAATCATCGAGTAGACCTAATAGACTTTACCTCTTAGGTGGAGCCATTCCAAAAAATAGAAACTGGAGCCAGCTCGCCGATACAGCAAAATGCAAAATATTCAACATCTACAACTCAAGTGATTGGACATTGAAGACTTTGTACAGAGCTAGCTCTTTGGGTCTTCAGCCCTGTGGTCTATGGCCTATAGAAACTCGCAACTCCGAAATTCTTAATATCAACGTGACTCCATGGATTGGTCATTCTCATGAATTAGAAAAATATTTAAGCACTCTTACACTGCTAGCTAATCAGGGAGAAGTTCAACTCTAAAGTATTAAAATGTCGCACTAATTCAGGCAAAGCCAGCAAACAATCTCTATCAAACCCGTTAGTCAATGGTGGGCAGTGCCCACCCTACCCGGAACCCGAAGGAGACCTGCCCCCATGAGCACCAAAGTCTTAGACATTCAAGATGTCACCGTCAGCTTTGATGGCTTTAAGGCCCTCAAAAATCTCAACTTCAGCATGGATGAGGGTGAGCTGCGCGTCATCATTGGCCCCAACGGTGCCGGTAAAACTACTTTTCTGGATGTGATCAGCGGCAAGACCAAGCCCACCGAAGGAGCCGCCTACTTCAAAGGTCAGGACTTGCGCAAGTATAAAGAACACCAGATCGCTCGCCTTGGCATTGGCCGTAAATTCCAGACTCCCCGCGTCTACCTCAACCTCACCCCCCGTGAAAACCTGGAGCTTTCCTGCAACCGAGAGAAAAACGTCTTTGCCACGCTGTTTAAGAAAACCCCCACCGCCGAGAAGCGCACCGTCGGTGGTCTGCTCGAAACCATTGGCCTCGACCACAAGGCCGACGTACCCGCCGCCCTGCTCTCCCACGGCGAAAAGCAGTGGCTCGAAATTGGCATGTTGGTAGCCCAGTCGCCCGACCTGCTGCTGGTCGATGAGCCGGTGGCAGGGCTAACCGACGAAGAAACCGAGCAAACCGGCAAGCTGCTGATGTCGCTAGCCGAGAGCCACTCCATCGTGGTGATTGAGCACGACATGGAATTTGTTCGCCAGATTGCCCGCCAGGTTACCGTGCTGCACCAGGGCACTGTGCTCTGCGAAGGCACGATGGATCAGGTGCAGAATGACCCCAAAGTGATCGAAGTCTACCTGGGCAAAGAGACGACCCTCACCCCCGAGCAAATGCTGCTGCTGCGCATTGCCGCCACTATGGCCTGGGCCGACCATAACTTTGCTGACATCCAGCAGGAGGTAATTCTCGATCGCCTCAGCCGCAAGTTTGCCCACAGCCCCGAAGAGCAGGCCGAGTTGCGCGAGGACCTAAAGAATTTGCTGGCTACAGAGATTCCGCTAGAGGAGCTAGTGCCCCAGCTCACTACCCCAGCCCAGCGCGAAGAAGCCCTGATGCTCAGCTATGAAGTAATCAGCTCAAACCAGATCAACCAGGCCGAAGCGGTGGTTTACCAAAAACTGCTGAACTTGCTATGCCTAGCACCTGAGACCGTCAGCCGCCTCGAAGCCGCCGCCCTGGAAGAACTGGCTGCTAGAGGCTAGATGAGTGCATGAGTAGATGGGTGGATGAGCAGATGAGTCAGTTGACTACCCATCCACCCTGTCACCCGCCTACCCATCCACCCNGNCNC
>NZ_JADEWR010000007.1:21820-284901 GCF_015207525.1 Nodosilinea sp. LEGE 06152
TNCNNANNCNCNATGACCACCACCCTACCCTCTCCCGCACTTCAAGATCCCCTCACGGCCCCCATGCTCAACATTGCGGGGCTCAACTTTTACTACGGCGAAAGCCACATTCTGCGCGATGTGGCGATGACGGTGCCCAAGGGGCAGATGGTGTGCCTAATTGGCCGCAACGGCGTGGGCAAGACCACGCTGCTGAAAAACATCATGGGGGTGCTGCGGCCCCGCACGGGTGAAATTCGCTTTGAGGGGCAGGTCGTAAACGGGCTTTCGCCCGATCGCCGGGCGCGGTTGGGCATTGGCTATGTGCCCCAGGGCCGCGAGGTGATTCCTCGGCTGACGGTGAAAGAAAACCTGATCATTGGTCAGGAAGCGCTGGGCAATCGGGGCAAGGCCGCCAAGGAGGTACCTGAGGAAATCTACGAGCTGTTTCCGGTGCTCAAAACTATGCTCGATCGCATGGGGGGCGACCTCAGCGGTGGGCAGCAGCAGCAGCTGGCGATCGCCCGTGCCATCATGGGCCAGCCCAAACTGCTGGTGCTCGATGAGCCCACCGAAGGCATTCAGCCCTCGATCATTCTCGACATCGAGGCGGCGGTAAAGAAAATTGTGAAAACCACGGGCATTTCGGTACTGCTGGTCGAGCAGCACCTGCATTTTGTGCGCCAGGCCGACTACTACTACGCCATGCAGCGAGGTGGCATTGTGGCCCACGGCCCCACCAGCGAGCTCACCAACGACATTATTCAGGAGTTCCTGGCGGTTTAACCGGCTTAAGCGCAATCTATTCATACCAGAGCAAACTGTCGCTTCTGTTGGCGGGATGTAGACAAACGTCGATGGTCGGCAGCGGGCCTGGGATCTTGACGCGCCTGCTGCTTGGTCTAGACAACGGCACTACCCTAGACAGACTAGATGCCTTTAGGGGTAACGTTATCGCTCTTCAATGACTCTCAGATTTATAGCGATGGCCATTGCGTATGACAATTCACGTATTTGTGTTGTTACACGTATTCTCTGCCTAGAGTCATTGAAGAGAGATATTCTCCTCGATCGCGCCATCAGAAGCCCTGACTTTGCCCCAGGGGTGTACGGGGCGGTGCGTTGGGCGATCGCTACAACCGACCCCAACATGCGCCTTCAGCTACTGGGCCACGCAGCAGTTGATGGAGCCGTAGGCAACGCCTGTCGGTAATTGTCATAGCTGAAAAAATATTCTTTAACCAAAAAATTTTTGTTTTAAAGCGGCTCCAAACAACAAGAACTGATGTAGAAACGCTAGTCACAAAGCTGTCACTTTTGAGCCCTACTATCGGAATTGTCGATTCTTGAACCCAATATCTGACAATTGCAAATGAGCTTCTGCACAATGCAAAATCACTATCCCTGGAATACCACAGCTTTAATTGAGTGGCTAAAACAGGAACCTTGTTATCACGAAAAACAGCGTCTAGAAGCTATGTTAAACATACCAAAACACAGCATCAAATCGTGGCTAATCGATCCTACGCCAACGATTACGCTGGCGCAAATTCGCGCGATCGCACAGTATAGAGGCTGGAATTTGAACCAAATGATTGATTGGCTAGAACTTCAGCCCGCCCATGTCAAAGAACTGATTGATCAAGATATGTCTGGAGTCAGATAAAAAACCTTAAGCCACAGCAATATTAGTCTTCTCCTAAATCGTTCTCTTAAACAAAGAAGGCCGCCCGCGGGCGGCCTTCTTTGTTGGCATGGGGGTTATTCGGCAGCTTCGCCAATGAGGATAGCCACCGGAAAGGTCGCCAGTATGGTCGATAGGGGGGTGTCTTCGGCCGCCGTCACCGTTTCGCCGGTAATCCAGTTCTGCCAGCTTTGCACGTGGCCGGGTAGGGCCAGGGTAGTATCGGCCCACACTTTACCAATCGGGTAGTCGCCGGGAGCCGTCAGCTGAGTCAAAAAGCGGGGAGCGATCGCCACCACCCACTGATTGCCCCGCTGCCGCGCAAAGGCCACCACGCTGTCTTCGGCGGTGCCCCGGGCAAAGAGGGGCTGGTAGTCGCCCTGCTCAAACAGGTCGGAGTAGGCCTGCCGCGCCGACAAACCGCAGTGAGTCACCCAGAGTTTAATGCGCCCGTCGCGGCGGTACTCCAGCAGGTTTTGCAGCAGGCCTGGGCGATCGCCTTCAGCCCAGTGCTGCAGCTCTTGCAGCCAGTGGCGGCGCAGGTTGTAGTCTACTGGGCGGCGGTTGTCGGGGTCAACCACGCTAAAATCCCACAGCTCTTGGCCCTGGTAGATATCGGGCACCCCTGGCAGCATCAGCTTGAGCACCACCTGAGCCAGCGAGTTGTAGATGCCGTAGTCGGCAATGCGCTGCTGAAACTGGCGAAACTCCTGCAGAAACAGGTTCTTTTCGCCGGGGGTGAGAATGGCGCGGGTAAAGGCCACGTAGCCGTCTTCGTAGTCGGCATCGGGGCGCAGCCAGGCGGTGTGCACCTTGGCCTCGCGCACGGCCTTGACCACGTAGTCGGCCATGCGATCGCTAAAGCTGGCTAGCTCGCTGTCATCAAACGGGAAGGCCCCCACCAGGGTTTGGTAGAGAAAATATTCGTCGTTGGCGTCGGGCACCACGCGATCGCGCACCACCGTTTTGTGGCTGCCGTTGAGGTTACGCCAGTTGTTTACCGCCGCCTCCCACTCCGTCGGCAGTTCAGACAGCACGTTAAGCCGCGCCCGCACGTCTTCGCTGCGCTTGGTGTCGTGGGTAGAGGTGGCATTGATGGCGTGGGGCCACTGCTGCTGCCGCTGCTGCTGCCGCTGGTGAAACTGCCGCACCGAAAGGCCAAAATGCCCCGGTGATCCGCCCACCTCGTTTAGGCTGATGAAGCGGTTGTAGCTGTAGAACAGCGTGTCTTCTAAACCCTTGGCCATCAGCGGGCCGGTAAACTGCTGCAGGCGCATAACAAAGTGCAGCCACTGGGCCTTTTCTTCGTCCGGCAAAGAGCCTTCGTAGTTGAGCGACAGAAATTTTTCGATCAGGTTTAGCTCGTTGACCAGCTGGGGAATACGCCTGCGGGCCGCTTCGATCGCCTCCTGCACGTAGGCCAAATCGCGCTCAGAAATGCCCTTTTCGTTGGCGTAGGTGCAGTAGATCGGAAAGGCAATCAGCACCTCTTCAATGGCGGTGCGCAAACCATACAGCGTCAGGTCGCGCCCGTAGCGGTACTGCTGACACACCCGCTTGAGAAAGCGGGCCAGGTTGTTGATATCACCCACCAGGTTGGTGTCAGCAATTAGCTGTTTTTTCTGCCTCACCAGGTCAGTGTAGGGCGTCGTTTCACCGGTTAGCTGCTGATAGATATGGCTAAACGCATCCTGATTTTCCTGCTGGCAAAAAATGCCGTTGAGCTGGGTCAGCGCGTCGTAGCCGGAGGTGCCCTGAATAGGCCAGCCCGCAGGCAGCGTTTCCTCCATCTCCAGAATTTTTTCTACCACAATGTAGGTGTCATTCAGGCGATGGCGCAGCCGCTCCAGGTAGCGGGTGGGGTCGTACAGTCCGTCGATGTGGTCAACTCTAACCCCGTTAAACTGACCGCCCTTCACCATCTGGCAAATCAGGTCGTGGGTCTGATCAAAGACATCTTCGTTGTCTACCTTGAGGCAAATCAGCTCGTTAACGGTAAAGAACCGCCGGTAGTTGAGTTCCTCTGCCCCCACTTTCCAAAACGAGAGCCGGTAAAACTGTTCTGCCAGCAGCTCATCGAGCAGATCAAAGCTGCTGGGCTGGTCGGGAGTGCCGTTAAACAGCACTAGATTCTGATCAATAAATTCGCGTACCTCATCGCTTTCCTGGTAGACATCCCACAGCAGGCTCTTGGCAAACTGAGCCTGGTCGCGGTACTCGCGTCCGTGCAGATCGACAATGGCATTTTTGACCAGGTAGAGAATGCCAGAAATTTTAATAAAGGTGCGATCGCGCCGATCTAAATGCTGCGCCAGCCGCCCCGACTGGTAGCTCAAAAATCGCCCATAGGACTCAATTCGCACCGGAAACTGAAGGCCGTAATAGTTGACGCTCAGGCCCGATTCGTCGTAGCTGAGCTGAATTTCACCCCGCTCCAGGCAGCGATCGTAAAAATCCCCCAGCATAGGCGCGAGCACCTTGCCGCCCAGCTCCTCAGGCCCTTCCCACTCAATATCAAAGAAGTCGAAGTAGGGCGAGTTGGTACCGTACTCCATGACATCCATGAGGTAGCGGTTCTGGCCGTCGTAGGCCATGTGATTGGGCACAATGTCCTGCAGCCAGCCCAACCCGTGGTGGTGCGCCGTGTCGATCAGCGGCTGAAATGCCTCTTGCCCACCGAGTTCGGGGTTGAGCTGGGTGGGGTCGACGACATCGTAGCCGTGGGTGCTGCCCTGCCGCGCCTTAAAAATTGGCGACGCATAGATATCTGAAATGCCTAAGCTTTTGAGATAGTCGACAATGCCCTGGGCCGCAGCAAAGCCAAATTCTGAATTAAACTGAATGCGGTAAGTGGCGGTGGGAATACGCATGGCGAGTTCCAAAAAAGGATGAAAGATTCAACAAACTAGAACCTTTAGTTGGGCGAGAAACACCCGCGTAGCTATGCCGCCGAATATAGCGCAAAGCTTAGAGAAGGCAGCTCTAGCGACTGCGCTTCGGTAATTTTTTCGGGTAGAG
This sequence comes from Nodosilinea sp. LEGE 06152, assembly GCF_015207525.1. Classification (GTDB taxonomy): domain Bacteria; phylum Cyanobacteriota; class Cyanobacteriia; order Phormidesmidales; family Phormidesmidaceae; genus Nodosilinea. Next base: position 26,502 of record NZ_JADEWR010000007.1, read on the forward strand.
ATGACCCAGGCCCATCCCATTCGGGGGCGGCCGAGTCTAGCTTAAGCAACCAGGGCCGATCGGTCGGCAAAACATCAATAATGCTAACGGCCTGATTGAAATTCATTAGGCACAGCAGCGGCCCCTCTGCTAGGGTGCGCTCATACATAATGGTCTTGGTTTCGTCGTCACTGGTGATCTTGATGTCTTTAGAGTAGGAGGGCGTGCTGAGCTTTAGCTGTCGCCGCAGTTCAAGCAGCCGCTTGTAGTACCGCAAAATGGTGTTGTGCTGCCCTTCGTTGCGCAAGTTCCAGTTCAGCTTTGAGGCTTCAAAGGTGGCTACTTCGTGGGCGGGGGCGGGTTCACCAAACCCGTGGGCCTCTTTAAATTCGCGTTTGCGGCCCTGGTACACGGCCTCCACCAAATCTGGGTCGCTGTGGTCAATGAAGTAGTTAAAGGGGGCTACTTCACCGTATTCTTCGCCCATAAACAGCAGAGGAATGTAGGGAGAAGTAATTAAAATCGATGCCGTTAGTTTGAGGGCATCAAAGGGCACCAGCTTGGAAAGGCGATCGCAGCCTTTGGCATTACCAATTTGATCGTGGTTTTGGGCACAAACAATGAATTGATGGGAGGGCAACTCGGTGGCTGAGTTGCCGTGTCGCCGCCGCCGAAAAGGTGAGTAGGTGCCGCTGTAGATAAAGCGATCGCGGATGGCCGTTGCCAGCGCTTCACAGGTGCCAAAATCTTGATAGTACCCGTAGCGCTCTCCCGTAATCACCGTGTGCAGAGCGTGGTGAAAGTCGTCGCTCCACTGGGCCTGGAGGGCAAACCCACCCTGCTCAACGGGGCGAATAATGCGAACGTCGTTTAGATCACTTTCAGCGGTGACGTAGAGGGGCTTACCCAGATGGTCAGACAGCTCAACTACCGCCTCTGCTATCTCCGCCAAAATGTGCTTGGCGCTGAAGTCATAGATGGCGTGAATAGCGTCGAGCCGCAGCCCGTCGATGTGAAATTCTCGCAGCCAGTAAAGCGCGTTTTCAATGCAGTACTGCCGCACGCCATCGGACCAGGTGTCGTCAAAATTGATCGCGTTGCCCCAGGGCGTATTGTATTTGTCGGTGGTGTAGGGGCCATAGTTACCGGTGTAATTACCCTCTGGCCCAAAGTGGTTATAGACCACATCTAAAATGACCGCCAACCCTTCCTGGTGGCAGGCATCGACCAGGCGCTTTAGGCCTTCGGGGCCGCCGTAGGAGTTTTGGGTAGCGTAGGGAAACACGCCGTCGTAGCCCCAGTTTCGCTCCCCCGGAAACTGCGCCACCGGCAAAATTTCGATGGCGGTAATGCCCAGCGCTTTGAGGTCGGCCAGCTGCGCGATCGCAGCATCAAACGTTCCCTCAGCCGTAAACGTGCCGATGTGAACTTCGTAGATAACGTAGTCAGACCAGGGAATATTTTTCCAGGCGGCATCGCCCCAGCTGTAAGTGTTGAGGTTGACGACAGCCGACGGGCCATGCACCCCCTCTGGCTGATAAAAAGAGGCCGGATCGGGCCGCAGATCGCCCCCATTAATGCGGTAGAGATAGTGTGTTCCTTCGGCTACGTTATCTACTGTTTGAGTCCAGTAGCCTTGCTCACTTTTCTCCATTAGAAAAGCTTCTTTTTTAGGCGATAGTAGCTGTAGCTCTACCGAGTCGAGCTCAGGCCCCCAAAGTGTAAAATGGCACCGTCCATCAGTTTGGAGAATAGCTCCAACTTCAAGGTCTGCTCGCATAGGAATAATTTTGGGTGATGAGGTGAATGGTGTTGCATTGATCAAAAATCATGCTCCGTCACTTTAGCAGTGCTCTATTCATTCCCAATCTTCTTTTAGGTAGATTATGAGCGTTGCTGCAATAGCCGCTATGGCCCTGTGGTAAAAGCGGCGAAAGGAGCCACCTTCCAGGGTTTTGAGGCGGCTACCCCTACGACGCTTAAATTTGGCTGCCTAGACTACATTGAGAGATTAGCGACCCTATTAAGCCTCCCATTAATCCCCCACTCTGGCCGTGCTCGACTTGCTGCTGCACCCCCTCGATACCTGGTTAGGCGCGGCACTGCCTGCCTCTGCCCCGACAGAGGCAACAGAGACAGCCGACTACTGGTACCAGGGCTATTGCCCCCGTACCAGGCAGCATTACGGGCTACCCCGCACGGCGCTAGCTAAGGCTGCGGCCCAGCGGCTGATGGCGCAGCTGCCAGCCCCTGACTCGGGGAAAGGCAAAATGTACGGGGTGCTGGTGGTGCAAACCCCCACCGGGATCGGGGTGCTGAAAGCGTTTTCGGGCCTGTGGCAGGGACAGGCGCAGGTGCCCGGCTGGGTGCCGCCGATACCGGGGCGATCGCAGGTGGCGCTGCAAGAGGCCCGCACCCTCGATGCGCTGGAGACGATTAAAGACCGCCTGTTGGTTCTACAGAACTTGCCTGAGCGGGAGAGCTACGCTCGGTGGCAGCAAGAGCAGGCTGAGGCTCGCCAGACCCTAAACCAGCAGCACCGCGATCGCAAACAGGCCCGCGATCGCCACCGCCAAACCCTAGTCTGCACCCTAGCAGGAGAATCCCTTACGTCAGCCCTAGCCACCCTAGAGCAGGAGAGCCGCGGCGATAAGGCCGAGCTGCGACAGTTTAAGCAGCGGTGGCGCGATCGCCTCGCCTCCCTAGAAGCCACCATTCAATCTGCCGATGCCGAAATCGTCGCTCTCAAGCAGCAGCGCCGCGATCTCTCCCGCCAGCTCCAAGCTGAGATGCACGCCGCCTACACCCTCACTAACTTTGCCGGTGAATCCCTGGCCATTCAAAATTTGGCGGCGCAGGGCAATCTGCCCACGGGCACAGGCGACTGCTGTGCTCCCAAGCTGCTGCACGCGGCGGCTCAGCTCGGCCTGGTGCCCCTGGCCATGGCCGAGTTTTGGTGGGGGCCACACCAGGGCGACAAACAGCCGGGGAAATTTTACGGTGCCTGCACCGATCGCTGCCAGCCAATTATGGGGTTTCTGCTGTCGGGGTTGTCGGCTCAGGTATTGGCAGCAGCAGACATCCCTGTAGGGGCGCAGCATGCTGCGCCCCTACAAGTTGGGAACATGCCGCCAGGGTTTGAGATTCCCGTTCTATACCAAGACCAATGGCTGATCGCGGTGGATAAGCCTGCGGGGCTGCTGTCGGTGCCGGGGCGCTACAGCGATCGCCAGGATAGCGTGCTCACCCGCCTGCGATCGGCCCTACCTGAGGGAGCGTTTTTGCAACCCGTCCACCGACTCGACCAGGACACCTCCGGCGTGCTGCTGCTGGCGCTCGATGCCGAAACCCACCGCCAGCTCTGCCAGCAGTTTGAGCAGCGCCAGGTGCAAAAAGCCTACCAGGCGATCGTGGTGGGAACTGTTGCCAAATCGTCGGGGATTATTGACCTGCCGCTGTGGGGCGACCCGACGCAGCGACCCCGGCAGCAGGTGAATTGGCAGCAGGGCAAGCCCAGCCAGACCAAGTTTGAGGTGCTACACCGCGAGGGAGCACTAGCGCGAATTGCCTTTTACCCGCTGACGGGGCGCACTCACCAACTGCGCGTCCATGCCGCCCATCCCCAGGGGTTGAATGCGCCGATTTGGGGCGATCGCCTTTACAGCCACAGCAAACCGGGGCAGCGCCTGCACCTCCATGCCGAGCGGCTGCAATTCATTCATCCCCATAAACAGGATGCAATCAGCTTCAATTCTCCCCTCCCCTTCTGAGCCACCTCAGTACAGGTGCGCAATCGCGGCTGTTTACTGTAATAGGGGCAAAACGTACCTATGAAGCGAGCAGAGCGGCAACTGCATCCTTCGACATAAAGCGCCTAAAATCCAGAGTCTCTACCAGAACCAGCTTGTCATCGGGGGAATAGTGGAGAATGACTTGCCCCTCCTCCTCTGCATAGACAATAGGTTCTTGCGATAGCTCAACCAGTAATTCAGCGGACGAATCTGTCCCAAGCTGAATTCGCCGTTCACTGCGGGATTCCGCTGCGAACGTATCAGCGCTGGGTTGCCGGAGCAACTGAGGCGAAACTGCGCCCCCAGCAGTGGAAAGCGTTGATGAGTATTTTGAACATTCAATCGGTTGATGAAATCCCCAACGATTTTGCTGGCAGCGAACAGGTGTCCTTCGTAGGCTGGGCAAAGGGCATGGCCCGTGCCTAGCCAAATCGGCGCGGTGGAGGAATGATGGGTACGCTTCGCTTTACCCATCCTACGGAAGCTACGGGGGCTTGAGGGCATTAAAGAGAATCGGGGAATGATGGCTGTGCCTACCTATGACTGCCTTTAAGACGTTTCAAAATCTTGCAGTCAATCGTAGGGTGCCGTCGCGGCTCCACCCCAGCCCTGCCACCCACAGACCTCTCCACTAGCCGCACCGCACCGCTCACCAAAATCGAGAGGTCTGGGCGATTGCCCTTCGCCCTCACCCACTGGATTGCTTCGCATTCATCCAGTCCTCCCGCAGCAGGCCGTAGAGGGCCACGTCGCGATACACGCCCCACTTCGGCGTTTGCCGCCGCCGATAGCCCTCCTTTGCCATGCCCAGCTTTTCCATCACTCGGCCCGAGGCCGGGTTGTCGCCAAAGTGAATAGCGTTAATGCGGTTTAACCCTAGGGTGTCAAAGCCAAAAGCGATCAGAGCAGCACCCGCTTCGGTGGCATATCCCCGGCCCCAGAAGGGGCGACCCACCCAGTAGCCCAGCTCCGCCATGTTGTAAGCCGAGTACAAGCTGAGGCCCACCGCACCGCAAAGGGTATTGTCGGCCTGGGTAATGGCATAGGTAATAGATTTATTTTCGCCATAGGCGATCGGCTGCTCGCCGATCCAGCTTTTGGCATCCGCTTCGGTATAAGGGTGAGGGATGGCCAGGGTATTTTCAGCAAGGGCGCGATCGCCCGCCAGCGCTACCACACCCGCCACATCCCCCAGGTCGAACGGTCGCAGCACCAGCCGCTCGGTCGTTAGGGTCGGTTGCACCTCAGGCAGCAGTATTTCTACCATCCCCGCCTACCCACCTACTCACCCACTCACCTACAACCCCAAAATCTACCGCTCTAGAAGTCGAAATAAATATACGGCAGCGTTTCCGCCGGGGCCAGCAGCCAGGCCAGCAGGCTAAACAGGGGCACCAGCAGCAGCTTCACCGGCCAGCTCAGCTCCAGCTTAAAGCCGCGCTTCATCAGGTACGACAGGCCCATCAGCCCCACCACGCCCCACAGCAGCAGCAGCAGTTGGCTAAAGGTAAAGCCCAGCGATTCTAAATAGACGAGCTGGCTGAACTGAGCATCTGAGGGCGTGCCCCAGGCCCGCTGCAGGGCCAGAGTATAGCGATCGGGCTCGGGCAGCCGAAAGAACAGCCAGCTGGCAAACACCAGCGCCTGGGTGAGCAGCCAGCCCAGCACGGTACCCGGCAGTGTGGCCCAAAAGGCCTTCAGCTTTGGCACCGCTTTGCTCCACGACTGCGTGAGGCGATGCGCCACCAGCCCCGCCCCGTGAATGGCACCCCAGATTAAAAAGCCCCAGTTGTTGCCGTGCCAGATGCCCGCAATCACCATCACCGTCAGCAGGTTGAGGCAGGTGCGCACCAGCCCTCGCCGTGACCCGCCCAGCGGAAAGTACAGGTAGTTGCGCAACCAGTCGCCGAGGGTCATGTGCCAGCGTCGCCAAAAGTCGGCCAGGCTGGTGGTGAAGTAGGGAGCATCGAAGTTTTGCGGCAGGGTGATGCCCATCAGCAGGGCGCTGCCGCGGGCAATATTCACGTAGGCGCTGAAGTCGAGGTAGAGCTGCAGACCGTAGGCAAAGGTGGCGAGCCAAATGTCGGCGCTGCCCGCCCGCTCCAGGTTGTCAAAGCTGAGGTTGACCAAAATGGCGATGTGGTCGGCAATCAGCAGCTTTTTGATCGCGCCATAGGCGATTAGCCACAAGCCCTCGACAGCGGTGTTGAGGCCCGGCGGCTTTTGCTGCTCAACCTGGTCAATGAAGGGGTGAAAGCGGGTGATGGGGCCAGAGATGAGCTTGGGAAAGTAGAGCTTGTAGGCCGCAAAGTCAGAGAAGTTGAGCGCGGCCGGAGAGCCGCGATAGACATCGATTAGGTAGGCAATGCACTCAAAGACAAAGAAGCTCAGCCCCAGAGGCATGATAATGCGGGTCAGGGTGTCGCTGGGGGCGCTGCCCACCTCAAAGCCCAGCCAGCGCAGCAGGCCCTCGGCGTACTTAAAGCCCACCAGCAGCGCTACGTTAAGACCAATGCCCAACCACAGCAGATGGGTGCGGCGGCGGTTCCAGCCGCGTTCGGCCAGTTGCCAGCGGGGGTTGGGAATGCGCCAGTCAAGGGGAGCGGCGATCGCATTGCCAATCAAAAACGTCACGATCAGCACCGCCACCATCAGCAGCAGGTACTGCACCTGCAGCGAGGCGTAGAAGATCAGGCTGGCCACCACCAGTAGCCACAGGCGCGCCTGGAGCGACTCCAGTGTCCAAAAGACGCCGACAACGCTGAACAAAAAGAGGGCGTAGACCAGGGAGGGCAGGGTCATGGGGTGGCAGGGGGCGCGGGGGGCGCAGCAGGGCGGGGCCAGGAAATCAGCGGGTCTTGCCCCAGTTCGCTAGATACCTGGTACGCGCCGTAGCGGTTCAGGTGGCTGGGGTCAGAGAAATAGTCGTAGCGATCGGGCCAGAGCTGGGCAAAGTCGCGGAAGAGAAACCCAGTCTCGGTGGTGGAGAGGGTGAGCATGTGCCGCAGAAACTCAGATTCGGCCTCGCGGCGGTAGTCGTCGAGGTATTCGTCGGTGAGGGGAGTGTTGATGAACACCACCGGAATGCCCTGGGCCTGAGTAAAGCTGAGCAGGTTGGCAAAGGCCTCAGACTGCTGCCCCTCCAGGCGAAAGCTGTCGTAGTCGCCGTCGTAGCGGCCCGAAACTCGCGCAAAGTCTTGGTAGTAGGTGGCGGGGTTAAACCGCACCGAGAGGGCCAAAAAGCCGTCAAAGTCGATGGTGCTGCCCTCGGGCATGGCGGCATCGAGGGCCTCCTGGCTGGAGCCGGCGGGGCTGGGGGTGGCCGCCACCAGCCGCTGCTGAAACCAGCCCTTCAGCCGATCGCGCTCGGGGTAAATAGCCGAAACGCTGGCCAACTGCTCGCTCAGCCACTCATCCATAGCGGCGTAGCTGCTGGGCAGTGACCCTGTGGAGGTCGTGCTATCGCCAGCGGCGGGGACGGCATCGGGCGCAGCATCAGTGGCAACTTCGCCCTCCTGCGATCGCCGGTTGGCCACCTCCCGGTAGCCGGGAGAGGCGGCAATGGCGTTGTAGGTCGCATCGACCCGGCCGCTGTTAAAGGCCCGCGCCCCGTCTGCCCAGATAATTAGCTTGGGCAGCTGGTCGGGCTCTAGCACCTGGCGAATCACCAGATCGACCACCTGGGCTGTGGCCCCGTTAATGCCGAAGTTAAATATGCTGATATTGTCGTAGCCAATGGTGGCCAGCTCCTTGCGCAGCGCCACCGGGTCTACCCCTCGCAGGGCGCGGGAGCTGCCCACAATAATTACGTCGGGGGGGCCAGACTGCTCCAGGCGCTGGTAGTAGAGGGCCAGCTTTTCGTTCATTTGCTGGCTGTTGAAGGTGGGAAACGTCGCCCGATCGACCAGGTCGTCAATCGCCACGATCGGCTGACTGGGGCTGGTGGTCAGCTGTCCACCGTTGTCGTCGCCGCTGGTGAAGCCGCCACCGGCCCAGTTGCTATCGCTGCCAGCGGTAGGCCAGTCCAGCTCGGCCAGGTCCTCAGCAAAGGGATCGGCGGCTTCAGAAACCGCTTCGGGGACAGCCTCAGGAGCAACGACTTCGGCCTTGGCCTGCTGGGCTGCAGGGGGGCTAACTACCTGCCCCAGCAGCCAGTCGATCTGGAGCGCCACCAGCACCCCCACCGCCGCCCACACCACCGCAATTTTGAGCCCGTCAGAGCGGCCCAGGTCGGCCAGGCTGTCGGTGCGATCGCCAGAGTCGGGGGCAGCGCTGGTCAATAGCTGCGATCGCAGGAGTAGCTGGCGGCCCTGGCTCAGCAGGTCTTGCACCCACTGGCCCAGGGCCATGTCTTCTTCTAGCTCAGCCTCCATCTCCGCTGCGGTAACCGGGCCTTCGGGGCGCACCAGCAGCTCGTTGACGTAGGTATCGGAGGCGGTGAACTCAGGGGTAGACTCGGGCACCAGACGGCGGTGGCGGGCCAAAAAGTCTTGGCCGTAGCTCCAGGCGGGCTGCGACTGGCCCGATCGCCTACCGTAGATGCGCACCCCCTCCAGGCCCATGGGACTGAGGTCGCTCAGGTAGTCGGTAATGGGTGGTGCCACCAGGCGACGGCGGGGGGCCACCGGACCATCTACCATGACGTGCAGCAGTCCGTCGCGCTGCAGGAGCTGGACACGGTAGCCCCCAGTCGCCAGGCGATCGTCGAGGCTGGGGTTGAGCAGTCGGGTGAGCAGGAATGCGATCGCGGGCAAATCGCCCGTCTGGCCCAGGTACTCGGGGGTGTCGGCCAGGGCGCTGTGCTCCGTGGCGGGCAAGTCGAGGTAGTGCACCCAGGCAGGGGTGGCGTCGGCCCCGGCCTGGCCGTAAATCACCGCTCGGTGAATGCCCTGGGGGGCGAGGTCTTCTAGGGGGGTGGCCAGGGCGGCGATTACGGCCTCCTGAGCCGCCAGCCCCTCGGCCTGCTGGGTGTCGTGGTCACCGCTCTGGGGCGAGCAAATCAGGTGCAGGGTGCCGTTGGTGAGTTCGGCGGTCACCCCCAGGTGCCAGCTAGCCACCGCCGCCGAGAGCAGCCTCGCGATCGCGTCGGCATCGCCCCAGCGGCCCCACTCCCGCAGCATTTCTTCAGGCGGGGTGAGGTCAATGCGCAGGCTCCAGTCGGGCTTGGTTTCGCCCCGCACCTGCAGCAGCAGCACGGCGTCTTTGAACTGGGTGAGCTGCAGCTGCCGCAGCCGCTCGGCGGTGGGGCGGGCAATCAGCGAGGGGTCGGGGCTGTAGGTCGCCTCACAGAGAATCCACAGGCGCGAAATGGTCGTATCAGCACCAGCCGGTTCGTCAACCTTGGCCGAATCACCGTCGAGGGCAATCGCCATCCGGTGCAAGTGGGCGGTGCCGGGAATCGCCTTAATGCTGACCCACACCCCCACATCCAGGCTGCTGAGGGTTTCACTCAGGTACCAGGCGATCGCCTCCGGGTCGCCCTTGCGGGCCAAACTCAGGTTTGAGAGCACGATCGCGCCGCTGCCACCCTCGCCCCCCAGTGATAGCTCGGGCTGGCCCTGGGTGTACTGCTCCAGCAGCGACTGGGTGGCCTTCATATCGGCCTCATCCTGGTTTTCGAGCACCAACTGCCCCAGGTGGCGCTCCAGCCGGTTGAGATAGATAGGAGCCGTCCAGTCGGGGGTAGGGTTGCCGGTGAGGCGGCTGTAGACGTAGAGCTGATAGACCTGGGGGTAGTGCTGGCGCACCAGGTCGTCGCCGCCGTCGAGCAGCGAGCGCACCAGTTTGAGCAGCACCGCTGACTGCTCCAGCGCCGCTGGGGTCTCGCACAGCACGTGGAGAATGTTGCCCCGCAGCTTGATGTGCAGCTCGGCCTCGGGCAACCCCATAGCCTCCCTGAGCCAGCTGAGCACGTTGGCCGCTGGCGAATTGGGGCTAAAAGTCGGGTGTGATAAAGACACAGACATAGGAGGTCAGGGTAACAGCGAAGCCAAAGCCATGTTCCCAGGGATGATTGTGCCGAACGGCGGCGCAGTCGGTTTAATTTATACCAACTCCAGCGCTAATCAGGCGATTTCTTGGCAGGCAATTTTCAAAAACTTGACTGCCCCGCCCGCACGATAGCCAAAACGCCTCCACCAAAACCCCTCGATCTGCCTGGCCGGGCTGAGGCCACGTTTACTATATTAAAGATCAAACGTGCCAATGGTGGCCCCCAGGGCAGTGGCTCCTAGGGTATGGCTCTAGGGCAACTGCATCGCTGGGCAGGCCTGCGCTCAGCTCCGGTTCCTTCTCCCCGCTGCCGACCTATGACATCGTCTAGCCCCTCCGCTTCTGCCCCAGTCGCTCGCCTCTCCACCGAAATTATCGTCGGGCTGCTGGTGCCCCCCGTGCTGATCGGCATTGCCATTGGCCGCGCCCTGGCCGACGGTCTCACCCAAGCGGGGCTATCCAGTGAGCAGCTCTTTGCCGGAGAACGGCTCCCCCACCTGAACATGCCGCCCACGTCGCCCCATCCCTCCACAGCTGAGGTAACAGACTAATACAACTTCGCATCCAGCGGCCAACTGTTCCCGCCACCTGAACCCTGGCACCTGAAACTCCCATCGAAGTTGCTGTATTTGCGCCACAGAGCACTAGGCCTTTAGGCCCGCCGACCAATCCTTGATAAAATTTCTAAGATCCTTACCAGCGAGCAGTTTAGCGCCCTGGCTCAGCTCCCGTACCGCTGTAACGTTTTCAATTTGTTCATCTAGATAAACTTCTTCAGACTAGGGTAATCCTATAGAATCTTTGCGATATCCCCGTTCTCTCTGCTGTTATACCCATGAGTTCAACGCTCCACTCCTCCGGGGATACCCGGCCCGCAGCTGAAGCCGACCTATCCAGCCCTCCTGCCACGGTGGATGACCAGCCCTCCCGGCAGGATTTGCTGCTGCGTCATCGGTTGCGAGTGGTCGAAGATCTGTGGGAAAACGTGCTGGAGCACGCCTGCGGCCCCGAGTTGCTAAAACTGCTGCAGCAGCTGCGGCAGATGTGCTCCCCCGAGGGCCAGGCCCCAACCGCCGCCGAGGCGCGGGTCAAGGCCGTAGTTGAGGTGGTCGAAGCGCTCGATCTCGAAGACGCCATTCGGGCCTCGCGGGCCTTTGCCCTCTACTTTCAGCTGATCAACATTGTGGAGCAGCACTACGAGCAGCGGGGGCAGCAGCAGCAGTACCGGGCCGCCTATGAAACCTCAGAACTGGCCCAGCGGGCGGGCCAGTCGTTCTTTGGCTCAGCCAACGGCAGCGACGGAGAACCCGCCAGCAACCTGTTCCAGGCCGATCTGCTCAGTCGCAGCGTGGCCGATGCCCCCGGCGGGCGCAAAGAGGCGGGCACCTTTCACTGGCTGTTTCCCACGCTCAAGCGGCTGAACGTGCCGCCCCAGGTGATTCAAAACCTGATCGACCAGCTCGACGTGCGCCTGGTGTTCACCGCCCACCCCACCGAAATTGTGCGCCACACCATCCGCGACAAGCAGCGCCGCATTGCCAGCATTTTGCGCCAGATGGATCAGGCCGAAGAGAGCGCCCAGGGTCTGGGCCTGGCCTCGTCGTGGGAAATGGAAGAACTCAAGGAGCAGCTCACTGAGGAAATTCGCCTCTGGTGGCGCACCGACGAGCTGCACCAGTTCAAGCCCTCGGTACTCGACGAGGTCGACTACACTCTGCACTACTTCCAGGTGGTGCTGTTTGATGCGCTGCCCCAGCTGTACCAACGGTTCGATCGCGCGATCGCCACCACCTTCCCCGAGCTAGACCCGCCCCGCCATCGGTTCTGTCGGTTTGGCTCCTGGGTGGGGGCCGATCGCGACGGCAACCCCTCGGTCACCCCCGAAGTCACTTGGAAGACCGCCTGCTACCAGCGCAACCTGGTGCTGAGCAAGTACATCGCCTCCGTCGATCGCCTCGTCGACCTGCTCAGCCTGTCGCTGCACTGGAGCGAAGTGCTGCCCGAGCTGCTGGAATCGCTAGAGCAAGACCAGGTCAAAATGCCCGACGTCTACGACGACCTGGCCATTCGCTACCGCCAGGAGCCCTACCGCCTCAAGCTGGCCTACATCAAGCAGCGACTGAGCAACACCCTCGATCGCAGCCAGCGCCTTTACCACAGCGACCCCTTTGCCGACCACTCAAACGACGCGATCGGCAGCCCCATCTACCGCTATGGCCACGAGTTTCTGGCCGAGCTGCGGCTGATTCAGCGCAACCTGGAGGCCACTGGCCTCAACTGCCAAGACCTCAGCACCCTGATCTGCCAGGTGGAGATTTTTGGATTTAATCTGGCCCAGCTCGACCTGCGCCAGGAAAGCTCGCGCCACTCCGACGCCCTCGATGAGATTGCCCAGTACCTGCGCATTTTGCCCCAGCCCTACAGCGAGCTGGCCGAGGCCGACAAAGTGGCCTGGCTGGTCAGCGAGCTGCAGACCCGTCGCCCACTCACCCCCCGCGATCTGCCTTTCTCTGATAAAACCCGCGAGACCCTGGCTACCATGCATATGGTGCGTCAGCTCCACCTTGAGTTTGGCCCCGACATCTGCGGCAGCTACGTGATCAGCATGAGCCACACCGTCAGCGATCTGCTGGAGGTGCTGCTGCTGGCAAAAGAGGCAGGCCTCTACGACCCCACTACCGAGCTGAGCAGCCTGCAGCCCGTGCCGCTGTTTGAAACCGTCGAAGACCTGCAGCGTGCCCCGGCGGTAATGCAGGCCCTGTTTGAAACCCCGCTATACCTCAACATGCTGCAGGGGCAGGCGGCCCTGCCCGTTGACCAGGGGCCAGGGGGTGTCGCCATTCCTCGCGCCGTGCCGCTGCAAGAAGTGATGCTGGGCTACTCCGACAGCAACAAAGACTCCGGCTTTCTCAGCAGCAACTGGGAGATTCACAAGGCGCAGCAGTCGCTGCAAACCACCGCCGATCGCTACGGGGTGTCGCTGCGCATCTTCCACGGTCGGGGCGGCTCGGTGGGACGCGGCGGCGGCCCCGCCTACGAGGCGATTTTGGCCCAGCCGGGGCGCAGCATCAAGGGGCGAATCAAAATTACCGAGCAGGGCGAGGTGCTGGCCTCGAAGTACAACCTCTCTGATCTAGCCCTCTACAACCTCGAAACCGTCACTACCGCTGTCATGCAGGCCAGCCTGCTGAGCAACAGCGTCGATGACATTCAGCCCTGGAATGAAACTATGGAGGAGCTGGCCACCCGCTCCCGTAGCCACTACCGCCAGCTGATCTACGAGCAGCCCGACCTGGTCAACTTCTTCCATCAAGTCACCCCCATTCAAGAGATCAGCCAGCTCCAGATCAGCTCTCGCCCCTCGCGGCGCGGCGGCAAAAAAGACCTCGGCAGCCTGCGGGCCATTCCCTGGGTGTTTAGCTGGACCCAGGCGCGGTTTCTGCTGCCCTCCTGGTACGGCGTCGGCACCGCTCTGCAAGAGTTTCTCGACGAAGCCCCCGAAGAGCACCTCAAGGTGCTGCGCTACTTCTACAACAAATGGCCCTTCTTCAAAATGGTGATTTCCAAGGTCGAGATGACCCTGGCCAAGGTCGATCTGCAAATTGCCGAGCACTACGTGCGCGAACTCACTAGCCCCGAGGACAAAGAGCGCTTTTTGAAGCTTTTTGAAACCATTTCGCAGGAGTTTTACCTGACCCGCGACATGGTGTTGCGCATTGCAGGCCACGATCGCCTGCTCGATAGCGACCCCGACTTACAGCGATCGGTCTACCTGCGCAACGGCACCATCGTACCTCTGGGCTTTTTGCAGGTGGCCCTGCTCAAGCGCCTGCGCCAGTACAAAGATCAGGCTGCCACGGGGGTAATTCGATCGCGCTACAGCCAGGGCGAATTACTGCGCGGCGCACTGCTTACTATCAACGGCATCGCGGCGGGAATGCGAAATACGGGCTAAATTAACCCTTAAACGCAGTGGGTAAATTACCGTGACCAACAGCGCTATTGACTACCTCACCGATGCTGACGGCAATCCTAAAGCCGTAGTGATTCCTATTGACCTATGGCGGCGATTGCTGCCCCAAGGTGGCGACTCTATGCAAGAGTTAGCCGAAAATCTGGAAGACTACTGCCTGAACAAAGCTATGGATGATGCCCAGGAAACCCCTCTGCTGAATCGAGAAGAAGCTTTAGCTTTTTTAGAGGCGGAGGATGTTGATTGAAGATTGCCTATCGAAAGCTCTTCTTGAGAGACTTGAAGTTGTATAGCGTAGGCACTGCCAGTCCTGTCAAGGTGGTTTGAAAGGGGTAAATATTACACCGTTGAAGCGCTAAAAGCTTGATTATGCGTAGGGTGTGTTCCCGGCCCAGGCTAACCCTGCGATAGCTCAATGTGCTCTGCTGGCCGGAACGCACCGTTCGTCTCAAACGAGAGCCCCGGTATCGTACGCTGAAAATGAGTAAAGTTCAACTCAACTTAGTTGTTATCCAATCGAGTAACATCGAACAAGCTGCCATGTTCTATCAACGCCTAGGCTTGTCTTTCATCAAACACAAGCATGGCAACGGTTTAGAGCATTTTACCAGTGAGCTAGGCGGTGTGACATTTGAGATTTATCCACGTCGTCCTGGAACAGCTCCAACGACGGCAGTTCGGCTAGGATTTCAAGTGTTATCTGTGGATGATCTTGTCCATGAACTCGAACGGTATGGTGCCCAAATTATTTCCCCTCCGGCTGATTCAATTTGGGGGCGGCGGGCAGTGGTAGCAGATCCAGATAGACATCGACTAGAGTTAACGCAGATTTAAATACTCAGACAATGCCCACCTTTCGGAAAAATGCTTTTCCAAATTGCCTAAGTTGTTAGATAGTTATGCGGCTTGCTTGCCTTGAACTGTGACAGAAAGCTTTAGCCCCAGGCTATTTAAGAGGTTTGCGATTAGGGGAAACCCTGGCACTTCTCCTTTATCAATCAAGCGATAGCAAGTATCCCAGCTGTCATTAAGCTGACCTGACGGCTTGACAACCCATCGGCGGGCTTCAGCCACATGCTTGAGCGCCAGCAGAATATGCTCAAAGTCGCCGTCCTCCAGCACCGCATCGAGGTAAGCCGCTGCCTCAGCTGGGTCTTCTAAGGACTGCACTAGATAGGACTGATAGCTTTTATGAGTTGGCATCATACCGCTCCTGAAAGTCTGTCCAGTACTGCTTGGCTCCCATAATATCTTGAGTTTTACAATAGATAGAAATGCCCTTTTCGTCGATGTGTTGCTTCAGGGCCTCGCGGGTGATGGTGCCATAGGCCACGAAGTCAAAGAAGTAGGGCAGGTAGGTATCTTCTTCAATATCAAACTTGAGTCGGGCGGCTAGGGCTGAGTTCACCCCATCGCCTTTGATAGCAATATCCACATCGGAGGCGGGTTTATAAGTGCCGATCGCGCGGGAGCCGAACAAAATGGCTTCTTCCACCTGCGGGTAGGCGGCGATGAACTGGATGATTTCCTCAAGTTGCCGATCGGATAGTCCGTAGCTCATTGTTTCGCGTTGAGTTCGACACTGAGTTTGCTGTAGAGCGCCTGCACCAAAAGCCTAAACTCATCTCGAATAAAATCGATTGTCTCCTGCAAGACTACTGCGTTATAAACGTGGCTGGTCATATTACGGCGGGCAATAGCAGCCATCCAGCCTTCAGCATTGGCAATTAGCCCCGCCTGAAAGGCTACTCGCACCGTCTGTTTACTGTTGCCAACACCGCTATAGCCTTCGTACTCCAAATAATCTTTCATGGTTTTCCAGGCAATCTCAAAGGTGAACTCAAACGCCTGAATCAGCGCGATTTGAGTGACTTCATCGTTGGGGGTGGTCTGGTAGCGCTCAAACACCCGACTAAAGGTTTGGTAGGCGTCGTCAAAGTTTTGAAATCGCTGTACCCAGCGTAGATTGCTGTCCATCGTTACATAGTTATAAGGTTCAATGCTGCGATCGCCCGCCAGACAACGCCTTTGATAACGCCTCCGGCCATCCCATCAACCTGTCTCCCCAAATATTCCGCGCCATTCTTACCCCACAGAAAAATTTAGTGTGTTGAAATCTGAACCATGCAGTAAGCTTACGGCAGGCTGAGGGTCATGGTGGCTGAAATTGCCCCACGGCGACAGGTTCAGGTCGGTATCAATAGGCCCAGCACAAACGGCCAACATCACTAGTTTGAAGGTTTGAGGAGTAACTCCATGAAAAGCTTAGGGCGTTGGATGGGGCATACGGCAGGGGCCGCCCTGCTAGCGGCAGCGGCGACCGTTACAGGGGCGGCGATCGCGCCTGAAGCCGCCCAGGCCCAGGTGGCCTACGGTAGCTATGTGGGGGTGGGCGCTGGGGTAGGCGTCACCAGCGATGCCGCCACCGGACAGGGTGGCGGCGTGCAGGGGGTGATCTCGGGTCGCTACCGACTCCTGCGGTACCCCGTTTCGGTGCGGGCCCAGGCCTTTCTTTTCGGCGGCGATTTTGCCTTTGTGCCCACCGTTTCCTACGACGTGCCCCTGAGCTGGAACACCGACGTGTATGTCGGGGCAGGGGCTTCCTTTGTCAGCGGCGGCGACGACAACCCCTCCAATGTGGGCGACAAAACCTCGTTTGTGCTACAGCCGGGGATTGACTACCTGTTCCCCAACAGCAACCTGGTGGCCTTTGGCAATGCTATTTTTGCCTTCGATGCCTACCGACAGGGCGGCAATATGGCAATCTCAGTTCAAGGCGGCGTCGGCATTCAGTTCTAGAACCTACACCGAGCCTCAAACAAAGCTTGAAATCGCCCGTGAACCTAAAGGTTGCATGGGCGATTTTTTAGGTATCGGGTATCAGGTGGCGGGTGTCAGGCGGAACCGTGAACCCAAAACCCAATAACCCAATAGCCATTCCCCTATCCTCAACCAGGACAGATGTATTAAAATCAACTGAACTCACACAAAGGATTACCCAATGGGGATGAGTCAGCCGCTAGGATCGGTCATCCAGGGTTCGCTGAGTCAGGGGCTAGAGGTGCGTCTGCACCCCGATATCTCAGTGGAAGATATGCGGGTGGGCAAGTTTTTGGTGGTGCAGGGGCGGCGATCGCAGTTTTTCTGCATGCTCACCGATGTCACCCTGGGCACCGGCAGCCAGCGCATTTTGGCCCACCCGCCGGAACCGTCGAACCTATTTTTGCAGGAGGTGCTGGCCGGGACGGGCACCTACGGCACGATTAACCTGACGCCGATGCTGATGTTTACCCAGGAGGAAGGGGAGAAAGAGGGAAGCGAGAAAAGGGAAAAGGGAAAAGGGAAGGGAAAGGCTAGTACCTACGGATCTCTGGCGGTGCAGAGCAGTGCCGATGTGGAGCTGCTGCCGGTGAAGACCATTCCGGCCCACTTTAGCCAGGTGTACGACGCCAGCGATCGCGACTTTCGAATTATCTTTGGCTGGGAAGACGACCCCCATCGGCGCAATTTTGCGATCGGCCAGCCCATCGACATGGAGGTGCCGGTGTGCCTCGATTTAGACCGCTTTGTGGAGCGCAGCAACGGCATCTTTGGTAAGTCGGGCACGGGCAAATCGTTCCTTACCCGGCTGCTGCTAGCGGGCACCATTCAGCGGGGGGCGGCGGTCAATTTGATCTTCGACATGCACTCCGAGTACGGCTGGGAGGCGGTCAGCGAGGGCAAGCAGTTCAGCACTGTTAAGGGGCTGCGGCAGCTGTTTCCCGGCCAGGTGCAGATGTTTACCCTTGACCCCGAGGCCACCCAGCGGCGGGGGGTGCGCGATGCCCAGGAGCTTTACATCAGCTTTGACCAGATCGATGTGGAAGACCTGAATTTGGTGCGGGGCGAGTTAAACCTTTCCGAGGCCAGCCTGGAGAACGCCATCATTCTGCGCAATGAGTTTGGCAAGAGCTGGATCAACCGCCTGCTGACCATGACCAACGAGGAGATTCAAGAGTTTTGCGAAACCAAAATGGGCAGCAAGTCGTCGATTATGGCGCTGCAGCGCAAGCTCACCCGGCTGGCCGACATTAAATATATGAAGGCGGCCAGCGGCACCAACTATATTCAGCAGATTCTCGCCGCCATCGACGACGGCAAGCACGTGGTAGTCGAGTTTGGCTCGCAGTCGAACATGCTGGCCTACATGCTGGCCACGAATGTAATCGCTCGCCGCATCCACGCCAGCTACGTCAAAAAGGCCGATCGCTACCTCCAGACCAAAAACGTAGTCGACAGGCCTCGCCAGTTAATGATCACCATTGAAGAAGCTCACCGCTTTCTCGACCCGGCCACGGCGCGGCAGACTATCTTTGGCACCATCGCCCGCGAAATGCGCAAGTACTTCGTCACCCTGCTGGTGGTTGACCAGCGGCCCTCGGGCATCGACAACGAGGTGATGTCGCAGATTGGCACCCGCATTACGGCCCTGCTCAACGACGAAAAAGACATTGACGCGATCTTTACTGGGGTGTCGGGGGGGCAAAGCCTGCGATCGGTGCTGGCCAAGCTCGACTCGAAGCAGCAGGCCCTGGTGCTGGGCCACGCCGTGCCGATGCCGGTGGTAGTGCGCACCCGCCCCTACGACAGCACCTTCTATGCCCAGGTGGGGGCCACCGCCTGGGAAGAACTGCCCGACGAGGTAGTGTTTAAAGCCTCAGAAATGGCCCGCGCCGATCTGGGATTTTAGGTCAACGGGCGAGGGCAAACCAGCCTCGTGAAGCGGTTGGCAGCGATCGGGAAGCACGTCAACAACTTATTTAGAGCGAGATTCAAAGTTTCCCTGGAGCAAAAATCTACCTCTGGATAGAGAAGGGATCTATACTCAAGTAGAGTGGGTTTGTCGTGGTACCCTGAGTGCTAATCGTCACTGATAACGTAGCATTACTGCTGACACAACCTTAAAGTTCTAAGTATTGTTGAGAAACTTGCTAGTCTGATGGGATAAATGCCGCGCTGCGGTCGGCTCCTTTGGTTTGTTGCGTTTTGAGTTCCTATGTATTTCTATACCGCAGTCGGGCCTAGCACCCAATAGGCTACTGATCAAACTGGGAAACAGGCATCTTCCCCTCGCTTGAGGCCAGGAACACACACTATGGCTAATCCACCAGGACAATCCTTAGACCGCGCAGCCAACTCTGAAATTCGCCACTACTACCAGTCCCATCGGCTGTTTCGCGATCGCTATCGCGTGCTCAAGAAACTGGGTCAGGGGGGCTTTGGAGTCACCTATCTGGCCCAAAACGCGACCCTGCCGGGTGAGCCCTACTGCGTGATCAAGCAGCTCTGCCCCAAGGCCGGCAGCGAGCTGTCGCTGGAGCGGGCCAAGGTGCGGTTTCGCCGCGAGGCCAGGGCGCTAGCCAACCTGGGCAGCCACTCGCAAATTCCGCAGCTGCTTGACTACTTCACCACCGGGGGCGAGTTTTACCTGGTGCAAGACTACATCCACGGCGAAACCCTGGCCCAGGAGGTGCGTCGACAGGGGCGGCTGACTGAGGCCCAGGTGAAGTATTTTCTGCGCGAAATTATTCCGGTGGTGCGCTTCATCCACCGCAACCGCATCATTCACCGCGACATTAAACCCCCCAACATCATTCGCAGCGGGCGCGATCGCCGCCTGGTGCTAATCGACTTTGGGGCCGTGCGCGAGTTTCTCTCCGATGTTGAAGAGCAGGTCTCGCAGCAGGCTCCGGCAACCCAGTTTGTGGGCACCCCCGGCTTTGCCCCACCCGAGCAGCTCGCCCTGCGCCCCTGCTACGCCAGCGACATCTACGCCCTGGGCATTACCAGCCTCTACCTGCTGACCGCCCGCACCCCGATCGAGTTTGACCAAGATCCCCATACGGGCGCTATTCGCTGGCATCACACCGCCACCGTGAGCCCTCACCTGACCATGGTGATCGACAAAATGCTCATGCCCGATGCCCGCGATCGCTATACCACCGTTGACGAGCTAGAGCGCGCCCTGGAGCTAGAGCCCCACCTGGAGGCCCTGGCGGGCTGTATGAACACCCGCGATCGCCCCACCTATGCCGCCAATGGCGATCCGGTTGTGCTCAACCCCGACGCCTATCTCACCCCCATTCAGCGCGAGGCCCAGGCAATTCGCAAGTGGCGCACCAAGCGATCGCTGAGCCAGGGGCAGAAGGGCCGTCCGGCGGGGCCAGTGTCGCTGCCCTAAGCAGGTTCAGGGTTCGAGGTGTATGGTTCAAGGCAGATATTGAACCATACACCTCGAACCGTACACCTCACCAGCCCGTCATCTTGGGGCACAGCAGGCGACTAGCTCTTCCTAAGCCAGGCCAGCAGGCGCTGGTTAAAGTCGGCGTCGGTTTCGTCGTAGAGGCAGTGGCCCACCCCTGGCAGCACCTCAAGGCTCAGCAACGGGCTGAGATCGACTAGCCCCTGCGACTGAGCGACGGGCACCACGCGGTCTTGGTCGCCCCACAGCAGCAGAGTAGGCACCGCTAGCGTGGCCAGCATGTCTTTGACCGAGGGGCTAAAGCTGAGTGTCGTGCGCGATCGCACCAGGTAGCAGAGGGTACGGGTCGCGCCGCGATCGCCTGTGGGTAGCACAAACAGGTTCACCAGATCGTCGTCGACACGATCGGCCACGGTGTAGATACCCGCCAGCGCTCGACGCAGAAAGCCGGGGCGGCGGATGAGGGCAAAGAGCGATCGCATCATCAGCGGGTTGGCCACCAGGCTTTCGACCCGCAGCGACAGGGCCGCTATCCAGCCCGCCACCAAATCTTCGCGGTTGCCCTCCAGCGGCAGCGTAATCAGCGCCAGCTGCTTTACCCAATTGTCGTGGTTGTGGGCTACCGTCATCGCCACCAGCGCCCCCAGGGAATGCCCGACCAGCGCCACCGGCTGACCAATGACACCCTGAATGAAATCGGCCACCTGAGCCGCCCAAAGTTCTGCACCATAGAGGGTCGCCGCCTTCTCAGAATCGCCAAAGCCTAGCAGGTCGATGGCATAGACCGGAGCTACCCGGCTGAGGGCAGGCAAATTGTGTCGCCACTGGTTCAAGTTGGCCCCAAACCCGTGAATCAGCAGCAGCGGCGGTAGGTTTGCCTCCGGCGGTCCGGGGTGAAACCAGTAGCGAATGCGCCAGCCCCGCCAGTACCAAAAGCGCTGGTACCCCGCCTGGCTGAGGGTAGAAGACAGGCTGCTGAGTAATGTCGGGGGTTGGGGCACAGAGGAAACCATGTTAGAAGCGTTGGCCTGGGGCGGGTAGGCGCAGCCTATGCATAACGCGTTCTACAACTATAGCGCTGGCCCAGTTTGCCTAGGACAGTACTACTGCCTGTAGCCGCTGGGACAGCGAACTGGCGTATAGCCATTGCCGACGTTGCTGGATACAGGGATGAATCAAAACTGCAGCGTCTCTCGCAGGGGCAAACGGTTGTTTGCCCTCGACCAATTGGGGGTAGGCAATTAGGATTTGGCATCAAACCCGAATGACAGATTTTCCAACCACCTGCCGCTGCTCAAGGCGGTGAATGGCAGCGGGAACGTCTGCCAGGTCGTAAAGACTGTCAATCAGCGGCACAATTTTGCCCGCCTCAATCAGTTCTCTCAGGGTGGCTAAGTCTGTTGAATGGGGCTTAGCCATGAAGGATTTCACCGTGCGACCACTTATCTTTGAGATTAGCGATCCTAAAATCATCACCTGGAACAATCGGGCGATCGCACCCCCGACCAAAACGTAGGTACCTCCCGATTTTAAGACCGGCAAATAGTCGAACACTGGACGATAGGCCGCCCCATCAACAATTAAGTCGTAGGCCTCTTTCTGCGCAAAATCTACTTGGTCGTAATCGATCACACAGTCTGCGCCCAGTGACCTGATGCGCTCCATTTTTGAACGACTGCACACGGCGGTTACGTTAGCACCAGAAGCCTTCGCAATTTGCACCGCAAACGAGCCAACGCCCCCGGCAGCGCCGTTGATTAGCACCTGCTGCCCCGGCTGAACGTTGCCCGTATCGCGTAGGGCTTGTAGGGCCGTAAGCGCAGCGCCCGGAACCGCAGCGGCCTCCTCGAAGGTTAGATTGGCGGGCTTTAAGCTCAAAGCGGCTTCTGTTGCAGCAGCATACTCAGCAAAAGCCCCAAACCCACACTCCGACAGATCTCCAAACACTGCATCACCAGCTTGAAAGCCCGCCACATTTTTGCCGACGGCTTCAACCGTCCCCGCCACATCAAACCCAATCACTTTAATTTTTGGCTTCAAAAGTCCCCCCATCATCAGACGGGCAATCAGCGGACGGCCCCGCATCAAATGCCAGTCGCCCGCATTGACAGATGTTGCCCGCACTCGCACCAGCACAGTGTCATCGCGAACCACGGGCCGATCGACCTCGGTGAGCCTCAACACGTCTGGCGGACCATATTCGGTCTGGGCGATCGCTTTCATTGAATAACTTCTCCGCCAAACTTACGCCGTAAGCTTAGCACAGACTTACAGCGTATGTAAGAATAGCCTGTGAACAACAAAACCTTCGGCACTGAGCCTGGTTTTGAGCTGTTCCGCTGCAAGACAAGACGACAAGAATGGCCAAGGAAAACCGCTCAAACAAGCCCGAACGCCTTCCCTTGAGTAGAGAACGGATATTGCAGACTGCGCTCCATTTGGCTGATGAAGGCGGGCTTGAAGCCCTCTCCATGCGAAAGCTGGCTCAGGCTCTGGGCGTTAAGGCCATGTCGCTGTACAACCACATTGCCAATAGAGACGATTTAATCGATGGCATTGTCGACAGCGTAGTGAGTGAAATAGAAGTGCCCAAACCCGGCGCTGATTGGAAGCTGGCCATGCGGCGGCGGGCAATTTCTGCCCACGCAGTTCTGCTGCGGCATCCCTGGGCTACGATGCCGCTGGTGTCGCGGATCAATGTAGGGCCAGCGATGCTGCGCTACGTCGATTCAACCCTCGGCTGCCTACGAGAGGCCGGTTTTTCCTTTGAAATGGCCGACCATGCGTGGAATGCCATCGATAGCCATATCTATGGGTTTACGCTTCAGGAACTCAACTTTCCCATTGAGGCCTCAGACTATTCGGAGATAGCCGCAGACTACCTCTCGCAGATCCCTGCCGATCAATATCCCTATATGAATCAGCTCACGCACCAGGTCATCCAGGGAGACTATGACGGCCTGCATGACTTTGAGTTTGGGCTTGACCTCATTCTCAACGGCCTAGACAGGCTACCAAAATAGCCTGGTTAGTTATCCCTGTGGTGCTGCCATCTAACCCTATGCAGCCGCACCGCTTTAGGTCATGCTAGAGACCGAAAACGCAGTGCTTATGGAGAAAACAGAGCTATGGCTGAGATGGATCCTGTCAAGTTGATGAAGCAGGAAGTGGGTCGCCAGGCGGCGGCGCGGGTGCAGTCGAACACTGTGGTGGGTCTGGGCACCGGATCGACTACGGCCTTTGCCATTCAGTTCATTGGCGAGCGGCTGGCAGCTGGCGAAATCAGCAATATCAAGGGCGTGCCTACCTCCTTTCAGGCGTCGGTGCTGGCTAAGCAGTACGGTATTCCTTTAACGACGCTAGATGAAGTTGACGACATCGCCCTGGCCATTGACGGGGCTGACGAAGTTGACCCCCAAATGAACCTGGTCAAGGGTGGCGGTGCGGCCCACACCCGCGAAAAGATTGTAGACTCCCTTGCCAAAGAATTTATCGTGGTGGTGGATAGCTCGAAGCTGGTGGACAAGCTAGGCACTACCTTTGCCCTGCCGGTGGAAGTGATGCCCCTGGCCGTTACCCCCGTTACTAAAGCGCTGGAAGCCCTGGGCGGCAAGCCCGATCTACGCATGGGCATTAAGAAAGACGGTCCTGTTATCACCGACCAGGGCAACATGATTTTGGATGTGAAATTTGATGCGATCGATGACCCCGCCGGGTTAGAGAAAACTATCAACAACATCCCCGGCGTGCTCGACAATGGCCTGTTTGTCGGCGTGGCCACCGAGGTGCTGGTGGGCGAAGTCAAAGATGGCCAGGCCAGCGTACGCAAGCTGTAGAGACGGCAAATTCTAGTTTAAAAATAGCCGAGGGCTCAGCGGAATCGTAGCCCTCGGCTATTTTTGTGCTCAAGGGTGACAGAGTTGGCAAAGGCGATCGCCTTTGGGCGCGATCGCCCGTTTTTTAAGGAAATAGATGATTTTGTAGGCCCAGCACTCAGCCGTCATACACTGCTTATACCCAGCCCAGCCTGGGGAAGGGTTTGGTTTTCTACAACCAGCTAGCAGTTAGCGCTATGGTTTTTTTAGCAGATTGGCGCATTCGGGGGCGACGGCTTAGGCACGGGCTGCTGCTGGGCCTAGCGATGGTGCTGCTGGTGATAGTGCCGCCAACCTTAGCCACTGGGGAGCTATCAACCCCGGCCTCAGAGAGCGCTGAGGTGGAGCGGGCTGAGGTAGACGCTGGAGTCGAGAACGCTAGCCCAGCGTCTTCAGAGGCGGCGGTCGGCAACGTGGTCGATGGCTTTCCAGTGGTGCTGGATGGGGTGCCGCTTTTCTACGTTAGGCAGGGGATTGCGGGGGTCACCTCAGCTGCAGAGCGCGCCGCGATTATTACCCAGCGGGTGAAGGCGATCGCCACCGACTCCGACCTTGCCCCAGACGCCATTCGCGCTGAGACTGAAGAAAACCAAAGTGTGGTGCTGGCGGGCGATACCGTACTGTTCACCGTGCGCCAGGAAGATGCTGAGTCCTATGGTAGCTCCCACCCCGAGCTGGCCGCCGAGGCCGTAGCGCGAATTCAGCAGGGGGTGATGCACTACCGCGAGCAGCGCAGTCTGCGGCGCATTGTCACCAGCGTGAGCATGACCCTGCTCAGCACCATCGTGGTGTTTCTGGTGCTGAGGGGAATTTTGTTTGGCAGCTCCAGGCTGCTGACCTACATTCGGCGGCGGCGAAACGCCAATACCCTGGCTATCCGGATTCAGTCGGTGCAGGTTTTGGGGTCTGGGGCCACCAGCTACCTGCTCGGCGGGCTAGTGCGCCTGCTGCGCCCAGGCCTAATTTTGCTGGCGCTATACCTGTACGTGCCCTTCGTGCTGAGCCAGTTTCCGGCTACGGCAGAGTTTGGCGACAGTCTGCTGCAAGACATGGCCTTTCGCCTCAGCCTGCTGGCTCAAGGGTTTGTCGCCTACCTGCCCGAGCTGGCGATGATTGGCGTGATTGGTCTGGTTACCTACTACGTAATTGAGTTTGCCCGGCAGGTGATTATCGAGCTGGGCCGTCACGATGTTTACCCCTGGTTTTACCCCGAGTGGGTTCAGCCCACGATTCGGCTGGCAACGCTGCTGATCGTGGCGATCGCTATGGTGATCGCGGGGCCTTACCTGCCGGGGTTTGGCTCCCCCGCATTCCAGGGCATTTCGATCTTTTTGGGGGCGCTGCTGACGTTGGGGTCATCCTCGGCGGTGGCCAACGCCCTGTCGGGGATTATTTTGATCTACACCCGCGCCTTTCAGCTCAGAGATTTTATTCGCATTAACGATATTGTGGGCGAGGTGCAAGACAAGTCGCTGTTTGTGACTCGGGTGCTCACCCCTAAGCAAGAGACGGTCACCATTCCCAATGCGTCGGTGCTGAACAGCAACGTGATCAACTACAGCGCCATCTGCCGCGAGTCTCAAGGGTTTTTGCTGCTCTACACCACCGTTACCCTGGGCTACGACCTGCCCTGGCGCAAGGTACATGAGGTGCTGATTGAGGCGGCGAGGGCCACGGCTGATATTGCGATCGCGCCCGCCCCCTTTGTGCTGCAAACCGCCCTCAACGATTTCAACGTCAGCTACGAACTCAATGCCTACACGGCCTCACCCGCCAAAATGCCCGATATTTACTCCCGGCTGCACCAAAACATTCAGGACCACTGCAACGCCGCCGACATTGAAATTTTGTCGCCCACCTTCTCGGCCCTGCGCGACGGCAACCACTCTACCCTCCCCGCCAACTACCTGCCCGACGATTACAAGGCTCCCCCATTTGTGGTGCAGGGCACCCACGGTCAGCCGCCCTTGGCAGACTCCCGGCCAAGAGAGTCTAGGCCAGATATCAAGCCAGAAACCAACGGTTCCTAACCCCTCTAGATGCAGATGGTCAC
Organism: Nodosilinea sp. LEGE 06152; assembly: GCF_015207525.1. Lineage (GTDB taxonomy): Bacteria > Cyanobacteriota > Cyanobacteriia > Phormidesmidales > Phormidesmidaceae > Nodosilinea. The sequence continues at coordinate 52,405 of NZ_JADEWR010000007.1, forward strand.
TCCACCAGCCCTGCGGCAGCCAATTTTAGCAACCTGGGGCCAACCGCTGGGGCTGTGCCTGATTCTGTTTATGCTGTCGTACACCATCGGTGTGGTGCAGCCGATTATGCCGCCCCTGGTGCGGGAGTTTAACTCTAGCGTGGGCTACGTGCAGTCGGCCCTGGTGCTGATGTCGCTGGTGACGGCCTCATTTACCCCCACGGCAGAAAACCTGAGCCGACGACTGGGGCGGCGTCGGGTGCTGGCGATCGCCCTGGGGTTCTTTGCCCTGGGCCTGATCGTAATTATTCTCAGCCCTGATGTTGGGCTGTTTACCCTGGGGCTGGCAGGGTGCACTGGGATCGCTGGAGCGGTGTTGATGAGCGCCCCGGTGGCCATGATGGACGTTCTCTATCCCAGCGAATTGACTCAGCGGTATGGGCTGGTAGCTTTGGCGATCGCAGGTGTGCTCGGTGCCTTGGTCGGCTCCATCACTGGCGGGGTAATGGCCTTTGACTTTAGCTGGCGCTGGGCCTTTGCCTTTGAGCTGGGGTTGATTCCGATTATTTGGTGGCTGGTGCGCTCGATTGCGGTGCCCGCCCCGGCCCAGACTCGGTCCATCGACTGGCTGGGGGGGCTGCTGTCGGTAGCGGGGTTTGGGTTTACGCTAGTTGGGCTGAGCCTTGCCTCAGAGCTAGGCTGGTGGCAGCCCAGGGGTCGGTCCCAAATCCTGAACGTTGCGCTGACCCCCTTGGGCATTTCCGTCGCCCCAGTGCTAATCGCGGCGGGGCTGATCTGCCTGGGGATCTTGGTGTTCTGGGAACGGGCCAGGCTGCGCCAGGGCGAACCATCCCTGCTGCGCCTGGGGGTGTTTAACCGGCGCATTTATACCCTGGGGCTCACCATTGGCACCCTGCACACCATGACCACGGTGGGGGTGCAGTTCAACCTGTTTCAATTTATTCCAACCGTGGTGGGGCTAAACCCGGTGCAGACTGCGATCGCGGTGATGCCCTTTACCATTGCCCAGCTGGCGGTGCTGCTGATGCTGGTCAAGCAGCGGCCCCAGGTTCCGCCCCGCTACCTGCTCCAGGCGGGGCTGTTGGTTAAGAGTGTGGGCATTGCCATGCTGGTGACGGCCGTTCGCCCTCCGGTGTCTTCCCTGAGGTTGCTGCCTGCCCTGGTAATCATGGGCGCGGGCACAGGGCTGTTCACTACCTACATTACCTCCCTCACCTTTGCCGATACACTCAAAGACCAAAAGGTTGAGGCCCGAGGGGTGTACCGCCCGTTTCAAAACCTGGGGGCTTCTTTGGGGCGGGGTATTTTGGGCACGCTGCTGGTGAGTTCGGCCTCGTACAAAATTGTCGATGGCATTGTGGCCGAGCTTGGCCAATCGGTAGACCCAGCGGTGCGGCGCAATGCGGTGCGATCGCTCCAGGTGGCGATTCAAACCCTGCGGCGCAGCGATCGTCGTGATCTATTTACCCAACTCCCCGACTCAGTTCAGCCCGCCCTCAACGGCATTTTGCAGACGGCTGCGATCGAGGCCATGCAGAGCACGCTGCTGGTAATTTTGGCGCTCTGTCTACTCTGTCTAGGCCTGTCGTTCCTGCTGCCCAAGACCGTCAAGACGATTGAGGCACCCATTGAGTGAAAAAGCCGAAGAATAACGAGATTCTTTAGACTGGATTCCTTTATAAGAGAATTTAAGGATTACAAACAGATACCCGTATTTTTCTGGAAAATCTTGGGCTTAATGGGTGGTCAACTCTATAGTTAGGTTACTTGCGAGTCGTCACCTTCAGTACCCATGTCATCAGGCCCGTCGTTTTTGGAGCTGATCAAACAAACCACCGATGCTGTGGCTGAGTTTATTGTCTGGGTGGTGGCCCTGTTTCAGCGCAATGATTGGTTTAAGTTGCTGGTGCTGGGTGGGGTGGTGCTGGCGCTCTTAGGTAGCGTTTTCAAAGGTCTTATCGAGAACCTGTGGCCTGGAGATGCGACCCCTAATGCCCTATGGATTAGTCTGTGGACAGCAGTAGTGTTGTTTCTGCTAGGCGCGTTTGTGGTGGCACTGGTTAAGCGCCCCCCTCCAGACCGCGAAGCTGCTGCCGATACCAAAGAGCGCAAGGCCATTAAAGGGTTGCGCCCCTTTGGCCCAGAGGATGTGGAAATTTTTGCCCAACTCCAGCGCCAAAACAGCCTGTGGGAGTGTTTGGAAACCATCACCAGCCCCGACTACAAATTTGGCATTTTGATGGGGGAGAGTGGCTGCGGCAAAACGTCCTTTTTGCAGGCGGGGCTGTGGCCCAAGCTACAAGAGGAAGCCTGTAGCCACCGGGGTATTTTGGTGCGCTTCTCAGACCAAGACCCACTAGCGACCATTCGTAAAGCCCTCGCCGACCAGCTCGAAATTCCGCTGGAATGGATGGGCTTACCCTTTGAAGAACTGCTCCACCAGGCGGTGAATAACGCGGGCAAACCGATTGTGCTGCTGTGCGACCAGTTTGAGCAGTTCTTTGTGCACTACAAGCGCAAAGAAGACCGCGAAACCTTTGTCCAAGCGCTGACTACCTGGTACAGCACCTCGGCTCTAGACTGCGTCAAGGTGCTGGTTTCGGTGCGAGCCGACTTGCTGCACGAGCTATATGCTTTGCACACCGCCCTAAAGTACAACCTTGGCCCCCAAGACCTGACCAAGCTCGAAAAATTTTCTCCTGAAGAAGCGGCCAAAATTCTCGGCGTGATTGCCCAGACCGAAAACCTGGAGTTTGACCCCCGCTTTGTAGAAGATTTAGCCACCCAGGAACTGGCTAGCCAGGAAGACGGCACCATTTCGCCCGTAGACCTGCAAATTTTGGCCTGGATGATTGAACGCCAAAAAAGCGACGACCTGCGCGCCTTCAATCGAGAAGCGTTTCAAAAGTTTGGTGGCGTAGAAGGGCTACTCACCCGCTTTTTAGAACGCACTCTAGATGCTAGGGTGCTGCCCAACCAGCGAGAAGCCGCCGTAAAAACGCTGCTGGCGCTTACCGACTTAGAGCGCCAGGTGCGAGCGGGGGTACTCACCCCGACAGAGCTGGAAACCAAACTCAAGGGTGATGTTGACCCCACTGCCCTTGCCGATGCCGTGACCTGGCTAGCCCGCAGCGATGTGCGCCTGATCACCCCCCAAGACAAGGGCACCCAAACTGGCTACGAGCTGGCCCACGAGCGGCTGATACCCGCCCTCATGCGGCTGGCCAATAAGGAGCTGACAACGGCAGACAAGGTCAATCAACTGCTGGAGCGGCGGGTAAATGAATGGCTGGGCAACCAGCAAAACCCCCGCTATTTGCTGGGCTTAAAGGAGCTATGGCAAATTCAGCGGCAGCGGCCTTACCTGGTATGGGGGCCAAAGCGCAAGCAAAAAGAGCGGCTCATTGCCCTAAGCAAACGGCGCACCTACGGCCTAGCAGGGACTGTAGGTGCTTGTTTGGTTGCAGGGGTGTTGTTTTGGGGCTGGTGGAACTTTACGCCCCAGGGCCAGGTGCAGCAGGTGCAGTGGCAGTTAAACCGCCTGGTGAAACGGGCTGATGATGAAGCGACGGCTCAGGTGGCGGCAGCATTCATAAGAAATAACCAGCGGGCTAAGGGCTTTGAGGTAATAGAAAACCACATCAGCAGCAACCAGGGTAAAGCCAGCGCAATCAACGCTGTAGCAGAAATCGCACCCAAACTACCCCAAACGCAGAAGCCGCTTGAACTTGTCAGCAGGGCGCTAGTCATCGCAGAAGCCCTCAATGATCCATATTCCAAGGCGGATGCGTTGAGGGACATTGCCACCGCTTACGGGCAACTAGAGGATGGGGCAGCGGCCCAGGCGGTCTTAGACAAAGCCCTAGCCGCTACCGAGACCATCGATAATCCATATTTCAAAGCGGATGCGTTGAGGGTCATTGCCACCGCTTACGGGCAACTAGAGGATGGGGCAGCGGCCCAGGCGGTCTTAGACAAAGCCCTAGCCGCTACCGAGACCATCGATAATCCATCTTCCAAAGCGGATGCGTTGAGGGTSWTYGCYRCCGNTTRCGGGCAACTAGAGGATGGGGCAGCGGCCCAGGCGGGCTTAGACAAAGCCCTAGCCGCTACCGAGACCATCGATAATCCATCTTCCAAAGCGGATGCGTTGAGGGCCATYGCYACSGCTAGTGGGCAGTTAGGCGATATTCAGACGATCCACTCCCTTTTGCTACGGGTGCGGCAAGTCGCTGAAGGGAGCAATGCTTCCTACGTTTTGAGAGAAATCGCGCCTTACCAGGTTCTCTATGAGGATTGGGGAGCTGCCCTTAAAACATTAAAGACCGCTTTTGAATCTGACAAGGCAGGCGCTTTGGCTCAGATGTTAAGTCACCATGCCGAAAGCAAAACCCTTCAGCTGATCGATGGCCCTAAGATGCTGGCAGTTAACATAACCCAAACAAAGGCTGGGCAATACAAATTTACGGTCACCCTGCAAAGCCCCGATGAGGATTGCGATCGCCACGCCGACTGGTGGGAAGTGCTCACCGAAGAGGGTGACTTGATCACCCGCCAGCTTTTAGACTCCCCCCATAAGTTCGAAAAGCCGTTTACGACCGAAACTACGCTTACCGTTGACCCAACTCAAACCCTTTTTGTGCGAGCGCATTTTAGCAGCAATATTAGCGAGGAGAGTTATGACTACTATGGCAATCCTCTTCCAGAGTTGCAATATTCGAATCAGGCTATGAAGGGCTCTATCGAACAGGGCTTCAAACCCGTTCGCATTCCCCCTCGCTTTGCAGCCAGGGTCGAGCGCCAAGACCCCCAGCCAGGCATGTGCAAAGACAAGTCAGCGTAGGCATCCCGTAAGCGGTTGCTTTACACCAAAGGGGTTATCTAGACGATGACGATGAATGGCTTGCTGTTCTAGAGGAAAGCCAAGGCGTTTATTGAGTTTGTTAAGGCGTTACTTGATGTTGTGAACCTGTTTGTTGAATTTACCTTCCCGTTCATAAGTAACGCTTTGGCGGAATCAAGGAAGACCAAGACGGTTGTTATGAATGGGAGTCTATCACTCAATGTTGTGAACCTGTTTGTTGATATTGCCTTCCCATCTATAAGCAACGCTTTCATGAATCAAAGAAACACGAAAGCGTTTGTTATGAACAGATGCTCGTTTCTTGATCTGGTGTTGCCACGCATCTACAAGCCAGATAGATGCGTGGCAAGCAAAACCTGGTCCTAGGGGTCAGGTGCCTTCGGTGCTACTTCAGGGGCCTGCTGTCCACTTAGAAGCTGAAGCTGTCATCTAAATAAAGGCACCTGACCCCTGAGCCAAACCTCTATTGCTTAGGCGTGGAGTAGAGCTTGGGGTTGGGAATCGGAGCTTCGCCCATGGGGCTTTGGCCTTCCGGGTTTTCCAGATACTTAAACTCACCTTTGCCGTCGGGAGCGGGGCCTTTTGCCCAACGACCCTCTTGGCTTTCGGTGCCTTCCGACAGGTTCCAGAAGGTGTAGGAGGCGTCCTGCTTCTCCTGAGACTGAGGGAAGCGGCTGGGCACCGGCAGGCTTTCTAGCCCATCAGCTTTGAGTTCTTCGATCGCAGCCAGCCACTGATTTTGGTGCATGGTATCGCGGGCGATCATATAGCTCAGGGTGTCTTTGACTCCGGGGTCGGTAGACATTTCGTACAGACGCACGGCCTGCAAACGGCCTTGGGCTTCGGCCTGCACGTTAGAGAAAAAGTCGGCCATCAGGTTGCCCGAGGCCACAATGTAGTTGCCGTTCCAAGGGTAGCCCACACTGTCGGCGGGCAGCGCACCACCCCCACCTACAATGGCGTGTTTGGGGTTCATGCTGGCCATGATGATGTCTTCGGTTTTCATGCCGCCCATTACCCCTTCCACAATGGGGTCTAGAGCAGATTTTTCTTGAATATCCGCAGGGGCCTTGTCAACCAGGTGCGCAATCATATTGGCCAACATTTCAATGTGGCCAATTTCTTCAGTGCCGATGTCAAGCATCATATCCTTGTACTTGGCAGGGCCTCGGCAATTCCAGCCCTGAAAGAGGTACTGCATCATCACAGACATTTCGCCGAAAGGCCCACCGATTAGCTCTTGCAGCTGTTTGGCGTAGATCGGATCGGGCTTTTCTGGTTTGGTGAAATATTGCAGACGCTTCTTATGGTAAAACATGAAATCTTCCTAGTGATCAACGTAGAAAGAGCAGCGAAAAATTCGCTCCTTCTTGCCTATCATGGTCACGAGATAAAACAGGTTCCTCCTCTCTCAAAAGGGGCATCAAAATAGATTTTCCAAAAATCTGTTTCTATCGCTGTGGAGCGTCTCTTGCTATAGATCAACACTCTGTCCTGCTTTAGCAGGGTATCGGTTTAAAGTTTCATCCCCTGGTTGATAAATCTGAGCCAAATTCAATCGTTCTTGATCACCCCTACAGATCAACTGGCAGCCCGATCTGCCTAAGGACAGACTTTACCCCTTTTGATAGAGATGTAGGGTTGACGATGGCGCTACGCTCCAACCAACGATTGCTGTGACAAGTCGGTGCGATCGCCCGCCTTCTTTGAGATTTCTCTTCAGCCTGGCGCAACCCATGAAACTCCGTGCGATTTTAGCGCTTGCGGTCTATGCCATTTTTGCCGTGCTGGCCAGCTGGTGGATGGCGCAGCAGTCTTACGGCTGGTTTCCGCCTGAGGCAACTGCTGAGGCTAAGCTAATTGACGACTTGTTTAGCCTGTTTACCGGGTTGGGCACCTTTGTCTATTTGGGGGTAATTGGCCCCTTTCTCTATGCGCTCGTTTTTCACCGCGCCAGCAAATACGACTTTAGCGACGGCCCCCCGATCGAGGGCAGCACCGCGCTAGAGGTGGTTTGGACGGCGGTGCCGATTGTGCTGGTGTTGACCCTGTCGGCGGTAAGCTACCGCACCTACGAAAAAATGGCCCTCCAGGGGCCGCAGCAGCTGGTTACGCTGCCCCAGCCGCAGCTCATGCAGTCGGCCTACGCAGCCCCCTTCGACAGCACCCCACAAGAAGAGATCAAAGGGGCGCTCAACACGGCCCCCGTCGAAGCCATCGACGTAACCGCCAAACAGTGGGCCTGGGTATTTCGCTACCCCGACCAGAATGTCACCAGTACCGAGCTGCACCTGCCCTGCGATCGCCGCGTCCGCCTCACCCTGCACTCTGACGATGTGCTACACGGCTTCTACGTCCCTGCCTTTCGCCTCAAGCAAGATGTGGTGCCCAACCACGACATCGACCTGGAGCTAACCCCTACCCGCCCCGGCACCTACCGCCTGCGCGACTCGCTGTTTAGCGGCACCTACTTTGCCGCCAACCAGGCCGATGTCGTCGTGCAATCTCTCGCCGACTACGAGCAGTGGCTCGCCGATGCCGCCACTCAAACCCCCACCGCCGCCTACAACCCCGCCGCTGCCGAGTTTAGCACCTACCAGGGGAGGGCCGTTCAAGGATGGCGGAGCGTACCTCCGGCTGCGCCGCCATTGGTGAACTATGCCCCTAAGCGATCGCTAGAGAGCCCGCCTGCTTAAACCGTTTTAGGTTCCATAACACTGGCCAAGGTTAATTGGTGGGCAGTGCCCACCCTACGTTGCTACGTTGCTTACCCGCCCACCCATCCACCCGCCTACCCATCCACCCTCCCATGACCGACGTCACCGTCACCCCCGCCAGCATCAACACCTCCCAGCCCTACCCTGGGGCACCGGACAACTGGAAACGGTTTTTTACCTTCAGCACCGATCACAAAGTGATTGGCATTCAGTACATCGTCACCTCGTTCATCTTTTTTCTGATCGCCGGGCTGTTCGCCATGATCATGCGGGGAGAGCTGATTACCCCCGATGCCGACCTGATCGATCGCACCGTCTACAACGCGCTGTTCACCATGCACGGCTCGATCATGCTGTTTTTGTGGACGTTTCCGGTGCTGGTGGGACTGGGCAACTACCTGGTACCGCTGATGATTGGGGCCAGAGACATGGCCTTTCCGCGCCTCAACGCTGTCTCGTTCTGGATGGTGCCGGTGGTGGGGGTGCTGATGATTGGCAGCTTTTTTGTGCCGGGGGGGCCGTCGCAGTCGGGCTGGTGGGCCTACCCACCGGTCAGTCTGCAAAACCCTACGGGCTTTTGGCTAAATGGGCAAATGCTGTGGCTGCTGGCGGTGGCGATCTCGGGGGTGTCGTCGATTATGGGGGCGATTAACTTTGTCACCACCATTTTTAGAATGCGGGCACCGGGGATGGGCTGGTTTAGAATGCCGGCCTTTGTGTGGTCGGTGCTGGCGGCCCAGCTGATTCAGCTCTACGGGCTGCCAGCGCTCACCGGAGGGGCGATTATGCTGCTGCTCGATTTGGGCTTTGGCACCAGTTTCTTTGCCCCGGATCGGGGGGGCAACCCGATCATGTACCAGCACTTTTTCTGGTTTTACTCTCACCCGGCGGTGTATGTAATGGTGCTACCCGCCTTTGGCATCTTTTCTGAACTGCTGCCCGTCCACGCCCGCAAGCCGCTGTTTGGCTACCGGGTAATTGCTGTGTCGTCGCTGTTGATTACCTTCATTAGCGGCATTGTCTGGGTACACCACATGTATGCCAGCGCCACCCCGCCCTGGATGCGCATGCTGTTTATGGTGACGACGATGCTGGTGGCGGTGCCCAGCGGCATTAAGGTGTTTGGCTGGGTGGCGACGATTTGGGGCGGCAAAATTCGCTTTACTACGCCCATGCTGTTTTCTCTGGGGGGCATTGCCAACTGGCTGTTTGCAGGCATTACCGGCATCTTTTTGGGGTCGGTACCGCTGGATATTCACGTCAACAATACTTACTTTGTGGTGGGGCACTTTCACTACGTGCTCTACGGCGCGATCGTGATGGCGATTTACGCCGCGATCTACCACTGGTTTCCCAAAATGACCGGGCGCATGTATTACGAAGGGCTGGGCAAGCTCCACTTTGTGCTGACGTTTGTGGGCACCACGCTGGCCTTTTTTCCGATGCATGCCGCTGGGCTGATGGGCATGCCCCGCCGGGTGGCCTCCTACGACCCTGAGTTTGCCTATTTGAACGTGATCACCAGCATTGGCGGTTTTTTGCTGGGCGTCTCAACGCTGCCGTTTATTCTGAATATGGTGAGTTCGTGGATTCGGGGAGAGCGGGCGGGCGACAACCCCTGGCGCGCCATTGGCCTGGAGTGGCTAACCACATCGCCGCCGCCGGTCGAAAACTTTGAGGAAATTCCGGTGGTGATTGCGCCCCCCTACGGCTACGGCAAAAATGAACCGCTAGTGGCAAATCTTAGGGTGGAAGGGGGCTGAAAGAGCGCGTGTCATCCTTTACAAGGAGCAATCCCTTGCTTACCGTAGGGGATAGCCCTCCGTTTTGCGAATTCCCTCCCTATGCAGTACCGACGCTTTGGTCGCACTGAGCTTCAGATGCCCGTGTTCTCCTGCGGCGGCATGCGGTATCAGCACTCCTGGAAAGACGTGCCTCTGGCCCAGATTCCCCAAAAGAATCAGGAGAATTTGGAGGCCACCATTCGCCGCGCACTGGATGTCGGCATTAACCATATTGAGACGGCGCGGGGCTATGGCACCTCAGAGATTCAGCTGGGGCAGATTTTGCCGAAGTTGGATCGTGGCCGCCTGATTGTGCAAACCAAAGTCTCCCCCACCGCCGACCCCACTGAGTTTCGCCAACACCTCACTCAGTCCCTGGACAATCTCAAGCTCGACACCGTTGACCTGCTCGGCATCCACGGCATCAACACCGCCGAAATTTTGGACTGGACCCTGCGACCCGGCGGCTGTATGGAGGTGGCGCGGGAGTTTCAGCGCCAGGGGCGGGTGCGCTTTATTGGCTTTTCGACCCACGCGCCGACGGCGGTGATTCAGCAGGCGATCGCATCCGATGCGTTCGACTACGTCAACCTGCACTGGTACTACATCAATCAAGACAACTGGCCTGCGATCAACCTGGCCCAGCGCCACGACCTGGGCGTGTTTATTATCAGCCCGTCAGACAAAGGCGGGCATCTGTACAATCCCCCCACTAGGCTTGTGGAGCTGTGCAACCCGCTCAGCCCAATTGTGTTCAACAACCTGTTTTGCCTCAGCCATTCACAGGTGCACACCCTCAGCATTGGGGCGGCGCGACCCAGCGATTTTGACGAGCACCTTAAGACCCTGCCATTGCTGGGGAATGCTGATGTGCACCTGAAGCCCGTGTGCGATCGCCTGCACCGCCACGCCCAAACCGTACTGGGCGAAGACTGGCTGCGCACCTGGGCAATCGGCCTGCCGAGCCCTGAGCAAACCCCCGGCAACATCAACATTCCTGCCATTCTGCGGCTGCGGAATTTGCTGCTCGCCTTTGATATGGAGGACTACGGCAAGGCCCGGTACAACATGCTGGGCAACGCCGGTCACTGGTTCCCCGGCGAGAAGGCCGAAAACCTGGATCAGGTGGATCTGTCTGAATGCCTGCGCCGCAGCCCCCACGCCGACAAAATTCCGCACCTGCTGGCGGAGGCCCACGCAGCGTTGGCGGGGCAGGCGATGGCGCGGCTGTCGAATGCGTAGTTGAATGGTGGGCAGTGCCCACCCTACCGCGCTAGTGATCCCAGGGCTTCACCATATATTGATGGGGAATTGCAGCAATTCCTCAAGTTTTGTGAGAAGTGATTTTAAGACTTTGTTACGATGTACACAAACGCACAGGAGAACCATCCACCATGCCGCATACCTCTTCCAACAAAAATTCTGTCGTGATCTCCCCGTCAATTTTGTCGGCAGACTTCAGCCGCCTGGGCGAAGAAATCAAAGCTGTTGACGAAGCTGGCGCTGATTGGATTCACGTAGACGTGATGGATGGTCGCTTTGTGCCCAACATTACCATCGGCCCCCTGATTGTCGATGCCATTCGTCCGGTCACCCAAAAGCCCCTCGACGTGCACCTGATGATTGTCGAGCCGGAGAAGTATGTGGCCGACTTTGCCAAGGCTGGTGCCGACATCATCACCGTGCATTGCGAGCACAATGCCTCACCCCACCTGCACCGCACCCTGGGCCAGATCAAGGAGCTGGGCAAAGAGGCGGGCGTGGTGCTCAACCCCGGCACCCCACTATCGCTAATCGAGAACGTGCTCGACCTCTGCGACCTGGTGCTGATCATGAGCGTCAACCCCGGCTTTGGCGGTCAGAGCTTCATTCCCACCATGGTGGACAAGGTACGCGCCCTGCGCACCATGTGCGACGAGCGCGGCCTCAACCCCTGGATTGAGGTGGACGGTGGCCTCAAGGTGAACAACACCTGGCAAGTGCTGGAAGCCGGGGCCAACGCGATCGTGGCAGGTTCGGCGGTGTTCAACGCGCCTGACTATGCAGCGGCGATCGAGGGCATTCGCAACAGCAAGCGCCCCGCGCCTGAGTTAGCTGCTGTCTAACTGGCGACGGGCTTAATTTGAACTGCTAAAGCGGGTCAGAATAGTCTTGGGAGGACTATCCTGACCCGTTTTGTCTTTGGGTGAAAGCCCAAAGCGGTCATGGCGACAGCATTTCGTCTACGGTCAACGACCAGTTGGGAAAAGTAGGCGAGATCAGCACCTCTTTGGCGACGAAAACTGATTCTCTATAGGTTCCTTCTACCATCGCCAGCACAGTGACGCGCCGCTCCTGGGGGTCTACGATCCAATATTCTGCGATACCGCGCCATTCGTACTGATTGCGCTTGTCAAGGTAGTCACGACGGCGGTTGTCGACCCCAGGGCTGACAACCTCGACCACCAGCAGGGGCGGTGCCATCTCTAAGGTGATAGCTGATTGGCCTAGACTCTGGAGCTGCTCCAGGTGCTCGGGTTGCAGAACGGTGAGGTCTGGAAAGCGGTTTTTGGGCTGCCCCATCACCTCGATTGCCAGCTGGTGAGTGCGAACGCGGCGAAAACCGACCAGGTCTGAAAGGGCGCGATCGAGGGCGCGAGAAATCAGCACATTCTCGTCAGATTCGGGCGGCACCTCGATCAGGTCTCCGTAGGTGAGTTCGTACCGACGATCTGAGCCATTGTCAAAGGCTAGATAGTCGGCAAACGTGATGAGTTTAGCCTTAGCCTGGGTCATCTCAGCTATCTATCAATGACGTCATCTTGGCAGGCAAAGCCTGCCCTACGGCTAAATTCTAGTTCCAGGTAGGGGCGCAGCATGCTGCGCCCCTACAACCCTCCGTTATTCCCACTCGATTGTGCCAGGCGGTTTGGAGGTGATATCGTAAACGACCCGGTTCACCCCTTCCACCTCGTTGACGATTCGGTTAGAGATCGTCTCTAGTAGGTCGTATGGCACCCGTGACCAATCGGCGGTCATGCCGTCTTCGCTGCTGACCAGGCGCAGCACAATGGGGTAGGCGTAGGTGCGCTGGTCACCCATGACGCCGACGCTGCGGACCGGCAGCAGCACCGCAAAAGCCTGCCAAAAGTCGTGGTACATACCCTGTTTGGCGATTTCATCACGGACGACAAAATCGGCATTGCGAAGAATTTTCAATCGCTCTTCGGTGATTTCGCCGATGATGCGAATCGCCAGACCAGGGCCGGGGAAGGGCTGACGGCGAACGATTTCCTCGGGTAGCCCGATGGAGCGGCCCACCTTGCGCACTTCGTCTTTGAAGAGCTTGCGCAGGGGTTCCACCAGCTTGAACTGCAGGTCTTTGGGCAGACCGCCGACGTTGTGGTGGCTCTTGATCTTCACCGCCACCCGCTCGCCGGTTTTGGGGTCGACGTTGGTATCGGCTGACTCGATTACGTCGGGGTACAAGGTGCCCTGGGCCAGGTAGTCGAAGGGGCCAAGCCGCTTCGACTCTTCCTCAAAGACACGAATGAACTCGTGGCCAATGCGCTTGCGCTTCTCTTCGGGATCGGTGATGCCCTCTACTTTGGCCAGGAAGCGATCGCGCGCCTTGATGTGAATCACCGGAATGTGAAACTGCTCGGCGAACAGCTTCACCAGGCGCTCGGGCTCATCTTTGCGCATAAAGCCCTGATCGATGAACATACAGGTGAGCTGATCCCCAATGGCCTGGTGCAGCAAAAAGGCCAGGGTTGACGAGTCTACCCCGCCCGAGAGAGCCAGCAGCACCCGCTTGTCACCCACCCGCGCCCGCACCTCGCGAATGGCATCTTCTACAAAGGCTTCGGTGGTCCAGGTGGGCTGGCACTCACAGATGTGATAGACAAAATTGCGAATCAGGGCGATGCCGCCCTTGGAGTGCACCACCTCGGGATGAAACTGCACCCCGTAGAGCTTGCGGGCGTGGTCGGCCACGGCGGCGCAGGGGGTGTTGTGGGTGTGGGCCAGCACCTCAAAGCCATCGGGCAGGCGAGTCACCGAGTCACCGTGGCTCATCCACATGGTGGTGGCCTCTTCAACGTTGGTGAGCAGGTCGGTGGGGTCGTCAATAAAGAGGTCGGCTTTGCCGTACTCGCCCCGCTCGGCCCGGTCGACCTGGCCGCCGAGCTGCTGCACCATCAGCTGCATGCCGTAGCACACCCCCAGCACCGGAATGCCGAGTTCCCAGATGTCTGGGTCACAGTGGGGTGCGCCGTTGTCGTAGACCGAGTTGGGGCCGCCCGAGAGAATAATGCCCTTGGGGTTGAGCTGCTTGAGCTGCTCGGCGGTGGTGCGGTAGGAGAGCACCTCTGAGTACACCTCGGTCTCGCGAATGCGGCGGGCAATCAGCTCAGAGTATTGGGAGCCAAAGTCGAGAATGACCAGCATCTGGCGGTTGACCTCTGGCAGGGAGTCTTCCCCAAGGTTGGCAGTGGGTTCAGTTTGAAGGGTCACGGGTTAAATCCTGCGGATGGTGGGCTGGGGGCGTTGAACGATGGAACTGAGAATCAGCTGCTGGGGGGCGAGAGAAGACGGAAGAAGCTAAGCGATTCAGAGCCTAAACTTTGGCCCTGATAGTCTCCTAGTGGCTACCGTTCAAAGCTGATCGACGTCCAGATAAGGGCTGCAACAGAGCAAAAACAAAGGATAGAGAGGAAAACCGGCTGCCCTTGGGCGGCAGACACGGTAGAGGTTGTATGCAGAGCTATTAAGGACGTTTTATAAAAAGTTATTCTTTCTAGTCTACCAAAACTTGATTGAACAGGCCTTTAGCTAGATGACTCTGGGCGACGATCTGACGCTGGCGATCGAACACCATCGTCCCTACGGTTAGGGAGTGAGCCGTATGAGCATAGACGTAGGCAGCGGCCCGCTCGTCAATGCGCTCAACCATGTGCTGATACACCTGCTGGACTAGGGTTTCGTCCTGGCGCAGAATTGCTAGCCCCGCCTCGACGGTTTTAGCGGCCAAGATGCTTTGAATAACAGGTAACTCTACCCCTACTGCCGCGCAGCAGGCGGCGAGAATTTCTTGCCGACCGTCGGCAACGTGGTGGTGGGTGTGAAAAATGCCTCCGGCCAGCTTCACCAGCTTGCCGTGGTAGCCCAGCAGCAGCACGCCAACTACCCCCAGCTGCCCCGCCTCTACCAGCATTGGCCCCAGCCAGTTAGCGGTTTTGATCCGGCGATCGCAGGCGATCCCCAACTTCACCGCCAGGTCTAGCCCGTTTTCGCCCAGGCAAAACACCAGATGGCGGTACTGAGCAGCTTTGTCCCTTAGCACTTGCCTCGACTGGTCAAGCTGGCCGGGGGCGCTGAGGGGCTCAGAAATACCGGCGGTGCCCAGCAGCGACAGCCCCTCGACCACCCCAAAAGCGGCATTGGAAGTGCGATCGCCCAGTGCCCGGCCCTCCGGCAGAATAATCGTGACTCGCAGAGTTTTACCCGCAGGCAGCAGGGGCGTCAGGTTGTGCAATATCAGCTCTTTGGCGTAGCGGTAGATGGCGGGCGCATTTCCCTGGTCCACTTGTCGCCCAATGCCCTCGCCGCCGTCGATGTGAATGGGTTCAATCTGGGCGTCGCTGGCCCACGCCACCACCGACCACAGAGGCGTATGGCGGGTGAGGTCGAGGTTGTCGCCGGGGTCGCTGTGAGTGATCGCCAGCACCGAGCCATCGGGCAGGGGCGCTAATTGATGGATAGCAATCTCGGCGAGCCGGGGCGGGTTGAGCAGGTCGAGGGTAACGGTTTGGGGGCGATCGCTAGTCGCCACCAGACACCGCAGCGCGGCGACGGCCCCGGCGCAGGCAAACACCGGCAGCGTGTAGCCAGAGCGCGGCGTTGATAGAGCAGAATCCATCGCTACACCTTGAAACTAAGGGCTGGGCCAGATTGGCAGAGACTTAACCTGCTCCAGGGTCAGATCCAGGTAGGTATCACCTGGGGCTTCACCCCCCACCAGGGCCTGGCCAAAGTAGCCGCGATCGCCGTCGTGGGCGTGGGGGCCAATTGCGATCGCCTCATACCGCCCCGCCCGCTGGGCCTGGTTGAAGGCTGAGCCTAACGTCCACTCCCAACGCGAGGGAAAGAGCACGACGCCCAGGTTATCAATCCAGTCATCCTGGCCGTAGAAGTGGTAGACCTGCTCAACGGCAGTAAAACCCGTTTGACCGTCAAACACGCCGCCAAACGACAGTACCGTAATCTCAACCGGCAGCCACTGCTGCAGGTAGGGAGCTGCCCCCAGAGCCACCTGGGCACCACCGCTGGTGCCCGCCAACACCAGTTGAAACGGCTCGTCGGCCTCCAGTGGAACGGCCTCGGTGGCGGCCATGCGCTCCAGAATGGTGGCCGCTGCCCCCCGGTTGTAGGCCCGCCCGTAGCGGCTGTCGGCGGAGAGGGCCATGCGCCACAGATTGCGAATCTTGAGGACGATGCGGGCGGGCGCATCGTCGCCGCCGGTGCGCTCGCTGAGTCGCCATACCCAGCGAAAGAACGGCTGACCGCCCACGTTATCGCTCACCGCCGAGTAGGGAAACACCTCGCGCACCACGACGCAGTTGGGTACAGCCGCCGCCATTTGGGTCAAAAAGACGTCTTCGCCTGGGGCCAGATCGACGTCGGCCACGTTGCCCACCCCCGCCAAAAACACCAGGTAGCACGGCGGCCCTGTCCCAGTCGCGACGTTGTCTGCGGGCAGTTCGGGCCGCTGCTGAGCCAGCCGGTTGCCGTCGCGCAGCCACCACGACAGGGTGCTAATCGGCGCTATGGTGCCCCAGGCTAAAAAGAACAGCCCCAGGGCGGTTAGCAACTTACTGGTATCGCCGAGCGATCGCGCGATCAGAGTTTGCAGGAAAGACTTCATTGGCACGCCCCAGCGGTAGACTGGGCCAGGTAGTCATAGATACAGCTATGGGTCAGCGGCATTCTATCAGGTGGTTGAGACAGGTGCTGGCAGATGCCCTCACCCTCAACCAAGATTTCTATGAGCATAGCCACCAGTACCCGGCAGCGGCGCGGTATGCCCGCAGCATTGTGGCGCTGGCGGGCCTGTCCCACGGGTTGGGCAGTGGCCTCATTTTGCTGCTCTACAAACCCTCCTTTCTGGAGTTGGTCGCAGGTGTGCTGATCAATGGCCTCAGCGTGGTAGTCGGGTACTACCTGTGGACCTACGGCCTCTGGAAGATCAACAGCTATTTGACCCCCGTGCCCCCTTACCGAGAACTACTGGTGCCGGTGGGGTTTGCCTACGCGCCCCAGATGCTCAACCTGCTGACAGTGATTCCGCTGCTGGGCCGACCAATTACCCTGACCCTAGCCGGGTGGACGCTGCTAGGAGCGATCGCCGCTGTGCGGGCCGGGCTGAATATTGGCTTGGCAAAGGCAACCCTGCTAGCCGGAGTGGGCTTTACCCTGATGCAGGTCGGCATTGGCCTGGTGCAGGAAGGCGTACAGAACTGGGTTGCCCCTAACCTTCTCCAGTAATCGATAGAGCATCGACCCAGACGCGTGGGCACAGGCCGCCGGGGGTAATCTCGACCTCAGGCTCCACATGCACGATCGCCTTGAGCAGGTCGCAGAAGTCGCCCGCCACCGTAGCCGACTCAATGCTGACGCGTTCCCCCCCGTTCACCAACCAGCCGTCGAAGGGCAGCGAAAATGACCCCTGGAGCGCATTTACCCCAGCATGGAGCGCCTGTAAATCGTCAATAAAAATCACGTTTTGAGCATTGTCTAGGCTGAACTCGGTCGAAGCCTCAGCCCCCGGCAGCACGTGGTAGTAGCTGGGGCTGACTGACACCTTAGCGCCAATGCTGGCGTGACCCGTAGGGCTGGCCCCCATGCGCTTGGCCGTTCCGGCACTGTGCAAAAACTGGGTCAGCACGCCCTGCTCAATAATCGACACCCGGCGGGTGGGGGTGCCCTCGCCGTCAAAGGTTTCGGCGCTGACGTTCTCGGGGTGCAGGGCATCGTCGTACACCGACAGCAGCGGCGAAGCCACCACCTTGCCCAAAGAGTCTTTATCGGACAGGCTGCGGTTGTCCAGCACGCTCTGGGCGTTGTACATATTCGAGAACGCGCCCAGCAGGCTCAAAAACGCCTCACCCGAAAACACCACCCGGTACTTGCCCGAGGCCACCTTGTTGTAGTCGAGGTGGCTGATAGTTTTTTCAGTAGCTTCTTTGAGGCAGCCGTCAATGTCGAGCAGGGGCAGGCCCCGGTTCACCCGCATGGCCCCGGCAGAGCGGGGTTTGCGGCCCTCCTGCTCGGTCTTGCTGTACAGGTACAGCGAGGCGTAGGAGCGAGCCTCCTGGCGCAAGGCCCCAGCGCTGTTGAGGTAAAAGCGATCGATGCTGCGCTGGGCCAGGCCATTGTAGGGCACGCTGGCGATCGCCGGATGAGCCGCCAGCAGCTGCTTCTCCACATCGATCAGGGTCGAAATTAAGTCACCCACCGGGGCCGGAGGCACCGTCTCCACCTGCACATCGGCAGTCGGGGCCACCGACTCGGGGCTAAAGTCGGGGATGTGGTCGCTAACGCCAAAAGCGCTGGCCTCCTGAGCCGTTTGCAGGGCCAAATCCATACCCAGTGGGTCGACATCGCTGGTGGAGGTCACCCCCACCTTGCCGTCCGGGTTCCACACCCGCACGATCACGCTGGAGCGGTTCGAGGCCTTGACCTGCTTGGGGTCGCCCTTGTCGACCTGCACGCTGGTTTCGTCCACGGAAGACCCGTAGACGTCGTATTTAGAAATGCCGAGTTTCTTGGCGCTAGATTCCGCGTAGGCGGCAATGTCTTGAATGGAGGGCATAGTGATTGATAAGTAAGGGATGGATGAGTGTGAGAGTGGATGGGTAAAAAAGTGGAAGGGTTACACGGTGGGTTGCTACAAGCGGCTAATCAACTTGTCATACTCAGCATGGGTTCCAATCCAGAACTAAGAAATGCCGCCTTCAACGTCCACACCTAAAGCTCGATGGCTCAAGCCTGCCCGGACAGACCAGTACTTTTTGCCTAATTTCTTAAAGTGCAAAGAGGGATGAGACGGGTCGGCTTTAAGCAACGTGTAACATTCATCAGCAGTGCGCTGTACGTTTTCGGGGAGGGAGTTGTAGCATTGCCAAAATCGCTGGGTGGCATAGTGCATTTCAAAGTTCTCGACGGTGGCCCGCTTCGAACTCAGCGATCGCCTCTTGAGCCAGGGCATCTAGCCTACCGTCTGAAACATCCTGCTCTAGCTGCCGATCCCAACGCTCGTAGTCCAGATCAAAAAACCAGACTCTCAATTTCTCAAACTCACTAGATGGCAGCGAAATGATCGCTGCCTCAATTTGCTCAAGATTTGACATCAGCGCATTACCTCCCTGGTTCGTCCACCCACCCGCTTTTCTAACGGCCACCGACGGTGATCGAGTCCACCTTCAGGTGGGGCTGCCCCACGGTGACGTAGATGCTGCCGCTGATCGAGCCGCAGAAGCCAGCGGCGAGATCCAGGTCATTCGAGCACATGGAGATTTTGTCCATGATTTCGGTGGCTTCGCCGATCAGGGTGGCACCCTTGAGAGGTTTGGTGACTTTGCCGTTCTCAATTAAGTAGGCTTCAGAGACGGCGAAGTTGAACTGGCCGGTGGGGCCAACGCTGCCGCCGCCCATCTGTTTACAGTAGATGCCTTTTTCGACCGAGGCAAACAGCTCGTCGAGGGAGTAGTCGCCGGGGGCGATGTAGGTGTTGCGCATGCGGCTGGCGGCGGCGTAGGTAAAGCCCTGGCGACGACCGCTGCCGGTGCGGGGGTGGCCGGTGCGCATGGAGCCGGCGCGATCGCTCAAAAAGTTCTTCAGCACGCCGTTCTCGATCAGCAGAGTGCGCTGGGCGGGCATACCCTCGTCGTCCATATCGATGGTGCCAAAGGCGTCGGGCGAAATTCCTTCATCCCAGGCGGTGAGATTTTCGTGGGCGATCTTCTGGCCCTTCTTGTCCATAAAGGGGGTGGTGCCGCGCTCAATCTGGGTAGTCTCCAGCAGGTGGCCGCAGGCTTCGTGGAAAATCACACCGCCGAACTTGTTGGCCATGATCACCGGGTAGCTGCCCGACTCCACGTAGTCGGCGTAGAGCATTTTGCCCGCCGACTCGGCCACATCCGCCGAGGCCGAGCGAAAGTCCCAGTTGCGCAAAAAGGCGGGGTCACTGGTGTCGCCCGCCCGCTGGCCAATGGAGGAGCGGTGCTCGCCATCGGCGCAGAGCAGGTTGTAGCCTACCGACTGGGTGAGGCGAATGTCGCGGGCGAAGGTGCCGTCGCTGGCGGCCACCAGCACCTCCTGCCAGTCGCGAAAGTAGACGGCGCGGCGCGACTGCACGTGGCTGGCATCTTTGGCCAAGGCGGTATTGGCGGCGAGCAGCACGTCGCCCATTTCCTGCATCGAGCTGCACTGAGCCAGCCAGTCGTCTTTGCCCTTGGCGGTGGCGTAGTCGCGCAGCAGCTCTAGGTTGATTTCGGCCAGGTTGGCGTGGGGGCCGGGTAAGGTGAGCCCCATAATAGCCAGGGCTTTGTCGAGAGCGGCCTTGAGTCCGTTAAAGGTGAGGTCGTTGGTGCTGACGTAGCAGTCGGCCTTGCCCACAAACACTCGCACCCCAGCCCCGGTCACCAGGCGCGGCGAGAGGCTGGTAATGGCGTCGTCTTCGGCCTGACAGCTGATGTAGTTGTTGCGCTCTAGAAAAAATTCAACGAAGTCGGCTCCAGCAGAGCGACCTAAGCCCAGCAGCGTAGATAGAGTCGCCTCCCAGGCGGCATCGAAGCGATCGCGGGGGGCTGAGTAGTCGCGCTGCAGCAGGTCGCTAGTTTTAATTAAAGGAGTCGGTAAGGGTGCAACCGTCATGCCAAAGAATCCTTGTGGGGTGAGGGGAAATGCCAGTAGGACTCCCATAGTCTAACAAACCCAGCGCGGTGAAACTGGGGTAGGCCGGGACTGGGGAAACAAGAGCCACGAACCGCGATCGCCCCCACCCAACTCTATTTTTTGCTGGCGGCCAAATTTCCTGGCGCTGTTCGTAGTAGCGGGCACATCGCGCCGCCCCCTCGCCCTTCTATGCTGTTAAGGTTACTGGGCTGGATGGGACGTTTCGCGTCCGTCACCGCTCGAAAACGTCTTCCTCATTCGCACGGCCGCAACTCTTAACAAAGAGAATCTATCTACCGAGAGAAATTAAGAAGGTGACTCCAGTTTGGCCTTCCTCTCTACACCCTTAGAGGGGCTGTGCTAAGATGGGCAAAAGATTAAGCAAAACTAAAGAAAAGTTTTGTTTTCTTAGCTCTGCTAAACGTTACCTGACTCATCCAGGCCACGGTTCAGCAGACCTTAACTCTCCCCTTAAGCCAGTCCTTTCGCGTGCTCTTTGACCACGGGCGGAATGCCTCCCTAGCAGGCTCCAGCAATAGCTAGCCCTGCATTTTGTGGTCTCTATGTGGAGAACTCCGCCTGTGGTGGTGCAAAACTCAGCCTCTGTTTCACTCGCTACTCGACCCCAGCCCCCAATGGTACTGGTGGTAGACGACGATGACGACAGCCTCACTCTGATGGCCTATATATTAGAGCAGCTATCGTGCGAGACTTGCTTTGTGGCTGATGGCTTAGCCGCTTTGGTCGCTGCACGACAGCACCATCCCCAGCTCATATTGTCGGATATCCATCTGCCCCAGGTCGATGGCTACAGTCTTATTCAGCAGCTGCGGGCCGATGCAGGCACCCGAGATATTCCTGTAGTCGCGGTAACGGCCCTGGCAGGGCAGGAAAATCGCCAAAGAATTCTGACGGCAGGGTTCAATGACTACATCAGCAAGCCCTTTTTGATCGAGCCGTTGGAGCACCTGATCAATCGCTTCATCAGCACATCTGTGCCTCGGTCGGCAACTTAGTGGCCTAAGCGGCGGCATCCTAATACGACAAAGCGGTTGGATCTTATGACCCAACCGCTTTGTCGTGGAATTATAGTTAGTCCTGGCGTCGGCCTTGAGTGGCCTGTGGCTTTGCGCTGGGGTAGCCCTATGCACCCTACGGAATCCTTATGATTGAACCTGACGGGCACTAGCTTGAGGAGTCTTTGGCCGCAGGGCGCGCCTCCGGTGGCTCAGAGAGAATGATGACTACGCTGGTGCGGCCAGTGGCCAGAGTGGCATCGGTTAAAACGTCAACAACCTCGCGATCGAGGACGGCTTCAGTCATCTCAATGATTTGCGGGCGCAGTGCCATGGCCAGGTCGCTTCTTACCTGTTCTGCCAACTCTGCCTGACCTTCATCTACCAGCAGCTGCTCGGGCTTAGTAACCGAGTCTTCAATCACAAACAGCAGCTTTTCTTCTAAAATTTGGCACGTGATCTTTCCAGGAGTGTGATTGAGCTTGTCGCGGTACAACCGCTGAAACCGCTGGGTCAGCCGACGCTGAAGCTGACCCAGGGTGGGTAGCAGAGTAGAGGGGGTGGTGTCCATAGGGGTGCTTCGGGGTTTGACAACCGCTCGCAAGTCAATTCTTGAGAGTTATGAACGGTTGTGAAATTATTTAACCATGACTCTAGAGGACACGGCTAACTAAAATTTGAGCAACCCTAGAGCCATCGCGCAGCCTTAGGTCACCAGCCCCGATCGCAGGGCTCGCACGGCGGCCTTGGTGCGATCGTCTACCCCTAACTTGTTAAGAATGCTGCGCACGTGGGTTTTTACGGTACCTACGGTGATGTAAGAGCGCTCGGCAATCTCAGCGTTGCTGCACCCACCAACAATTAGCTCCAGAATCTCAAGCTCGCGCTCGGTCAGCGGGTACGATTCTAAAATCTGCTCAAACTCAGGCTCTACCGCCTCGATCGCGACGGTGCGGTTGCTGGCTGCCATGGCTCCAGCCGGGGTTTTGCGCACCTGACGCAGCACCACGCTGGCGACGGCCGGGTCAATCCACGAGTTGCCTTCGTTGGTTTCGCGAACGGCTACAATTAGGTCGTCTAGCTCGGTTTGCTTCATGCAGTAGGAGTCTGCCCCTGCAGCAAAGGCGGCCATGACCGCAGCTTCGCTGTCGTGCATGGTCAACATGAGCACGCGGGTGGGGTTTTCATCGAGTTCGCCCTGGCTCTGGCGCAGCCGCTCTACCAGCTCAATACCATCAATATCGGGCAGACCGATATCCACAATCGCAATGTCGGGATGTTCGGTTTCGAGCAGGCTGAGGCCCCGTGCCCCATTGGCGGCTTCGCCCACTACAGTCATACCAGGTACTCGCTGGAGCGCCGCCTTTAGACCTAAGCGAGTAAGGTCATGATCTTCAATCAATACGATGCGAATATCTGTCATAGGTGGCCCCCTAAATGAGGCATTGTAAAAAACTACGGGCTATGCTAGTGCCCGAGGTCCTCTGATTATGCGCCAACTCTAGAAGGGTGGCACGTATCCTCGGGCTGACCTACTATGCCTTCGGCCTCTCTCCAAAGATAGACTGTGGGCGGCCAAAGGACGTGGTATTTCAGGAAGGTTAACAGCTTATTTGTCTCTCCTTAGACCCGTCTCTCTCTAACCTCATATCTCCCTCAACTCGCCG
Organism: Nodosilinea sp. LEGE 06152; assembly: GCF_015207525.1. Classification (GTDB taxonomy): domain Bacteria; phylum Cyanobacteriota; class Cyanobacteriia; order Phormidesmidales; family Phormidesmidaceae; genus Nodosilinea. The sequence continues at coordinate 75,388 of NZ_JADEWR010000007.1, forward strand.
TAGAAAGGATGGTGCCATGGTTGACTACTGGCAGTCTCTGCTGTCGGGGCCATTTATTCCTCACGGGCACTGCTACCTGTGGCGGCCGGGGCTGGTGTGGCTACATCTCCTGTCGGATGCCCTGATTGCGCTGTCGTACTGGACGATCGCGGGGGCACTAGTGTATTTGGTGCAGCGGCGGTCCGATCTGCCCTTTAAGCCGCTGTTTTGGCTATTTGCGGCGTTTATTGCCGCCTGCGGTGCCACTCACCTGCTAGAGGTGTGGACGCTGTGGTTTCCGACCTACTGGGTGTCGGGAGCAGTGAAGGCGTTGACCGCGCTGGTTTCCCTTGCTACGGCGCTAGAACTGGTGCCCCGGCTACCGCTGGCGCTGGCGTTGCCTAACCTGACTCAGCTAATGGATATGAACCAGGCGCTGCAGAGCGAAATTAGCGATCGCAAGCAGGCCGAGGCTAGCCTACGCGCCGCCGAGATGGAGGTCAGGCAGCTGAACCAAACCCTAGAGGAGCGGGTGCAGCACCGGACCGCTCAGCTGGAGGAGGCCAATCAGCAGATTGAAACCCTGCTGGAGCAGGAGCGGCGCGATCGCGCCACCCTACAGCGAGCCAAAGACGACCTGCAAGACACCGCAGAGCGGCTCAATTTGGCCCTTGGTGCCGCCCAGATGGGGTCTTGGGACTGGCACCTCGACAGCGACACCCAGATCTGGTCGCCTCAGATCGAGCGCATTTTGGGTCTGGAGCCGGGTACCACGCCCCAGACAGCGGTGGTTTGGGCCGAACGGGTGCACCCCGACGACCTGCCCGCCATCGAAAGGCTGGTGCAGGAGGCGATCGCAACCCAGGGCGAGTTTGCCGGGCAGTATCGCCTGCGCTGGCCCGACAACACCATGCACTGGGTGAGCGCCTACGGTCGCGTGGTCAACGCTAAAGACGGGTGCAGCCAGCGCATGGTCGGAGTACTGCAAGACATCACCGCAGCTAAGCAGGCCGAGCTTGACTTGCGGGCCAGCGAAAGGCGATTTCGAGCCGTCTTTGAGCAGGCCGCAGTGGGCATGGCCCGACTCAACTGGGAAGGACAGTGGATACAGGTAAACCAAAAGTTTTGCGATATTCTGGGCTACCGGCCCGAAGAGCTTATCAATCGCTCCTTTCAATCCATTACTTACGAGGGCGACAGACTTCAGGATGAGTACTACTACCAGAAACTGATCACCGAGCGCACCCCCTGTCAGTTTGAGAAGCGCTACCTGCGCAAAGACGGCACCCCCCTGTGGACACTGGCCACGGTTTCAGTCGAAAGCGATGACACCGACGGTCCCTCAGCGTTTATTGCCATCATTGAGGACATCGAAGACCGCAAAGCCGCCCGCGAGGAGCTGCTGCACCGAGCCGACGAAATGGCCAACACCAACCTGGTACTGGCCCATACCACCGCCATGCTAGAGCAGCGTAACGCTGAGCTTGACCAGTTTGCCTACGTCGCCTCCCACGACCTCAAAGCGCCTCTGCGCGCCATCTCTAACCTGGCCGACTGGATTGGCGAAGACCTGGGCAACCAGCTACCGCCCGAAAACCAGCGCCAGCTAGAGCTACTGCGCAGCCGGGTAGACCGTATGGAAGCGCTGATCAACGGCCTGCTGGAATACTCGCGGGTGGGTCGCCGCCAGCGCAGCATTGTGGCGATCGATGTCAACGAACTGCTGACCAATGTAGTCGACTCTCTGGCCCCACCCAAATCGTTTGTGGTTGACCTCCCGACCGACTTGCCCACGCTCTACAGCCACAAAACCGCCCTAGGCCAAGTATTTGCCAACCTGATCAACAACGCCATTAAGCACCACCATCGCGACCAGGGCACCGTGCATATCAGCTGGCGCGATCGCGGCAAGTGGCTCGAATTTGCCATCGCCGACGATGGCCCCGGCATTGCGCCCCAGTATCACGACAAAATTTTCACCATTTTTCAAACCCTCAAGGCCCGTGATGACTTTGAAAGCACTGGCGTGGGCCTGGCCGTAGTGAAAAAAATTATCGAAGCCGAAAAGGGGCGCGTCTGGCTTACCTCTGCCGTGGGTGAGGGCACCACCTTCTACTTCACCTGGCCCTTCACCAAAACCCCACCCGCTCAGGACTAAAGCAACTTAATCCCAAATCCAACTTACAAAACTCTGATTGGCAGCTGATACCTGGTAGGGGCATTGCAGTGCAACGCCCCTACAAATCTGACGTTAGACAGACCCACAACCACCGAATTAAACCGGATTCCCCGCGATCGCTTCGCTAAGATAGCAATGCCCTACCCGCTCAAGCTTTAACCTATTGTGACCCAGCCGCCCGCCAACGACCCGCAGCCCAACCCGCCCCTCGAACCGCTGACCCGAATGCAGGTGCTGGCCGCTATGGGCGTAACGGCGGTCGTGCTGCTGCTAATTTCAAAAATCTGGCTGTATTTTGACTCGGCGGGCCTGCTGCCGCTGCGGCTGTCGCTGCAGGACGGGCTGCTGGGCGTAGGCCTGGGCCTGGCGATCACCCTGGCCAGTGGGGTTGTTTACCGGCTGTGGCCCGCCTACCGCCACAGTGCCGACACCTACCTGACTATGGTGCTACAGCCCTTACAGTGGCCCGACCTAATTTGGCTGGGGCTGCTGCCGGGGCTGAGCGAAGAACTGCTGTTTCGCGGAGTGATGCTGCCTGCGATCGGGCTCAATGCCCTGGGCATTGCGGTGTCGGCGGCTAGCTTTGGGGTGCTGCACCTGAGCAGTTTGCAGCAGTGGACCTACGTGGTGTGGGCTACGGCCATTGGCCTGGTGCTGGCGATCGGGGCGGTGCTGACGGGCAATCTGCTGGTGCCCATTGTGGCCCATACGGTGACCAACCTGGTCTCCAGCGTCGTGTGGAAGCTGCGCCAGCAGCGCACCCCGGCATAACTTCGGGCTCTGGGTTTTGGGTTACAGAAGCACCCTCAGACCACATACCCTAAGCCGTAAACCCTAGCCCCTGCTGCATGCAGTTGTCAGGGCTTGTTGGCAATGTCAATAGAATTCGGGTTTTGGTATACCGCTATTCAAAAAATCTGTTTATTCTGTCTAGAGAGCATGGCGCTGGGCGCACCCTCGACGTTGCTCTCGCAAATAGGTAGCCAGTCAGCCGAGTGCCGTTGATCACCGGCTAGCTGGCGGGGGTTAGCGACTGGCTGCGTTAGCTGAATCACCCAAGCCAGGGGCAAAACCCAAAGAGATATTTGCGATTTAGCTAACTCCTACTAAACCCTTAGCCCTAGTCGGGATGTGAACAGAGGTTGTCGATGGATTGCAGTGCTATTCAGTTTAAGTACACCAATCAATTTTCTGCGGCTGACCTAAATCAGCTGGTGAGTCTATTTCAGGCGGCGGCGTTTTGGGCTAAAGATCGCACCCGGGCTGATATGGAAACCGCGATCGCCCACAGCTACCCCGTCGTTACCGCCTGGGATGGCGACCAGCTGATTGGCTTTGCCCGCGCCACCTCCGACGGCGTGTTTCGCGCCACCATTTGGGATGTGGTGATTTCGCCTGACTATCAGGGCGGTGGGCTGGGCCGCAGGCTGGTCGAAACCCTGGTCGCCCACCCCCACATGAGCCGGGTAGAGCGCGTCTACCTGATGACGACCCATCAGCAGGGCTTTTATAAGCGCATTGGTTTTGAAGAAAACGCCTCAACCACGATGGTGCTCTACAACAGCGCTGAGATCGAAATGCTGCCGCCCCTGGGCTCACCGGCTGAGGTGCTGCCCGAGGTGCTGACTGAAATCACGGTTGGTTAAGAACCCATTACCGTCGTCTAACCCTAGCAGGGAGTAAGGTACGCTACCATTTTGTAGGCATGGCTCCGGGGTGGAGCCCACATTACATAGGCCAAATTCAATGCACCAAACCCAGGATCTTCACGTTGTTGAGACTCGCCCCCTCGTCAGCCCGGCGCTGCTGCACCATGAGTTTCCCATGTCGGCTGAGGCCGCGACGCTGGTGGCCGAGGCCCGCGATCGCATTCGCCACATTCTCTACAACGAAGACCGCCGCCTGCTGGTGATTGTTGGTCCCTGCTCGGTGCACGACATCGACGCCGCCTACGAGTACGGCCAAAAGCTAGTCAACCTGCGCCACGAGCTATCGGGCCAGCTCGAAATTATTATGCGGGTCTACTTTGAAAAGCCTCGCACCAACGTGGGCTGGAAGGGGCTGATCAACGACCCCCACCTCGACGGCAGCTACGACATCAACACCGGCCTGCGCCTGGCCCGCAAGCTGCTGCTCGACCTGGCCCAGCTGGGGCTACCCGCCGCCACCGAGCTGCTCGACCCGGTGACCCCCCAGTACATTGCCGACCTGATTGCCTGGACTGCGATCGGTGCCCGCACCACCGAGAGCCAGACCCACCGCGAAATGGCCTCTGGCCTCTCGATGCCTATCGGCTTTAAGAACAGCACCGACGGCAGCCTGCAGGCCGCCATGAACGCCATGGTGGCCGCCAGCCGCCCCCACCACTTTTTGGGCATCAACCACCACGGGTTGGCCAGCATTGTTACCACCACCGGCAACCCTGACGGGCACCTGGTGCTGCGCGGCGGCAAGGGCGGCCCCAACTTTAGCGGCGACCACGTCGCCAAAGCCGCCGCAGAAATGGCCAAGCTCAACCTCAACCACCGCATGATGGTCGACTGCAGCCACGCCAACGCCAACAAAGACCACAACCGCCAAACCACGGTGCTCGACGACATTGCGGCTCAGGTGAGCAACGGCTCGCGCCATATTCTCGGCGTCATGATCGAGAGCCATATCAAGGCGGGCAGTCAGCCCATCCCCAACGACCTGCGACAGCTCACCTACGGCCAGAGCATTACCGATGCCTGCGTAGACTTCGACACCACCGCCGCCATGCTGCGCAAACTGGCCAGCGCGGTAGAGCCCTCGATGCAGGCCGCGCCCCTTAGCTAAGCTTGAGCACTCACAGCTTGGGTCACGGTTAGGCTTGGCTAGCCCAACCTATAGACTTTCATACCTCTGTAAATTGAGCGACGCGCTATAGCAAGTTTCAATCGCGTGAAGTACCTCGCAATAATTCTCGCTGCCCCCTTATATAAGAGGGGTTACAGCGTGGATCTTATACAGCTAAGTAGAAGGGCCAAACTAAACCCAGCTTAAGTTTCCGGTCTCCCTTTGGGAGACACTTCGTGAACGACTCCGCCAACCCTCTGCCCAGCAACGGATCGAGCATTGAGCGGAGTCGGAATGCGTCCTATAGATTCTCAAACCTACTTACTTAAACACTGGAAGGATTTAGAACCGAACCAGTGCGTACCTCACCAGTTCGAGAAACTCTATAGCAAAACCCGGCAAAATCTATTGAACTCAAATGTATCTGCTGATAGATGCTGCTGAGGCTATTGTTTGTGACGGTGGGGTTGCTACTGCCCCCTATTTGCAAGCGATCATGCTAGATCTTTGGTACAAAGATGCCGTCATCTACTGTCTTGATGTAGAAATTTACATGGATGGGAACGGAGACGGTGTTGGAGACTTTGTCGGGTTAATCGATCGCCTTGATTACATCGCCGGTTTGGGCGTTAACTGTATCTGGCTAATGCCGTTTTACCCGTCACCCAATCGGGACAATGGCTACGACATCACCGATTACTACAGTGTTGACCAACGGTTAGGCACGTTAGGCGATTTTGTTGAATTTACCCGCCAAGCCGGGCAGCGTGGACTGCGGGTAATTGTAGATTTAGTGGTGAATCACACCTCGATTGATCACCCGTGGTTTCAGGCGGCTTGCCAAGACAAGAACTCTAAATACCGAGACTACTACGTCTGGGCTGAGGAAAAGCCAGAAAATGCTGAGGAGGGCATTATTTTTCCAGGGTATCAAGACAGCACCTGGACCTACAACGAATCAGCCGGAGCCTATTATTTTCACCGCTTTTATGAGCATCAGGCAGATTTAAACGTCGCCAATCCTCAGGTACGGGAGGAAATTTACAAAGTCATGGGCTTCTGGCTGCAAATGGGGGTATCTGGCTTTCGAGTCGATGCGGTTCCCTTTTTGATCGAGCTAGAAGGCATCAAAGATACCGCCGAAGCCAAAGATCCGCTGCTGTTTCTGAAGGAGATTCGCGATTTTCTATCCTGGCGGCGAGGCGATGCGATCGTTCTGGCAGAAGTTAACGAGCCGATGGACAAGATTGCTGACTACTTTGGCAATGGCGATCGCATGCAGCTTCTGTTCAGCTTTATGGGCAATCAAACGCTTACCCTGGCGATGGCCCGAGAAGATGCTCGTCCCTTAATCAATGGCCTAAAGATACAACCCCAGCCGCCTGATGTTGGGCAATGGGCGTACTTTGTGCGAAACCATGATGAGCTGACCTTAGACAAACTTTCGGATGAAGAACAAGACGAAATTTTGCAGCGGTTTAACCAGGACAAAGACCAAGTTTGGGTTTTCGATCGCGGTATTCGCCGCCGCTTTCCACCACTGCTGGACAACGATCCGCGGCGCATTCGTCTGGTGTACAGTCTGATGTTGACCCTACCCGGAACGCCGGTTTTGTTCTATGGCGAAGAAATTGGTATGGGAGATGATTTGTCCCTCGAAGCCCGCGACGCTCTGCGCACACCAATGCAGTGGTCAGATCAGAAGAACGGTGGATTTTCAACGGCTGACCCCGAAGCTCTGGTGCGATCGGTTATTGATGAAGGTCCCTATGGCTATCAACAACTCAATGTCATTAACCAACGACGGGACTCTGAATCATTGCTTAACTGGATGGAACGTGCCATTCGGATGCGTAAGGAATGCCCTGAATTTGGTTGGGGCAGTTGGGAAATCATTGATACCGACAATTCGGCTGTCTTTGCCCATCGCTGCCAGTGGAAAGACGGCACCGTAATTGCCATTCACAACCTGTCGAGGGAGGCTTGCGTTGTGACTCTAAAACTAGACGATAAGACAACGCCCCTCATCGATCTGCTAGACGACCAGCCCTATGAATCGATTCAGCAAGGTTCCCATGATATTCAGTTAGAAGGGTACGGGTATCGCTGGTTTCGGGTGGGCAGCTTTCATCTCTAGGTCAAAACTGGCATGTATAGCCGTCGCCGCGAAGGTTAGACGTTTTACTGAAAACCCATAGGCAATGGCTATACGTCAGCTCGCTGCCCCAGTCTTGGCTACAGATGCTTAGTACTGCCCTAAGCAGACTGGCCAGCACTTAATCTGCGTAACCCAGGCTCAATAGAACGAACAGGAAAAAGTTTGTGGTTAGAGCTACTGAACCAATGCCGCTACCCAGGGAGAGAAATTTTTTAATTGATTGATAGCTATACACCTTAAGCAAAATAGCAGCGGCAACTGCCAGAACAATTGAAATAGCTGTAGCGAGCCACATCAACGGATACCCCTGCTGCACAAGAGCATTATCTTCTAAACCTAAGAAAGAGAGCACATTATAAAAATTCCACGTTAGGGATAGCCAGCAAAGACTAAAAATTCCGGCACTAATGCCTATGCTGATGAGAGTTCTGGTGAACTGGTTTAACCTTTGCCAAAGCAGAAGAGCGGTGGCAAGGGCCATTCCGACACCCAAAACGATCGCAGCTCCATTGACAACCCAGCCCCAAGTGACCGGCGTAAATCCGTACGGTGTTACCAGGTCGTACTGCACACCACCAAGCAAACTCCAAATTAAGCGATATACGCCAAATCCACAGGCAAGGCTTGTAAAAACTTTGCTCAGTTCCCCTGGTTTAAACCAGGTTAAGAGAGTAGCAATAATGCCCGCTCCAATAGATAGTCCTGCACAGATCCACGTTAAGCGCAGTTCACCCAGCCGCATAAGGGTGTTAATGCCCCAATACTTTTGTTTGACAACCTGTAGCTGCTGAGAGCTTAAATTTAGATCGGTAATCTCATAGATGTCTGAGAGTATGGGGGCATAGGTTTGCCCCACCTTCTGACAGCCAATCGCTTGGTCGTCATACAGGGCACGACAATCGCTGAAGTAATATTGATCGGCATTTCCCTTTGTTAAGCTAAGGTTCAGCAAACGACTCTGAATGTTTGTTTGGCACTGAAACTGCTGTTCTGTTTCAGTACAGGAAAAAATTTTATTGGGCAAGTGAACGATAGCGCCGTCTTCGGCTTTAATTGATACACTCGCAAACGGTGCAGCATCAGGTACGCTTGGAGCATTCGACAGAAGCAAAAATAGAAAAGCACCGACTAGGGCTACCCATAGACCGGCCATAAATCTTGATAGAAACAATACTGATCTACGCATTGCTCTTGATTCCATAAATGTCTAACTGCTTGTATAAGTAAAAGCTTTAATTAAACGATGCTAAAGAATGTGTTGTGGCGATCGCCCAACATCACCATTAGGCCTAGCTTTGCTACGTCACTCACGTTCATGACGAACCCTACGAATAGGCAGGTCTACGTATCATAGATGTTTCCCACATCTAAAAGTTTCGGTCAGTTAGCCCCTAGTAAGTTACTTCACGCAATCTTTAAGGCTCTGACCTATCTAGAATGTGCAGATTCATTGGGAGTTTATAAGCCGGTTTAAAACCGCTAGATCAAAACAGGCATCCCGCAGGGGCAAACGGTTGTGCCCTTGACCAATCGGGGGTTACAACGGTTCTCTTTTGTCGACGCCGCTAATATCCCCTAGCCCCCCTGGGGTAGCTGAGTGCTCAGAACTCGCTTCGCGAACGCCAACGACTTCGCTTAGGGAACAGCGATAGCTGTTGTTATCGTTGGGGGTGCCGCGCTAGGAGCATGGACGATCAGGATTAGAAGGGCGATCGCCTCACGTCTTACAACCCTAATTGTGCTTAAGCTCGTGCTGCTCAACCGGCATAATCACCGTAAATGTTGAGCCTTGCTTAACCAGGGACGACACCAGAATTTCGCCCTGCATCAACTCCACCAGTTGCGAGACGATGGCCAACCCCAGCCCTGTGCCCTGATCGCTGGCGGGCGTAGGGCCGTGGTGAACGCGGTAGTAGGGTTCAAAAATATACTTTTGCTCGGCCTGGGCTATGCCAATGCCGCTATCGCTAACCACAATTGACCAGCGGTTGTGATCAAGGGTTTCGGCAGAGATAGAGACATAGCCTTTTTCGGTGTAGCGAATAGCATTACTCAGTAGATTAGTGACAATTTGCTGCAGGCGCAGGGGGTCGGTTTGCACGATTTGAGGGGCGCGATCGCAGTCTACCTTCAGCTCCAGCCCTTTATCGCGAACCAGTGGCTCGACAATTTCTATCACCGACTGAATGAGATCTTGCGGGGTGATAGTAACCACCTTCAACTTAATTTGTCCGTCGCCCTGCTGCAGCTGCAAAGTATCGTTAATCAGCCGCAGCAGGAGTCGCCCGCTGCGCAGAACCCGCTCAATACTTTCTAGATGGGCGTAAGAATCGTTGAGGTCAGCCTGCTGCTGCTGCCGCAAAAACAGATCGGCGTAGCCAATAATTGAGGTGAGCGGAGTTTTGAGTTCGTGGGTCAGCTTTGACATATTGTCGTGGCTAGCCCGCACCAGGCGGGTTAGCTCTTGATTGGTGAGCTGCATTTGAGTTCTGAGTTTGTCTAACTCCTCCATGCGGCTCTGGGTATAGCTGTCAAAGCAGCGGGCGATCGCCTCATCCACCACGGTATCAATTAGCCGAATGGCCCACAACACATCAGCCGGGGAGGCCTGAACCAAATCGGCTTCTAGTTCTGAAAAAATGACCGATCGCAGCAGACGATATTCTCGCGCGATTTCAGCGGGTTCAAACCCTTGTTCGGCCCGAATTAAACCATGTTCTAAACTGGCTTCGTCAATAACTTGATAATTTTCTGGATCGCTGTGGGCCATCATGTCGGCAAGGGATGCTAGCACCCTAGGCAGACTGTCACGCACTGCGTTGAAAGTTAACTCGTTTGTCGCCTCAATTTGCTGATCTTCAAAAACTGCACCAATCCACAAATCAATAATTGTGTCGCGCTTTTGATTTAGAATTGTGCTGAAATCCATCTTCATAGATGCTGAGGCAAGATGCCGAAATGGGGCAAGCGACATAACATTACCCCAGGGCAAGCAACAGGTGCATCTAGTAAAAGACATAGAGCCAAAAGGCCTGGAATCAAAACTAGGGGCGCAGTAGCCAACGTACAGGGTAGGCGAGACGCCCGCAGGGGCAAGCACCCTACCGGCACAGACTCTACCGGCACAGATCAGTTCGGGCGGCTACGCATCTCTAGAGTATGGTTGAAAATGCCTTTTAGATGAAAGCTTACGGCCCTATGGCGACCCATCGTCCGGGATGGTCTTTAGATCGTCGAGATCCTCACTTCATTCAGGCTTTTCAGCCGCTGTGGCGCTGGTTATACGAGCACTACTTTCAGGTTCAGACCGACGGGTGGGAGCAGATTCCTGAGGGCCAGGTGATACTGGTGGGCTCCCACAACGGCGGATTGGCGGCCCCCGATATGTTCATGATGATCTACGACTGGGTCAGGCGGTTTGGCCCCGATCGCCCCGTCTATGGCCTCATGCACCCCAAGGTGTGGCAGGCGGCACCGCCGTTGGCCAACCTGGCAGAACGGGCTGGGGCGATCGCGGCGCACCCAAAGGTGGCGCTGACGGCCCTCGACCGCAAGGCCAGCATTTTGGTCTATCCCGGTGGCGCTCAAGATATCTTTCGCCCGTTTAGCCAGCGCGATCGCATTCATCTGAGCGATCGCCAGGGCTTTGTCAAAATTGCCCTACAGCGCCAGCTACCGATCGTTCCAGTCGTGTCCTGGGGTGCCCACGACACGCTGCTGGTCTTAGCCGACATCTACCCCCTGGTGCGGCAGCTACACGACTGGGGCATGCCCTGGTTTTTGGGCATCGATCCGGAGGTTTTTCCGGTGTATCTGGGGCTACCCTGGGGCATTGCCTTTGGACCCGTGCCCAATATTCCCTGGCCCAGAGCGATCGCCACCCACGTCGGCACGCCCATCTATTTTGAGCGCTATGGGGCTGAGGCCGCCCGCGATCGCCCCTACGTCGAGGTCTGCTACCGCCTTGTCCGCGACCAAATGCAGCAAGACCTCAATGATCTGATCGCTAAACACGACAGGCGATCTGCACCTTAAATCCAGCCAGCCGTAGGGTGGGCACTGCCCACCACTGGAAAATTGCTTTTCAAAAGTTGCCTTAAATCGGTGGCGGTGAGCCACTAGCGGCTGTAGAGCTGAGTCATCGCCAGCAGGCGATCGCTGAGCGCTTGGGTAAGCAACGTTGAACTGCGGTAGCGCCAGCGCCAGTTGCCGTCGTTGCGGCTGGGGTCGTTCATGCGGGCGCGACCGTCTAAGTCTAGGAGGTCTTGCAGGGCAATAATGGCTAAATCGGCCACCGAGGCCAGCGCCGTGCGAATCAGCAGCCAGTTGATCGCCTCAATAGATTCGGGCGAGGCGTAGCCAGCGTAGCGGGCCAAAAACTGTTTCTCGCTGTCGCTGGCCTGCTGCCACCAGCCGATAATGGTGTCGTTGTCGTGGGTACCGGGGTAAACGACGGTATTGCGCGTGTAGTTGTGCGGCAAATAGGCGTTGTGGGGGTCGTCGCCAAAGGCAAACATTAAAATACGCATACCCGGAAAGTCAAAGCGATCGCGCAGAGCTTCTACTTCGGGGGTAATAATGCCGAGATCTTCGGCCATAATCGGCAGCGTGCCCAGGGCTTTTTCTAAGGCGGTAAAAAACCGTTCTCCGGGTGCTTCAATCCATTCGCCGTTGACGGCGGTTTCTTCGCCAGCGGGCACCTGCCAGTAGGCTTCAAAGCCGCGAAAGTGGTCAACGCGCACAATATCGACGTACTGCAACGTCACCTGAAAGCGCTTAATCCACCAGGCAAAGTTAGTTTTTTCGACCTGTTCCCAGTTGTAGACCGGGTTACCCCAGAGCTGCCCGGTGGCGCTGAAGTAGTCGGGCGGCACGCCGGCAATAAAGGCGGGTTCAAAGGTGTCGGGGTTGAGCTTAAAGATCTCTGGGTCGGCCCACACATCAGAGCTGTTGTGGCACACGTAGATTGAAATATCGCCCACGATCTTGATGTTTTTATCGTTGGCGTACTGGCGCAGGTTTTGCCACTGCTCAAAGAACTTAAACTGCAAAAACTGGTGGTACTGTATGGCGTCTTTTAGCGCTTCGCGCTGGGCTGCAAGTGCCTCTGGTTCGCGGCGGGCGATCGCGGGTTCCCAGTAGTTCCAGCTTTTGCCCTCGTTGGCCTCTAGCAGGGCCATAAACAGCACAAAATCGTCCAGCCATGAGGCTTGCTCTTGGCAAAACTGGTCCAGTTTGGCCTGCTGATCGGGCGACTGCTTGCTCAAAAAGCGATCGTGGGCCAGCTTGAGAAAATGGGTTTTATGGGGAATGACTTTATCAAAATCAACTTTTTCGGGGTCCACATCGGTCAATGGCGTTAGCTCAGTGGCCTCCAGCAACCCCTCAGCGGCCAGCTGCTCCAGATCAATCAGCAGCGGATTGCCCGCAAAGGTGCTGAAGTTCATGATGTAGGGCGAATGCTCGTAGCCGGTCGGCCCCAGCGGCAAAACCTGCCACAGCGTTTGACCACTGCGCGCCAAAAAATCGACAAAGGCGTAGGCGGCCTGGCCCAAATCGCCTATGCCAAAGCGGCCCGGCAAAGAGGTGGGATGCAGTAAAACACCACTGGCGCGTTGGAAACTCATACAAATTCGCTACTGGATTGGGATAACTGCCGAATCTGAGCCGCGCCGAATCTGAGCTGCATAAAGCTGGTTTAGCCGCCTGCACTTAAGATGCAGCAAACTATCTGCAGAAAGAATCCGCCTGCAGAATTGGCAACAGGATCAGCAATGCTATTCATAGAAGAAAATGCTAACTGCGAACATCCACCCAAGGTATGGCTGCAGAGACTTGAGTATGAGCACAATCCGCCTTTAGCTCCTGATCGGCAGTTCCTGCTTGAAGAAGACGGTGGCCTGCTTTGCTGAAGGCTATGCTGATAGCAAAGCAGGCTGGATCAAGCGTTTATAAAGCTGCCTTTAAGTTGCGGTTAAGGCGCGATCGCTCTTACCACCGGACGATGACGCCCTTCACCATTTCCGCTAGCGTAGGGGCTGACATTGCGCGTGAAGGAAGCCATTGATTTTGAAGAATGATCCCCTGTGGTTTAAGAACGCCATTATTTACGAAGTGCCGGTGCGCGCCTTTGCCGACAGCAACGGCGATGGTATTGGCGACTTTCGGGGCCTGACCGGGAAGCTGGATTATCTTCAAGATTTAGGCGTGACGGCCATCTGGCTGCTGCCGTTCTTTCCGTCGCCGCTGCGCGATGATGGCTACGACATTGCCGACTACATGAATGTCAACCCCATCTACGGCACCCTAGACGACTTCAAGGAGCTGATGCAGGCGGCCCACCAGCGGGGCATTCGCGTCATCATCGAGCTGATTGTCAACCACACCTCCGACCAGCACCCGTGGTTTCAGCGGGCGCGGCGGGCACCCAAAGGCAGCCCCGAGCGCGATTTCTACGTCTGGAGCGACACCTACGAGAAATACCAGGAAGCCCGGATTATCTTTCAGGATTTTGAAACCTCCAACTGGACCTGGGATTCGGTAGCCAACGCCTACTTCTGGCACCGCTTTTACTCTCACCAGCCCGATTTAAACTACGACAACCCGGCGGTGGCTCAGGCCGTGTTCGACGTGATGGATTTTTGGCTGGAGATGGGGGTCGACGGCCTGCGTATGGATGCCGTGCCCTACCTCTACGAACGCGAGGGCACCAACTGCGAAAACCTGCCCGAAACCCACGCCTTTTTGAAGCAGCTGCGCCGCCACATCGACGAAAAGTTTCCCAACCGGATGCTGCTGGCCGAGGCCAACCAGTGGCCCGAAGATGCCGCCGCCTACTTCGGCGATGGCGACGAATGCCACATGAACTTTCATTTTCCGCTGATGCCGCGCCTGTTCATGGCCCTGCGCATGGAGGACAGCTTTCCGATCGCCGATATTCTGCAGCAAACGCCCGCTATTCCCGACAACTGCCAGTGGGGCCTGTTTTTGCGCAACCACGACGAACTAACCCTGGAAATGGTCACCGACGAAGACCGCGACTTTATGTATCGCGTCTACGCCCAAGACCCTGAGATGCGGGTAAACCTGGGCATTCGGCGCAGGCTAGCGCCGCTACTCGGCAACGATCGCCGCCAGATCGAGCTGCTCAACAGCCTGCTGCTGTCGCTGCCCGGCACCCCCGTGCTCTACTACGGCGATGAAATTGGCATGGGCGACAACGTCTACGTGGGCGATCGCAACGGCGTGCGCACCCCCATGCAGTGGAACTACGACCGCAATGCGGGCTTTAGCAGTGCCAGCCCCCAGCGGTTGTTTTTGCCGCTGATTGTCGAAGCCGAGTACCACTACGCCACGGTCAATGTGGAGGCCCAGCGGGCCAACCCCACCTCGCTGCTCAACGCCACCAAGCGGCTGATTGCCATGCGCAAGCACTTTCGCGCCCTGGGCAGCGGCGATTTTCAGCTTCTGCACCCCGAAAACCGCAAGGTGCTGGCCTTTACTCGCACCTACGAAGACGAGAAAATTCTGGTCGTCGCCAACCTGTCGCGCTTTGTGCAGACCGTCGAGCTTGAGCTTGGGGCATTTAAGGGGTGGGTGCCGGTCGAGATTTTTGGCCGCACCGAGTTTCCGCCCATTGACGAGCTGCCCTACTTCCTCAGCATTGGGGCCTACGCGGTCTACTGGTTTACCCTCAAGCCTCAGGCGGTGCCCCTGCCCGCCACCGATCCGCAGACCGAGCTGCCCACGCTGGTGCTCGACGGGGCGTGGCACGGGGCCTTTGCCCGGCTGCAGTCGGCCCCTACCCGGCGCTTTGCCGCGAGTTTGGAGAATTTGCTGCCCCACTATTTGGCCAACCACCGCTGGTTTGGCGGCAGAACCCGCACGGTGCAGGCGGCTCGCATTGTGGGGGCGATCGCCATTCCCTACGGCCACAGCCATGCCCAAATGGTGGAGCTGCACGTCGACTACATTCAGGGCAATCCGCAGACCTACGTGCTGTTTTTGGCCGTGGCCGAGGGCGACCAGGCGCTGCATCTGCTCTCCGAAAACCCCAGCGCGGTCGTGGCCCGCCTGAAGTTGGCCCAGAGCGACGATGTCGCCGTGCTGTTCGATGCGATCGCCGACAAGCCATTTCTAACCACTCTGCTCGACGGCATTGCGCGTCACCAAATCTACGAAAATTCTGCCGGTAGACTGGTTTCTACCACCACGGCGCTGTTTGATCAGCTCAGCGGGGGCGAACCCAGCGATGCGTCCGGTGAGCCCAGCCCACCCTTTGAACCMACCCTGATCAAAGGGGCTCACAACAACACCTCGATCGCCTACGCCAGGGCCAGCGGTGTGGCGGCCCAAAATCGCCTGATTCTCAAGCTGTTTCAAAAAGTGGATGAGGGCCAGCACCCCGACTTAGAAGTTCGCCGCTTTTTAGACGACCATCACCGCTTTACCAACATCACCTCGATCGCAGGCACCCTGATCTACCAGCGGCCCGCCACCGAGCCAATTACGATCGGTATTCTGCAGGAGTTTATCCCCGATACCCGCAGCGCCTGGGAGTACACCCTCGACCATCTGCGCGACTTCTTTGACCTCGTCGTCATGGATCAGTCCGATGTGACCGAAGCGCCCATGCCCACGGGGTCGCCCCTGGCCCTAGAGCCCAAACCCGCGGGCGACCCCACCGAGGTCTTTTTTCCGCTGCCCTACTGTCCGCTGCCCTCCCTTGAGTCTCAAATTCCGGCCTGCAAGGCGATCAACAGCTATTTGGCCAATATGCAGCTGCTGGGGCAGCGCACCGCCGAACTGCACATCGCCCTCACCGTTGATGCCGACAGCGACCCAGCCTTTGCGCCCGAGCCGTTTACCTCGCTCTACCAGCGATCGATCTATCAGTACAGCCGCAACCTGACCGGGCAGGTCTTTTTACTGCTCAAAAACCGATTGAATACGCTGCCCTCCGATACGCGATCGCTGGCCAGAGTCGTTTTAGACCAGCAGGATGTCTGTCTCCAGCGGTCTCAGGCGGTCTTAGACCAGAAAATTACCGCCCTGCGAATTCGCTGCCACAACGATTACCATCTCGAACAGGTGCTCTACACGGGCAAAGACTTCTTTATCATCGACTTTGAGGGCGACCCGGCACGCAGTCTCAACGAGCGCCGCATGAAGCGATCGCCCCTGCGAGACGTAGCGGGCATGCTGCAATCGTTTTACTACGCCGTCAACATCGCCCTTGACGATGAGATCGAAAGCGGCATCAGCCAGCCCGAACAGCGGCATCAACTGCAGCGATGGGCCGAGTTTTGGTATCGCTGGGTCAGCACGACGTTTATCAAAGCCTATTTAGGCACAGCCTCTCGCGATGGCTTTTTACCCCAGACCCAGCAAGAGCTAGAGGTGCTGCTCGACAACTACCTGATCGAGCAGGCCATCTACACACTGGGCCGAGAGCTGGTTGAGCGATCGACCCACATAAACATTCCCCTGCGGCGTATTCTGCATCTTCTGGCGATCGACCCAGAGGAGGTTTTGCCAAGTCCTGAAGCTCTAGAGGAGGATGTTTCGTCAAGCTCCAAACCGCTAAGCAATGCTTAGCCTTAGAGAGCCGTACGTCCTAACTGTTCTGGCGATGGCTATACGGGCGCGATCGCCGCGCTTTGGGGTAGAGCCAAAACGCCAGCCCCTTGCTCAACCACGGCAGGACGGGGTAGGTCAGCAAGGCCGAGACAAACACTACCGAAATAAGCAGAGCCAGCAACGGCGGCAGCCCTGCCAGCAGCGGTCCCAGCAGTCCGTTAGCCAATAAAATCAGTGGATAAACCGCCAGTACCCCCAGCACCACCTGCTTGTAGTAGGGCGGACTGGGCAGGGGCGATCGCCTCCCAAATTGAGCCTGGGGCAGTGTAAACCACAGTTCTAACCCGCTGGGCAACTGCTGCTGCGATCGGGCCGCAATCAACCCGTAGGATTGCTCTATCCAGTCGCGGTAGGTAGGCGAGATCAGCCAGCGGCGCAGGTGTTCGTAGGTTTCAAACTTCACAATCACCACGTACTCGGGATGGTCATGGTCGCGGGGACGAATGACGTCAACCCCCACAAAACCAGCAAAGGTACGGGCATCGCGGTTGATTCCCTTCGCCCAGGCTTCGTAGGCGGGTACTTTGCTGGGGTCAACGACCTCTGAAATTACCAGCGTTACCGGACCAGACTGCAGCTGAGTCGCTTCCATAGGACCAAGCCAATGCGTCACACAGAAACCTCAAGAGTATAGAACATCAAGGGTTTGCGCCATTTGCTCAGCTCAGCTTTTTATGGGTCGGCCTATCCCCTAGGGCGTATCATCAATTCTGGCCAAAACCCTTAGCCCATTAGCGCTGCCACGCCCGACCCAAAGAACAGGCTAGGGGCTGTGACCGTTGATTCCTGGGCTATCAGCCCTTAATTGATGACAGCCCCTAGAGAGAGCAGAACTTTCGCACCCGGTCAAACTCAGGGTCTTGCCACGAGTAGGCAAAGTGGCTGACCGAGGTAATGGCTGGAGCCGCCCGCCGTAGGGCTTCCATTTGGGTTTCGAGGGCGGGGCGGTTGTAGGTCGCCTGTCCCCAAATACCCGCCAGCGCTGGGGTCACGGTGGGAGAGGTGCCGCTGGGTATCATCGACTGCACGCGGCGCACGCCGTCTAAGATGCAGCCCGTTTGGCCGCACACCGCATAGGCCATTGGGTGCCAGGTCATCCAGGTGGGAAAGCGCTCCCAGTACTGCAGGCGTGAGTCGTAGCCGCCTGTTCCCACCGTCTGGTTACCCTCTGGGAAAAACACCGCTCCAGGCTGAATGCCCGTGCGCCGGGCCTGCTCCCCAGCCTGCTCGACAAAATCAACCACACCCTGTACGGCGTGGGCGACGCTTAACTGCCACAGTTCGGCCTGAAGTCGGGGCCGCAGGCTGGCCGGGGTGGGCGGTGCCTGGCCGGGCTGCAGGGGTGGCGACGGGGTGCGGCTCTGCCAGAGGGGTTCTGGCTCACTGGGGTAAAGGTCGCGCACGTCTTGAATATCGCGATCGACCAGGTGCCCCCGGCTAATGTAGCGCCGCATCAGCTCTTGCCCCTGCTGGTTGGCCGCCCGGCGCAAAAAAGCGTCGCGCGAGGCCTGGCCGTAGATCCACAGGTCGTCGACGCTATCCACTACCGAGTTGGGGCCAACACCACGGGGGTAGCGCACGTAGTCAAACAGAATGCCGTCGGGCTGTCGGCGCAGCACCGCCCCCAGCATGCGGCTGTAGTCGTCTTTGGCCTGGGTATTATACGGATCGACGAAGACTTCGTCGGGGTTGCTAGAGGCCCCAGCTTTTGCATAGGTATAGGTGGTCTGGCCGCGACCGTTGAGGGCTAGCACCTGCTCGCGATCGGCTCTTAGCCCATAGGAATAGCCAAAGTTGAGCGCAAACACCCAGGCGTCGACCTTAAGCCCCCGCTGGCGACCCTTCTCTAGGGCCTCAGCAAACAGATCGCGGCGCTCGAAGCCAGGGGTTTGCACCACCGAAGGCCACACCGTAGGGTTGTCGGCCTGGGGCAGCAGCACCTGACCGCCGTAGAAGACTTCGACATAAACCTCGTTGTAGCCCAGGTTGACGACGCGATCGAACAGGGCGTCTAAAATGCCGGGCTGCAAATCGCAGGGGTACAGGCGCAGCCACACCGCCTGCTTTTGGGGCCAGGTGCGGCTGCGGCACTGGTTCAACGCTTCGGTGTGCTGACGCACCATGGTCTGGTACTGCTGCTGAGCCGTCGCATCGCCTTCGAGCGCGGCCTTGCGCAGATTCTCTTTGGCCAGGGCATCGGCCTGGGTGACCTGGCAGTAGGCATTGAGGGCCAGAGCGCGGCTTCCACCCAGGGGAATAACGCCTAACCCCGCCAGCCCGGTCAGCAGGGCCAGTCCCTGCAGAAGCAGGGGTTTGGTTAGTCGCCGGAGTGAACCAGGAAGCCGAGCTGGAGACAAATAGCTGACCATAGGTAATGGAAACCTTGCGGTATCGACGTTTAGGGTAACGTTTGAGACGAAAAAACGCTCTACTTTTCTTCCCCCGGAAACCGATCTTCTTCGATAGTGGGTACGGTAGCTGGAAAAAGCGTATCAAAATCTAGGTCAGGAACGTTAGCGAGCAGGGCCTGGAGCTTCATGCGCTGAATGTAGGGCCAGCCGCCGCTGACTTCGATATCCCTGAGCAACGCGTAGAGGTGTTGGCGGTTGTCGGGCAGGGCATCGCGAAAGAGCGTCTCGCAAATGTCTCGGTGCTGCTGCTCTAGCAGCCGCAGCAGCGCCAAAAGGTTGAGCGTCTGACCTCGGCGAGCTAGGGCGGCCCGATCGATCGATTGTGACAAGGCTTTGAGGTCTTCTGATAGACATTCACGGCGATCGCCAAGCGGGTAGTCGGTCATGGGGCTAGGCCAAACTTCTGTTAAATAGCTTAATGTTAGCTGTCAAGCCGTAAAAGCCGCGTCAGTTTTTTGTAAAGCCCGCCCCGTCTACGATTTGTGCCCGGACTGAGCCGCTTGGGCTTGTCAATGCCAGGGGTTTCTAAATCTTAGGAAAGAGGCGCAGAGCCATGTAGAATGCTTACTTGAGGCTTTACTCGGCTGAGGGCAGGCCCAGCATTGTTGCCGGGCTTCAGGAGCAAATTACTCCCGCCGCTCGCAATGGTCATTGGCGCAGCCTCTCCGGAGGAGTTAGACCAGCCCCTAGGGGCGATCGCGCCAGGGCTATTCTGGCCAGCGTCATGAGCCCAGAGCCAACGGCTGTCGCATTATTTGAGTAGTTTGACAGCGCCTTTTACATACTAATTTTTGAGGTAGACCATGAGGTATCGCGCCCTCTTAGTTGCATTCTTGGCCATCTGCCTGAGTGTACTGACAGCCTGTAGCGAAGCGCCCAGTGCCACCAGTAGTGTGCCCCTGACCTACGACCAAATCCGCAATACGGGCCTGGCTAACAAGTGCCCACAGCTTTCTGAAATGACCCGGGGCAGCATTGCCCTGGAAGACGGCAAAACCTATCAGTTGGTGGGCATGTGCATCGAGCCCACGGCTTACTTCGTCAAAGGAGAAGCCTCAAAGCGCCAAGATGCCACCTACATTCCTGGCAAGGTGCTGACTCGCTACACCTCCAGCCTCGACCAGGTGCGCGGCGATCTGACCCTGCAATCCGACGGCAGTCTGCTGTTCTCTGAAACCGGCGGCATGGATTTCCAGGCCATTACCGTGCAGCTTCCCGGTGGTCAGCAAGAGCCTTTCTTGTTCACGGTTAAGGGGCTGGCTGCTCAGTCACAACCTGGTCAAAACGCTCTGACCACCTCCACCGACTTTGAGGGCGATTATACAGTGCCCTCCTACCGCACCTCCAACTTCCTGGATCCTAAGGGTCGCGGTCTGGCTACGGGTTATGACACGGCGGTGGCTCTGCCCGCCAGCGGCGACAGCGAAGAGTATGTTAAGGAGAATACCAAAGCCTTTGACGTGGGCCAGGGCCATATTTCTCTACGCGTTTCTAAGATTGACGGCAACTCCGGCGAAATTGGCGGCACCTTTGAGGCCGAGCAGCCCTCTGACACCGACATGGGCACGGCTGAACCCGTAGACATCAAGGTACAGGGCGTCTTCTACGCTCGCCTTGAAGAGGCCTAAGCCTAGCGTTGATCTAAACCCCTAAACGTTTTAACCGGGAAGGAGCCTAGCTCCTTCCTTTTTTATTGCCCCGCATCCAGCAGGCCCACCTGCGCTAGATCCCCCACCTCGTTCAGCGCCATCACTACCGCCTGACCAGACCCCGGCACCACTCCGGTTAGCGCAGTGATATTTACCTGGTGAGTCACCATCACCAGCACGCCCTGGTTGGGCTGGTTGCGCACATACGCCTGCACCTGTGCGGTTTGTGATGCGGCGGTGCTGCGATCGCGAAAAAATGAGTTCAGCGGCGGGTAGGGTTCCACTGGCCCTAAATCCATCAGTTCAGCGGTTTCTAGACAGCGACACCACTGGCTAGAGAGCACCTGCGCCACCGCAATATTGCGCTGCCGAAAGGCGGCCCCAATCTGCTGCGCCTGCGATCGCCCCACCGCCGACAGGTTGCGCTGGGTAGCGCAGTCGTCTAACCGAAAGTTGGCCGGGTCACCCGTACCGGGGGCGATCGCATGGCGCAGCAGCACCACATAAAGCTGCTCATCAGCCCGCTGCAGGTGGTCCCACAGGGTGACCGGGGCTGAACGAGGCGCTGCGGGGCTGAGGGCTAAGTCGGCTGGAGCGGCCTGGGTCAGGGTCGGCAACGCCAGGGCTGGTGCTATTGGTATCAGGGCATTGCGATCGCGCTGGCTTGCGGAGCACCCAGTTAGCGCCAGGCCCAGCAGCCCCGCTCTCCACCACAGCGACCAGGGGAGGGGCTTGTTCTTTAGAGGCCTGAGCATGGCAAGCAAGACTGATCTAGATCACACCCCTACCTTACCAACATCACCCTCCGCAGAGGGGGCTATCACCACGCGCATCAGCCCTGTGGGGGATATTACTTATGTCGCGTGAAAACCCCTCGTCATGGCTTCTTCCCCCCTCCGCTCTAATCAGCCCGCAACCCTCACTTGGGGAAACCACATTCGAACCAACCTGTGCCGCTTAGCCACCGCCGCCGCCGCTGTGATTGGGCTTTCGGCGATGGCTAGCGGCGCGTCGGGCAGCACCCCCGGTCTGCCCGATGGCACTTACCTCTACGGTGAGTCGCCGGTGGCCAATACGGTTGGGTCAGTTTACTTTGTGTTTGAAGCCAGGGAAGGCCGCTTGAGCGGAGCGTTGTACCAGCCTTCTTCTTCCTTCGACTGCGTGCGCGGCACCGTGGCCAATGGCGCTCTCAACTTAGTGATCACCGACGCCTATGACCAAAGCGAATCGCCCTACTCGGTAGCCCTGGTAGGAGACGCTGCCGTAGCCAGCACCAGCGGCGGTAGCGCGCCAGCCCAGCTAGAGGGCATGTATGCGATCGCCACCCTCTCAGAGCTAGACCAACAGCTGCTGGCCGCCTGTAATCCTAGCTAGGCTGGCCGGAGGTAGAATCAGGTTAAAAGCAGGGCGATCGCGAAAGAGAAGCTGCTCTGACATTTTGCGATCGCACACATCCTCTAAGAATACCTAGGGGGCAAACCAATGGTTCAGGCGCTATCTCAGCCATACATGAGCCTGCAGGAGTTTTTGACCTGGCTGCCAGAAACCGGGCGCTACGAGCTGCACGATGGAATAGTCGTTGAAATGCAGCCAACTGGGGCACATGTTCGCGAAGCGTCTCCGCAGGAGAAACAGGTAGTGGGATTACTAAACCGTAAGCTCAATGTGCTGATTGACCAAGAGAACCTTAACTATTTCATTCCCAATACAGTGCTGGTTCAGCCATTGGGTTTTGAGAGCAGTTACAAACCGGATGTGTTGCTTGTTGATAGTGCTGCGCTAGCGCAAGAACCGCTGTGGAAGCGAGAATCGGTGATTACTCTAGCCAGTTCGGTTAAGCTTTTGGTGGAAGTTGTCTCCACTAACTGGCCCGATGACTATGCCCGCAAGTTTGAAGACTACGAAGCTATGGGCGTTCCCGAGTACTGGATTGTCGATTACCTAGGCTTAGGCGGACGGCGCTACATCGGCAACCCCAAACAACCCACGATTACCGTTTGCCGCTGGGTGGATGGCGTCTACGAAACCCGGCTTTTTCGGCAAGGAGACACTTTAGTCTCGCCAGGATTTGCAAGTTTGCGACTGACGACCGATCAGATCTTTGCAGCAGGGCAGTAGTTACAGGATCTCCTAGACAAAAAGCCGCTGCGAGCGATCGCAGCGGCTGCTCTATATAAGTACCAAGGACCAAGGCCAAACGCTCTAGCTCACCAGTTCGGGGGCAACTAGCGCCACCGGAGTCGCCTCACCCTCTGCCGCCAGATCGAGCGGAAAGTTGTGGGCATTGCGCTCGTGCATCACCTCCATACCGAGATTGGCCCGGTTAATCACATCGGCCCAGGTGCCAATCACCCGACCCTGAGCATCGAGAATTGACTGGTTAAAGTTAAACCCGTTGAGGTTAAACGCCATGGTGCTAATGCCCAGGGCTGTAAACCAAATGCCTACTACCGGCCAGGCGGCCATGAAGAAGTGCAGGCTACGGCTGTTAGCATTCACACCAAGCAGAATCTCATTGGTGCGCCCCACCAGGCGGCCAAAGTAGCCGTGGGCAGCCACAATGTTGTAGGTTTCCTCTTCCTGGCCAAACTTATAGCCATAGTTTTGCGATTCGTTTTCGGTGGTCTCTCGCACCAGGGTTGAGGTTACCAGCGAGCCGTGCATGGCCGAGATCAGCGCCCCGCCAAACACCCCGGCGACCCCCAGCATGTGGAAGGGGTGCATCAAAATATTGTGCTCCGCCTGAAACACCAGCATGAAGTTGAAGGTGCCCGAAATACCCAAAGGCATTCCATCCGAGAAAGAACCCTGACCAATGGGATAGACCAAAAACACGGCGGTCGCGGCGGCCACCGGAGCAGAGTAGGCCACGCAGATCCAGGGGCGCATACCTAAGCGGTAGCTCAACTCCCACTCGCGACCCATGTAGCAAAACACGCCAATCAAAAAGTGAAAAATCACCAGCTGGTAGGGGCCGCCGTTGTACAGCCACTCGTCAAGAGAGGCTGCCTCCCAAATGGGGTAAAAATGTAGACCAATGGCATTGGAGGACGGCACCACAGCACCAGAAATGATGTTGTTGCCGTACATTAGCGAGCCCGCCACAGGCTCCCGAATGCCGTCGGTATCTACCGGGGGCGCGGCAATAAAGGCAATCACAAAACAAGTGGTTGCAGCCAGCAGAGTAGGCAGCATCAGCACGCCAAACCAACCCACGTAAAGTCGGTTCTCGGTGCTGACAACCCAGTTGCAAAACTGCTCCCACAGGCTGGCGCTAGAGCGCCCCTGCAGGATAGTTGTCATAGTATTTAAAACACAAAAAACAGCAAGAGTAGCCGTCAGCAAGCGCGTTACAGACTATGGCGTCTCCTGACTTCGGAGAAGCAGCATTTAAGCTATAAAACGCTGACTAGGCCAGATTGGCCAGAAGATTCTTAACTGACCAACCTGTTAGTTAGCTTAGCGCCCGCATTGACTCGTGTCAACAATTAACTAACCTGTTAGTTAACAAGTTTTTTTGGTATGCTTGCTGCAAAGGCGGCTGTGCCCCAATTTGGCGCTGTATGCTAGACGGGTAGATTGGTGTAACACCCGAATACCCTTGGCTGCGAAAGTTAATCGACCCCTCCGGCAAACCCGCGACGCCGAAGCTACTAAGACCGAAATCTTGGATGCTGCGGAGGAAGAGTTTGCCAAATTTGGCTTTAGCGGAGCCAAGACCGAGGCGATCGCGGCCAAAACCGGCGTAACCAAAGCCATGATCTACTATCACTTTGGCAGCAAAGAAGAACTCTACAAAGCCGTCATTCAGCGGCCCGCCGAAGATTTTGTCAACGCCTTTGGCGACCTGGAACTGGAGACTATGCCGCCCGAGGAAGCGTTGAAAACGGTAATCAAGGTGGCGATCGCCCACGAGATCAGCCATCCTCACTACGGCCGCGTACTGCTGCACGAAGCGATGCAGAATCAGGGCCAGTACTTTAAGCTGACCGGCTGGGTTAACCCCATCAATCGCGTAGTCGCGGTGGTAGAGCGCGGCATCCAGGCAGGCGTCTTTCGTTCGGTAGACCCCTGGTTAGCCGTCAACCACACGATGGGAATTTGCACGTTCTATTTCAATGCCCAGGCCAATATGCGCAACGTACAGCCTGAGTTTGAATGGTTTACACCAGAGGCAATTGAGCGTTTTACCGAATCGGCGATCGCTATGGTGCTAGCCGGTTTAAAGGCCTAACTCAACCTGGCAGACCTCCAAAACACAAAGGGCGGAGAGGATATCCTCTCCGCCCTTTGTCTCGTTGTCTAACCCCTTAGAGGCAAGACTTTAGTAGCGGTAGCCGCTGCTGCTAGCGCCTGGCTTGTGCACGATAAAACTAGCGATCTGGCACTGCTTAACGTTGTCAAAGCCCACTACGCGAATGTAGCAGTTCGAGTACTCAGAACGGCAGGCCTGCACTTCGCTTAGCACTTCCTGGGTAGAAGTAGCGTTGAACAGGGGCAGCTTCCACATGGTCCAGTAGTACTCCTCGGGGTTCGAGGCTTCGTTAAATTCTACAGCGGGGAAATAGCCCTGCTTGAGAATGTAGGCAATTTGCCGCTCGATCTGGGCATCGGTGAGCGGGGGCAGGTAGGACATCGTCTCAAAACGACGCTCTTTAGGCAGAGTTTTCATAGATCCTCGTTAGGTTAACTAGGGTGCGATCGGCTGACGCCGTGAACAAATAAATGAGCAACAGAGTTGAGGTCAATCGCCTACTCAGGGGAGGGGTCAGCGTCAGCCGTAGATTCTCGCGGGACATCAGCGTCCTCAACTAATTCTGAATCTACGGCGTGGTCAGCATCTCCGAGCTGAGTCAGGCGCTCTAAATGCTGGCGGCGGTGTTCCATATTGGCCTGCTGAATACTGGTGACGACCATTTCGGGCAAAAACTCGCAGATACCCTCCGCGATGTGCTGCCGCACGGTCATCACCCGAATGGCCAGATCTGGACTTTCGGCCAGTAGAGCACTCAGGTAGGCTTCGCCATCCTGAAGCGCCTCCTTGGTCGAAAACGCATTCAGCCAATAGGCGCGAGCGGGGTTGGTTTCCTTCAGCTGGTTCAGCACCGTTTTCACGGCCTGAAAGGTCAGGTAGCTAGTGAGCACCTTAGCGGTGTCTTTAGCCGTTTGCTTAAGGTCCATTGGTGTCTCTCGAACGATTGACGTAGACCCCGCCGCGAGGGAGGTTGGTAGCCCTGATCTAAGCCCGAACGGTATGAAGATTCGGTAACTTGTGCAGCATTCCCAAGGAATTTTGAGACCCTGCAAATTGGTGAACTGACCAACGCGCCCGAAGCCGCCCAGCGGGTACCGCAGTACCCACTAGCCATTTAGATGGTGTCAACGGTGTCGAACTCGAACTTGATTTCCTTCCACAGTTCGCAGGCCGCGGCCAGTTCGGGCGACCACTTGCAGGCTTCGCGGATGATGTCGCCACCTTCGCGGGCCAGGTCGCGGCCTTCGTTACGGGCCTGAACGCAGGCCTCAAGAGCCACGCGGTTAGCGGTAGCACCAGGCGCGTTACCCCAGGGGTGGCCCAGAGTACCACCACCAAACTGCAGCACGGAGTCGTCGCCGAAGATTTCAACCAGTGCGGGCATGTGCCACACGTGGATACCACCGGAGGCTACGGCCATGACGCCGCCCATGGAAGCCCAGTCTTGGGTGAAGTAGATACCGCGAGACTTGTCTTGCTCGATGTAGTTTTCGCGCAGCAGGTCAACGAAGCCCAGGGTACCGGCGCGATCGCCCTCTAGCTTGCCCACGACGGTACCAGTGTGAATGTGGTCACCACCGGACATGCGCAGACACTTAGCCAGCACGCGGAAGTGAATACCGTGGTTCTTCTGGCGGTCGATTACCGCGTGCATGGCGCGGTGAATGTGCAGCAGCACACCGTTGTCGCGGCACCAGTGAGCCAGGCTGGTGTTGGCGGTAAAGCCGCCAGTCAAGAAGTCGTGCATGATGATGGGCATGTCGAGTTCTTTGGCGTACTCGGCCCGCTTGATCATCTCTTCGCAGGTGGCGGCGGTGACGTTCAGGTAGTGACCCTTGATCTCGCCGGTTTCAGCCTGGGACTTGTGGATAGCGTCGGCCACAAACAGGAAGCGATCGCGCCAGCGCTGGAAGGGCTGGGAGTTGATGTTCTCGTCATCTTTGGTGAAGTCGAGACCACCGCGCAGGCACTCGTACACGGCGCGGCCGTAGTTCTTCGCCGACAGACCCAGCTTGGGCTTAATGGTGCAGCCCAGCAAGGGACGACCGTACTTGTTGAGGCGATCGCGCTCTACCTGAATACCGTGGGGAGGCCCTTGGAAGGTCTTTAGGTAGGCTACGGGAATGCGCAGGTCTTCGAGACGCAGGGCGCGCAGAGCCTTAAAACCAAACACGTTACCCACCAGGGAGGTCAGCAGGTTGGTGACCGAGCCTTCCTCAAACAGGTCGAGGGGGTAGGCCACGTAGCAAATGTACTGGTTGTCTTCGCCGGGCACGGGCTCGATGTCGTAGCAGCGACCCTTGTACCGATCCATGTCGGTCAGTAGGTCGGTCCACACCGTGGTCCAGGTACCGGTAGACGATTCTGCGGCCACAGCAGCAGCACACTCCTCGGGAGGCACGCCAGGCTGGGGGGTCATCCGGAACGCCGCCAGGATGTCCGTATCTTTAGGTGTGTAGTCCGGAGTGTAGTAGGTCAGTTTGTAGTCCTTAACCCCGGCGCTGTAGCCAGCTTTTGATTGAGTCGTTGTCTGAGAGTAAGACATGTCTCCCTTTCCTCGTGAATCTAAGAAATCCCTCAAGCGAACCCCTGCAGCCCAGCCGCACACAAACAAGCTTCCTTAACGAAGGAAGCCCTTGCTCAGCCTAAGCCCCGGTCAGTCCACGCCAATTCGAGCCGATAGAAGATACCAAAAGCGACTACCAAAACAGCTGTTCCGCAAGCGCTTTAGGTATCCTTCATTACCTTATGGTTAGCATACTATCAGCGATTGGATAAGTTTAATTTTGGAAGATCTGTATACATTCATAACTCAAAGTTATGAATGAAAGTGAACCAAGGTGTGGGTTTCTCAAGTTCCTTGAAGCAGGCCGCCAATTGGCCCCCAGGGATGCTGGTTAACAAAATTGGCTCAGAGACTCCAACCCCAGCGATTGTCGATATACTGTAACGCTTGAGATGCTCGAAAGCGCCCTAGAGCGTTTGGGGGCAATCCATTCGGGGCTGCTGCACGCCACCGCAAACCGTGGGGAGAGAATATGTTAAGCCTGCTGGTTCTATCGTCGTTAACGCTGTCGCTAGGGAATTTTCATCCCCTACCTTCTAGCCCCTACCCGTTCCCCYTCTCCGCTCAACCCGCCACTCTGGCCCAGGCCCCCATTGCCAACGACTACCGCGTTACCGCCCTCCAGCCCGATTTTACGGGCGATCTCTGGGTGGGTTCCTGGGCGGGGCTTTCCCGCATCAATCCTGAGACGGGGCGCATACTACAGCGGGTTAGAATGCCAAGCCGCACCCTCGAAGCCCTAGCCCAGGACCGGGTCGGGCGGATCTGGGTCGGCACCTTCGACGGCCTGGTGCGTGTCGACCCCCGCACAAATGCAATTACAGCCCAAAACTTCACGCTGCCCTCCAACCGGGTGCTGTCGCTCTTGATTGACAGCCGCGGCTTTCTTTGGGCCGGTACCGATCGCGGCCTGGTGATGATCAGCCCCGATCGCGGCCTGCTCATGACTACCGTGCGAGACCTGCCCGGCGTGAGCGCTAACGCCCTGGCCCTCGACGGCAACAATAATCTCTGGGTCGGTACCCTCGATGGCCTAGTGCAGATCAATACCGCCAGCGCTTTCCCCATTCGTGAGGTCGGTAACCTGCCGGGCGGCGCGGTGCAGTCGCTCACCCTTGGTCCCGAGGGCAATCTATGGGTTGGCACAGCCAGCAGCTTGTTGGTTGTCGATCCGGTGCGGTCTGAGCTGGTGCGATCGGTTGGCCCGATGCGGGGCCGCAGTGTGCAAACCGTCGAGTTTGACCGCACTGGCAACGTCTGGGTGGGCACCACCAGCGGCTTGTTTAAGCTCAAGCCCGACAGCGGTGAGCTGCTGGGCCAGGTGCCTTCGCTACCCTCGGGGCAGGTTTTGGCGCTTTCGCCCAACACTGGCAACAAAATCTGGGCCGGTACCACGCAGGGCCTGGGCTGGGTCAGTCTAACCACAGGCGAAGGCAACCTCCACTGGGGCTTAGTAAGCCCCACCGTGGTCGAAGCCCTGCGCTAGACAACGGTTGCGTGTTGCAAAGTCTATTAGGTTAGGACAGATTTGAGGCAGGGGCACTGCAGTGCAATGCCCCTACCGGAAGGTTCTGCCTATCAACGTGGTTTGACTCAATGAGACCAACAGACCTGCCCTCAGGAACCGGGTCTCTTGTTCAGTAGCTAACGTTTGGCGCTAGCCAAAGAAGAAACCAGTTTCTTAGTCGCGCTAGATTCGGCGCGCTAGACCCGAGTTTCTAAGTACTGACCGATCATGATTTCTTCCCCAGCGCGGGAGATGACGGTCTGGCGGGTACGGTAGCGCTGGCCGATCAGCCGCAGCTCTTCCTCAAAACTGGAGTCGTTGTACTGGGTTTTGAGCACCAGAGTGCGGTTGTCGTTGAAGTGGTACTGGGCGGTGACGGGCTTAGACGTGGCAAACCCGCGATCGCGGTACAGGGTCGTGCCCCGCACCCCAAAAATAGTGCTACCCTTCACCGGCTTTTTGCCGGTGCCCACGTAGTCGCTCTCCCAAGTGACGGTCGTGCCGCAGATCAGAGGTTTGGCAGGGTCTAGCTGGTGCATTTGAGCCAGTTCGATTAGCTGGGGTGCGCCAGCCTCTAAAAATGCGATCGTGATCTGACTAACTACTTCCTGAGTTTCGCCACTTTTGAGCGTGTAGTAGCGACGTTCCGAGCGCCAGTCTCCGGCAGTGTCTTGAAAGAAAGCCTGGACCAGAGGTTCAGCTAAAATGCGGGCAGTATCAGCGGAGAAGGGCATAATCACTCATCCAGGCAAGGGGCACAAGGTGACAGAAGTCAATCCGATAAAATGGATTTGTTAATTTTCTTAATCCAATTTCTACATCATAGTCGGCTAGTAGGGGTCCGGCAATCACCCGGCAGGGGCATCTAGTTCGAGCCGTTAGCTCAATCTGCCGCTCATACTACGGCGTCTATGGGCAAATTCTGTAAGCATTAATACTTGAGGGGTGCGATCGCAGGGAGTAAGGCTGTGGCGGCTGGGTCAGGGTCTTCTAAACCCTGGTACCGTATAAATTGCTGAGCATCCCTGGGGCTACCACGATGGATTTGGCCGACATCACCTACTTTTTTGACTGCTGCATGGGTCAGTGGTCGATCGAGCGCACCTACCACTACCTCACCCACCAGGAGATCGAGCGATCGCACACCGATTTTCGCGTCGAGGCCATTACCCCCGAGCTGCGGCGCAAGGTGCTAGCCGACAACGGCTACGACCCAGTCGAGAATATTGATCAGCTGCCGGGCTTTCAGCTCGCCTTTCACACCCTGTCTGACAAAGGCGAAGAAGTCTCCCAGGAGCTGCGAGCGCTGTTTGTGCCCAAGCAGCAGGAGGGAACGCTGCTGAGCGGCGACTATCTGCGCGATCGCGCCTACGAAGAAGACCGACCCATCGTGTCCAGCTTCACCTACGACCAGGGCAACCGCGAGCTGCTCATGACCACCCCCTACACAAAGGTCGTTTCGGTCGACTCCATTCTGCTGGTCAACCCCAGCATGCGCATTCGCCGCATTCTCAATTACCAGCGCCCCATTGAGGGAGAGGCTATGGATACCCTGGTGCTAGTCGGGTTTGGGGTCGAGCAAAAAGTGGGCTAAGGGTTTTAAGCCGCGCTAGCTAACAGTTAGCTAGCGCGGCAGATACCCTAAAGCTTATTTCAGGTAAATTCAACCCATCCCACCGAGGAGCATGAACGCTTGTTAGCACTCCCCGACGGGACTCTGTGTGATCAGAACCGAACCTGGCCCACACCGAGACATTGGCTCAACTTTCAAAATGCGGATGGCGAGACTCGAACTCGCACAGCGTTAGCCACACGCCCCTCAAGCGTGCGTGTCTACCAATTCCACCACATCCGCTGGTGATATTCTGAACGGTGCCAATCGGGCAAACCTGAGGGAAGACTGTCGCCCAAGCACTGCTCAGATATATAAGAGTAAACCATAACGGTCCCCTTGTCGTCGCACATTCTTGGCAAAATTTGTCGTGCTAGCGCCGTGATAGAATCAGCGACCGTCATCATCGTATGATGCTGGTTATGGTCGGTTGCAGTAGTGGGCTGGGATTGCTTAGCTAGGCTGCTAACGCCAAAACTCAATGGTCTCTTGCTATTTGCCCTACGTACATGCGCTTTTCCAAGATTTTGATTGCCAACCGGGGAGAAATTGCGTTACGCATTCTTCGGACCTGTGAAGAAATGGGCATAGCCACGGTTGCAGTTCACTCCACGGTCGATCGCCACGCCCTGCATGTGCAGCTGGCTGATGAGGCCGTCTGCATTGGCGAAGCGCCCAGCCAAAAAAGCTACCTCAACATTCCCAATATTATTGCTGCGGCCCTAACCCGCAACGCCAGCGCCATTCACCCTGGCTACGGGTTCTTGGCCGAAAACGCCCGTTTTGCCGAAATCTGCGCCGACCACCAGATTGTCTTCGTCGGCCCCTCCCCCGACTCGATTCGCAAAATGGGCGATAAGTCGACTGCCAAAGAGACTATGCAAACGGTGGGAGTGCCCACAGTGCCCGGCAGCGGCGGCCTGCTCACTGACGAGACCGAGGCCTACAAGGTGGCCAGCGAGATTGGCTACCCAGTCATGATCAAAGCTACCGCCGGGGGCGGCGGGCGCGGCATGCGCCTGGTCAACAGCGAAGTTGAGTTAGTTAAAGCCTTTATGGCCGCCCAGGGCGAGGCCCAGGCCGCCTTTGGCAACGCCGGCGTCTATATGGAAAAGTTTATCGATCGCCCCCGCCACATTGAGTTTCAGATTTTGGCCGACAGCCACGGCAACGTGGTGCACCTGGGCGAGCGCGACTGCTCGATTCAGCGGCGGCACCAAAAGCTGCTCGAGGAAGCCCCGAGCCCTCGCCTAACCCCAGAGCAGCGCGAAAAAATGGGAGCCGCCGCCGTCCTCGCCGCCAAATCGATCAACTATGTGGGGGCGGGCACCGTCGAGTTTCTAGTCGACAGCCGGGGCAACTTCTATTTTATGGAGATGAACACTCGCATTCAGGTTGAGCACCCGGTCACCGAAATGATCACCGGCATTGACCTGATTGCCGCCCAGCTCACCATTGCCCAGGGCGAAAAGCTACCCTTCACCCAATCAGATATTCAAATTCGCGGCCATGCGATCGAGTGCCGCATCAATGCCGAAGACCCCGACCACAACTTTCGCCCCAACCCCGGTCGTATTAGCGGCTATCTGGCCCCAGGTGGCATGGGCGTCCGCATGGATTCCCACGTCTACACCGACTACGAAATTCCGCCCTACTACGACTCGCTGGTGGGTAAGCTAATCGTGTGGGGGCCAGACCGGCCTACCGCCATTAGCCGCATGCGCCGCGCCCTGCGGGAGTGCGCCATCACCGGGCTACCCACCACCATCGGCTTTCACCAGAAGGTGCTCGAAAACGCCAACTTCCTCAGCGGTGATGTCTACACCAACTTTGTCGCCGAGATGATGGCGATCAAGTAGCTCAAACGGAAACAGTAGAGTTCTCTCTGTCAGAGCTGTGGTGGGTTGCGGCCATTTCAAAGGATGGAGGGCTAAGCCAGAGCCTGTCTTAAGCCTAACCCACCCTACAAGGAACTCGTAAGGAGCTGAGGCGAACCTAACCAATCATTCTCAGCAGCCCCTGCTGCCCGACCAAAATCTCGCGCAGCAGGGTGACGATGCCCACCCAAATCACCGGGGCAATGTCGACGCCGCCAATGGGGGGCACCAGCTTGCGCATGGGCACCAGAAACGGTTCGGTCGGCCAGGCAACTAGGGCAAAGGGCAGCTTGGCGAGGTTGGCCTGAGGATACCAGGTAAGCACAATGCGAAAGATAAACAGCAGGGTCATCAGCCCCAGCAGCAGGCCCACGCCAATAGTCAGCACTTGTGTAGCGGCCACAGTTAACCCTCCAAAAACTCACCGTTGCAATTATGTACAATTCTAAAGCCTTACTCACCCTATTCCTGATGCTGAGGTGCTCCTGACACCGCCAAGCTTGGTCAATTGGGGCAAATTTGTTGCGATCGCCCCTTCAGAGCTATGGGCAGGGGGCATAAGTTGATCAATAATGATTGGTAACAATTTGTCTAAATCATTATCAGGACAAGGGCATATGACACCGTCTTTAACCAACTTCTTACTCAGCCTTTTAGCTGGGGCCGTGATTATTGTTGTACCGGCTAGCGCTTTCCTGTTTTTTGTTAGCCAGCGCGATAAGATTCAGCGCAGCAGGTAAAGGGTTGGCCCCCGAGATATAGGTCTGGGGGCACAACTTACTAGCTTTGCGGTCGGGAACCCTACGGGCGTTCCCGATTTTTTCGTTAAGTCGGCTAGAATTAACGTGTTCGGTTGGCAGAGGCGTCTTAAGAGGAATTTGCCGTGAATTTTGGTACCCCCGTCCCCCTGCTGCTGGGCATCTTTATGGTGATTTGCGGCGTGGCGCTGTTCTTTTTAGACCGGCTCAAGCCCGGCTATGAGCGCGACTCTGACAAGGTCTATGCCATTCTGTTTCTGCTGTCAGGGGTGTTTCTGCTCGGCAACCTGACCATGGACATCATCCCCTCCTTTCAGCAAATGCTGATGGTGGGCATGCTGGTGTCGCTGATGATTCAAAACATTAATTCCAGAACGCCGCTGGCCAGAACTGGGTTTCAAGGCGATGGCGGCGATTTTGGTGGCGGTGGCTATCGCCCGCCCCGAGGCACGCGCCCCCCGGCGTACGCTCCTGACAACCGCACTAACCTGCGGGCTGAGCTAGACCGTCGCGACTACGGCCCCGCCGACCCCTACAGTCGGCCTCGACCCATGCTTGAGGGCCGGGGTGAGCCTAGCGGTCGCCCTCCCTACACCCCCGATGTCTATGGCGATGGTCGCCCAATGCGCCGCGAGGACATCCCCACCGATCGGCCCACAGAGCGCCCAGCGGACGGACGCCCGATGAACGATCGCCCCTTCAACGGCCCCGACGGCCAGCCCTACTACGACAACAACCCTCGCCCCGGCGACGATCGCGTGCGCCGTCGCCGCCCCCCCAAGAGCCGCAGCGAGTATAACGATCGCTTCCGCCTTGACCCTGGCCCACCACCGCGTGACTATCGTCCCGATCGCGATCAGCTTTAGGAGCGCGATAGTTCAGCTTCGTGGTTCGTCTATTTTCTGGCTCTATTTCGGTAATTGCTTTGTCGCCTTTGCCCGTTACCTTCGACACCGCTACTATTGCCGGTACCGCTCTGTGGGCGATCGCATTTTACCTAGGCTGCTCACCGCTGGCCGATCGCACTATCACAACCTTCGAGGGCTGGCTGGGTGCCGGGTCTCCAGCGGCATCACTGCTCAGCATCGTGCCATTTTTGCTGGTAGGTGGGCTTGCCTACTACGGTTTGACCATCTCTTTAGGCGGCAGCTGGGCGGTCAGCCTGGGCGTTATCTCTGCCATAGGCTGTGGCGTATACGAGCTGGGACGACGCGACGGTCAGGCGTCTGAATAGAGTGTCTTTAAAGAGCCGGGCGGCCGGAACTAAAAATGACTCAGGATAGTCAACTTAGCGAGCGACACAGGGCTTCTACCCGAAAAGTGCATTGTCCTAAAGCTCTATTTGAATAAACAATTCCTAAATTTATGAGTAATTCTGGCTCTGCTCCCGAAAAGGACAGCTTTAAATCACTGCTGATCAAAGGGCTAGTCGGTAGTGTCGCTTTGGTTGGCACCACTGCTATTCCAATCGTGGTTCAGCGTTCCTTGCAGGCCCCACCTATAGCCCCAGCTAGCTCAGATGCAGTGGCTCCAGTTTCTCCAGCTCAAATATCTCCACTGCCCAACTCGTCTCCACAAGTAGACTCTGCTGCAACCCTCCCAGTCATTGATGAAGATCAAAACGAGGAGTCATCTAAGGGGAAAGGCAAAAAGAAACGCAATGACGACTAAAAACCTAACGCTTGACTGTAGAGTAAAAGATTTAGTAAACAACTAAAACTATTGGGTAGTTGTAGGCTATCTCATCCCTTGGTCTGCCTTACGCTCAACTGGCGTTAAATGAGTTTAACAAACTCAGGCTTTGGCGCTTTCCCCTAGATGATGAGTCTAGAGTTGAACAGCGGGAGTAGGGTATTGCCATTTTATGAGACCTAAGCAACTGATCCTTTTGGGGCTGCCTAGGGTGGGGGTAAGAGCCCAGGCAGCGGCACTAGCTGAGCGCTGGCAGGTACCCTATGTTTCTATGGCAGAGCTTTTGCGTGAGGCGATCGCTAAAGAGACCGCCATTGGCGTTGAGGCTCGCCCTTACGTGGACGCCGACGAACTGGTACCCGATGCGCTGGTGACGAAGCTGATCCGCAAGCGGTTTGAGCAGCCCGATACCATGCTCAAAGGCTGGGTTTTAGACGGGTTTCCGCGCACGCTGACCCAGGCTCAGGAGTTTGATCAGTGGTGGACCGCCGTGGGCCAGCCACCAGCGACAGTGGCCTATCTCAAAGCGACAACCGAGTTTTTGATTATCCGAGTTCTCAATGAAGCCGGTGACAAACCGCCGATTTCTGCTATTCGAGACCGTTTAGAGCGGTATCAACAGGCGCTAGAGCCGCTAATTAAGTACTATCAGCAGCAGTCTCAGCTCGCCACCATTAACGCTAGCCTGCCCTTTGCGGAGGTCGCCAGCGCCCTGGCCCAGCTAGGCCAAGAGGACACGGGTGCGGCTAAATTAATTCGCGACGAGGCCGAACTCGATGCACTGTTGGCCCGTGAACCCTTGCTGGTGGTCGATTGCATGGCGTCTTGGTGTGGCTCTTGCAAACAGGTAACGCCGTCGATCGACAAGCTGGCCGAGACCTATGGCGATTCGGTTGCGGTGAGAAAGATCGATTTTGACACCAATCGGCAGATCACTAAGCGGTTTGAGCTGAAGGGCATCCCAGCGGTGATGTTCTTTAAAGACGGCGAACGGCTAGAGACCCTAACCGGCATCAAGTCTTACCAGGAATACAGTGCGGCGGTAACTCGCCTGCTGGCTTGAGGCTAACCGCTGCAGTCTATGCCCGTCAGGCTGTCGTACAGGTAACGTACCTTCTCGGAAGTTGGAGGCTTTTGAGACCGGATCTCTGGAGCGCTGCCCCTCGGTTCATCAAAGTTGACTCGAAACCGCAAACCTTAGGCCAAGAGGCACCGGCAGACCGCCACCCGTCTGTGAATCAGTCGTCCGTCTTCGCCTGGGTGAGCCCGACGAAGAGCGGTATGCACAAGGCGATCGCAGCCGGCCAGAAATACGGCTACCAAAAAGCCGGGGTCATGCCCCGGCTTTTTAGCGCTGTGTCATCTCGATTTAACAGCCGTCTGGCCCGCAGAAGGTGTGCGCGTACAACACCTCTGCCTCACAGATATAGGAAATGCCCGCGTAGTCGTTGAAAAATTCTACGGCGACCCGATCTGCAATCTTCTCAGCCATATCCCGACTTTCGGTGAGCACCTCGAACTTGATATTTGCGGTGGTGTCAGAAACGCTGGGTTGTCCCGACGAGCGCACGCTGCGGCTACCTTTACCACCCGTTTCCAATACTGTGTAACCGGTAGCGCCTGCTTCGTGAATGATCTGGGCGACCTTTTTCAGCAGCGTTTTTTCTGTGATGATGACGAGTTTGTTGGCTATCTTGCCCATATAAGTTACCTCCTTACATGTTGTGTATTCATTGAACCACTTGGTTGCCGGGCTAGGGGAGCACCGGCAGACCGGAGCCATTTGGGATTAGCCACCCATCATGGCCTGGGCAAGCCCGACGAAGAGCGGTATGCACAAGGCGATCGCAACTGGGGTGCCGATGGCTGTAGATGCGCCGATATAGGCGGAGGGGTTGGCCGAGGGGATACCAGCCCGTAGCGTGGGCGGCCCTGAGATGTCTGAACTGGAAGCGGCAATAACGGCCAGGAGCGCGACGCCGCCAGGGCTGAATCCGGTAGCATAGTGGGCAATCATGCCGAGGCCGAAGGCAATAAACCCGTGCAGAAAGGGGGCCACAAAAGCATACAGGGCATACCACTGGGCTACCTTGCGTAACTCGTTGAGTCTTGCCCAAGCCTCCATACCCATGATCAGCATCAGAATCGAAAGCAGGCCGCGGAAGAGGGGATCGTAGAAGCTTTCGTAGACACTTTCAGGCCGGGTTAGGATGCCTAGGGCGAGGCCGAGCAGCAGTGCCGACAGGGCAGATCCCTGGATGCTTTCCTTCACAATGGGCCAGATCTTGACCCGCCCACCTGCAGAACCGCCCGACCCGCTGGAATACCCACCTGCGGAACCACCCGACTGGCCGGGGTACCCGCCTGCAGTACCGCTGCGCTGGTCAACGGGAACCCCGCCTGCGGGAATGGGCTGGTCAATGGGAGCCCCACCTGCGGCAACCGGCTGCATGCCAACATAGCCATCCTTGCCGATATACTTCTCATTTTTGAGATACTTGTCGCGCTTCTGCTTGTTGGTATAGATGCTAGCGACGACGATCGCAGTCACGAGGGCTGGGATATCCATGAAGGGATAGAGTGCTCCGGCCCAGGCTTCGTATTCCATACCTTGCGCTTCTAGCACAGTGATGCCGGCGACCATGGTCGAACCACTCACAGCGCCGAACAATCCCCCGGTCGCAAGCGCATCCAAGGTCTTAATGCCCGGTAGCTTAGCCAACGTGTAGCGCGCAATGAGCACGATCACGATCCCCGTTACCACGGCAAACAATGCGGGCAGCAGCATCTCTGCCAGACTGGCATTGCGAATGGCCATGCCGCCGGTTAGGCCGACTTTGATCAGCAGCATGAAAACGATGAACTTGTAGATCGCATCGGGAATGGCCAGTTCGCTACCGAGGGCGGCAATGACGATACCGCCAATTAGAAAACCGAGCGTGGGGGACTGCAACTGCGCCCCAAAGTTTGTTATGAACTCTGACAAGAAATCCACGAGAACCTCCTTCCGCCTCCTCTAAGGAGGGGTGACTATTGGGATAAGTGAGCTTTGGAAGGTAGGGGTGAAGCGCTTCACCTCTACACCACAGGTGTTACGGGAGAACCTGTCGACAGGGGGTTCAGAGATAGCCGCTCTCCGAATGAGGCTGGAAGGTGTTGCTGTTCTGCAGCGCCCCTCATAGACCTCTCTCTATCAAGACCTGAATCTCTATGTGCTTGAGTCTATCCTGAAAAGCACAGGTTTTTGCGTCCCCCGAACCCGGATTTGCAACATAATGTCAAATCCAAAACATAAGGTTTTCTTTTGGGTGGCGCTTTTCGGTATATTTCTGGCTGATATAAATCGCGATCGCAGAGTTTTCTCAATGGGACGTACCCATCTGCACCTGCCCGGTTTGCCTACCCAAAACAATCCTTGCAGCCGCTGAAGCCGTCTACTACTCGTCGGTGCGGGCAGGACAGCGGTGGGGGTGGGGGTTTGAAGCGGTCTGCCGCCGCTGCACTTCGCAGCTAGGCCAATGCTTGGTGACGGAAACAATCAGTGGTGTGGTCGTTGACCAGGCCTGCTGCCTGCATGTAGGCGTAGCAAATGGTGGTGCCAACAAACTTAAACCCGCGCTGTTTGAGGTCCTTGCTCATAGCATCCGAGGCGGCAGTGCGAGTGGGGGCGTCAGCCAGGGTAGACCAGGCATTTTGCACGGTTTCGCCATCGACAAACTGCCAGATGTAGCGATCGAAGCTGCCGAAGGTTTCCTGCACCTGCAAAAACGCCTGGGCATTGCGGGTGGCGGCGGCAATTTTGAGGCGATTGCGGATGATGCCCGCGTTTTGCAGGAGTTCCTGATGCTTAAGGGCGTCGTAGCGGGCAACGACCTCGGGGTCAAAGCCATCGAAGGCGGCGCGGAAGTTCTCGCGCTTGCGCAGAATGGTAATCCAGCTCAGCCCGGCCTGAAAGCCATCGAGAATAATGAACTCGAAGTGCTTGAGGTCATCGTGGAGCGGCACGCCCCACTCCTGATCATGGTAGGCAATCTCGATCGGGTCGGCGTGAACCCAGCTGCAGCGGGGCAGACCGTCGGGGGCGAGGGGCATAGGTCGTTGCCAAGAACGAATCAATGCAATTGTACTGGTTTGAGCGGTGCGATGGTCAAAAACTAGCCCAGACAATGGTTTGCTTCCTTGAGGCGCTTCCTTAAACAATCCCAACCCGAGCCGCCACGACTCCAATTCATCGCTAGTATGGAAAATGTCCTTGCGTTCAGAGAGCACCTATGTCTACCGCTGCTCCCCCCATCCAGCCCCAGGCGATGGATGACACCAAACACGGCCTGCCCGTCACGATCATTACCGGCTTTTTGGGCAGCGGCAAAACCACCCTGCTCAACCACATTTTGGCCAACCAGGAAGGGCTGAAAACCGCCGTGCTGGTGAATGAGTTTGGCGAAATTGGCATCGACAACGACCTGCTAATTGCTACCGAAAATAGCGACGACACCATGGTCGAACTCAGCAATGGCTGTATCTGCTGCACCATCAACAATGACCTGATGGAAGCGGTGTACAAAGTGCTGGAGCGCCAGGACAAAATTGACTACCTAGTCGTAGAAACCACGGGGCTAGCCGACCCCCTGCCCATTGCGCTGACCTTTTTGGGCACCGAGCTGCGCGACATGACCCGGCTCGACTCCATTGTCACTGTGGTCGATGCCGAAAACTACAGCCTGGACCTCTTCAACAGTCAGGCCGCCCACAACCAAATTGCCTACGGCGACATTATTCTGCTCAACAAAGCCGACCTGGTCGATGACGCCGACCTCGATCTGCTGGAGGTCAAAATTCGCGACGTCAAAGAGGGGGCAAGAATTCTCCGTACCACCAAGTCGCAGGTGCCCCTGCCGCTGATTCTCAGCGTGGGGCTGTTTGAGTCGGATAAATACTTCGGCAGCGACAGCGCTGAGGCCGAGCACGACCACGACCACGACCATCACGGACACGACCACCACGACCACGAGGCCCACGACCACGCCAATTGCGACCACGACCACGGCCACTGTGAGCACGACCACGATACCCACGATCACGGGCACTACCACTCTGACCACCTGGCTATCGATGGGTTTACGTCGCTGTCCTTTGCCAGCGATCGCCCCTTTGCCATTCGCAAGTTTCAGCACTTTCTCGACAACCTGCTGCCCGAGTCGGTGTTTCGCGCCAAGGGCATTCTCTGGTTTGACGAAAGCCCCAAGCGCCACATCTTTCACCTCAGCGGCAAGCGCTTTTCGCTAGACGACGACCAGTGGAAGGGCGAACCCAAAAAC
The DNA here is from genome assembly GCF_015207525.1 of Nodosilinea sp. LEGE 06152. Taxonomy (GTDB): domain Bacteria; phylum Cyanobacteriota; class Cyanobacteriia; order Phormidesmidales; family Phormidesmidaceae; genus Nodosilinea. The sequence continues at coordinate 115,805 of NZ_JADEWR010000007.1, forward strand.
CAGCTGGTGCTGATTGGCCAAAACCTCGACCACGACGCCCTGCGATCGCAGCTCAACGCCTGCCTGGGGATTCCCTCGACGAAGCGGGGCCAAGGATTTGGCAAGTAAGGGGGGCATGAAGCGGCGAGAGTTTACTAACTTGCTTGGTCTGGGGCTGCTGGCCAGCTCTCTACCGATCGCGATCGCCGCCTGCCAGTCTGAGTCAGCATCTGACACTGAGGGGGGAGGCAGCAGCGAGTTTACGACCCTGGGCAGCCTGGCTGACCTAGTTGCCCAGGGCAGCGTAACGGGGGCAGTCAGGGGCAAAGACCTCGTCGTTGTACGCGACTCCAGCCTGCCAGACGCGGTGCTGGCGGTGAGCCCGATCTGTACCCACGCTGGCTGCACGGTGGACTGGAACCGCGCCGATGAGCTGTTTGTCTGCCCTTGTCACGGTGGACGTTTCAACCCAGACGGCACGGTGAACGCCGGGCCGCCGCCCAAGCCGCTGACTACCTTCGAAGCCAAGATTGAGGGTGATCAGATCATGGTCAGGGTCTGAGCTAACCCAGGCGCAATGTCCCAGGCGCAATGTCATCGTATCGGTATCTTTATTGCCCTATGACCGACAACGGCACCCCACAGCAACACCCCGACTGCCTCGCCTGCCAAATTTTAGCCGGCACTCAGACGGTACCCGGCGGCACCATCGCCGAGAACCCCTGGTGGGTAGCCGACCACTGCGTTGGCCCCTACGGTGTGGGGTCGGTGGTAATCAAAACCCGAACCCACCGCGAAAACCTGTGGGAGCTGACGGTGGCGGAGTCAGCTGCAATGGGGCCTTTTTTGCAGCAGATGTCGGAGGCGATCGCCCTGGCGATGGGGGCCGAGCGCGTCTATGTTGGCCTCTGGGTCGACCAGCCGCCCTACCACGTGCATTTCGTGCTGCAGCCCCGCTATCCCGACGGTCACCATCCTGAGGAGCTAGGGTTAAAGGGGCTAGAGCTACAGGTGTTTCGCACCCTGGGCAAACCTCCTAGCCAAAGCGAAATGGCCAAGGCTGCCGATCGCATCCGCACCGTGTGGCAGCAAAAGTTTGCTTCCCAGTTGCCGTGCGAGTCGTAGTTCAGCGAGTGACCGCCTCCAGCGTGGCCGTCAATGGGCAGTGCGTGGGCCAGATTGGCCGAGGGCTCAACCTACTGGTGGGCATTGCGCCAACCGACACCACCGCCGAACTGACCTGGATGGCACGCAAGTGTCTGGACCTGCGGCTGTTTCCATCGCCGGGCAGTGACCGCTGGGATCTCTCCGTTCAAGACATTGGGGGCGAGATTTTGGTGGTCAGCCAGTTTACCCTCTACGGCGACTGCCGCAAGGGCCGCCGACCTTCCTTTGACGGGGCAGCGCCGCCCAGCCAGGCCGAAGCGCTCTACCAAGAATTTGTGACCCTCCTGCGGGCCAGTGGTCTGCGGGTTGAGACGGGAAAATTTGGCGCGATGATGCAGGTCGACATTCAGAATGACGGGCCTGTAACCTTGATTTTAGAGCGCGATTTCGCTGGCTAACACTATCCCTGACCGCTAGGCTGGGTCAACGCTAGCGACATGCGGTTGAGTCAACGGCGTCGACTGCCACCGCAAGGCCTCACCCGATCGCCCCAGCACAGGCTCTAGCATCAGCCACTGGTCTTTGCTGTCGCCGCGCCGTAGGTAGAGGTCAAAGGCCCTGGTCTGGCGGCGCTGAGCGGCGGTGAGCTGCCCCCCTTTGAGGTGATAGGTGCCCGCAACCTCCACCGCTGGCTGGTTGGCCAGGGTAGTCCAGTGGTGGTCGGCGATGCGAATACTGCCCACCTGGGCCAGTTCGCTGGAGCTAATAGCAGACTCTAACTGGCGGTAGAGCACCGCCTGGGTTTGGGAGAGCTTTTGGGCGATCGCCATTTCGACCACGGCCCTCGGCGGTCGCGGGTTCACCAGGCCGCAACTCCACAGTGACAGGCACAGCACTGCGATCGCGACGAGTCGCCCCAGTTTTTTGAAGGTTAACATTGCCATTCGGCACATCCTGCTCAAGCCCCTACCTTCAGGCTACTGCTTTCGGGGACGCTGAGAAAGCCAAATCAAGCTAATGCTTCAGCGTGCGCGGATCTAGTGCATCGCGCAGGCCGTCGCCCAGCAGGTTAAAAGCCAGCGATGTCACCACGATCAAAATGGCCGGGGGCCACACCAGCCAGGGCTGGAGCACCAGAATAGACGCGTTGGTCGCCAGGGTGAGCATGTTGCCCCAGGAGGCATCGGGCTGCTGAATACCCAGGCCAATGAAGCTCAGCACCGCCTCGGCCAGAATAAAGCCAGGAATCGCCAGGGTGGCGGCAATAATGCCGTAGGTTGCCGTCTGGGGCAGAATGTGGCGGGTGATGATGTACAACGGCCGACCGCCCATCACCCGACTGGCCTGCACAAACTCCTGCTCTTTAATCGACAGCACCTGACCGCGAATCACCCGCGCCAGCCCGGCCCAGCCCACCAGCGAAGTAATTAAGATGATCAGCAAAAACCGCTGGGTACTGGAGATGCCCGCAGGCAGCACCGCCGCCAGGGCCACCAGTAAGTAAATGCTGGGGATCGTCATCAGCACTTCGACAAAGCGCATCAGCACGGCATCGACCGCGCCGCCAAAATACCCGGCCAGCCCCCCCACCAGCATGCCCAGCGGAAACGAAATGGCGATGCCGATCAGCCCCACGCTGAGGCTGACCCGACTGCCGTGGATAAGGCGACTAAACTGGTCGCGGGCCTGTTCATCGGTGCCCAGCAGGTTGATGCGGGCGGGGCCAGCGGTATCAAATAGGGTGAGCCGACCGTCGTCGTTGCGGTGAAAAATGCGGAGGGCAGAGGGCTGGCTGCGATCGACCACAATTTTACGCTCCCCAGTATTGATATCTACTGGCCCCTGGGTGGTGGGGTAGACGTGGGGAAAGAACCTGCCGGTTTCACCGTCGCGCCAGTACACCTGGGTCGGCGGCAGTAGCGACCCATTCAGCTGAGATTCGTAGGGGCTGTAGGGGGCAAAAAAGTCGGCCCCCAGCGCCACGCCATAGAGGCCGATCAGCAAGATTGCGCCGATTTGGGCCAGGCGATTGGTTTTAAGCTTGCGCCACCAGGTCATAGCTACATCAGGTGTGGATTACGGTTTGCTCGTTCTCCACCATAAACACATTTGAATAGAGGTTAGCAATAATTTGCTTACCTTCCTGGGTCAGCGACAGATAACGCAAAGCATCTTGAATGTAGGGATGCACCACGTTCCAGTAGAACTTGGGGTAGTTGGCCCGCAGATCGCCGGGGTGCTCGTAGCCCAAATACTCGTTTTGGCGGGTTTCCTCAAACTCGTAGTACAAGGCCCCAATTTTCTTCAGGTAGCGGGGGTCGCTGAGCTGCCCAATCAGGTCGGCGGCCCGCACCAGTCCGGGAAAGTTGTGGGTATCTTGGTGGTCTTCCTCTTTGGGCACCGGAAAGCGAGTCAGCTCGATGTTGTACTTGATCACGCTGGCATCAATCACGGGGTTGTTGCCAAAGCGTTCTTCGATGAACCGCTTGCCCCGGTCAACGTGGTACGGCGTGAGCGCCGCGTCGGAGGCTCCGGGCTTGAGCGGCACCATTTCGTCGCCCTTGCCCGTGGAGTAGAGGTGGTTGCGGTCTTGGTCGCTGCGGCAGACGCCTTTGACATAGCCAATGTCGTGGCAGACCAGGGAAATAATAAAGTGCATCCAGTCTTTGCAGGTGACGCCGCCCTCGCGGATGTGCTTACCCCGCAGAATTTCTTGGCCCACCAGCGCCACCAGGACGGTGTGCTCAACGTTGTGGTAGAGCGCATCGCTGTTGGCGATATTTTCGAGCGCCATGCTGCCCGCCCAGGCGATGATGTCTTCGTAGTCTGGATTTTGGCCACCGTAGGTGCGGTGATACCCAGTCCGCAGTTTTTCTACAAAGTCACTGATGAGGATTTCCGTAGCGTTAAACATTCCCAAGACCTGCCTTTTTGAGAGTCGAGCCGATGGCGTGAGGGAGCAGTGACGACTGGGCTAAACAAAGCTCACGCGGTAGATGAATCAAATCCAAGTCCAGCAGTGAAGTTTTGCCGGTGGGAAAACTACTAAATCCCGAGCTGAACTTGGTACATCCTGCTATTAGACCAAACCTTCCCGATTCAGGGGTGTGATTCGAGTCAGTAGAAATGATGAGATTAGTCGCACAAACCCGAGGAAAGGGGCAACTTCCTTGACAAATCAAGCGATCCCAACCGTGGAAGGGTTTAAGCCATAATGGGAAAATAAACATTTTGTAACCTATCCAGGCGTTGTTCCTGAGGGTGTACTCGTGCCGCAACTCCCTTATTCTGACCCTTTGGAAACGTCTTTGGAGACGACTGGTTCATCTGCCGAGAAGGATATGACTCACTATAGCGAGACCGCTGCGGGCCGCACACCACCGCAAAAGTCGGCCCGATGGTCGGGAATACTGCTGGGCTTAGGGGCGGGGGTACTGCTGACCCTGGCCGGAACTCGCCTGCTGGGTGGGCGAGAGGCGGCCCCGCCAGAACCGGCTGAGACAGCCGCAGTGGCTACTCAAACGGTGACGGTAGACTCTGCCACACCGGCTGCCGTTGCCGATAAGCTGGCCGTTGACGGCACGGTTCAAGCGATTGATCTGCTCTCGATCGCGCCCCAGGCCAGCGGTTTACAGATTCGCCAAATTTTAGTGCGCGAGGGCAATGCCGTCAGCGCTGGGCAGGCGATCGCCACCCTAGACGACGCCACCCTGCAGGCCGATCTGCGCCAGGCCCAAGCCCAGCTGACGGTATCGCAGGCCCAGGTCAGCCAGCAGCAGGCTTCGCTAGCCCAGGCCCAGGCCAGCCTGGCCGAGGCCCAGTCCAACCTCGATCGCATTCAGTCTTTAGCCGATCGCGGGGCGGTCAGCCAGCAGGAGCTGACTCGTCAGCGCACTGAGACCGTCAATGCTGGCGAATCGGTGGCGCTGGCCCGCGCCGAGGTGGAGAGCGCCCAGGCGGGGGTGCGATCGCAGCAGGCGGCCATTGAGCGACTGCAAACCCAGCTCAGCCAGACCACCGTGCGGGCTCCCGTCGCGGGCGTGGTTGCCGAGCGCCTGGCCACCGTGGGCGATGTCTCGTCGCCGGGTACGCCCATCGTGACGCTGATTCAAAACAACCAGCTGGAGCTGGCCGGTGAGGTGCCCCAGGCCCAGCTCAACCAGGTCGCGATCGGAGCCCCGGTAGCGATTACCTCTAACACCGACAGCCGGATTCAGCTCCAGGGCACGGTAGCCTCCATCGACCCGGTCGTCGATGCGGCCACCCGAGTGGCGACGGTGAATATCTCTCTGCCAACCAGCGAACTGCTCAAGCCCGGCATGTTTTTGCGCGGCGCAATTACCACCAGCTCGCGCCAGGGGCTGACCATTCCGGCTGCGGCGCTACAGCCTCAGCCCGACGGCGACACCCAGGTGTTTGTGCTGGGTGAAGGCAACCAGGTTACGGCACGCACGGTAGAAGTCGGCAACCGCATCACTGCGGGCGGGGATGCGGTTGCCCGGGTCGAAATTCTTCAGGGACTGCAAGCCGGGGAACAGGTGGTGACCTCCGGCGTCGGGTTCTTACAAGACGGCGACGTCGTCACCGTAGTGGAATGATCCCGTAGGGTGCATTCGGCGGCCCCTCACCTCTGCTCCATCTCTTTCAACCCCCGCCCGCCAATGCACCGCCCACCCATGACGTGACCTATACCTTATGCTCCCCATCCTCGCAGCGGTGCATTACGGCCAGCCCCAGAATCATTGCCTAGAGTATTGATTGGCTTAGGGCCTAATGCACCCTACCGACGCACCCACCCGCCTACCCGCCTACCCATCCACCCGCCCACCCAACTACCCCTCCCCTCCATGAACCTCTCCGGCTGGTCCATTCGTCGCCCCATTCCCGTTATCGTGCTCTTCCTGGTGTTGACCCTGGGGGGGCTGATTGCCTTTGGGCAGCTGGGAATCGATGAAAACCCTAATATTGACCTACCTGCGGTCAGCGTGACCGTGACCCAGACCGGGGCCGGGCCTGAGGAACTGGAAAGCCAGGTGACCAAAAAGATCGAGGATGCTGTAGCCGGGTTGGGCAATATCGACGAGCTGCGCTCTACCGTGCGGGATGGCTCGTCTACGACATCGATTGTCTTTTTGTTGGGCACCGACGTAGACCGGGCCACCAACGACGTGCGCGATGCCGTTACCCGCATTCGCCAGGATCTGCCCGGCAGCATTCAGGAGCCGGTGATTCAGCGGCTAGACTTTAGCGGCGGCGTGATCATGACCTACGCCGTCAACTCTGAGCAGCGATCGGTAGAAGAGCTTAGCGACCTGGTCGATCGGGCCATCAGCCAAGAAATTCTCACGGTAGAAGGGGTGGCGCGGGTGGACCGGGTGGGGGGCGTTGACCCTGAGGTGCGCGTTGACCTTGACCCGGCCCAGCTCAATGCCCTGGGCATTACCGCTACCCAGGTGAATGATCAGATTCGGGCGCTAAACGTCAACCTGCCCAGCGGTCGGGCTACGTTGGGCGGGCAGGAGCAGAGCTTTCGCACCCTGGGCAGCGCCGCTACGGTAGAGACGCTGCAGGCCTACCGCATTGCCTTACCCAATGGCAGCACGGTACCCCTCAGCACCCTGGGCACGGTCGAAAGCGGCTTTGGGGAGGCCCGTCGCTCGGCTCAGCTCAACAATGAGCCGGTGGTGGCCTTTTCGGTTTATCGCAGCACGGGCAGCGTTTTGGTCTCGGTGGAAAATGGGGTGCGGGCAGCGGTGGCGCGGCTCCAAGAAACCCTGCCTGACGACATTGACATTGAGCTGATTTTTACCCGCGCCGACGAAATTCGTGACTCGTACCAGGCCTCGATTGACTCGCTGATTTTGGGCTGCGTGCTGGCGGTCGTGGTGGTAGGCGTATTTCTGCGCGACTGGCGGGCAACGCTGATTACCGCTACGGCTCTGCCGCTGTCGATTATTCCGACCTTTTTGGTGCTGCAGTGGTTTGACTACACCCTCAACAGCATGACCCTGCTGGCGCTCACCCTGGCGGTGGGGAATTTGGTGGACGATGCGATCGTAGAAATTGAAAACGTTGAGCGCCACATGCGCATGGGCAAGCGCCCGTTTCAGGCGGCGCTAGACTCGACGGCTGAGGTGGGGCTGGCGGTGCTGACCACGACGGCGACGATTGTGGCGGTGTTTTTGCCCGTGGCCTTTATGGGAGGCATTCCGGGCCAGTTTTTTCAGCCTTTTGGCGTGACGGTAGCCACGGCGACGGTGTTTTCGACCGTTGTGGCGCGCCTGGTGACGCCGATGATGGCGGCCTACTTGCTCAAGCCGATCGGGTCGGCTGCTGACGACTCCTTAAATGGCCACGGCAGAGGGCCGCGACGTGGCCCCTATCGCTCTCTGCTGGGCTGGGCGATGCGGCACCGGGGGCTAACGATGGCCCTGGCGCTGATTTTCTTTGTGGGCAGCCTGCAGTTGGTGCCCTACATTCCCACCAACCTGTTCGACAGCAGCGACTCCAGCCTTTCGACTATTTCTGTGGAGCTGCCGCCGGGGGCTACCCTGGCCGATACTGAGCGCGCCACGACTCAGGTAACCGAGGGCCTGTTGGCGAACCCAGCGGTGGATGCAGTTTTGGCGACGGAAGGGGGCGACAGTGGCGTGAATACGGCAACGCTCTACGCCCGTCTGCTGCCGAAGGGCGATCGCGATCTTTCCCAAGCCGAATTTGAGCAACAGGCTCGCGACATCTTTCAGCAAGTGCCTGGGGCGCGGGTTAGTGTGCAGAGCCAGGGTGCCTCTGGCGAAGGCAAAGACCTAACCGTAGTGCTAAAAAGTGAGGACCCGGCAGCGTTGCGCGCGGCTTCAGATGCCCTGACCCGCGAAATGCGCGAAGTTACGGGGTTTGTGGATGTCAACTCTAGCGCGAGCCTGGTGCGGCCTGAGGTGCAGATTATTCCAGACATTGCCCGCGCCGCCGACCAGGGGGTGACGGTACAGGCGATCGCGGCCACCGCCTCCCTGGCCACCCTGGGCGATACCGACGCAAACCTAGCAGACTTCAACCTGGGTGATGCTGAAGGAGCAGCCGGAGGCCAGCGCCAAATTCCCATTCGCGTGCAGATTGATCCCGCCTTTCGCGATGACCCAGAGATTCTGCAAACCCTGCGCGTACCCAGCCAGACCGATGGGTTAGTGCCCCTGGTCGCTGTCGCCGACGTGCGCTACGGCAGTGGCCCAGCCCAGATCGATCGCTTCGATCGCGCTCGCCAGGTCACCATTGGCGGCAACCTTCAGGGCCTAACCCTGGGGCAAGGCCTAGAGATTGTAGGCGAGTTGCCAACCATGCAAAACCTTCCGGCTGGCGTAGCCCAACAACCCGCCGGCGACGCCGAAATTATGCGCGACATTTTCAGCCGCTTTGCCCTCGCCCTGGGGACGGCGGTGCTGATGATTTTTGCAGTGCTGGTACTGCTCTACAACAACTTTATTTACCCGGTGGCGGTAATGGCGGCCCTGCCCCTCTCGGTAGGCGGGGCGCTGATGGGGCTGCTGATTACCCAAAAGCCCCTGGGCCTGTTTGCTCTAATTGGTATTGTGCTGCTGATGGGCCTGGTGACAAAAAACGCCATTCTGCTGGTGGACTATGCCCTGATGGCTCAGCAGCAGGGCAAATCGTCTAAAGCAGCGGTGATAGAAGCGGGGACAACCCGCCTGCGGCCAATTTTGATGACGTCGATTTCGACGATGGCGGGGATGGTGCCGATCGCCCTAGAGCTAGGAGCCGGAGGCGAAACCCGCAGCCCAATGGCGATCGCGGTGCTGGGCGGCTTTACCACCTCCACCCTGCTGACTCTGGTGGTGGTGCCGGTGCTGTTTACCTACATTGCTGGGCTAAATGGCGCGATCGCCAAGCTGTTTGCCCGCTTTAGGGGCCACGACGGCGGCCCCACCCCGCCCTCTGCCCCAGAAACTTCGCCGAAGGAATATACGTTGAGCAAATAAATAGCCGTATAATGGGAGTCCGTTGGCAACGTGCTTGCCCAGCGGCACCTCTGCGGGTGTAGTTCAGTGGTAGAACGTCAGCTTCCCAAGCTGAATGTCGTGAGTTCGAGTCTCATCACCCGCTTTAAAACATAAAGACCCAGGTTTGATTACAGAAGGTGAAACTCATGAGTACAGAAACAATTACTCTTGAGGTTTCACAGGATATGCTGGCAGCTCTCAAGATGGGGGCAACTGACTTGGGTGAGCGGATTCGGTTGTTGGCTGCGATCGCATTTTTTCAGGAGAAGCAGCTCTCTTTGGGCAAGGCTGCTGAGCTGGCAGGGTTAAATCGCCTGACGTTTATGGATCTTTTAGCTCAACGGGGCATTGTGGTGTTTGACTACGATAAGCTTGCCCCTACAACAGATTTAGCTGGCATTGCTGAACTGGTAGACCGTGACTGACATAATCTGCAATGCCACACCCCTGATTGCATTTGCCAAAATTGGGGATCGATCTCATTCAACCCTCAGGATGGCTTTGGCGGTCAGATTCAAATTGGGAAAGACAAAAGACGTAATGCGCTGGTCGCCGCGCAGCAATTGCCGGTCGTAACGCCCCTCTGGATTCAAGGTACAGAGAGTTAGCGTAGGTTGTTTAGGCCGACCAATGAAGAATTCGCCGCCAAGCCCCTGATAGTCGGCAATCCAGTATTCCGGAATGCCTAGCAGGGCGTAGTCTTCGAGTTTGCGGGCGTAGTCGTTTTGCCAGTTGCTGCTGACGACCTCCGCCACAAATTTGATGGTGCTGCCGAGGGTGACAACAGGCTGGCTGGCCCACAGCGGCTCTTGGGAGAGGGCGGTGCGGTCTAGGACGATCACATCGGGGCGAAACCCGGTTTGGTTGGCCAGGGGTTTGATTAAGCAGCGATGGGGGATGAAGTAATCGGCCCCTTGCTGCACGATGTCGTAATTGAGCCAGCGGGCAATGGTCGCCGCCACTTCCTCATGAGGCCCCGTCGGTTCCAAGTCAAAGAGTTCTCCATCAATGAGTTCGTAGCGACTATCATCGCCGTACTGAGCGAGAAACTCCTCAAAATTCAGGAAAATCAGTTGTAAGGGGCGATCGTTTGCGAGTGCCATAGTTGCTCTGGCTCCCCTGCGTAATGTTGTGGGCGAAGGTTAGCTTTGCTCAGTCTATCGCGATCGTCTGATGCAGGGCGATCAACGGTTTGTCTTTTATTGTTCCTACGCTTCGCGTGGAATGCCCACGATGGTACTCCTGCGCCCCATATTGAGGAGACGCTGGAGCGTCAGAGGAGGCTGTGTCAACGCTTGAGCGTTGGCACAATAAAATCATCCAAAGAGAAAACAAAACCAAACCAGCTATAACATAGCTTTGCTTTCTGATTTCTTTATTTTTATATTGAATAGCTCTTACATGCTTTTCAGGCATTTCTTGTATTATGTCACTCATGCTTTAGATTCAACTCTCCTATCATTAGGCCAACTCAATTGGTATCATTGGACAGTTTAGTGTAGCACCAAGTCTTATTCATCGTGGTTTCCCGTCACGGTGAAGTATGACAATGTTTTTCAATGACCAAAAAGCCGTGCAAAAAAAATGACAGCCTTTTTTCTGAGGCGAATCATATTTTCATTGCTAGAGAGGAATCTATCTAGTCTTGGCAATACAAGGAAAAAGTATATTAAGCCAACTATTAAAAAAGAATACGTTATAAAGAAGTGCAGAAGAGAAAACTCTGGCGAACTGGGGGAATTGCTAACACCGTCACTAATATCAAAAATTTCAAAAACTAATACTTGCACTGAAACAAGTGAAAAGGAAGGTAGAATAAAAGCAATCAGAATAAATGCAGAGAAACCGAAAACAGCTTCAAATATTTTATGCAACCTGTAATAGTCCCCTCTGCTTGGTTTCTGCTCACCTATAACATCTCCTCTCACATTAACAATAATGGAATCTTTCCAGGTGTGAAAAAATCTAATATTAAAACCATCTCGATGACCAATATATGAGAAGTTTATCAAAATTTTATCCTCGGCCCTTTCCGGAAGGAATCCGTTATTTTTGCCGTTTCTCAAAGAAAGCAGCTTTATGGCACCCATCAATTTACCGTTAACCAGAATCTCTATTGGTTCAAATTCTGAGATGTCATTTCTACGAATGACATCTCTTCCAGCATTCCAGACATACACATGGGAAATTGCTAGATTACTAATAGGCTGAGCGTAATAAGTTATCTTTAGCCCATCTACTTCATTCTGGAAATCTTCTATAAGCTTCTCAGAATATATTTGGTATTTTAGGATTTTACGTTTTGTAGAAGCCAAATAAAAATATAAGCCTGTAAGTATTCCTAAAATACCGAGTAAGGATCCCACCCAACCCTGGTTTAGAAAGTTTAATATCTGTTGCCACACGATAATAAGCTCGAAAAGTTGATTACCGCTAAGTTACCCTCTTTCTAATTATTTTGGTATAGCCTTAAGCACTCGCTGAATGATACCGGGGTTTTTGTAATGCCAGTCCTCGTAGGTTGGGTTGAGGTAACGAAGCCCAACAGCAGCAATGGTTTCGTTGGATTACGCTATCGCTAACCCAATCTACGGCTGACCCCCTAGACGTGGCGTCAATCTAGCTGCCGATCGCGCCTCAGTAGACTAAACACCTCGCCTTGCTCTGGGGTAATCAAAATCCCAGATGGTGGTATCGTCACCAACCGGCTCCACTCCCGCTGCTCGGCATAGGTCAGCACATGCAGCAGGTTGATCGTCGCTCGCACCCCCTCCGGCGAGCCGATTACCAAATGACGCAAACGCTCGCGCCCCGGCTGGGGGCTAGGGTTTGCAAGGCGTAGGGGACTCAGATCCCCGAGTTCTTGAAGAACTTGGGGATCTTGGCGGGTAAAACACAACATAATCGGGTTCCTTTCCAATGAAACGATGGGGAAGAAACCCAAAAATTTAGCCGCCCTGACGTTGTGCAGTTCGGGGCGGCCTGGGCAATAATAGCCCTAGCCTCCGAGACAGCTCAGACCTGTCGAAGGGGTTAGCCGCTGGTTGGAGGGCCTAATCTCCTTCCAGTGGCGTTTGACTAAATTTTTGGGACGTTCAGACTGCACGCACACAGCCTTAGCTCAGTAATCTAGTCCAATCGCGCACCGGGCGCAAGTAAGAATTGTTACCATTGGTCGAAACTCTGGATTTAGAAACCGGATTTCTTTGCCTGGGGGTATTTATACTAAATCCTGTCTATATACCCCCTATTTGTAGGGGCATTGCAGTGCAATGCCCCTACGAGGTACCGGTTATGAATCGGGGTTGTGTGACTCGGATTTGCTCTATAAATAGCCGTCCCTAGCCCCTTTGGGGCGGCTTCACCAACGACTTCGCTCAGGGACCGGCTATGGCTATTTTTATCTTTGGGGGTGCCGCGCTAGCAGCATGGACGATTGGTATTAACTCCTTTACTGCCCGAGAGAAACCCGGTTTCCGGCTCCATACCCTTGCTTTCGCCACTGGTAAGGTTCATCCGCAACGCCAAAACCCTCATCAACCCCGGCAAACCTTCCTTCGCCCCCGTGAAACCTTTATTTCACCTGCTGCAAAGTTCTTCTGAGCGCTCGGTAAAAGCCTCAGCTCGCTACGATCTTGCCTTTGCCCAACCAAAAGGTTCCTCCACCCCCCCAGATCATTCTTTTGACCTCGGGTAAGGTTCCTTCACTCCCGCAGGTCATTCTTTTGACTTCGGGTAAGCTTCTTTCGCCCATGCAGATCATTATCAATCCGCCCAGCAAATCTTTGGATTACCTGGGTGAGGCGCTAAAGCTTAGCTCTGATACGGACACCACTTTGGCCGAGTCTGCCAAAACCGAGGCTGATCATGGTTAAGGGGCTTCTTCGCTAGCGGGGGCTTCTGGCTGGGGCGGGGTGGCCGCCGGGGGGGGAGCCGCCGGAGCTGGGGGAGCTGCCGGAGCAGGCTGAGGGGGCGGGGTCGCTGGGGTTGGAGCCACGACTGGTGGCGCTGGCGTTGGGGTTGGCGGTGGCGATGATGGCGTCGGGGTTGGGGCTGGGGATGATGGGGTTGGTGTCGGCGTTGGGGTTGGGGTTGGCGTTGGTGGGGCTACCGCAGGTTCTGGTGAAGATTCAGGTGCTGCATTCTCAGGCTCGGGAATGAGGGGATCGGCGGGAGCACTGGCGGGTTCTGAATCGGTTTCAGCAGATGCCGGTGGCTCAGTCTCGGCGGGTTCAGTGGGTTCGGTAGGGGCAGCCGTTGATTCTGGCGTGGGGTTGGGCTCTGCGGCCGATTCAGTCGCTGGGGTTGGTTCTGATGGCAGCTCTACTGCCTGGCGCTCGCCCCGACGGCGAGCATCGCGGTTTCGGCGTGAGCCTTCAATGGTCAGGTCATACTCAATAGGAACGCTGGCTCCGCCATTGACAGGCTGAAACCGTGAGTTTCGAGCGGCCTGAATAGCGGCCTGATCGATCGCCGGGTTACCGCTGGAGCGGGTCAGAGTCACACTGCGAACGCTGCCGTCGGGGTTGATGTCAACGCTGACCATGGGTTGACCTTCGGCCCCGGCATCTAGGGCGCTTTGGGGATAGCTGGGACGCACGCAATTTTGGCAGGCCACCGTGCGCGAGCCCTGGCCCTGGCCGTTGCCGCCAGAGGAATTGGTGGTGCCAGTGCCGGGGCGGGCAGCGGTAGTTTCGCCAGCCCCCGCTGAGTCAGAAGCGGGAGGCCCAGCTGAGTCAGGGCTACCATCTGCTGAAGTGCCAGCGGCAACCTCACCCTCGGCCTCTCGCCGCTGCTGTAGAAAGTCGCGCAGGCGCTCGAACTGGGAGGACTCCTCTGCCGCAGTGGCTAGGTCGGGCTCTGTCGGCTCGGCTTCGGTTTCGGCTTCGGCGACGGCCTCTTCGGGTTCAACGGTTTCGGGCGGTAGATCGGCCTCGGGGGTTTCTTCCTCCTCTTCTGGCACCTCTAGCTCTGACTCGACTTCGGTTTCGACCAGGGGTTCGGGCTCGACCGGTTCTGGAAGCTCAGGCTCGGCTACCGCAACTGGCTGGGGTGCCGCAACAATGGCGGCTGGAGGGGGTGGGGCCGGGGCCGCTGGGGCGGGAGCGGGGTCATTGGTCTGGGTGCTGAGTTCGGCGGGCTGGGTGGGGTCGGGCAAGACCTCGGGCTCGTCGGGCAGCGGCTCGGTTACCGACTCGGTGATGATCAGCTCGATGGGCGTTAGCTCATCGGTGGCGGCTTGCCAAAAGTTGAACTGGCTCAGGCTGAGCCCCACCCCGTGGGCACCCAGGGAGCCCAACAGGCCCCAAAGCAGAAGTCGTTTCAGCTTTTTCTGCTCGTGCTCATGCTGTTGGACGCAGATTTCTGAAAGGCTCATTGGCACTTGCCCAGGGAAACGGCAAAACGGTTTTAATCATATTACACAATTGACAGTCAATAGCATTTAGCTGGGGAAACTGAAGTGCTCAAGTTAGGTTACTGACAGCGCTTTAGAGGTTGGGTTGAAACGCAGTGAACCTAGCGCCAGAGCTAGGGTGGGCGGGTTCTGCGATCGCGCCACCTACCCACCCAGTTGATCAAGATTTCGTGAGTTTTGTCGGTCAATCAGGGGCGCAGGTGTCCGCCACCCTGGGGTAGAAAGACGGCTTGTCTTTAGACAGGCCGCTATCCCCCCTGCCATATTGACCAGGCAAATAGCTGAGTCTTAAAGCCATATCCGAGGGGCGCACAGTGAACAGGAGTGGGTTGAAGTGGTTCGCGGCTCTGGCGTTGGGGAGCTGTATTGGCAGTACTGGACTGGTTGACCTGCGCCCTGTTCGAGCAGACCCTGCCCCAGCTGCGTCCGCTGCCTTGCCGAAGCTGGCCTGTACCACCTGCGGCTCCGCCAGCGACCTGATAGTTCAGCAGCCGGGGTCGGCTGAACCCGATGATGAGGGCATTTTACGGATTATTGTCACCGAAGACATGCCGGTGCAGTCTACGCCGGTCTATGTGATCGACGCTGAGCAGATTCAGCAGTCGGGGGCCGATACGCTGTCAGAGATTCTGCGCGGTTTGCCCGGCTTTGCCATCAACGATGTGGGGTTTGGGGCCGATATTCACACGGGCACGGCCTACCGGGGGCACTCGATCAATCAGTCGGTCTTTCTGATCGACGGGCGGCCCTTTAATACCAATATCAGCACCTACCACGGCGGCACCGATCTCAACAGCATTCCCACCGACGCCATTGAGCGGGTGGAGCTGTCTAGCGGCACGGCGGCCACCCTATACGGGTCTGAAGCCTTTGGCGGCGTGGTAAATATTGTGACGCGGCTAGGCACGGGCATACCCCGCTTTACGGGGGCGGCGCAGCTGGGTTCCTACGGGCTATCGAACTATCGGGGGCGATTTGGAGGCAGCTTTAACGATGTAGATTTTAGTCTGGGCTACGAACGCGCCCGGGCCGAGAACAACTATGTCGTACCCGTGGGAGCGGCCAACCGTGGCCCCGATGGCCGCCTCTTTAACGGCGATACAGCGGTGGACAATATCTATGGACGGCTGGGGTTTGCCATCGACGATCGCAACCAGCTCGACTTTAGCGCCAGCCACCTCAGCAGCCGCAAGGGGCTGTTGTACTTTGGCTTTCCGCTCCAGCGCGATCGCCTCCACCACGATGGCCTCAATCTGGGCCTCACCTGGGAGGCGGCGCTGGGCGCTGGGGATGACTCGCAGCTGGCAGTCTCGGTAGGCTACAACAGCGATTACTTCAACACCTTTGGCCCCACCCAGGGGGTGTTCTCGCGCACGGGCGTGCTCGATACCAAAACTCTGCTCAGCCGAGTGCAGCACGATTGGCAGCTGAGCGATCGCCTACAGTTGCAGTGGGGGGGCGACCTCAGACAGACCTGGTTTAGCGGCGAAGCCAGCTCCACCGCCCCGGCCCTGGCCCCGCTCAACGACGTTGAAAATCGCAGCCGGTTTGAGGGGGCGGTGTTTGCCCTCGGCACCCTGCGCCTCACCGACACCCTGCAAACCGAGGTGGGGCTGCGCCAAAACCTGACCAGCGAATTTGGAGCCTACACCAACCCCAGCCTGGGCCTCAACTGGGCCGCCACCCCAGGGGTAAACTTTCGCAGCAGCTGGGTTTCGGTGCAGCGCAACCCCGGCCTTGACCAGCTCTATCTGTTCGATACGGTGCACAACTGGCTGGCTAACCCCGATCTGGTGCCCGAGCAAGGCTCAGCCTGGACGATTGGGGTCGATACGCAGCTAGCCCCCAACCTGAGCGGCCAGGTAACCTACTTCGGCAGCCAGCTCAACAACCGCCTGGGCATTCGGACCGGTCGCTGGGAAAACATTGGCCTGGTCAGCACCAATGGCCTAGAGCTGGCCCTCAACTGGCAGGTTAGCCCTCAGTGGAACACGTTCTTAAACTACACCTACACCAGCGCCCAAATTAAAGACGGCCCCGAGGCAGGGCTACAGCTTGGGATGATTCCATTTTCGGTGGGGCAGATGGGCGTGGGCTATCGCCACAACGGATGGCAGGCCGCCGTGCTGGCCAGCTACAACAGCGGCGCGCGACGGGCCTTTTTTGTGAACCCCGGCGACACTAGTTTAGATTTCACGGAGTCTTGGCTCAACCTCGATTTCACGGCGCGGGTGCCCGTGCTGCAAAACCTGGGGCTGGTGATCTATGTCGAGAACTTGGCCAATCGCCAGTACGAAAAGTCAAACCGCATCTACCACCCCGGCACAGCGTTTCGCATTGGCGTGGAGTCTATTTTTTAGGCTCAGCCCCGCCGCCCTCGGCCTGAGGAGCGGAGACGCTAGCTGAGCAGTGGGTTGCTGAGGCAGGGGCTGCCGTCAAATTTGTCTTGACAGGGCACCGCAAACAAGGGTTAATCTAATGACACCAATTTGCAACTAGGTCTATGGGTACTATTTTTGCGGCGGGCGGCATTGTGATGTGGCCGCTGCTAGGGTTTTCAATCCTAGCGATCGCGCTCATCATCGAGCGCTCCCTCTTCTGGTTTCGCATCAACCGCCGCCAGCGCCCGGTGATGCAAGACATTCTGCGCACCTATCGGCAAGCGCCTGTGGATGTGTACCCCAAGCTGCGGCAGAACGTCAACCTGCCCATTGCCCGCATTTTTCTCGAAGCGCTGGACATCGAAGGGGCCAGCCCCAAGCAGTTTCACCTGGCCCTGGCCAGCGCCATGCAGGCTGAGCTGCCCCACCTGCGTCGGTTTAACACCGTCTTTGCCACCATCATCAGCGTCGCGCCGCTGCTCGGCCTGCTCGGCACTATTCTTGGCCTGATCGCCTCCTTTTCCGCCATTCAGCTCGGCGACATTGGCTCCAATGCCAACGCCGTTACCGGCGGCATCAGCGAAGCCCTAGTATCCACCGCCGCCGGGCTGGTAGTCGCCATTGGCACGCTGCTATTTGCCAACCTCTTTCGCGGCTTCTACAAACGCCAGATCGCGCTGATTCAGGAGTACGGCGGCCAGTTTGAGATTTTGTACGAAACCCACTACGAGCGGCAGAGCCAGCTTAGGGAAGAGTCTTTGGTGAGGTAGATGGGTAGATGGGTGGATGGGTAGATGGGTAGATGGGTAGATGGGTAGATGGGTCTATTCATAGCGCATGGACTGCACCCTCCCACTCGCCCACCCTCCCACTCATCCACCCTCCCACTCATCCACCCTCCCACTCATCCACCCTCCCACTCATCCACCCTCCCACCATGTACTTCCCCGAAGAACCCGAAGAAGAGTTTGAACTCAACATCGTGCCGATGATCGATGTCATCTTTGCGATTTTGACGTTTTTCATTATTTCTAGCCTGTTTCTCACTCGTTCTGAGTCATTGCCGGTAAATTTGCCCAAGGCCGATAGCTCCGAGGTGCAGCAGCGCACGCAGATTACGGTCTCGGTTGAGGATTCTGGTGCGATCGCGCTGAATCGAGAATCCATTGCGCTAGACAACCTGCAATCGAGTGTGCGCGACCTGATGGGTACCACCCAGGAATCGGTGATTGTGATCAACGCCGATGAAGCCGTCAACCACGGTCGCGTGATTGCGGTGATGGACGAACTGCGGGCGATCGAGGGAGCCACCCTGGGGATTGCAACGCAACGGGAGAATTAGCACTAGTGTCATCCCTTCAGTCAGACAGGCCAAAGCTTTCTCCAATGTTGTCTCAGTCGCCTCTGTCGCTGGTGTTGGGGCTATTTTTGGGCGGTTTGGTGCTGCTGGTCTGTCTTTTGACGAGCATTTTGCTGGGGGCCGCCGATATTGCACCCGATACGGTGTTTCAAGCCATCTTTCAATTTGATGGCTCGACGGAGCATTTGATTATTCGCACGGTGCGGCTGCCTAGGGCGGTATTGGCGGTGGTGGTGGGGGCGGCGCTGGCGGTGGCTGGAGCCATTACCCAGGGGCTGACCCGCAACCCGCTGGCCGCGCCTGATATTTTGGGCATCAATGTCGGGGCGGCGCTGGCGATGGTGCTGGCGGTGTTTTTGCGGGGCAGCGGCGGCAGCTACGTGGGGTTTGCCTTTGGGGGAGCGGCGATCGCAGCCCTTACCGTCTACTGGCTTGGCTCTATGGGTCGCAGCGGTCTCACGCCCCTCAAGTTGGTGATCGCCGGAGCCGCCCTGTCGTACCTGCTCAGCTCCCTCACCACGGGCATTCTCATCCTCAGTCAGCGCACGCTGGATGAGATTCGCTTTTGGCTGGCCGGGTCGCTGGCCGGGCAAGATATTGCGTCTATTCTGCCGGTGCTGCCCTACATCGCCGTGGGGCTAGCAGCGTCGCTGGCCCTGGGGCGACAGCTAACGCTGATGAGCCTGGGCGAAGACGTGGCCCAGGGCTTAGGGCTGCAAACCGCCTGGGTGAAAGTGGGATCGGCGATCGCCGTCGTTCTGCTAGCGGGCAGCGCCGTGGCCCTGGCTGGCCCCATCGGCTTCGTCGGGTTGGTGGTGCCCCACGTGGTGCGCTTCGCCGTCGGCGTCGACTACCGCTGGATTTTGCCCTACTCCATGATCGCTGGGGCCATCCTGCTCTCGGTGGCCGATACCGCCGCTCGCCTGGTGATTCGCCCCCAGGAGCTGCCGGTGGGGATCATGACCGCGATCGTGGGGGCACCGTTCTTTATCTATTTGGCGCGGTCGAAGATCAAACGGTGAGGCGCAGGTTAATGGTGGGCAGTGCCCACCCTACGAGAGGCAGCAAACAGCATTGGAATGGTGCATCGCTACGCGGATGCACCCTACACCCCCTCACCCATCTACCCATCCACCCGCCTACCCGCCCACCATGCCCACCAAACCCTGGCTCTCCATCCGTCCCCGCCAATTCCCAGTCTCCCTACGGGTCGATCGCCGCGTGCCTGCGGTATTGGTGGCGCTAGTGGCGATCGCCCTGCTCTCCCTCATCTTCAACGTCAGCCAGGGAGAGTACCCGGTGCCGCCGCTGGAGGTGGTCAAAACCATTCTGGGCTTTCCGGCCAGCCCCGACTACGCCTTTGTGGTGAATACGTTGCGGCTGCCCCGCGCCCTGGTGGCGCTGCTGGTGGGCATGGGGCTGGCGACGGCGGGGACAATTTTGCAGGGCATTACCCGCAACCCGCTGGCGGCTCCAGAAATCATCGGCATTAATTCAGGGGCGAGTTTGGTGGCGGTGGCGCTGATCGTGCTGTTCCCGCAGGTGGCGGTGGGGTGGCTACCGATCGCCGCGTTTTTGGGCGGATTGGGGGCGGCGATCGCCATCTACCTGCTGGCCTGGAACGGCGGCAGCTCGCCCATGCGCCTGATCTTGATCGGCATCGGCCTGACTTCGCTCACCGGAGCCTTCACCACCCTGATGATCACCTTCGGCAACATCTACGATGTCAGCCAAGCCCTGGTGTGGCTCACCGGCAGCGTCTACGGCCGCAGTTGGGAGCACCTCTGGCCGCTGCTGCCCTGGCTGATCATTTTTCTGCCCCTGACCCTGGTGCTAGCGCGGGATCTGGACAGCCTGAATCTGGGCGACAGCCTGGCCCAGGGGCTGGGCAGCCGGGTGGAGTGGACCCGCAGCCTGCTGCTGCTCTGCACCGTAGCTCTGGCCGGGGCATCAGTGGCCACGGCGGGCACCATCGGGTTTGTCGGGCTGATGGCTCCGCACCTGGGGCGGCAGTTGGTAGGGCCATCCCACGCGGGGTTAATTCCGGTGGCGGCGCTGACCGGGGCATGCATCGTAGAGCTGGCCGATCTGGTGGGGCGACTGGCCTTTGCCCCCATTGAGCTACCCTGCGGGGTGATTACAGCGGTCGTCGGCGCGCCCTATTTCCTGTGGCTGCTGTACCGCGACCGTAACCAGTAATCCAGAGAAGACAGAAGGCAAAAAAGTCAGGTGCAAGGTGCAAGGCAGAACCGTAAACCCGAAACCTGAAACCCGAAACCCCAACTCTCCCACCCATCCACCCACCTACCCATCCACCCCTCCCCCCCTCCCCCATGCTCACCAATACCGCCACTCAAATCGCCCTCACCGCCCGCAAGCTCACGCTGGCCTACGACGGCAATGTGATCATTCAAGGGCTCGATCTCGCCATTCCCCAGGGACAGGTCACCACGCTGGTGGGGCCAAACGGCTGCGGTAAGTCCACTCTGCTGCGGGGGCTGGCGCGGCTGCTCAAGCCCCAGGGCGGTACGGTGTATTTGGATGGGGATGCGATCGCCCATCTGCCCACCAAAGAACTGGCCAAGCGCCTGGGCATTTTGCCCCAAAGCCCCGCTGCCCCCGAAGGGCTAACCGTGCGCGAACTGGTGGCCCAGGGCCGCTACCCCCACCAGAGCTGGCTGCAGCAGTGGTCAAAAGAGGATGAGCTGAAGGTGGAGGAGGCGATCGCCACCACCCACCTGCACGAGTTTGCCAACCGCCCCCTCGACACCCTCTCCGGCGGTCAGCGCCAGCGAGCCTGGATCGCCATGGCCCTGGCCCAAGACACCGAAACCCTACTGCTGGACGAACCCACCACCTACTTGGATCTAGCTCATCAAATCGAAGTGCTGGACTTGCTCTATCAGCTCAACCGCCAGGGAAATCGCACCATTGTCATGGTGCTCCACGACCTGAACATGGCCTGTCGCTACAGCCACCAGTTAATCGCGCTGCGGGAAGGGAATGTGCTGGCTCAGGGGTCGCCTCAGACAGTTGTAACGGAGGCACTGGTGCGCCAGGTGTTTGGGTTAGAGAGCCGCATCATTTGCGACCCGGTGGCCGGTACGCCCCTGTGCGTTCCGGTCAGCCCCTGCATGGAGCACGCCTGAATGTCTGGTGAGGCAGAGTAGTTTTTTGTGGTGGAGAGGAAGCGGTGAAACGCCAATCGATGGTCTGTGGTCTTGGCCTCTGCCTGGTGCTGGCTAGCTGTGCTGGTGTACCCTCTGGGTCTCAAGAAGCAGCCCAATCAGCGGCCCCAGCCGCCACCCAGCGCGCTGTGGGCCACGCCATGGGCAGTACCGCTGTCCCCAGCCGTCCGCAGCGGGTGGTGGTATTGACAAACGAGGCCACCGATATGGTGCTGGCCTTGGGGCTTACCCCGGTGGGTGCAGTCAAGTCGTGGTCGGGGGAGCCTTACTAAGACTACATTGCGGAAGAAATGACCGACGTACCCATTGTTGGCGACGAACTGCAGCCCAGCCTGGAGCAAATTGCAGCGCTACAGCCCGATCTCATCATCGGTAGCCAGGTGCGGCAGGGGCAAATCTATGATCAGTTGAGCGCGATCGCACCCACGGTTTTTTCAGAAACCATCGGCGAACCCTGGCAAGACAACCTGCGCCTCTACGGCAAAGCCCTCAACCGCGAAGCCGAAGCCGAAAAGCTGCTGGCCGACTGGAATGCTCGGGTGGCCGATCTGCTCCAGCAGTTCGCAGACCGCAATCTTCAGGTGTCTCTGGTGCGCTTTTTACCAGGCAATGCCCGCCTTTACCTGAAGGACTCATTCCCTGGACAAATCGTTCAGGAGGTGGGTCTCCAGCGGCCTCCCACACAATCTGAGGCCGGCTTCGCCCAGGAAGTTTCCCTTGAGCAGATTCCGCAGATGAATGGAGATGTCCTGTTCTACTTTACGGATGTCAGCTACGACGGCGGCCAATCGGCCAGCGACATCGCCCGGTCTTGGCTAAATCATCCCCTCTGGCAGCAGCTCGACGTTGTTCAGCAGGGCAAGGCCTACCCAGTCAGCGATGTCGTGTGGACCACTGCTGGCGGTATTCAGGCGGCACATTTGCTGCTGGATGATCTGGAGAAGCACTTGGCCGACTGACTATCCAAGCCAGCTGATCCGAAATCCGCATTGAGAAACCCTGGATAAAAACAGGGCCTCGTAGGGGCATTGCACTGTCCCTACAAACCGGGCGTAATATCAAATTTGACCGCAACCCCGATTCCAAACAGGTAGCCTGCGTAGGGGCAAACGGTGTTTGCCCAGTCCAACCGAGGGCAGCTAAGGCGGATTCAGTATAACCAAATAGGATTCGGTATGGTACTAAAACCTGGTTGCCTACCCCTGATTAGTCGGGGGCAAACAACCGTTTGCCCCTACGCCGATTCATACCTCAGTTCAGCAGTGCCTACCTCTCACCATTCAAACGAGTAGCCAATCCGCAGGAAGCGGCCTCTGCCGGCGGCGTTGCTCACCTCGCTGGGCTGAAGTTGCGACACGACAGGAAAGTAGTCGCTATTCAACAGATTGGCGATGCCGATTTCTAGCGTGCCGGGGCCAACGGCTAGCGCACTAATGTAGTCCATCGTGAAGTAGCTGCTGACGGCGCGCTGACCGAATACGGCCTCATCCGCAAACACATCGCGACTGCCGGAATAGATCGCCTGCAGGCGATTGCTCCAGCCGGGAGTAGTCTGGTTCTCCACGTAGGCCGTGAGTTTGAGCGGCGGAATGCGGAAACCATCTAGCGGGGTGTAGGTGCCGGTGTTGCCCCGGTCGATTTCGCCTGCGGCCCAGCTGGCGGTGCCGCCCAGTAGCCAGGTGTCGCTGAGCCGAGCATCGACCGTGGCTTCTACGCCGTAGACTCGCTCAGGAGCCCGCAGAATTTCGCCAGGGGCCGTAAACGTTGTCCCCAGCTCAGAGGTGTTGTAGAACCCAGCCAGCGATGCCTGAAGCCTAGGCCAGCTGCCGCGAAGGCCCAGTTCGTAATGGTTTACCCGCTGGGCTTCAGGCCGCAGGGTATTCACCGAAAAGCCCGCCGGAGCATTGCGCAGCACTAAGCCGACATCCGCCAGCGAAAACCCCTGGGCAAAGTTGGCAAACAGGCTGATGTCGTCGCTGAGATCGACGACACCGCCCAGGTTGAACAGGGTGGCATCGTAGGCCAGGTCGCCCCCTTGAACCGCGTTGCCTGCCAGGGTGGTGAAGTCATCCACCGTCAGGCCGACCCGCTCGTGGCGAACACCGCCCAGCAGGGCAACGCGATCGCTGATCTCCCAGTTAAGCTGGGCAAACAGGCCCAGGCTCGACTGGTTCAAGGGCGGCACCCAGAGACTCTCGCCAATGCGGCGAAAGGTCAACCCGCCGCTGGCATCGAATGCGGCTGGGTCAAAAATGTTGATGGGCTGGGAGGTGCGCTCGTTGTTATAGTCTGCTCCCCACAGCAGGCTGAGGGCTCCTTCGTTGGCCAGGGGCGTATTGAACTGGAGCCGCCCGCCATACTCTGTAGAATCGACCTCCGACTGAAAAATGACGCTGCCCAGGCTGGCAAAATCCCGTGCGTCGAAGGGCACAAAGCGGGTCAGGTAGTCGCGGTAGTAAAGCTGGCCCTGCAAGTCTCCCCCCAGCACATCGCTGTGGGTGTAGTCGAGGCTCAGTACGGTGTTGCGGTTCGTTTGGGGTGTATCTAAATCGAGTCCTGGGATGGCTCGGGACCGCTGCCGTCCCGGAACATCGGCAACACTGGGGTCGGTTGTAAAGCTGGTGGTCTGAACGGCGTTGTAGTGGTTGACCGTAAGCTGTAGCCGCTGATTTTCGGCAAAATCTACCCCAATTTTGCCCAACACGTTGAAGGTGTCTGTATCGGCCAAGCCGCCCTGGTCATTGGGATCAGGGGGAATGCGATCGCCCAGGGCATCAAAAAAGCCCCCGCTGTGGTCGTAGGAAAGGGTGAAGGCGTAGTCACTATCGTCGAGCCGACCGCCGAGGTACTGCTCTACGGTGCCCCCCAAGCTACCCGAAACATCGGCAAAATCTGTACTCAAACCCAGCCGGGTGCGGGCTACGGTGCCCTCTGCCGGTGCCGTGCGGGTGATGATGTTGATCACGCCCCCGGTTGCCCCGTCGCCATAGATAGCCGTGGGTCCCTGGATTACTTCAATTCGCTCGATGGCGCTGGGGTCAACAATCTCGAAATTGCGAAAGACGTTGCGGCTAGGGGTTTGGGGCACGCCATCAATAAGCACCAGCGTGTTGCGCCCTCGCAGCGACTGGCCAAACTGGCTGGAGCTGCCCGTAGACGGTGCCAGCCCCGGCACCAGCTGGCCCAAAATATCCCCCAGACCACGGGAAACCTGGGTTTGCTGGTCAATTTGCTCCCGCTCAATTACCGTTACCGATCGCGGCACGTCGGCGATCGCGGCCTCAGTTCGGGTGGCGGAAACCACAATTTGAATGGCCTCTTCTGCCGCCGCCGTGTCCGCCATGCCCGGCAGCACGCTAAACACCAGCCCCTGAGCGGCGGCCTGCACCTCGGCGGTGGGCGGGGCTTCCACGCCGGTAATGGCAACCCGCACCTGGCCGTCTCCCAGGTCGCTGACGCTGATCAAGGCAATCTCGTCCGATGGGCTGACCTGCTGCCAAGGCTCGCCCTCGGGCAGGGCCAGGGTGGCATTGGGAATATCGGCAATCAGCGCGTTGCCGGTGGTCTGGATAGTGGGAGCAGCCAGCTCCCCACCGGCGGTTTCTAGAATGACTCGGAAACCGGCTTCTGTCGGCTCCAGCCGCACTGCCGTTACCTGCACGGTAGCGGTTTGGGTCAGCTCTAGCGCCGCCGGTTGCCCCACCTCACTCTCCTGCGCCCTCAGCGGCATTTCCCAACCGCTCACCAAACTACCCGACAGGGCTAGCAACAGCCCCAGTTGCCACGACCGTAGACTCATTTCACGTCCTCCCACACTGCGTTCGTTTTGTTGCGAACCTTTCTTAATTAGCTGAGAAATCAGTGTAGGGATGGGAGTAGAGCCCTGTCTATCCAAAAACGGTCAGGATGATCCGAAAACGGACTTGCTCACCAAACACTCCCTCGGACTCACCCCAAACTGCTTGCGAAACGCGGCGGCAAAGTGTCCTAAATGGGTGTAGCCCACCTTGTTAGCGACTTCGGCCACGGTATAGTCGCCCTGCTGAAGTAGTTGTTCGGCTTTGACCATGCGCTGCTGCGTCAGGTAGCCAATGATGGTCATGCCGAAGCGATCGCGGAAGCCACGGCGGAGGGTGCGATCGCACAACCCCACCTGCTGCGCCAGCTCTGTCACCGAGGGCGGATTCTCAAGCTGGGCCGTTAGGATGGCTCGGGCCTGGTAGATACAGTCCACCGTACTGGGCTTGAGGGCGAGGGTCGGGGCTTTTGCGCCCTGGTCGGCTTGCAGAGCATCGATCTGAAACGCCAGCAGCTCAAACACCTTAGCCTGTAAGTAGAGCCGCCGAGCCGCGCCATAAAACGGACACCGCAGCATCTGCTGGGCCAGCGCCCGCATTGCAGACGTAACCGGAGGGAACCAGGCTGTTTTCCAGTCGTTGGGTTTGAGCAGAGACTGCCGTAGCGCTGGTGGCTGCCCCGTCAAAAACGCCTCGACCACATCGGGTCGCAGGTGAATGTTGATGCCTCGTATGTGGCGCGATCGCCCGTACCGCGCCACATACCCATGCGAAAGCCCGCTGCCCGACAGGTAGCCAACCCCCTCGCCCAGGGTCGGGTAGACATCGTCGTAGTCAACCACACCCGACAGCATGATGGTGAACTGCACCAAATGCTCATGCACCGGCACCCGCAGCGCCCAGGGCTGAGTGAATTCTTTGTCGATCAGGTCTAGCCATACCCCAGGCGATAGCTCCAGACAGCGGGTGCGGCCACGACCCAGGCGGGCGGGCAGCCAGTGACTGATCTCATAGTCCTCCCCTGCATCATCCACTGAGCTGCAAGAGGAGGGGGCAGATACAGAGGAACTTTGGCAAAGCTCGTCATAATCGGTTTCAGAAAGCAGCAGCGTCATAGTTGGCAGCCAGCGTTAAAAGCGGGTAAGGGCATCAAGCGAGGGCATCAGTTGTTTACTATAGCGTTAATGCAATTCGCTCCCAACTACCTGAAGCGCCTAGACTGCACCGTTTTTGGCAATCCTGCGCGCTTTAATGACAGGTAAACCACAGGGAGAAGGCTACAGGGGCAAGGGCATTGTGCAGACTGCCCCAAAACGCAGCTCTGGCTGCGATCGCAGTACTTATTGATATCTGATATCATCAGCTCACTATTGTTACGCAACGGCGATCCATGACGATCACCTTTCAGGACGGCGAATTGCGCCAGCGGCTGCGAGACCATGTTCAGAGCACGCAGCCCGAGCTTTTGGCGAACAGGCAAGACCAAACACTCACTTACCCCGACTGGTTAGGTACTGGCTATAAGCGCGATATTGAGCTGCCCAGCGGTATTGATCTAACCCTGCACCGCTACCGTTTGCACAAAGATTTAGTGCAAGTTTGTTCATCAGAACAAAGCGACTGTTTCGAATTTGTGTTTGGCCTCACAGCCCACAGCCAATACAACGAAGGGCCTGTGTTTAGCGATCGCCAAGCCCATTTACTCGGCCCAGAAACTCAAGACAGCCGATGGCGAGAATTTGCCGATCACGACTATTTGGCCGTAGACATTCACCTCGATCCACCCCTGCTGGCAGCGTTGAGCGAAGGTCACAGCACCAGGCTGCCCAATACGCTGCAACAAATGCTGGCAGGGGAGCGCAACTCCCCCTTCATCGACCCAATTGCGATCACCCCAGCAATGCAGACGGCCCTCTGGCAAATCTTGCAGTGCCCCTACCAGGGGCTGACCCAAACCCTTTACCTGGAGGCCAAATCCCTCGAACTGATCGCCCTGTTTCTAGACGCCATTGACGGCAGCACCGCGCAGACGGCCCTCCAACGAGACGATCTAGAGCGCATTCATCAGGCGCGGCAAATTTTGCAAAGCAACCTGCAAACCCCCCCTTCCTTGCTCGATTTGGCACGGCAGGTAGGCCTCAACGATCGCAAGCTCAAAGAAGGGTTTCGCCAGGCCTTTAACACCACTGTGTTCGGCTATCTCACCCAGCAGCGCATGGAAAAAGCCTGTCAGCTTTTGGTGCAACAGCGATCGGTTGCAGCGGTTGCGGCGATCGTGGGCTATGCCAGCCCGACGGCCTTTAGCGGTGCCTTTCGGCGCAAGTTTGGCATGACGCCCAAGGCATATCAGCTAGCCAACTGCCGAGGTGCTTAGGGGTTTGGTTTTGGGCGCAAGTTTTATACCAGTCGTCCAAATCACCAGGCATCAACTAAAGGATGAGAACTGTAGGGTGCATCCGCAGCGATGCACCATCTTAGAGCCTAGGTATCAAGAAGAACCCGATACCCAAAAAGTCCCGATCGAAGAGAAAAAAGTCCCGGTCGCAGAGAAAAGCCCTCGCTAAACCCAATAGTCTAAACCTCATCTATTGAGAATACTTCTCGTTTGCAAGCGCCGACGAACTCGGCGGCTAGTTGTGGTGTGAGGAATGATGACTTCAAAGTTGGGCTTTGGGCTGTTTGTAATGGGTCTGCTGGCGGGCGTAACCGCTCCGTCGGCTGGGGCATCGCCACTTCAAGAATCTGAGCCAGCCCCGGCGGCACTCACCGTAGAGGAGTGGATCGCCCAGGGGCAGGCCAGTGCCACAGCGGTGATTACCGACGTGCAAATCGCAGATGCCCCCGAGGGGTTGAGAATTGAGCTGATCAGCGATCGCCCCCTCAACGCAGAATCTTCGCGGATAGAGGGCAACGCGCTAATTACCGACATTCCCAATGCGGTGCTCGAGTTGGTGAATCAAGCTGCCGCAGAGCAGTTTGCCCCTGCCGAAGGCATTGCCCTGGTGCAGATAACCAGCCTGCCCGACGGCACTGTGCGAGTCGCCATCACCGGCACCGACGGCCCACCCACCGCCCAGATTGGCACAGCCGCAGAAAATTTGGTCTTTAACGTAGCGCCAGGAGTAGCCCAACTTGACGGTGCTGACAATGCCATTCAAATTGGGGTAACGGGTCAGGGGCAGCCAGATTACCGCGTTCCCAACGCCGCGGTCGGCAGCAGAACCGATACCCCCCTGCGCGATCTACCCTTCTCTGTGCAGGTAGTGCCCCAAGAACTATTAGAAGATCGTCAGGTACAAAGCGTTAACGAAGCCCTTCGCACGGTTGTTGGCATCAGCCCCGACAACCCGTCTCAGTCGGCTTTTGAGGGCTATACCATTCGTGGTTTTTCGGGTAGAAATATCCTGCGCAACGGGCTGCGCGATGACACCAACATTACCTCCCGCATTGCGATTCCCAACATTGAGCGCATTGAAGTGTTGCGAGGCCCGGCGGGGGCTCTGTTTAGCCAGGGTGCTCCCGGCGGCACCGTCAACATTGTGACCAAAAAGCCCTTGGCGACCCCCCACTATATTGTGGAAGGAACGATTGGCAACTTCGACACCTACGGCGGCTCCATAGACTTTACCGGGCCGCTCAACCAGTCTGAAACTCTGCTCTACCGGCTCACCGCAGGCGCGTCTAGTTCGTCAACCTTCATTGATTTTTTTGAGCGCCGCAATTACGTCATTGCGCCCGTCATTAGCTGGCAGGTTGGCCCCAATACTCAGGTCAATTTTGAAGGGGAATACACCATTTCTGAACAGCCCAACGATCGCGGGCTACCTGCCGTAGGTACCGTTCTGCCCAACATCAATGGGCAGCTGCCCCGCAATCGCTTTATCGGTGAACCCAACGATGAGCTAGACAAAAACAACCGCTACGTGCTGCGGCTTGGCTACACGCTTGAGCACCAGATCAACCCCGACTGGCAGCTACAAAACTCATTTCGGGCCAGTTTTCAGCGGACTCCCCAAAATTCACTTTTTCCCACGGATCTGCTTGCCGATCAGCGCACTCTAGAACGAAGCATTTTCAGCACTAGCGATCAATCTCAGGATAACTACTCCTTTGATACCAGCCTGACGGGTAGGGTACAGACGGGCAGCATTTCGCACCGGCTTTTACTAGGTTTTGATGTCAACCGCGACATCTACGCGAGCAGCGCTCAAGAATTTAGCCTTGACCCAATCGATATTTTTAACCCGGTGTATGGGGTAGCTCAGCGGCAGTTCATCGCCGACTACCCGAGAGAACCCTTCATTACCAACTCGGTGGGGGTGTATCTGCAAGATCAAATTGACCTGCTGCCGCAGCTAAAACTACTGCTGGGGGGGCGCTTCGACCTGGTGAGCCAGCAAACGCTCTTTGCCGATGGCACAGAGACATTTCAGGACGATACGGCGTTTAGCCCCCGACTGGGCATCGTCTACCAACCCAGTGACGAGCACGCTCTCTATGCCAGCTACAGCCGCTCATTTTTGCAAAGCGTGGGCACCGCCTTTGACAACACGCTGTTTGAGCCCGAGCGCGGCAATCAGTATGAGGTCGGCATTAAGTCAGACTGGCTCAACAACCGACTTTCGACTACCCTGGCGCTTTATCAAATCACGCGAACGAATGTGTTAACTGAAGACCCCATTAACCCCAACTTCTCGGTGCAGACGGGGGAGCAAAGAAGTCGTGGGGTTGAACTCACAGCCACGGGTGAAATTTTGCCGGGATGGAACATTGTGGCGGGCTACGCCTACACCGATGCCCAAATTACGGCAGATAACACGTTAGCTGTGGGCAATCGCCTCAACAATGTGCCAGAGCACGCCGCTAGCCTCTGGACAACCTACGAAATTCAGGAGGGGTCGCTCCAGGGTTTGGGCTTTGGGCTGGGGTTGTTTTATGTGGGCGATCGCCAGGGCGATCTAGACAATTCTTTCCGGGTGCCCGGCTATACCCGCACCGATGCCTCGGTGTTTTATAAACGAGAAAATTTTCGGGTGGGGCTAAACCTTGAGAACCTGTTTAATATCACTTACTTTGAAGCCGCCGAAAGCCCTCTGCGCGTTTTTTACGGCGCACCGTTTACTGTCAGAGGCACGGTTTCCTGGTCGTTTTAGGCGCGCTGAATAGGTAATTTAAGGATGCCAAGCTTATGATCTATAAATCCTGGCGGCAACGCATTCAACTGTTCCTAGCCGGAGTTTTGATAGCAGCTCTGATCCAAAGTTGTACGGGTTCAGGCAGTCCACCGTCTGCAACACCATCAGCGCCCGAGGCATCAAACTGCCGCATGGTTCGCCATGCTCTAGGGGAAACCTGTGTGCCCAATCAGCCGCAGCGCGTGATTACCTTGAGCGTGCCCAGCCTGGGGGATGCGATTGCCCTGGGGGTCAAACCGATCGCCACCATCGTCTATTTTGACGAACCGCCGCCTTACCTGGCGGAGCATCTAAACTCCATTCAAACATTGGGCCAGGAAGAGCAACCTAGCCTTGAAAAGATTGTGGCCCTCAAACCCGATCTGATCATTGGCACTAAGTACTCTGCCGAAACCATTTACAGCCAGCTAGCGCAGATTGCCCCCACAGTCGTTGATGATTGGGAGGGGTATCCCTCCTGGCGAGGTCACTTTGGCTTTGTCGCTGACGTGTTGGGGAAATCGGATTTGGCCCAGGAGGTCTGGAGTCGCTACTATCAACGCATTGAGTCGCTAAAGACCGCCCTGGAAAAGAAGCAGCAAAACCTAGAAGTCTCCTTTGTTCACACCTGCTGTGGCACGATTGATTTGGACTTAAAAAACTCTTTTAACGGCAGCATCTTGGCCGACGCAGGGCTACGTCGGCCACCGGCTCAGGCCGTCGACGGCGGCATTGTGAAGCTATCTGAGGAACGATTGATGGATATCGACGGCGATGTGCTGTTTGTTGCTACCGACGGTTCCGAAGCAGCAGAGACCATGGCCAAACTCAAGCAAAATCCACTATGGCAACAGCTAAGGGCGGTGCAAAACGATCGGGTTTACTCAGTCAACTATCCAACCTGGAGAGGCGGCAATCCCCTGGCCGCCGATGGGGTAATCGATGACTTGTTCACCTATTTAGTGGAAGATACGCCGCCAACTTAATTAGCACATTTCGTGAGTATCGTCTCTGTTCTAGCTGTTTCAACACTGATGAAGAAGCTCTTTCGCTCCTGCAAATTTTTGCTCTTGGGCATGCTAGCTTGTGTTTGGGTGACAGCCTGTGTGTCGCCAACTTCGACCCCATCGTCACCAGTAACCTCTGATTTAGGGGAGAACTGTCGCACGGTAGAGCATGAGCGAGGGGAAACCACAATTTGTGGACAGCCTGAAAGGATAGCGGTGCTCAGCCCACACATTTTAGATATTGTGTTGGCGCTGGGAGCACAGCCCGCTGCCTATGCCGAAACCGTAGCGCTCGGCGTGGAGAAATTTGATCAACCCGCTGAGCAAATTCCCTACCTGGGCGATCGCATCTCGACCCAGCCCGTGAACCTGGGCGATCGCAAAAATCCCTCCCTCGAAAAACTCACCCTGCTTAAGCCCGATCTAATTTTGAGCGAAGACTGGCTGGCCGGCGACAACTACCGCTTGCTGTCACAAATCGCCCCCACCATGCTGTTTAGCGACGAAAAAGATGGGATGCAACACTGGCGTAATGATATCGATGGCATTGCTAAATCCCTGGGACGAGAAGATGTGGTTGAGCAGGTAAAAGCCGATGTTTCACAGCAGTTAGAGGAGGCCCGTCAAGCCCTAGCGCCGGTCGTAGAAACCTGGCCAAAAGTCCTGATTCTATCTGTCAATAGCGCCATAACCGATCTGGCGATCGCCGCCGACAGCACGGTTGGCTACTTGCTCGAAGAAATTGGCTTTCAGCTCGTGTTTCCTGGGTCGACCATCGCTGGAGAAGCTCGATGGCAGCAAACATCGCCAGAAATCTTGCCGACTCTAGATGCCGATATTGCCATCGTCATCGGTTGGGATGCTTCAGAGCTTTACAATCCGGAAGCAAAGCTGAAAGAAAACTGGAGCAAAACCTCAGTTTTGAGAGACATGCCTGCGGCTAAAGCCAATCGAATTTTCTTTGTTGATTATCAGCTCTGGGGCAGCATTACCCGAGGCCCGATCACCGATGAGTTGATACTAAAAAAGCTGCCTGAGATGTTGTTACCTCTACTTCCTAATTTGTGAACACCATGCCAAACTCTACGCTTTTTGTCTGTCGCTCCTGCCATCAGTCAGAGCAACGACCTCCAGAACAGCCCGCAGATGGAGCAGTTTTGTGCGATCGCATTCAAGCTCTGCACCAGAGCTGGTCGCGCCAGTCGGAGCTAGAGGTGCGCGGCGTAGACTGTCTGTGGACCTGCGACCATCCCTGCTCTATTGCGTTGGCGGCAGACCACAGGCCAACCTACGCCCTGGCAAAAGTCTTAGTCAAGGGAGAAAATCATGCCGACATTGCCGAGGCAGTTCTGCAACTGAGTGAGCGCTATCTCGACAGCAAGAGCGGCATCATTCCCTGGAAACAGTTTCCAGAAGTCTTAAAAACTGAGTTTATTGCCTGTGTTCCATCTTCAAAGTCGAGTGATTCAGGCGAAGCATTCTAGGGCTATACATTAAGTTTGTGCGTACGTTTACAACTATTTGGTTCGGTCAACTCGTATCTACCATTGGTAGCTATATGACCGAGTTTGCCCTGACTCTCTGGGTCTGGGAATCAACCGGATCGGCCACCGCCGTGGCGCTGCTAGGGTTCTTTTCTCAAATTCCTCGGATTCCTATTACCCTATTTGCCGGGCTAATTGTCGATTCTCCTACGGCGCGGCTGCGCGATCGCCTTACCCGCAAACGACTGATGATGCTGGGAGATGCCGTTGCCGCTCTATCTACCGTCGGTATTGGTCTGCTCTACCTGAGCGACAGCTTACACATCTGGCATCTGTATTTAGCGGCGACTTTCAACGGTGGCTTTAGCCAGATCCAGAGTTTGGCCTATCAGACCTCAATTTCGACACTGGTGCCCCCCGCCCAGCTGCTTCGGGCCAACAGCATGAACTCGGTGGTGCACTACGGAGCCGCCATTCTTGGCCCTGCCCTGGCCGGAGTGCTCTATCCGCTGGTGGGCCTGCTGGGGATTGTGGGAATCGATCTGGTGAGTTTTGGAGTGGCGATCGCCACCCTCTGCACCTGCCACATTCCCCAGCCGCCGCTGCGAGCCGAGGCTGAACTCGAAACCCTCTTTGCCAAGCTCACCTTTGGCTTTCGCGAAGTGTGGCGACAGCCCACCCTGCGGGCTTTGCTGCTGATCAGCGCGCTGTTCTGGTTCTTCCACGATTTTGGTGGGGCGATCTATGACCCGATGATTTTGGCTCGCTCGAACGGCAGCGCTGTGGTTTTGGCCAGTACCGCCTCGGCAGCGGGCCTAGGCGGTGTGATCGGAGCGGTTTTGCTCAGCGTTTGGGGCGGACCAAAGCGCCGAGTGACGGGTATGCTGGCCGGGTTTGTGGGGGCGGGTTTAAGCAAAACGGTATTTGGGCTGGGGCGATCGCCGCGAATCTGGGTGCCCGCCCAGTTTTGCTCCTCGCTCAACTTTCCGCTGCTGGGCAGCTCCGAAACCGCCCTCTGGATGGAAAAAATTGCCCCAGAACAGCAGGGCCGGGTCTTTGCGGCCAATGCCCTGGTGTTGCAGGTGGTCAGCGCTGGGGCTACCCTGATGGCTGGTCCCCTGGCCGATCGCATACTAGAGCCAGCCATGGTTCCTACAGGACATTTGGCCAACCTGCTCGGCGGCGTGGTGGGTACCGGCCCCGGCGCAGGTATGGCGCTGCTGTACGTGGTCTGCGCGCTGGCTATGGTCGGGGTGGGCCTGGTGGGCTACTGGATACCTGAACTCAAGCGCCTCGAACACCCGCTGCCAAAACCCGATCGAGCTACACCAGGCTAGGTTGTGGCGTTGGCCCGATGGCTGAGCCACAGACTGATGGCTAAAAAGCTCAATATTGCACTTACTCGCCGCAGACTGTTCGATCGCGCCCTGCCTGCTTGGCTCGATAGAGGGCCTCGTCGGCCGCCGCTATCAACGTTTGCAGAGAAGTATCGCGGCTGGGAATTTGGCAGGCTACACCCAAGCTAACGGTGACATACACCGTCTCGGTAGGGGTTTCAAAATTGACAATATTGAGGTTGCGAATGCTGGTGCGAATGGCTTCGGCCAGAATGACGGCACCCGCCAGGTCGGTCTGGGGTAAGACCACCGCAAACTCCTCACCGCCGTAGCGGGCCAGCACATCCGTTGCTCGGTTGATTACCTGCAGACTGGTTTGAGCCACGGTGACCAAACAATCATCTCCAGCGGGGTGGCCGTGGCGATCGTTGAACTGTTTGAAGTAATCGACGTCAAGCATAATCAGCGAGAGGGGCAAACGGCTGCGGCCCATGCGCTTCCATTCGCGCTGCAGCACGGTATCGAAGTAGCGACGATTGGCGATCTGGGTTAGCTCGTCGCGGTGGCTCAGGTCTTTTAGGCGCTGGTTGGCTTGCTCTAGGGCCTGGTTAGTTTCGCTCAGGCGTCGGGCCTGGTACTGCACCTGGGCCAACAGATCGGCCTGCTGCACCGCGATCGCCAGCTGATCGGCCACCTGTTCGAGTAGCTCCGCTTCGCCCAGTTCCCACTGGCGACAGGTTGCACAGGTTTGAATAATGAGGAGGCCCCATAGATTGCCTGCCCCATCGGGCTGGGGTTGCAGCACAGGAACCACGATCGCTGACTTGGCCGCCATCAGCTCTATCCAGCGATTCATGCAAAAATCTTCTACTTCGGCTCCCAAATCGGGGATCGCTTTGACCGTGCCCTGGCCGTAGTAGCGATGGCAGCTCTGCCGCAGCCCGTCTGCCTGCCACTGCCGCAAATCAGGGGCAATGGGGCAGGTCGGCTGGGACGTGCTTTGAACGATTTCTCCCGCGTGGTCGGAGGTAAATTGAAATATAAGCGTGCGATCGACCCGTAGGTAGCCCTGCACCTCCTCCGTAGCGGTGGCAAGAATGCTCTGTAGATCTAGGGTTTGCCGAATTTTTTGGGTAATTTGCCCCAGAGTGTGCTCGCGCTCGGCCTTGCGCTGGAGGGCGATTTCTGCGGCTTTGCGATCGCTGAGGTCTTGAATTAGCGCAAAATAGCCCTGTACTGCACCATCTATGTTGTAATCGGGAACCAGCGTGCCCTGAACGTAGCGATGCCCCGCCGTATAGGGCATAACGGCCTCATAAACCACACGCTCTCCGGCCAGGGCGCGATCGACGTTGGGTTTAGCTCTTTGGTACGCCTCCGCACCGATCACCGCTTCGATCGGCTGGCCATAGATATCCTCGGGCCTAATGCCAAACCAGGCTTGATAAGTTGTATTGGCATACTGGTAACAGCGGTTTTGATCGATATACGAGATACAAACCGGCATCGAATCCATCAGCTGTTGCAGCAGATGGAGCTGAGCATAAACCTGAATCTGCTTGTTGACTGTAGCTTCGTGCCGCCATGCCGCTGGCGGCAAATTGGCATCCGTAGAATCTGGCGTGATCTCATTCCAAAAGCGAGGAGTATCGTATTTTCCCTGAGATGCCTCGGCCATGGAAAAAACCTTCAAAATTGCAGTAATGAGGCAAAATACCCACAGAAGCCCGTTATGCCTCACTTACTATCCCTTTATCCAGACGGCAAACTCCAACGATTTAGAGAGCTATTGCTGGCAAAAAATATAGTAGAGTACATCCTCACAAAAAAAAGCTGAAATCATACCTCCCCTTGGGATTGAAATTTAGGAAAATATCATAGCGCTAAGGCACGTTGCTTACCCCTCCCTCAAAGGCAAGCAGCTCCGAGCGGCTATGACCAGCGCAAGAGTGGCTCGGTTAGCGATGGCCCGTTGACCAGAAGGGCGCTGCCCAACGCCTTGCGATCGCTGACATGTTAGTAACTAGCGCCAAAGAACGCCTCACCACCTGAGCAGACGATTGAGCTAGATGCCCCTCGGTAAGAGGTGCCCGCCGACACCAATTCTCCCAACTGATGCCACCTATCGCTGGCTTTAGCTCCGCTCGGCCAGCGTTCCCTGAGCAAGCCGTTGGCGAAGCCGCCCCAGAGGAGCTGAGGAACACTGGTGGCGCTGACCAAGAAAATCGGTATGAGCGGGCTACGCTCAGCAAGCGTTATTCTTCTCGAAAACACCTCCTACGGCTATTTAGAACCCTTACTTAGATAGAGCACAAAGCCCCTCAGCTCATTTAACAATCAAACTCATTCATACATTTAAAAACTACATGGGTAGACGGTTAGTGCTGGCCGCTATTTGGATTGGGTTTGTCGGCTACGTTCTCTGGCTGGCACCGCTCGATCGCCCCTACACCTGGACCTTTGCCCGTCACATAGTGACGCTGCACTGGGGCGAGATCAATGCATACCTGCTGGCCATTTTTTGGCTGATGGGGGTCTGGCCTATGACCTATGCCTGCCTCATGTTTGCCGATGGCCACATGCAGCCTTTTCCAGCCTGGCCTTTTTTCGTTGGCTCAAATTTTACCGGGGTGATTTGCCTGTTGCCCTACTTGCTGGTGCGGCAGAGCAACCACACTTTCTACGGCAAAAAAGACGAGTGGCTGAGCCTATTAGACAGGCGATCAACCGGCGTTGGGCTGTTAATAACTGCGATCGCGCTGATTGCCTTTGCGGTTATTACTGGCGATTGGGCCGACTTTTGGGCGCAGTTTCATACCTACGCTTTTGTCCACTTGATCACCTTAGATTTTTGCCTGATGGGCGTTATTTTTCCGCTAACGTCGCTGCTCGACGATGACATGCAGCGGCGCGGAGTTGACCCAGACCGGTGGTTCTGGCCGATCGCGCTAGTGCCCCTGTTCGGCCCGCTGATGTATCTGTGCTGGCGGCCTCAGCTACCGGATAGTGACCAGCAATTCGCTCGATTCGCTGATTCAAATGCTGTCCTGCATCCGCAGGAAGAATAATTTTGGCTAGAAAACCTGCTAATTTTCCATACCGCTAGCGCGCGTCCAACGGTAGAAACAGCCGCAGCTGCTCCCTGGCTCCTCTGGGACGGCTGCGCCAACAGCTTCGTTCAGGGTGCGGCTATTTTCAGAGTAAGTTCGGCTCTATATTTGAAGTTTTCTCGCCGCCAAAACGAACTTTTCAACCTAAAGCTAGTTTATTAGGGACATCTTCAAACTTTAAACTATTGAATCTTTTATTGATGTATTTAGAATATTAAAATCGAGCTTAGCTTCTGTGTTTTGAGCTGCTTATTTTGCCGCCCAAATCTGCTTTGCTTAAACAAGCTGAGAGCCAAAAATCTCCTCCTTCTCATCAGCCGGACTCCCTCTAATGAGCGATGAAGCTGGTCTGGTCAATCGGCTAGAACGGTAAACAACGCAACAGTTGCCGCCAGTTCTACTAGCGTTTTCGACGTTTTGCTTTTTCGGTTTTGCAACGGTTGCTGGCTTCGCACAAAGGAGGAAGCACTCTATGGCTTCACAACACAGACGCGCGGTGGGAATTTTTCCCGATCGCCCCAGAACAGCCTCTGCTTTGCAGGCGTTGAGCGACTCGGGCTTTGCCATGAGCCACGTGTCGGTTATTGCCAAAGACCCGGAACAGCAAAACGCGATCGCCGGAGTCAAGGTCACCGATGAAGCAGGTAACCAGGCCGACACAGGCGGTACCGTCGGTGCCGTCACAGGCGGCGTGCTGGGCGGTGTAACCGGGTTACTGGTGGGCCTAGGCACGCTGGCGATTCCCGGAATTGGCCCAGCCGTGCTGGCCGGAGAAGCGGCTACAGTATTGGCGACGCTGGTGGGCGGTGCAGCTGGGGCTGCCGCTGGTGGCCTGGTGGGTGCCCTGATTGGTATGGGCATTCCTGAGCACCGGGCCAAGCACTACCGCGATCGCGTGGCCCAGGGCGACTACCTGGTCATGCTCAAAGACACTGAGCCTGAAATCGCCCGTGCCGAGCGCACTCTCAAGGCCGCTGGCATTCAAGACTGGGGCGTTTACCAGGCTCCCGACGACGCGTTTAGCGCTGGCTCACCCAACGCCACCTTCAGTGGGGATCCTGCTATTTCTGGCAGCGGTCTTCCGGGTGGGGGGCTTCCGGGCAGTGGCCTTGCTGGCGACGGTCGCGTGTCCGCTGGCCGAGACAACCCCTATAACCAGGTTGATCACCCTATGGATCAAGGCTATCCCCACGAGGAGAGGCCCCGAAAGGGTGTACCCCCGGTGACAGGTTTACCCCATGCCTCTAACCCCGTAGAGCCCCGGTAAAGCCCTTGGCAAAGCCATAGACTCACTCAGCCCACTTGGCCAACTCGGCCACGTCAATGCTTACAACTGCACCCGTTGAGGAAAAATTCCGTGAATATTTTGAAATCTATCCGCCTTGGGGTGATTGCCCTCTGCCTGGGCGTTGTGTTGTTTACCACTAGCGCCTGTGGTACCGCCACTCAAACCCGCACTGGCACCGGGCTAGCCCCCACCGCTTACAGTCAACTCGAACGCAGCGATACCGCTAGCGGCGAGAACTACGGTCGCTGGGTCATGCAGACCGCTCGAGGTCTCATCAGTGACGCCTATGTGCGCGACAACGACAAGCTCGGCGTGGTTATTTCGCCGGACATAGCGCCTCGGGAAGTAAAACCCTTAGCCCAATCGCTGGTGCAGGGTTTCCACAAAAAGTTTCCTAACCGCGATCTAAGCGTACTGGTTTACGCTCCCGACAAAGAGCTGATTTTGACGGCCAATTACGACGACACGACCCAGCAGGTCAAGTATCAGTAAGCGGTTTCCGTTGTGATTAGTTAGCTAGTTCAAAGAAGTCCATTTTAAGAAATTTAAGAAAGAGTGGGACAAAAATTATGAGCAGCAGCAACGACTATAAGCGCCAGATTATGAATGATCTGGCCGGTGGTAATGTCGAAAGCATTAACAGCAAATCGACTCAGCCCGAGCGCGAGTACGCCAACTTCGACGATTTCGCCAAGCGCTCGTCGCGTGAAGAGCGCCGGGAGCTAGGCCGAGGGTTTCACCCCGATCGCATTCCCTCTAGCCAAATGGAGCCCGAACTGCGCAAGGCGATCTCCCAAATTAAGCCTCAGGAACGCGACGATGTCGCCCGCGACCTGTTTAAGCACCTCAAAGAGCGCGGTCTGAGCGATCGCGATCTGGAGAAGCAATTGGGCCTCTCGACCCACCACGCCAGCCGCATGAACGAAGACGACGTTACCAAGCTAGCGTCCTTCACCTACCACAGCCACCCCGATATCTTCCAGGATGTACTGGCTGACCAGCCCGGCATTATGAAGTTCTTTAGCAACCCGCTGGTGGGTGCCGCCGTGGGCGCGATCGCCGCCAAGTGGCTGGGCAAGCGCTAGATTACCTCAGCGCCGCTTGTCCGTAGCGGCCCTTAACAGAATCGCCAAACGGGCTGCTGGGTTACTCATCCTGGCAGCCCGTTTGGTGTCTCATCCTCAGCCATGGCGGCATTGCGGGTTTCTAAATATGTCTAACCACCACAGTTAGCGCCAGCTGCCCTTAGGCCAGAGGTATCCTGAGAGTAAGGCATGCTGATTTTGCACGGAGAAAAGTATTTGATGAATCGTTGTGGTTTACTCAATCGGTTGCTGGTTAGCATGCTGGTGGTGGCGATCGCGCTGCTGAGCCTCCTCACCGCTCCGACCGCCGCTGTAGCTGCTGAATTTGTCCAGCCCAATCTGCCCAAGCTAACCGTGTACCGCAGCCCTACCTGCCGCTGCTGTGGCCACTGGGTTGACCACATGAGAGCCGCTGGATTTGAAGTGCAGGACGTGGTCACCGAAGACATGGCTGCCCTCAAGGCCCAGTACGGAGTGCCAGAAGCGGTAGCCTCTTGCCATACCGCGATTGTCCACAGGGAAAGTTCTTCGACTAACTCCTCGGGCTACATAATCGAAGGCCACGTACCGGCGGCCGATGTGCAGCGCCTGCTGAGTGAGCAGCCCGACGTGCTCGGCATTGCGGCCCCAGGTATGCCCATGGGCTCTCCCGGCATGGAAATGGGCGATCGCGTCGACCCCTACACCGTTGTCTCGTTTACCCAAGCGGGCGAAACGGCAACCTTTGCCGAGCACCCCTAAGCGCCCTACCCGATGGCCTACTATCGCTGCCAACCCCAGGCTTTTGCCGTTCCCTACCTCCACAACCTGAAGGGGGCGATTCAGTCGTGCCGCTACTTTGCCACCAACAATCTCAACCGCGATTTTGTCGCCACCAAGGGTTTCTCGGTGGTGTTTACCCAGGCGGGGCGGGCCGAGGTCGATCGCCAGTTTCCCTACTTCAAGCCCTACCTCGACCAGGCGCTACTGCCCGACTGCAACGCCTTCTACCTCAACCCGCTGCTGCTAAAGCAGGGCTCGCGGGTTGACCCGCACGTCGATCGATCGCTGCGGTCGTACTGCAAAACCATCGACCCGCCCGATCAGGTGAGCGTGCTCTACGTGCAGGTACCCTCCGACCTGGCCAGCGGCGAACTGGTACTGCAGCGAGGTCGGCAGCGGGTAGCGCAGATTCGCCCCCAAACGGGGCTACTGCTGCACTTTCAGGGCAACCTGACCCACTCGGTGAATGCAATGGCCAGCGCTGGCAGCCGCCTCAGCCTGGTGTGCGAACAGTACGCCCTCGATGCCGATACTCTCTGGGATATTCCTGAATTTTTAATCGAGTCTAGAACCCTCTCTGCGGCTAAATCGAGAGCTTAGTGCAGCGTCAATGCTAAAAACTAGGGTTCTCGTAGGCTGGGAGAACGAAGTGGAACCCAACAGCAGTCAGTCTTGTTGGGTTCTGCTGGCCCGCCACCCAACCTACAAATTTAGTCTTGACAGCCCCCTAGGCAAGGCCTAAAGACTGTTCGCCAAACGCCACTCTGTCAGCGATGACGACGGTTTGAGCCAAAATCAGTAAGCTAGGTCCATAGTATTGAGCTGCGGTAATGAGTTTGATTCAAGAAATATTTCTCGAAAGCGACTGGGAAGAGGTTGAACAGGCTCAGGCCGCCTGTAACGAACGGGCCACCCAGCTGCGGGCCGAGGGCCATACCTGTACCTGCACAACCCTCTACCGCATCACCGACGGTCGGCGCGTCTTTTTGCTCGAGGCGCAGCACCCCGACATGCTGGAGCCAGAAAACAAGCCCTCCCGGCGCAAACCGCCCTCGCGGCGGCCCACCCAGAGAAGTTGAGCCAGCATTAACCCTTAACCAAGCTGAGGGCAACGGCCTCGGCCACCCGAATACCGTCAATACCGGCAGACAAAATGCCCCCGGCGTAGCCCGCCCCTTCGCCAGCGGGGTACAGCCCGGCGGTATTGACGCTCTGAAACTGCTCGTTGCGCTTGATGCGAATGGGCGATGAGGTGCGGGTTTCGACGCCGGTGAGTACGGCATCGGCCATGGCAAAGCCGTGGATCTGGCGATCGAAGGCAGGAATGGCCTCGCGAATGGCGGCGATCGCATACTCCGGCAGGCTCTCGCTCAAATCCCCCAGCTTCACCCCCGGCTTATAGGACGGAATTACCTCCCCAAAGGCCGTCGACGGGCGCTGGGCCAGAAAATCGCCCACCAGCTGCCCCGGTGCCTCGTAGGTGCCGCCGCCCAGGGCAAAGGCTCCCTCCTCCAGCCGCCGCTGGAGCGCGATGCCCGCCAGCGGCCCCTCGGGGTAGTCGTCTGGGGTAATGCCAACGACGATCGCGCTGTTGGCATTCGACTCGTCGCGGGCGTACTCGCTCATGCCGTTGGTCACCAGGCGGCCCGGTTCTGAGGCGGCCGCTACCACTTTGCCGCCGGGGCACATGCAAAAGCTATAGACCGTGCGCCCGTTTTCGCAGTGGTGCACCAGCTTGTAGTCGGCAGAGCCAAGGCGGGGGTGCCCGGCCTGGTCGCCCAGGCGGCAGCGATCGATCAGCGCTTGAGGATGCTCAATGCGAAAGCCAATCGAAAAGGGTTTAGGCTCGATATACACACCGCGTTCGTGGAGCATTTCAAAGGTGTCGCGGGCGCTGTGGCCCACCGCCAGCACCACGTGGTCGCTGGCGATGTAGTCACCGTTTTCCAAGCGCACGCCGCGCACCTGGCCCTGGTCAATATCAATGTCTTTAACCCGGTGCTGAAAGTGAATCTCACCCCCCAGGGCCTCGATATTGGCCCGCATGTTCTGCACAATTTTGACCAGGCGGTAGGTGCCAATGTGGGGCTTATTGACGTATAAAATTTCGGGCGAGGCTCCGGCATTGACCAGCTCGGTGAGCACCTTGCGACCATAGTGGTGGGGGTCGCTGACCTGGCTGTAGAGCTTGCCGTCTGAAAAGGTGCCCGCGCCGCCTTCGCCAAACTGAGCGTTAGATTCGGGGTTGAGGGTTTTCTTTAGCCAAAAGCCAAAGGTATCAACGCTGCGATCGCGCACCGCCTTGCCCCGCTCCAAAATAATCGGCCGAAACCCCATCTGCGCCAGCATCAGCCCCGCAAACATGCCGCACGGCCCCATGCCAATCACAATCGGGCGGTTCTCAAAGCCCGCAGGTGCCTGGGCCACCGAACGGTACGTCGTATCCGGCGTGGGCACCACGTGGGGGTCCTTTTTGAACCGCTTCAGCAGCGCCTTTTCCTTCGGCGTCTCGACATCCATAATGTAAACGAGGCTAATGTTGCCCTTTTTGCGCGCGTCGTAGCTGCGCTTAAAAATGCTGAAGTGGTTCACATCTGCCGCCGTCAGGTGCAGCTTCTTGAGAATGGCCTCTTCGAGGGCGGCTTCGGGATGGTCGAGGGGCAGTTTGATTTGGCTGAGGCGTAGCATACAGAGTCGCGAAAGGTCCCAGGCAGCGCAGAAACCGATCATGCCACACTGGCTTGGAGTTCTGCACAGCCACGGCGGTCAACGATCGGCCTAGAAGGCCATCGTCCGTCAGGAATAGTGGGCCTGAGCGCTGTAGAGGTGAATATCAACCAAATTTAAGCCCAGATGTGGAGTTTTACCGGTAGGAAAGCTCCCGATCCGAGCTGAGCTTGGTAGAGAACATTATTTTGAGCGGCGCTTATAAAGGATAGGTCACGATGAAATTAACGTTGGGCTGGGCTTTACTGGGCAGTTTACCCCTGAGCCTGTTGAGCAGTCTGGGGTCAGCAGCCTTTGCCAACACCATGGAACTCAGCGTGTTACCGCTGCTGAATGCACCAGCGGCAAACTGCCCCGAACGTATCGTTGCCCACGAAACCATGCAGCCCTATTTTGAAGGCGGCTTTGCCACCAACGGCATGATCAAACTGCGCGACATTGCCACCCATATTCAGCTCTCCCAATCCGATCGCTTTAGCACCACCTGGGTGGGAACGCTCAGGCCCGAGTACCGCAATTGCCAGGCCTCCGGCGCTATGCTCAGCATTGATAACGAGGACTTTGAAGGGCACTCCTACCTGCGAGTGCAGCTGGCCAACGGTCAGGTCAAAGCCATTCTCGATATGACTGGCATGAGGGATGCCAATGGGCTGACGACGGCGATTACCTTTAAAGGCCTGCGCGACGGTAACCCCCGCTGGACCTGGGGCGGCACCGACTAAAACTTCCCCCAAATTTCCCCCACGATGGGACAGGGAAAGATCTACCTGAGGTTGCACTGGGGGATTGAATCTAGCTCCTACAGTGAAGGGACGGTTGATTTCCCTGCCTAAAATATTTGTGGATATTTACATT
Organism: Nodosilinea sp. LEGE 06152; assembly: GCF_015207525.1. Taxonomy (GTDB): domain Bacteria; phylum Cyanobacteriota; class Cyanobacteriia; order Phormidesmidales; family Phormidesmidaceae; genus Nodosilinea. The sequence continues at coordinate 159,877 of NZ_JADEWR010000007.1, forward strand.
CTCGATCTGCTTGTCATTGGCCTGGTGCTGCTAGCCGTTACGTTAGGGTCTGGATGGATTGGTAGGCTGCCCCTGTCCTACGCCTTGATTTATTTAATCGTAGGAATCCTGCTCAGTCCCTACGGGGTTAACCTAATTCGGGCGCGGCCCGATGCCAATCTATTAGAGCGGCTCACAGAGATGGTGGTGCTCATTTCTCTGTTTAGCTGCGGCCTGAAAATGAATCGCCCGATCAAAGCCTGGGCGTGGAATTCCACCATTCGGCTGATTGGCTTTTTGATGCCGCTCTCTATTTTTGCGATCGCGGCGATCGCCCACTTTTTCCTCAAGCTGGAGTGGGGAGAAGGCATTTTGCTGGGGGCAATTTTGGCCCCCACCGACCCGGTGCTGGCCTCTGAAGTGCAGCTGTACGACCCCAAAGACCGCGATGAACTGCGCTTTGGCCTCACCTCAGAGGGCGGCCTCAACGATGCCCTGGCGTTTCCCTTTGTCTACTTTGGCTTGCACTGGCTGAAGGATGACAACTGGCAAAACTGGTTCACTCAATGGGTGATAGTCGATCTGGTCTGGGCGATCGCGGCGGGGCTGCTGGTAGGAATTGTGGTAGCTAAAGGGGTTTGTTGGGTAGAGCATCGGGTCGAAAAGGGCCACGCCGTTGACGACTTAATGGAAGATTTTGTCGGGCTGAGTACCATTCTGCTGAGCTACTCTGTGGCCGAACTAGCCCACGGCTACGGCTTTTTGGCTGTTTTTGTTGCCGGGGTCACCATGTACCAGCACTGCGAGAATACAGAGCGATCGGCCTCGCGACTGCGGTTTATGGAGCGGCTCGAAAAACTATCTGAAGTAGGCATTATCTTGCTGCTGGGGTCGCTGCTGCGCCACGAACCTATGCTGCGCTTTGCCGGCCCCGCCCTGGTGATCGCAGGCTCACTGTTATTTGTAATTCGTCCTCTGGGGGCGTGGGCTAGCACCATTGGTTCGCCCGTTCACCCTAGCACACGCTGGCTATTTGGCTGGTTTGGCATTCGCGGCGTCGGCTCGCTCTACTATCTAACCTATGCCCTCGGTCAGGGCCTAGAGGGCGAAACCGGCGAACTGATCGCCTGGCTAACGCTGATTACCGTTACCCTCTCAGTGGCGCTGCACGGCATCACCTCAACGCCCATAATGCAGTGGTACGAACGCAACATCGAGGGCAACAATGCCTTAGAGAAAGAGCTTCCCAACCTCGACTGACCCCCGGTCACCTCAACCGATCGGGGTCGCGCCTGTCAATAAGCATTGCAACGAGCAGCGATCGAGCTGGTGCCAAGTGGGTATCCTAGCGGAGGCTCTGCCCGGTGAACCTGCCCCATGACCACCTTCGTTGCCCTCGATTTTGAAACCGCCGATCGCTACCGAGATAGCGCCTGCTCGATCGGCCTAGTGAGGGTCGAGCGGGGGGAGGTGGTCCACAAAGCCCACTACCTGATTCGCCCCCCACGGCGGCAGTTTGAGTTCACGCACATCCACGGCATTAGCTGGCAGCAGGTGGCCAACCAGCCCAATTTTGCCGAACGCTGGCCTGAGATAGCGGCAGTGTTAGCCGGAGTTGACTTCTTCGCCGCCCACAATGCCGCCTTCGATCGCAGCGTGCTCCACGCCTGCTGCCGGGCCTCCGACATTACACCACCGCTGCCAGAGTTTGTCTGCACGGTCAAGCTAGCGCGCCAGGCGTGGAATATCCGCCCCACCAAGTTACCCAACGTGTGCGACTACCTGGGCATACCCCTTAACCACCACGATGCGCTGTCGGATGCCGAGGCTTGCGCCAAAATTGCCATTCTCAGTCTGAGACATTCCGTGAACGCCTCAGCCCCAGCCGGGGTGCCAAGGTAAATACCCTCTACGCCGCCTGAGTCGCCCCAGTACCATTGGAACCACCTGCCCCAGAGCGCACGTTTACCGTGCCGCGAAACATATTCATGCCGCAGGTAAACTCGTAGCGGCCCGGTCGGGTAGGCGTAAACTCGATCGCCGTAGTCTGATTTACGGGCAGGTCGCGGGCAATGCGAAAGTCAGGAAATCGCACCGCCTCTAAACAACTGCTGGGGTCTTTGCGGTAAAAGTTGAGCCGCACTGGCTGTCCCGCCTCTACCACAATCTCGCTAGGGTCGTAGCCACCATCGACGGTAACGGTGATTTCCTGCACGCCGTCGGTGGCGCTGGCCTGGCGCGACCTGGGCTTGCTGAGCAAAAACCACCACAGCTCTAGCCCAATCAGACTCAGCCCCGCTCCGGTAACGGCCACCTTAGACCACAGCGGTTGCTCGATGCGCTGAAACTGCCCGGTTTGTTCAGCCATACCATCGTGGGGCATCTGCGCCAGGGTGCCGGTGGCGAGGCCGATCGCTAGGCCCAGGCTGGTAAAACTCATAAGGAGGAAAGGTCGAATGTTCATAGCACATGCCTGTGATGGATTGGGCAGGGAGGATGGAGGGATGGGGGGATGGGGGGAAATTCAAAGTGCAAAATGCAAAATCTTGAACCTTGAATTTTGCGTTTATCCCCTCATCTCCCCTGTAGCCTGGGCCGAAAATTTCGCAGCCGCAGGGCGTTCGTCACCACTGACACCGAGCTAAAGGCCATCGCTGCCCCGGCGATGATGGGGCTGAGCAGCCAGCCAAAGATGGGGTAAAGAATGCCCGCCGCGATCGGGATGCCCGCCACGTTGTAGATAAAAGCAAAAAACAGGTTTTGGCGGATGTTGGCCATGGTGGCGCGGGAGAGCTGAATGGCCGTCACAATGCCGTGCAGGTCGCCGGAGATCAGGGTGATGTCGCTGGCGGCGATCGCCACATCCGTCCCTGTGCCAATCGCCATCCCCACATCCGCTTGGGCGAGAGCAGGCGCATCGTTAATGCCGTCACCGACCATCGCCACAACCTTGCCTTCCCGCTGCAGGGTTTCGATTTGAGCGGCTTTTTGGTCGGGGCGCACCTCAGCAAACACGCGGGTAATGCCGACTTCGCGGGCGATCGCCTCGGCGGTGCGGCGGTTGTCGCCGGTCAGCATCACCACCTCCAGGCCCATGCGCTGTAGGGTGGCAATGGCGGCGGCAGAGGAGGGCTTGACCGCATCGGCAATGGCCAAAATCGCCTCTACTTTGCCATCTACCGCCAGCCAAACCACGGTGCGGCCCTGAGATTCCAGCTCCTCCCACGGATTTTGCAGGCGTTCGGTCGCCATACCCAGCTCCTGCATCCATCGGTGGGTACCAATCTGCACCCGCTGCCCAGCAACGGAACCCTGAACACCGCTGCCAGCGACGGCTTCAAAGGCTTGGGGATCCTCTAATGTCACCCCTTGGGCCTGGGCGTAGTTGACCACAGCTTCCGCCAGGGGGTGCTCAGAGTTGCGCTCCAGCGTTCCGGCCAGCTTCAACAGGTGCAGTTCGGTAGCGGTACCGTTCACGGTTACATAATTGGTCACCGTCGGCTTGCCCTGGGTAATGGTGCCGGTCTTATCCAGCACGATCGCCTGAATGTTGTGGGCCAGCTCCAGGCTGTCGGCCCCTTTGATCAAAATGCCGTTCTCGGCCCCTTTGCCGGTGCCCACCATAATTGAGGTCGGCGTGGCCAATCCCAGGGCGCAGGGGCAGGCAATAATCAGCACGCCCACGGTGGTAATCAGCGCCATGGTAATGTTGCCCATAACGTTGTACCAGACGATGAAGGTGAGAATAGCGATCGTGATCACCGCTGGCACAAACCAGGAAGTAACCCGGTCAGCCAGCTTTTGAATCGGCGCTTTTGACCCCTGGGCCTGCTGCACCAGCCTGACGATCTGAGCCAAAAACGTGTCTTTGCCCACGCGGGTAGCGCGAAACTTGAAGCTGCCGGTTTTGTTCAGCGTTGCCCCAATCACCTCGTCGCCGACGGTTTTCTGCACGGGCACGCTCTCGCCCGTCACCATCGCCTCATCCAGCGTGGATGCGCCGTCAACAATCTCGCCGTCGACAGGAATCTTTTCTCCAGGCCGCACCAGCACCACGTCGCCCAGCACCACCTCGGCGATGGGAATATCCACGGCCTGGCCCTGGCGAATCACCCGCGCGGTTTTGGCCTGCAGGCCGATCAGCTTGCGAATCGCCTCCGAGGTTTGGCCCCTGGCCCGGTTCTCCAGCAGCCTACCCAGCAAAATCAGCGCGATAATCACCGCTGCCGCCTCAAAGTAAACATCCGGGTTCAACCCCTGGTCAATAAACCACTGGGGGTAAAACGTGGGGAACAGCGAGTAGAGAAAAGCCGTGCCGGTACCCACCGCCACCAGCGTATCCATACTGGCCGAGTGGCGCTTAAAGGCTTTCCAGGCGTTGATAAAGAACGCGCTACCGGCCCAAAACAGCACGGGTGCCGTCAGCACCAGCTGCAGCCAGGGGCTGTGCAGCCACATCGGTATAAATGGAATCGGCAGGCCTGTCATCATCGGCAGCGAGCCAATCACCAAAATACCGCCGATCGCCAGACTAAAGACAGCTTTGCGGGTGAGCTGGCGGTTTTCGGCCTCGCGCTCCCGACGCTCGGCATCATCTTCTGGGGCCAGCACGTCGTCTTGCAGCGGCTGAGCAGTATAGCCCGCCTCATCCACCGCCGACTGAATTTGGGCCAGGCCGGTGCGCTGGGGGTTGTAGGTCACAGCGGCCTGCTCAGCCCCAAAATTGACGCTGCAGGTCTCGACCCCAGGCACCGTGCGAATGGCAGCTTCGATGTTGCTGGCGCAGGCGGCACAGCTCATGCCCCGCAGTTTGAATGTTTGAGTTTCCATGGGTGCTTTCTAGCGCATCGATGCAAAATGGCTGAAAAACCGATTTCTGGGCCACGGCCCTGGTGTGTCGTCAGGACTCAATGTGTAGTCAACGTGTAGGTTGAGTGAAACGCAGTGGAACCCAACACCAGCAAGGGTTTTGTTGGGTTCTGCTAGCGCGCCACCCAACCTACGAAAGGCTTGATTTTATTCCTGACGTTGCACTAGGAGATAGGCATGCTGGTCTGGAAACCGGGTTGTTGTGCTGGCTTAGGCAACGGTATAGCCAGCGTCGGTAATGGCCGCCTTGACAGCCGCCTCTGAGACGCTACTGTCAACACTCACCTGCTTGGTTTTGGAGTCGGCACTCACCTGGGCCGTCGGGTCGATCGCCTTAACCGCTTTGGTTACGGTTTCTTCGCAGGCGGAGCAGGCCAAATTTGGCACCTTCAGTTCAATCGTCATCACAGACCTCTAAGCTCTCAATAGCTACATTCTGAAGCTTCTAGCTGGCTGTAGAGTCAAGGGTTAGGCCCAATAAGTTTTGTGCTTTTCCCCGTTTTTCCGGATCACGACCTGAATCATAATTGGCGAATCTGGGCCAGCTGTGAAATAATAGAAGGCTGTGTCTTAATTTTTTGCCCGCCCTATTTTCAGGTGAACTGTCATGGCTAAAGGCGTCCGCCTCGTCATTACCCTGGAGTGCACAGAGTGCCGGACTAACCCGGACAAGCGCTCCAACGGTGTATCGCGTTACACCACCCAAAAAAACCGTCGCAATACGACGAACCGCATTGAGCTGAAGAAGTTCTGCACTCACTGCAACAAGCACACTGTCCACAAAGAAATCAAGTAATTATCACCCATGGCCTACTTCCGTCGTCGAGTATCTCCAATCAAGCCCGGAGACCCAATTGACTATAAAGATGTCGATTTGCTCCGTAAGTTCATCACCGAGCGCGGCAAAATTTTGCCCCGCCGCATCACCGGCTTGACCGCTAAACAACAGCGGGATCTCACCACTGCCATCAAGCGTGCCCGCATTATTGCCCTGCTGCCCTATGTGAATGGGGAAGGCTAGGCTAGGCTAAAGATGGCGATCGCTAGGGTGTTGGCTTGGTTGACAAAGGAACGCTAGTCGAATTTAAGCACCAGGGGCAGCCCCGTTTGGGGGTAGTAGACCGGCCCGAGGGCAAAAAAAACTGGGTGGTTGTCGACGAGCGTGGTCAAGCCCACACCCTGCACCCGCGCGACTTCATCTACGAGGTCGTCGGCGATACCTACAAACCTGCTGATATTGGCCCCTTTGCCGCTGAGGCCGAGTCCTACATCGATCCGTCCAGCTTGGAGATCGCCTGGGAGTTTTTGAGCGAAGCCGGGGAGTCTGCCGACCCGGCAGCTTTGGCGCAGCTATTGTTTTCAGAACAAACCCCCCCTTTTTGCTACGCGGCCCATCGGCTGCTGGCGGAAGATAAAGTTTTTTTCAAGCAGAAGGGCGATCGCTACGAACCCCGCCCCGCTGCCCAGGTTGACGAACTGCGCCTGCAAATCGAGCGCGAAACCCAGCGCCAGCAGGAGTGGGAGTCGTTTATGACCAAGGCTCGCCAGGGATTGGCGGGTGAAATAGTAGATTGGGACAAGGGTGATCGCCCCCGCCTCGAAACCCTTGAACGCCTGGCCCTGTTTGGCGATGAGTCGAATCAGCGCCCCCAGGCCGTAGAGATTCTTAACGCGTTGGGTAGTGCCCCGACAGCGGCGGGCGCATTTGATACCCTAGTGGCACTGGGACTGTGGAGCGTCCACGAAAATCTGGCTCTACGGCGTAGCCAAATTCCCAGTCATTTTTCTGAGGAAATCCTTACTATGGCGCAGCAGCGTCTTCAGTCTCCGCCACCCGACCCCGATGCCCAACGGTTAGACCTCACCCACCTCAAGGTTTACACCGTAGACGATGCCAGCACCCAGGAAATCGACGACGGCCTCAGCCTGGAAATCTTAGAAGACGGCACTCAACGCCTCTGGGTTCACATTGCCGACCCGACCCGCTGGCTGCTGCCCGGCGATGACCTCGATTTAGAGGCGCGTCGCCGCTGTACCACGGTCTACCTGCCCACCGGCATGATTCCCATGTTCCCCATGGAGCTGGCGACCGGAGCCATGAGCCTGATTCAGGGCCAAACCTGCTGTGCCCTCAGCTTTGGCATCACCCTCACCGCCGACGGCGACATTCAAGACTACCAAATTCACCCCACGCTGATTCGCCCCACCTACCGCCTCACCTACGACGACGTCGATGAAATGCTAGAGCTGGGCATTACCGCTGAGCCAGAGCTACAGGGATTGGCCCACTGGGCCAAGGTGCGAGGTCAGTGGCGACTGACCCAGGGAGCAATCAGCATCAACATGCCCGAGTCGAGCATCAAGGTGTCTGAGGCCGAAGACGACATTGTGATCGAGGTATTCAACGACTCGGTGGCGCGGCAAATGGTGGCCGAAATGATGATTTTGGCCGGCGAAGTCGCCGCTCGCTACGGCCAAACCCATGATTTAGCCATTCCCTTTCGCAGCCAGCCCCAGCCCGAACTGCCCTCCGATGAAGAGCTGATTTCGCTGCCCACGGGCTGGGTGCGCGATTCTGCTATTCGCCGCTGCATGACCCGCAGCGAAGTGGGTGTTACCCCCAGTCGCCACGCCACCCTGGGGCTAGACAGCTACAGCCAGGTGACCTCCCCCATTCGCCGCTACCTCGATCTGGTCACTCACTTTCAGCTCAAGGCCCACCTGCGGGGCGAGCCGCTGCCCTTTTCGTCAACTGAGGTGACCGAGCTGGCGATCGGGGCCAGTTCTGCCGCCTACGAAGCCACCTTAGTCGAGCGCCAAACCAAGCGCTACTGGGCTTTAGAATACCTACGCCGTCACCAGGACCGGGTTTGGGAGGTAATGCTGCTGCGCTGGCTGCGGGAAGACGAAGGTCTGGGGCTGATTATGGTCGAAGACTTGGGCCTGGAGCTGGCCATGCGCTTCAACCGAGCCGTGGCGCTGGGCGAACAGCTGCAGGTGCGAGTCAGCCACGCCAGCCCCCGTCAAGACGTTATTCGCTTTGAAGAAGTAGCCCCCGAAAGTGAAGAAGCGGCGGCGATCGCCACAGCGGGTTAGAGCATCCCTTGGTCGATCTCAGCGGACAGTTTGTAGCGGATAGGGGTACTTGCTAAACCCCTTAAACAGTGCGCTCAGGGCTAGCTGAATCCACTGTCTCTGCCGTTTTTGCCGTTGCCGTATCCACCCGAAAGGCAACGGTCACCAGCGCCGCTGCGACACACAAAACCGCCAGTAGCACCAGCGTCGGTGCCAGCCCCAGCGCCTGCTGCAAAACCGGCAGTCCTAATGTGCCAACTACGGCCCCGCCCTTGGCCACAGCTGCCGCTAGGCCCGCTCCGCTAGCGCGAATTGCTGCCGGAAAGACGGCCCCTGAGAGTAAGAAAGTGGTGGCATTGGGGCCAGCATTCATCAGCAGGTTAAACAGCAAAAAGCCCTCAAAGACCAGCTCTAGGGCCGCGCGGCTGCTCTCAGGCAAGGCTGTTGAAGCAGCCAGCAGCCCCAGCCCCACCGCCATACCCAAAAAGCCGGTAATTTGCAGCACAATTGGTCCCAGGGGCTTCACCAGCAGCAGCGCCAGCAGAAAACCGCCGATTAAAAACAGATCGACCAGGGCTGAGCCCTGGGCCGCTGCCAGGGTTTGGGGCATCAGACCAGTAGACTGACTAAAGGCCAGCGCGCCCAAAATAACCGGGGTAAAAATGCCCACCCCGTAGGTAGCGATATCCTGCAAGAACCAGGGCACCGCCGCCAAAATAGTTTGGCGGCGGTAGGCCGGAGCGAATAAATCTGGGTACGAGAGGGCAGGGGTAGCGGCGGTGGCAACGGCCTCGGGTACCAAAGTAATTGACTGTTCCAACAGCACCGAAGCGGCCGCTGAAGCCGCTCCACAGTCTCCTTTAGCTAATAGGTAAGCTGGGCTTTCCAGGGAAACCCGTAGCCGCAGCAGCGCTACCCCGATCGCCAGCACTACCCCGATCGCCAGCATCCAGCGCCAGGCATAGTGAATAGCCATCAGGTCGTTGCTGGGGTAGGCCCGGTTAAAGGTTTGCATGACTAGAATACCGGCGATCGCCCCCAGCAGCGCCCCCACCGCCTGAAACGAGAACGCTCCAATTACCAGCCGGTCGCGATGGCGGGTAGGAACGTTTTCAACGATATAGGCGACGCTGATTGGGTAGTCGGCCCCAATGGCAACACCTACCAAAAAGCGAAAGGCCACCAGCGAGGTCAGGTTCCAGGCTAGAGCCGTACCGGCGGTTGCCACCACAAAAAGAATCACATCTGCCACCAGCATGGGCTGGCGACCGACCCTATCGGTCAGGGGGCCGAGGGTGAGGGAACCGACTAGCGACCCGGCGACGGCAGCCGAGGCCACGAGCCCTACCGCCGCTGGCCCTAGGCTAAAGTCACGCTGCAGAAAGGGCAGCGCCACCCCAATGATAAAGAAATCAAACCCGTCAAGGGCGATCAGGCTGGCGGCCAATAGCCACAGCACCACCATAGGGCGCGTAATGGCCGAGCGATCGAGGCGCTGCTGAAAGTCAGCGGGCAAAGTGGCTAGAGACATCGGGTTAGGCGTTGATTTGGGTTTATAGCCTTCGCCACCAGGGTTGTGACACTTTTTGCAGCAAATTAGTGGCGATCGCTATCTGCCAGGTCGCTAACTCCAGTTTGGCGATGGGCTATTGAACCTACCCTCAGCGACCTAGCCAGAGCTATACCCTAGCAAGCTCCGGCTCCTGCGGCCTGCCTCCCAAGCTGTATTGCCAGTGTCAGACGTAGGGTTATTGGGTCTGCTATTGCTGACTAAAAGTTTTTTAGTCGTAATCTTGAACGCAACCATGCTAGATGCAACCATGGCCCACCCGCAGATTTACCCCAGGGGATGCACCTTTACCGAGTCCGACTGGGACGCGCTTTATCCCTTCTGGTACCCCATTGCCTTTAGCCGCGACGTGACCGACAAGCCGGTAACCGCTACCCTGCTCGACCAGCGGCTGGTAATTTGGCGCACCAGCGGCGGCCTTTCGATCGCCAACGATATCTGCCTGCACCGGGGTGTGCCCCTCAGTATGGGCTGGGTGACAGGCGATGAGCTGGTGTGTAAGTACCACGGCTTTCACTACTCCGCCGATGGTCAGTGCGTCAAAGTGCCCGCCAACCCCGAGGCCAGCATTCCGAAAAAGCTGTGTCTCAAAACCTATCCGGCCCAAGAGGCCTATGGTCTGGTCTGGACGAACCTCAGCGGCGGCGGGCAATACTCCCTGCCCGCCCTGCCCGAGTGGAACGACCCCGAGTACCAGCAAATTCTGCCCGATGCGGTAAATCTCAACGCGGCGGCGGGGCGACAGATAGAGGGCTTCTTAGACGTGGCCCATTTCGCCTGGGTGCACACCAAAACCTTCGGCGATATCAATAATCCGGTGGTGCCCCGCTACGAAGTCACACCCACCGAGCACGGCCTACGGGCGGAATACTTCAGCACCGTGAGCAATTTTCCTAAGGCAATGCAAGACCGTGCTCCGGCAGATTTTAAGTGGCTGCGGGTGTTTGAAGTGTTTTTGCCTTTCACAGCGCGGCTCACGGTGCACTTTCCGGGAGAGGGACGGCTGTGCATTCTCAACGCGGCCAGCCCGGTATCGGCCCGTAAAACTCGTGTCTTTGTGCCCATCTGCCGCAACTTCGACAAGGACATGCCCTTAGAGCCGGTGTACGAGTTTAACTACCAGGTGTTTGAGGAGGACAAAGAGGTCGTAGAAGCTCAATATCCCGAAGATCTGCCCCTGGACATGGCCGCAGAGTCACACATCGGGGCCGACAAAACCTCGATTACCTACCGCCGGGGGCTGCGATCGCTCGGTCTCAGCGCTACCTATACCGCCTAGCTTGCAGGCGTTGGGTTTCTATAGGGTGGGCAGTGCCCACCCTACACGGGCTGAGATTTTGAGCAAAGGAAGAATCTCCTTTGCCAGGCCTCTCCTAAGACGCCATTGCGATCTCAACCATCTCCTGGAGCTTGCCGTTTTGGTACAGCTCAATGAGAATGTCGGAGCCACCGACAAACTCGCCGTTGATATACACCTGGGGAATAGTAGGCCAGTTGGAGTACTCTTTAATGCCCTGGCGAATTTCTGGGTCAGCCAGCACATCAACCGTTTCAAAGGGCACGCCCAAAACGTTGAGAATTTGCACCACGTTGTTGGAAAAACCGCACTGGGGCATGAGCTTGTTGCCCTTCATAAACACCATGATGGTGTTGTTTTGCACCAGCTGGTCGAGTCTTTCTTTAGTTGCCGAGTCCATAACGTCGATACCTTGCAGAATGGGGTTAAACGGTTGAAGCAAAGAAAAATTTAGGTCTAGGCGCTTTGAGCAGCCCAATCTTCTGGGGTATATGTCTTCAAGGCTAGCGCATGGATGGCTTCGGAGGACATGGCCTCGCGCACCGCCTTATACACCAGCTGATGCTGCTGCACTAGGCTACACCCCTCAAACTGCGACGATACCACGACCACTTGGTAGTGGTCGCCGCCGCCAGTTAAATCTTGCACCTGCACGCTGGCGTCGGGGAGCCCAGCTTTAATCATGGCGCTAACCTGATCGGGAGTAATCATGACGGAGTTTCCTTGTGGGACAGGTAGCTGGGGTACTCAAATCCCCTAATCCCATATTGCCAGGAGCAACGCCCACTAGATAACCCCAGAGGCATTGAATCTGGCTATAGGTGATCGAAAAAAGGGCTGTTGTATCGCCTACTCGGCTGGCGTAGCGGGTTCGGCGGGGGTGGTGGCGGCCCGGCCAGCGTAGGGCTCATCGACAAAACCGAGTTCAAATAGCTGTTGATAGGCGCGCTGCCCCAGCTCACGAGTCGGCTGCTGACTGCGCAAAATTTCCATCAGCAGGGGTACCGCTTCGTTGGGCTGATTTTGCGAGCGGTAGACCAGCGCCAGCTGGTACGATGCCTGGTCGCGCAGCTGAGCCGTTTCAAGCGCTTTTTCGCGGTTGCTGCGGTTGATCTGGGTGTCAACCCCGACAAACATCTGGGCCAGCTCTTGATAAAAGGTCGAAATTTGGTTGAAGCTGTCTCTGGCCTGCTTGAGCTTTTCTTCGGCCAGGTCATAGTTTTGCTCAGCGATCGCAGCGCTGGCCTCGGTCATGAGCTGCTGCCCCGCAGCAATACTCAAGGAGCTGCTGGCCTGATTAAGCGGGCGTACCGGGTCAGCTTGGGCCAGAGCTGCTCCAGACATCCCCCCTACCAGGGCTACAGTTAGCGCAGCGGCGGCCCAACCGCCCACGGTATAACGCAAAAAACGAGGAGAAGCGACCATGAATACGAGGGGGTGAGGGACAACTAAACTGAAAAACACTGGGGTATCTTATCATCTCGGTATGGCGCAGTGCCGGTTTTGGGGCCAGTCGGGCAACTGCCCCAGGGGTTCTCCCCAGCGCCATAACCTTGTCACAGACTGTTTCGCTGACGAAAAGTTCCCGCCGCTGGCTCAATTACCCATGACCGCATCTCCTGCCGATCCTCGTGTGCCTGGCGACGGCCCCCGCCGTGCTTTTTGGGGAGAAATTTTGCAGCGCGGTGGCGAGGAACTGCTGTTAGAAAAGGTGCCGACTCGGTTTACAACTCGCCTCAGCGCCCCTGCCGCCCTGGAGCCCCTGCGCCAGCGCCTTAACCCCATTGCGCTGCGGGCGGTAGCCGGGGGGGAGCTGGTGGAATGGCAGGTGACCGCAACTGACCTCGAAACCGCCCTGGCCACCGCCCGCCGCAACCCAGAGGTGCTGTTTGCCAGCCACGTGTACCGTTTGGCCGACAGCCCTCAAACCTGGGTTTACCTGACCGATCAGCTCACGGTGCAGTTCACCCCTGAAACGGCCGCCCCCGCCATCGACGCCACCCTCAGAGACCTGGGCCTAGCGATTGAAAAACCCCTGGTGGGCATTCCGAATACGTTTGTGGTCAGAGCCACCTCAGCCGCTACCGAAAACCCTATCAAGTTAGCCAACCGACTGATCGCCTTGAATGGGGTGCTGGCGGCAGAACCCAACCTGGCGATCGAAACCGGCAGCCTCTACCGACCTACAGACGATCGCTACCGCCAGCAGTGGCACCTCTCCCACAACGGCGGAGCCAATCTGGCGGCGGGGTCGCACATCTTTGCCGAAGCCGCTTGGGATATTACGCGGGGAGCGCGATCGGTGGTAATTGCCGTCAGCGACGACGGCTTTGACCTGAACCACCCTGACCTCCAGGGTGTGGGCAAGCTAGTGGCCCCGATCGACCTCCAAGACAAGGACGCCCTGCCCCTGCCCACTAAGCAAGATGAGAACCACGGCACAGCGGTGGCGGGCCTGGTAATTGGGGAAGAAAACGCCATTGGTATTGTGGGGGTGGCCCCCGGCTGCGCTTTTATGCCGATTCGCACAACGGGCTTTATCGACGATCGCTCGATTGAGCAGCTGTTCGATGAGGCTGCGCGCCGGGGGGCAGCGGTAATTGTCTGTAGCTGGTCGCCCGCGACCAACTATTTTCCGCTCACCCTGCGGCAGACCAACGCGCTGACGCGGGCCGCCACCACCGGACGCAACGGCAAAGGCTGCGTAATTGTGTTTTCGGCGGGCAACGCCAACCGCCCGGTCAGCGGCACGATCAACGAAATTCAGTGGCCCCCCAACACTCTCAGCGGCTCCACTCGGTGGCTGAGCGGGTTTGCCATTCACCCCGATGTGATTGCGGTATCGGCCTCAACCAGCCTGGGCACTAAGGCCGCCTACAGCAACTGGGGCGAACATATTGCCGTGGCCGCCCCCAGCAACAATGCGCCCCCCAGCATGGCCCTGCCCCAGGTGGGGAGCGTGGCGACAGGCCCGCCGCTGCGGCAGTATTTGCCGGGCTTGGGCATGGTTACCAGCGATCGCACCCAGGCAGCTGGTTACTCCAGCGACGATTACACCAATGCCTTTGGCGGCACCTCTAGCTCCTGCCCGGTGGTGGCGGGGGTGGCAGGGCTCATGCTCTCGGTCAACCCCAACCTAACGGCCCGGCAGGTGCGCGAAATTCTTCAGGCTACCGCCGACAAACTGGTCGATCGCACCCCTGACCCCCAGCTGGGCCTACAGTACGGCACCTACAATGCCAACGGCCACTCCCAGTGGTTTGGCTATGGCAAGGTGAATGCGGCCGCAGCGGTGCGCGAGGCCCAGCAGCGTGCCTTTGCCGGTCGGCAGCTGGGTCGAGTAGTGCAGCAGCAAAACCAAACTTCGGCAGCGGTTCCAGACAATCAGCCCAGCGGGGTAGAGAGCAGCGTGGCGATCGCGGCTACCGGCACCGTTAGCGATGTGCAGGTAGCGGTTAGGGTTGACCACGCTTTTTTGGGCGACCTAAGCATGAGCTTAGTTGCGCCGGGCGGCACTACTGTACTCATTCAAGGCCGTACCCTGGGCCGACAAACGGAGCTGCGCCAGATTTACAGCTTGCAAACAACCCCAGCCCTGATGCGGCTGATTGGTCAACCGGCCCAGGGCACCTGGCGACTGCGCGTCGTAGACAGCGCCCCCAGTGCCACTGGCACCCTGCTGAGCTGGAGCCTAACCCTAGGCGTCAGTTAAGGAAGCCAGCTAGCGCTGCAGCAGAAACTCAATTCCGGTTTTGACCGCCTCGTAGCCAAACAGCAGAATTAGCGTGGTCAGGCTGCCCCCCAGCAGGCACAGCACCAGGCCGCCCAGACTGATGATGCCGTCGTCGTCGAGCAGACCGAAGCCGGTGACGAAAATACCCATGGCGGGCAGCGTGTTGGTGCCTGGGATGGGGATCATCATCGAAATCGACATCAGCGCGATCGCAATGCCCAGCACGGTACGCCCCACCAGGCTAGTGCATACGGGTGTCAGGCGAGGCCGAGAAACCGCCTCCAGCCGCCGCAGCCAGGGACTGCCCGCCTTGACGATCTTTTGCACCGAAACCAGGTCAAACTGCTTGTGGTTCCAGCCCTCTGGCATCCAGGGGCGAGTGCGCCCGGCAATTAGCTGTACCGCCAGCAGAAACATCACAATGCCAAAGGGGGTTGAGTAGCCGGGGGCGGGCACCGGCAGAGCCGAAGGCAGGGCCAGCAGCACAAACAGAAAACCAAAGGTGCGCTCTCCAGCCAGGGTGAGAATCTCTTTCAGGGTCACCTGGGGCTTGCCGACCTCTTCAAAGAAGTAGCGGTTAAGTTCTGTAGAAAGACGGGCCATACAAGGTTCTATAGGGAAATGAATAAGGATTAGGGCAGTAGCCAGCGGGGGTTGGCACCCGTTGCCGAGTCTGCCCCCGGATAGCTAAAAGCGATCGCCGATAATTAGGGCGATCGCTTTATAGCTATGGCCCTAACGATAGCAAATTCATGGAAATCCCCAGCCCAGGAGCGATGGGTTTTACGCCAGCTTTGCAAAGCCACCGGGCGCTCAGTGCTGCACCAAAACATGGTCCTGCAAAAATTGACGCAGTCGTTGGTCAAACTCGTCGCCCGCCCAGTTGGGCAGATCATTGTGGTCAGCATTGGGTACGAGCCATAGAGCCTTTGGTCCACCACTGGCGCGATGGAGGGCTTCACTCATGAACGCTGGCACCGAGCCATCGGCCAGGCCATGCAGGTATAGCGTAGGCACCTTCAGACGGCTGACCTTAGCCAGTGAGTCAAACCGCTGGTTGAGTAACCGACTGACTGGAAACCAGCGGTTGTACGAGGACAGAGCGGCCATATCGCCCATAGAGGTGAATGACGCTTCTACCACCAGGCCCGCCAGGTGAGGAATGCGGCTGGCTAGCTCAATGCCAATTGCCCCACCCAGGGAATGGCCATAGACAACCAGATGGTTGGGCGCAACGTGCTTTTCGTGCTGCAAAAACTGCCAGGCCGCCAGGGCGTCTTCGTAGAGGCGTTGCTCATCGGGAAACGGCCCTGAGCTGAGGCCAAAGCCCCGGTAGTCGATCGCAAGGACAGAAGCACCCAGCGATCGCAGCTGAACAGCCTTGCCCAAATTGCTAGAGACATTCCCGGCGTTGCCGTGGAGGTACAGAATAGTCAGCTCATCGCCATTGTCTGCTGGCAACCACCAGCCGTGTAGCTGCCCACCACCCTCAGCCAGCGGAATCCACACATCGCTGTAGGCCAGGCCAAAGGCACTTGGGGTAGCCCCCATGGCAGGGCTGGGTAGATACATGAGCCGCCGCTGCGCCAGCCACAGCCACCCACACAGCAAAAGATAAATAATCCCTACAATGCCCAGAACACCAGCAAGAAATTTGAGCATGGACATGGAGGAGGGAGGGTAGAGAGAAAGTAAGTAGAGGGATAGGTGGGGAACAGAAGCAATCAGCAACGCCAGGAACACCTAAATACTTGCTCTTCATTATGGAGGATATGTTCTATATACCCATGCTCCCCTGTGACGATTTTTTAGTCACTAAAGGTTTGGATAAAGACTTCCGGCGGTAGAAGCGCCCCAACCAAACCCCCTCGTCCCAGCCCAGCGATCAACACCCTAWATCGCCCATCCWCCCCCTTTATCCCCACGGGAGACGCTAGCGCGTTGGCGAAGCCTGTCCACAGGACGAACGACTCCGCTCAGGGACCATACCCCATCCACCCACTCCCCTACCCTGGCACCCGCTGATGCCAATCCGTCGCCTGCTCGTAGGCATAGCCCACCTCAAACAGCAGGTCTTCGCGCAGAGCGTTACCGATCAGCTGCAGACCAATGGGCAGGCCCTGGTCGTCAAAGCCGCAGGGCAAACTTAGCCCCGGCAGCCCGGCCAGGTTGACCGGGATGGTCATCAAGTCGCCCAGGTACATGCTGAGCGGGTCATCGACCTTCTCCCCGGCTTTGAAAGCGGTAGTAGGGGTGGTAGGGCAGACCAGCACATCCACCTGGCTAAAGGCAGCCTCAAAGTCCTGTTTGATTAGGGTGCGCACCTTCTGGGCCTTGAGGTAGTAAGCATCGTAGTAGCCCGCCGACAGCGCGTAGGTGCCGATCATGATTCGGCGCTTGACCTCAGCCCCAAAGCCCTCGGCGCGAGTTTTGGTGTACATCGACATCAAGCTGTCGCTGTTGTTGCGGTTGCCGTACTTGACCCCGTCGTAGCGGGCCAAATTAGACGAAGCCTCTGAGGGGGCGATGATGTAGTAGGTGGGCAAGCCGTAGGAAAACCTGGGGCAGGAGATGTCTTGAACTTCAGCCCCGAGATCTTTGAGCTGCTGAATAGCTTTTTCGACCGCCGCTCGAACAGCGGGGTCAATGCCCTCGGCGGCAAAGGTTTCGGTAATGATGCCGACCTTACGGCCCTTGAGATCGGTTTTGAGGCACTGGGTGTAGTCAGGAATTTTGACATCCAGGCTGGTAGAGTCTCTGGGGTCGTGGCCTGCAATACCCTGAAGCAGCAGAGCCGCATCCTCAACGGTGGGGGTGAGGGGGCCAATTTGGTCGAGGGAAGAGGCAAAGGCCACCAGGCCAAACCGCGACACCAGGCCGTAGGTGGGCTTGAGCCCGACCACACCACAGAACGCGGCGGGCTGACGAATTGAACCACCCGTATCCGACCCCAGAGCCACCGCGCACTCTCTAGCGGCCACGGCAGCGGCAGACCCGCCAGAGGAGCCGCCGGGTACACGGCTGACATCCCAGGGGTTGCCGGTGAGCTGGTAGGCCGAGTTTTCGGTGGAGCTGCCCATGGCAAACTCGTCGAGGTTGGTTTTACCCAAAGCGATCGCCCCCGCATCTCGCAGCTTCGCAGTTACCGTCGATTCGTAGGGCGGCACGAAGTTCTCCAAAATTTTTGACGCGCAGGTGGTGCGCACTCCCTGGGTACAGAGGTTGTCTTTAAGCGCGATGGGAATACCCGCCAGCATACCAATCTCTTCGCCAGCGGCAATGCGGGCATCTACCTGGGCCGCCTGGGCCAGGGCCTGCTCACCGGTAACCGTCAGGTAGCTGCGAATTTGGGGTTCCAGGGCTGCAATCTGGTCAAGGTAGCTCTGGGTAATCTCCACCGCGGAGCGTTCTTTGCTGACCAACTGTTGATGCAGGGCGCGGATGACAGACATGGGACTCCTTAACAACTGAATCTAGATCGACGGGTCTGGGGCAACTTCTGATGACGACAAAAGGTAACGGATACCAAGGTATCAGTATAGGAAGGATAGGGCGCGAAACACAGTTTTTAGTTGAGCAGAGGCGGCTGCCAACCGTCTATTGGTAGAACTACAATAGGTTTGAGCTAAATTCACTTCTATTTTTGGTCTGTTGCTCCGGTGCCCCTGGTGTTTGAGCGGGGCGGGTCAGCCGATCAGCGGCATTTTTATGGCACACACGTCCTTATTTCAGCTTTTGCAGCAGACCGTTGCGAGGGCTTCTTCGTCTGAAGATTTTTCTTTGAGCAATGCTGATGACGCCGACGATGGCGAAAGCGAGAGGCCCCCAACCAGTGTCGCCCTATCTCGACGCCGCCTGCTGCGTTGCTCAGCCCTGGCCGCAGGGGCTTTGGCCCTGGCAGAACTAATTCCCACGCACCCAACCCCGACTTCAGCGCCACGGATTGCCGTAGTCGGAGGGGGAATTGCCGGGCTAAATGCCGCCTACACGCTGCAAAAGCTGGGCCTAACCGCCACGGTTTACGAGGCCAAGCCCTACGTGGGCGGGCGTATTCAATCCCGTGAGGGGCTGATTGTGCCAGGATTGGTCAATGATTTGGGGGCGGCCTTCATCAACTCCGACCACCGTGATCTGCTGGCGCTAGTGGCAGAGCTGGGGCTAGAGCTTTTCGATCGCCGTACCCTGACCGAGACCCTGCCTTTTCCAGAGGTGGCTTTTTACTTTGAGGGCCGTACCCTAAAGGAATCGGAACTGGTTGAGGCGCTCACACCCCTGGCGGCACAAATTGGGCGCGATGGTGCCCAGCTGGTCCAAGACTTTGATCGCTACGCGCCTCAGTTTGATGCGCTATCGGTAGCCGACTATTTAGATTTGCACAGCGACAAAATTGGGCGACGGTACGTGCGATCGCTGCTTGAAGCCACCATTCGCACCGAGTACGGCGTTGAAGCCCACGAGTCTGCGGCGCTGCAGCTAATCTACAACCTGCCCGGGGTGCGCAAACGCCGGGCTGAGCCGCTGACTGCCGACGAGCTGTTTCTGGTTAAGGGAGGCACCGGGCGCATTCCCCAAACTCTGGCGGCGCGGCTGCAGCACCCGGTCAAGACCGGCTGGCGGTTGCAGACCATTCAAAGTCAGGACAAGGGGTTCTGCCTGAGCTTCAACCAGGGGGCGATCGAGGCCGACTACGTGATCTTAGCCCTGCCGTTTCCGGCCCTGCGGCGGATTGATTTGCAGGTCGAGCTACCCACGACCCTGCGTGAGTTTATTCGGGAATGTGGCCCTGGCCGCAACGAAAAACTCTTTGCCGGATTTACCCACCGCCCCTGGCTACAGCCCAAGGGGTTTACGGGCGGAGCCTGGAGCGACCTGGGCTACAGCGGCCTGTGGGATGATACCCAGCGCCAGCCCGAGCACCACCAGGGCGTGCTGACGTTCTTCCTAGGTGGCGACGAGCTGCGCTGCGCCGAGGGCGATGTGGCCGATCGCGGGCGGGAGATGATTGGTCGCACAGTCCCTCACCTGCGGGAATTGCAGGGGGCAGCGGGCGATCGCTATGCCCGCACGGCTTGGGCTAAAGACCCTGACTTTGGCGGTGCTTACACCACCTTTAGGCCAGGGCAGTACCTCAAGTTCAAAGACTTTCTCTATGTCGAGTCTGAGGATCCCCTTCAGCAGCAGACCGTGGCAGTGGGTAATCTAGCCTTTGCTGGCGAGCAGTTCAGCGATGAGTACTACGGCTATATGAACGGGGCGGCCCAAACCGGACGACTGGCGGCGGCGGCAGTT
Organism: Nodosilinea sp. LEGE 06152; assembly: GCF_015207525.1. Lineage (GTDB taxonomy): Bacteria > Cyanobacteriota > Cyanobacteriia > Phormidesmidales > Phormidesmidaceae > Nodosilinea. The sequence goes on from NZ_JADEWR010000007.1 coordinate 179,689, forward strand.
TACGCGGCGATCGCAAACCAGTCCAATCCGAGCATTAATCCTCAAACCAATAGTCAGATTCAAGCAGGGCAGGATAGCAGGAGCGTAGCCCTGGCTTAGAAAGGTGCTCTGCTACCAAATCCGACTTGGTAAACTCCGATTCGTAATTAGGCACCCCGTAGGGGCGTAGCATGCTACGCCCCTACCAATCGGGGGTATTCATTCGAGACTTGCTCTATAAATAGCCGTCCCTTCGACTTCGCTCAGGGACCGGCTATGGCTATTTTTATCGTTGGGGGTGCCGCGCTAGCGGCATGGACGATTGGTATCAGAGGTTCGCATCGAGGCTAATTCTTTCTACAAAGAAGCCCCAAAACCAGCTGGTTTTGGGGCTTCTTCAACCTGGACTAAAGCTCAATTGCGGCGGGTGCGATCGCCCCAGCCATCTGATTAGTCGCGGTTGATGGCAATCAGCAGGCGCAGAATGAACACGAACAGGTTGATGTAGGTGAGGTACATCGACAGCGCCGCCGACAGGTACTGCTCGTCTTTGTAAGTGCGGGGTAGTACAAAGAAATCAACCACCGAAGCGCCACAAAACACCAGCACGCCTAGGCCAGAGATGGCGATGTCAAGAAACTGGGGAATAGGGCCGCCAAACAGAGAAAAGATAAACTGGCCGACTACCGCAATAAGGACAGCAACTATGCCGATGCCGATAGTGCGGGTCAGAGCAAAGCCATCTTCTTCTGAGAGGTTTGACCCAATTTGGCGGGCCGCAATAAAGACAATGCCACAGGCCAGAGCCGCAAAGCCAATGCCGGTGATACCCACTCCGGCTGTACCCAGGGCAACGGCTAGTAGGCCGCTGAGGGTGTAGCCAGTGAGCAGGCTATAGGTAGCAAGTAGCGGTAGGGCGGTGCTGTTGTTGCCTTTGGCCGCCACGTTCATGGCCACAAAGAAAAGCGCAATTTGAGCAACGAACGCCACCCAAAAGGTGGGCATAAAGATGGTCGGATTGCTGGCCATCACGCTCAGGCCGCCGAAGGAGCCCAGAGCGGTCAAAATTAGGCCACCGCCCACAAAGGGCAGGGCGTTTTTGATCACGTTGGGGCCGACTAGGGATTGGCCCTTGGCCTTGCTAATCGCTTCACGAAAGTTGCTGGTATTACTCAAAGCCCTATCCTCTCCAACGAAACAGATTTGGCAAAATAGATTTAGGTGCCCAGTCAGGGCGATCGCCCAAGCTGAATTAGGCTTCAGAGCTAGCTTAGCCGCTAAACCTGGGTAAACTGTTTTTCCTTATTTAGATTTTAGTCAACTTTACTAAACTAAGCGGGTTGCCTGAGGTGTGGATATCTACATGCCAACGGGCCGCCGCTTGACTAAGAGTCACAGGCCGCCCTGGATTAGGGCCAGGGGCAACTACCATCGAACTAGAGGCCACTGGTCAAGGAGCGTTGGGATGGCAGCCGAGTCTTGTAGGGCCAAAGCAGGCAGGCAAAGGGCAAAAATCGCCCGAGGGGGGTCACAGCGCTGGTGGCGACTCTTTTTTGGAGTAGCCGCCACGGTTGCTCTGGTGTGGGCACCGATCGCCCAGGCCCAGGAGAACAGCTCCGCTGGGGCAGAGGTTAACCCAGACCGTGTCATTCGCTCCAATCGGCGAGTGATCATTCGGCAGTCGCCAAACATTCTGCGCCAGCCGTCGATTATTATTCTCCCCTACCCGCCCTCGACCCCCGAGACTGAGCAGGTGCGGGTTGAGTTCGATGCTCGCGGCACCGACTGGGGCTCGGTCTATCTCAACAACCGTCTGGTGTACCGTCCCCACAACTTCGATCGCCAGGAAACCCTCTACCTGCCCCCCGGCGGCTATCGACTCGAAATCACGGGCGTAGTGCGCTCAGATGTCTGGGCCAGCGGCTACCTCGATTTGGGCCGCGACAGCTCTCGGCTGGTGGTGATCCGCTTTTCTAAGACTGAGGGCATTACTGTATCGGGCAGCCCCTACGTGTGGATTCCCGATTAATAGTTGGGTTGGCTGGTTTGGGTATTCAAACCAGCCAGCCAGCAACCTACATATTTATTTCAAAGCCGAGATCTTGATTGCCTCCGGATGCCCAGGGTTGCCCTGGATGACCAGGCTGCGCTGGTTGGCGTGGAGGTGACGCGCGATCGCATAGATCGTCTCCACCTGGTCGGGTGCCCCAGCCCGGGCCGCGAGTTCATTGAGGGTCAGCGGCTGTGGGCTTTGGGCCAGGGCGTTGACCACCGCCTGTTGTAGATCGAGCACTCCGGCAGCGGCCAGTTTGCCCGCCTCCACCCCCGGCTGGTGGTAGGCGTTGATATTCACCAGCGAGGCATAGAAGCCCACTGCCCGCTCGTACAGCGCAATCATAGCCCCCACGGTATGAGCATTGACCTCGGGAATGGTCAGGGTAATCGACTGGCGCTGGTTGTCGTAGAGGGCCTTGCGGGTGCCCTGCAGGAAACCAAACAGAAAATCGCCGCTGGTGGCACCGGGCTCCATCTCCACCGAGTCCCCCGATCGATCCTTCAGCACTTCAATGAAGGTGACAAAGAAGCTGGCCACCCCTTCGCGCAACTGCTGCACGTAGGCGTGCTGGTCAGTAGACCCCTTATTGCCGTAGACGGCAATGCCCTGGTAGACCAGGTTGCCATCGAGATCTTTCTCTTTGCCCAGCGACTCCATCACCAGCTGCTGCAGGTAGCGGCTAAACAGCAGCAGGCTGTCCTTGTAGGGCAGCACCACCATGTCCTTTTCGCCCTTGCCGTTGCCGGCGTAGTACCAGGCTAGGGCAATTAGGGCGGCAGGGTTGCGGCGCAGGTCGGGCACGCGGGTGGCGGCATCCATTTCTCTAGCGCCGCCGAGAATGGAGCGAATACTGATGTTTTGCAGCGCGGCCGGCAGCAGCCCCACCGCCGACAGCTCCGAGGTACGCCCGCCCACCCAGTCGCGCATGGGGAAGGTGGCCAACCAGCCCTCGCCGAGCGCCTGATTCTCCAGCTTGCTGCCCCGCCCGGTGACGGCGACAGCCTGCTTAGGAAAGTTTAGCCCCCGCTGCTCAAACCGGGTGCGCACTTCGACCATGCCGTTGCGGGTCTCGGCGGTACCCCCCGATTTGGAGGTGACAATCACCAGGGTGGTGGGCAGTTTGTCTTCGAGGCGGGCCAGCAGGCGATCGATGCCTTCGGGGTCGGTGTTGTCGATAAAGTGGATGTCGAGGGGCGGAAAGTCTGGCCCTAACGCCTGGGCAACAAACTGCGGCCCCAGCGCCGAACCGCCAATGCCAATGGAGAGCACGTCGGTAAAGTGCTCTCGCCCAGGCGGGTAAATGCTGCCGGTGCGTACCTGACTGGCAAACTGCTCAATGCTGGTCAGGGTTTCGAGAATATCCTGCTTGAGTTCGGGAGTGGGGGCCAGATCGGCATCGCGCAGCCAGTAGTGACCCACCATGCGGTTTTCGTCGGGGTTGGCGATCGCCCCGGCCTCCAGGGCGGCCATATCCGCAAAGGCCTTTTCAAAGCGGGGCTGCATGTCAGCCACAAAGGCATCGTCAAAGCCCATGCGGCTGACATCTAGGTAAAAGCCCAGACCTTCGTGGTAGTAGAGCCAGTCTTTATAGCGTTGCCAGAGAGCGGCGGCGTCCATCCTGTAACTCCTCGGTCTAAACCGTATTCGCTAACGTCCTGAGGTGCAGTTTAGGATAGGACGGCGACGACAACAAAAAGGGTGGCTAAACATACAGCCTGTCATCCCTACGCCAACGTAAATAATCCTGCCCTAGGCCTGCCCTAGCATGCGGCTCAAGTGGTGCGGCTCAAGCGGTTTTGAGTTTACGCAAACGAGTTGAGAGACTGCGAATCACCTCCAGGGCAAACAGCGGCGTCTCTTGCACCAAGAACTTGAAGTGGGCCTCGTCGACCAGCGCCAGACGGCACTTGGTTTTCGCCACCGCTGTCGAGGCTCGCAGATGGGGAATTTGTACCAGCGCTCCCTCCCCAAACACATCTCCCGCAGAGATGGTTTCGACCACCCGATCGTTGACCCAAAGCTCGACCGTGCCTTCAATTACCCCATACATAACCTCCCCAACGGTGCCAACCGCAAAGATGGTCTCCCCGGCCTCAACGTCTTGATGGTTGGGGGTTGTCATAAGCAGCTCGACGACTTGAGTCGGGTTTAGCATGGGTCTTTACTCAGGCGGGCCGCCGCAATTTTATAGCCCTCGTTGTCAGGACGAGGTTAACGCCACCTTAAGCTCTCGGTCATGCTTGCAGTAGGACGATGCCTGTTTGTGGATCAGACTCTATAAATTCCTTATAAATTCCTTATGGGTCCTGTAATAATGTGTCCCTGTGCCCCTGTGCATAGATCCATACTACGAGGAATCAAACCTATGGCCAATGGCGTTAGCGGACGACGCGTTCGGGGAAGAGCCCAGAGTTTTTGGGATGACTTCAAGGCCTTTGCCCTGAAAGGGAATGTAGTCGATCTAGCCGTAGCGGTAATTATTGGCGGAGCCTTTGGTGCCATCATTAGCTCCCTAGTGGAAGACATTTTGATGCCCGCTATTATCAATCCCCTGCTGTCGTCAGCTGGTACTGACTGGCGTGAGGCCGTCGTCGGCCCAGGAATTCGCCTAGGCAGCTTCCTGGGTACCGTCATCGACTTTGCAATTATTGCCCTGGTGCTCTTCATCATCATCCGCACCTTTGAGCGCTTCAAACGAAAAGAGGCCGCCGCCGAGGTCGAGCCCACCATTGAGGAAAAGCTCAATGACACCCTGATTCGCCTCACCGACTATTTAGAAAGCCGTCCTAAGTAGTCTTCCTTAAGTCGAATGGCGTAGATTCCGCAGGGCGGAGGCAAAACCTGGTCAGAGTCGTTATAGTAAACGCTAACTATCGGCTCTCCGCCCTTCACACCATGCCCTCTCAACGCCAAAAGCAGCTAATTGAGTTTCTCCAGACCGAGTTAGCCGTCTCGTCTGAGGCGATCGCGATGGGACTGCGCAAGGCGGGTCAAACCACCAACCTGCTACCCATGGCCCTCTGGCAGTACGGTCTAGTCACCACCGAACAGCTCAGCCAAATCTTTGACTGGCTAGAGGATGTTGGCCCAGCTGCCCCTTAGATCCAGCTAAGCAACTAGCGAAGCTGGGGTAAACCTGTTATGGGGCGATAGCTAAAATTCGTCATCGCTGTAGGTCATCGCTGACTCGTTGTCGCGGCGAGAGCCCAGCAAATCGAGGCGATCGACTCGTACCACCGGCTTGGAGCGGGCTGCACCGCTAGAGCGATCTTGCCAGTGGTCAAGCTTTAGGGAGCCGCTGATGCCAATTAAGCTTCCTTTGCGTACGTAGTTGGCCGCCACTTCAGCATTTTTGCCCCACAGCTCCAGGTTAAACCAGTCGGGTTTGTCGTCCCGGCTAGAGCGCCGCCGCACGGCCAGCGTTAAATTGCACACCACCGTGCCCGACTCAAAATACTTTACCTCTGGGTCAGTGCCAACCCGGCCTACCAGGGTTACTACGTTAACTGTCATCGCTACTTGCCCAACGCACGTCCCCGCATTGTAGGCGAAACCTCGATCATCCGTCAGCGGGATGTCACCTCCTTGAGGAACTTAGTTAGCATGCCCTACGTCTAGGATCAGGCCGTTGGTTGCCTTGAGAAGGGGCTGCCGCTTCAAGTCCCCAAAGCCTCGCTGCACCGGAGTTTTTCTGCCAAAGTCTATTTTTCGCTAACAGATACTTATTTGCTGACTGGACGCATCGATACGAAACGTAATAGAATCCACTTCGACATCAGCGTTAGTCTTCAGGGTGGCGCTTTGGCGTTGGTCAATTGTTTTTTCTTAGTTTAGGGGCGTGATTGCCTGTGGCTCTCTTCGACAGATTTTCTCGCGACATGGGTATTGACCTGGGTACAGCCAATACTCTCGTATACGTTTCTGGCAAAGGGGTGGTCCTGCAAGAACCCTCTGTAGTCGCTATCGACCAGGTCGAAAAGAAACCGTTGGCGGTGGGCGAAGAGGCCAAGCGGATGCTGGGTCGTACTCCTGGTAACGTGATGGCGCTGCGCCCCCTGCGCGATGGCGTCATTGCCGACTTTGATACCGCCGAGCTGATGCTCAAGCACTTTATTCGCCAGGTGCACGAAGGCCGCACCCTGGTGTCGCCCCGCATTGTGATCGGTATTCCCAGCGGTGTCACGGGCGTTGAGCGCCGCGCGGTGATGGATGCCGCTCAGCAGGCGGGAGCCCGCACCGTCTATTTAATTGATGAGCCAGTGGCCGCTGCGATCGGCGCAGGTCTACCCGTGGCCGAGCCGACCGGCAACATGATTGTTGACATCGGCGGCGGCACCACCGAAGTCGCGGTGCTCAGTTTGCAGGGCACCGTACTGAGTGAATCGGTGCGGGTGGCAGGCGATGAACTCAGCGAGGCCATCTCCAGCTACATGAAAAAAGTGCACAACCTGGTCGTGGGTGAACGCACCGCCGAGGAAATTAAAATCACCATCGGCTCGGCCTATCCCAGCCCCGACGATAACGAAATTGCCATGGATGTGCGGGGTCTGCACCTGCTGTCGGGTTTGCCCCGCACCGTAACCGTCAAGAGTGCCGAAATCCGGGAGAGCATGGCCGAACCTCTCTCGGTGATTGTGGAGGCGGTGAAGCGCACCCTGGAGCGGACCCCGCCCGAACTGGCCGCCGACATTATTGATCGCGGCATTATGCTGGCCGGGGGTGGTGCCCTGCTCAAGGGGCTAGATACCCTAATTAGCCACGAAACCGGCATTTTGGTGCACGTCGCCGCCGACCCGCTGAGCTGTGTTGTCCTGGGCACCGGGCGGGTGCTAGAGAACTTTAGCCAGATGGGGCGGGTGTTCAGCGGGCGATCGAGCCTGTAGGGCCGCGCCAAAGTCGTCATCTACCCAGAACCTATGTTTGCTTTACGCCGCTGGTGGACACGTCATGCCCTCAAGGCGGGAATGGTTACCCTGGCCGTTTCCTCAGCTTGGCTATTGCGGGCTAGCGATGGTGCCCTAATTTACGAAGCCTACAACTGGCTAACACGTCCGCTACAGCCGGGCCTTAGCCGCGAGCAGCAGTTTGAGAATAGCTATATTCTTGAGCTACAGCAGCGCATTGTGGAGCTAGAAAACCAAAACCGCTCCCTCCAAACCATGGCTGACTACGAAGCCGCCGCTGTTCAGGAAGGGGTGCGGGCTGCGGTCATTGGCCGCGCCGCTGACCACTGGTGGCAGCAGGTCGTGCTGAATCGCGGTAGCCGTCAGGGCGTGGCGGTAGGGCACGTAGTGACGGGGCCGGGTGGATTGATTGGGCGAGTGATCGCGGTATCTCCTAGCACCTCTCGGGTGCTGCTGATTAGCGATCCCACCAGTCGGGTAGGGGCAAAGGTCAGCCGTAGCCGGGCTATGGGTGTGGTGCGGGGGCAGTCTAACAATCGAGTGGTCATAGAGTTTTTTGAGAAACTACCCGATGTCAAAACCGGCGATGTGATTGTCACCTCCTCCTACAGCCGCCTGTTTCCCCGAGATATTCCGATTGGGCGAATTGAGTCGATTGACTTGACCAAAAGCCCGGCCCCCGAGGCAGTCATTCAGCTATCGTCGCCGCTGTCCATTTTAGAGTGGGCTATGGTGCATCCCTTTGAACCTCAGGAAACCGTCGACGCTCCTGTGCTGCCGGGTGCCACGCCTGAAAACGGTGTGGTGCCAGAAGCGGGCGAGGCCAGGCCATGACCTCAGTCGCGCGGGTATCATCACTGCCGATATGGCGACAGCCCTGGGCCGTCAACAGCATGGTAACGGCAGCGTCGGTGCTGGTGTGCCTGCTGCTGCTGCCCAGTCGCATACCGGGCATGGAGTTGTTAGGGGTCGCGCCCCACTGGCTGCTGATCTGGGTGGTGGCCTGGAGCATTAAGCGCAATCAGTGGCAGGGGGCGATGGCCGGCCTAGTGCTGGGCCTGCTGCAAGATGCCATGACTGCACCCCACCCCACCCATACCCTAAGCCTGATTGTGGTGGGCGTACTGACGGCGCGCCTGCAAAAGCAGCGCTACCTACAGGAAGACATCGTGTCGGTGGCGCTGATTGTGTTTGCCATGGCGGTCATTGCTGAAACCGTACTGGCGCTGCAAATTAGTTTCAACCAGCTAGTGTCAGCCGAGTCGCTTTATCCGCCCCTGGGAAGTATTTGGCTTTACCATCAGCGCATAGCGCTTAGCTCAGCTATTTTGAGTAGTCTCTGGGCGCCGGCACTGTACTACCCCCTCAACCGCTGGTGGGATCGATATTCGTCAGATGCTTAGCCCCTTCGGCAAACCCGGGAACGTAACACCGTGGCACAACCGAGACGGCTATTGCAGCAGTCGATTTAGTTGAGACACTTTAACCGGCGAACTCTCTGGTAGCGGCATTGCAGTCAATACCCCTGCACCGAACACGTCTTAGCCCAGTGGACGTTTACAACCTGCCCCGTGGTCAAGCAGGAGCCGAAGCCATAAATGGCTTCAATTCGGTCCTTATTCCTAACCCAGCTGTTTAAAAGCCCGTTGTCACCAGCGATGCGAAGCCCTGGGTTGACTCGCTGCGATCGCTAGAGCGCAACTCGGCTCAGCCAGCGATCGCAGCGTCGACGCGGGCTACTAACCTCGCTGGCGAGCTACGATGGCGCGCTGCTGAATCTTTTGGCAGGTTGTCCAGAGATCGGGCAGCAGATGGGTGGGGCGAAAGCTCTGTAGGTAGCTGCTGCTGCGAATGCCGCAGGTGACGGCGACGGTGTCGATGCCCAGGGTTTGCCCAGCCATGATGTCGGCTTCGGTGTCGCCGATCATCCAAGCCTGGCTGAGGTCGTAGCCCTGGCGGGTTTGGGTGGCGATCGCCGTGCGCAGCAGGTCTATCTTGTGGCTGGCCTGGTTGTTGTAGGCGGCTTCGACCTGGGGCATGCCATAGAGGTCGCTAATGGCCCAAGCCAGATCGTGCTGCGCGAGAAACTCTAGCACCTGGTCGGGGGGGCGCAGGGTGACAAGCACGACCCGCACGCCGGACTGGCGCAAAATATCGAGCCCGGCTCGGGCCTGGGGCTGCACCTGGTCGTGATCGAGCAGGGCGGCCTGGTTGACAATGCGGCTGACCTGAGCCAAAAAAGCGTCAATTTGGGAACCGTTGAGCCCCGACCAATGGGCGATTTGGCGATCGGGCACGCGGTTCTGCTTAAAGGTCCAAAACTGGGACTTGGACAGGTACCGCACGGTCAGGGGTTCGCCCTGGACCTTGGCGGCAGCTTGGATCCACGCCAGACCCTGCCGATAGGTGGCGTAATAGCGCTCAGATACATCGGCAATCGGGCCGTCGAAATCGCAAAAAATGGTGATCGCAGACATAGCTACAGAAACTCCCCACCGTTAGAGGCGGCCCAACTTGGTATCACTGAACGCTGCTACAGATAAGCTTTATTAATATTTTCTTTACAAACCTCAAAGCTTATTTACTTTAGCAACCTAACTTCAAAATGACCACCGCATAATTTTGGGCCGCTGTGGTTCAGCTTGATGAGAGGGGTCTCATAGAACCTTCACAGACTATTTAGAGTAGTCAGCCATGCTAAAGAGTAGGAAACCCAGCTCTGAAAAGCCTATAAACAGAAAAATTGAGAGATTTTAGCGATATTTGGAACTTTTTCGCTGATTTTACATCTTAAAAACCAGTTTATGGCTTAATTCCCGCTTTAGCTGTTGAGGAGGCTGTTTTGCGTCCACCGCATCGAACCCAGAAGCCGATTACGACTTTAGTGCCAGCACTGGCTAGCCCAGCGATCGCAGCGCCTCCTGCCAAGCGCGATCGCGCCCCAAAGTCTCACCGTAGCGGGCGATCGCGCATCGTGCTGTACTCCCACGACACAATGGGCTTGGGCCACAAGCGGCGTAATTTGCTGATTGCCCAAGCCCTGGGCTGTGCCGGCCTAGACGCCGATATTTTGCTAATTAGCGGCATGGGCGAAGCCAACGCAATGCCAGCTGCCGCCGGTATTGACACCCTCACCCTGCCCGCCCTCTCCAAACTGTCCGATGGACAGTACCAGTCGCGGCGGTTGAATCTGGAGCTGCAGGAAATTGTCAAGCTGCGATCGCAGCTAATTCTAGCCACCATCAAAAACTTTCGGCCCGACGTGCTAATCGTGGACAACGTGCCGCGGGGTGCTGTGCGAGAGCTGGATGCCACGCTGGAGTATATTCGCTGTCACCTGCCTACCCGCTGTGTTTTGGGCCTGCGAGACGTGCTTGATACCCCCGCCGCCGTGCGCCGCGACTGGCACCGAGCTGAGAGTATGGCTGCGATTCGTCGCTACTACGACACCGTATGGATTTACGGCGATCCGGCGATCTACGACCCCCGCCGCGAGTACCGCTTCCCGGTCGATATTGCCGCTAAAATGCGCCCCGTGGGCTACCTCGACCCGCGCACCCGACACTCCAGCGCGGCTGCCCACAATCAAATTCAGCAGCTGGGGCTACCCGGCGTTGGCGCGGCCTGCCCAAAGGACAATCGCGAACTGGTGCTGTGTCAGGTGGGCGGTGGCCAAGACGGATCTGCCCTGGCCGCAGCCTTTGCCCAGGCGACATTTCCGGCATCTGTCGTAGGCGTCTTGCTCACTGGCCCCTTTATGCCCGCTGAAGCGCAGCAGCGACTGCGCCTCCTGGCCCAGACCAACCCTCGGCTGCACCTGGTCGACTACCTGGCCGAGCCGACGCTCCTGCTGAAGCAGGCCAGCCGGGTCGTGGCGATGGGCGGCTACAATACCACCTGTGAAATCCTGGCCTATCAAAAGCCAGCGCTGGTGGTGCCGCGCGTTAGCCCTCGCCAGGAACAGTGGATTCGGGCCGATCGCCTGCACCGCCACGACCTCATCGATGTGCTGCATCCCACCCACCTCAGCCCTCAGGCTCTAACCGATTGGATTCATCAACCCCTGCCAGCTCGCTCCGCTGGTGGGGCCAGCGTCAACCTCAACGGTCTAGACAACCTGGTAGCCGATCTGCAACGGCTGCTGGTGGTCGCTACCCTGCCAAGCCCCCAAGCCTCTTAACGGGGGCGATCGCCTAGCCGGCTCAACCAGCGTCTCCTTCCACCCTGCGGGAAGCCGCCTCACATCTATCCCCCATCCCTATTCACCCACCTACCCATCCACCATTCACCCACCAATTTTCCATGCTCCGCATTGCCTACGTTGTCAAACGCTACCCCCGCTACTCGGAGACGTTTATCGTCAACGAAATTCTGGCCCACGAGGCAGCGGGGGCCGAAGTTCACATCTTTGCCCTGCGGCCCCCAGCTGATACCCACTTTCAAGACAAAATTGCTCGGGTACGGGCTCCAGTCACCTATCTGCGCAAACCGGATCAGGGGCGCAGCAATCCGTCGATTGATACCCTGAACCCCAGCGCGGCCACCTACTTTTGGTCGGAACTAAAAGAGGCGGCTGAGGTGTTCCCCGACCTATGGAAAAAGCTGGGCTACGCGGCCACCGAGCGCTCCAGCGTGGTTTACCAGGCGGCGTGGCTGGCTCAGGAGCTTCGTCTGCGAGGTATTACCCACCTGCACGCCCACTTTGGCAGCGTGGCCACCAGCGTGGCTCGACTGGCGGCCCACTTCGCCGGGGTGCCCTACAGCTTTACCGCCCACGCTAAGGATATTTTTCACGAATCGGTAGACCCTGAAGACCTGCGCCGCAAACTGCGGGATGCCGCCTCGGTGGTGACGGTGAGCGACTACAACCTGGCCTACCTGCGCCAGCGGTTTGGGGCCGATGCCTGTGCGGTGCAGCGCATCTACAACGGGATGAACTTACCGGAGCTGCAGTTTCAGGCTCCGGCGGGGCGATCGCCCATTATTCTCTCGGTGTGCCGCCTGGTCGAGAAAAAAGGGCTCTCTCACCTGATCGATGCCTGCGCCCGGCTGCGTCAGCAGGGCCTTGAGTTTACCTGCCAAATTGTGGGCACCGGGCCGCTGGAGGGAGCGCTGCGATCGCAGATTCAGGCTCTGCACCTCGATGACTGGGTAGACATTCTTGGCCCCCGACCCCAGCAGGAGGTATTTGAGCTGATGCAGCAGGCGGCTGTGTTCGCCGCCCCCTACATCATTGGCCGCGACGGCAACCGCGACGGACTACCCACCGCACTGCTCGAAGCGATGGCCCTGGGGACTCCCTGCGTGGCCACCGACGTGACGGGAATTCCCGAAATTATTCGCGAGGGTGACACCGGGCTGCTGGTGGGCCAGGGGGATAGCGAAGCGCTAGCGGTGGCGCTGCGACGGCTGCTAAGCGAGGGCGAACTTGGGGAGAAATTGGCGGCTAGGGCGCGATCGCTGATTGAAGCCGAGTTTGACATTGCCCGCAACGCCGCCGCCCTGCGCACTCACTTTTGCCCTGCCCCTCAGCTTCAGGAGGTGTGAACTATGCGGATTGCCTACATTTGCGCCGATCCGGGAATTCCGGTATTTGGTCACAAGGGCTGCTCCATCCACGTGCAGGAGGTGATTCGCGCCCTGCGTCACCAGGGCGCTACGGTGGAGCTGTTTGCGGTGCGCTGGGGCGAATCACCACCAGCAGATTTAGCCGATGTACCGCTGCATCCCCTGCCCGCCGTACCTAAGGGCGACCTGGCCCAGCGGGAACGGGCCGCCCTGGCGATTAACACCAACCTGCGTACCGAACTGGCGCTGGCCGCCCCCTTCGATGCAATCTACGAACGCTACTCCCTCTGGAGCTACAGCGCCATGGAATTTGCCCAATCCCAAGGGATTTTGGGGCTGCTTGAGGTGAATGCACCCCTGATTGAGGAGCAGGCCCAGCACCGGGGGCTGGTGCATCGCGATGGGGCGAGGCAGGTAGCGAAACGGGCCTTTGCGGCGGCGGGGGCAATTGTCGCGGTATCTGAGGAGGTGAAGCAGTACCTCACCCAGTGGGTGAGCGGCGAGCAAGTGCGGGTCATTCCCAACGGAGTAAACCACCGTCGCTTTGCCGATGCTTGGCCGTCAGTGAACTCGAATCAGGCCTTCACCGTTGGTTTTGTAGGGTCGCTTAAGCCCTGGCACGGGCTGACCCACCTGGTCGCCGCCTTTGAGCGCCTGCACCAGCGGGTGCCCCAGGCGCGACTGCTGGTGGTTGGGGATGGGCCAGAGCGGGAGGCATTAGAAGCTGACCTGGCCCGGCGGCAGCTTCAGGCGGTCACCCGGTTGGCCGGAGCGGTTCCCCCGGAGCAGATTCCTGCACTGCTCAGCCAGATGGATGTGGCAGTGGCCCCCTACCCGGCCAGCACCAACTTCTACTTTTCGCCGCTGAAGGTGGTGGAATACATGGCGGCGGGGCTGCCGGTGGTGGTGAGCGACATCGGCCAGTTGCGACACCTGGTGGTGAATAACGTTACAGGGATGTTGTGCCCACCTGGGGATGAGCGCGCGTTGGCAGGAGCGCTAGAGGAACTTTGGCGATCGCCCGATCGCCGCGCTGCCCTCGGTCGCGCCGCCCGGCAGCACATTCTGGCCCACCACACCTGGGATGGAGTGGCTGAGCAAATTTTGGCGATCGCTCATCACGATTCCGCCACCCACCCCCAACCCGTAGGGTGCATTCGCGAAGCAATGCACCACTGATCTGGTGGGAAGCCAGATCTGCTGCCGGGGCCATTTCGCTGGCCCCGGACCCCGTTGAGCAGGCCGTTCCGTCGTTCTGCACCTCACGGAGAGGAGGTATTGATCATCGGTTTAAACCTCCGTGCTGCCGATGGGCCTGTGGGCGGCACTTGGTGTTGCAGCCCTCTGCCGTAGGGTGGGCAATGCCCACCGTCAAACCAAGCTTTTACCAGGTCTCCTTCAATACTCAGTTTGTTATTGCCCCTATGGATCGCGCTGCCTCCCTCACCCAAACTGTTCCTGGCCTTTGGCAATTTGGCCGCTATTTTTGGCCGATCATTCGTCCCCAGTGGCCGTTGCTGGCAGTGTCTACCCTGGCCCTGCTGGCCGATGTGGGGCTGCGGGTGCTAGAGCCCTGGCCCATGAAAGTGATCTTTGACTACGTGCTGGTACCGGCGCGGGGCGATAGCTCTGCCCGGTTAGCACCCTTGGGCGCATGGGATCCGGCGCTGCTATTGACGGGGGCAGTGGTGGCGATGGTGGCGCTGACCGGGCTGCGAGCGGTGGCAACCTACTGGAATACGGTCAGTCTGGCGATCGCCAGCAGCCGGGTGATGACCCAGGTACGAAACCAGCTCTACCGGCACCTGCAGCGGCTTTCGCTGGGCTACCACACCCGAGCCCGCAGTGGCGACTTGATCGTGCGGGTCAGCGGCGATGCCAGCCGCCTGCAGGAGGTGCTGATTACCGCAGCACTGCCCCTGGTGTCGAGCCTGCTGACCCTGGTGGGCATGGTGGTGGTAATGATCTGGCTCGACTGGCGGCTGGCGCTGCTTTCCACCGTCACATTCCCGTTGTTTTGGCTGGCGGCGACCCGGTTTAGCCAGCGCATTCGCAGTGCCTCGCTGCAGCAGCGCAAGCGGGAGGGGGCAGTGGCGGCCACGGCAGCCGAATCGCTGGCGGCGATTAAGCTGGTGCAGGCGCTGTCGCTAGAGAATGCCTTTGCCGACACCTTTGCCAAGCAAAACCAGCGCAGCCTCAGCGATGTGGTCGAAACCAAGCGCCTGGCCGCCCACCTGGAGCGCACGGTGGATGTGGTGATTGCCCTGGGCACGGCCCTGGTGCTGTGGGCCGGGGCGCAGCTGGTAATTCGCGATGCTCTGACACCGGGGGATGTGCTGGTGTTTTTGAGCTATCTCAAAAACGCCTTTAAGCCGGTGCAAAACTTTGCCAAGTACACCGGGCGACTGGCCAAAGCCGCCGCCTCCGGAGAGCGCATTTTGAATGTGATGGAGACCCAGCCGGAGGTGCGCGATCGCCCCACCGCCCGCCCCGCCCCTATCCTTGCCGGTGCCCTGCGCCTTGAGGATCTCTGGTTTGCCTACGAACCCGGCCACCCCGTGCTCAAGGGACTAAATCTCTCGGTGCAGCCGGGGCAGCAGGTGGCGATCGTCGGCCCCTCGGGCAGCGGCAAGTCTACCCTGATGAGCCTGCTGCTGCGCCTCTACGACCCTACCGCTGGGCGGGTACGCATCGACGGACAAGATATTCGCGACTTCACCCTCGACAGCCTGCGGCCCCAGATCAGCGTGGTGCTGCAAGAGAGTCTGCTGTTTGCCGCCAGCATTCGCGAAAACATCGCCTACGGGGTGGCTGGCGTTAGCCAGGCTGAGATCGAAGCTGCGGCTCGCCTAGCCAACGCCCACGACTTTATTGCCGCTCTGCCCCAGGGCTACGACACCCCGGTGGGCGAGCGCGGGACGACTCTCTCGGGGGGGCAGCGGCAGCGGATCGCGATCGCCCGTGCCGCCATTCGCCAAACCCCGATTTTGATTTTAGATGAGCCCACCACCGGCCTCGATCGCGCCAGCGAACAGGCGGTAGTCGACGCGCTCAGGCAGCTGGCCCAGGGGCGCACCACGTTCTTGATCACCCACGATCTATCGCTGGTTCCCCAGGTAGACCATGTTCTCTACCTGGAGCAGGGGCGGGTAATCGAGCAGGGCACCCACGGCGAGCTGCTGGCCCAAAACGGCCCCTACGCCGCCCTCTTTCGCCTGCGGTCGGCCCTGCGCGAGGAGCCCTCTGTGGTGTCGAGGTAAAGGGGGTAAACGGTGCTCGATCCTAAAATTTCATGGTTGGAAAACGCCCTCGACCCACTGCAGGCCCAAAGCCAGCTGCGGGCGGTAGTGCCCAAACTACGCCGGGTCACCACGGCTACCCTGGTACGCCACAAGGCCGGTCGCCGCGCCCTAGTTGAATACCACCTCGACACGGCGGCGGGAACTACCGCTGTGCTGGGCAAGATTCGCGCCAGGGGTACCGATCGCGCCAGCCATCAGGTCCAGCAAGATCTGTGGAAAACCGGGTGGGATGCCCACAGCCGCGATCGCCTCTGTGTCCCAGAACCGTTGGGGCTGGTGCCCGATTGGCACATGATGCTCCAGCGCAAAGTGCCCGGCACCCCCGCCACCCAGCTGCTGCCCACCGAGCAAGGCATTTCCCTGGCCCAGCGCATCGCCGCCCTGGCCCACAAGCTCCACCGCACCCCGATATCCACCGCCAAGACCCACACCCTGGCCGACGAGCTGAGCATTCTCCGCGATCGCCTCCCCATAGTCGCCGCACAACACCCCCAGTGGTCGGCACGGATCGATCGTGTGCTCAAGGCCTGCGATCGCCTCGCCACCCGTTTTTCCGATCCCAGCGCTAAGGCCACCCATCCACCCTTCCACCCATCTACCCTCCCACCCATCCACCCTCCCACCCCTCACTCCACTATCCACCGCGACTTCTACGCCGATCAGATCCTCGTCGACGGCGATCGCCTGTGGCTGGTGGACCTCGACCTTTGCTGCCAGGGATCGCCAGCGGTAGATATTGGCAACTTTACCGCCCACATAACCGAGCAAAGCCTGCGAGAACTGGGCAATGCTGAAGCGTTGCGCGATCGCGAAACCGCCCTCCAAACGGCTTACCTCAGCGCAGTCGATGGGGCTACGGGGGTTTCTGAAGCGGCCACTGGCCTGCAGCGAGAGATAGAGCTATACACCGTGCTAACCCTGGTGCGGCATCTTCACATCAGCACCCGCATACCCAGCCGTCGCCCCTACACCGAGCAACTGTTGGAACTGTGCGAAACCCACCTGAGCCAACTTAAACAGAGCATAAAGATCTGCGGCCCAAGCTGAATAATTGACGTGCCTGGGCTGAGATGAGGAACTTTTGGAGCCAAAACCCTTCAAAATTAACTCTATCTATCTCTGTTCGTCTGGTCCCGCAAACGCTGACCGCCGCGCCGCGCCAGACCAATCGTCCCTGTTATTACCCCTTTGGCACGTCTTGCGCAGTCCAAGTTCACTCTGTCCCTGCTGCCGCTGAGCGGTTGGCGGCAAATACTGGGCGAAGCCCGCAGCCGAATTTTGATCTGGTACCTGCTGCTGATGTCGCTGTCGAGCGTGGCATCGGTACTGACGGTGCGACAACTTTTGTTTGTTCGCCTAGACGAACGGGTCGAGCAGTCGCTGTACCAGGAGGTTGAAGAATTTCGCCAGCTGCGCAACGGCAGAAATCCTGAAACCGGTCAGCCCTTTGACCAGGATATCAAAGCGATTTTTGACGTGTTTCTGTCGCGCAATATTCCCGAAGACAACGAGTACCTGCTAGCCATCGTAGACGGCGAATTCTATAAGGCCAGCTCACTGGCCCTGCCCATGGCGCTGCGGCCCGATAGCGTTCTGATGCAGGAGTGGGCAGCCTTAACCCAGCCCCGGCAGGACGGCGAAGCGACCCTCTCGGGCACCGTGCTCTATCTGGCTGAGCCAATCACGGCGGCAGGACAGGTGAGGGGGGTGTTTGTCGTCGCCCACATGGTTAGCCGCGATCGCGCCGAGGTCACCGAGTCGGTGCTGATTATTGCCCAGGTGTCGCTGGTGGTGCTGGCGATCGCATCGGCACTGGCCTGGTTTGCGGCGGGCCGAGTGCTCGCCCCGCTGCGGCTGCTGAGCCAAACCGCCCGGTTGATCACCGAGTCAAACCTAACCGAGCGCATTCCCCTAGAGCGGGCCACGGGGGACATTGCCGAGCTAACCCGCACGTTTAACGACATGCTCGACCGCATTGAGGCCACCTTCAACAGTCAGCGGCAGCTGCTCAACGATGTCGGCCACGAGCTGCGCACCCCGATCACCATCATTCGCGGCCATTTAGAACTGATGGGCACCACCCCCCAGGAGCAGCAGGAAACCCTCGATATCGTCATTGACGAACTCGATCGCATGAGCCGCTTCATTGATGAATTAATGCTGCTGGCCAAGGCCGAACGGCCCGATTTTCTATTCCCAGAACCCATCGACCTGACGGCGTTTACCGAGGAGCTATACGCCAAAATTACCGCTCTGGGCGATCGTCGCTGGCAGCTAGAGGCGATCGCCGCCGGGCAGCTAGTGGGCGATCGCCAGCGCCTGACGGAGGCGATCGTCAATCTGGCCCAAAATGCTACCCAGCACACCCGCTCAGGTGACACCATTGCGTTGGGGTCTAGTTGCCACAACGACCAGATCCACCTTTGGGTACGCGATACCGGCGAAGGCATTGATCCAGCCGACCAAACCCGCATTTTTCAGCGCTTTGTTCGCGGCAAGAGTCGCTATGGCCGCTCCGATGGTTCGGGCCTGGGGCTAGCCATTGTGCAGGCCATCGTGCAGGCCCACGGCGGCAGCATTCAGCTTGCTAGCCAGCCCGATCAGGGCGCGACATTTACCTTGGTTCTACCCCTCAAACCGCTCTAGGAGCTCCATTTATGAATCGGATCCTGATCGTCGAAGATGAGCCTCGCATTGCCTCCTTTCTAGAGAAGGGGCTGCAGGCCCACGGCTTTACCACCACCCACTCTGAGGATGGTGACGGCGGTATTGCCCTGGCCCTAGACGGCGAGTTCGATCTACTCATCCTCGATCTGGGTTTGCCCGATCGCGACGGCATGACGGTGCTAGAGGCCCTGCGCGGCCAGGGTTTTGCCAAACCCATTATTTTGCTCACCGCCCGCGACGACCTCTACGACAAGGTAACCGGGCTAGAGGCTGGGGCCGACGACTACGTCACCAAGCCCTTTCGCTTCGAAGAACTGCTGGCCCGCATTCGAGCCCGCCTGCGATCGCTGCAAACCAGTCCCGACCTGGCCAAAACCACGCTGTCCGTTGGCTCCGTAGTGCTCGACCTGATGGCTCGCCAGGTGCAGGTGGGCGGCCAAGTGGTCGAACTGTCGGCGCGAGAATTCATTCTCACCGAAACGTTTATGCGCCACGCCGGGCAGGTGCTCAGTCGCGAGCAGCTGCTCGATCTCGCCTGGGGTTATGGCTACGATCCTGGCTCAAACATCGTCGATGTCTACGTGGGCTACCTGCGCAAGAAACTGGGCAGCGACTGCATCGAAACCGTGCGCGGCATGGGCTATCGCATGGTGCTACCAGAGGTCGTCAACGCGGCCGCGCCAGGCTAGAAACTAAGACTCCGAACTAACCATCGGAGCCGACTTGTATTCAATCAGCGTTGCAGGCTTATTGCGCCAGCGATTGAGCCAGTATCGGCCCTGCCCAAGCGCCTGGGGAAACTTTGAAAGCGTGCAGAAAAAAGCATAGATACGCGCGTGCGCAGGTGAGTCGCCCTGGCCTTGACGGTACTTATAAATTCGCCATCCTAGAACTAGGTAGCCCAGCAAAAGCAGCAGGCTTAGCCCCCGAGTCGGCCAAGCTAACGCCAACGCTACCGCAGGTATAATTGCCCCCCAGAGCCAGCCGCTCTTATTCTCCTTCACCATGTAAGCCTCGGAAGACTCACCGTACATAGCTTTGCCCTCTGCGACCGCCCATCCCCCTCGAATCGAGCGCTTCCACCATTGACCAAAACGGGTCATAGCAGCATCGTGCAGGGTCATGTCAGCATCAATGCGCTGCACTCTCCATCCCTTTTGGCGCAGCCGAATACACATCTCTGGCTCTTCCCCACAGATCATTTTGGGGTTGTAGCCACCCACGACTTTGATCGCCTCAACTCGGGCCAACATGTCGCCTCCGCAGGCCTTAGCTTCCCCTACGGGAGTATTCCACTCCATGTCAGCCAGGCGATTGTACGGAGACGCATCAGGAAACCGCTCTCGCCGCCGACCACAGACGATGGCTAAGTTATCTGCTTGACCTAAAGCCATGACGGCCCGATCGATCCAGCTAGGCAGCAGCTCGCAGTCGCCGTCAATAAACTGTACATAGCTCAGCTCGGGAAAGTTGTCGACTAAGTACTGAAATCCAGCGTTGCGCCCGCGAGCCATGGTGAAGGGCACGGTCATATCGAGTTCAACAACGTTAATTCCCATCGCTTGTGCCTTAGCCACACTGCCGTCAGTAGAGCCAGAATCTACATAGACAATGGGGCTGCCAGTAGGCACATTGGCCTGCAGAGACGTGAGACAGCGAATCAGACGCTCCCCCTCATTGCGGCCAATAGTCACGACGCCGATCTGATGCATGCTAAAAAAAGAATTAGGGACTACAGCTCAACTTGAAAATACAGGATTAAGGCCTAAACTTTGGCAAGATCATTCCAGATTTCACCAATACTTCATCAACAGTTGTGATTGAGAACACGGCTGTATTTTATACAGAACAGCTTAGAAAGCAGTAGATTAAGAATTCAAAAATCTTCCTAAAGATAGTGTCATGCTGCTATTCGAGTATTTTTACCACTTTCTGTTCCTAGCCCACCTGAAACTATTAAATAGAAAAGAATTGAATCTAAGCGAATTGTCGAGCGAGGTGAACTGGCTGCTTTCCCCAAGATACCCGCGTTTAGGCTTCAGCTAATGTCACCTGCATTGCTTTAATCAGACCTGTGCAGCAAAAAAACTGGTCATGCACGCCTCACGGTTTTCTTGAAGCAGCGCATGACCAGACATGTATCAACCCAAGGATTGGAGCTGTCGTTCTAGCTCTCGACGGCTACCCCCACTGGGCAGGCCACATTAGTGCCGCCCAGGCCACAGTAGCCGCCTGGATTTTTGGCTAGGTACTGCTGGTGGTAGGCTTCAGCGTAGTAAAACTCTGGGGCCTCCAAAATTTCGGTTGTAATAGAGCCATAGCCAGAACGAGTAAGAGCGTCTTGGTAGGCCTGACGAGACGTTTCCGCCAGCTGGCGCTGGGCCTCAGAGTAGACATAAATACCCGAGCGGTACTGAGTACCGACATCGTTGCCCTGGCGCATACCCTGGGTAGGGTTATGGTTTTCCCAAAAGGTTTTGAGAATTTGTTCGTAGGTAATGACCGCTGGGTCAAAGACGACGAGCACGACTTCGTTATGGCCCGTTAGCCCAGAGCATACCTCTTGATAAGTGGGGTTAGGGGTATAGCCAGCGGCATAACCTACAGCAGTAGAATACACGCCCTCTAGCTGCCAAAACTTGCGCTCAGCTCCCCAAAAGCAGCCCATGCCAAAGAGAGCTAGCTCCATACCAGCGGGAAAAGGGGAACTGAGGGGATTGCCGTTGACATAGTGCTTGTCGGGCACGGGCATGGTCGCAGACCGACCCGGAAGTGCCTCATTAGCAGCGGGCATTTCAGACTTTTTGCCTTTGCCTAAACCAAAGAAAGCCATAGGAATGATTGCAATACGTATAGGAGCAGTAGTTAAACTATAGCGTCAACAACTTGACCATCTCCGGTAGGGATATCCCTGCTCAGTGGTAGTGGCGATCGAGGCGCAGCAAAGTTTCTAGCAATACGTTGGCCCCGTTAACGCACTCCTCGGGGGTCGTGTACTCCACTTCTGAGTGGCTAAAGCCGCCCTCACTGGGCACAAAGATCATGCCCATATCGGTAAAGCGGCCCATTTCGAGGGCATCGTGGCCCGCGCGGCTCGGCATGGGCATGTGGCTCAGGCCAAAGCGATCGCTCACCTCGGCAATGATCGCCTGAATGTGATCGGCAGCAGGGCTGGGAGCCACATTCAGCTGAGGCACAATTTCAATGGTGGTATCGGTGCCCCGAGCAATGAGCACTAGCTCTTCCCTAAGGTCGCTCACTAAATCATTGATCACGTCTTGGTTGAGGTCGCGGACATCGAGGCTGCACTGCACTTGACCCGGCACAATATTGGCGGCATTTGGCCACACCTGCAGGGCACCTACGGTGGCGACCTGCTGTCCGGGGGGTCGGGTGCCTAAGCGGTTGACCGCCAGCACTACCTGCGCCGCCGCCACCAAAGCATCCTGCCGCTGCCCCATGGGCGTGGTGCCGGCGTGGTTGGGCCGGCCAGTGATCTGAATCTGGTAGCGCTGCATGCCAACGATGCCCTGCACTACGCCAATCTGCTTCTGGGCAGTTTCCAGTACTCCACCTTGTTCAACGTGAAGTTCGACAAAGGCGCAGACATCGTCGCGGGTGCGTTTAGCCAAAGCCAGCTGATCCCAGTTGCCGCCAGCGGCATTAACGCATTCGTCAATGGGGCGACCATCTTTGCGGCAATAGTCAGCAGCGTTGAGGGAGGCGGTACCAGCCATAGCACGACCGCCAATCATGGTGTCTTCTTCATCGGCAAAGACAATCACCTCAAAGGGGTGGTCGAGCTCAATATTGTTTTCGTGGAGAATGCGAGCGACTTCAATACCTGCCAGCACCCCCAGGTTGCCGTCAAACTTGCCGCCGCAGGGCACGGTGTCGATGTGGGAGCCGGTGGCAATAGCCGGGGCGTTGGTGCGGCCAGGGCGGCGACCAATCAGGTTGCCAGCGGTGTCAAGACAGGTACTCAGGCCCGCCTCTACCATCCACCGCCGCACCAGCTCACGGCCCTGAAAATCTTCTGGACTAAAGGCTAACCGACAAATACCACCGTTTTCAAGCTGCCCGATCTGAGCCAAGTCGTCGATGCACTGGTTAAGGCGCTTGCCGTTAACACTAAGGGTTTGTAGGAGGGCCATAGGTGCTTAAGTTAGAAGGAGTACAGTGAAGAGATGAAACGTTGACTCCAGAAAACGTTATGGAACATCATAAACCGTGATGCCTCTGTATACAGTCCATTGTATACAGAAACTCGGCAGGGCTCTGCTCGATGAGAACTTTTTGACGCCAGGGGTTGCCAGCGTTTAATTGGGTTAATTTTGTGCGGTTGAGAGCGGCCCTCTCATTCAGTAAACCCAACTTAGCGGCCCTGATGATGGAGATCCAACCCGGTTTAACCATGGGTCTGCTCTAGCAGAGGTCGGTTAGGGGCGGCGACAGGGAGGCCCCCCGCCCGCTGCCCGCGCTTGGTCAGTAAAAAGGCGGCGGGCACAAAGTACAGCGCCAGCAGGGTGGCCCCAGAGATGCCGCTGGCAATGGCGATCGCTAGGGGACGCCAAAAGGGATCATTCTCCAGCAGCAGCGGCACAAAGCCGACGATGGTGGTGGCGGTGGTGGTAAGCACGTGGCGGGTGGCCCGGAGTAGCACCTGTTGCACCGCTTTAGGGCTGCCCTGGCTAGCTTCCGGGTCTTCGTTGAGGGCGGTGAGCACCACAATCGAGTCGTTGAGGGCGACACCGATCAAGCCCATGGTACCGACGATCGCCATAAAGCCCAGCACCGCCCCAAACAGCTTTAGCGACAGCAGCGCCATGCCAATGGAGCCCACCGCCACCACGCCCATAATCGCCGCCTGGCGAAACGACCCCAGCGACAGCACCAGCGCCGCCACCATACCCAGCAGCAAAATCGGCAGAAACAGGGCCAGATTGCCCATGGCGGTGTCCTGCTGTTCGACCTCGCCGCCAAACTCGTAGCGGTAGCCGGGGGGCAGCTCAAAGTTAGTCTCCTCTAGCCGCTGCTGAAGCTCGGTCAGCACCGTGCTGGGTAAAGTGCCAGCGGTGATGAATGCCTGTACAGTATTGACCCGCTGCTCGTGGCGGCGGGCGATGCGGGCCAGCTGCGGCACCAGCCGAAACTCGCCCAGGGCCGAGGCGGGGCGGGCAGTGGCAGACTGGGGCGACTGCAAGTCTACGCTGGCCAGGGTATTGAGGCGGCTGCGATCGCCGTTGCCCAGCCGCACCCGCACCGGCAGGTTTTCGGTAGCTTCTAAAATTGCGCCGCCGGTCACTCCTTCGGAGTAGGCGTCGAGCTGCTGGGCGATCGCCCCATTGGTCAGCCCCGCCTGGCGCACCTGCTCGGGGTCGAGGGCGAGCGCCAGCTGGGGCCGGTTCTCGCTGAGGCTGTCGCGCACCTGCACCACATTGGGGATCGTAGTCAGCAGGCCGCGCACTTCCAGACCCAGGCGGCGTAGCTCGTCAAGGTTGGGACCGTAGAGGCGCAGCTCCACTGGAGCATCGAAGGGTGGCCCCTGCTGAAATTTTTGGGCGATGATGCGGGCGGCAGGAAACAAATCGCTCAGCTCGGCCTGGAGGCTTTGCACCAGCGGGTCAATGGCAGCGGCAGACTTGAGCTGCACGATCGCCTGGGCGTAGTAGGGCTGGTTTTGGCGTGCCCCCTGGATGTTGTAGTAGACCCGCGGCGCGCTTTCTCCCACAAACCAGTGGACATCGGCCACATTCTCGTGGGCCAAAATCACCTGGCGGGCTTGGAGCGCGCGATCGCGCGTCTGCCCAATGGCGGTCTGGGGGGCAAACTCAATCTCAATCTGGAACTGGTCGCGGTCGATCTGGGGAAAGAACTGACTGGTCAGGGTGCCCGCCGCGATGAAGCCCGCCAGGGGAATGGCGAGGGTGAGGGCGATCGCCGTTAGCGGTCGGGCGGTCATACGGGCGATCGACCAATGGTAGACCCGCGATGCCCCCGGTAGTGACAACCCCTCGTTCCACCAGGCCTCTGGTCTGTCTAGAAAGCAGAAGGTTCTTCGCTGCGATCGCGGCTGATCGCGGCGGCCCAGCACTCGCGCCGCCAGAGCCGCAATCAGCGTCAGCGAAATCGCCAGCGACGAAATTAGCGCCAAGATCACCCCCAGGGCAATGGTGCCGACAAATTCCCCAGCCGCCCCCGGCAGCAGGTAAATGGGCAAAAACGTCAGCACCGTAGTCGCCGTCGAGGCCAGCAGCGGCACCTGCAGGCGTCGTACCGTGGCCATAGCGGCGTGGAGCGGGTCGGCTCCCTGCTGAATATCGGCCTGAATCTCATCCACCACCACAATCGCATTGTCGATCAGCAGACCCAGGGCGATGATCAGCCCCGTCACCGACATCTGGTGAATCGGCACCCCCAGCACCGTCATCCACACAAACACCGCAAACACCGTAAAGGGTAGCGCCGTGCCCACCACCAGCGCCGATCGCCAACCCATGGTCAGCAGCGTCACCCCCACCACCAGCGCTGCCCCCAGCAGCAGGTTCACCATCAGCGTACTAATGCGGGTCTCCACATAGCCGCTCTGGTCAAAAATCACCTCCAGGACAATGCCGTCGGAGAGGCGATCGCGAAAGTCATCCAGGGTAGTTTGGGCGCTGGCCCCCCACTGGTCAATGCGCTGCCCCGACTGCATCATCGCCCCTACCACCACGGCGGGCTTGCCCCCTATCAGGGCCAGACTGGTCAGCGGATCGCGCACCCCCCGGCGCACCTGGGCAATGTCGCCCAAACGGGTAAACTGCCCTGCCTCGGTGCGAATCGGGATCTGGCGAATCTGTTCGGTGCTCTCCAGGCCGCTGTCCACCTCGATGGCCAGGGTTTGATCCGGCGATCGCAGCTGCCCGGCGCTGGTTTTGGCATCACTCAGGGCTACCTGGTCGGCCAGCTCCTGGGCCGACAGCCCCACCGCCACCAGCTCCGGCGCATTGATTTCTACCAAAATTTCTTCCTCGGGACGGCCAAAGAAGTCCACATCCTCGGTGCCGTCGATGCCTCGCAGGGCCACCCCCAGCTCTTCGGCGTAGCGGCGCAGCAGGGCGTAGTTCGGCTCCTGCGGCAAATCCCAGGTCAGCGCCGCCACCACGGTGTAGGCCTTGACCAACACCTCCGACAGGTCAGGGGCCGTCGTCCCCGCCGGAAACCGGGTAGCCGCCTCATCCATCTCGTCGCGCACCCGCGACCACACTGGGGCCGTGTTGGTCACCGAGTCTACCAGCTCCACAGTCACCGACGAAAAGCCCACCCGCGAGTCCGATTCGAGCACGTCGATTTCTTCGATCGCCGCCAATTCCTCCTCCAGCACGCGGGTCACCAGCGCCTCCACCCGCTCGGCACTGGCCCCAGGGAAAGCGGTGGTAATCACKGCCACCCGCGACACCAGCTCCGGGTCTTCCTGGCGCGGCAGCGATTGGTAGGCCGACAGCCCCCCAGCGACGATGAGAATGATGGTGAGGATGAGCAGGCGAACGTTGGTGAAGAAGGGGCGAACCATGGGGGTAGGGGGGTTGGMKSMGYKGGCRGRWGGNTSTSGRTMWRRCGTAGGTTGGGCACTGCCCACCAATAGCTCTGGGGCTTGATCAGATCGCCTGGAACAACCCTGGGTTGTCGGTGGAGAAGACCAAATCCCAGGGTGCTGGTGCTGGAACTAAAGCCCGGCAGATCGCCCAGAAGAACCCTGGGATCTAACTCTGGATCTAGTCACCGAGCGGCCTGACCTGTTGCCCTGGCACCAGCCGATGGATGCCGCTAGCAACAATGCGATCGCCTCCTTGCAACGTCCCCTGCACCAGCACCCGGTCGCTCTCCTGGTGCAAAATCTCGACCGCTTTGGGCTGCACCTGGTAAGCGGTGTCACCAAACTCCGTCTCCATGGGCACCACGGCGTAGGCGCTCCACAGGCCGCGAATATCTTGGGTTAGCGCTTCAATCGGTAGCCACAGGCCGCTGGTGGGAACCGTTTCATTCAGCTCGACTCGAACGGTCTGGCCGGGGCTGACGCGGGTCAGGGCGGCGGGCTCTAGCTGAAGGACCACCACCTGGGTGCGGGTGGTGCCGTTGACCTCCGGCAGCACCGCTTTGATCGTGGCAGGGAAGCTCTCGGTATCAGCATTTACCGTCACCGCTTCCCCGGTCCGCAGGCGGCTGGCGGCGCGGGTGGGCATACCGATGCGGGCCTCGGGGGCAACGCTTTCCACGAGGCGTACCACCGTCTGCCCAGCCGCGACGACCACGCCCTCATCCACCTGCCGAACGGCGACAATGCCGTCGAAGGGTGCCCGCAGGGTGCTCTGGTTGAGGTCTACGTCGATGCTGGCGATGCTGGCTTCGAGCTGTTGCACCACCGCCTGCTGGGCCGCCACCTGCTCCGGGCGGGTGCCGTTGAGTAGTTCATCCAGGCTGCTCTGAGCGCTATCGCGGCGAGCGGCCAGAGCATCGGCCCCAAAGCTAAACTCGTCAAGCTGCTCCTTAGAAATCGCCCCCCGCTCGTAGAGAAATTCCCGCCGCTCCCGCTGCTGGCGTTGCAGGGCCAGCTGGTTGTCCACATCGCGCACCTGGGCCTGGGCGGCGGCGATCGCCTCCTGCCTTGCCCCCCGCTGTAGCTCTAGCAGCTGGGCCTGGGCCTGGGCCAGCTGGGCTTCGAGCTGGCGGCGCTGGGTGAGCAGGCTCTGAGTATCGAGCTGAGCCAGGGCCTGACCCGATGAGACGCGATCGCCCTCGGCCACCAGCACCTGCACCAGCTCACCGCTGCGAGTGAAACCCAGGTCGCTGCTGCGCAGGGCAGCAATTTCCCCGGTGTAGGCGCGGGCCACCTCGTAGCTGCTGACGGTATCCACCGTCAGGGTTTCCACCGCCAGGACGTTGACGGAGCTGGCTTCCGATTGTGAATCCTGAGCTACCAAGCGACTTTGTAGCAGGGGGATACCCACCGCCAGCAGCAGCCCGGTGGCCCCAAGGCCCAATAGCCAGCGACGATTTAGGTATCGATTGGGCCGAGCTGGGGCACTGGTGTGAACTACAGAGAGAGTTTCCTGAGACTGGGTGTTCTCGGGCAGGGAGCAGTCAGACATCGGGATTTCTCCGAGAGATGGGTTAAGCGTTGCGGAAATTAAGCAATCGAGTGGACTGGAATATCAGGGCTTCAGGCAATGGTGGGCAGCGCCTACCCTACGGGGTTCAAAAAACATTTATGTTTGGGGAACTTTTTTGTTTTGAGCGGCTAAAACCGCCGTTTTTTCAATACGTTTGGCGCGGGTTTCAGGTGTCTTGGCTAGCTTGATCCAGCGCAACACATTGCGGCGATTAGACTTCGCAAAGTTCTCAAAGTTTTCCTTGGCAGGTGGGTGTGACTCTAGCGCTGCTACCAGGTCATCGGGCATGATCAAAGCATCGACGTCGTCCATGAAATTCCATAGACCATTGCGCTTAGATTGCGCGATCGCCTCCAGTCCAGCCGGGTGCATCTTTCCTGCTTTGATCAGTTTTTCGGCTCTGTCTTTATAGCTTTTCGCCCAGTGCTGCACCTGGCGCGGCGAGATCATCTGCATGGTGCGATCGTCGTCGAGCTGGCGACGAATGCCGTCAACCCAGCCAAAGCAAAGCACCTCATCAAGAATGGCCTGAACCGAGACGTATTTTTCGCCCGTGTGCTTCTTGTAAGTCACCAGCCAAATGCTGTCTGTTTGGGTGTAGTTTTCCTCTAGCCACCGCCGCAACTGCTGGGCTGAAGTCACCTCTACCTGCTCAAAATTTTCGGTTTTGATCATGGCAAAACTTTTGTTGAACTGTATGGCGTTTCATTCCCAATTCGAATCACACAACCCCGACTCATAAAAAGCCAAACCTCAGAGAAATAGGCGTAGCCGAGCAGCGCTCTATCGCATTCACCCTTCAGAATTGGGGGTAGACGAGGAAGATTTAGCGCCCTGTTCTATTAGGCACATCTAATCAGTGTCGACAATGCGGCCAAATTTTAGTAGAGAAGCGCAGCTTTTGGCGTAGTCCACAATGCAGTCAACAATGTCGCCGTCGAGCCAGGCCCCGCGACCGAGGTGAACCATGGTGACAAAACTTTTTAGCTTCAGATAATCAGCGTATTCATGTTCAGAATATGCGTCGTAACCGCGCGGCATTTTAGTCAGTTTGTCCTCGTCGCTAAAGGACAATCCCGCTGACTCTAAGTCCTTCAGCACGGTGGCAAACTCCTCGGGTTCGTCGACAATTTTGTCGCGAATGGGGCCGAGGGCGGCGGGGCTGAGTTTGTAGTACCCGCAGGCGATCATTCCGCCGGATGACTCTAGCTGCACGTAGACCAACCCTTCTTTCTCGGCCTTGGTGCCCGAGGGGGTAAGCACGCCGCTGACGTGGGTGCTGTAGGGCGATTTGTCCTTAGAAAAGCGTACGTCGCGGTTTTGGCGAAACATGGTTTTTGAGCCGCCCGCCAAGGGCACCGGAGCGCCCGTCAAGCAATCGGTTGCCAGCTCTAACATCATCGCAAAGGGCTGGCGAACGTAGGCATCAAACTCGTCGCGGTGATCGTCGTACCAGGCTTTTTCGTTGTTAGCCGCCAGCCCTTCAAGCAGTTCAAAGGTTTTGGGGGTGAAATTGAGATCCGTCATGGGCATTAGCAGGGCAGAAAATGGATTCAAACCGACAATGCTGGCGCTGCGAGGGGAAATAGTGAGCCTACTTCCCCAGAGAGTTGTCTTCCCTAGAACTCAAGCTTCTAGGGACAATCGAACATATAAAAATCTGTATTAAAATCGAACCAATCAATATGTAACATGATATTAATAAGAAAACAAATATCAGTTTTTGATTGATTTATATCCGTTTTGGTATTGATGAATCTAAAAACCCTAACGGCCTTCATTGCCCTGGCGGAGGAGCTGCACTTTGGCCGCGCCGCCCAGCGCTGCGGCATCTCGCAACCAGCCATCAGCCGCCTGCTGAGCGAGCTAGAGGCAGATATCGGCGTCAAGCTGCTGCACCGCACCTCCCGCGAGGTGTCGCTGACCAGCGCCGGGCGGGGCTTCCTCGACTCGGCCCGCAAGGCAGTAGCCTACGCCGATATGGCGGTGCGGGCAGCGCAAGCTGGAGCGGTAGATGGCATCGACTCGCTGACCGTGGGCATGGTGATCGGCACCGAGCAGCCCCTGGTGGGCAAGCTAATTGCTGAGTTTAAACGCGCCCACCCCGAAACCCGAGTGGCCCTGCGCCGCATCGATGAGCGCGACATTGGCGCGGCGCTGACCGATGGCCATATTGATGTGGCGATCGCCTGGGATGTGGCGATTCCCGCTGGTCTACACCATCGCTCCCTGGGCAAGGTGCCCCTGGCGGTGATGGTGCAGTCAGGCCACGAGCTAGAGAAAAAAGAGCCGGTCACCTGGGCCGACCTGGCGGGCTATCCAATCATTCTGCCCGATCGCGATCGCCAGCCGATTATCTACGACCACTACAAGCGCTACACTGCCGAGGCAGGCTTTGAACCGCAGATTGCGGTAGATGTATCCACCATGGCCGACGCGCTGGCGATGGTGGCGGGCGGCGTGGGCGTGGGCAATGCGCCCGTGGTGCCGGGGCTGCGCTACCCAGGGGTGTCGATTTTGCGGCAAGAGCCGCTATTCGAGTTTAGCTATGAGCTGGTCTGGGCCCACGCTATTCCTGCGGTTGAAAGTCTGCTCAACCTGTGCTAACAAGTCGTGCCCCAGCAGTCGGGCCCTAAAATTGCCTCAAAAACCGGAGGTCGCTAGTGTAGAGGCGGCGAATGTCGTCAATCTGGTGCTGCACCATAGCCAGGCGCTCGACCCCCAGCCCAGCGGCAAAACCGCTGTAAACTTCGGGGTCGTAGCCGACGGATTTCAGCACGTTAGGATCGATCATGCCGCAGCCCAGCACCTCTAGCCACTTGCCCTGCCACTGCACATCCACCTCAGCGGAAGGCTCTGTAAACGGGAAATAGCTGGGGCGAAACCGCACCGGAATATCGCCGTAGAGGGCCTCGAGAAAGACCTTGATGGTGCCCCGCAGGTCAGTGAAGGTGATGTCGGTATCGACGGCAAAAAATTCAATCTGGTGAAATACGGCGGCGTGGGTCGCATCGACCGTATCACGGCGGTAGCAACGACCAATAGCTACGGCTCGCAGCGGAGGCTCGTTGGCCTGCATATAGCGAATTTGTGTATTAGACGTATGGGTGCGCATCAGGTGGCCGTTGGGCAGGTAGAGGGTATCCTGCATGTCGCGGGCCGGGTGATCAGGTAAAAAGTTGAGGGCTTCAAAGTTGTAATAGTCGGTCTCGATTTCGGGCCCATCGGCTACGGTGTAGCCCAGACCCACAAAAATATCGACAATGCGATCGATGATGCTGTTAATGGGGTGAATGCGGCCCTGGGGGTGAAAAATACCCGGCATGGTCACATCGAGGGTTTCGGTGGCGAGCTGAGCCTCAATGCGAGCCGCTTCTAGGGTGGTTTTACCGTGATCGAGCTGAGTCTGAATCAGCTCTTTGACTTCATTGGCCAAGCCACCTATGCGGGGGCGTTCTTCCGCAGAAAGCTTACCCATGCCTCCCAAAACTTTGGAGAGCTGGCCCTTTTTGCCCAGGTAGCCAATCCGTAGCTGCTCTAGCTCGTCTAAGGTGGCGGCAGCGGCGATCGCCTTTTGGGCGGCCTGCTTCATGGCGATCAGGTCAGCTTCTAGCTGGGTGGGTGCGGAAGTCATTCTGGGTGTATCGTGCAACAACAATGGGGCCAGGCCCAACTTGGTATCCCCAAGCTTTGATTATTTTAGTGTGGCGGGGGAACAGTCATGAACATTCTGATTAGTAACGACGACGGTATTTTTGCCCTGGGCATGCGGACTCTGGCAACGACCCTGGCGGCAGCAGGGCACCAGGTCACAGTGGTATGCCCCGATCGCGAGCGATCGGCCACTGGCCACGGCTTGACAATGCACAAGCCGATTCGAGCCGAGGTCATCGAGTCGGTGTTTGACCAAGACATTCATGCCTGGAGCTGCTCGGGCACTCCGGCCGACTGTGTCAAGCTCGCCCTGGGGGCGCTGATGACGACCCTACCCGACGTGGTGGTTTCAGGCATTAACCACGGGGCTAATCTGGGTACCGATGTAGTCTATTCGGGCACGGTATCGGCAGCGATGGAAGGGGTGATGGAAGGGATCCCTGCGCTCGCCGTTAGCCTGACCAGTTTCACCCAGGGCAGCTTTGCCCCAGCCGCCGACTTTATTCGCGACCTGCTGGCCGATCGCGATCGCTTCTCTCCAGCCGCCCCGCTGTTGCTCAACATCAATGTGCCAGCGGTAGCTGCCGCCGACATCAGAGGAGCCAAAATCACTCGCCAGGGCATTCGCCGCTATTTCGACCAGTTTGAAAAACGCCTTGACCCTCGTGGCAAAACCTACTATTGGCTGGCCGGGGAGGCGATCGCTGAGGTCGAAGACCCGCTCCCTAACCAGGGCTGGCCCCCCGATTTGAAGCAGTCGCTGGCGGCTATCCCCACCGATGTAGAGGCCATTCGCGATCGCTACATTTCAGTTACACCGCTGCAGTACAACTTGACCGCCGTGGGTGATCTGTTAGATTTGGCCGAGGGGCGACGGCTCCTGCTGCCAACGTAAGCCCGTCGGGAACAATTAATGTACGCACCGTGGGATCTCGCCGCGCTTCCGGGCAAACTAGAGACAAACAACCCGCAGCACCTTGCGTTTCTTGAGTAAGGTGGCTAAACCCACCCTGACCATTTTGAACAGAGTTCATTACTATTAGAGGAATCTCAGGTAAATGCTCTACCCAAAGGCGCA
Organism: Nodosilinea sp. LEGE 06152; assembly: GCF_015207525.1. GTDB lineage: Bacteria > Cyanobacteriota > Cyanobacteriia > Phormidesmidales > Phormidesmidaceae > Nodosilinea. Next base: position 212,049 of record NZ_JADEWR010000007.1, read on the forward strand.
TCTATACTTTCTAGCCTGATGTTCCATGCTTTCCCAACTCCGAGAGATCCATGGCTGAGCTGACCGAGCAATTTTTAGTCCGGTTTTGGGGCGTGCGTGGGAGCATCGCCTGCCCAGGGGCGTCTACAGTACGCTACGGCGGTAACACTTCCTGTGTTGAGATGCAGGTGGGCGGCCACCGGCTCATTTTTGACGGCGGCACTGGCTTGCGCGAGCTGGGTCTAACCCTGCTGAGCGAAATGCCGGTCGAGGCCAATCTCTTCTTTACCCACTCCCACTGGGATCACATCCAGGGGTTTCCCTTCTTTGTACCGGCCTTTGTGCGGGGTAATCGGTTCAACATTTATGGTGCGGTCGCCCCTAACGGCTCCACCATTGAGCAGCGCCTCAATGACCAAATGCTGCACCCCAATTTTCCGGTACCGCTACAGGTGATGGGGGCCGACCTCAAATTTTGCGACATCGACGTCGGTGAGACCCTCCGCATTGGCGACATTACCGTTGAAAATGCTCTGCTCAACCATCCCGGCGAGGCCGTAGGCTATCGGGTGACCTGGCAAAATCAAGTGGCCGCCTACGTCACCGACACCGAACATTACCCAGATCGGCTAGATGAAAACGTCCTGTGGCTCGCTCGAGATGCAGACGTCATGATCTACGATTCCACCTACACCGACGACGAGTACCACGATCCCAAATCTAGCAAGGTGGGCTGGGGACACTCCACCTGGCAGGAGGCGGTCAAAGTAGCCAAGGCTGCCGGCGTAAAAACGCTGGTGATCTTTCACCATGACCCAGCCCACGACGACGAATTTATGGATCAGGTAGCGGCTCAAACCAAAGCCATGTTCCCTGGGGCGGTAGTTGCTCGCGAAGGCCTGGTCTTAAACCTCACCGCCTCTGCCGCCGTTTCAGTACCGACCTCAGTGACCAGCGCTTAGCGCGACCTTCGCTAAATTTAGGTTGGCCAAGTGAGTGGGGGCAGGGACGCCGCCAGGGCAATTGGTCAAGCTCAGGTTCTGGGCAATCGACAAGCCTGACGTCCACTCGGGGGCAGCAGTCTGTGTAAAAATGTAAAGCGTGTGGATTACGTCTTCTCTTACGACAGCTATTACCCCCACGGCCATTGCCCTGGGGAACTTTGATGGCGTGCACTTGGGCCACCAGGCGGTGATTGGCGCAGTTGTACCGATCGCAGGCAAAGCAGCGCCACCGTCTAGCATTAGTTCCGACCAGCCTGGGGCTGCCCTGCGGGGCCTGAGCAATCGCCAGCGAGTACAGACCAGCATCAGCCCTGCCGAGGCTACGGGGGCACTGGTAACGCCCGTCCCCACGGTAATGACATTTTTGCCTCACCCCCAGGAGTTTTTTTCGGGCCAGGCCCGGCCGCTGCTCACGCCTTTACCCGAAAAAGCGGCCCAAATTAGCCGTTTGGGCATTGAGCAACTGGTGCTTTTGCCTTTTGATCAGCACCTCGCCAATCTCTCGCCCGAAGACTTTGTCGAATCGCTGCTGATCAACCAGCTGCGGGTCACCAGCATTAGCGTTGGCAAGGATTTTTGCTTTGGTAAACGGCGTCAGGGCAGCGTCGACGACCTGAAGACCCTGGCGGCTCGCCACGGCGTGCAGGTGCACATTGCGCCGTTGACCTGTTTGGGTACCGAGCGCATTAGCAGCTCGCGCATTCGTCAGGCCCTAGCAACAGCCGATTTAGAAACGGTTAGGGCGCTGTTGGGCAGGCCCTATAGCCTCACCGGTCGGGTTGTGCAGGGCCAGCAGCTGGGGCGCACTCTGGGCTTCCCGACCGCGAATCTGCTGCTGCCAGTCGACAAATTCCTGCCCCAAACCGGGGTTTACAGCGTTTGGGTACAGGGAGCTACCCAAACCCCTTATCCTTTAGTGCCTGCCGTCATGAACCTGGGCACCCGTCCAACCGTAAAGGGGTTGGCCCTTACCGTCGAGGTGCATTTGCTGAACTGGACGGGCAATCTCTACGGCAAAACCCTAGACGTGCATCTGCATAGCTTCCTGCGGCCGGAGCAAAAATTCGATTCCCTCGACGACCTCAAAGCTCAGATTCAGCGTGATTGTCAACAGGCGCTGGGGGAATTGGCGCGATCGCCCTACTAACCCCAATTCATGTCCAGAACTGGGGTTTTGCCGGTGGGAAAAGTCAAAACCCTGAGCTGGACTCGGTATGGGGGCTGTCATCGACCCTTGCTAGTAGGCAGTTGGGGTGCGATCGGGGCATCATAGGCCTACATACATTACGTCTAAGTTCAGCCGAAAACCTTAATCTGAACTTGGCTACAGCAGGGGTTCACCGCATGCGCGATCGCATTGAGACACTCGTTCAAAACTTAAACAAGACCATTGTTGGCAAATCAGACTCGATTCGGCTCGTGCTGGTGGCGCTTTTTTCGGGCGGACACGCCCTGCTTGAAGACGTGCCGGGGGTCGGCAAAACGCTGCTGGCTAAGTCCTTGGCCCGCTGCATCGACGGCAAGTTTCAGCGGATTCAGTGCACCCCCGATCTGCTGCCCACCGATGTTACCGGCACCAACATCTGGAACCCTAGCAGCGGCGAGTTTCAGTTTATGCCGGGGCCAGTCTTTGCCAATATTCTGCTGGCCGACGAAATTAATCGGGCGACCCCTCGCACCCAGTCTGCCCTGCTAGAGGTGATGGAGGAGCACCAGGTCACCCTAGACGGGCGATCGCGCCCGGTGCCCGACCCATTTTTTGTGATCGCCACCCAAAACCCAGTGGAATACCAGGGCACCTTTCCGCTCCCTGAGGCCCAGATGGATCGCTTCGCGTTGTCCTTTAGCCTCGGCTACCCCACCGCCGATGAAGAGCTCAACATGCTGCAGCGGCTAGGGGGCCGCCTGTCTCCCCACGACATTCAGCCCTGTATCACCCTTGATGAGGTGATGGCGCTGCGACAAGCCTGCGCCCAGGTAACAGTGGAGGAGTCATTACAGCGCTATATTCTAGACCTGGTTAGAGCAACCCGCAGCCACAGCGAGATTACCCTGGGGGTCAGCCCACGGGGGGCCGTAGCCTTCCATCGGGCAATTCAGGCTCTCGCGTATCTGGAGGGGCGCAGCTACGCCATCCCTGACGACGTGAAGCAGCTCGCGCCGCACGTCCTGGCCCACCGCCTCATCCCTGCCGGGCACCATCGGCCCCAGCGCCTGGTGGCCGACCTGCTAGATAGCACCCCAATTCCCTAAGCCATCGACAAGAAATTGGCCAGGTGGCAAACAGAAAAATCCCTTGAGCAATGGTAGTTTTTGGGGCCGAACAGCCCATAATAGGGGCGGTGAACTGAAGGACAGCAATCTCCCATGCCAAGAACGCCCAGTGAGTACATCGTTCACATGCTGCTTGATGGCGGCCACCACGAAGAGGTGCGTTTTTCCTCCATTCAGGATTTTCAGAAGTGGTACAGCGGCGAGTTGATGCCCAAAGCCACCTCCGAGGAATTTATTACGGTGCCCTTGCCCAAAGTAAACCCCGGCGAATACATGGTCATTCGCCCCTCTCGCCTCAGCGCCATTCGGGTTGAGCCAGTCTTTAGCTCTAGTGTTGAACGGTTTTAATGGGTGGTCAGTTTAGGTTTAGCGCAACTATCGGGCAGCTGGTGGCTGGCCTCGGAATGCTGGCACCCTTAGCTATGTTCGATCTGGCTCTGCCCTCGATAGCAGTGGCTGAGGTGAGCGAGGATCGAGGGGAGCTGGTGGCGGAGCTGGCCCCCGACGCTGAGGCCCCAGCCGAACTACCGCTACGCCTTCTATCAGCGGCGGAAGCAGAGGCGGTATGGCCTACCCTAACCCTACCCGACGATCGCCAGGCGTTGCTGCAGGCCATTAACCACAGCTTTACGTACCTAGCCACGCCTAAAGCCCGAGAAGATTACCAACAGCATCCGGTACCAGGAATTACGCGCGATCGCGTCTGGCACAGTTTGCAGCGCCTGCGTCAGCTGGTGGTCAATAGCCCCAACAACCGGGCTTTCCAGACTGCCCTGCGGCGAGACTTTGACCTCTATGCCTCCATTGGCTCTGACGGGAATGGCACCGTGGCCTACACCGGCTACTTTGAGCCGCAGTACCGGGCCAGTACCGTACCCACCGCTGAATACCGCTACCCCCTCTACCGCCGTCCCCCCACGATAGAAACCTGGCCGCAGCCCCACCCCACCCGCCTGGAGTTGGAGGGGGCAGACGGTTTGGCCGCTAGCGAAGGGCCCCTAGCCGGGCTGGAGTTGGTGTGGCTGGCCAGCCGCCTGGAGGCATTTTTAGTGCAGGTGCAGGGCTCGGCTCAGCTTCAGCTCACCAACGGGCAGAGCATGTCAGTGGGCTACGCGGGCCGCACCGATTACCCCTACACCAGCATTGGTCGGGCTCTGGTCAACGACGGCAAAATCGATCCAGACAACCTGTCGCTGCCCAATCTCATCGCCTATTTTGAAGCCCATCCCGAAGACCTAGACCGATATTTGCCCCAGAACGAGCGGTTTATTTTCTTTCGTGAGGGTGGCGGTGGGCCACCTACGGGCAGCCTCAGTGTACCGGTCACAGCGGGGTACTCCATCGCCACCGACAAGGCGCTACTGCCACCGGGGGCGATCGCGGCTATTCAGGTACCGTTGCCTCAGCAAACCGTCGAGGGCACCTGGAGCCGCCAGCTCACCACGCGCCTGGTGCTCGATCAAGACACCGGGGGCGCTATCCTGGGACCAGGGCGAGTTGACCTATTCGTGGGAACTGGCCCCCAAGCCGGAGAACTAGCCGGGCGCATAAACACCTCAGGCCGCTTGTATTACCTACTGTTGCGGCCTTGAGTGCCCACCCCCAACGTGGCGATAATTCCCCTGGTCTGCCACAGTAGGGGTGTTACCCTATACGCCTATGGATACTTCCTTTGCCCTCACCCTACAAATCGTGCTCACGGTGTTGGCCGGAGTCACCGCACAGGTCATTGGAGAAATCGCTAGGGTTCCCAGCATTATTTTCCTGCTGCTGTTTGGCATTGGCCTGGGGCCAGACGGCGTTGGGCTGCTCCATCCCCAGGATTTAGGGGTGGGGCTAGAGGTCATTGTGGCCCTCAGTGTAGCGCTCATTTTGTTTGAGGGCGGCCTAAGCCTGGAGCTCAGTGAACTGGGCCAGGTGTCAAACAGCCTGCGCAATCTAGTTACCATCGGCATTTTTGTTACCCTCATCGGCGGCGGCATGGCGGCCCATTGGCTGGGGGAATTTCCCTGGCCTCTTGCCTTTCTCTACGCCTCTTTAGTGGTCGTTACGGGCCCCACAGTGATTAGCCCTCTGCTGCGTCAGGTGGAGGTCGATCGCAAGGTCGCCACCCTGCTGGAAGGGGAAGGGGTGCTGATTGACCCCGTCGGTGCCATTCTAGCCGTGGTGGTGCTAGACATCATTCTCAATGGCGACGCCGATCCAACTACGGTGGTCGGTGGGCTAATCCTGCGGCTGGGCATCGGCACGTTGATTGGGGTAGTGGGTGGCGGTCTGATTGGGCTTTTGCTCAAGCGAGCCAACTTCTTAGGTGAAGATCTGCGCAATCTGGTGGTGTTGGCGGGGCTATGGGGGCTGTTTGGGCTGGCTCAGAGCATTCGTAGTGAGTCAGGTCTGATGGCCACAGTGGTGGCGGGCATGATGGTGCGTTGGCTGTCGGTGCCCGACGAGCGCCTGCTGCGTCGGTTCAAAGGACAGCTGACCGTGCTGGCGGTATCGGTGCTGTTTATTTTGTTGGCGGCTGATTTGTCGATCGCCAGTGTGTTCGCCCTGGGCCGAGGGGCCGTCTTGACGGTACTGGTGCTAATGGTGGTAGTACGTCCAATTAATATTTGGCTGTGTACTCGCTCCAGCGACTTGAATTGGCGGCAGAAACTGTTTTTGAGCTGGGTAGCCCCGCGTGGCATTGTCTCGGCTTCGGTGGCGTCTCTATTCGCCATTTTGCTTACCGAACGCAGCATTAGCGGTGGCGACGCCATTAAGGCGCTGGTGTTTCTCACCATTATTTTGACCGTGCTGGTACAGGGACTGACGGCACGGCTAGTAGCGCGCTGGCTTGGTATTACTAAAGCTGATGCGGTGGGCGCGGTGATCGTAGGATGTAGCCCCCTGAGCCTGCTCATGGCCCGCCTTATCAAAGAATATGGTGACCCGGTGGTCATGATCGACACCAATGAATCCTCTTGCGCGGACGCTGAGAAGGAGGGTATTGAGCTATTGATCAGCAGTGCCCTCGATCACGATGCCCTCGACAAAGCTGGGCTAGGTAAAGCCGGTACCTTTTTGGCGATGACCAAAAATGGTGAAGTGAATGCAGTGGTAGCCCAACGGGCGCTAGAGGAGTTTCAGCCCGCTCGAGTGATCGCCGTAGTACCCCAGGACAAAAGTGGGGGCGACCTGCCCAACAAGGGACAGCTCAAGGGGGCTCAAACCCCCTATGTATCTTTAAAGCAGTGGAACACCTATCTCAACGATGGCGAGGTACGCCTGGGTGAAACTCAGCTGCGGCAAGAGAAATTTGACCTTCAAAAGGCTCATTTAGCCACCCTCGTGCAGGGTGGCAGTATGGTGCCGCTGCTGGTTGAGCGAGGTGATGCGCTACGGGTGACGCTAGGACAGGATGCTTGGGAAGTAGGCGATCGCGTTATTTATCTGTGGCACGACTCTAAACCCAAGTTGCTAAAGCAGCTAGCTGGCGGTATTCAACCCAGCCGACTCACCCTAGAAACGGTACCGGCGGTTGAGGCGGTTCCTCGCGAACTGCCTCAACCGCTACCTAAGGCTGAGGCTCTGGCGGCGGTTTTTCCTGACAGCGTGGCGGCTTCTCCCAATGGCTCTGCTCCAGCAGAATCGACCGGGTCGGCCACGAACAGACCCAATGATGGGTCTACAGCGGCAGCTGACGTTAGCTGACGTTTTAAATCAATAATTTGTGATCGCTAGAGTAAATGCTCGGCATTTCCCCTTTGCAGCTAAGTTAGCGGCCTAGCCACAGCTGTGCTGGCAGCGTAGTCTTGTCCCCGTATAGTCACGCGCATGGTGTCTACTTCTGCTCATTCCTCTAAGTCAGGTACCCTCACCGGTATTGGCGTTGGCCCAGGCGACCCTGACCTACTTACGATCAAGGCCCTAAAGTGCCTGCAGCATGCTGACGTAGTGGCCTTTCCCCAGGGGCGCAACGGCCAGCCAGGATTAGCGCAGCGCATTATCGCGCCGCACTTAGGCCAGCAGCTGCTGCTGCCTCTAAATTTTCCCTACGTCCTCGACCAACACCAGCTTTCTAATGCTTGGCAGCAGGCAGGCGATCGCATCTGGCAGTGCCTCAGCCAGGGTCAAAATGTAGTGTTTGCCTGCGAAGGAGATCTGAGCTTCTACGGCACCTTTAACTATTTGGCTCTCGATCTAGAACGGCGCTACCCGACAGCCAGAGTTTACCGAGTTCCGGGCATTTGTTCCCCCATGGCGGCGGTCAGTGCCTTGGGCATTCCCCTTACCGTGCAGGCCGACAAGCTTGTAGTGCTGCCGGCCCTCTACGCGCTTGCCGACCTCGAGTCCGCTCTGGGCTGGGCTGATGTGGTAGTGCTACTCAAAGTAGGGTCGGTATATGCCGAAGCTTGGAAGCTGCTGAAACAGCGGCAGCTGCTGGAGCAAAGCTGGGTTATCGTCAACGCCACCCAGCCCAATCAAGCCATCTATCGCCCGCTCACGCCTTACCCTGATCTCGATTTACCCTACTTCTCCTTAATGGTCATTAGGTCAGGGGCAAATCCGCTACCCTAGAAAGGAACAGGAACCCAAGCCTACAGGGTCAAGTCAACACATTACGTCCACAGCAGGCGCGCAACCGGCATGAATCCATTTACTGCACCCAGGCTCAGCCAGTTACTTACCACTATTCGCCAACCTCAATGGATTGCCGCCATTGCGTCGCTGGGGTTCCACGGCGTGTTATTTGCGGCTGGCCCCTCCTTTTCTAGCCTAAACATGACCGCCCTAGGAAACAGCAATCCAGAGCTGGAAGAGCGTCGAGTGCCGTTAATTGAGCTTACGGCTGAGGAACAGAGCCGCCTCCCAGACTTTTCTGCCCAGTCCCAGCTATTTCCGAGCAGCAACGACGATTTATTTAGCCTCTTTCCGCCCTCGGGCGATAGCTTGCCCCTCGAGCCCGGTTCAGACTTTGGTGCATCCATAAGGATACCAGCGCCCCAGCGGCCCTCTACGTCCTTCCCAACCGGGATTTCTCCCTATACCTCACCCGGACGTTCTACAATTAGGCTATCTCCCCGTCGGTCTACCCTACCCTCCATTCCCAACAGCACTACTTTAGGACGCCGACCCGAAACACCGACTCAGGGGTCTACACCCCAAGCTTCAACGCCTACGGCTGCGGCTTCAGAAGGCGCTAACCCGCCCAGAGCTGCTGATTTAGAGCTGGGTCAGGGCGATAACCAGGGGAACACCGCTAACAACGAGCCTTCGACCTCAACCAATTCCTCTGCCCTCAACCCTTCAAACAGTGCTGAGCAGACCAGCGACCTGCTGGCTCGGGTTGAATTCAGCGCTGAGCAAACCAGCGCAGCAGAGGTCGAAACTGCCAAAGCAGCCTGGCTACAAGCGGTCAAGGACAAACTAGGCGACAGCGTTGCTGAAGCCCCTGAACCTCTAACGATTGAAGTGCCCTACAGCGGTCGGCTGTGCCTAGAGCCTGAGCCTACCGATGGACTGTTAGGAGTCGTCGGTATACCTGATGAAGCTGATGGTCTCAAGCTCTGGACCACAGTCCTTAAAAGCACGGGCTATCCCTTCCTAAATCAGGCTGCTGAACAGGCTCTGCAAGACCTTCAACAACGGGCAGGTGCAGAAGACGAAAAGCCGATAGCCATCAACACTCGGTATGAGGTTGTTGTAGAAGTCGATTACAACAACCAGGATTGTATAAGCCGTGAGGCTTTGCTACAGTCCCGTACAGCCGAACCAGCCCAGCCTGCAGCACCAGTAGAATAAGCTGCTTATGGCAATGGGCCGCAAGTACTGAAGCTGTTCTAAAACTAGTTTTAGCCGAAGGTTGGACGTCTGAAGCATCACAACCTTCGGCCATTTTTTGTCAGCAAAAAGCGATACCCAAATCCTCTAAATAGCCAGTTAGGCTTGAGGAGCAAGAACGACATCAGCGTAAGTTCCAGAGCGAGCTACGGTGCCCTTCTCAAGTACGTAAATGCGATCGCAATGTTCGATAGTAGATAGGCGGTGAGCAATAATAATTAAGGTTTTAGACCCAGCCAAAGCCCTAATCGAATTACTGATTAACTGCTCAGTCTCATTATCCAAAGCAGACGTGGCCTCATCTAGCACCAAAATTTCTCTTTGATGATATAAAGCCCGAGCAATTCCAATGCGCTGACGTTGACCACCTGAGAGCCTTACACCTCGCTCCCCGACAGAAGTATCGATTCCATCAGGCAGGTCTGCAATAAAGGAGTCTAGCTGAGCTGCTTTGATTGCGTACCACAACTGGCTTTGGTCAATCTGATTACTTGGAACCCCAAAGGCAATGTTTTTTTCGATGGTGTCATCAGTCAAGAAGATAGACTGAGGAATGTAACCCACCAAATTTCGCCATTCTGGCAAATTTTTGTAGATGGACTGTCCATCGACTAAGATATCTCCCTGCTGCGGGGTTAGAAGACCAAGTATTACGTCAACCAGAGTTGTTTTTCCTGCTCCAGACTTTCCAATTAAACCTATAGACTCGCCTTTCTTAATTTCCAAAGAGATACCAGTTAAAGAAGGCTTAGTGGAGCTAGGGTATTGATAAATGACATCAGTGATCTTCAAGTCTGTAGAGTAGCTTGGTGTCGGCTTTGACTTTGAAGCCTTGTTAGTATCAATTGTCTGAAGAGAAGTTGTTTGCACTTTCCAACCTTCGTCTTCAATATCCTTTAAATCCAAGTAAACAACATCAAGAGTATGTGAGGAGTTACGTAGACTACCAATGCACTGGGCCAAGTTACTAGCAACAGGAATTAAACGTAATGATGCAACAGCAAAAACGCCCATGCTAGAGAGAGTAGACTGAAAATCTTGGTCTGCCGATAGCTGTGAAGCACATATGAACCCGACGATGGCAATTACCAAGAGAGCCTCAATCATTATCCTAGGAATATATTGAGCACTTTGAAATAGGACTTGGAGTTTAGCTTCTTGATACACATGCTGTTTAAGATCCTTGCGAAAGTAATCTTCGCAGCCAAAAACCCGAGTTTCCTTGATACCTCCCAATCCATGATTAACGGCTTTGATGGTTTCTTCACGGGCAATAGTAGATAGGCGGCCCCAAGTCTTTAGCCGCTTCATTAAAAAGGAAAGAGCCAAGAACGCAGGCAGAAGAGAGACCAATGAAGTGACTAAAAGCAAAATATTGGTTCTTGCCATTAGTGCTAGGAGCGTCACAATTAAAATTATGTGAGAAAACGACTCCACCATTGGCAGGGCAAACATAAACCCAAATCTTTGTGCTTCACCAGCTATCTTGTTTGTATAGTCTGCTGTATTTCGAGTTAAGTGAAAGTCGTAAGGAGCAAGAATATACGTATCAAACAGACGCTCTTGAATAACAGCTACTTGGTAAAAAAGGATCTTGTACGAGTAACGCTTACTTAAGAAATAAATGATGCTTTTAAGTATAAATACAACAATTATAAAGAAACCGAACCGAACCACCAAATCAGAGGGTTCCGAAAGTTCAAAAGCCTGATAAGCCCATGTAAAAATACGACTGTCCTGAACGACCTTCGATGGATCCCCAGCTAAATTTAGAAAAGGTCCAAGTAAGCCTATGCCGAAAGCTTCCAAAATCGACGTAAGCAGGAATATGAGAATCAGAAAAAGGAGTTGACGACGATTCCCAGAAAAAACGTATAAGAATTTTTGAAAGAGAGCCACAATTTATTCCTCAAAACTACTAGCAGACAAAGTCAGCTTTTCCTGATACTTCAAAATACTTAAAAAGCCTCCAAGAAGTTGAGCATGGATCCATAAAGGCAAAATAACAAACTCGATCTTAGGCTTTAGTCAACACGAAATGGACAGTTAATTTGATGCCCTTAGACAAAACGGCTTTTGACTTAGTGACAAGGCTATTGCAATAAATAGTACCCAATTTATGTTGGGAAATAGGATCAGATAACTTTCGAAGAGATTGAACAGAATCATCATTGACAAAAAGATGGCCGGCCATAGGTAGGATGCTTTTTTAAAGTTATATGCCAGCCTAATAGCTCTTATGTAAGCTATGAACCATGTTATGAGGAATAGCGCAAAGCCAATCAAACCAGCCTCTAGGATTAAATCTAAAAAGCCATTGTGTGAATGTGCTGGAATATGAAACGCCGCATACTCAAAACCGGATATTAGCCTTTCCGAACTCCAAAAAGCTCCTTTTCCATAACCAAGATACGGGTGAGGTGGAATTTTAGTGGTTATAACATAATTCCAAATTAGGGTACGTGCGGAAAGTGTTGGATCCCTGCCGAAAAAGGTAAGGATTTCAATCCAGCTAGACACAATCACGTAGAAAAAACTTATTGAAAATAAAGTAGAAAGATTAACCAAAAGTACAGACTTCTTTCCTATCCACCTGAACTTTTGATAGAGTGACACCAAAAGCAAGCTTACCACAGATAAAACTAGGGCAGTAAGAGAACTGCTGATCATGAGAATGGCAAAGCAGAAAATCAACAGTGCAAAAGTCCATCTCTGCTTTTTTTCTGCATAATTTGTCAACATAAATAGTGTTACCAACAATGTGGCAGCAGTTGCCCCAAACCTATTTTTATCGCCAAAAGCTCCTCTCAAACTTCCTGCATACGCGCCAGTTTGATGAATACCTATACTTGGCATGGCAACTGCCAAAAGAATACTAAAAAAGAATGCTATCAATAAAGCTTGGATGGCTAAACTGAACTGCTGCTCGATTGTAAATCTAGATGCCATGTAGAGGCTTAGCAAAAACATTGGAATCAATTCTTTCCAAACAACATTCACTGTTGTGGATGGATCTTGAGACCACAAAAAAGAAATACTAATAAAAAAGACTAGGCACAAAACCCATTTATTGCTGAGAGCAGTCTTTAGCGTATTATTGATGCGAAATGCTAACAACAGTAAGGTAACTGCGTAAGTGCTATATCTAATTAGGGTTATTATTGAACTAGGAATAACACCTGTTTCAGAGTCGTCAGGCCCAAAGCCAAACACCCCCATAAAAAAGAGCAAAGAGAAAACTGTGAATGCTTTCTCTGCAAAATCCAGCCTATTTTGCGATGAGATTTTATCCAAACCAAAACTGGGATTCTGAGCTTCCATAGGGCTAAGGTAAGTTGGCTAATTGTAATAAGCCGTTTAGGGATTAGCAAAACAGTTGTAGTCTTAACCGGTAAAAGGTCGACGTGGCTTATACGGCTACAAACTAAGGATTAGACGGTTAGAAGATCCCTCACCAATTAGTTGAGTACCTCATTGAGCATTGTTGCGTTATCTTCAGGGAGATTGACAAGAAGTAACCTACAGTTCCATTCAATACTTCTAATGCCGCCTCTGATACATGGCTATACGTAACGACCCGAAATAATGTATTTTCCATGGGAGCGATGGTAGGTCGCCTCTCTCATAGAAAATTTGTGTTGAGGAAATCTCAATAAAAAATTGGTCATTCGTTCTAACTTTGTTTTTTTTCTCCACTGTCTATACTGATTAGCTATGGGCCCTGACAGCACTTCAACCCATTTCCTAATCATATTCTCTACTGTGAATTCCTCAGCCCGTTTCAACCCGTTGGCTACCATTCTGCGATACAAATCAGGATTTGACTTGAGCTTTTGGATTGCTTCAAGCGCCTCTTGTGTTGACTTAATCTCAATGTAGTCAAAAGTTGACTGTTTAAAGTCTTGGAAAGCTGGTTCAGGGCCAAGTAAAGCTGGCACCCCAGCGATCCAAGCATTGACTAGTTTGCTCGCAGGTTTAACTAAGACGTCGCTTTCAGTAAGATCCCGAACAGCCAAAACTAAGTCGTCAGTACTGTAGTCATGCCATGAAACGGTTCCTTGCGCAGAACCAACATTAATTCTAAAATCTAAGCCAAGTTTCTCTAACTCTCGTTTAAATTCAGAAGAATGAAATGGCTCGTATAAATTTCTTGCATTGCCTTTAAAGGTAAGATTTTCTATCATATTTCCCCTCTTTTGAGACCTAGGGATTAGGCCTGGTTGGGGCCAGTGGGGAATAAATGCATCCGTTTCGGAGTCTAATTGAAACCTGTTCTGCACTATAACGAAGTCACAGAGGGATGGCTTGAACCCATCACTGCGAGTTCCAACGACAAAAGAGTTGAAAGCCAGATCTTTCGCACTGTAGTCTAAGGAACTAACTACATTGATCTGACCAGGCGTAAATTTGTCAGATATTAGTACATCAAGTTCTTTACTCTTTAGATATAAATAAGTGGTGACAATCCAGCAATCCTCGTTAGTCTTAATTCGCGCATGTAGTGAAGCAGGATCAAGAGTTGATGATTCAGAAAATAACTCAGGCCATCTCTCAGGATACTTAAGTACAAATGTAACAGGATAGGGAAGATTGTATTCAGCCCTACTATATTTCATGAATTTCCTCTGCTAAGCTTTTGGGCTTTTTCATCCTCTATTATGTTTACTGTTCTTGATTGATGTAAGAGTCGTCAAACTGGCTCGCAAATTTCTATTTAACTTTGGACGTTAGTTTCAGCTGTGAAGTAGTTGAAGCTCTACATTAATTATTTCCTTGTTCTAGTATCACCTAGTTGACAAAAAGAAGTCGTATTTAGCTATTTGTTTTAGATTGCTTTTCCAAACTTTCAAGGACAGCGCAGACCAAAAATCTACTAGTCGTCGTTAAACAGGTTGAAAATGTTTAAAACGGCTCCAAGCGGACCAAGGAGCGGTGATAGAGCACGGCCAACATTGTCGATGCCAACCAAGTAACCTTTTTTGGGTACCAGAATTACATCTCCATCCTGAATTTGGTAGTTATCCACCAAACTAGAAAGATCGACTTTTTGATCTTCAACTTGACCGGTTTCTGAAAGCCGCACGAGCCGAACTTCGCGGAGGGCAGCATCGGAATTTGGCCCTCCTGCCGCAGCGATCGCGCCAGCTACAGAGCTATTTGGCTGCACCTGCACTTCCCCTGGACGAACAACACCATCCCCAATTACTCGCACCCGGACATTATCTGGGGCAATACTCGAACTGGCTACCAATGCCGGGTCTATCTCTGCCCCAAGTTGTGCTCTTGGGACAAAGATAGAGTCACCATCCCTGAGCACCAAATTGTCCCCTGGTCCGCCACTCGAAATTGCGTTCCACAGGTTTACAGAGATGTCTTGTGCTCCACCATTGGGTAGCCGTCGTCGCACAATAACTGAACGAATATCTGCGGTGCGACGTATGCCTCCTGCAGATACCAGAGCTGAGGATAGAGTAGGTGTAGTAGTAGCTGCGGTAATTCGTGCGTTTACATCTAGCTGTGTTTGAGCGGTCGTCAAACTACTCAGTTGTACAGGGCCAGGGCGATAAACTTCACCAGCGACATCAACCACCACTGGGCGCAGGGCTGTTAGGCTAACATTGACGACTGGGTTTACCAGATAGGCATTGAGCCCTTGTGTAATTTCCTCAGACAAAGCGTCAACGGTTTTCCCTCCGGCCTGAATAGATCCCAGAAATGGGAAAGGCATGGTACCGTCGGGTAAAACTACCCGTGAGCCGGTAAATTCCTCGTATCCGAACACTTCAATTGCAATTTGATCTCCAGAGCCCAGAACGTAGTTTCCAGGCGCTTCGGAACCCGGCAGATTAATAACTGGAGTATTAATGTCTTGGGAGTCTGGTAGCTCAATAGCCGAAGGGTTAAACTCTGTGGATTGCTGAGCCTTGACTGGTCCCACATTCCATAGACAGCTGTGAGCTAGTGCAGCTGAGAGCGAAAGTAGTGCAATAGAACGTTTATCTAGTTTCATAGTCTTAGAAATAAGTCTAACGAACCGTTGTTTGCATTTCTGAGAGAGGTACTTTGCCGTATTCGCCGGCTCTAATACGAGACACGTAGTCGCCATGCTCGTTGTTGATATCTACTCCATTAGCGACTACACCCAAGACATTGGCTTGAGAGCGCTCCAAGAAGGATTTAGCCGCTAGAGCATTGGCAGAGTCGACCTTTCTAGGCCTTAGAACGAGCAAAACACCATCTGACATCCGCCCCATTACGGCAGCATCTGCTGCTCCTAGCAGGGGAGGGGTATCAATCAGGATGTAATCGTACTGGCGCTTTAACTGCTGCAGTAAGTCTGCCATCCGTTCAGAATCTAGTATAGCCAAGGGATTGGGAGGAAGAGCCCCTGCTGTCATTAGGGTAAGATTTTCAAAGACTTGATGGGTCACATCCTGCTGAGTTTCTTCTCTAATCAGTACTTGGCTCAGTCCAGCTCGGTTAACGACATCCCAGATGTGGTGCTGGGAAGGCGATCGTAGATCGGCATCAATCAGCAAAACTTGCTTGCCTGAATGGGCTAAAGTTGCCGCCAGGTTAGCCGAAACCTCAGACTTACCTTCTTCAGAAACTGAACTGGTAATGGTAATGATGCGATGAGACGTGTCTGAACTAGTAAACTTTAGATTTGCCTGCAGCATTTGAAAGGCGGCGGAAACCATTGGCTGGTCTCGATCTAAAGCCGGAATATAGGCAGAGAGACCTGATGTACCTAGCCTACTTGCCAAGTAAGTCGTTGAGCCATCGCTACCTCTGGAGCGAAACTTAGGCACCAAACCTAGCAAGGTGTAGCCAAGCAGCATTTCCCCGTCTTTAGCGGTCTTGACTGATTTATCGACCAAATCTAAGAAGAACGCACAAGCAACACCCAACAAACTACCAACGAAAGTTCCAGCCACCAAAGCAGGAATAAGTAAGCTGCCGGCTCCCTCGGCAGGTTCTGCTCTTTCTAAAATCTCGGCACTACCAACGGTTTGGTTTTCAGCTAGCTGCGTCTGCTGAAAAGCAGCCAAAAGATTTTCATAGTTCAGCTGGGCTGCTTGCAAACGCTGGGTTAACTCGAGCTGGCGCTTTTCAAGGGCAGGAAAGGCCTGAATTCGCTCAGCATAGCGATTGCGGGATTCGACTAAGCTTTGAAGCTGACTAGCCAAACTAGAGCGATTGACTTCTGCTGTAGCCAAGTCTGTAGTGAGCTGCTGATCTAGGGGACTCATTTGCAAATTGCCAAGACCAGAGAGAGACGTTGTGCCAACAATCTCTTCGACTCGATCGCTCAAAAGGCTTTGCAGCGACGCAACTCGGCGCTCCAAATTGATGATTGTAGGGTGTGTGTCTCGGTACAAGCTGCGCTGGCTAGCTAGCTCAGCTTGGGCTAATTGCAAGTCTTCTAATGCCTGCTGAACAGCCGTCGACTGGCTTAGAGTTTCAATTTGCTTGGCCTGTGCAAGGGGAATAGACAGTTGCTCTTGTAGCTCGCTGGCCTGGGTATTAGCGCTGGCGAGCGTAGAGGACACATCACGAATTTGGGTATCTAACCGCGCAATCTCAGTGACTGCGACAGTAGCCTCATCTTCGAGTACAACAATTCCATTAGCATCTTTGAACTGCTGTAGTGCAGCGGCGGCGCGATCAAGATCAGCTTCAGCAATTGGAAGTTGTCGTTCGATGAATTCGCGAGCTGTAGCGGCTTTTAGACGATTGCTGAGAACATCTCTGGCTAGATAAGCATCCATCACCGCGTTGACGACCGCAGCAGCTTCCTCTGGATCATCCGCGTTATAGGAAACCTGTAGAATATCTGCCTGTTCGGCGGACTCTACTTCTATTTTGCTACTCAGGGCTGTTGGCTTTAGAGGCAAGCCCTCATCATCTGTAAGATCTAAGTTGTCAATAACAGACTGCATGACTGCAGTCGACAATAGAACAGAACTTTGATTTTGTAGGTTGTTTATAGAAATAGGTAGTTCACGCAGATCTCTCCCGACTCCAGTCAGTGTCGGCGTCAGGTCTGGTCTTACTAGTATGGTGCCCTCCGCGCTGTAGGCCGGTTCTCGCGTCAGGGCAACAAATACCGAACCTGCTACACAAGTGCCTAGCACAAGAGTTGCTGGAAGCCATCGCCGTTTGAGCACAAGCCAATAGCGTTGCAGGTCAATTTCTTCAACGTAATCTTGGTAGGTCTTACTAGTCATAGACGGATAGAAATGAAATACGTCTGAAAACGGTCTGTCTACTCACGGAAGCGGTTAGGGAGAGGTTGCCTTGGCCGAGATACCCTAGCAGAACCCAAAACCTCGATTAAGAGCATGAGCCAGCGGTATGTGGTCAAGGTTTCCCAATTGTGAATAGGTGAACAGCTGGTAGAGCTTAAATATGAGTCAAGAACTCGTATAACTACCTATCTAATTTAATATAGACGCACAACCCTTTGAGTCAGCATATCCTAAGAAGGCGAGAGCGGGGGCGGTTGGTAGAATCACCTAGCCTTGTCTTAATAATGATGACGATTCTGTAATGCTAGAGAGAATCGCTCTTAAAACACTAGGGTACCCAAGTAGGGGAAGCAGCTATCACAGCGCCCAAAAGCAGCTTTCCAGATACCATACCGACAGTTCACCTCAGACAAGCACCTGATTTTAAGGGAAAAGCCAACCTAGCGAGTCAGTTTACACGGTTGACTCATTAGGTTGGCTTTCAGCCTAAATCAGATTCAGATTCGCATCAATAGGCGTCTTGAAGTTCGTAGAAGTCGGGAGAAATGTAGTCTTTGCGAAGCGGCCAACCAACCCAGTCTTCAGGCATGAGTAACCGCTTAAGGTTAGGATGTCCCTCATAAACGATGCCGTACATGTCGTAGCTCTCGCGCTCCTGCCAGTCGGCTGCTTTCCAGATCCAGTAAACAGAAGGCACTCGAGGATTATCGCGGGGCAAAGACACTTTTACCCTAACCTCCTCTGGCTGGTCGGCATTATCGTCCAGCTTGATGAGATGGTAAAAACTCACCAGCTCTTTACCAGGACCATCATCGTAGGCCCCTTGACACTGAAGATAATTAAAGCCGTAGGCGTACAGCGCGGTGCAAATTGGAATAAGAAACTGAGGAGACACAGAGATCACTTCTATACCCAAGTGATCTCTTGGGGCTAGCCCGTGGTCAAATCCATTTTCTGTCAACCAGCTTGAAACAGCACCAGCTTCAGCCAGGGGAGCCCCGGCTTCTGAACCGGGTGTAGATGATTGCTCAGGTGGGGATGCTTGAGATTCTGCTTCAGCCATTTAACTTTCCTTCTCTTCAGGAGCAAACTCGGCAATTGCCTCGGGTATTGGCATGCCCATCGCCTCCATAAGCTCTTTCGGAGGCATCGCATGAGTACCAGTCTGTAGGTATTGGCCCGTCAGGATCGGAGGTACTGGCTTAAGAGCATGGCTGCGCTCATAGAAACGGTGGGTCTGCAGAGTGTACGCCCTATCCTGCATCGACTCGGTAGCCACCTTCTTGCGCAACTTAATGATGGCGTCAATGATGGCTTCAGGTCGAGGTGGACAACCAGGGATGTAAACATCTACGGGAATTAGCTTGTCGACACCACGCACCGCAGTGGTAGAGTCACTGCTAAACATACCGCCGGTGATAGTACAAGCACCCATAGCAATAACGTACTTTGGATCAGGCATTTGCTCATAAAGCCTGACCAGGGCTGGAGCCATCTTCATGTTGATGGTGCCAGCCGTAATGATTAGATCTGCCTGCCTAGGACTAGCCCTAGGCAGCAACCCAAAGCGATCAAAGTCGAATCGAGAGCCGATCAGGGCGGCGAACTCGATGAAACAACAGGCTGTGCCGTACAACAACGGGAACAAGCTGGACAGCCGACACCAGTTATATAAGTCATCGACTGTCGTCAGAATGACGTTTTCCGACAGCCCATGGGTGATTGCAGGAGGGGCTGAGGGGTTAATCAGGCTCTCTCCGGGGGCCAGGGAAACCTTATCGCTAGCTGCAGCGGAGTTTAAGACCATTCCAGGGCTCCTTTACGCCAGGCGTACACAAGACCAACAACTAAAATAGCAATGAAAACAAGTGCCTCGATGAAGGCTAGTAGGCCCAGCTGATTGAAAGCTACGGCCCAGGGGTACAAGAACACAGTCTCTACGTCGAAAATGACGAAGACTAGAGCAAACATGTAATAGCGAATGTTGAACTGAATCCAGGCTCCGCCGATGGGCTCCATGCCAGATTCGTAGGTAGTTCTGCGCGCTGGCCCACGACTGACAGGGCGCAGGAGCCTTGATGCCGTTAGAGCCGCTACGGGCACCAGACAAGACACCAAGAGAAAGACCAGGAAGTATTCGTAGCCGGATAAAACGAACACGAGTTCACCACTGCGAAAGGCTAGCACTCAAGCGTATAGCCTGAGTTTAGATCTCAACAGCCCACAGGCTCAGATGTCATCTTAAGACACTTTAACGGAAAAGCCCGTACAAGGGGAGTAATTAGCACGCAGCCAGGAAACCATTCCGCCAAGCATTGTGCCAATGAGACGCCAGGCAAAATGAGAGTGATGACCTGACTATGTCATAATTGTTTACAACGAACGTTCTACTGCCTGTGGGCTAGTGGTATGTCGGTGAACTAGAGGGTGCGGCGATCGCCCCAGCTTGCTCTTGTTGGATTTAAGGTGCCTGAGTCTTATGAGTACTGAATCTGAGCCTACAGCTAATTCACCAGAATCAGTGGATGTAGAAATGCCTGAAGGATCAGAAATCTCCAAGGGAGATGCTGCTAGGGCAGTTGCTCTTTCTCCTCAAGACATGGATCGTTACGAGTGCCGAGCCTGTGGCTATTCGTATGAGCCGACGAAGGGAGACAGTCAGGCTAAGGTTCCTGTGGGCGTGGCCTTTGAAGATTTACCTTTGAACTGGCGTTGTCCGGTGTGTAGTGCCCCGAAGAAACAGTTCAGCAATATTGGCCCGGCTGGCTCGCCGTCTGGCTTCAAGGAAAATTTGAACTACGGCCTGGGGGTCAATCGCTTGACGCCTGGGCAGAAGAACATTCTAATTTTTAGCGCTCTGGCTATGGGCTTCTTGTTTTTTATCAGTCTCTACGGCTTGAAGTAGCGTAACGAGCGTTCTAGCCGGGTTAACAGCAGGACGTTGCTGTGGCGAGGAGCAGCTGTCGGTGTACACCAACCGACGTATTGTGATTTGAGTGTTGTTTAGCAAGTACGGATACAAGTTACTTATGCACGCTGCGTTTAACTGGTTAAAACGAGGGCTGGTCATGCTAGTGGCTGTGGCCCTGGCAACTGGCTGTTCTGGTTATTTTTTAGCGGACGCAGATGTGCATCCCTGGGAAGCGATTCAGGTGCCGGTTGACTCTACCCTATCGGATGTGGCGTTTACCCAGGACCCCAGCCACGGCTGGATTGTGGGCAGTCGCAACACGCTGCTGGAAAGTCAGGACGGCGGCAATACTTGGCAGGTGCGAGAGCTAGCGCTGGGAGATCAGCCCTACACGTTTACTTCCATTGACTTTGCAGGGAACGAAGGTTGGGTAACGGGTATTCCGTCGGTGCTCTTGCATACGGGCGACGGCGGCAAGACCTGGGAGAATGTGCCTTTGAGCAAAGAGTTGCCAGGCACACCTTTTCTGATTACAGCGGTTGGGCCTAAGTCAGCTGAACTGGCTACCGATATTGGTGCCATCTATCGTACTGAAGACGGTGGACGCACCTGGAAAGCGTTGGTTCAAGGCGCAGTTGGGGTTGTGCGCAACATGGTGCGCTCTGAGGATGGTCGCTACGTAGCGGTATCTTCGCGGGGCAACTTTTACTCAACCTGGGCAATGGGGCAGGACCAGTGGATTCCCCACAACCGTCAGAATTCTAGGCGCTTGCAGAATATGGGCTTTGACAAAGACGGCAAGCTCTGGGTCATTGCCCGGGGTGGCCAGGTAAGGTTTTCTAACTCTCGTGCTTCCGACGACTTTACTGACGCGATTAGCCCTGAGTTTGGAACGAGCTGGGGGCTACTTGATATGGCCTTTCGTACCGCTAGTGAAGTTTGGGTGACGGGAGGCGGTGGCAACCTGCTGTGCAGTTTTGACGGTGGTCAAACTTGGTACAAGGACAAGTCGGTGGAAGATGTGCCATCAAACTTCTACAGGGTGAAGTTTGTGGGACCTGAGATGGGCTTCATTTTGGGACAGCAAGGCACTATTCTCAGGTATCGCCCTGAGACCGTTTAGGAAAAATTCGGAGATCTTAGCTGAAATAGCTTGTTAGGGTTTCCGGGGTTCTCTATGATTAGATTAGATTCTTCGTGTTCAGAGAGGAGACGTTGATATGGCAGGTTCTACAGGGGAGCGCCCCTTTGGCGATATCGTTACCAGTGTTCGCTACTGGATTATTCACAGCATTACTATCCCTATGCTGTTTATTGCGGGCTGGCTATTTGTCAGCACTGGCTTGGCCTACGATGCCTTTGGCACCCCCCGACCCAACGATTATTATCCGGATAACCAGATGCAGCTGCCGATTGTGACCGATCGCTTTGAGGCGAAGGATCAGATCGACATGTTCTCGAATCGATAACACTTTAGTTATTCCAACGTTTGATTGAACCTATGCAAACCAATTCTCCTAACGAGCAGATTACTTACCCGATCTTCACCGTGCGCTGGCTAGCTGTTCATACCCTAGGGGTGCCCAGTGTGTTTTTTCTGGGAGCGATCGCGGCAATGCAGTTTATTCAACGATAAGAGAAACCCATGGACCGTACTCCAAATCCTAATAAGCAACCGGTAGAACTAAACCGCACCTCCCTATTTTTGGGCCTGCTGATGGTTTTTGTGCTAGGTCTGCTATTTTCTAGCTACTTCTTTAACTAGGCTAGGCTTTTTGCTGATGCGGCGTTAGCCGTTTGCTTAAGCTGTGTTGATGTTTTTACAAAATCAGTAGGAGGTCGAGGTTATGCTTCAGAGTGGACGGATTCCGTTGTGGATTGTGGCAACCGTTGCCGGCACGGGTGTGCTGGTAGTGGTTGGTCTATTTTTCTATGGTGCCTATGCTGGTGTAGGCTCGGCCATGTAGCCCTTTTCAAACCCTCTTCAAGGGGTAAAAAAGCTGGGGTGAACAGGTTTTGTCTTGTTCGCCCCAGCTTTTTAAATATGACCGATACCTTGGAGGTAGCTCGTTACCAAATTATCGACCCCGGTGATAGCGGTACCAACGACAACAGCGAAAGCACCCAGTTCCAAGGCCTGACGGGCTTGAGTTGGAGAAGCGATGCCCCCTTCACAAATGACCGGGACAGGGCATTGGGCAACCATTGTGCTCAGCAAATCAAACCCTGGCGGCGTGTGGTGCTGGGTATCTTCGGTATAGCCGTAGAGGGTCGTGCCAACGCAGTCTGCCCCCGCTTCTACCGCCCTGAGGGCGTTATCAAGGGTGTCAACATCGGCCATGACGGCTTTACCTAGGTGGTCATGGATACGCTGAATAATTTGGGCCAGGGTCTCACCGTAAGGACGGGGGCGCTGGGTAGCATCGATGGCAATGATGTCGCTACCGGCCTGGGCTACAGCCTCGGCGTGGTGAAACTGCGGGGTGATGTAGACCGCCGAGGGAGGTATGACCTGCTTCCACAGGCCGATGATGGGGCTGTCGCAACGCGATCGCACAGCTTGAATATGAGCGGGGGTGTCAATGCGAACCCCAACAGCTCCGCGCTTGAGGGCGGCCTCGGCCATTGCGGCAATGACCGAAGCGTTGTGCAGCGGCGAGTCAACTGGGGCCTGGCACGATACCACCAAGCCGCCCTGCAAAGTTTCAAAAATGGTCTTCAATGGCAAGAGTGCTCCTACGGTAGTGCTGACCTGAGCTTTAAACTAGGTTGTCTAATTTTATGGCGGTACGGATCTCGAAAACCCTTCTGGTTGCGGCTATTGGCCTGCTCGCTTTGGTCATTGTGATCAACAATCTGACCGACTATAACGCCAACTTCAAATATATTCAGCACGTGCTGAGTATGGACACGGTCTTTCCAGACAGCCAGTTGACCTGGCGGGCGATCGCGTCTCCAGGGCTGCAAAAGGCTTTCTACGGAGTCATTATTGCTACAGAAACCACCATTGCAGTCCTTTGCCTAGCGGGGGCCGTAAGGCTGGCCCAGGCCGTACCTAGCCGTGGCATAGATTTTGACCAGGCCAAGACTCTAGCGCTCTATGGCCTCACCCTGGCCTTCTTATTTTGGTTTGTGGGCTTTATGGTGGTGGCTGGAGAGTGGTTTACGATGTGGCAGTCTGTCGACTGGAATGGGCAGCAGCCCGCCTTTCGCTTTATTGGCTGCGTCGGATTTGTGCTGCTCTATCTCAGCCAGAGCGATCGCGACGTGAACCCCTAACGTCTCTAAAATGCTGAGCTAGCAAGTTGAACCGAGGTGCCTAAACTCGCGCCAGGGTAACCTGTTCGGCCTGGTCTTGATATTTACCCCGGCGGGTTTCATAGCTGACCTGACAGGGTTCACCCTCAAAGAAGATAAGCTGGACTACTCCCTCGCTGGCGTAGATTCGGCAGTCGGCGCTGGAGGAATTCGAAAACTCAAGGGTGAGGTGACCTCGCCAACCGGCCTCGGCGGGCGTGAGGTTAGCAATGATGCCGCAGCGGGCATAGGTTGACTTACCAATGCAAATAACGCTGATGTTATTGGGAACAGAGATTTTTTCGAGGGCCACCCCTAGCCCGTAGGAATGGGCAGGCAGAATAAAGTAGCTACCGCTGGCGTCAGTTTTTAGTTCAGTGGGCTCCAGGTTAGCAGGGCTAAAGTTTTTCGGATCAACCACGGTGCCAGGAATGTGGCGAAAGATTCTAAACTCAGCTGGAGAAAGGCGAATGTCATAGCCGTAGGACGATAAGCCATAGCTAATCACGGGTTGCCCCAAGCTTTTGTCAGTTTGATCTAGCTGCCGTACCAGGGAGGGCTGAAAGGGGTCAATCATGCCCTCATTGGCCATTTTGGCAATCCAGGCGTCGTTTTTAATCATGGCAATGGGTGCTTGAGGGGTTAGGGCAAAATATTACGACGAAATTCTGTCACCTGGTCGGCGATGTTGAGCAGCGGTGCTGGCATATCGGGGCCAGTCAAAATAACATCGACCTGGGGCGGGCGCTGCTGCAGAAAATCCACCACATCCTGAGTGGGAATCAGACCATAGTTGACGGCTAGACTGAGTTCGTCCAACACAACAAGGCCATAGCGGCCCCTAGCGATCGCGGCCTTGGTCTGAGCCCACAGGTCTTTAATCGCATCCCGTTCGCTGGGGCTGACCTCAGGGCCGTGAATGCAGCGGGGCATATCGGCGCGAACCCAGTCGAGGTTTTGGCCAAACTGCATAGGCTGAGTCGGCCCCTGGTGAATGCCACCCTTAAGAAACTGCACAATGAGCACGGCCTTTCCCTGATCGGCGCTGCGCATCGCCTGCACCATAACATTGGTAAAGAAATTGCGGTGTACGGCGGTGAAGACCTGCACCGTGCCCTCTACCGTTTGCAAAAGCGGATGCCGAACGATAGAGGTAGGAGATGGGCTCAGGGAAAGCGGCTGGAGCTGAGAGACCATGGGCAATTACAGCAGAGGCAACGAAAGGGGGTGCCATCACCTACACCAAGGGTAGAGCAGCCTGGAGTAAGCTACCGACTTTTGGGTAGGCCTGATGGCTGGGCTAAATATAGCGTGATTTCCCCCAAATGAATCGACGAATTACTCTATATGTATTCATTGGTGCAAGCGCACTACAGGGAGCCGAGGCCCGCGCTGCCACGGTCTGGGGCCAATCTAGAAGGAAGCTGAAAAACCGGGCCGACCGCGATCGGGTGCTGTATTCTAGGTAGGGCAAATCGGCATCACCTGAGGCATCTTGTATGGTTTGGCAACGTCCAGACGGGCGACAACCCCATCAGCTGCGTCCTGTCAGCTTTGAGCGCCAGTTTACGACCTTTTCAGCGGGGTCTGTGCTGACTCGGTGCGGCAATACCCAGGTGCTTTGTACCGTCTCAGTCGAAGAGGGCGTGCCCCGGTTTTTGCAGGGGTCGGGCCGGGGCTGGCTAACGGCGGAGTATCGCATGCTGCCTGGGGCTACTCCCCAGCGACAGCCTCGCGAGATTATGAAGCTGTCGGGCCGCACCCAAGAAATTCAGCGCCTGATTGGGCGTAGCCTGCGATCGACCCTAGATTTTGAGCGGTTGGGTGAGCGCACTCTGCTAGTAGATGCCGACGTGATTCAAGCCGATGCAGGCACTCGCACAGCCTCGATTACAGGTAGCTATGTGGCCCTTGTGGACGCGGTGCAAAGTCTAGTAGCGCAGGGAATGCTGGCGCGATCGCCCCTGGTACACAGCGTCGCCGCCGTATCGGTGGGGTTGATTGAAGATGACGTTTTTCTCGATTTGCAGTACGACGAAGATGTGGCTGCCGCCGTAGACTTCAACCTAGTGCTTAACGAGAGCCTTAATATTATTGAAGTGCAGGGCACTGCTGAAGAAGGCAGCTTTAGCCGTCAGCAGATGAATCAAATTCTAGAGGTAGGAGAACTGGGCGTGAAACAACTGCTAGCAGCTCAGCAGGAGGCATTTCTGTAGATGCTTCACCAAAGCTGACTGCTTCGACTGATCAACTAAATCAGCAATTGCAATTAAACGTAGGATAGGCACGCGCTGCTTTGCTTATCCTACGAAGGTTTCAATTTAATCACGCCTTCCTATTCACTGAACTAACGCAATGGGGTTGCTAAACTGAGGCATAAATTTGGGTAAGGGCAAACGGTCATTTGCCCCTACGAGAGGCATTGAACTTCTGGTTCAACCTGCATTCAGCAACCCCAACGCAATAGCAATTTACGCTAGTCGTCAGGGTGGGTTTTCCGGTTTTCCAAAACCTTAGCAGGCACACCTACAGCTACAGAGTAGGGAGGAATATCTTTAGTGACTACGGCCCCAGCACCAACAGCGCTGCCGTAGCCGATCGTGACACCGTCTAAAACCTTGGCACCGCTGCCAATCCAACACTTATCTTCGATAGTGATGCCCTTTTCACTAGAGCCAACATGGTGGTGCTGATTGGCATAGATGCCAACCATAGATGCAATCATGCAGTCACGACCAATCTTGACGTGGCCGGGTCCAGATAAACAGGAGTAAGGGCCTATGTAGGTATCATCCCCAATATCAATAGTACAGTTATCGCCTGACCGAATGCTAACACCTCGATCGAGGGAGACGTTGTTGCCTAACCTAAGCAGGCTATTCTCAAAATTGCAGTTTAAAATAGAATTCCTGAGGATTCTAACGTTGTCACCGACAGCAATATTATCAGCACCCAGAATTTCAACCCAAGCCTGAATGTAAGGATTTTTACCCCATTCCCCCGATAGAAGGGGGTAAGTAAACTTTCTTAGCGCCGTCCCTAACGGACGAGGGATCGGCTCAAGCAGCAGGAACGCTAGTCTCCCTAACGAACCTTTTGGCGATTGTTTGGATAAAACTTTTACTGGCTGCTGCTTAGGGTTTTCAATCGTCGCTTTTTCTTGAACAGTCATTTCAGCAACTCCTAGAATTCAATAAACTCTGGCTAAACTGAGTTGTGGGCAGCGCTACCTCACAAAAAAGCCGTTTCTCAAAACTAAATTGGAACGAGTCTGGTAAGTAGGAATTGCATAAGCAAAACCTGACCAATCAAGTAGAGTTCTGTTCTAAATACGCAATTTGGCCTGCCAATATCAACTTCTGAATCTAGGCTGACTATGACTTGAGCGAAGACAGCAGTAGCTTTGGTTCAAGTTTGTTAAACCAAAGCTACGTTCAGAAGCGAAGTTTTACCTGCGGAAAAACCCTAGCTTCCGAGCTGAGGTTGGCATCCTATCCTCACACCCAACAATCCTTGTCATGCACATTTAGATCTACTGCTGCTCTTGTGACAAAGCGGTAGTATTTTCTGCCCTTAGCGACAAAAAACCTGTGCAATAGCTATAGATTATTGCTCTAGAGTGCTAGCAGCTTAAAGCCAAAGAAAAAAGCAGCTGTGAAGGAAAGAACCGATACAACTCGGCTTAACTTATCCCGATTGCTGAATGGGTTTAATCTGAAGGGCTCAAGCTGCTAAGAAGCTCTGCACGACGTCAACTCTGGCTGGCAAAGCGCTTAGCACGTTGTGACTGGGTTATGGGGGAGTCAAGCCGCCTGCGAATCTAACCGTTGAGACAGGCAGCCGTACCAGGCTTAAACGAGCCAGTCGTAGCCCTTTCAGCGGCGGCTGATAAATGTTGGCGTAGAAGTATGATTTATTGAAAGTTGAAACGAACATATATCAACTTCATACACGCTTTACACTATGCTCAAAGACCGTAGGTCAAGGCCTTAGCTAAGTTGCTCTCAGTGTACTGCTAAACTTTTGCGGCGACAACAAGAATTGGTTTTGGCAGCGGGTAAAAGCGTGGTTAGGTGGCATGAATGGCTGCATGCCATAGGTGATTTCTTTAGGAGAGGTTGCTGAAACCTCCTGTTTCGGAGGGCATCGCTGCTAGATGCTTGGGTGCGATCACAACGCTCTGCTGCATTCATAATTGCTGTAACGTTAGCTCCGTAACAGGCGCTTAATTTTGGCTTTAAAGACGGTCGCACTCTAGCCATAGCCTCACCTATCTGACAGAACTGCCCTGGTGCGATCGGTTGCCCCTGGCTAAACTGGCTCGAACGGGACCAGTGCCGCTTGTCCAGTGCAGCAGCAGTCAACCTGCAGGAGGTCAGTTTTGCTTGGCTTAAAGATGGGACAGGCGCGATCGCCAGACCTTAGCCGTTGCTATACGTCTAAGAGGCTAGAGAACCTGTGCTTAAGCCTTTGTGAAGACATCGGGGAAATACCTAAAAAGCGATGAACTTCGCAGGCTACCCCTGATGTTCGCTGTTTGCCTATGCCACCATCAGAACTATCGCAGGGAACGCAACGCGATCGTAGTCACTGCCTACCTTCGCCCTCGCACCTATCTAGACCTGTTGCCAGGGGGTTGACTAAAGTTATGCGGCGTCTGTGGAGTTTGGGCCATGAGTTTCAGGGCCTGCTCCAGGGCTCACCATTAGTCATTCACCTAAGTCTCTTGGGCTAAAGCTAGCGGGAACCTTTTAAGCATCATTTGTGCCTTTGCCTGCCAAGGGCACAGATAGGTGATTAAACAGCCTCCATGCTGCCCAAGGTCAATGGTTACAAAAATCCTGGTTCAGCCGGCTTTACCAGCCGGAAAACAATCGTCCCTATTAATCCAGAGGCATCAAAAGCTGCTGTTGGGTAGAGGTTTCTACCGGCGGCTACTTTTTGATGCCCAGACTACCGTAAACAATTATCGAAAACTGTAGGTTGATATGACCGTAGCTAAAAACCGTACTAAGCAATCTGCATCTGGGCAGCACCCGGAGTTCGCGGGTCAAACGACTGCTTCAAATTACTCTATAAATAAGCTAGATATCGCCGTAGATAGCCCCCCCTTTTGTCGCGTGACCAACAACATCAAACCTCTGCTAGAGAGGGTTTACCCTCCCGACACCGCCGAACGGTTGACCACAGAAATTTTTGCTTTGATCAAAGACACGCTGTGCCCCTCTGGCCGCGAAGATCTTAAAAAGTGGAACCACAACAACGTTCTGCTGATTACCTACGGCGACACCATCTGTGACGGCGATCGCCCTCCTCTGTCAGTACTGGCCGAGTTTCTCGAAACCCACCTCTACGACACGATTACAGGCGTCCACATTCTGCCCTTCTTCCCCTACAGCTCTGACGATGGCTTTGCCATTATCGACTACCTCAAAGTCAACCCCGAGCTGGGCAGCTGGGCCGATATCAAGCGCATTGCCACCAACTTTAACCTGATGGCCGACCTGGTTATTAACCACATCTCCAGCCAGCACGAGTGGTTTGAGCAGTTTAAGCAAAACGAGTTGCCCGGCCGCAACTACTTCATCACTGCCGACCCTAAAGAAGACTTATCGCAGGTAGTGCGCCCCCGCAGTTCGCCGCTGCTGACCCCGGTCGAGACTACCGAGGGTGAAAAGCATGTCTGGACAACCTTCAGCGCTGACCAGGTCGACGTCAACTTTGAGAACCCTGACGTGCTGATCGAGTACGTCAAAATCATCCTGGCCTACGTGGAGGCTGGGGCACGCTACATTCGCCTCGACGCCGTAGGCTTTTTGTGGAAGAAGCACGGCACCAACTGCATGCACCTGCCCGAAACCCATGCCGTGGTGCGTCTGTTTCGCGAAATTTTGCAGCTGGTTGACCCCGGCATTTCGCTGATTACCGAAACCAACGTGCCCAACCGGGAGAACCTGAGCTACTTCGGCAACCGCAACGAAGCTCACATGATTTACAACTTCAGCCTGCCGCCGCTGCTGCTGAATGCGCTTATGCAGGGCCGCTCAGACCACCTCAAAACCTGGATGATGAGCATGCCGCCCGCCCCCATTGGCTGCGCCTACTTCAACTTCACCGCCTCCCACGACGGTATTGGCATGCGCCCTGCCGAGGGGCTGCTGGCGGCCGACGAGTACGAGCAGCTAATCGCCGCTATGCGGAATTTTGGCGGCAGAATTAGCATGCGCAGTCGCCCCGATGGCACCGAATCGCCCTACGAGATCAACATCTCGCTGTTTGACGCTCTCAAGGGCACGGTCAAGGGCGAAGACCAGTGGCAGGTAGAGCGCTTTCTCTGCTCCCAGACCATCATGATGGCGCTGGAGGGGATTCCGGCCTTTTACATTCACAGTCTGTTGGCCACCCACAACTACACCGAAGGTGTAGACGAAACCGGCCACAACCGCACCATCAACCGCTATAAGTGGGATCTAAAAACGTTGGAAACGGCCCTGTCTGACCCAACCACTCCCCACGCCAGGGTGCTCAACGAACTCAAACGCCTGATCAAAATTCGCCGCCAGCAAACAGCGTTTCACCCCAACGCTACCCAGTACACGCTGCACCCGCTAAACCCGGCGCTGTTCGCCTTCTGGCGGCAAAGCCTGACCCGCGATCAGAGCATTTTCTCGGTGCACAACCTGAGCGATCAGCCCCAGGAGTTACACCTGAGTGATCTCAACCTGGTCAGCACTGACGATTGGTACGATTTGATCAGCGGTGACAAATTCCCTGACCTGGATATGGCCTATTTGCTAAAGCCTTATCAGTCGGTCTGGATTACCAACAAGCCCAACGCGGCTCACGACGACACCATGCCAACGCTGCTGTAAGCTCAGAGGCAACCTTAAAGGGAAACGGCCTCAGCTAAGTGGGGCCGTTTCCCTTTGCACTGAGTCTTCTGAGTTGAACCAAATTCAAGGCCAGCGGTGGAATTTGCTGATGAGGCAAATTCCACCGCTGGCCTTGATACAAATTACTCTAAAAAGTTGTGGTCGTCGTCAAGGCAGGCATCCCAACTGGCGGAGAGCGCGTCGGCAACCATGGCCTCTAGAGCTGCAGTGTTGACCGATCGCGTAACGTGGTCGTGCATGGGATCTGACAGCGGAATGAGGCGTAGCCGTCGGTTGTCTTGCACTAGATCAAAGTGGCTGCCATCGGCATCGGTTTGACCAATTTCAAGATAATCGAAGCTGTAAACGTTGATATAGAGTGTATGATTAGCCACGAGTGTGGCCTGCTGGCTATCAGCGAACACTTCCATGACCAACCCCTGGCCCTCAGAGAGCGGAATGCTGTCTTGAAGGTGCCGGTATCGCACCTGCCCCAGGTCTTGCAGTAGCCTGAGCATGTCGGTTTTGTTGACAACGACCCCGCTATCGATTAAACAGGGAGCGGGGATGCTCAAATTGCTGGCACGCTCGCGATTCATGGGTTTTTAACCACGCTACGTTGGCGGTTGGAGCGAGGCTCGCGGCGATCGCTCCTGTGGGTCTATATCCACGATACTCGATATCGCTGGGAATGATCTGTCCGGCGATCGCTCAGCTCTGTGGAAAATTCTGAGCTAATTCTGCCAAAAGCCCTACGGCCAAGCATTCCGCGAGAATGCTGAAGTCTGCGTAATTTTGCTGAAATGTTTTGCCCTGCGCAGAGGTGGATCCATGACTCCATTGCCCCCAGCGAAACCCGGCGAAACTTCCCCCCGACCCGGCTGGTTTGCTCGCCTGGGAGGATCCATTTTATTCTACACAAAGCTGCCGTTGCCGTCGGGGTGGCAGCCGCGCTTTGAGGGCATCGCCCCGCTGGCTCCGGTGGTCGGACTGGCCTTGGGCCTCGGCTTAGTGGGCGTCGATTTTGCCCTGGGGCAGTTGGGTATGCCGACGCTGACCCGCAGCGCTTTAGTAATTGGGCTGGGGGTGTGGGTAACGGGCGGCCTGCACCTGGATGGGGCGATGGATACCGCCGATGGGCTAGCGGTCATGGACCCTGAGCGGCGACTGGCGGCAATGGCCGACAGCCACAGCGGGGCCTTTGGGGTGATGGCGGCGATCGCCATTCTCGGCCTTAAAACTTTGGCCCTGGCCGAGCTAGCCACTGGGCGCGGCGGGGTGCTGGTGGCGGCGATGGTGTGGGGTCGCTGGGGGCAGGTGGTGGCGATCGCCCGCTACCCCTACCTGCGAGCCGAAGGCAAGGGGGCGCTGCATCGGGAACATTTGCGATCGCCCCAGGACTGGCTGTTGGGGTTAGGACTAGCGCTGGCGGTTCACGGTATCTGGGCCTGGAGGTGTCCTGACCAACTGCTGCTGGTTGGGATTAGCCTAGTTGGTGGTCTGGGTCTGGCTCTAGCTACCGGGGCCTGGCTCGATCGCTGCCTGGGGGGCCACACTGGCGATACCTACGGGGCCACGGTGGAATGGACGGAAACACTGCTGCTGTGCTTGGCTACGCTGGCTTGAGCCTGGATCTGTCGCGATCGCTCAAAGCGCTGTCTAACTCTTCCTTCTCTTTCTCTAGATAGAGAAACGCTGGCTGGAGAAACCAATTGCTGTCCTTCTTCGTACTGAGGGCGGTGCTGGGTTTGGCCTATTGCCTAGCAAAGTTATGTCCTCTGGCGCTGCCTTTGGTCATACCTCTGTGGCAGCCGACTTAGAGCTTTACCGGCCCCTCGGCCCTAGTATTCAGTTCGGTTGTGACATCGTCAGGCTGAGCCTTAAACAGCTGGGCTGTAGGTTGTCCTGGCGTTGTGCTGGTCAGCTTGCGCCACTCCTTAAACTTTGCTGGCTATGGCCCTAACAGCACCGCGAGATTGCTCAAGGCAATTGAAAGCCCAATCAACGTTTCGATGCTGCGTCTACAAACGAGGACATCTATGCAACGTCTTATTGCTCTGACTGACAACAACTCGCTGATTTCTATTGACCCCCAAGATCTCAGCTCAGCAACGTCTACTCCAGTCACCGGCATTGATGGCACCCTAATTGGCATTGACACCCGCCCAGCCGACGGGTTGATCTACGGTCTCACTACAGCCAATCAGCTCTATACCCTCAACCCCGATGGGTTTAGCTCTGGCGACTTCAGCGGTCTGTTCACGCTAACTCAAGACGAAGCCGCCGTGCTGCTAGACGACGGCTTTTACCTCAACCTGCACACCGCAGCCTTTGGCGGCGGCGAACTGCGCGGGCAGCTCAATGTTCAACCCGAAAACGATATCGTTGCCTTTGGCCTGCCCCTAGAGGAAGCCCAGGAAGTTGGCGCTATGGCACCGCCGCCGGATGGTCCAGCCATGGGCCGTTTCGACGTGGTCTATGACGACGCTTCCAACACCCTGCAGATCAGCGGCACCTTTAGTGATTTAACCGCAGGGCTCATGCCCGTTGGCAACACTGACGTCGAAGGTAACCCCCAAAGTTCTATTCATCTCCATCGCGGGGTAGCGGGTGAAAATGGCCCCATTCTGCGCAACTTTACCGTAAATGACGACGGCAGCTTCGGCGGCACCTTTACTCTGACGGAAGAAGAAGAGGCTCTGCTGCTCGATCAGGCTCTATACGTCAATCTCCACACCGACAGTTTTGGCGGGGGCGAACTGCGCGGTCAAGTCGCTGTCGCCGTGGAGGGCGATGTAGTTGAGCTGGGGGTGCCGATTGAAGAAGCTCAGCAGGTGGGCACTGCAGTACCCGATGGGCCTGCTACCGGCTCCTTTGATGCTATTTATGACGTTGCTACTGGCCAGCTGGGGGTGCAGGGTACCTTTGCTGGTCTGAGTGCCCCTCTCTTGCCTGTCGGTGGGGCAGACAGTGAGGGCAATCCTCAGAGTGCCATTCACCTGCACCAGGGTATGGCCGGGGAGAATGGCCCCATTGTGCGCAACCTTGCCGCTACTAATGATGTGGCCACTCTGGTTAGCACCCTGTCGGTGCCTTTCGAAGGCGGCGTGGTGTCGGGCTTTGACTTTAACCCCGTAGCCGATCGCCTGCGGCTGGTGGGCGACAACGACCAGAACTTCCGCATCAATGTGGAGACTGGAGCGGTGATTGAAGACGGCACCTTGGCCTTTGCTATGGAGGACGCCAACGCTGGGGTTAACCCTAACGTAACGGCGGCAGCCTATACCAATTCCTTTGCTGGCACCACCAGCACGGCGCTGTACAACATCGATCCGCTGCTCGACCAGCTGCTGCTGCAAAGCCCCCCGAACGACGGCACCCTGGTGACGGTGGGGGATCTAGGAGTTGATTTTGACGTGGTCGGCGGGTTCGATATTTTCTCCACCGCCGAGGGTGACAACGCTGCCTTTGCGGTGTCTGACAGCACCCTCTACGCCATCGACCTTGAGACTGGAGCCGCCACCAGCCTGGGCACCCTTGGCGGTGGCGTTGGCAATCTGCTTGGTTTCGTGGCCATGGCCAACCCAGTGGTGGGCGAGAAGCCCGACGATCTGACCAACCCTGGGAATGGCGGTGTGGAACTACCCCTGCCCGAGGGGATTCCCGGCGGGCCAGCGATAATCGACAACCTGAGAGACCTGTTAGACACTCTGTCTATGTCGCCGCTGGGGCAGGACTTGGCAGCGCTGGGATCGACTATTGCGAGCAGCACTGTTGACCTGGCGGCCCTGCTGCCAACGGAAGCTGAGCTTAATGCTGCGATCGCCGATCTGTCTGCATCCTTGGGCTTCTAGGCTGCTGATACGATAACCAAACGGGGGCTAAACGGCGGCTTAATCTACCGAATGGCCCCCAGCGTATTTTTCCAGCTTAGCTCTTTGCCCAGCACCATCAGCGCCTTTTGGTCGGCCCCGGTAAACAGACCGCTGTCTACCAATTCGGCCAGCACTTGTTGGGCGAGCTGGGCGGCAAACATACCCCCTGACCGAAGCAGGTGGCTGTAGTAGCTGAACTGCGTTTGCCCATCCTGATTGCAGTGAAAGCTGTGAACCTGCTCCGGCGATAGGCAGTACACAGGCGTGTTGGCTGGCACCACCACCCGAGGAATGCCGTGTTTGCCGTAGCGCTGGTTGCCCTCGCCCTCAAGGGTACCCACCAGCACTACCCCCAGCAGGGTGCGAGTTTCCTGCACCAGGTCGGGGGTAAACAGCGGGTCGGGTTCGCTAGAGAGCCGAGGTCCGCTGTTAAAGAATAGCGGATTGAATAACTGCGAGTTGTACACCAGCCCCACGGCCCAGTGACGGCTGTCGTTGTCAAAGCTGACGAACTGACCAAAGCCGCAGTCTTCCGGCGTTGGCGGCGAACAGACATCCTGGGCATCGTCAACCTGTACCACGTAGTCGCAGTGGGAATTAGACTTCACCACTTTGCCAAGGCGACAGGGGGGCAGGGCCGTAGCGAACAAATCCATAGGGCGCTCTAGGGGTGGAACATGGGTACTCATTGTAGACCGTTCCGCCGCAGGTGAGCACGCTGGCTTCGACTTCGCTCAGCCACCAGGCTTCGGCTGCATTCAGCCACTAGGCCTCGACTTCGCTCAGTCACCAGGCTTTGGCTGCATTCAGTTACCGGGCTTCGACTTCGCTTAGCCAGAGTTAGCGGGCTACAGCGCAAAGCTCTCGTCGAAGTCGCTGCGGGTCATGGGCTGGCTGACTTCAAGCCCCTCGCCGCCCAGCAGGGTCAGCGGTTTGCCGTCTACCGAAATCCACACGGGAGCATCGGGGTTAAACGCGGTAGCGGTGTAGATCACCTGGCCCAAACGACCCATCATCGCAGCGCTGCCGCCGCCGGTTTCAAACTCACTCGACAAATCGACGTGGACACCGTCGGCCTCGACGGAGGCGTCAAGCAGCTGGGTTTGTTCAGGAATGGTGCTAAACGCCTGCTGGCTGGGGTCGCCTGACTTGGAGAGCAGATCGCCAAAGGCTGCGGTAACCTGCTCTGAGGGCGAGGCACTGGCTGCGACGGTAATAGGCTGAGCCACCAGTTCAAAGCTTGTCCCGTTGTCTTTGAGCCAGTAGACCTGGCCGGTCACTTCGGCTGGGGCGGGCTGGGTGACAGGGTCTTTGGGAGCCGTTTCTTCAACGCTGGGGGTCGTTAATGGGGCCGAAACCTCTGGCAGCGCCAGCATAGGATCGGTCTCGATGTCGATATTTGGAAACTCGGCTACCGGGGGCGTTGGGTTGAGGGCACGCCAGGTAAACCAGGCCACAGATCCGCCCGAGGCCAGCACTAGGGTGGTCAAACCAGCCAGAATGCCGAGGGGAATTTGCCGTAGCTTATTTCTGTAGTGCATGGTGAGTTACCAAACGGAAGTCACATTCTAAGCCTAGGTCACCCCAAGCGAGCTTAGGGCAGAGGAGGGACAGCTTCTTGAGCTGGCTGTCGAGATAACAAGGGGGAGGTTGGATCTATTCTGGCAAAAATGGCAATATCTAGCTCATTGTCACGCACTTTGAAGTTGATCACGCGGGCAACCACGCCCAGCGCCTCTAGCCGCCGCAGGGTAAGGCGTTCCTGTGCCCCCTGCACAAACGATTCGAGCAGCTGGGGCGGGGTGTCTTCGCCGTCTACGGTAATGATGGGGTCGACTAGGGCAAACCGATGGCCGTTGAGAACAGTCAGCCCCAGGTCGATGCTAATGGCAATGTTTTCCTGGGTAACCCGATCTTGGAGATCGACCACAACACGAAAGCGATCGCCCTCTAGAAACTTCAGCGACGGGTTGGCCAGGCCGTAGCGGTTTTGTTCACGCTCCCCCACGGCCCCCGGCAGGTTAAATTGCAGCGTATCGAGCCAGCCCTGCACTAGGGGCGACTGAAGGAAGGC
Source organism: Nodosilinea sp. LEGE 06152 (assembly GCF_015207525.1). Taxonomy (GTDB): domain Bacteria; phylum Cyanobacteriota; class Cyanobacteriia; order Phormidesmidales; family Phormidesmidaceae; genus Nodosilinea. The sequence goes on from NZ_JADEWR010000007.1 coordinate 248,410, forward strand.
ATTCAAATCGTCGTCGTTCAGGCGCAGACGCAGCGCCGCCTGGGCCGGTTCATCCAGCACCAGTTCGCCCTGGCGCAGGCGACCGAGATCGACATCTACGGCGTCGGTTTCTATATCTATAGAGTCAATGCGCAGGCCGGGCAGCTGCCGGGTTTCGACCCCCCGGGCGGCGATCCGGGTGTGGTCGATGCGACCGCCTGCCAGCTGGTAGTTGGGCACATTGTCGATGCGCACCTCTAAGGTTTCGGCCCCGGCTAGCTGATCGCGCAGGGCAGCCTCGGCCAGGGTGTCGACCACCACGCCTCCACTACCCACCACCCCCAGCAGGGCCGAGAGAATTATGGTGATCAGTTCCATAGTCCGTCCTAGGTAGGTGGGGCTAGCGACTGGCCAGCAGTTCGTCGTCAATCCAGCCCTTGACCAGGGCCACGACCTCGGCCAGGGCTACTTCTTGCACAATGCCGGTGGACCGCTCGACCACCTCAACCTTGCCATCGCCCAGGGCGCGCCCGGTGACAATGCGGTAGGGAATGCCAATCAGGTCAGCGTCTTTGAACTTGACCCCGGCTCGCTCGTCGCGATCGTCGAGCAGCGCCTCGACTCCCACCGCCAGCAGCTCTTTGTAGATCGCCTTGGCGGCTTCGACCTGCAGGTCGTCGCCCATGTTGGGAATCACCACGATCGCCTGGTAGGGCGCGATCGCCACCGGCCACACAATGCCGTTTTTGTCGTAGGACTGCTCCACCGCCGCCTGGGCCAGGCGCGACACCCCCACCCCGTAGCAGCCCATCACCAGGGGGTGCTCAGCGCCGCTTTCGCTGGTGTAGGTGGCCCCCAACGCCTGGGAGTATTTGGTACCCAGCTGAAAAATGTGGCCAATCTCGATACCGCGCGCGGTTTGCAGGGTTTGGCTGGGGTCGTGCAGGGCGCGATCGCCCGCCGCCGCCTTGCGCACATCGACCACGATTTTGGGCAGGGTAAAGTCTTTGCCCCAGTTGCCGCCCACGGTGTGGTAGCCCGACTCGTTGGAGCCGGTGACAAAGTTTTTCAGGGGTTCAGCGGTGCGATCGCACAGTCGCAGAAACTTAGGCTCAATATCTTTGCCGCCCTTAATATAGTCGTCGCCCAGGTCGGGGGCCATATAGCCCAGGGGCAGGGGCTGGGCCGCCCACTGGCGCTGGGCCTCCTCGTCGGGCACTGCCAGCGACAGCACGGCGGTACCGCCGTAGTCAGTGGCCAATTTGGCTAGCTCATTGGTGAGCTTCACCTCGTTGACATCCTGGTCGCCGCGAATGCTGACGATCACCAGCAGCACCCGGCCATTGTCAAATACCGCCTGGTACAGCACGTTCTTCACGATCTGAGTGGGCGAGCACTTGAGAAACGTGGCCAGCGACTCAATCGTGGGGGTATTGGGCGTATCGAGTTTTTCAAACTTAGTAAAGGTTGAAGGCACTGCATCGACGGGGCGCGACACGGCCTTCTCTACGTTGGCGGCGTACTTGCCGTCTTCGGTGTAGAGCACTTCGTCTTCGCCCGCCTCAGCTAGCACCATAAACTCGGTCGAGCCCGACCCACCGATCGCCCCCGAATCCGCATCCACCGCCCGAAACTCCAGGCCACAGCGGCGCAGAATGTTGCTGTAGGCGGTGTACATTTCCTGGTAAGTCTCTTTGAGGCTGCTCTCGTCGGTATGGAACGAGTAGCCGTCTTTCATAATGAACTCGCGGCCGCGCATAAGGCCAAAGCGGGGCCGAATCTCATCGCGAAACTTGGTCTGAATCTGGTAGAGATGCAGCGGTAGCTGTCGGTAGGAGCGCACCATGTCGCGGGCGATCGTGGTGATCACCTCCTCGTGGGTAGGGCCAAGGCCAACCTCCTGCTGGCGGCGATCGACCAGCGAGAACATAATGCCCTCGGCCTTGGTATAGGTGTCCCACCGGCCCGACTCTCGCCACAGCTCAGCAGGCTGAAGCTGGGGCAGCAGGCACTCCTGTGCGCCGGTCGCGTTCATTTCGTCGCGCACAATGTCGGAAATTTTGTTCAGCACCCGCCAGAGCAGGGGCAGATAGGCGTAGACCCCGCTGGTGATCCGCCGCATATAGCCCGCCCGCAGCAGCAGCTTATGGCTAGGAATCTCAGCCTCGGCCGGTTCTTCCCGCAGGGTGACAAACAGCATTTGGGATAGACGCATGGGGGCTCCTGAGGTGACGGGGCGGGCTTAATGGTAGCAACTCATAGGCCATAGTAAACGAGGACGGGCAGCCCTGATCTAGCCCTGGCTGCACAGCTGTAGCCATCGCCAGTATGGTAAGACCTTCCAGAGTTTCTGAAGCGATGGCTATACGCCAGTTCGCCGCCCGAGTTTTTGCTAATGACGGCCAACAATGTCCTCAGCGAACGGGCCACCGCTATACTTTTCAGGAATTAGAAGGAAATCCGCTACAGTGTCTAAACAGCCATTCTAGGATTGTGGTCGGGGCATTGTCTCGAAAGTCCGCAGAATTGCTGTGTTCCCAGGAATTGACATCTATTTTGCGTTCCTGAAAATAGCCCGACCCAGGCCGTAAACCCGCACCAGCGGGCGTCCTCACCGTTTCTGTGGGTCGGGCACACTGTCCCACGTGTCGCCCTACTTTATGAAAAAAGTATTCGTTCTCGATACCAACGTATTGCTTCACGATCCGATGGCAATGTTCAGGTTTGAGGACAATGATGTGGTGCTACCCATCACCATTATCGAAGAGCTCGATCGCTTTAAAAAGGGCACCGCTGACACCGGCCGCAACGCCCGCTACGTGTCGCGCACGCTGGATGAACTGCGCCAGCAGGGCTCGCTGGTGCAGGGCGTTCCCCTGGAGCAGGGCGGCACCCTGAAAGTAGCCCTGTGCCACCGCGACACTCTGCGCCAGCTGCCCGCTGAGCTGGAGGGCGACCAGGGCGACAACGCCATTCTCGCTGTGGCAATGGAGTACAAGCACCACCACGATATGCCCGTGGTGCTGGTCAGCAAAGACACCAACCTGCGCATTAAGGCCGATGCCGTGGGCCTGGTGGCTGAAGACTACGAAACTGACAAGGTCGATATTGACGACCTTTACACTGGCACCCTGGAGGTGATGACCTCCGCCGAGGCGATTAGCCAGCTGTTTGGCGACGGTCACCTGAGGCTGGATGTGCCGCTGTACCCCAATCAGGCCATTACCCTGGTGGATGAGGCCAACCCCACCCACACCGCCCTGGCCCTGGTGCAGGGCAGCAGCGGCAAGCTGGTGCCCCTGGGCAAACTGCCCCACGCTGGGGTGTCGCGGGTGCAGCCCCGCAACCGTGAGCAGCGCTTTGCCTTTGAGCTGCTGTTGCAGGATTCAATTTCGATGGTGACGCTGGTGGGTAAGGCGGGTACGGGCAAGACGCTGCTTGCGATCGCCGCCGGGGTGCAAAAGGTGGCCGACGAGCGCCTCTACTCGCGCCTGCTGATCGCTCGCCCGATCGTGCCTTTGGGCCGCGACATTGGCTATTTGCCCGGCGATATTCGCGACAAGCTCAACCCCTGGATGCAGCCCCTCTACGACAACTTTGACCTGATTTTTGGCACCCAGGATATGCGCGGTCGCCCCGAACACTGGCGGCGCGGTCACGAAGAAATGATCGAGCAGGGGCTATTGCAGATTGAGCCCTTGACATACATTCGCGGGCGATCGATTCCCAAGCAGTTTCTCGTTGTGGATGAGGCGCAAAACCTTACCCCCCACGAGGTCAAAACCATTCTCACCCGAGCCGGGGAAGGCACCAAAATTATTCTCACAGGCGACCCCGAGCAGATCGATAACCCCTACGTCGATGCGTCGAGCAACGGCCTCACCTACGTAGTCGAGCGTTTCAAGGGTGAAGCCCTGGCAGGGCACATCAGCCTAACTAAAGGGGAGCGATCGAGCCTGGCCGAGCGGGCTGCAATGCTGCTGTAAGGTTGGCGTAGCGGAGCCAATTTGGTTTTAAGGATAGACGCATGAAGTTGCCAAATGGAGCGTACGCGGTTATCCCTATAGATAAACTAACGAATTATTGCCTAAATCCAAATCATTCGTCGGGTAAGCACAAAGCTAGAGTCTTTGCATCAGCGTTAGGCATCACAGTTGATAACGCCGATGAATTGCAACAGCTTATTGCTCAAGCGGCAGCTGAAGGAGAAGTCGTTCAGCAGGATAGAACTGCGTTTGGCCAGCTGTATAAGGTAGATTGGGCAATAGACAATCAAGGCTCTGTTGTGCTACGAGCCCTTTGGGAAATTCGCGTTGATCAATCTAACCCTCGTTTAGTGTCAGCCTTTATTAAGTAAGTCTTATGCCAGCCCTGACTAGCCTTGATACGGTTGCAAACCTAAAGCCGATCGCTCGCGATCGCCTGACTTTAGTTGAGTCTGAGTATCAATCTATTCAGCACTTACCGGTTGGGCAAGTCGGCACTGTGCTAGAGGTCTATGCTGGCGATCAGCCCAGCTACTTGGTTGAATTCGCCGATTCAAAGGGACGTGAATACGCCGTAGCGATTCTAAAACCAGACGAGTTGCTAGCGCTGCACTACGAACTAGCGTTAGCGAGCTGACTGTTAATTCTGTTCTGCCAATATGTAGCTAGTAAGTACGCGCACAACCTTGTTGATGCGCACAGTGGGCTATGACGCGCTCCACTCGCGTACTTCGGTAAAATTGGCGATCGCATTACCGCTTCAGTTGCCCACCGTCTCCGCTTGATCTAAACGCCATGAACCCCTCACACTGTTGAGCTGTTGTAATAAAACGCTATTCAAATCAACGCCAAACGGCATTGACGGAAACAGACAGTGCCCCTGTACGCACGTTTTTTTTAACTCTTCTTGAATAGAAATTAACCTTTATACGTGCTTCCCATAGCCTCCCCTCAAGTTGTTAGGATCACCACGAAACCCAATAGCAACGGAGATCCTATGACTCGCTTCCTCGTAGCCGTAGTGGATGGTGCCAAAGCTCGGTTCTTAACGCTAGAACCCCTAGAAGCCCCCGAGTTAGAGTCTGGTCCTGACCTGACCGAACGTTGCGAATTGCTCAACCCAGCGATAGAAATGGCGGGCCAAGACCTGTGGGCCAATACCAAGACGGGCCGCAACCGAGGCAGCGGCGGCGGCGGCCACAGCTATGACGACCACCGCAGCAATCATCTGGTGGAATTTGAGCGCCGCTTTGCCCAGGCGATCGCGGCGCAGATGGAGTCTCTGGCGACAGCCTACGAACTCAACACCCTGGTGCTGGTGGCAGAGCCGCAGATTTTAGGTATTTTGCGCGACTGTTTGGCGGGGGCAAACGGGCGGCTGCAGGTGCAAGAACTGGCCAAAGACCTGTGCAAGATGACGCCCCGCCAGCTGCAAGACTATCTGGCCCAGCGCAGCCTGTTGCCCACCCGCCAGGTGGCGATCGCCGCCGGCCGCTCTAGGCGGGGTTAACCGGAGCGATCGCCAGGGGCTGGCCCACCAGCCCTAACGCCTCCGTCAGCGGCAGGGGATGGCTGAACAAGAAGCCCTGACCAATCTCGCAGCCCATAGCCTGCAGAGCCACCATCTGGGCTGGGGTTTCTATGCCTTCGGCCACGGTGGGTAGGCCCAGCTGGCGGGCGATGTCGATGATTGCGCTGACCAAGATTTTGGCGCGATCGCTGGTACACAGCTTTTGAATAAACGACCTGTCGATCTTGAGGCAGTCAATTTCGCAACGCTCTAGATAGTTGAGGCTGGAGTAGCCGGTGCCAAAGTCGTCGAGCGAAACCTCAAACCCGGCGGCTCTGCACTTACCAATCGAATCGATTGCTTCTATCTCATCTAAAAAGACGCGCTCGGTGACCTCAAGCTTAATTTGTTGGGCCTTAACTTGATGGCGCTGGGTGCAGGCCATGAGCCGATCAAAAAAGTCGGGCTGCTGAAACTGCCGCACTGAAATATTGATACTAATAAAAAAATCGGCGCTGCTCTGGCCAATGCGATCGAGCTGGTCTTGAAAACGCCGCAAATCGGCGCAGGAATGCTCTAATATCCAGTCGCCCATAGGCAAAATCAGCGTTGTTTCTTCCGCCAGTGCAATAAATTGTTGGGGGTTCACCAAACCTCGCTGGGGGCATTGCCACCGCAGCAGCGACTCAAACCCAATTACCCTTCGATTGTGCAGATTTAGAAGCGGCTGATACACCAGAAAAAGCTCGTCGTTGCGCACGGCATTTTGCAGATCGGCCTCTAGTTTAATATCGTCTAAAATTTGCTGGTACTGCTGATTTTTGGCGTAGGTTTTTTCGGAGACGGCGGGGCGAGGCAGGCCTACGTGAGGGGTGGCTAGCGCTTTAAGGTAGGCATTGTAGGCCCGGTTGCGGTGCAGCGACATAGAAATAAACAGCCGCACCATGGGCGATGACGATTCTATGCGCTCGGCCACCTGGGCCGCAGATACTACAATGCAGCGGCAGGGGCAGATGGCCTTGGCTGAGGCCGACCGGGGCGCGGCATCGATAATGCCCATTTCACCAAAAATGTCGCCTGGCCCCAGCACGCTGAGCTGCAGGGAATCTTCCCCAGAACCCACAAAAATTTCGACGTAGCCCGACTCGATAATGTAGGCCCGGTCGGCAGAGCTGCCCTCTGTGAAAATGGTGTCGCCAGCACTGAAGAGACGAATGGTGCACTCCGGCGATACGGCAATATCGGCCACTAGAGCACTGCTATCGTGATCGGGTGGAACAGCTTCTGCAGGAACTACCCCCGCCGCCACTAGGGGGCCGTTTAGGGAGGCGATATTTTTCATAGCAGGAACGCTTTTGAGGAACGATTTTCAGGAGCGACGGCAATCGGAATTGGTTTGTGAATAGAAACCAGGCATCCTGCCCGTACAGGCGGGATACCTATCCTACAAATTTTCACGATGTACGGGGATCACCATATGTCTAAGCATCCCCTATTTTTCTGAAGTCGCTGATGACTAGATTATGAAGTGTCAGTAAGCATTTTCAGAAGGGCTGGGCAATCACAAAAGCGCAGTGTATCGGTCACCTGGGGTCATGATCTAAATCACAACGGAGGGGGGCTAAACGGCCTGACATCCGCCAAAATATGGGCGTATCTCTGCTGACCTGGTTGCCCAAACGGCCGGGCCGCGCGATCGCTACTATCTCGACCTACTCCTAAAAATCCCTATTAACGCCATGACCGCTCACTCTGTTTCGTCTGTTCACTCGTCTAGACAGGTCACAGTCGTGGGGGCTGGCAACGTGGGCAGCACCCTGGCCCAGCGCGTGCTCGAACACAACTTAGCCAACGTGGTGCTGATCGACATCGTGGCGGGGAGACCCCAGGGCGTAGCGCTAGATTTGGCCCAGGCGGCGGGTAGCGAAGGCCACAACCGCACCATTGTGGGCACCAACGATTACCAGGACACCGCCAATTCCGACATTGTGGTAATTACCGCCGGGCTGCCCCGCCGCCCTGGCATGACCCGCGACGACCTCACCCAGACCAACGGCAAGATTGTGATCGAGACGGTGCGCCAGGCCCTGTCGGTGTCACCCCTAGCCAGCATTATCGTGGTGACCAATCCGCTCGATGTGATGGCCTACCTGGCTTGGAAAGCCAGCGGGCTGCCCTCCCAGCGGGTGATAGGCATGGCCGGGGTGCTCGACTCGGCCCGGTTTCAACGCTTTATCGCCTGGGAACTGGGAGTACCCCCCCAGGATGTATCGGCGATGGTGTTGGGTGGTCACGGCGACTTAATGGTGCCCCTGCCCCGCTACACTACCGTCAGCGGCATTCCGGTGGGCGAGCTGATCAGCGCCGATCGCCTGGCCACGCTCATCGATCGCACCCGCAACGGCGGCGCTGAGATTGTGCAGCTGCTCAAGCAGGGCGGTGCTTACTACGCCCCAGCCTCGTCGGCCTGCGTGATGGTGGAGGCGATACTGCGGCATCAGCGACGCATTCTGCCCCTGGCGGCCCGCTTGAGCGGCCAGTACGGCCTCGACGACCTATACCTGGGGGTGCCCTGTCGCCTGGGGCAGGGGGGCGTTGAAGAGATTTTCGAACTGTCGCTGACGGCCGATGAGCAGGAGGCGCTGGCGCGATCGGCGGACTCGGTTAAAGAGCAGCTGCAGGGGGCTTTGGCCCTGCTGGATGTATGAGGATTGGGCGATCGCCGTCAGCCAGGAGCGCCGAGGCAACCGCCAGGGACCGAACAACAGTTATTAAAATGGCAGAATCGATAGGTACACTGTCTGTTAACACGGTTCCACGCTCCAGGTTTTGCGATGACGGCCTCCATTCCCGCCCTTTCTGCCCAGTATGACCCCACTCAAACCGAGACGAAGTGGCAAACTCGGTGGGAGTCAAACCAGGTCTTTAAAGCCGACCCCGACCATCCGGGCGAGCCCTACTGCGTGGTGATTCCGCCGCCGAACGTGACCGGCAGCCTGCACATGGGCCACGCCTTTGAGAACGCCCTGATCGATACTCTGGTACGCTACCAGCGCATGGCCGGGCGCAACACCCTGTGGCTGCCCGGCACCGACCACGCCAGCATTGCGGTCAGCGCAATTTTAGATCGGCAGTTCCAGGCCGAGGGGTTGAAGAAGGAGGATGTGGGGCGCGATCGCTATCTGGAGCGCGCCTGGGAATGGAAGGCTGAGTCGGGCGGCACCATCGTCAACCAGCTGCGCAAGCTGGGCGTCTCGGTCGACTGGAGCCGCGAGCGCTTCACCATGGATGAAGGGCTCAACACTGCGGTGCTGACCGCCTTTACCCAGCTCTACGACGAGGAGCTGATCTACCGGGGCAACTACATGGTCAACTGGTGCCCCGCCAGCCAGTCGGCGGTATCTGACCTGGAGGTGGAGCAGCGGGAGGTGGACGGCCATCTGTGGCACTTCCGCTACCCCTTCACCGACGGCTCCGGCTACCTAGAAGTAGCCACCACCCGCCCCGAAACGATGCTGGGCGACACGGCGGTGGCGGTTAACCCCAACGACGATCGCTACCGCGATATGGTGGGCAAAACCCTGACGCTGCCGATTGTCAACCGCGAAATTCCGGTGATTGCCGATGAGTATGTGGATGCCGACTTTGGCACCGGCTGTGTCAAAGTCACCCCCGCCCACGACCTCAACGACTTTGCCATGGGCCAGCGCCACAACCTGCCCATGATCACCGTCATGAACAAAGACGGCACCATGAACGAAAACACCGCCCACTTTCAGGGGCTAGACCGCTTCGAGGCCCGCAGTGCGGTGGTGCGTCAGCTCGATAACGAGGGTTTTTTGGTGCGTATCGAGGACTACCGCCACACGGTGCCCTACAGCGATCGCGGCAAGGTGCCCATCGAGCCACTGCTCTCAACTCAGTGGTTCGTGAAGATTCGCCCCCTGGCAGACAAAGCGCTCGACTATCTCGACAACCGCCAGGAACCTAAGTTTGTGCCCGAGCGCTGGACTAAGGTTTACCGCGACTGGCTGGTGAACCTTAAAGACTGGTGCATCTCGCGCCAGCTCTGGTGGGGCCACCAGATTCCCGCCTGGTATGCCGTGAGCGAAACCAACGGCGAAATCACCGACGACACGCCCTTTGTGGTGGCCGCGACGGAAGCAGAGGCCAGGGCCAAGGCCACCGAGCGCTTTGGCGAATGGGTGGATCTGGTGCGCGACCCCGACGTGCTCGACACCTGGTTTTCGTCAGGTCTGTGGCCCTTTTCCACCATGGGCTGGCCCGACGAATCGGCTCAGGATTTCCAGACCTACTACCCCACCACCACCCTGGTCACCGGCTTCGATATCATCTTTTTCTGGGTGGCTCGCATGACCCTGATGGCCGGGCATTTTACCGACACCATGCCCTTCGAGACCGTCTACATTCACGGCCTGGTGCGGGACGAAAACAACAAAAAAATGTCGAAGTCGGCCAACAACGGCATTGACCCGCTGGTGCTGATCAATAAGTACGGCACCGACGCCCTGCGCTACACGCTGATTCGCGAAGTCACCGGAGCGGGTCAGGACATTCGCCTGGAGTACGATCGCAACACCGACGAATCGGCCTCAGTCGAAGCCAGCCGCAACTTCACCAACAAGCTGTGGAACGCCTCCCGCTTTGTGATGATGAACCTGGGCGGGCAGTCTCCCGCCAGCCTGGGCGCGCCCGATCTAGACAGGCTGGAGCTGGCCGATCGCTGGATTCTCTCCCGCTTTAACCGGGTGGTGCAGAGCGTGCGCGACAACCTCGACCAGTACGGCATGGGCGAAGCCGCTAAGGAACTCTACGAATTTGTCTGGGGCGACTTCTGCGACTGGTACATCGAGCTGGTCAAGCCGCGCCTGCAGGGCGAGGGATCGGAAAAGTTTACCGCAGCTCAGCAGACCCTGGCCTTTGTGCTCGATGGCATTCTCAAGCTGCTGCACCCGTTTATGCCCCACATTACCGAGGAGCTGTGGCACACCCTCAACCAGGTGGGCGACGACCAGTTTTTGGCCGTGCAGCCCTACCCAGCGGTGCAGCCTGACCGTATTGACGATGCCCTAGAGCAGCAGTTTGCCCTGGTGTTTAACACCGTGCGCACCGTGCGCAACCTGCGGGCCGAGGCGGGCATCAAGCCCAGCCTGCGCATCGAAACCATTCTGGAAAGCGACAGCGCCGCCGAGCGCCACATTCTGCACGACACCGCCGACTACATCAAAGACCTGGGCAAAATCGACACCCTGGTCATTTTGGGTGGCAAGCAGCCCGTTTCCACCGCCCACGCCCTCGAAGCGGGGGCAGAACCCAGTCCTTTGGCAAAGCTCAGCGACAACCCCGTGGTGGCCGAGGTGCAGGATTTTTGGCACACCATGCTGCCTCTGTTTGAAGAGCCCCTGCACTACGCCGGGTCCTTCTTTGCCGACATTCGCCGTCCGGCTTTTACCCTGCTGTGGATTTTTGCCGGGCTGGTGGGGCTCAAGTTTGCCGGGGCTTTGGTGACAGCCGTAGACAGCACCCCGATTTTTGGCCCGCTGATGGAGCTGGTCGGCTTTTGGGTCGTGTTTAACTTTGTGCGGCAGAATTTGCTCACGGGGAGCGATCGCCAGCGGCTCGGCCAAACCTACCAGACCTGGCGACGCAGGGTGCTAGGCGCTGACTCGCCATCCTCTCAACTGACCCCGCCCCGATCGCGGCCCGTTCCTGCACCTATAGAGTCGCAAAACGGCAGTAGCGGCGCGATCGCCCCGGCCGCAGAAACAACTGAACCGCCCCAAAAGCTATTTGCTGGAGTAACCGGCACGGTGCAGGTGCTAATTCCCCTGACTGGCGTGGTCGATGTCGACGCCCTCAGGGCCAAAGTCGAGAAAGACCTGGGCAAAGTCGAGGCCGAAATCAAGTCGCTCTCGGGGCGGCTGAGCAATGCTGGCTTTGTCGATAAGGCCCCGGCTGACGTTGTCCAGGGGGCGCGCGATGCCCTGGCCGAGGCCGAGGCCCAGGCGGCCATTCTAAAGTCGCGACTGGCCATGCTCTAGCGGCTCACGTCTCACTATATTGGGCTCGATCTAGCCGATGCACACACGCGAGCGATCCAAGGCCCAGGCTAAAACCAGCTTAGAAGTGCGAGCCTTTTTGACGCTGGCCATGCCGCTGGCCGGGGCTCAGGTAGCCCAGGCGGCGGTGGGCTTTGTCGATACCCTAATGATGGGGCGGCTGGGGGCTAGTACCCTGGCGGCTGGCGGGCTGGCCGCTATTTGCTTTCAGCTGCTGATCGCCGTTTTGGGCGGGTTTGTGATGGCGGTGGGGCCGCTGGTGGCCCAGGCCTTTGGCGCGGGGCAAAAGTCAGACATTGAGGCGATCGCCCGCCAGGGCTTTTGGCTATCGCTGGGGCTGAGTCTGCCGCTGATGGCCATACTCAGCCAGATGGACGGGGTGCTGCGGCTGCTGGGTCAACCCCCTGCGATCGCCGATTTGACCGCGCCCTACTTCCAGTGGATTTTGTGGGGCGCACTGCCAGCGCTGGGCTTTGCCATGCTGCGGGGCTATGCCTCGGCACTGGCCCAGGCTCAGGTGGTGATTGTGATCGTGCTGATAGGCACGGCGTTTAATATTGCGGGCAACTACGCTTTGGGCTTCGGCAAATGGGGCTTTCCGGCTTTGGGGCTGGGCGGGCTGGGGCTGGCCAGCGGCCTGAGCTACTGGCTGATGTTTGGCCTGTTTTTGCTCTACACCCTCAAACACCCCAGCCTGAAGGAGTATCAGTTTTGGCGGCGGTGGTACCGGGTGCAGCCTCCGCTGATCGGGCGCATGGTGGTAATGGGGGCAGAGCTGGCGGTTACCATTGCCCTGGAGTTTAGCCTGTTTGCCGTCGTTACGTTTCTAATGGGCATTTTGGGTCCCGAGGTGCTGGCCGCCCACCAAACCGTCTACCAGACGATTTACCTGATTTTTATGGTGCCGCTGGGCATGTCCTACGCGGCGACGGCGCGGGTGGGGCTGGCCCTGGGGCAGCAGAATATGGCCCAAACGCGGCGGGCAGGGACGGTGGCGATCGCGATCGCCGCCGCCTTTATGCTGCTGGCGACCCTAGGGCTGCTGCTATTTCGCCAGTCCATTATTGGCCTCTACCTAAACTTAGACGATCCGGCCAGCGCGACCGTGGTGGCCCTGGCCCTGCCGATGCTTTTCGTGGCGGCTTTGGCCCAGCTCACCGATGGCGTGCAGCGGGTGGCCTCGGGGGCGCTCTACGGCCTGCAAGATACCCGCGTTCCGATGGTACTCAGCGGCCTGGCCTTTGGGGGCGTGGGCCTCACCACAGGGTACGTGCTGGGCTTTCCGCTGGGGCTGGGGGGCGTGGGCCTGTGGATTGGGCAGTCGCTTGGAGTGGCTACGGCTGGAATAATTTTTGTGGTCCGCTTCTACCGGCTGACGCGCCCTAGCCCGTCGTAAATTAGTACACATAAACTATTAGACTGCTAGGTATCCCCTCCCAGAGCAGCCGGGTTTGACGCACAATTAGAGCTACCCCACTTCCGCAGCGCCATGGTTCAGAATCTCAAGTTTGATACGGTCAGCGATCGCCTCCCTCCCCAGAATATTGAGGCCGAAGAGGCCATTCTGGGCGGCATTTTGCTAGATCCTGAAGCCCTGGGCCGGGTGATGGAGATTCTCACCCCCGACGCCTTTTATATCGGTGCCCACCGGGATCTCTACAAAGGGGCGTTAGCCCTCCACGCCAAGGGGCAGCCCGCCGACCTGATGACCCTGGCGGTGTGGCTCAAAGACAACGGCAAGCTGGAGCAGGTAGGCGGCCAAACCCGGCTGGCTCAACTGGTCGATCGCACCATTAGCGCCGCCAACATCGACCAGTACGCCACCCTGGTGATGGACAAGTACACTCGCCGCATGCTAATTCAAACCGGCGGCGAGATTGCCCAGCTGGGCTACGACACCACGCTGCCCCTGGAGAACGTGCTCGACCAGTCGGAGCAAAAGCTGTTTGGCATTACCCAAGTGCGGCCCCAGGGCGGGTTAACCGCCACCTCAGATATTTTGATCGACACTTTTTCGGAGATCGAGCAGCGATCGCTCGGCGTGGTGCTGCCCGGCATTCCCTGCGGCTTCTACGACCTCGACGCCATGACCCAGGGTTTTCAGCGCTCAGACCTAATTATTGCCGCTGCACGTCCGTCAATGGGTAAGTGCCTGAGTGCCGATGCTCAGATTGTGCTGGCCGACGGCAGCCTTCAGACCATTGGCGATATCTACCAGCAACAAACCGCCTCCCTACTCACCCTGGGGAATGACTGGCGTTTCAGGTTTGCTGAACCCAGCGCCTATGTGGATGATGGCGTTAAACCTGTGTTTCGGGTGAGGACGCGATCGGGGCGGGAGATTGAGACTACCCTCACCCACCCCTACCTGACGATTCAGGGCTGGTGTCCCCTGGCTGAGCTGACAGTGGGCACCAAAATTGCCGTACCCAGAACGCTGCCAGTGTTTGGCACCGAGACTCTGCCGGAGCACCAGGTCAAACTCCTGGCCTACCTGATCGGCGATGGTTGCCTAACGGGTGCCTCGCCGCAGTTCACTAACGAAAATCCTCAAATTCAGGACGATTTCACCGCATCGGCGCTGCAATTTCGGGGGGTAAAAGTTCGCCCTCAAACCTCCCAGGGCACTCGCACCCCAAGCTTTTATATCAGCGCCGATGGAGAGGACGTGCAGCGTGCCCGCACTGTTTTTGGTCAATCGCTACGGACGTTGATCAAAGCCAGCGGCCACCCGGCTCGGTGGTTTGCCCAAACGTTAGGGGTTGCCCCTAGCCTGGTGACGCTGTGGCAACAGGGGGAATGCGCGCCTAATCCAGATACCTTTGAACGGCTTTGTCAACTGCTTCAAGTGGCTCCAGAACAACTGGCTCCCGGTGGTCTCGCTACCATTCGCTGGATGAGCCAGAATACCGTTACCCTCTGGTTACAGGATCAGCAACTCTGGGGCAAATCAGCACATCAAAAAACAATTCCAGAGGCTGTGTTTCGGCTTAGAAAATCACTTCTGGCCCTTTTTCTCAACCGTCTATTTGCCACTGATGGCTGGGCCACCGTCCTTACTTCTGGTCAGGCGCAGCTGGGATTTGCCAGCGTGAGCGAAACGCTAGCTCGCCAGGTGCAGCACCTGCTGCTGCGGTTTGGTATTTTGGCTCAGCTCAAGTTGCGATCGGTGAAGTATCTCGACAGCCGTCGCCCCGCTTGGCAAATCGATATCACCGATGCCCCCTCGATCAAAACGTTCCTCAGCGAAATCGGCATCTTCGGCAAGGAAACGGCCTTGGCTAAGGTCGAGACCGCCCTAGCCAGCCGCCGATACCAGACCAATCGCGATCTGATTCCCGTCGAAATTTGGGAATCTCTTCGCGCTGCTAAGGGCGATGAATCCTGGGTATCCCTAGCCACCCGTGCCGGATTTCAGAGCACCAGCAATATCCACGCTGGCAAACGCGCTCCCACCCGCAATCGCCTCTTTGCCCTAGCCACCGCCCTAGAGCACCTAGAACTTCAGCACATCGCCACCAGCGATGTCTACTGGGATGAAATTGTCGCGATCGAACCTCAAGGTACTAAACAGGTCTACGATCTCACCATCCCCGGTACCCACAACTTTGTGGCCAACGATATCTGTGTCCACAACACCAGCTTTGTGCTGAATATTGCTCGTAATATCGCCGCTTTGCAGAAGCTGCCGGTCGCGGTCTACAGCCTGGAGATGTCGAAGGTGCAGCTGGTCTACCGCCTGCTCTCCAGCGAAGTGGAGATGGAGAGCAGCCGCCTGCGCACCGGCCGCATTGCCCAAAACGAGTGGGAAAAGCTGGGCCATGCCATCAGCGTACTGTCTCAAATGCCGATTTTTATCGACGATACGCCAAACATTTCGGTCACCGAAATTCGCTCTCGCTGTCGCCGTCTACAAGCCGAGCAAGGCGGTGCCCTGGGCCTGATCTTGATCGACTACCTGCAGCTGATGGAGGGCGGCGGCGACAACCGGGTGCAGGAATTGTCGAAAATGACGCGATCGCTCAAAGGTCTCGCCCGTGAGCTAAACGTGCCAATTATCGCCCTCTCTCAGCTCAGCCGTGGCGTTGAGTCGCGCACCAACAAACGCCCAATGATGAGCGATTTACGCGAAAGTGGAGCGATCGAGCAGGACGCCGACTTGATTATGATGCTCTATCGCGAAGAGTACTACGACCCCGACACCCCCGATCGCGGCATTGCTGAGATCATCCTTACCAAGCACCGTAACGGGCCGACCGGCACCGTCAAGCTGCTGTTCGAGCCGCAGTTTACCCGCTTTCGCAACCTGGCTACACCGGGTATGTAGAGGATCTAGGCACATGCCGTAGAAGCGCGATCGCTAGACTACCTAGCAAGTTACACCGAATTCTGCCTGTATACCCCCTACGAGAGCTCTGTTTTGAATGGGGGTTTCTCAAGGCAGATTTGCTATTGTACTGTGTCAGGATCAATGCCCTGGGCACGGAGTAGATCAGCTAGGCGATCGGCCCGCTGGCGCTCGGCCTCAGCCTGTTCTGAACTCCAGAACAGCAGGTTGCCGTCGGCATTCCACCAGCGCAGCCAGTGGAGGGTTTGGCCCAGCCGCTCACCCTGCCACACGCCCAGAAACAGCTCCAGGGGCGGCACCCAAAAATAGCCCTGAGCGTTGGGTTGTTGGGGCACATAGCGGCCACCTTCTAGGCAGCGCACTTCTAGTTTGGCTACCGCCGGGTCGTAGATGACGTAGGTTGGCACCTGCAAAATTTGCTCATAGATGTAGAGCTTGCCGTAGGGCTTAGTAGAGCGCAGCGACAGCTCGCCATTGTCCTCTGTCGAGAGAAACTCCATCACTACCGCAACGGGGTCACCCTCTAAGTGGGGAGTGTAGCTACGGCGAACGACGTCGGACGGAAACGGATTGACCCGAGGTACGTAAAACCAGTCTGGAGCCTTGACGACCACCTCACCATCGATTCTGACAACCAGACCAAAGTTGGAACCGATCAGCATCTCCGGCTGAATCCGCCGAGCGGCACCCAGGGCGTCGGTTAGGGCAGCGGCCAGGGGCGGCTGTTGAATGTTTTCCACTGGGTCATCGGGTAGCTTAAAGTCGTCAGGCAGAGGCTCCCAGGTGATAACTGGGCCGACGCGGGGTTGAGCTTGAACCATGGCAAGCTTGTCCTGGGCGAAGTAGGGGGCAACGGCGGTGCGATCGCTGCTTCTATCCTAATCGCTGGCTTCGTAGGCCTAACGGAACTCCGGGAAAAATTAGCCAGCGCCCGTTCCCTAGCCCCTCTGGGGCGGCAGAGCCTATGACTCCGCTCAGGGAACGGGCGCTGGCTGAGGTCAAGCTAGCCTAACCGCGAGGGCCTAGCGCACCGCGCCGACGCGCACGGTTTGCAGGCTCTCGGCCAGCTGGCGCACCACGGCCACCATCGCCAGATCGTTGTCGAGCTTATTGACTGCCGAGCCGACGCCGACGCCCGCCGCACCAGCCGCGATCGCCATCGGAGCCGTCACATCTGACAGACCCGAGGCGCACAGCACCGGCACCGCTACGGCGCGCGAAATGGCGTGGGCGGCGGCCAGGGTGGGGGCCGCTTTCTCAATTAGGCCCAGGGTGCCGGGGTGGACGGGCTGGCTGCTGGTGCCCCCCTCGGTTTGGATGATGTCGGCCCCAGCCGCCACCAGGGCTTCGGCCAGGCTGACCTGCTCATCGAGGGCCAGAATGTGGGGTACCGTCACCGACAGGGTGATCGCAGGCAGCAGGGCGCGGGTGCGGCGGGTGAGGTCGATCACCTCGGGCGCTTCAAACTGGCGGCCCTGGGCGTAGAAGGCGTCGAAGTTGCCGATTTCGATCAAATCGGCCCCGGCGGCGACGGGGGCCAAAAAGGCCTCTGGCTCTACGGCCGAGACACAGATGGGCAGAGTGGTTTGGGTTTGGGCCAGGCGCACCAGGTCGGCATCGGCGGCGATATCGACAAAGGTGGCCCCGCCCTGGTCGGCGGCTTTGACTACCGCTGCGACCCGCTGGTGGTCGTAGTTGGTGAGACCGCTGATGATTTTTAGAACTGTGTGGGTCTCAAAAGCCCGCTGCAAATCAGAACGCATAGGTATTATTCTCAATCGCTGGTGGTCGCCCAGTTTAGGCTGGTGGCAACGGCCATGGCCCCACCGCCTGCACTGGGATGATTGGCAATATTGTCGCATCCTGGGCGGGGTTGCGGAGGCCGATGTCAGAGAAAGCCAGAATCTTATACCGCATCCTATGTGGTTGCATCTGGTTGGTAGGGGCAGTGCAGTGCAATGCCCCCACGAGGTGCCTGTTTGAAATCAGGGTTGAGCGATACGGATTTGCGCTGAAAATTGCGTTGAAATAAGGTGCCCCTATTCCATAATGACAATCACGCCCTGGGCCTGGTTGTCAGAACGCATTAGGGGAGTGCAGGTGACCCGGCAGGTGATATTGCGGCCCTTGCGGTTGACCGCTTCCAGCGTGACTTCGGCGACATTGCCGTCGGCCAGGGCCAGGCAGTTGCGAATGGGCTGACGCAGCTGCTCTACCGGCAGGCCGATATCGAGGTTGAGAAAGTTTTGGCCGACGACTTCTTCGGGGCGCAGGCCCCAGAGATCCTGGGCTTTTTGGTTCCAGATCTGCACCTGAAAGTCGGGGTTGACCACCACCACGCCTCCCTTGAGGCTGGTAAACACACATTCTAAAAAGGCGTTGCTGTGGTTGAGATCATCGCTGCTGCGCTGCAGCTCATCGTTCACGGTTTGCAGTTCTTCGTTGGCCGACTGGAGTTCTTCGTTCATGGTCTCCAGTTCTTCGTTGGTCGATTGCAACTCTTCGTTGGTGGTCTCCAGTTCTTCGTTGGTCGATTGCAACTCTTCGTTGGTGGTCTCTAGCTCTTCGTTGGTCGATTGCAGCTCTTCGTAGGCCATCTCCAACTCCTGGTTGGAGTGTTCTAGCTCAGCCTGGAGCCGCTGAAACCGGGTGACATCGAGGAAGCTAATGCTGGCTCCCAAAATGGTGTTGTCGCTCGCAAAGATGGGGGTAACCTGCACTTCTAAAAAAACAGGTTCGCCGCGCGAGTTTTGCCAGGCGACCTCTGACAGGCTGACGGTGCGGCGCTTTTCGTAAGCTTCTTCGATGCACGATCGCAGCTCTACGGGCCGGTACGAGAGTTCTAAATCTTGCAGGGGCCGCCCCACATCGCGCTGGGCGAGGCCAAACAGCGCCCGCACCCGCTGGTTGGCCATCGCCAAAGTGCCGTCTTGCTCTAGCACAATGCGGGCCACCGGGC
This sequence comes from Nodosilinea sp. LEGE 06152, assembly GCF_015207525.1. Lineage (GTDB taxonomy): Bacteria > Cyanobacteriota > Cyanobacteriia > Phormidesmidales > Phormidesmidaceae > Nodosilinea. The sequence goes on from NZ_JADEWR010000007.1 coordinate 267,272, forward strand.
TAATGTCAAAGGCGGCCTCGCGCAGCCGCAGCTGGTCTGATAGATGGTCAGCGGCGTCTTCGTTGCCAGTTTGAGCCATAATCAGCAGGCGATCGCGCACGTTGGTTCGAGGTACTTTAGAAAAAATTCGCCCCTTGAGCTGTACTGGGCTAAACATATTGCTGTGGGTTAGCAACATTTCGGCTTTGCCCAAAAACAAGTAGCCGTTGTTTCGCAGGGCAAAGTGAAACCGGGCCAAAATTCGGCTCTGGGTTTCGGCATTAAAGTACATCAGCGTATTGCGGCACAGCAGCAGATCGACCTTAGAGATGGGGGCATCTTGAATCAGGTCGTGGCGACCAAAAATGACCAGTCGCCGCAGGTCTTTGCGAAAGGTGTAAAGCCCTTCTTTTTGCTCAAAAAACTGCTCCAGCTGCGTATCTGAGAGCCCCTCCACCTTTTGCTGCGAGTAGGTGGCCTGACGGGCCTCGGCCAGGGCCTCGTCGTCTAGGTCGGTGGCATAAATTTTGACCCGCTCTTGAAACGCCTCAACACCCAGCAGCTCGGCCAGCAAAATCGCCATTGAATAGGCTTCTTCGCCCGAGGCGCAGCCAGCACTCCACACCCGAATCATATCGTGATCGCTTTTGGTGCTCAAAATAGCGGGCACAATTTCGGTTCGCAGTGTATTCCAGGCACTAGGATCGCGAAAGAAAGCCGTGACGTTGATCAGCAGCGTGTTAAATAACTGGCGAAACTCATCGGGATGCACCTCTAAATAGTCGATATAGTCGCTAAAGGTGCTGACATTAATCATTTGCAGGCGGCGATTTACTCGGCGCATGAGGCTGGAGCGCTTGTAGCCGGTAAAATCGAATCCTCGACTGGTATGTACGTAATCGAGCAGGGCATCAAAGGCAGGATTGTTTTCTGAATTAGCAGTCACAAACTATTTCCCATCTTGCTGCACTAGTTTAACCAAGGCGGGCGAAATTTGGTCGATCGGCAAAACCCAATCTACCTGGCATGTGTCAATGGCGGTCTGCGGCATGCTGGCTACAGTAGCGGTGGCTGGATCTTGCACAATCACCCGACCGCCGCCCTGCTTAATCGCTTTTACGCCCAAGGCCCCGTCGCGACCGTAGCCGGTGAGCACAACGGCGATCGCCCGGCTCCCAAAGCACTCGGCTACCGACGTCAGCGTGGCATCGGCGGCGGGGCGGGTGTAGTTAACTTTTTTGGTTTGGGTAAGATGCAGCCTGCGATCGCTCCTCACCAGCAGGTGATAGTCGGGGGGCGCAGTGTAAATTGTTCCAGCTTTAATCGCCTCCCCGGCCTCGGCATCTTTCACAGTCAAAGAAGTCATCCGGCTCAAAATTCCAGGCAGCAGGCTAGCAGTATCAGAACTAAGGTGCATGACAATGATCAGGGCGGCGGCAAAATTAGTAGGTAGCTGGGGCAACAGCTGCCCCAGGGTTTTAAGACCTCCTGCCGACGTAGCAATAATGACGACATCAAATTGCAAGGATGGAAATAGGGCAACTGGAGGTGGCAAATTGGCCATAGTTTCGCTCTAGAAATTACCCTTACATTGGGTAAAAGCTGAATAGAACCGATCGCAATCAGACAATTGCTGAATCGGGGTAGTTTTTAACTTGGGCCAAAGCCATTGTAGGGGTGAGCCAAATGAGCAGCAGTGTTCAGCCCAACATTAGCCAGCGCGACTGTAAATTTCTGCTCCTTAATTCCAGAAAAATTTGGCCAAAATGATGCTCATCTAGCCAGCGTTTGGTTCAGCTAAAACAAATTTAAGCAAAATCTTTTAGGAGACCCAGACCTACCCTAACCCGTAAACTCGATTTACAACGTTAGGTCAATAAATCGTAGGAACTACCGCCAAAACCGCCACCGAAATTGCTATAGAAATTGCCCTTACCCCAGCGCCACGCTACGGGTTAAAGGTCAGGCTTCAGGTCAGCGTCTGAGGTGGAGGCACCGCTGTTGCCCTGAAGACGCATTTCTTGCTGCCGCAAAATAATTTGCTTGATCAAGCTGACGTTTTGTTCGGCGTCGGCAGCTCGCCTGGCAAACTGCTCTGCCGATTTAGGCCGATTTTGCTCGACGGCATGGGCCTCTAGCCGCCGCGACAGCGCAGCCCGTTCTTCAATCGATCGCACAGCCGTCCACAGCACGCGCTCTAGATCGTCAGACTGTTCGGCAATCAGGCTGTCTGCCGAGTAGGCGTGGCCCACGTGGCAGCGAAACCGCAGCAGGTTGCCGTCTCGCAGTTCCCACAGTACGCCGCCACAGTCGGGGCAGGTCAGGGGCGAGGCGGCATTTGAGCGGGCCCCATGCTCTGCCGCTGCCTTTTCTTCAGCGACGACTTCGTCTTCAAGCTTAGGTTGATTAGCAGGCTGAGTCGTTTTTTGCTCAAACTCCTGCTTAGAAAGCTCTCTAGGAGTCTGCTCAGAGGTCATTGAAAAGTTATCTGTAGAACAGGTTAAGGTCACAATTTCTTGGGCTAGGGCGGCGAGCGGTAGCACTTTGTCAACGGCTACGTTGTCGATCACACTCTGCGGCATACCCCTAAACAGCGCCTCGGCTGGGTCTTGTACCAGGGCAATGCCGCCCTCTACCTTAATGTCGTTGAGACCGCTGGTGCCATCGTCGAGCATGCCGGTCAGCACTACCCCAATTACGTCTGGTCCGTAAGCCTGAGCCGCCGAGCGAAACATAGTGTCAATGGCGGGGCGATGGCCGTTTTCTTTGGGTCCCCGATTTATTTCTATAGTGTCGGGATGAACGCGCAAATGGTAGTCGGGTGGGGCAATGTAAATACGACCGGGCTGAATTTTTTCACCATCTTGAGGATGGAGCGCCGGTAGGGTATTGAAACGGTTGAGAATATCAGGCAAAAAGCTAACGCTGTAAGACGGGAAATGCACGGTCACAAAAACTGCCGCATCTAAATCGGGTGGTAACTGCTCAACCAGCTGCGCCAATGCCTCAACGCCGCCCGCAGAAGCACCAATTACGACAACAGAGTGACCGGCCATTATCTGCTCCTACAGCTTGGCAAAACCAAAGGTATTTTGAGACCATTGCCTAGCTTATCTAGGCCGTGAAGCTTAAACATCCTCCCAAATGGATGTTTGCAGCGGGAGAAAACTTTAACCAGATAAGCACAGATGCATTTGCCCGAGCGAGAGCATGGTTTGGGGTATGCAACGGGCGATCGCGTGGCAGAGGCGCAAAGCTAGTGCCCAGGCGAAGCTAGGGCACCAGAGTGGGGTTCAACGGGGCTAAACCCACCGATGGCTAACGCAAGCCCCTGGGGAGGAAACTTTCGCCGCCGCTATTTTTCTCCCATCGAAATCTCTCCTTTGAGAGATAAAAACCACAGCTCGATAGAGCAACATCTATGGTGAAGCGCAATGCTGCCTGGGGCGCAACGCCCACGCAGAGCCAGCCAGCTGTCGATATCTGGGGAATGCATGAGACTGCTAGTCGTTTACCACACTATGTACGGCCATACCCTACAACTGGCCCAGGCCGTCGCCGAGGGGGCCAGGCAGGTGGCGGGCATAGAGGTAGAGGTGCGGCGAGTGCAGGAGTTTGACGCCGTCAACCAAATTATCGACAACAACGACGCCGCCCGCCAGGTGCGCGAGCAGCAGCAAGACATTCCTGTGTGTACGGTAGATGACCTCAAAGCTGCCGATGGCGTGGTGTTTGGCTCGCCCACCCGCTACGGCAACATGACTGCCCAAATGAAGCAGCTGTTTGACTCCACGGCCAGCCTGTGGCTCAACGGCGATATGGAAGGCAAACCAGCGGGGGTGTTTACCTCCACCGCCTCCACCCACGGCGGCCAAGAGACGACCCTGCTAACCATGATGGTGCCGCTGCTGCACCTGGGCATGCTGGTAGTTGGCGTGCCCTACTCCGTAGAAGGCATGATTCACACCGAGGCGCGGGGCGGTACACCCTACGGCGCGTCTACCATTGCGGGCGGCCAGGGCGAGCTACAGCCCAAGCCCGAAGACTTGGCGATCGCCCGTGCCCTGGGGCAGCGTGTGGCCGAGGTCACAACCAAGGTGCGGGGCTAAGGCTTGAGGGCAAAACTGACGCGGTTGGGCGTAACCGTCTGCGGCAGCTCAACTTGAAATCGGCTCCCCCGGCCCGGCTCACTCTCTACGGTAATGGTGCCCTGCATAGACTTGACCAGGGCGTGCGCAATAGCCAGTCCCAGCCCCGTGCCCCGTGCCGTGCTGCGAGCGTTGTGGACCTGCCAAAACTCCTGAAAAATGTAGGCCTGGTCTTCGGCGCTAATGCCGCAGCCAGTGTCTTGCACCACCAGCACCAGTCGGTCGGCGGGCAGCGTTTGCACTCTAACCATCACTCGACCGCTATCGGTAAACTTGATGGCGTTTGACCACAGGTTGGTAATCACCTGCCGCAGACGACCGCGATCGTTGGTAATCATCAGGGGCGCGTCGGGCAGGTCGGTTTCGAGGGCGATCGCTTTTTGGTCGGCCAGCGGCTGCAGCTCGTCGATGGTGGTGTTGATCAGTGCGATCAGGTCGAAGGTTTCGAGCTGTAGATCCACCTGGTACGCCCGCAGCCGCGAAAAGTTGAGCATGTTTTCGATCAGGCCGAGCAGATGCTGACCATTGTGAAAAATGCGCTCGGCCATCTTGATCGCTTTGGGATCTTGGTTGAAGTTAAACTGCCCCATCAGCACCTGCGAAAACCCCAAAATCGCCGTCATTGGGGTCTTTAGCTCGTGGGAAACGGTGGCCAAAAACTGGGTTCTAAGCCGATCGGCTTCTAGCAGCTCTAGATTTTGGGCCTGGAGCTGGCTGAGGGTAGCTTCGGCTTTTTTGCGATCGCTAATGTCGCGCATTTGCCACCGCAGCCCAGTTATCGTCCCATCGATAGCTTCGACGGTTTGAACGGTAATCCCTACTGTAGTCGGCTCCGTCCGTCGCCCCGCGATCGTTAGTTCCCAACCCTGCACCCGCCGGGTTCGCTGAATTTGGGCTAGCAGGGCGCGAAAGTTGGCTCGCTCGGCTTGAGCAACGCTGGTAACCAGGGGCTTGCCCTGCAAATATTGTTGCTCAGTATTTAGCAGCACCGCCGCCGCCCGGTTGGCCTCCTGCACCGTGCCATTGAGATCGGTAACGAGATAGCCATCGGGGGCAAACTCAAACAGGTGCTGGTAGCGCTGGCGCTCAATTTCGACTAGCTGCTGAGCAGCAATTAGCTGCTCGTTTTGGGCAATCAGCTCTTCTTCGGCAACGTGCAGCTCTTCAATGGCTAGGCGCAGCTCTTCGATGGCCACCAACTGCTGGGGCCGCTCATCCGGACAACGTTTGGCGTCGGCGTGCAGGGTTTCAATTTGAGTCTGAACTTTTTCTATGTATCGCGTGAAAAAATCGTCCTGAGGCGCACTCACACCTGCCCCCTATATCTGGTTGCTTTAGGCCTAGTTTGCCGTTTCAGGCAAAAGCAAACATCTCCCACCATGTGTATATATATTGAAAAGGGCAAATTGTCGTGATTACTTTACTTTCGAGCTAAGTCAAAGGTCGAGCGGCCAGGTTACCACCCGATTACGACCCTCTGCTTTAGCCTTGTATAGAGCCTGGTCGGCCATCTGCACCAGGGTTTCAACCCGCTGGTCGGCAGTCGGCACTAAGCTGACCACCCCAAAGCTCAAGGTTAACACCTGCAACGGTGTTTGGAAATGCGGCAGGCCCAGACTGTGAATGTGGGCCAGACAGGTTTTGGCCAGGTGGTGGGCACCGGTCAAACTCGTTTGGGGCAAAATGGCGGCAAATTCTTCGCCACCGTAGCGGGCCACCAGGTCCTGGGGCCGCTTGATCTGCCCTTTGAGGCTGTCGGCAATGGTTCGCAGGCAGCGATCGCCCCCCTGGTGCCCGTAGCTGTCGTTGTAGAGCTTAAAAAAGTCGATGTCGGCCAATATCAGCGCCAGCGGCGTCTGGTCGCGCAGGTGTTGTCGCCACATTTTGTTTAAGTAGGCATCAAACTGTCGCCGATTGGCCACCTGGGTAAGGCCATCAACCACCGCCAAACGCTGCGTTTCGGTGTGCAACGCCGACTGCTGAATGGCAATGCTGACCTGGATGGCCAGGCGCTGCAGCAGGGTTTGCTCGTGGTCGTGCCAGGGGCGCGGGGCGTGGCAGTGGTGGGCAATCAGCAATCCCCAGACCTGGCCGGTTTGGTTGGGGTCTGCCTGCAACGGGCTCTCCTGCAAGATCGGCACCACCAGCAGCGCCCGCACATCTAGCAGCTTTAGGGTTTCGACCAGGCAGGGCTCAAGGTCGGCGGCCAAAATGTCGGCGATCGCCCGTCCGCCGCTCTGGCCGTACTGCTCCAGCACGCGATCGCTCAGGCAGGGCTCGCGAAAGGTTTGGGCCAGCAGCGACTGGCAGCAGCTCGTGCGCGCCTCGGTGGCCACCACTTTGGTGCCGTCGGCCTGAAACCGCAAAATTAGCACCCGGTCTACCGCCAGCAGCTGCTGAATCTCCTCGACTGTGGCAGCCAGCACCTGGTCAAGCTCTAGCGAACTGCGAATGCGCTGGGCCATCGTCTGCAGCAGGCGCTCTTGCTGGGCCTGAAACTCCAGCCGCTGCTCGGCCTGCTGGCGAGCCTTGATCTCCGCCTCCAGCCGCTGGTTAGCCTCAGTTAGGGCGGCGGTGCGCTCCTGCACTTTTTGCTCGAGCTGGTGGTGGGCCTGCTGAATGGCAACCTCGGCGGCGTGGCGATCGCGGCGGTCTTGCACGGCCCACCACAGCTCGTTTTCGTAGGGCGCTTGGCACCGCCGCACGCTAATGCTAACCGGCAGGCACACCTGATCGCGGCGCTGCAAGTAGCTATCGTGACGGTTGGTGTGCGCCCCCTGCTGCACATACCGCAGCCAGTGACGAAACGGCCCCCGCTGATCGAGGGGCACAAAGGTGGCCAGGGGCTTGCCCACCAACCAGCTCTGGGGCACCCCGATCAGATGGGCAAAGGCCCGGTTGACGGCCAAAATCAGCCCGTTGCCGTCGGTGACCAGCGCTCCCTCAGGGCTAAACTCAAACAAATCTTGGTAGCGCTGGTGGCTAAGCACCAACTGCTCGTGTTTTTCGACCAGGGTTTCCTGCTGCACCTGAAGTTCTTCGTGGGCCACCTGCAATTCTTCTAAAGTCAGCCGCAGCCCCTCTAGGGCTTGGTGGCGGAGTTCAGGGGTGAACTCAGGCTCGGCCTGCAGCGTGCGCCAGAGGGTCTCAGCCTTCTTAACAGCGGAGAGAATTCTGCGGTCAAAGGGCTCAATATCTTGAAAATTGAGAGTAGAGGGCTGGTCAATGTGATCCATAGTTGAGCGGGAGCACGGGGCAGTAGTCAGCTAAACCGTTCAAATAGAAAGTATTTCCAGACCATAAACACTTCCTGCAAACGATCTATGGTTTGTATCGAATGCGACCGTTCAATCCCTTTAGAGAAAGCGCTTTGAAAGAGATTCACACGGGTCCTACTGCTTTGATCTTAAAGCGAATAAAACGCTGCTCTAAGTATCCTCAGTGGTAGTACCGTCAGCGGTTCAAAACGAGCGGTGAATCTTACTAATTTGTAACTGCAAAGCTGCGATCGCCTCCCATTCTACAGGTGGCTAGCTTTTGCCTCTGGCTCGGCTGGGATCAGCTCAGCAGGGCACGTCGCCCGATTGCGCCCCGTACCGCTGCCGCTGTCGCCGCCGCGCGAGGTAGAACGGGCTGAGCAGGCTGTAGACGTATAGCGTAAGCTCGCAGGCGGCAACCGTATCGGCGATCGCCTCGCCCCGATACCTAACCAGGTGGCGCACAATCTTGCGCAAATCGTTCGCCATATACAAAAGCGTCATCAGCGGCCCCAGCCACCGGGCCACACTCAGCATGCGGGTGTGGTGACGGCTCAGGCCAATGCCGCGAAACAGCCGCAGCAAGTAGTCGCGCTCAAACCGGCTGGCCGGAATCTGATGCTGCATGCGCATCGCCGGGTTGTACCACACTTCCCAGCCGTGGCGCTGCATGTAGAGCACCACCTCCAAATCTTCGCCCGCCGCCCGAAAGCCAATGGCGTCGGCCAGGGTGAGCTGTTCGGGCACGCTGGCCAGCCAGGCCTGCCGCCGCACCACCAGCCCCGCAGCCGGGGGCAAAATCTTCTGCTGGGGGTCGTAAATCAGCGGCTCAGAGCCGCGCTCGGTGAGGGCCAGCATAGCCCCAATGCGATCGAAATTGGGCGGCGGCGGAATTTCAAAGTCGCCTCGAATGCGGCTGCCAAAGGCCCCCGCCTGGGGATGGGCCTGGCCAAACCGATGGGCCGCCACCACCCAGCCCAACGCCGGATGGTTGTCATCATCGAGAAACCCGACGAGAGGGCTGCGGGCGATCTCAATGGCGTGCTGGCGGGCGTAGCCAGCCCCCTGGCGCGGCTCAAAGGCGTAGCGCAGCGGCACATCCTGCGGCCACTGCTGCTGGTAGGTTTTGACCACCTGGGCGGTGCCGTCGGTGCTGTTGTTATCGACCACAATCACCTCCCAGGCCAGGTGCTCGGTGCCCAGCTGGGCCAGCAGGCAGTCGAGCACCTGGGGCAAGCGCCGCTCGCCGTTGTAGGTGCAGATCACTACGGCCAAATCGAGGGCCTCTGGGCGGTGCGAAGCGGTAGATAGCTTGAGTCGCAGCTGCCGCAGCAGCCGCTGGGTGTAGCTGGGCAGCGGTCGCTTGGCCACAGCCCGCCGCTTACAACTGTCGGAGGTGGTCAGCAGTTTCGACTGTGACGAGCCTGCCCAGGCAGAAGGTGCCGATGTCGCTAGAGCTGAAAGAGGCGACTCAGCCATAGGTACCAAGTCCTTTGCACTACTGGGTTACGCTACCCAGTGTGCCCGCTCAGAATGGCCCGCTATCCTGATTTTGGTACGACGGCTTGGCGGGCCTAGTGCAGCCCCGGCTCGATCTGGCTAATGGGGACAAAGCATTCGTTGGGCAGCAGCACGGGTTTGTCGCCAAAAATGAGCTTGCCCCGGTGGGTCTTAGTGCTGATGGCAATGCCGATGGGGCGCTGCACATCTTCGGGGTGAACTTCGTAATAGGTGCGATAAATTTGCCGGGCCGACTTCAGCAGAGCCGGGTTAAGCGCCATGGGCGGGACGCTGGCATCGGGTCGCTGGGCGGGTTGGCTCGAAGAAGGGGGTTGCTGTAGACCGTACACGGCTCACCTGTGCGCTTATAGACAGACTCTAATCGATCTTTCCAGGGGCAGCAAACTCTAGAAGGGCTTCTAGAAAGAACTTTACGCCAGGGCACTCAGCAGGGCTTCGCCCATCGCCTTGCAACCCACCTGGGTCATGCTCTCAGACATGATATCGCCAGTTCGATAACCCTGATCGAGGACTTTTGTCACGGCTTGCTCAATGCGATCGGCGGCGGCGGGCTGGTCGAGGCCGTAGCGCAGCATCATGGCGGCGCTCAGCACCTGGGCCAGGGGGTTGGCCTTATCCTGCCCAGCAATGTCGGGGGCCGACCCGTGGACGGGTTCGTATACCCCAGGTCCGCTGGCCCCCAGGCTGGCCGAGGGCAGCATGCCAATGCTGCCGGTCAGCATCGCCGCCGCATCAGAGAGAATATCGCCAAACAAATTGCCGGTCACGATGGTGTCAAACTGCTTGGGCCAGCGAATTAGCTGCATGGCGGCGTTGTCGACGTACATATGCGTCAGGGCGACATCGGGGTAGTCGGCAGAGAGGGCGATGATGCGATCGCGCCACAGCTGCGACACCTCCAGCACGTTGGCCTTATCCACCGAGCAGAGCTGGCCCTTGCGCTTTTGGGCCGTCTCAAAGGCGACCTTACCAATGCGATCGATTTCGCCGTCGGTATAGGCCATGGTGTTGACCCCCCGCTTCTGCCCCGTCTCGGTTTCAAACACCCCCTTGGGGCTGCCGAAGTAGATGCCCCCGGTCAGCTCCCGCACCACCATAATGTCCACCCCTTCAACGACTTCCCGTTTAAGGGAAGACGCATCAATTAACTGGGGCAAAATCGTCGCCGGGCGCAGGTTGGCAAACAGCTCTAGCCCCGATCGCAGCCCCAGCAGCCCAGTCTCAGGCCTTTGGTGCCGGGGCAGCGTATCCCACTTATAACCCCCGATCGCCGCCAGCAGCACCGCATCGCTGGCCTTACAGGTCTTTAGCGTCGCCTCCGGTAGCGGCTCTCCCGTCGCATCGATCGCCGCCCCACCAATCAGCGCCTCCTCAAACTCAAAAGCCAGATCCATCTGGCTGCCCACGGTGTTGAGCACATCCACTGCCACCGCCATAATCTCAGGGCCAATACCGTCACCGGGCAGCAGCGTAATGCGATAAGTCGAAGTCATAGCGTCGGAGAAATGTGATTTACCGTAGGGTGGGCACCGCCCACCAACCAGCCTGGGAAGCGCACCGATTCAATATCATACCCCCAGGGGCCAACCCCTTCACCGACTCACCCACCCATCCACCCACTCCGGCTTAGGGCCAATACCCTGTTTGGGCAAACAACCGTTTGCCCCTACGAGATTCCCGCTTTAACTTAATGTACGGTCCCCCCTCACCCCCTCACCCCCTCACCCATCCACCCGCCTACCCATCCACTCCCCACACCATGCCCCAATACATCTACCTCCACGGCTTCGCCTCCAGCCCCCAGTTCGCCAAAGCCCAGGCCATGAAAGCCCGCTTCGCCACCCTGGGCATCCCCCTGCTGATCCCCGACCTCAACCAGGGCGACTTTGCCCACCTCACCCTCAGCCGCCAGATCGAGCAGGTCAGCGCCCTAATTTTGTCTCAGAGTGAACCCACGGGGCTGATCGGCTCTAGCCTCGGGGGTCTCACCGCCGCCTGGGTTGCTCAGCAGCCCGCCATTACCGATCGCATCGAAAATCTCGTGCTGCTGGCCCCCGCCTTTGGCTTCCTCAAGCAGTGGCTGCCCCGCCTTGGCCCGGAGGCTCTAAATACCTGGCGTACCGAGGGCACCCTCTCGGTCTACCACTACACCGAGCAGCGGCAGATTCCCCTCCACTACGGTTTCATCACCGATGCCCAGGGCTATGACGACAATGCCCTAAACGCCGAAATTCCCACCCTGATTCTCCACGGCACCAGCGACGAAACGATATCTATAGAAGCCAGCCGCGCCTACGCTGCTGCCCGCCCCTGGACAAAGCTAATCGAACTCCCCAGCGATCACGCCCTGGTGGATGTAGAGGAAGACATCTGGCAGCACACGCAGGAGTTTTTAGGGCTAGGACAACTCTAAATCAACGAGGCAACCGCTACGGTAATATCGGGAAAAGCCAGCGGCGTTACCGCCCCCTGACGCAGACGCTGCTCAATTTGATAATCGCCATTGATCGGTTGACGGTAAATGATAAGTTCTCCATCCTTGAGATTGGCTACCCAGTAATCTTGAATATCCGCTGTGGCATAGGCTTGGCGCTTTTCGTTAGTATCTTTGGCTAGAGTTGTATTTGAAAACTCAATAATAAGGTACACATCCACTGGTGCTGGGTGCCCCTGGCGGTAAGATCTACGCCTAACCAGGGCAATATCAGGCTCAGGCTCGCTGCCCGTTGCGGCTATACTCATGGGCTTAGCCACGCGGACTCGATACCGCCCTCGCGCCTGTGCTGCGAACAACTCATTAGCATCGGTTGAAAGGTCAGCGTGATCAGGGCCTTCGGGAGCCGTTTCAACAACTTGCCCATTCAAAAGTTCTACTCGCCGGTTGACGAACAATCCAGCCTCAATCATGCGGTGATAGTCGTCCAGGGTCCAGCGCGTTAGGGTCACTGCCATGGCGAGCCACTCCAGAGCTAATGGCGTTGCTATTTAGTATGACAGGGTGTAGAGCAAGGCTAGCTTCAGCCTTTGACGGAGCGGTTGTACTCGTTGCCCCTAAAACCCGTTTCAAGAACTGCAACCCCCATGCCACAATTAGCCCAATCCTCTACGTTAGTAACAGGGCAGCCTGGTGGAACCGTCTTCCCTCAGTGAGCACAATCCGGCCCAGCCAGCGCCGACCCCGCGTCAGCTGCACAGCATCAAGGCTCAGCTCGACCTGGTGCTGCTGGCCCTAGAAGCCCTCACCGGCCTGGGGTCGGATGCCATGCTGGCGGCGGCCGATGCCCTGGGCGTATCTGACTTGCTGAGCGATCGCGTCAATCTGTGGCGCTTGCGCCAGGCCAGTCCGCTGCGCAAGGGGCAGGGCCGCAAAAAGCTCGATGTCGACGAAGCCCGCGCCCTGGTGCTGGTAAGTTGTCATCTGGCGATCGCCCATCGTGACCCCATTCGCCAGGCCGTGGCGCGGCTGGAGAAGGCCCTCGAGCAGGGGCAGCCTCCGCACCGCACCGCGCAGCTGGGCGACTACCTAGACGCCTTTAGCAACGCCTACCAAGACCGCATGGAGGGCGACCAAACCGCCACCACCGACGAGATCAACGCCCTAGGGCTGAAGCTGCTGGTTGACCTGCTGTTCTACAGTGGCTCCGGCGGCAGCCGTAAGCTGTGGTTGGCGCTGCTAGAGCGCGCGGAAAAGTGAGAGGAATTTCGGATTCTGGATTTGCGATTTTGGAGTTGAGCTGCTGTTTGAGAAGGAATTTTTAGCTACCACCTGAGCAACTTTTTGAACTTTGCCTTTTGAATTTTGAACTTTTAACCCACCCAGCCCGAAGTCCATGGCCCAGACTGCCACTATCACCTCCTACGAATATGCAGCGGGCACCTGTACTCTGCGACTGGTGGGCGAGCTTTCACCCCTGAGCCAGGTCACGGGTCGCCCGGTGCTGGGGCGATCGCGCTTTTACCTCCAGGTGCACGGGGAAGAGTTAGACACCGCGACCGAAGCGGTAGCCAACCAGACTCGATTTGAGGTCAGCGGGCGAGAGCCGCAGTTTTCTGCCCTGGCAGCGCTGGTGCAAACCTACGTTCAGCGCCAGCTCAGTGCTGACGCGCTAACGGAAGGAGGCGCTGTATCTCAAGGCGACAGTGCACTTCAGCCCGTAGGGCTGACCCGCCATCGGCTGACGTTGGTGACTCCCCTAGAGCCGCCCAACATTGTTGAACTCTCGACCCTGCAGTTAGCCGATCTGGCCGATGCCCTAGAGCAGGCCGAGGGCAGCCTCCAAATTTTGCCTGACGCTACGCCCGTCAAGGCCCGCCGGACGCGCCCTAGGCTGCCGCTTTGGGTCGGCTCTGTAGCGGCGGTGGGCATTGCCGCCCTGCTAGGCAACCAGTTTTTGACGACCACCCCTAGCCCGGTGGTGCTGTCGCCCAGCGGGCCGCAAACAACCAACGAATCGGGGCAGCCGCTGCCTAGCGATCGCCAGCAGTCTTTAGAAGGTGGAGGGGGTGCATCCCCCGCCGACTTGCCCGCTGCCGAGTCTGTAGAAGCGCCGCCCGCCGCAGGCGAAGCGCTCCCCGCACCCACAACTACGGCCCCAACCACCCCAGACGCCCCACCCAGTGGATCAACAGATGCCGTTACCCCTAAGGCATCACCGCCGCCCTCAGCGGCCACCCCAGCACCCGCTAGCGGCCAACCTCCGCTCAGCCCAACTCCCGCTGAGCCCAATACCGACGCCTCTGCCGAAGCTGAGGCAGGCGTGGAGACACAGCTTGCCAGCCCAAACTCTGACATGACAGCAGAATCGACTCCGGCCCCAGCTAGCCCTGAGACAATGCAATCGGCGCGCAGCAATCCTGAAGCTTTCGCTGGCCCAGGCCACACGGCTAGCCCCAGCCCAGCCCTGGAGTGGATTAGTGCGCTCACCCTGGCCCTCCAGCAGCAGTGGCGACCGCCTGCGAACCTGGCTGCTACCCTGCGCTACAGCCTCACCCTTGAGCCCGATGGCACCGTCACGGCACTAGAACCCCTCAGCGACTTTTCTGCGACTTACCGCAACAGCCCTGCCCTGCCGCAGCCCGGCACCACGATTCCCGGTGTGGTTAGGGATGAACCTGCTACGGTAGAGGTTCAATTTTTGCCTACGGGTGAGGTCGTGGTAGTGCCCCCAGGGCGTTAGAGCTTCAGGACTGCTGCGATCGCTGGCTTTTGCGCTTGGCCTTACGCATTTGCGCCGCCGACATCGCTTTGTCTACAGGAAAACCAACTACCGGAATCACCTGGTGCTTGCGATCGCTCTCCAGCTGCTTCAGTTCCGTGTAGTCGATCCAGTGAATGCAGTCCACTGGGCAGGTGTCGATCGCCTCTTGAATGATGTCTTCAGAGTCACCATCCTGGCGGTAAACTCGCGATCTGCCGTAGTCAGGCTCGATATAAAAGGTGTTGCGGGCGACGTGGGCGCAGTGCTTGCAGCCAATACAGGTAATCTCGTCCACATAGACGCCCCTCTGGCGCAGCTGACCGCCCAGCTCTGGCTCCAGGCCGGTGCGATCGCTGACTTGGCGAAGGTTTCCGCCTAGCTCTGGCTCAAAGCCGGTCGCATCGGGCTGCCCGTCAAAATGTGTCATTGTGTTGTGCCCTGTGTGCTTCAAAACGCCCAGTTATGGGCCAAAACAAAGAAAGGGGCTAAAGCAGCCCCCCTCCAAACTTCAAAAGGTCAGCGCTCTAGCCGTTCCAGCGCTGTACTACTAGCCGCACCGAGCCATCTTCGCGCACCTGCTCCTCAGACACCTGAAAGCCCTGGCGAGAGGTTTCAGACAGCACGGTGTTGTAGGCGTAGCGCTGGGTTACCTGGCGCAAAAAGCCTTCCACCGTCAGCGGCTGTTGCCAATACTGCAGGTCAGCTACCAACTCGTAGTCGCTGGTTTCAGGGTTACGGCGAAAGCCAATGTCGTAGCCGTTGTCCTGGGCAATCACCACATCAGCGGTTTCAGTCAGGCCCTGATAACCACGTACGTTGCAGGGGCCAGCTTTCCAGTCGGCACCCAAATCATTCAAAGCCAGCTTGAGAGAGTCTAGGTTGCGGATTTTGGTTTTGATTTGGCTAAAGTGTGACATTTTCTGCGGGGGTATGAGGACTATAGAAAGTGAAAATTTACCATTGGCTGTAGGCGGTTTTGGCAGCTACAGTCTCCGTTGCCGATTGTTCATTATTCTGGGCAAAGTACTCGGAGGTGGTCTGTTGGGCCATCACGATACCGAGCTGGGCCTCAATGGCCGCTGTAACCTCGGCACAAGAGGCACCTACGATACCGGTTACTGTTTCCTTAACCCGCCCATCGGGGTAAATAATGAACTCTAATGTTTCCATAGGGTATGGGTCTCAACACTGGTGATGCTGGCTTTGGCAATGGCGACTGACGTCATCCCTGATTACTGTTATCTTCAGGGTTGCAGCAAGACAATAACCTAATCCTAATTAAGCTATAGCTTGCTACTGTTCATTACGAAAGTCAATGTATCGCATTGATTTCGTGAGCGGGCACATCCATTAGATGTAGTTTCGCGTAACTTCTAGAGGGAGTCAAGGCAACTTTAGTTACATATTGCATCGATTTGAGTGGCTTGATAACTGCAAATCAGACGATTTCACCCGATTCTAAAGGCTGAAATGTTAAGAAGATTAAAGATTGATGCGCTGAACTGTCGGCTGCGAACAGGGCTGCTACGAACGGTTAAAACTGTCGTTTTCAGTTCTCGCCGTCCTGCTTACAAGTATGTCTCCCTATTGCCAAGCCCTTGAGCAGTTGCCCGATCGGCAGGCCAATCCTACGCGAGCCAAACCGGCGCAGCAGTACGTGCGGAATCGGTTTGAGTTCCTCGGCATCCAAAGACTAATCAAAAAGCTCGCCGTAGCAATTTGTGACTGAGCACGAACCGCCTAACCCAATCTAGCTAAGAGCACTAACCGAGAACCCTGGGCTTAGCCAGAGCGGCAACATTAAAAAGTTAGAGCCTATATAGATGTATAGGCGGATGGACTAGCTCAGATCCTAGGGTTCTAGCAACGACTACTGCTAAGCCAAAGACCTCCAGAACTCTGAGATCTCTAAGTCTGGCGCTACTTCAGCAGCACTGTCTTGGGCATAATCACCATCCATGTCTCCACTCCGCTGGGCGGTCGGGCGACTGTTAACCCCCTCGGCGCTGAGCGGCACGGAGATGAGGTCGCGCCAGTCGTTGAGGTCAGCGTAGCCAAGGGCATAGCGGATTTTGATGGTGGGATTCTCCGGTCCGGAGACGCTTCGTGAACGATGCCGGTCAGGCCGCCGTAGAGCATGTGAAGCACTTTTGCGGGGTTGAGGGACCTGGTCCCTTTGTTGTTCGCCCCAGAAGGTGGCAGCAGTAGGGACTCGGTCCCCTGAGTCTCTTAGTTGTCGCAAAGGTCTGGTTCTAGATAGTCAAATATCAGTTCTGTTTCCTTTGCGGTTGCGATGGGCAAGCCCCAGCCCCACAAGGGGTGCAAGGGCTGAAGAAAACAAAGCGCGAAAACCCTGGCCACCCGAAGTTCGAGTGCAAACAGACAGAAGAGCAAAATGGTGGACTTACCTTTTCCTCTAGCATCAAAAAATTAAGACAACTGATTGAGAATTAATCTATGGAAGTCAATTTTGGCTTTCCCTCACATTGGCGTAACCAAGGCCTGTAGTCTCTCTACAAGAAAAACTACAGGCTTTAAGCTAGATCGGTTCAACCGATCGTTTCAAATTCGATTACATCAAAGGCACTGCCCCGCAGAACAGATTCCGTTTGCTTGCCTCGCAAACGCTTTCCAGTGACACTCTCTATCACGCCCTGCACTGCTCCTAGCGTGAAGGTTAGTTTGCGGGGTGACCCTTCAGGTTCATCAGCCGAACAAATTGTTTCTCGGCAGTAAACTAAAATCGATTCGCTGGTTTCAACAATTTTCTCAATAATGCACAGGCGGGTGCCATTCTTGCCCAGCGCTGCTTGAAGAACGCTGACCAGTTCATCAAGCGGCATAGCTTTCCCCGCAATGCCCAACTGGTTCGCCACTTGGCGTCCCCGCTGACGACCAGCGCCAATGAGTGCGATCGCAGCAGCTTTTTCGCCTAAAACTTCTTCGGTGCCAACAACTAATGCTCTGAAACAAACGATGCTGCTAAAATCGCCAAGTTCAGACCGCAATTGAGCTACAGATGGAATGACAGCAGTGGACATAATGGGTGCCTCAGTCTTTGCCTAGGTATCGATATCTCGCATTATTCCCAATGCCATAAAGAATGGGCTTCCGTAATTTCCGCCAAACAGCCAACGATAACTACAAAAACACGCAACTTTTTATAGGTTTACAATTCCACTTATTTTTTATCAATTCCGACACCTGATAGAGGTATTGCATGCAATGCCCTTGCGTCGAACCTGTCCTAACCTCAAAGACGTTTGCAACACCAAACCCTTCTTAGTTACCCCGATTCGGTAGGGCAAATGCTGTTTGCCCCCCTGCGGTTTGGCCTCTTTGAGATCGGAGCTATGGGATTTGGACTTGGTGCAGGAGATAACAAAAGAGCGCCCCCCCGAGGGGAGCGCTCTTTTCCTAATCAATCAATGGATTAGTCAGTCAAGACTAGCCGATGATTTCAGGAGCCTCAGCCGTAGCCAGGTCGAGGGGGAAGTTGTGAGCATTGCGCTCGTGCATCACTTCCA
>NZ_JADEWR010000008.1 GCF_015207525.1 Nodosilinea sp. LEGE 06152
CATCCTCAATGCCATGGTGAGCCATGACACCCTCTGGCAGGCTCCAGCTTGCTCATTGCCGCCAGCTGCCACCCTCATGGCAGCTACTACATAGCAGGGTGAGCTTGACAATCAAGATAATCGCTACAGGTCTTGAGATTTGGGCAATCGCGCCCTGGTAACAAGCAATCGCACCCCGGTGATTAACAATCGCGCTCCGGCGATAGGCAATCGCGCTCCGGTGATAAGCAATCGCGCTCCGGCGATAAGCAATCGCACCTCGGTAACAAGTAAGTACGGGGGTGGTTATGCTTCACCATCATCTGCACTTCATTCAGCCGCGCCCGTTGATATTACTTCCGTAAAGCTGCGCCGGTTTTTCCGGGTCGGCGATCGCAGCGGGCACATTGCCCTGAGCGACAGGCGAGCCTCCCCAATCTGCCGCCAACCCGGATATTCCTAACTAACTGCCATTAAGGAGCACTGCGACCATGCCCAATACCGATACCAGCCGCCGTTTGCGGTCCACTTACCTCGGCCAGGATGTTGATTCACTACGCGGTGTGCGCACCATTGCCGACTACACCTCCGCCCGCCCCGAGACCACTATCGACGGGCTCCAGAGCAGCTACGCCGAGATGATGGCTGCCCAGGATGAAGAGACCGCGATTATGGTGCGTGCCAAAGCCGCCGCCGACAAGGCTCGCCTGGCCGAGTGGCAGTTTCACCAGAACGTGCTGGCGATGAAAGAATTGGTAAGAGGCGTCTACGGCTCCGACAGCAACGAGGCCCAGGCCGTTGGCTACAAGAAAAAGTCTGAGCGCAAGCGGCCCCGGCGATCGGCTGCATAGATAGTCATGTTGAACCGCATGCCCCTCAAGTCTTTCGAGATTTGGGGGGCATGCCGTGTGTTTTATGTAGGGGCATGGGCGCAGCCAAGTCAAAGGCTTTACGCCGTTTGCCCAGGCCAACCGACGGTAGCCAGAGTGAGTTCAGTAGTATCAGCGTAAGGGTAGGAACCCCCACGCTCTCTCAACCGACAGAGGCCGATCGGAGGAAGTAGGGGGGGCACCACTCAGGATTCGCAGACTAAGCCGTTACAATAGTTTACGGGGAGCGGTTTGGGCGATCGCCTCAGCTTTCCTAATTCTCAATCCTCTTCTCTGAGCGTGCTATGGCTTTAAATACCACCCAGGATTCGGCTCAGCACTTTGGTGGCTCGATCGATATTATCGATACCGAGGCTATTACGGTGACCGGAGAAGTGATGAGCGACCCGCCTGAGGTGCTGGCCCCCGCACCCGTGGCCGAGCCTGCAGTATTGCCCGCTGCGCCCCGCACTCTGGCCACCAAAGCCCAAGACCCGTTTGAATCGTTTGGCTACGACCCCCTGGCGATCGCCGCCCACTACCGCCGTCGCCCGTTTCAGGTTTGGGCGCGGTTTGTCGGCATTTTCTTGCCGCTAATTAGCTTCTTTGCCCAGCTCTGGCTCGATGCCCGCGCCGGTCGCAGTGCCCAAAACGAGGTCAAACGGGCGGTGCAGCTGCGCACCATGCTCACAAACCTTGGCCCTGCCTATATCAAAATTGGCCAGGCCCTCTCCACCCGACCCGACCTGGTGCCGCCGGTCTTTCTCGAAGAGCTGACCACGCTGCAAGACCAAATTCCGCCTTTTCCGAACGTTACTGCCTACCGCTTTATTGAAGAAGAGCTGGGCGCACCCCCCAGCCAGATCTACGCCGAAATTTCTGAAAGCCCAATCGCAGCGGCCTCCCTGGGTCAGGTTTACAAAGGCAAACTACACAGCGGCGAAGATGTGGCCATCAAGGTGCAGCGCCCCGGCCTGGCTCGGAACATCGCTCTAGATCTGCACATTCTGCGCGGGCTGGCCCGCTTTGCCACCAACCGCATCAGCCAGATTCGCAGCGACCTGGTGGCGATTTTAGACGAGTTTGGCGAGCGCATCTTTGAGGAGATGGACTACACCCACGAGGGCGAAAACGCCCAGCGCTTTGCCAAGCTCTACGGCCACATCCCCGACATCTACGTGCCCCACGTCTACCCCCAGTACACCGCCCGCCGGGTGCTGACCATGGAGTGGATCGAGGGTACCAAGCTAACCAACATTGACAAGCTCGATCGCCTCGGTATCGATGCCAGCCACCTGATCGAGGTGGGAGTGCAGTGTTCGCTGCGGCAGCTACTAGAGCATGGGTTCTTTCACGCCGACCCCCACCCCGGCAACCTGCTGGCGATGGCCGACGGTCAGCTGGCCTACCTCGACTTTGGCATGATGAGCGAGGTCAAGCCCTACCAGCGCTACGGCCTAATCGAGGCGGTGGTGCATATGGTCAACCGCGACTTTGAGGGGCTGGCCAACGACTACGTCAAGCTAGAGTTTCTCACCCCCGATACCGACCTGACGCCGATTATTCCGGCCCTGGCCAACGTGTTTAGCAATGCCCTGGGGGCCAGCGTCGCCGAGATGAACTTTAAGAGCATTACCGACGATTTTTCAGCGCTGATGTATGAGTACCCGTTTCGGGTGCCCGCTTACTACGCGCTGATCATCCGCTCGCTGGTGACGCTGGAGGGCATCGCCATCAACGTTGACCCCGAGTTTAAGGTGCTGAGCAAGGCCTACCCCTATGTGGCCAAGCGGCTGCTCACCGACCCCTCCCCCGAGCTGCGTGCCTCGCTGCAAGACCTGCTGTTTAAAGACGGCAGCTTTCGCTGGAACCGACTGGAGAACCTGCTGCGCAACGCCCGCAGCAGCGACGACTACGACATGGACCGGCTGATCGATCAAACCCTAGAGTTTTTGTTCTCGGAGCGGGGCTCGTTTTTGCGCGATCGCATTGTCGGCGAACTCGTCAACAGCCTTGACAGCCTGGGCCAAACCACGGTGCAAAACCTGACCACCGCCGTGCAGCGCCGCCTGGGCCTGAAGAAAGAACCGAAGGCGAAGGCCCCTGCTGGCTCCAGCGATCTCGACCACCTGCGCCGCATTCTAGAGATTCTCAAAGATACCCCCGGCTTTGATGCCGCCCAGGTGGCGACTCGGATTCCTACCCTGCTGTTTAAGCCTGAGACTCAGGCTATGGGGCAGCAGGTGGTGGCGGGGCTGGCCCAGCGCGGGCTGGCTCGGCTCATTCGCAACCTGCTGCTAGAAGGGGAGCCTAGCGCCACCCCACCGCAGCTGACTCCCTCGCGCGCTAGTCTTTGAGCGGGTCATGGCCCCAGTTCATCAGCGAGTAGCGCCACCGCGTGTCTGTAACATCACCATCAGGCCGCTGAGCCAGGTGACGATGAACATAGCTGACCACCTTTTGGATTCGTTGCATATCCTCCTCGGTGTAGTCAGCTTTGTTCTTGTTTAAGATCTCAACAATATGCTTGCCCGACTCGCGGCCTTTGATATGACCTGAGTCATCCTTTTGCCCCACCGACTTACTTTCGTCGGTCTCTAGCCAGTTTGCGATCGCATGGGCCGTCATGTTGACTGCCGCTTCAAATTCTCGAATTTTGTTGCTGTGCTCAGAGGCTAAATTTGACTTCTGAGCCGCTGGCTTAGCCTTACCCGCTAATGCGCTCAGGGCTTCGGGCTTGTGCGCAGTCACTTTGTCGGTGTGGTCGTTCTTAACCAGATAGCGGGGGTCATCACTCGACGCCGCTACGGGATGGCCATCAACTTCAGTCGGTGCCGTTACCCGCCGTTGAATAGTGCCGGTCGTGGTTCCCTGACCTGAGCGCCAGGTAACCTTGTCTCCTTGCTTGAACGTTGGTGCCATGTAAGCTGTTGCCTTTAGTACGCTCCTTTAACGGTAAAAATTCTCTCTGGGCAAGATCATCGCTCGGTGTACAGATTCTCGTTAAACAGGGGGCAGCTAATCTAGTTGTCTGTTGCGCCTCAGCAGGCTAAACACTTCGCCCTGCTCTGGTCGCCTTGTTCTGGGGTAATTAAATTTCAACCGGTAGGATTGTTGCTTACTGGCTCCAGGTGGCCAAGCCAGCATCGGTTACACACACAGCGAGTAATCATCGCCCTCACCCCTCTGGTGAGCCAGTCATGACACGGCGCAATCGCTCGCGCCCCGGCTGGGGGCTAAAGCTGGTGGGGCGAAAGGGTTTTGAACTGCCAACAGCAAAGGTGCGCCACCTGAACGATGACGCACCCGGTCGGGTTTGCTGAAGGAGAGAGGTTGCCCTAGGTCGCGACGGCGGCGGGCAGGCTGCTTGCCGTTTCAAACGGTTTTAGCACTACCTTGATACAGTCTTCTTCCTTGTCGCGGAAGATCTTGTAGGCGCGGGGAGCCTCTTCTAAAGGTAGCTTGTGGGTAATTAAGAACGAGGGGTCAATATCGCCCTGCTGAATGCGCTCAAGCAGGGGTCGGAGGTATTTGTGTACGTGGGTCTGGCCCGATCGCATGGTCAGCGCCTTATTCACAAAAGCCCCCATCGGCATTTTGTCGATAAAGCCGCCGTAGACGCCGGGCACCGAGATCTTGCCTCCCTTGCGGCAGGCCACGATTGCCTGGCGCAGCACCATAGCTCGCCCCGTCTCCATGCGAACGGCCTGCATGACCGTGTCATAGAGCGCCATCGCGCCTGTGCCGTGGGCCTCCATACCGACGGCATCAATGCAGCAGTCGGGCCCTAGCCCGCCGGTCATTTCCTTAAGGGCAATGCCAGCATCCATCTCTTCGTAGTTGATAATTTCGGCTCCGGCGGCGGCGGCTAGGGCCAATCGCTCAGGCAGGCGATCGATGGCGATCACCCGTTCGGCCCCCAGCATCATGGCGCTGCGGATAGCAAACTGGCCGACGGGGCCACAGCCCCACACCGCCACCACCTCACCGGGCTGAATGTCGCAGTTTTCGGCGGCCATATAGCCAGTAGGGAAGATATCAGTGAGAAACAGCACCTGCTCATCGGTGAGGCCATCGGGCACCTTGAGCGGACCCACATTGGCAAACGGCACCCGCACGTACTCGGCCTGACCGCCCGCATAGCCGCCCAGCAGGTGGGAGTAGCCAAACAGCCCAGCGGGCGAATGGCCGTACAGCTTTTCGGACATCCAGGCATTGGGGTTGGTGTTGTCGCACAGCGACCACAGATCGCGGTTGCAGAAAAAGCAGTTGCCGCAGGAGATCGTAAAGGGCACCACGACGCGATCGCCCTTCTTCAGGTTGGTCACCTCAGGGCCAGTTTCGACCACCTCTCCCATAAACTCGTGCCCCAAAATATCCCCCGACTTCATCGTGGGAATGTAGCCATCGTAAAGGTGCAGGTCAGACCCGCAAATGGCGGTAGAGGTCACCTTAAGAATGGCGTCGTGGGGGTTGAGAATCTTGGGGTCGGGTACGGTATCAACCCGTACGTCTTGGGAACCGTGCCAGCAAACAGCTTTCATCAATTTCTCCTGGATGGGGGGGCCGAATGGCCAGGACAAGGGGCTAACGTCGGGATGGTAGGAAGGAGCGGGGGCTAAGGATTACGACCTACCGCGCGCTGTCGTAGCGCTTCAGGGTCGGGTTGGGGTTGGGGTTAGGCTGGGTGTTGGGGTTAGCGGCATTTTGGCCCGGGTTTGCATCGCCATTGCCGGGTAGAACGTCCTGCACCGCATCCTTAACGCTTCCCAAAATTCCTCTGGCCTGGTCTTCGGGGGCCTGGCTGCGCTCTGCGGCGATCGCGGGGTCAACGCCACCGTTGAAGTTTTCGTTGCTCAAAGGGTTGCGCGACTGACGAACGGCCTCGGCTTCGTAGCGTCTTCCGTCGAGGTTGTCGCCGGCCTGGGCGGGCTGGGCGAAGGTACCGGCGGCACCCAGCCAGAGCACCATCGCCAGCGTGGTCACGGCTACGGCTTGGGTGGCCACACGCGCCAGGGGACGCAGACCCAGAACGCCAAAGCCAGAGCTAAGCCGCTGGCAGAAGCTAGAGAACTGGCTGCGAATCGAAACGGACAAAAAGCGAGAACGAAAGAATGTAAACATAGTTTTACTCAGAAACGTCAAAGTTTGAATTGACAGTGGGCCTTAGCCGATCGCGGCCCTAGGACCAGCGGCGGCTGAGGCCCTGGGCGGTTAAGCCCCCTTGGGCTGCCCCTCGGTAGTGGCAATCTCTCCAGCTTCCATCAGCTGCTTAAAGCGACTTAGCTCGTCGCCGATCTGCTGCTCGGGTTCTTCGCCAAAGAGCTTGGCAATCATGGTTCCGAGCATGCCACCCGGCGGCTGATACTCCATCACCACCTTGACCTCGGTGCCGCGATCGCCAGCGCTGGGCTGAAACCGCACAAAGCCGGAGTTTTCTACTGGGGCATCGTCAGTAGAGGTCCAGGCGATCAGGCGGTTGGGCTCGTCGTTGACAATCACGGCATCCCACTCAATGTCTTGGCCCATGGGGGCGTTGGCCACCCAGTGGGAGCGGCGATCGTCAATTACCTGTACCGATTTCAGGTGGCGCATAAAGGTGGGCAACTGGCTGAGGTTGCGCCAGAAGCTATAGAGGTCGGCGGCGGAACGGTTGATGGTAACGGTCTTCTCAACTCGAATGGCGTGATCTAAACCCACGGCGTCTTCTACCTGTTTGACAGTGCTTTTGCCCTGGGTGCCCTGGTACACCAAGCCTCCACCAGCGACGGCGGTCAAAATGCCCTTCAGCGATCGCTGCTGCAGGCCCGTTAGCACCATTGCCCCACCGCCAATAATTGAAGCCCAGCGCTCTAGGTCGCCCGCCTGCTTATCAATAGGGGTCTGGGTGCTCATAGAGTTTTCCATATCAATGCCTCCTAACAGCTGGGCTGCGATACATAGGTCAAGTCAGCATGCCAACTGGGGTTAAACCGTTTGCAGCCCGACCAATGACTCGACCAGTGGCCAGCCGCAGCTCAAACTCACCCGTTAAACATGGCTTCAGCCTAAGAGGCAAACCAGCAATCTCCTTCGGTCTTAAGGCAGAAACCAGCCAAAAATTAGCGCGCCATCAGGGATAGATAACCTGGCTGGGGCGATCGCGGCAGCCATAGCCCAAAGCAGGCTAATAAACTCGCTTTTTGCCCCAACCGCCTGGCGCAGCCCGACTATGGGATCACAAAAGTATTCTGCGGCTAAACCCTTCCGCAGCCTCCCGTCAAGCCTCCAGCAGTGCTCCAGGACTGGCGGTATCCATTCTGCTGTTAGGGTTGCGGCCCCGCCCAAAATTGCGATCGATGCCGATGAAAAAATTGGTTCATTTTGGGGCATGATTAGATGACATCTATCGCTGGATATAGACTAATCTATGCCTTTAGGTAGATGCGAAGTCGCCTAGTAGAGTTGCCATCATGAACGACAGCTGGCTTTCGGATTACGTTATTTACTCTGAGCGAGAAGGCCAGGGCTTTGCACGACGAGCCTGCCGCCCGATAGAGTCGCACATTAAAAAGATGCTGGGGCTGCCGGTCAGCGAACTCTCTATTCAGGCCGAAATCAAGTACCTCAACCTGGTGGCGGGCGGCGCAACCTGCGAGTGTCCAGCCTGCAAGTTAAGAGCTCCCGGCAGCGCGGGTATTTTTTGGGCTGTAACCCGAAAAAGCGCCGCCTAGGAGAGCTAGTTAGACACATTTTATACCGTACGGTTGATGAAACCGTACGGTATTTTCGATCTTTGTAGCCGTGCAATAGACTTGATAACACGCTACCGCTCGGCAGGGGTCGTGTCAGTGAGTTGCACTGGTCATACTGCACTACGGTGTAGAGCCGATGGAATTGCCTAACATAGCCCTACCCCGCTTCGTGCCGTTATTTGGCATTGGCAGGGCATTTTAGCCAAGTTTGCGTCTTGCGATAGAGATTTCTGTTGGGGCTAAAACTGTATATTTGCCTCAATATGAGTCTTACGTGTGGCAATCTCGCAACTTCGCGTGAATTGCAGAAATCTGTAGGGCAGGTGTCCTGGTTTAGGGGCAGGTTTTCGTAATCTCGTTTCAGGCTGTTTTGCGTGCATGAGTAAATGCATTGCCAGAACGGCAAAATTTCAATGTGAAATCGAACGCGATGCAAAGATGGTTTGCATCACTGCGTTCGGATACTTAGATATTCGTGTTTAAATCACGAAGTGTCTAAACACGGTTGGAGCCGAAGCGTAATCAGCAGAGTGACAAGAGTTTTACAATGAGCCCCAAACAAGTCTGGCGACTACTGAAGCAAGCATTTCAGGAGTGGAACCGGGATAAGGCCTCACAACTGGCTGCCGCACTGGCCTACTACACGCTTTTTTCGCTGGCTCCGCTGCTGATTTTGGCGATCGCAGTCGCGGGCCTATTTTTTGACAGTGCAGCCGTACGTGACCAGCTGATGGGTCAGGTCGAGTCGTTAATCGGTGGCGCTGGGGCCGACTTTGTTCGCACCGTGCTCGACAACGCCAATCGTCCTGGTCAAAATTCTGGTGTGATTGCCTCAATTATTAGTATTGTGTTGCTGCTGGTGGGTGCTACCGGCGTGCTAACCCAGCTGCAGCTAGCGCTCAACACCATTTGGAACCTCGAAACCCGTGCTGATATCGGCATTGTGAACCTGGTGCGCAAGCGAGTCTTGTCTCTGGGAATGGTTATGGTAATCGGGTTTTTGCTGCTGGTGTCGCTGGTTGTCAGCTCCGTCATCTCTGGGTTTTCGACCTACCTTCACGCCCTGGTACCAGGGCTAGATGCCCTGGTGCAGCTAATCAATTTTTTGGTGGCTTTTGGATTAACCACGCTGCTATTTGCCGCCCTGTTTAAGTATTTGCCCGATGCGGTCATTTCCTGGCGAGATGTGTGGTTTGGCGCGATCGCTACCGCCATTCTGTTTTCCATAGGCAAATATTTAATCGGTCTTTATCTGGGCAATAGCGGGTTTGGTTCGTCCTACGGGGCGGCAGGGTCAGTCATTATTCTGCTAATTTGGGTGTTTTATTCGGCTCAAATTTTGTTTTATGGAGCCGAACTTACACAAGTCTACAGCCAACGCTTTGGCTCCCCCATCAAGCCGAATAAGTACGCTGTTTTGAGTGAGCCCTCCCCCCAAAGGCAATCTGACTCAGTTTGAATTTGCCAAAATTGTTCCTCACCCTGATCCGCTCTCGAGGAGAGAAAGGACAAACGTGAGGAACAATTCTTCCTAGGAAAAGGAATAGAGCCTGGTCTTCCGCAGGACGCGCTCGACCATCCCCGGAACGGTAGCGATGGCCGTCGCGCTTGGGACATCGGCCTCTTTTAGTGGCAAAAACTGGGACAGTGCTACGGCGTATAGCCATCGCTTCAGGGAACACAAGTCATGTCCTGACCGTTCTAGCGATGGCTATACGCCGGGTTAGAGGCGCATTGTTCTGACTACGTCAGCTAAACCCCAGGTTTAGTAGATGCTGTCTACGCCCAGGCGGGAGGCCAGCTGCTGTTGCAGGGTTTCGGGCAATAGCACTCGGTTGACGGCGTGGATAACGCCGTTGTTGGCCTGAATATCGGGGGTGACAACGCTGGCGTTATTGACGACAATGCCAGAGTCTAGAACGGCAACCGCAACTCCGCCACCCAGGGTGCTAACGCCACCTGTGCTGAGTTGGTCAGAGGTGACAGAGCCTTCCACCACGTGGTAAGACAGCACCTGAGCCAGCAGGTCCTGGTTTTCGGGCTGGAGCAGGTACTCTAGAGCGCCGTCGGGCAGTTGAGCAAACGCTTCATCGGTGGGGGCAAACACCGTGTAAGGGCCTTCGCCAGACAGGGTTTCGCTTAACCCTGCGGCCTGTGCTGCCTGCACCAGGGTGTTAAAAGAATCGCTGCTGCTAGCCACATCGACGATGGACAAGTTCGCGGTGGTGCCGGTAGTGCCGGTAGTGCCGGTGGTGCCAGTAGTATCCGGCTGCTGCTGGGTCGTTGTCTCCGGCGTGCCGCCAGTATTGTAGCTGTCTGCCTGGGCCTGGGCGGTACCGCTCAGCAGCAGGCCAAAGCCGGTTACGACAGCGGCGATCGCAGTGTTGCGGCAGATGTTTGAGAAACGCATAGGATATTTCCTCGCTAATTTTTCTTCGTTCGGCATGTAAAGTTTAATGAAGAATCTTGGCCCCTCTCATCTGTCGATAGGGGTGGATGACTACAGGTGCTTTCGCGCACGAGAAAGCACCCTTTGGTAAAACAAGCCGTAGCAGGACTTGATCGCGCTAGGGCAGCAGCATCTGCCGCTGGCAGGAAGACAGCACCTACTCAACGGTAGAGGATATGAAACACGCATTTAGTGGCGCTTTGCACCCCTAGTACGCAAATGCGATCGCAGTTTTACCCTCACCGCCAATGACTTTTCTTGAAAACAACAAAGCTACGCTGCGGGTTATTTTGGCCGTCTGCATGGTCGTTGCCGGGATTTCCCATTTTGTAGTGCCACAACCCTACATTCGCATTGTGCCGGGGTTTTTACCGTCTCCAGCATTCCTGGTTTACGCCAGCGGCGTGATTGAAGTCTTGCTGGCTTTAGGGTTGCTGGTGCCATCTACGCGCCAGCTCTCGGCCTGGGGCCTGGTAATCTTATTCATTGCGGTTTATCCAGCCAACCTCAATATGGCGTTTAACCACATTCAGATTTCTGGCATTCCAGATACCTGGTGGTTTCAGGCCATTCGCCTGCCCTTTCAGTTTGTGCTGATTGCCTGGGCCTACTGGTATACCCGTTCTGAAACCCCCCAGCTATCGTAACTATGGATCCTTTGTCTCCCATTCCCTGGTTATCTGCTGCCGGACGTTTGGGTATCGCTATTCTGTTTGCGGCCATCATCGGCCTCGATCGCGAATTCAGCAACAAAGCGGCTGGCCTCAGAACCAATATGCTGGTAGCGCTGGGGGCCGCCCTGTTTGTTTTAGTCACGGTTCAAAGCGGGCTGGCTCAAGCCGACAACAGCGCTATGGGGCGCATTCTGCAGGGCATTATTACTGGGGTTGGGTTTGTCGGGGCTGGCTCAATTTTTCGCGAAGATCGGGTGCGGGGCCTGACCTCGGCCACCGCCGTCTGGATTTCTGCTGGGGTGGGGGTGGCGGCTGGGCTAGGCCAGTGGCAGCTGGGTTTGCTAAGTACCCTATTTGCTTTAATAATTCTGCGCCTGATGAAATTTGCCGAAAAACGGATCTAAACCAAATCGACGTTTAAGAGTGGAGTTATCGGTAAAAAAACTTCGTGTTTAGACTTGGGCTAAAGCATTAAAAGTACTGCTTAACGTATTCGGCTCCGGCGCTGCGTAAAGCTGGAATGGTGGGCTCTGTAATGCCCTGATTGCAGGGTAATTTGAGCTTTCGAAAAAATCTATCGGTGGGGTGATAGGTTCAACCTCGGCCACTGTTATGGTGGCAATTAACCAGCTTTATAAATACCAGCCTGCCTCAAATTGATATAGCGGTGAGCAGATAGCTACTTACAGGCAGCGTTGGTTCAGCACCGTGGCGTTATCGCTATATTCACAATTCCGAAAGCTCACGCTGTGAATGTGCCGTACAGCCCTACTCTATTGAGACTCAAATAACTTCATGAACTCCAAACCAGCGAGCGAGAAAGAAAGAGATTCTACCCAAGTTTCTTCGTCCCAGGCGATCGATAAAACGCCTCCTGCCGCCGATGAACCTATAACTGACTTGTCGCCTGCTCAAGCAGCGGAGGAAGCAGCCCGTATGGGTCTAGAAGACAACAGCGCCATGATTGGGGCTGAAGTGGCAACAAACAATCGTATGGCATCGGGTAGTCCCACCACCGCAGATGACCCCGACGCCATGATTGAGCAGGCTAAGGTGGTGGGCGAAGAGGCTATCGGTGGTACTACCCCCACCCCCGATCAAAGCAATGTCGACGACATTGCAGCGGCGGTGGGCATTGATACCCAGGCCGAGCAGCCCGTCGCGGTCAAAGATGAAATGGATCGTCGCGATGACCAGCGGTTTGAGCTTGATCCTGACTCGAAGGATCCTGCATCCTACTAAAGCTTATGGCTTATCGATTTTTTGCCGACAGCACCGTTGAGGCTAACATCCGTCGCATTCTCAGTGAACAGCTGGAAAAGGCCGTTCAACAGCTTAGCGAAGACTTTCAGCAAACCCCAGGGGAAGCGGTTCACAACGCCCGCAAGCACCTGAAAAAGTGTCGGTCGGTGCTGCGGCTGGTGCAGACATCGATTGCCCAAGATACCTACAATCGAGAGAAAGAGCTGCTGCGCGACCTGGGGCGATCGCTCTCGCTAGCCCGCGATAGTGAGGTCTATCAGCAAACCCTCAACGACCTGCTCGACACCTACGGTGTTGACCTAGGCACTAAGGACTTCTTCAAGCTGCAGGAGAGTCTGGGCGACCTTCATCAGATCAGGCTTAAGGCCCTGACCGATGGCGATACTCCGATCGCCGCCGTTATCTCAGATCTCAAAGACAGCCGCGAGCGACTCAACCAGCTTGCCCTCAAGACAACGGGTTGGAAAGCCCTCGCTAAAAACCTAACAAAACTCTATGGCCAGGGGCAAACGCGCTACCACGCCGCCTACAAAGACGGCGGCGACGAAGCTTTTCACGACTGGCGCAAGCGAGTCAAAGACCTGTGGCACACTACCTGTCTGCTAAAGCCGGTGTGGCCCAACGTGATGAACGCATTTGAGTCAGAAATTCATCAGCTTGCCCAAGCCCTGGGAGACGGGCACGATATTGCGGCACTGCGATCCTTTTTGCTTGACCCACCAGCCGAAGTCGCGATCGAAGAGGTTCACATGCAGGTGCTTCTGCCCCTCATGAAGCATCGTCAGCACAGGCTATATCAGCAGGCCAACGAACTCGGGCACAAACTTTACTGCGAAGACCCCGCCGCCTTCACCCACCGCATGGCCAGCTACTGGCAGCCCTGGTTTTCATCTGCATCATCTAGCCCAGCCGAGTCCTAAGCTCAAGGAACTCCGCTACAAGCCCTGACCACTGGAAACCCAACTCGCGTTCCCCTTCTGTGGAACGGGACCGATTTGCGGTAGGGCGAATAAAGCAAATGGTGAGGCTTTAGCCACCGTTCTGGGGAGGAGCGAGGCCCAGCCGCATCAGCCCTTCTGAGGCAGGCGAAAGATATCGGCAAACACCGACTTTGGATCGGGGCGGCGGGTATCGTCGGGGGAATCGTAGACCACCATGAGGCTGTCATCGAAGCCCATACAGGGCATCAGCGTCAGGCCCTCGGCGTGGTCAGAGCCAATGGTAAACGGCAGATCAAACAGCACCTTGAGCCGACCCGAATCCTGGTTCCACAGCGTGTCGTCGGTATGATTGAGTACGTCTTCGAGCCGAAACATTTGCATTGCGCCTTCTAGCTCCATGGTGGGGCCAGCCAGCACCAGCAGATCGCCATCGTGCAGGCACAGCTCGCGAACGCCCTGGCCGTTGAGGTCAAGAAAGTGTTTGCGGTACAGGCACCCCTCACCCAGGTCTTTGAGGACAAGCTCGCCGGGTTCGCCGTCCTCTACTTCAATCTCAAGAATGATGGCCCAGCCCCGCAGCACCGGACCGCGCAGCCCTAAAAAGATTTGGTTTCCGTTGACTGCAATGCCTTCAATATCAAAGCCGTTGTCTTTAGAGGGCAGCTGCATCTTTAAAAATAGGCCCAGGTGCTCGTCTTCAGCGAGAGCTTCGAGCAGCAGGTTGTGGTCGTTGACCTGCTTGAGGCTAGCCGCCGTCAGAATGTCGTTTTTATCGTTAGAACGGGCATAGGTGGGTACTATTTCACCATTTAGAATGGGCAGTCGGGCCAGCAGCGATCGATTTGGATCGCTTTCAATTTCGGAGAGGCGTTCAATATCTTTATGCTGTTTTTTGCCCTTCGCCTGACTGCGTTTTAGGCTGTGAGAACCCACTACCCAGAGATAGCCGTCGCAGTAGTCAAGCCCCTCAATATCAATTTCAGATTCGTGATCAAACAGCTTGATAAAATCTTTTAGATGAAACGTTTTGTGGTTGCCGTAGGCACCGTTTCCCATGGGCGTTAGCCGCTCTATAGTGACAAATTCGTCAGAGCCAATCCATAAACTGCCGTCGGGGGTGCGCGTCACGGCCGACAGTTCGGCTAACAGATCGTCCGAATCGGTCTGAAAGCTGAGCAGAACGCGGCTGAGCAGAAAACCATTGGGCATAGTATGCGGCTAGGTACTGTTAGTGCTGCTTAAATCACCTATCTAACAATGTAGCGGCTGCAGTAGAGGCCGACATCGCCCAAAGGGAAGGATTTGCGTGATTAAGGTCAAATTTTCTATAGTTCGGTAGAGGCTGACACGGCTCAAGTTACCTACGTTTAGATCACCTGCTCGACCCTTAAGGAGCCCTGCATGAACAGCCCTGTTTCGCCTGCTGGGGTGGTTCAACCTCAACCGCAGGAGTTGCTCGGGGCCTTTGGCGTGGATGCTGCCCAGGGGCAGAACAGTCGGCAGGTCGAACGTCAGCGAGAAAAGTACGGCTGGAACCGACTCGAAGAGGCGAAACAACATGGAGCGGGGGCAATCTTTATAGAGACATGTGGCGTATGGTCGCTAGCCAGACTGTGATGGAGGCGGACTGGGCACCACTAGGTTGTCGGGGCGCACCTGGGGCTGGTGTTTGGAGCTAGCTTGATTCCGCTTGTTGTGGACAGCTAGGTAAGTATTGTTTGAGCACAACGCAAAGCGGTAAAGCAGTCCCATGTTTGACTGGATCACGACCTGGATTGAGTCCCTCGGCTACCTCGGTATCTTTGGCCTGATGGTGCTGGAGCATTTGTTTCCACCCATTCCGTCGGAGCTGGTAATGCCCCTGGCCGGGTTTGTCAGCCGCGACAGCACGGCGCTAAACCTGGGTGGGGTAATTTTAGCTGGCTCCCTAGGTTCGCTGCTGGGGGCGTCGGCCTGGTACGTGGTGGGGCGGTTGATTACCCAGGAGCAGCTGATGGACTGGGTGCGGCGCTACGGGCGCTGGCTGACGCTCAAGCCTCGTGATATCGACAAAGCGTTTGACTTCTTTCAGCGCAGCGGCGGTAGCTGGGTGGTCGGGGTCGGTCGCCTGGTACCGGGGGTGCGCACCTACGTATCGGTGCCAGCCGGGCTTAGCCATATGCCGCTGCTGCCTTACCTGGGCTACTCAGCCCTGGGCACCGTGCTGTGGACAGGAATGCTGGCCGTTGCGGGCTATGTTCTGGGCGACCAGTTTGAGCGGGTGCAGACGGTGCTTGGCCCGATTAGCAAAATTGTGCTGATTACGCTGGCGATCGCCGCCGTTGTTTGGGTGATCAAGCGCCGCCAGCGCCGTGAGCATAGCCAGCACCGGAAGCGCTAGCCTGGGCCAGATGGCTACCAGAGGCTAACTAGAAACCTAGCTGTGGCTGTAGGTAAGGGTTTGGCGCAGCTCGGTGACCTGCTGGCGCAGCATTTCTAGCTGCGCCAGGGCCTTGCCGGTGGTCAGCAACTCTTCGGCCTGGGCCAGACCCGCCGCCAGAGAAGCCGCCGCGCCCCCCTGCCACAGGTAAAACCCGGCGTTCCACAGGGCGGTTTTGTACAGCTCGGTGGGGTGGCCTGCCAGCACCGATCGCAGCCGATCGCCCAGGGAGGCCTCACTGCCCAGCTCCACATCGTCGCCCTCAAAACCGTAGTCGCGGGGGTGCAGCAGCAGTCGCTCAAAGCGGCCCTGGTGGCTAACGCCGACGATCGCCGTGCGCGCCCGAGCCAGGTCGCAGCTGCCCTCCAGCCCCTTGACGCTAATCCAATCCGTTTGCCCACGCAGGCCAAAGGTGCCCTTGGCAAAGTCTTCGGTGGGCGGGTGCACAAACCCCATCACCTGGGTGTGGGGGCCAGCATAGGGCGACCACATCAGCTCCACGGTGGCGAAGGGGGGGCGTTTGCCAATTTGGTCGCGGTAGGGCACCAGGCCGTGGGCGGCGGGAAAGTGCTGGGGCAGATAGACAAAGCCCAGGCCAGTGCGGTTGAGCAGGGTGTGGGCCTGCTCCAGGCTGTGGGTGCTGAGGTCAACTCCCAGCTGTTGCCACAGCTCAACTAAGGGAATACCGGCTTTGGTGGGCATGCGATCGCCGCCGTGGAGCACCACCGGCACCCCCGCCGCCATCAGCACCAGGGCGGTAACGGGGGTGACCGGAGCGGTGCGCGATCGCCCGTCGTAGGGGCAGCTCAGCACCAGAGCGCGGCGGCTGTAGGCGCTGTCGGGGGCGATCGCGGGTAGGGTTGGTCCCAGGGCCTCGTAGGCATCGAGGGTACCGGCCAGTTCTTCGGCGGTGGGGCGCTTGATCCGGTGGGCAATCATAAACGCGCCGATTTGGGCCGGGGTGGCGGTTTGGGTCAGCATCATGCGGGTGGCGGCGGCGGCTTCGGCGCGAGTGAGCGCTCTGGAGGTGTGGCTACCGCTGCCCACGTGCTTGAGCAATTCCCGAAACTCGTTACTCATAGTTGGTCTGTCCCTCATCTGTCCCTCAAGGGGGGCAGGGTTTGCAGATCATAACCCGTTAGGGCGGGGGGGCGGTCGGATCGTCGCTTAGATTGGCGGCCAGGGTGGTTATTAGACTGACTATCCAGTTGGTGGGACTGGCTGGCCCTGGTTTGGCGCTAGTTATAGGATACGGCGGCGGCCCGACGCTGCCGACTGGGACTGGCCAAACTCTGTACCAGGGCGTGAAAGCGCTGAATGGGCGGAATTCCAAGGCGATCGCGGGTGGTGACTAGCACCACCGAACGGGTCAGCACCGGAGGTTCGGTAGGGCGTACCGCCAGGGTGGGGTCGTCGCGGCAGTCGGCCAGGGCCGACTGGGGCAGCAGGGCGACAAAGTTGCCCTGGCGAATTACCCCCCGAAAGGCATCGAGGGTGTTGAGTTCGAGAGCGGCATTAAAGGTTTCGCCCCGGTCTTGAAACTGCTGCTGCACCAGCCGCTGCATACCGTAGCCGTCTTTAAACAAAATCTGGGGAAACCGCGACAGCATTTCCCAGGCGATCGCGGGCTGACGGGCCAGATCGTGGTCGGCCCCCAGCAGCACTTCAATCGGTTCTTCAAATAGGGGCGTGACCACCATCTCGGGCTGGGTGGTGAGGCGCGGGTTATCCATTACAATCGCCAGGTCCACCAGGCCATCGCGCAGCACCTTGAGGGAGCGATCGCTGCCTAGGGCGGTCACCCGCAGCTGTACCTGGGGGTACTCGCTGCAAAACTGCTGGAGCACGGGCGGCAGCACCGTGGCGCACACCGACTGAATCGCCGCCACGCACAGCTCCGGCTGTTTGCCCGCCATTAAGTCGGCAATATCTTTAGATACCTGAGCCCAGTCCTGCTGAATGCGGCGGGCCTTAGGCAGCAGTCGCTCGCCAGCCACCGTCAGCTTGGCCTGGGCCCCGCGATGAAACAGCGGCGCGTCGAGTTCGGCCTCCAGGGCCTGCACCTGGCGGCTGACGGTAGACTGCGTCACCTGACACTGCTGGGCCGCCGCCTGAAAACTGCCGGTCTCAGCTACCGATAAAAATGCCTGGAGCTGTTCAATACGCATGCTCGAATCGTACCCACGCCACTGCTAGCCAAAGCTCTGGCGACGAATTACCGCCGAGCTGCCCTTCCTTGATTAGCAGATAGTACCCTCGCACTTGGTATCAAAAGTAGCCGTAACCCAATTCAGGCTCCAACTCAGACCCCAATTCAATCTAGGGAAGTTCTCAAGCTGCTAATGCTGCAGCTGGCGCAGGGCCGCCTCAGCGTGGAGCTGTACCCCCTGGTCGGGGTCGTCGAGCAGCGATCGCAGCAGCGGTTCGGCTTCGGTGTGGCCCATCTGGCCCAGGGCCAGCACCAGGTGGCGGCGCAGCAGGCTGTGCTCGATCGCCGCAGGCGTTGCCCCCAGCCACCCCTGCAGAGCCTGGGCCGCCGAGGTCTGAAGTTCTAGGCTGACAGTCGGCAGCCCCTGCACCAGGGCCAAACGAGCCGCCGGAGCCAGAGCCTCCCAGGCGGCAATTAGCCCCGTCAGGGCCAGGGGCGTGTTGTGCCAGATCAGAGCCTGCACAGCGGCCGTTTGCAGGGAAACTGGGTTGCAGGCGGGCAGCAGTCGCAGCAGCGCCGTGGCGGCGGCCGACCCCGACAGTCGGCCCAGGGCATAGACAGACTGCTGGGCAATGGTCTCGTCGGGATCGTTGACCAAAGGTGCCAGAGCTGCAACCAGCTGGTCGGCGCTGAGGTGACCCCGCAGGCTCAGCAGGCCGCGAATGGCGGCGGCCCGCACTGCCGGGGCCGAGTCTTGCAGCCCCTGCTGCACCACGGGCCACGTGGCCGGGTCGGCAAAGGGGCAAAGAGCGTCGAGGGCGGTTGCCCGTACGGGCGATCGCGCATCGTTTGTAGCCTCGATTAGCAGGGGCAGGGTGGCCGGGTGAGGAATGCGGGCCAGGGCCTGCACCGCCACCGGACGCAGGGCGGGTTGGGCCAGCTGCTCGCCTAAGGCCGCGATCGCGGGTGGGCCGATCTGGGTCAGGGCCGCCGCCACTGCCTGGCGCAGGTCGTCGTCGGGGGTGGCGGCAAAGGTGGCGATCAGGGCCGGAACCACCTGGGGATGGTTAAGCTCTCCCAGGGCGCGGGCCGCAAACCAGCGGGCCTCCC
This sequence comes from Nodosilinea sp. LEGE 06152, assembly GCF_015207525.1. Taxonomy (GTDB): domain Bacteria; phylum Cyanobacteriota; class Cyanobacteriia; order Phormidesmidales; family Phormidesmidaceae; genus Nodosilinea. Next base: position 18,588 of record NZ_JADEWR010000008.1, read on the forward strand.
AGTCGCCGTCCTCATCTTCGAGGATGGTCAGCAGGTCAGCCAGGGCCGCCTCGCCCAGGTGAGCCACCTGTCGCGCCTGGTCCCAGCGATCGTGAAAGTCCCCCGTGCACAGCCCCGCTACCGCAGTTTGGGCCATTGCCCCTGAGTCGTTCAAAGCCGCCGAGTTGGGCGAGAAAAAGTCATTAAATGCAGACACGGCCAATGCTCCTGACAACGCCCTGGGCCAATCTCCTCCACCATAGGCGCTGTACCTAATTTTCCCAACGGTAAGCTATGCGATTCGCGCAGCCAGCTCTTGCGGAGGCTGCATGGTATTGGCAAAAACGTATGAGTCTATACAAACACCTCCCTGGAGCGAGACTAGGCTAACCACACTGGTTTTTTGTGGATAAACCCGGATCCTTTCGGGATCAACCCTGCCTCAACCTTGCCTCAAAGTCTTGCAACAACGGTGTAGCCTGTGACCACTTCCATAGACACGGCCAACCCAACGGCCACCGCTAAACTCAACAAATTTGAACAGTTTAAGGCCGACAAAGACGGGCTGCTGGTCAAACACGAGCTAGAGCAGTTTGCCCAGATGGGGTGGGAAGCCGTCGACGACACCGATCTCACCCACCGGCTCAAGTGGCTGGGTATTTTCTTTCGCCCGGTGACGCCAGGCAAGTTTATGCTGCGCCTGCGGTTGCCCAATGGCCTGCTTACCGGCTATAAAGCTCGCACCCTGGCCGAAATTATTCAGCGCTACGGCGAAGACGGCAGCGCCGATGTCACCACCCGGCAAAACCTGCAGCTGCGCGGCATTCTGCTCGAAGATATTCCCGATATTTTTCGCCGCATGCACGCCGCTGGGCTCACCTCGGTGCAGTCGGGTATGGACAACGTGCGCAACATTACCGGGTCGCCGGTGGCGGGCCTCGATGCCGACGAGCTGATCGACACCCAGGGGCTGGTGCGCAAAGTTCAAGACATGATCACCAACAACGGTGAGGGCAACCCGGCTTTTACCAACCTGCCCCGCAAATTCAATATCGCGATCGAGGGGGGCCGCGACAACTCCATCCACGCCGAAATTAACGACATCGCCTTTGTGCCCGCCTACCGCGAAGGCGTGCTGGGCTTCAACGTGGTGGTGGGCGGCTTCTTCTCGGCCCGGCGCTGCGAGGCGGCGATACCGCTCAACGCCTGGGTACCGCCCGACGACAGCGTAGTCGAGCTGTGCCGCGCCATTCTAGAGGTCTACCGCGACCACGGCCTGCGGGTGAACCGCCAAAAGGCCCGCCTGATGTGGCTGATCGATGAGTGGGGCATGGATCGGTTCCGGGCGGCGGTGGAGGTGGCCTACGGTCAGCCCCTGCTGTCAGCGGCCCCCAAAGACGAGATGGACTGGGACAAGCGCGACCACATTGGGGTGTACCCGCAAAAGCAGGTGGGGCTCAACTACGTGGGGCTGCACGTGCCGGTGGGGCGGCTGATGGCCAGCGACCTGTTTGACCTGGCCCGCCTGGCGGAGGTCTACGGCAGCGGCGAGCTGCGTCTGACGGTGGAGCAGAACGTGATTATTTCCAACGTGCCCGACTCGCGGTTGCCGGTGCTGCTGCAGGAGCCGCTGCTGAAGAAGTTTTCAATTGCACCCTCGGCGCTGACGCGATCGCTGGTTTCCTGCACGGGCTCCCAGTTTTGCAATTTTGCCCTGATCGAAACCAAGCAGCGCGCTGTGGCCCTAGCCGCAGCCCTGGACTCAGAACTCACCCTGGCCCAGCCGGTGCGCATTCACTGGACGGGCTGCCCCAACTCCTGCGGTCAGCCCCAGGTGGCCGACATTGGCCTGATGGGCACCAAGGTGCGCAAAGACGGCAAAACCGTAGAAGGGGTAGATATTTTCATGGGCGGTAAGGTGGGCAAAGAGGCTCACCTGGGCGAAAAAGTGCAGCAGGGAATACCCTGCGACGAGCTGCATGAGGTGCTGCGATCGCTCCTGATCGACAACTTTGGGGCTCAACCCAGAGAAGCGGGTGCATCTCTCAACGGCCTGGTGGTGACGGCGGATTAAATTCAAACTAAAAAAATGCCCTGTTGGCCAACGGCCCCAGGACACACAGTTTGCATTTGAGCCAAACGTAGCACAGGCCAGGGGGCCGTGGCGAGAGTAGGCATCAGGGTTTCATCATAGATTCCCAAAGCGGATCTGACTTTAAACCTACTGCCACCCCCTTCGACTCCGCTCAGGGACCGCTCCATTTCTCCCTACGGGAGACGCTAGCGCGAACGACTCCGCTCAGGGGCCGCCCCCTTTCTCCCTACGGGAGACGCTAACGCGAACGGCTTCGCTCAGGGACCGCTACCCTTCGACTTCGCTCAGGGACCGCTACCCACCCACCCTCCTACTCGCCCACCCATCCACCCCCTATGACCAACCCCGCCAAAACCTTATGTCCTTACTGCGGCGTGGGTTGCGGCCTGGAAGTCTTGCCCCCGGCCCAGCCCAACAAGCCCACCCATCGCGATGCCCAGGGAAATCCGATGTGGCAGACCAGGGGCGATCGCGCCCATCCCTCCAGCCAGGGCATGGTGTGCGTCAAAGGGGCCACCGTGGCCGAGTCGCTCGATCGCGATCGGCTCAGGTACCCCATGCTGCGGGCCTCGCTCGATGCCCCCTTCGAGCGAGTGTCGTGGGAGGTGGCGCTAGATGCGATCGTGCGCCGCATCCAAACTGTACGTGACACGATGGGGCCAGATGGCCTCTGCGTCTACGGCTCGGGCCAGTTTCAAACCGAAGACTACTACGTGGCCCAAAAGCTGGTGAAGGGCTGCCTAGGCACCAACAACTTCGACGCCAACTCGCGGCTGTGTATGTCGTCGGCGGTGGCAGGCTACATTCAGAGCTTTGGTTCCGACGGCCCGCCCTGCTGCTACGCCGACCTGGAGGCCACCGACTGTGCCTTTTTGATCGGCACCAACACCGCCGAGTGCCACCCCATTGTGTTTAACCGGCTGCGCAAGCACCACAAGCGCAACGGCCACGTCAAGCTAATTGTGGTCGACCCGCGCCGCACCGACACCGCCAAGGCCGCTGACCTGCACCTGGCCATTCGCCCCGGTACCGACATCACCCTGCTCAACGGCATTGGCCACCTGCTGCTGCGCTGGGGAGCGATCGACCCTGAGTTTATCGACGGCTGCACCCAGGGCTTTGCTGGCTATACCGAGGTGCTGCGCCACTACGCGCCCGAGATCGTGGCCGATCGCTGCGGCATTACCGTCGCCGATCTTGAAACCGCCGCCCGCACCTGGTCTAAGGCCAAGGCGGTGCTCTCGCTATGGTCGATGGGGTTAAACCAGTCGTCGGAGGGCACAGCAAAGGTACGGTCGTTGATCAACCTGCACCTGATGACCGGCAACATCGGTCGTCAGGGGGCGGGACCGTTTTCGCTCACCGGGCAACCCAACGCCATGGGGGGCCGCGAGGCCGGGGGGCTCTCCCACATTCTGCCCGGCTATCGCCTGGTCAAAAACCCTGACCACCGCCGCCAGGTCGAGGCATTTTGGGGGCTGCCCGCTGGGCAAATCTCTGCGACGCCGGGTTTAGCCGTGGGCGAGATGATGCTGGCCCTGGAGCAGCGACAGGTGGGCCTGCTGTGGATTGCCGCCACCAACCCGGCGGTCAGCCTGCCCGACCTCAACCGCACCAAGGCGGCCCTGCGCCAGTCGCCCTTCACGGTGTATCAGGACGCCTACTACCCCACTGAGACCGCCGAGTTTGCTCACCTGCTGCTGCCCGCCGCCCAGTGGGGCGAAAAAACCGGCACCATGACCAACTCTGAGCGGGTGGTCACCCTCTGCCCCGCCTTTCGCCCACCCCCCGGCGAGGCTCGTCCCGACTGGGAAATTTTTGCCGAGGTGGGCCGCCGCCTGGGCTTTGCCGACGAATTTGCCTTTGCCAATAGCGCCGAGGTCTACCGCGAGTTTGCCGCCATCACCCGAGGCCAGCCCTGCGATATTACCGGCCTGAGCCACGATCGCCTCGCCGCCCACGGCCCGATTCAGTGGCCCTGCCCCGACCGCGAAACGCCTGAAACCGCCGCCACCAGATACGACAAGCGCCTCTACAGCAAAGGCATCTTCGCCACCCCCGATCGCCGCGCCCGCTTTGCCCCTCTGCACTCCAACGGCCTGGCCGAACCCCCCGACGACCAGTATCCCTTTGTGCTCACCACCGGACGGCTCTACGGTCACTGGCACACCCAAACCCGCACCGGGCGAATTGAAAAGATTCAAAAGATGCACCCGGCCCCGTTTCTCGAGATGAACCCCCGTGATGCCCAGCAGCTAGAGGTGCAGGGGGGGGAATGGGTGGAGGTGCGATCGCCGCGCGGTACCGCTCGACTGCCCGTTTTGGTCACCCAAAACATTCGCCGGGGCAGCCTGTTTGTGCCCATGCACTGGGGCAGCCTGTGGGCCGACGATGCCGAGTGCAACGCCCTCACCCATCCAACGGCCTGTCCGATCTCGGGCCAGCCTGAACTCAAGGCCTGCGCCGTGCAGGTGGTGCCCCTCAGCCGCTTAACCCCAGATCAATCCGCCCGGCCTGAGGCTTTACCCCAGGCCCTAGAATCGTCTATTCTCTCAGCAGCACCCACCCCCTGAGCATTGAACCTCTATGGCGAACCGGGCCAAGCGGCTGATCGATCAGTTTAAGAATGAAACGTTTCTACTGCGGCTACACCAGTTTGAGGGCAGCATTTCCAAGCTGCTCTCCCTGACTATGGTGGTCGTTGTTCTGGCGATCGTGTTCGATTTGATAGTGGTGCTGGTCGAAGCCATTTTTACCACCGCCCCCGGCGCGTTTCTGGGCCAAACCGTAATCGACATCTTTGGTCTCTTTTTGACGGTGCTAATCGCCCTAGAGATTTTAGAAAATATCACCGCCTACATTCAAAAGCACGTGGTGCAGGTTGAACTAGTTATCGCCACGGCCCTGACGGCGGTGGGGCGAAAGTTCATCATTTTGGACCTAGCTAAGGTGTCGGGTACGACGCTGATTGGGCTAGCGCTCGCCATTTTTGCCCTCGCCATCAGCTACTGGATCGTGCGCGCCAGCCATCGCTAAGAGGTTGTATAGCCATCGCCAGAACAGCTAGAACATGGGCAATATCCTTGGCATAATGGCTCTAAGCCATTGCGCCTCCCAGTTTTTAACCGTGACCAGGGTCGACATCCTAAGTGCGATGGCCATCGCTATAACCTGCGTTTTAGCCAGTGCGCAGGCTACTAAACATGGCTTCAACTCGGGCTGCATGTCTCTCGTACCAAATCCGAGTCACACAACCCCGAGTTGAAACCGATACCTCATAGGGAGCACTGCACTGCCCCTACGGATTGAGGGTATACGGATAGGATTTAGTATCAGATAGCCTCGATCGGAGCGTGGACGGGGAGCCAAGCGGCGGCCTTTAGGTCTAGCCTCACCGACTCCCTACCCATCCACGCCCTACCCAGTTGCCCTCATCGTCCGGTCACGACGCCCCACATGTAGTCTTCGAAGGAGCCTTCGCCCAGGTCTACGGAGAAGATTTTTCCCCAGCTGTAGCATTTAAAGCGAATGTGGCCGCTGTCGTGTTTGTACCAAACGCCATTGTCAATGCTGAGGTCGCCCTGGTAAACGACCCAGTGGTTGGGGTAGGCCACGGTGGGCGCGCTGCCACCGAGCATGGCGGCGTCGATGAGGACGAAGGCCACCCCCCCCTGGCGACGAACGCTGTCTGCGGTTTTCATGGCGTCAAACTCGCCGTAGACAAAGGTGGATTCAAAATCGACCTGGCTGTAGCCCAAGATCTCAGAAATCCAGCCCTTCATTTCCCAGGGGGTGGTAATGCCGGCGACGTTATTGCCGAGGCTGCCTGAGTCGCCGGTGACCGGAAAGATCAGGTTTTCGGCATCGCGCAGGGTGGCGATCAGCATCCAGTCGGCGGCCGACATGCCGGAGCGAATTTTGCTCTGCCGCAGACCGTCGGAGGGGCGTACGGTTTTGGTGCGGCTGCGGAACTGGCCGGTTTCGTAGAGCGAGCGACAGAGGTCGACGTAGCGGGCGGGCTGTTTAGACACCAGCTCAAACACAATGGCGGTGGGGCCGCAGAAGGGGGTGTAGTTTTGGTTAATGTTGAGCGGGTTGGCCACCGTAGCGCGCAGGTCTTGAATTAGCTCGGCTTTAGGAATGTGAGGCCACACTCCCGGCTGGGAGGATTGCTCAAAGGCGGCGATCGCGCTGGCGACCGGGTCAACACTGGGTACATCGACTACCTGGTAGCGCAACTGGTAGTTGGCCCCATCGCGGGTAAAGGCGGCGGTAGCGCCCGAGGTGAGCCCAGTGGTGATGCGCACAGAGCCCAAAAGATCGTCGGCGTCGGGAGAATCTTCGTCCCAGAGCTTAATTTCTACGCTGCTGTTAAAGGCATAGGTTTGGTTGAGAGACCAGGTTTGGCCATTGTCGAGGCTGCGTTTGAGGTGAGGCTGCAGCGTGCCATCGACGAGAACTTCGAGACGGCACTCATCGGCACCCCAGTCTTCAGTTTCGTTGCACTTGAGCTGGCTTAGAATCAATTGACGCATGGGAGCAAATCCTCAGGGTGAATAGGTGACTCTGAAAACTTCACCCCGACCCCGTAAATTTACTGACCCAACTCGCGATTTGGGTCCAGAGAAAAATCTGGCATAGTGCCGCTTAACCCTCTAGCAGGAGCAACTGGGCTGGGTTAAGGTGCACAAACCAGGGCAAAGGCCGATTTTTCAGTTCGGCCCAGGTGTCTTTGAAGACCTCCGCCTGGAGGTGGTAGTCGTCGAGGTCAGCGGGGGGGCTGCCCAGCTTCAGGTAGAGACTGATGCGATGGGGTGTTTCGCTGGTCCAAGCAATCCAGCCGGGGAAGGTGTTGGGTGGGGTGAGCTGCTCTAAAAAGGTTAGGCGATGGGCACGAATGCCTACGTGGGTGTGGGTGGGCAGCACCGGCTCCAGGGTTTGCAGGGTGCAGCCCCAGTTCAGCGCGGCTAAGGCGTGGTCGCCCTGGCGGCGCAGGGGCGAGACGTTTTTGCAGCCGGTAAGCTGAGCTACAGTCAGGTGGCCGGGGCGGTCAAAAATGGCCTGTTTTGGCCCCTCAGCTATCACGCGGCCCTCCGAGAGCACCAGCAGGTGCTCACACACCCGGTAGGCTTCTTCTAAGTTGTGGCTGACGAACAGGGTGAGGCCCTGGTAGTTGGCCAGGGTCTTGAGCAGCTGCTTTTCGAGTTCGCTGCGCAGGTGGGCATCGAGGGCCGAAAAGGGCTCATCGAGCAGCAGAATGTCGGGGTTGGGGGCCAGGGCACGGGCTAGGGCCACCCGCTGCTGTTGGCCGCCGGAGAGCTGGTGGGGGTAGCGATCGCCAAACCCAACCAGCTGCACCTGCTGAAGCTGCTCAGCCACCCGGCGGGCGATCGCCGCTTTAGACTCGCCCCAGAGCCCGTAGGCAATGTTTTGGGCCACTGTCAGGTGAGGGAACAGGGCGTAGTGCTGGAACAAATAGCCGATTCTGCGATCGCGGCTGGGCAGATTAATGCCCAAGTCTGAGTCAAACAGCACCCGCCCATTCACCACGATGCGCCCGCTGTGGGGTGTCTCTAGCCCCGCCAGACATCTCAAAATTAGGCTTTTGCCCGCGCCCGAGGCTCCCAGCAGGCCCAGAGGGTGGCGATCGGTGGAGAAGGCTACATCCAGGGTAAAGCCGGGCAGGTGTTGGGTGAGGCTGATGAAGAGGTGGGGGCAGGGGGTGGGGGGTAAGGGGTAGGGCGTAACGCTTGGGGATTTTGGATTTTGGATTTTGGATTTGCCCTGGATGGCCTGCTGAGCTAGCCGCCAGCAGCGGTCGATCCACCTCAGAACTGGTCGCCTAGCGCTCTGGGTTTGCCAACCGTTCATCAGCACCAGACCGCCCAGGGAAATGGCCAAAATTACCCCGGTCCAGAGGGCGGCCTCGCGAAAGGCTCCGGCCTCGACGGCAAAGAAAATCGCCATGGGCAGGGTCTGGGTTTTGCCCGGAATATTGCCCGCCAGCATCAGGGTAGCCCCAAACTCGCCCAGGGCGCGGGTAAAGGCCAGGGCGGTACCGGCCCCGATGCCGGGCAGGGCCAGGGGCAGCGTAATGCACCAAAACAGCTGCCACTCCGTTGCGCCCAGGGTGCGGGCCGCCTGCTGCACCGAGCCATCGATCTGCTCTAGGCTACCGAGCACGGTTTTGTACATCAGCGGAAACGCTACCACCGTCGCGGTGATCACCGCCGCATACCAGGTAAACACGACGTTGACTCCGGCTGTCCCCATCAGGGTACCGAAGGGGCCATTGCGACCCAGCAGCAGCAGCAGCAAAAAGCCCAGCACCGTGGGGGGCAGCACCATGGGGGCCAAAAACAGACTGTCTAGGAGCGATCGCCAGCGACCCCGGTAGCCCTGCATGAACTGCGCGGCGGCAATGCCCAGCATAAACGCCAGCACAGTGGCGATCGCGGCAATGCGGAGGGAGATCCACAGGGGGGAGAGGGTAATCATGGCAAGTTCTGCAGCCGTAGCATGGGTGGGCCGTTACGGCTCGACAATCCCAAAGCCAAACTGCTTGAACTTGGTCTGGGCCGCAGGCGTCTGCAAAAACGCGATAAAGGTCTTCGCTGCGTCAGGGTTGGGGCTGTCGCTCACCACGGCGATCGGGTAAACAATGGGCTGGTGGGTTGCCGCTGGTGCCGTAGCCAACACCTTAATTCGAGCTGAGAGGGCTGCATCGGTGGCATAGACCACACCCACATCGGCGTTGCCGCTTTCTACGGCGGCCAAAACTCCCCGCACGTTGCTGCTAAATACCAGCTTCGACCGCAAAGACTCCAGCAAGTTTAGCTTGGCAAACACCTGCTCTGCGTACTGCCCCGCTGGTACGCTGCGAAACTCACCCACCGCAACGACACCCACCTCAGCATCTTTGAGCTGGGCCATATCTGTAACCGCAGTCTGCGACTGAGCCGGGGCAATCAGCACCAGGCTATTCGTCAACACATCCTGGCGGGAATCCTTTAGAATCAGCCCCTTCGCAGCTAGCGCATCCATCTGTTTAGCCGCGGCAGAAAAGAAGACATCGGCCGGGGCACCCTGCTCAATTTGCTGCTGTAGGGCACCCGAGGCCCCAAAGTTGTAGCGAATGCTAATGGTGGGGTAGGCAACCTGAAATTCAGGCGTAATAGCCTCTAGCGCATTCTGCAAACTGGCCGCCGCCGATACAGTGAGTTCGACCGTCTGCGCCGGGGGCTCGGTGCGGTGCGGTGCCAAAGCAGACGAACCACAGCTGGCGGCAAACAAGCTAACCGCTAGACCAACACAACCGCAAACCAAAAATCTACGACCCTTGACCGAATACATGAAAAAGCTCCTTGGACACTGAAGAAACTAGCCAATTACGACTTGCGAGCACAATGTTAAAACTGTGCCAGTGCTTCGCTTCACCCAGCTGACACTTCCCCTGCATATCCACGGGCAAACAAGCGTTTACGGGCCCGAGGGCAGCGATCGCATCATCACTCAGCGCGGGGTAGATCAATACTGGGGAGGGGCAGATTGCCGTAGCTATTGGCCCAATGTGTTACGGCCTGCCCCCTTGTCCATAGTTTCAGCTCTCGCCTGAATCCTTCGTAGCCTACTGAACCCAGGCTATTTGAAACTACCTATACGTCAGCCATCGCCCCAGTCGGCGCGTTGAGGTACTCCAGATCTGGCCCAGAGGGAATAATGCCCCCCGGATTGAGCGGAAACAGGTTGCCATAGTAGTCACGCTTGACCGCCTCCAGGTCGCAGGTGGCGGCTACCCCCGGCAGCTGATACAGCCGTCGCAGGTAGGGGCCAAGGTGGGCGTAGTCTTGAATGCGGCGGCGATTGCACTTAAACAGGCTGTAGTAAACCACATCAAAGCGAAACAGCGTGGTAAACAGGCGCACATCCGCCAGCGTTACCCTGTCGCCACAGAGGTAAGCGTTCTGGGCCAACGCCCGATCGATTGTATCTAGCTCATCAAACAGCTCGGTGACGGCGCGATCGTAGGCGGCCTGGCTCTGGGCAAAACCGCAGCGATAGACACCATTATTTACAGCCTGGTAGGTGCGATCGTTCCAGGTATCAATCTCAGTTTTTAGGGCATCTGGGTAGAGGTCAACCTCGGGCCGAGTAGCCCACTGGTTAAACGCCTCATTCACGATCACAATGATGTCAGCGCTCTCATTGTTGACGATGCTAGCCGTCTGCCTATCCCATAGCACCGGCACCGTGGCTCGCCCCTTATACCCCGGCTGAGCCTGGCGGTACAGCTCAGGTAACGTTCGGCAACCGCGAAAGGGTGTTTCAAACACCCAGCAGCCCTCGTCGGGGGAGGGGTTGACGAGAATGGTCGAGATTGTTTCTTCTAACCCTTTTAGCGATCGCGTCACCAGCGTTCGGTGCGCCCACGGGCAGCCCATACCCACTATTAGCTGATAGCGATTCGCCTCTGGCGGATACGCCCCTTCCGGCTCAACCCGCTGGCGAAACTCGCTCTCGGGTCGTTGGTAATCGCCGCCCTTGCTGCTGGGGGCCATCTGCCCCATCATCGTCTGCCACAGCGTCGTCCAGGCTAGCTTAGCAGCGCGAATCAGCAAACCCGGCGGAAGACCAGCCATAAAATTCTTGTGTGAGAAGATGTCTCTACTATAAGGAATGTTCGGTGGTGCATCGCTGCGCGAATGCACCCTACGTGCCGCTAAAGCCCACCGGAGTTGCTTCCAGGTCAATGGGCAGAACAGAGGTTTAAACCGATGATCAATCCATCCTTTCCGTGAGGTCAAGGACGACGGAACGTCCTTGTCGAAGGGGTCTGGGGGCTGCGAAATGCCCCCAGCCGCAGATCTGGCTCTTGCCCCCAACTGTGCGCCGCAGTGGTCAAGGCAACCAGCAGCGCGATCGCCCTGATCCAAGCCATGAACCCTGCACTGGGCGAATCACCATTCGCCCCTACGAACAAAAAAGCCGCCGAACCCCAAGGGATCGACGGCAACACTATGTAGTGAGGTTTTTAACTCAGAGAACGCTTACACCCGCGCCGGGGCCTTTGTCCATTCAGTGTGGAACGTGCCCTCCTTGTCGACCCGCACATAGGTGTGAGCCCCAAAGTAGTCGCGCTGCGCCTGGGTCAAGTTCTGCGGCAGGCGATCGCGCCGGTAGCTGTCAAAGTAGTCGAGCGAGGCGCTAAACGCCGGCACCGGAATGCCAAAGGTCGCCGCCATCGCCACCACTTCCCGCCAGGCCGACTGGCGATCGAGAATCGTCTGCTTAAACTCGGGGGCCAGCAGCAGGTTGGGCAGGCTAGGGTTCTCATCGTAGGCATGCTTGATCTTGTTCAAGAACCCGGCCCGGATGATGCAGCCGCCCTTCCAAATGCGGGCCGTCTCGCCCAGGTTGACATCGTACTCATAGTGGTTAGATGCCGTACCGATCAGCGCCATGCCCTGGGCGTAGGAACAGATCTTTGAGCAGTAGAGCGCATCGCGGATCTTATTGACCATGGTTTTGACATCGCCGTCAAAGCTCGCTGTGGGGCCGCTCAGCTCCTTCGAGGCCGCCACCCGCTCCTCCTTAATCGACGACATAATCCGCGCATTCACCGCTGCCGTAATGGTGGGAATGCTAACCCCCAGCTCCAGGGCGCTCATCACCGTCCAGCGCCCGGTGCCCTTCTGGCCCGCCGCATCCATGATCAGCTCCACCAGGGGCGTATTGGTATCGCTGTCGATATTGGTGAAAATGTCGGCGGTAATCTCAATTAAGAACGAGTTCAGCTCGTCGGTCAGGTTCCACTCGGCAAACACGTCGAATAGCTGGTTGTGGTTGAGGCCCAGCACGCTCTTCATCAGGTCGTAGGCTTCAGCAATTAGCTGCATGTCGCCATACTCGATGCCGTTGTGCACCATTTTGACGTAGTGGCCCGCGCCCCGAGGACCGATGTAGGTGACGCAGGGGCCGTCATCCACCTGGGCGGCAATTTTCTTCACAATCGGCTCGATCGAGTCGTAGGCCGCGCGGGTGCCACCGGGCATCAGGCTAGGGCCGAGCAGCGCCCCTTCCTCGCCACCGCTCACCCCCATGCCAATGAACCGCAGGCCAGTAGATTCGAGATCTTTGGTGCGTCGCTCGGTGTCTTCGTAGAGGGAGTTGCCGCCATCCATGATCATGTCGCCGTCGTCGAGCAGAGGGCGCAGCTGGTCAATCACCGCATCTACCGGGCTGCCCGCCTTCACCATCACCAAAATACGGCGGGGCCGCTCTAAGGACTGGACAAACTCTTCGAGGCTGTAGGTCGCCTTGACGTTTTTGCCCTGAGCCCGCTTTTCCATAAATTTTTCGGTCACCGCTGCGGTGCGGTTGTACACCGCCACCGGAAAGCCTTTGCTCTCAACGTTGAGCGCCAGGTTCTCACCCATAACGGCAAGGCCAATTACACCAAAACTCTGTGCCATATCAATCTCTCGGTAACAGTTCGATCAAAAGTCGGAAACGGGGTTCTACGGAAAACTATGGAGGGCCTGGATGAATAGAACATTAATGGAATGCCGATGGCCCGGTTTTCGACCACGGCATCAAATCTGTCAACAGACTAAACAACTTTTTTCAAATGGCCATGCACCCAAAGGTTTTCTTTAGGTGTAAGGCCGAAAAGCCAGGAATCTCTGACCTTTGAGAGAATTTAAAGTGCCCTTAAGACAAAAAATTTTAGGCCCTAGCTCTCGTCCACACTCTATCTACGGAGTGATGTATGGCTGCAAACCCCGAGCCCAGCTGTGCTCAGCCTTGGGTAGGGTATCTCTGTAGCGCTATCGCTCACACCGTTAAATTGTGTCTTCTAAGGTACTGATTTATCGCGGGCGGGGTATCTTCCTTTTGAACCAAGTTATCGCTATCAAGGTCAATTGGGATGGCCCTCCCGCGTAGGGGTACGCAATGCTGGTAGGCGATCGCCGTCTATGCCCCTATAGATACCTGGACCAATATTCAGACGGTAACGATTATCAGTACCCTAGAGATGGTGCTGTCATCGGTATTTGAGTGGCCAATTCTCATTCGGCAAAGACCCAGCTGGCGCAATCGGCAGATGCCCCCGCCTGTGCTGAATCGCTGGTGCATTTAGACAACGTGCGCCAGGTGCAGCCCGACGTGCTGAGCACCCAGAAGGCGCAGCGCATGGCAGAGTTTTTTAGCGCCCTCTCCGACCCCCATCGGCTCAAGCTGCTGTCGGCTCTGGCCCAGCAGGAACTGTGCGTCTGCGACCTGGCGGCGGCGGTCAAGATGGGTGAGTCGGCGGTGTCGCACCAGCTGCGGGTGCTGCGATCGCAGCGTTTGGTCAAGTACCGCCGCCAGGGCCGCAACGTCTATTACAGCCTGGCCGACGACCACATCATGGCCCTCTACCGCGAAGTAGCTGAGCACTTAGAAGAAGGCTAGAGAAGCGAATTTTCCGGCAGCAGCTGCCCGAGTGGAACTGTATTTGTAGGGCTGTGGCTCTAGAATTGTGTATCATCTGAATAGTCTTTCAGATATTCAGATGCATCCGGCGGGTGACCCTATGGCCGAACTCCACTTCCATGACCACTGCGCCCAAGGCAGCTGCGCCGACGACCGCCGCACCGGCCAGCGCCCAGCGCCTGCCGAGACCCACAACGACTGCTGCGGCCACGACCACGGATCGGGCGAGTTCAACCTGCGGTACGAACTGATCCCCATTGCGATCGCGGCGGTTTTGTTAGCGATTGGGCTGGTTTTTCACGGGGCGCTGCACAATACCCCCTGGGCTGTCGCCGAGTATGCCGTTCTGCTGCCCGCCTACTTAATCAGCGGCTGGGGCGTGCTGGCTACGGCGGGGCACAATATTCTGCGGGGCCGCATTTTTGACGAAAACTTTTTGATGACCATTGCCACCCTGGGGGCGATCGCCATTCACGAGATTCCTGAGGCGGTGGCGGTGATGCTGTTCTTCCAGGTGGGGGAGCTGTTTCAGGGCTACTCGGTAGGGCGATCGCGCCGCTCGATCAAGGCTCTGCTGGCGGTGCAGCCCGACACCGCTAACCTCAAAGTCAATGGCGATATTCGTCAGGTATCTCCTGACACAGTCATCGTCGGCGACCTGATTTTGGTGCGCCCTGGCGAAAAAGTACCCCTGGACGGCGAGGTTCTAGACGGCAGGTCGCTGGTAGATGCCTCGGCCCTGACCGGAGAATCGGTGCCCTACACCGTCGCCCCTGGCGAAACCGTGCTGGCGGGAATGATCAACCAGTCGAGAGCGCTGACCGTGCGGGTGAGCAAACCCTTTACCGAGTCGTCGATCGCCAGAATTTTAGACCTGGTGGAAAACGCCAGCAGCAAAAAAGCCGACACCGAAAAGTTTATTACCCGCTTTGCCCGCTACTACACCCCGGTGGTGGTGGTTCTGTCGCTGGCGGTGGCGATGCTGCCACCCCTGATTATTGCCGGGGCATCTCAGGCCGAGTGGGCCTATCGCGCTCTGGTGCTGCTGGTAATCTCCTGCCCCTGCGGCCTGGTGATTAGCATTCCACTGGGCTACTTTGGCGGCGTGGGCGGGGCGGCCAGGCGCGGCATTTTGGTCAAAGGCTCGACGTTTCTCGACACGCTGGCCCAGGTCAATACCGTCGTTTTTGACAAAACTGGCACCCTCACTCAGGGCAACTTTCGCGTTACCGATATCATTACCCACAATGGCCTGAACGCCGCTCAGCTGCTGAAGCTAGCCGCTCAGGCCGAATCGCAGTCTAACCACCCGGTGGCGCAGTCCATTCGCCAGGCCTACGGTCATCCCATTGACCCGTCTACCATTCAGGACTACGAAGAAATCCCTGGTCACGGCATTCGCGCCAGGGTGAACGGGCGCACCGTGTTGGCGGGCAGCGATCGCCTCCTGCACCGCGAGGCGATTCCTCACGAGGTTTGTGTGGTCGAGGGCACCGTCGCCCACCTAGCCGTCGATGGCGAGTACAGCGGCCGCATTCTAATTGCCGACGAGCTGAAGGCAGACGCCGCCGCCGCCGTTGCCACCCTCCAAGCCCAGGGCATTGCCACCGCGATGCTGACCGGCGACAGCCAGTCAGTGGCCGATCGCATTGCCCGCCAGCTGAACCTTGACCAGTACCGGGCTGAACTGCTGCCCGAAGATAAGGTCACAGCCCTGGAGGAGTTTCTGCATCGCGCCCGCCAGACCAACGGCAAAGTAGCGTTTGTGGGCGACGGCATTAACGATGCCCCGGTGATTGCCCGAGCTGATGTGGGCATAGCTATGGGCGGCCTGGGCTCCGATGCGGCGATCGAAACTGCCGACGTGGTGATTATGACCGACGCCCCCTCTAAGGTGGCTGAAGCGATTCAAATTGCCCACCGAACCCGGCGCATTGTCTGGCAAAACATTTGGTTTGCAATGGGGGTGAAGGCGCTGTTTATCGCCCTGGGCGCGATCGGTGTCGCTACCCTCTGGGAAGCGGTGTTTGCCGATGTCGGCGTTGCCTTGCTGGCCATTTTGAACGCCGGGCGTATTCTCAGGCACAGCTAGGAGCGGGCTGCTGGCCTGTTGAGAGAACTCCCTGCTCAACCCGCATCAGCTCAGTGGATCAATTTTGGCTACAATCCCGGTTTTCTGCCCTTAGATAGATACTTCGCCGGTTTGTCAGTTTTTTCTAGATTCTGTAGCCTCTGCAGCTGTGAGATAAAACGAGTGCCGCAACAATAGCCTCACGTTGTGACGTTCTCTCTCTCAATTTGGCTATGAACCTCCTCTCTCGGTCCGCACTGGTGGCCTCTGTAGCAGCGGCTGGTCTACTGGCTAGTTCTGCTGTGCCCGGCAATGGGGTAACGGGCTGCCTGTTTTCCAAGTTCGATGCGCCTCAGGTGAAGACTTCTGGCGATTCGTCGGGTGAGTGGCAGGCGTTTTCCCCAGACAGCAATGCTCTGGGGGCGGCGCTGGGTGGTTTAGGGGCAATTGCAGCCCTGCTGACGGTTGGCACTGTGCTGCTGCACCAGCGGTGGCTGGCTGCCGCCGCCGCTGACGCCACCCTAGATATGGAGGCTGACCTGAGCCTAGGTACCGAAACCGAAACGGTTTTGGTGTTTGAGCCAGCCGAAATTGAGAGCGAGGTGGCCCTGGCCTACCGTCGCTAGGTCGACTTGATTGTGGTTGAAAATCTCCTTGAGTAGCTGAATAGGGGCTGGCCGTTGGTCAGCCTTTTTTTTGCTGAAATGCTTAAACCTGGGCCTGGAGCCAGCTCAGGTAGGCAGGCAGGCCAGTCACGATGGGTAGGGCGATGATTTCGGGCACCTCGTAGCTGTGGTGCTCGGTGATTACCTGGCTCAGGGCCTCAAACTGGCTGAGGTCGGTTTTAACAACCAGCTGCCACTCGGCCTCGCTCTGAACCTCGCCCTGCCAGCGGTAGAGCGATCGCACCGGAAACACGCTAACGCAGGCGGCCAGCCGCGCCTCAACCAGGTGGCGAGCCAGGCGATCGGCCTCGGCCTCGGAGCCAGCGGTGACCAGCACCACGCCTGGGGATGGGGATACAGGCTCAGACGCTGCCATTACTGCTGGGGAATGCGATCGACAAACTGCGACTGGTTCAGGGTTTCGCGAGCCGGGCGGTGAGTCCAGCGAGTTTCACCCTTGACCATTTCGTAGAGGTAGGCACGGGCTTCGGCAGGCAGCACCGACTCAGTAAATTCGGTACCCACCACCACCGCCGCCTTCAGCGACGCCTCGCCCAGGTGGGCGCGGGTAAGGTCGGCCCGCGACAGGTCTACACCGTCTAAAATGCCGTTCCACAGCACGGCCCCAGTCAGGTCAGAGCCGCTGAGATTGGCCCCCACCAGACTGACCCCGCGCATGGTGGTGTGGGTTAAATTAGCCGAGCTGAGGTTGGCGTGGTCGAGGTTAGCCCCGTTGAGCTTGGCCTCTTTGAGATTGACCCCGGCCAAGTTCATACCGTGCAGGTCTAACCCGTTGAGCCAGGCCCCCTCCAGGTTGGTCGCATCCATACAGGTGCGCTCTAGGTCGGCCCCGCTGAGCCGCGCCCCGGTCAGGTGTGCCCACGACAGGTTGGCCCCGCAGAGATTAGCCCCCCGCAGGTTAGCGCCGCTGAGGTTGGCCCCGCAGAGGTTGGCTCCCCGCAGGTCGGCCTGGCGCAGGTTAGCATGGCACAGGTCAGCCCCGCTGAGCTTGGCGCGGCGGAGGTCAGCGCGCACCAAAAAAGCGCCCCGCAGGTTGGCTTTGGTCAGGTCGGCCTGTACCAACCGAGTTTCGCTCATTTTGGCAAAGCTCAGATTGGCCCAGTTAAGATCGGCCTGGTCGAGATTGGCCTGGGTCAGAAAGGAGCGGCTGAAGTCGGCACCCCTGAGGCTGGCCCGGCTGAGGTCAACATCGACCAGAATGTGGTGGCTGAAGTTGGCACCGGCCAGGCTAATGCCCGTGAAGTCGCGGTAACCGGCCTCGTATAGCTCCAGAAAATACTGAATATGCATAATGCTTTGATGGTGAGCCGGAGAACTGGCAGACTCACGGGGGGCAGCTAAAGACACGATGGATTCCCTAATCGGGGCATGCAGACTGTGAGGAGGTATTAAAAACGACTTTAAAAGACAGGTTTATGAGTAAGGTTAACGCTTCTTTAACTAAGGGCCGAGAACATAAAGTTACAGTTCAAAATGTGATTAATTATTTTTTAACAATTGCCACGTTTGGAGGCTGAGTGGCTTGAATACAGCTTATTTGCTTTTTCTTGGCCTGAGTGTCTTCGTTGCTTTTGTTTGATAATTTGGTGAGAAACTTAGCACTTGAGTGAGCATGAACCGATTATTTTTTTGGGGTCTTTGGCTGGGATTTGTTTTGTATGCGTTTATACTTGCGCCACCCAATCGCCTCGATACCGCCGACTTAATCCTTCGCCTCTCGACCGGTGATTGGCAGGGCATCAATCCAATCGTTATAGCGCTATTTAATGCCATGGGGATCTGGCCAATGGCCTATGCGGCCCTGGCCCTGATCGATGGTGCTGAACAAAAGCTGCGGGCCTGGCCCTTTGTGGTGGTGTCGTTTGCGGTGGGGGCGTTTGCGCTGCTGCCCTACCTGGCGCTGCGGCAGCCCAACGCCAGTGCTAGCAGTTCTAAGGGCCTGCTGATTCGGCTGCTAGAGTCACGCTGGCTGGGGGCTGTGCTGGCGGCGGGGGCGATCGCCCTGGCCGCCTTTGCATTACTTAAAGGAGACTGGCCCGATTTTTGGCAGCAGTGGCAGACTGGCCGCTTTATTCACGTCATGTCGCTCGACTTTTGCGCCCTGTGGCTGCTGTTTCCGGTGCTGCTGCAGGATGACATGGCCCGGAGAGGGCTGAATCAACCCTGGATCACGGCGGCGGTGCTAGCGCTGCCGCTAGTGGGTGCCTGTTTGTATTTGGCGCTGAGGCCGTCTTTGCCGGAGGTTGTAGATGTGACAGGGATAAGGGAAAAGGTAAGCAGCTAGGGGGATGACGAGACGAAGAAGTTTTGAACTTTGAACCGTCACCTCAACTAATAGACCCCCACCGTTAAACCCTTGCTGCCATGCTCTGCAACCGCCCCAGGGTACGCTGCACCGACGACAGCGCTTGGCTATCGCCCTGGGCTTCTAGGTAGGCGCTGGCCCGCTCCAGGTCGGCGATCGCGCGCGCCTGATCGCCCTGGCTCTGGTAGGCGGCGCTGCGGTAGCAGTAGGGCAGCGCAATCGGGTCGCCGCAGGCAATGGCATCGCTGTAGTCGCGCACGGCCCCTTTGAGGTCGCCCAGCTTTTGCAGGGCGCTGCCCCGGTACACGTAGGCCATCGGCAAGTGGGGCTTGAGGGCGATCGCCTGGGTAAAGTCGGCGATCGCGGCGGCGTAGCGGCGCTGCTCCAGGCGCAGCCAGCCCCGGTTGCAGTGGGGGGCAAACAGCTTGTTGTTTTGCAGAATCGCTTCGCTGAGGTCGGCCTCGGCGGCCTCAGCCTGGTTGAGTTCGAGCTGGGCCACCCCCCGGTTGTTGAGGGCGATCGCGTGGTCGGGCTGCAGCTGAATCACCTGGCTGTAGTCGCTAATTGCGCCGGGCTGGTCGCGCAGATCGTGGCGGGTGGTGCCCCGGTTAAAAAAGGCCACCGCATCGCCGGGGGGGATCACCGGGTCATGGAAGCGCTGCATCAGCGCCTGCACCACGGCGGGTTCGCTAGTGCGCAGC
Organism: Nodosilinea sp. LEGE 06152; assembly: GCF_015207525.1. Taxonomy (GTDB): domain Bacteria; phylum Cyanobacteriota; class Cyanobacteriia; order Phormidesmidales; family Phormidesmidaceae; genus Nodosilinea. The sequence continues at coordinate 37,900 of NZ_JADEWR010000008.1, forward strand.
TTGGCCTCCAGGTCGGGGATGACGGCGCTCTGAGTGGGCAGCGCCTTGAGGCTGACAATGGCGTAGGTGTGCCCAATGGCGTTCTCGGGCGGGGCGCTGCTGCCGCTGTCGCAGACCAGGTAGCTCTCGGCGGTGCCCATAATTCTGAACTTGAAGCGATCGGGGTAGTTTTCGCGCAGGGGCAGGAGCTGGTTGAGGGCCGCCTTGAGCAACTGCAGCTGGCTCGACTCGGTGCCCCAGCGCTGGCTAATTCGCCAGACCAGGCGGCCATCGTGCTGGTCGCCCCGGTGGCACCAGCCAATTTCGAGCTGGCCGCCCCGCTCTAGCAGCCGGTCAAACCGCTTGAGCAGATTTTCATCAATGGTGACGTAGCTGGCCCAGGGCCAGACCAGCAGCACTCGCCGGGTGGCGGTTTCGAGCGCGGCCTCCAGGGCTTGGCGGCTGGGCATAGCCTGGGGTTCGCTGCCGGTGTTTACCGGCAGATCAATGATCCAGTCGGGCGGAGCTATGGGGTGGCTGCCGGTCGGAGTCGCCGGGGCCGGGGGGTCTTGGCGGGAGGTTTTGAGGTCGGCCTCCGTCTGCTGCACCCGCCGCGCCAGCTGAATCAAGGCTTTGCGGTTGGCGGTATCGACCGGGGCTGTAACCATCTGGCTAGTGAGCTGCTGCTGCCGTTCGGAGAGCGATCGCGTCACTCCCTCCAGCTGCGCCACCTGGGCCTTGACCTGGCCCAGATACTGCGACACCACCTGCTGCACCTGCTCCTGGGTGTGGCCCGCCGTCTCTTGGCGGCTGACCTGCTGCTGAAGCTGCTGCACCTCGGCGGTCAGCCGCTCTAACGCAGCGGTGCTCGGAGCCGCCGCCGGAGTCGAAACCCCGCCCACGGTACCCACCGGAATTTTGGTTAGGGCCTGCTCCAGGCGGGTTTGCTGGCGGGTGAGGTCTTTGACGTGGTCCACCAGCTGGCTAAATTCTGACTGGGGCACCAGCGCTGCCATCGCCTTGACCACTTCCCCCATTTCGGCCCGGTACTGGCCGGGGCTGCTGGTTTGGGGAAACTCATGCCAGCGGCGATCGAGTTGCCCCAGGGCATCTTGCAGGTTGATGACCAGGGTGCGGGTTTCTGAGCGCAGGTTTTCGAGGCTCACGCGGGTCTGCATGAGGTCGGTCTTGACCTGGGAGAGCTTGTTTTCGGCAGCTTCTACCCGAGGGGTCGTGGCCAACCGCTGCATGTAGGTGTTGAGGTTCTCGAAGCTGACCTGGGTGGTGGCCGCCTGCTCCTGCAGCTGGGCAATCTGCTGGTTAATGCTGGTCAGATCTGGGGTGGCCAGCGTTTCTAGCCGCTGGTTGACGTGGGCTTTGAGCCCTTTAATTTCTTTTGAAAAGCGGATAAACGAGTGGTTGTTGCGATCCATCACCGCTCGCTGAAAGTTGGTCAGCGCCTCGGGCGAGGGCATGGCCGTCACCTGTTTGCTCAGGTTAGTGAGGCGGTGCCCGGTTTGGCGATGCTGGCGGGCCAGTTTTTCCTGGGCTTCTTCAAGCTGCTGCTCGACTCGGCTGCGGTTGAGCAACCCCACAGCGGCTAGCACCGTGAGCGGAGCCGACGCCAGCGCTATATTTTGAGCCGCAATCGATGCGACAGCACCGACGCCAGAACCCACCACTAGGGCACGTTCGGCCCTGGTCAACCAATGATTATCAGCCACGTTAATGTCCCCTGATGGTTAAAAAGCTTGAGCCTGGCGGTAATGACTGAGGGGGCGTCAGGGGGCTTTACCGCTACTGGTTTACTCTTCGCGGGGCGATCGCGCCGTCAGGATAATTTTTGCGAAAGGAATTGAGCCAGGGGCATAGGGATGAGGAAGATGAGAGATGGAGAAATGAGGGGATGGGGAGAGGGAATTTGAGGGATCCGGGAGGTTGTGGCAGAGTCTCCCTGAAGCCTTGAGGAATTCATTATTGAAGTTTATCAATCAGGAATGAAAAACAAATTGCATTTAATCAATTCACCCCTTCCTTTTTAGACCAAGCATTGGCTAAACTCTATTGCAAATAGGTCTAACTCTATCTAACCCGTCTGCTGATTGACTTGGGTCAATCGTCTTCTAGCGCCTGATCAATGGGTTAGGTATCTGCTTCTGCCCCGTCTGGCACTGTTTACCGTCCTTACTTGCCCAAGGTTTCGACTATGACCCCGATTCTGGCTCAAACCAGCTGGCTAATTCCGTTGTACCCGCTGATGGGGGCGCTGCTGACAATTCCCTGGTCGCCAGCGATGATTCGCCGCACCGGGCCGCGTCCGGCAGGCTACATCAATATTGTGATGACGGCCCTGGCTCTGACCCACAGCCTGCTGGCGTTTCTGGCCTTTTGGGGCAAGTCGTCGCCCCAGTTTTTCTTTGCCCCCTGGCTAAATGTGGCGGGGCTAAATTTGACCATTCCCCTAGAGGCGTCGGCGATTACCCTGGGGGCCTGCGTGCTGATTACCACGCTGAATCTGTTGGCTCAGCTGTACGCCGTGGGCTACTTAGAGATGGACTGGGGCTGGGGTCGATTTTTCGCCATGATGGCCCTGTTTGAGGCTGGTCTCTGCGCCCTGGTGCTGTGCAACTCGCTGCTGTTTGCCTACATGCTGCTGGAGATTTTGACCCTGGGCACCTACCTGCTGGTGGGCTTTTGGTACAACCAATCGCTGGTGGTTACCGGAGCGCGGGATGCCTTTTTGACCAAGCGGGTGGGTGACCTGGTGCTGCTGATGGGGGTGCTGGCCATTTACCCCTTGGCCCACACCTGGGACTTTCGGGAGCTAGCGGCCTGGGCACAGACGGCCAATGTCGATCCTGGGCTGATCACGCTAATCAGCATTGGCCTGATCGCGGGACCGATGAGTAAGTGTGCCCAGTTTCCTTTGCACCTGTGGCTGGATGAGGCGATGGAAGGCCCGCTGCCCAGCACCATTTTGCGCAACGCGGTAGTGGTGACAACCGGGGTGTGGGTGCTGGTGGAGCTAGAGCCCGTTATTGCCCTATCGTCGACGGCCTCGGCCTTTGCGATCGCCGTGGGTACCGTTACCGCGATTGGCGCAACGCTAATTTCTGCCGCCCAAATCGATGTTAAGCGGGTGCTGTCGTACCTCAGCAGCGCCTATATGGGCCTGATGTTTATTGCGGTCGGTGCCCACCAGCCCGGTGCCGCCCTGCTGCTGGCTCTGGTTTATGCCCTGGGTATGGCCGCTCTGGTAATGGGGGCAGGCTCGATCATTATCAATATCACCACCCAGGATTTGACCCAGATGGGCGGGCTGTGGGGTCGTCGCCCCGTTACGGCCCTGGCGATGATGGTCGGAGCCGCTGGGCTGGTGGCGCTGCCTCCCCTGGGCGGGTTTTGGGCCATGCTGTCGCTGGTTTCGGGCCTGTGGGACAGCGATCGCGGCCTGCTTGTCGCCATTGTGCTGCTGGTCAACTGGCTTACCGCCTTTAGCCTAGCTCGTTTAATTGGCCTCATTTTTGCGGGCAAAACCCAGCAGATGACCATTCGCGCCCCCGAGCCGCTCTGGCTGATTGTGCTGCCGATGGCGATTGTCGCAGGCTTTACCCTCCACCTGCCCCTGGTGATGGCTCAGCTCCACCTGCTGCCCGCCTGGGCCGAGGTCAGTCAGGATATGGCCCTGCTGCTGACCTGGTCGAGCATTCTTGGCGCTGCGGTTGGCACCCTGCTCTACGTCAACCGCGTAGTCGAGCATCCGGCGGGCCTGGTCAAGAAGCCCCTGCAAAACCTGCTGGCCTACGACTTTTACACGCCCAAGCTCTACCGCAATACCTTTGTGCTCGGCGTCGACATGCTGTCGCGCCTGACTGACTGGCTCGATCGCTACGTGGTCGATGGTGTGGTCAATGCCGTGGGCCTCGCCTCGCTGTTTAGCGGCGAAACCCTTAAATACGGCAATACTGGCCAGCTTCAGTTCTATGTGCTGACAATTTCCCTCGGTGTCGCGCTGCTCGGGGTGTTGATGAACTGGCATGCCCTAACGGCGCTGTTCTAAAGGATTTGAATTCAAACCTTAAACCTCAAACTCCTCACCTACCAAACTCATCCACTCAACCCACTGCCATGCTCACTCCACTCCTACTGATTCCGTTAGTCGGCGCGATCGCGATCGGCTTCTGGCCCGGCCTTACTGGCAAACAGGCTCGCACGGGTGCCCTGGTGGTTTCGGCTCTGCCCCTGCTGTGGACGATCTGGCTATTTATTCAGTTTGATCTGTCCTTTGGCGGCTTTCAGTTCCACGAGTTTTTGCCCTGGCTACCTGCCCTCGGCCTCAACTACGAACTCAGCCTGGATGGGCTATCGCTGCTGATGGTGGCCCTCAACAGCCTGATCACCTGGATTGCGATCTGGAGCAGCGCCCCCGACATTGAGCGGCCCCGACTGTTCTACAGCCTGCTGCTGCTGGTGAGTGCCGGGGTGGCCGGAGCCTTTGTGGCCCAAAACCTGATGCTGTTCTTCCTGCTGTACGAGATTGAGCTGGTGCCCCTGTACCTGCTGATTGCGATCTGGGGCGGCGAGAAAAAGGCCTACGCGGCCACCAAGTTTTTGCTCTACACGGCCCTATCTGGGGCGCTGATGCTGGCCGGGTTTCTGGGTACGGTGTGGCTCACGGGCGCGAAGGATTTCACCTACTACGCCGTAATGGGCCACGAGCTGCCAATGGTGTGGCAGGTGGTGCTGCTGGGGCTGCTGCTGGTCGCCTTTGGCATCAAAATTCCGCTGGTGCCCTTTCACACCTGGCTGCCCGACACCTACGTGTCGGCCTCAACGCCGGTGGCAATGATGCTGGGCGGCGTGCTGGCCAAGCTGGGCACCTACGGCCTGTTTCGCTTTGGTCTGGGGCTGTTTCCCGATGCCTGGGCTGAGCTATCGCCCTACCTAGCGGTGTGGGCAGCGGTTAGCGTGCTCTACGGGGCGATTACGGCGATCGCCCAAAAAGACATCAAGCGCATGGTGGCCTACAGCTCGATCGGCCACATGGGCTACGTGCTGCTGGGCGGTGCCGCCATGACCGACCTGGCCCTGACCGGGGCCGTCAGCCAGATGGTCTCCCACGGCATTATCCTGGCCATTCTCTTTCACCTGGTGGGCGTGATCGAGGCTAAGGTCGGCACCCGCGAGCTGGATGTGCTCAACGGTCTGATGAACCCGGTGCGAGGTCTGCCCATGGTGAGCGCCCTGCTGGTGCTGGGGGGGATGGCCAGCGCGGGTATTCCCGGTCTGGTCGGGTTTGTGACCGAGTTTCTGGTGTTCCAGGGCAGCTATGCGGTGTACCCGGTGCAGACCCTGCTGGGGGTGATCGGTACCGGCCTGACGGCGGTGTACTTCGTGATTTTGCTCAACCGCACCTGCTTTGGGAAGCTGGACAACGCGATCGCCTACTTCCCCAAAGTCACCTTCTCCGAAAAGCTGCCCGCCTACGTGCTGGCTAGCCTGATCCTCTTCCTCGGCATTCAGCCCAACTGGCTGGTGAAGTGGGGCGAACCCACCGCCAGCGCAATGCTAGCGGCGATTCCCATCGCGATCGATACGGTGGTGGCCGATGAGGTGATTGAGGCGCTGCCCCCGGCGGTTGACCCCAGCGAGGCATTACCAACGGAACCCGTTCTCGTTCCCGTCGCCAGCCTCCCCAGCTTGCCTTGAGCGCTAACCCCGTAGGGTGCATCCGCGCAGCGATGCACCATCCATGAGGCAACCCACCCAACAGCCAAATCTTTGAATGGTGCATTACGGCCATACCAGATTCCCCGAACAATAGCCTCGGTTGGCTTCGGCCTAATGCACCCTACGCACCCTACGGGCGATCGGTCAGGGGCAGGGATTAGAGAAAATCCCAGAGTTGTTCGGGAACGAGGCGGTGAGGGCCAGTGCGGAGGGCAGAGGGCGATCGCCATACCGCCTCAAACTGCCGCTTCCCCTCCATCGCCATCAGACTCTCCTGTTCATACAGCGATTCATCCACAAACCGCCCGTCGTAGACAAACACGATCTCGTGCCCCGGTGCCCCCTCGTAGACGAAAATGTTCTCCACGATGCCCAGTAACACAACCCCGGTAATATCTACCCCCAGCTCCTCCTTAATTTCTCGAATGGCCGCATCGGCGCTGGTTTCGCCAAAGTCAATGCCACCCCCCAGGGGTCGCGCAAAGCCCCGCTCCTTGACCGAGTCGTAGCTCTCATGCACCAAAATCTCCTCCCCCCGCCGCAGCAGACAGATCGAAATTGGCCGAATCCTTGCTTTTTTGCCCATGAATAGCCTCCTAAATCGCCTGTCTCAGCATAGAGAGAATTGAGAATTCAAAATGAACAATTCAAAATTCAAAACGGCCCGTCATCTTTGAATTTTGAACTTTGAATTTTGNNNTMYMMSMGMCMRTCCACCCACTCACCCATCCACCCCTATGCCTACCCTCACCGCAACCAAACCCCTGATTCCCGCATCGACCCATCCCCACGCCGATGTCATCCATCGGCTAGAGGCAGGCGGTTCGATGCTGCCCGATACGCCCGACAACCTGATGCAGATCATCGGCATCTATAAGGCCTATGCCGTGCCGATGGATTTTTACTGGCGTGACCTGCTCTACATTGCCGAGCGGGTATTCCTCAACCCCGTGCCCGCCTTTAAGTACTTTCTGCCCCAGGAGTATTTGGATCTGCCCAACCACTACGCAGGCGACACCGCCGATCTGCGAATCTGGCGGGGCGAGGCCACGGCTCACCCCGAGCTGCTGGAGTTTATGGCTAAAGGGGAAACCAAGCGCAAGTTGCCCAAGCTGTTTTTGCACCTCTGGCACGATCGCGTCAACATGGAGTTTGCCGAAGCCTGTATGAAGGCCATGCTCTGGCACCAGGACATGGGCGGTCGGTTCAACGATTACCTGTACACCGAGGAGTATAAGCAAGCGTGCGATCGCGCCATTGCCGCCTACTTTAAGGGCAACCCGGTCATGCTGGGGTTGCACAAGCTGTTCCCCGAGATGTTCTACGAAAAGTGCCGCGAACTCTCCTACTACTCCAACCTGGGCCTGTTCTGGGAAGTGATGGCCCCCGTCTTTTTTGAGATGAGCGACATCTACGACGAAGGTGGCTTTGCCGGCGTGCCCGACGCCATGAACTTTTTGGTCAACGGCATTTTTGCAGTTGCGGGTCGCCCCATTTACCACCACGTCTACGTGGGCGACGAGTGCTTTGAGCTGATTCCCAAATCCTGCGGCTTTACCTGGCTTTACGAAGCAGCTTTGCCCTACGTCGAAGCCGTGTTCTACCGCACCGCCCCTTTCCGGGGCACCAAATCCTACAACGCCCAAGCGGGGCAGGTGCCCGAAGATCAAAACGACTTTCACTACGGCATTCTCTACGCCGATGTCTTCCCCGTCGGCAGCGCGGGCATTCCCCCCACGCTGCTGATGCAGGATATGCTCCACTTTTTGCCCCCCTACCTGCTCGACTACTACAACCAGCACTGTCGGGGCGAAGACGACATGCTGATTCAGCTGGGGATCACCTTCCAGCGATCGATGTACAACGTCACGTCAGCAGTGATTCAGGCCCTGCGCACCGCCCTGCTCTACCCGCTAGACGACCAAAACCCTCGCCACCTGATGGCCAACCGCAAGTTCTTTGAGGCCCAGATGGATCGCTTTGTGCGTCCCGAAGCCCGCCTGCGCGATATTCAGCGCCAGGAGTATCGGTAGAAGGATAGATGGGTGGATGAGTGGATGAACAAGGGTAGGCAATGCAAAATTCAAAGTTCAAAATGAACTTCCCTTTTGAATTTCGCATTGATCATTTTGAACTTTTCCTGCCGCAGGTTCTTCACGCTCTAACCCATCCACCCGCCTACCCGCCCACCCGCCTACCCGCCCACCCCCTACCCATCCACCCCTATGCCTACCATCGTCGATATCGCCGTCAATAACGAAGGCTTCTCCACTCTGGTCGCCGCCGTTCAGGCCGCTGGATTGGTCGAAGCGCTGCAAAGCCCTGGCCCCTTTACCGTATTTGCGCCCAACGATGACGCCTTCGCCAAACTGCCCCCCGGTACGGTGCAAACCCTGGTGCAAAACCCGCCCCAGCTAGGCCGCATTCTCAAATTTCACGTGGTGTCTGGCAAGTACACCAAGGACGAGTTGATCAAGCTGGGCACGGTGGAGTCGCTGGAAGGCGCGCCGATTCCGATCGATGGTACTGAAGGATTTGAGGTCAAAAATGCCACGGTGCTTGCCGCCGACATTGAGGCCGACAACGGTATCATCCACGTGCTGGATAACGTGATTCTAATGGGGTAAGTTCGCGGCGTGGCTGCGTTCTATACTGCCATTGGGAGTTTGTTAACTCCTAGGGTTTACCTCAAAATTCACCTCGATTAAGCAATCCGGCGCTGCGGAGCCAGCCGTTTGGGCTTAGCCAGGCTGGCGAGACTTGCCTAGGTTGCTGGCTGCATAGCACCTATAACCGTTGGAATCAGCTCGGATACCGTGGGGTGAATCGGTACCGCCCACTGCAGCGTGGCGTAGGGCTGATCGGCGTTCATGATATCGAGAATTCCGTGGATGGCCTCATCGCCGCCCGTACCCAAAATCGCAGCCCCCAGAATGCGCTGGGTTTCGGCATCGGCCACAACTTTGATTAAGCCCTGGGTTTCGCCCTTCTCGATCGCCCGGCCCACCTGTGTCATCGGTCTGGTGCCGATGACCAGTGGACGGCCTGCAGCACGCGCTTGAGTCTCGGTCATGCCGACGCGCCCAAGGGGTGGGTCGATGTAAAGCGCGTAACCGGGAATGCGATCGCTCACCCGCCGAGCCTCGCCATTGAGCAGATTAGCCGCGACAATCTCAAAATCGTTGTAGGAAGTATGGGTGAAGGCACCCCGGCCATTGCAGTCGCCCAAGGCCCAGATGCCCGGCACGCTGGTGCGGAGCTGATCGTCGACCGTGATGTAGCCGTGCTTGTCTGTGGCTATACCAGCGCGATCGAGGCCCAGATCATCGGTATTGGGTTGACGCCCCACCGCCAACAGCACATGACTACCCACGACCTCCGGCTCTCCCTCAGTGCAGTTAAGTTGTACGGCTACCCCCTCAGCGTGGGGAGCAAAGGCAATACACTCCGCTCCAGTGCGCACCTGTACACCCTCGGCCTCAAGAATCTCTTCAATGGCGGCAGATATATCCTCATCCTCGCGGGAAACCAGGTGCGGGCCTTTCTCAACTACCGTTACCGCTGCCCCGAAGCGACGGTAAATCTGGGCGAACTCCAGACCAATGTAGCTGCCGCCTATCACCACCAAGTGACGAGGCAGACTGTCGAGCGCCAGCATTGAGGTGTTGGTGAGATAATCAATTTCGTGTATGCCGGGCATTTCGGGCACCCGCGCCCGCCCGCCGACGTTAATAAAAATTTGCGGCGCGGTCAGGAGTTTGTCGCCAACCCGCAGGGTGTTTGCGCTTTCAAATTGGGCCTGACCATGGAACACGGTCAGATGCTCCATGCTGCCAAGCCAGGCCTCGACCCCGCTGCGAGAGTTCGCGACTATGGCATTAGTCCGCGCCTTGACCTGGGCCATATCGACCTCGATCGCGCCCGAGATTACCACGCCGTAGTCGGTGGCGCGGCGGGCTAAGTGCGCGGCGTAGGCGCTGGCGACCAGGGTTTTGGTCGGTGTGCAGCCGGTGTTAACGCAGGTACCGCCCAACAGATGCCGCTCAACTAGCGCTACGGTCATGCCTGCTGCGGTCAGTCGTCCGGCCAGCGGTGGCCCGGCCTGACCAGCCCCAATGATCACCGCATCAAAGGATTGAGTCATTACAGCAGCCCCACAACTAAAACTGCACCGACGACGGCGATCGCATCTTCGATCAGCGCCGCCGGTAGGTCACGGCCCAAAGCGGTCGCAAGCCGCGATCGAGCTGCCGCACCGCCTAGCGTGCCAATCACCGCACCCACCGCACCCGCGACAAGCCCACCTACCCAGGTGCCGCCTGCCAGGGCGATCGCCGCCCCTGAGATCGCTCCACTGAGAATGCGAGCACCAAACTGGACCGGCACCTTACGACTGGGCGTAAAGGGCAGTTGATCGGTGACGAATTCGCCCAGCGCCAGCGCTGACAAGATCCAGGGGGTGAAGCGGTAGCCCAAAAAGGCGAGCCAGCTGCCGTCGAGGTTGAGGTAGCCCAAGTAGGCGGCCCAGCTGACGGCAGCGATCGCGGTCATGGTGCGTAGACCGGCAATAATGCCAATCAGCAGCGCCAGCAAATAAACCATAGGGCAGCCTCAACGGTTTTGCATCTAACACATTACGTCTAGCTTTCAGGCTATTGAATTCACAACTCAAAAATAGACCGATGCCGATTTTAGCGATCGCTCACAGCCTGCTGGCGCAAATTTTGGTAACTGAAGATTAAGAATAGACTAATCGATTCGGGAACTGCGATGGCGAAATAATGGCATACATACTCAGTGGAGTCAACGACTGTTGTGATAAAAGCCTTAGCTTATTCAAATATCGTTACTCTTAATGTCTCAGGAGCTTAGAGATGTTTGCTAAGTTGCTCAATTCAAAACGGCAAAATAGTTCGTTTTTGTGAAACTCTCACCACAGAAAACCGACTAATCAATGAATAGTTCTAGGGGGTTATACTCGATCGCAACCCTGTCTCCATACTGGATGTTGGGTATTGGTGGCGCGATAATTTCAAGGATAGATAGGTTTTGAAAGTTGCGCTTTTTGGTCTCTGGGTGAGGATAGTAGATCCAGCTGTCATAGGCTGAGTCTTCAAGCAGAAGCCGACAGCGCGAGAAAGAGAAATCTTCGGGAGGATGGCGATCGGTCCACTCGACCTGGCGAAAGGTGAATTTAGGATTGGTGAGCTGAAAGGTGTGAGGGCTAATGGAAACGTTGAGTGTTCCTGGAAAGTAGCCTGACAAGTCTAAGCCCAAAGCTTTGAAGAAAGGCGTTTGCATTTCAATGGTTCCAGCCGGATAGGGGCGATCGAGAGCAGCCCCGGAGGCTACCTGGTGCCCCTGCTGGATGATGCCATTTACCTTTTGCCAAGTGCGATCAGTCATCTTGAAGAACAGGTTGAGGAACTTGCCATGGCCAGGAACCACTAAAGATATAGCAATCAGGAACAATATTAGTGAAGGTGGCGACGGCTTTGTAGTGGGTCTTTGTAGGAAATGTTTCGCTAAGCAAGATTCGACTGTGGATTAGGATATCAGCATAAAAGACATCCTAATTATCAACCCTCAACTTTCTGAAAATCAACTTCAAACTTCTCGCAGTCGCGATTTGAATCTAAAGCCATCCCTTTAGGAAGAATAGTGTTGCAAAGGAGAGCTTGGGAGATCTGATTTAGGGTAACATGCGAAAGACTAAGATCCGTATTAATCAATGCTGTTCCCTTAAGAACAGCATTATCAAAATTAGCAAGATCAACAATAGAACCGCTAAGAATTGCTCCGGACAATTGAGCACTGCTTAAGTCAGCGCCGACAAGAATGGAATTACTAAGATTAGTACTAAATAGAAGACAGCCAGCCAAAGAGGAGTTCCCTATGTTAGCATTCCTGAGGTCTGCATTACTGAGATCCGCTCTGCTGAGATCCGCTCCAGTTAAATCTGCCTTGCTCATATTTGCTCCATTTAAGACTGTTCCACTGAGGTCAGCGAACATAAGATTTGCTTCGCCCAAGTCGGCATGGCTAAGACGGACACCTATTTTGCTAATCACTTCTGTCTCAATCAAAAAACGAACTACACTACTTTTCCGTTCTCCATCATCTGAAAATCGTCGCAAGACAGAAAGTGTTCGCGCCCTGATGACAGCCTTAGCTGCATTAAGTTGATTGAGTTGCTCTTCAGTAACTTCATGCCTTTCTCGACTAGCAATCGATAGCAATTCACCATTGATCAAGAGAGTGGAAATTCGGTCAAAGTAAATTTGAATAACTTCCTCTTTAGCTTTTTCTTCATCACGTCTATTTTGTTCCTGTTGCTGAGTCCTTTCACGTTCTCGCAGCAATTCTCGCTGTTTATCTTCTTGATTTTTCTGGCGATTTTGCAAGAAAAAACTAAAAATTACCAATGACAAAGGGATTATTAGCAACTCAAGCCAATCCCAAAACGTCTTTTGGCTTAGTCCAAACCCACTAGGCCATAGAATCGGTTGTAGTACAGTAACGAGTATTATCCCAGTCATAACTGATAAGGCAATCAGCACCACTCTGGAATGCTTTTTCAATCGTCTTTTACCACGTCCTTTTGAGTCAGTGCGGTACTGCCTCAGCCGACTCCCAAAAAATTGAAAATGCATATATTTAGCGAAGTCACTTGTGGGATAGGCAAAACCCAGATCGGCCATTTTAACTACAAAAAAGTGATTTGACTTGCCCACAGATCTTTACAAATTGGTAATCCTTGAATGGATTGGTTATGCTTGGCGAACACCGTAGATGAGGTAATCATCCAATCTATGGCTTCCAATATTAATCGTCCTCATCACAATCTGAAACATAGCGCAAAAAATCCCCAGGCTGTGCGTTAAACGTTTTACAGATTGCATCCTGGGTTTCTTTAGACGGAAATGCGTCTGGGTTGTTGTAGAGCCTATAAGCGGTCGCTTGAGACAGCCCAGTAGTCTTCCAGAACTCATAGGCATTCTTACAGCCCTGAGCAGTGACAAATTCGGCAATGGTGTTGACTATACCCATCCCATGAAAGTATCACCTCTGCGGTAAGACTATGTTTGCTTGATGGGTATTCCTGTGCGATGATTATAACCACTGGATGGCAATATTTTGTACAGTCATCCACAAAAATGCAAAGCCCAGTCCTTGGGCCTGGAAAACTTCGGGACTGGGCGACTCACTATGGAGCTAAAACCCATGATGCCAGAGACAAGACAAAGCGATCGCCTGATCACCCTAGCTCAAGCGACATTTCTGCCCGACCCTGAACCGCAGCAACCCTTGATCGACTTGAGAGATCAGCCATCTCCCGACATATTGCGGCTACTGGCGATCGGCTCACCCCCAGTCGTCAACGGCTGTGTGATCACCCTCTATCGCCTAGGCTACGCCCGCCCCGAAGAATGGTCGCGGCCATTGCCCACCGTCAACCCCAACGAAGTCATGCGAATACTGACCAAACGCATGACCCTGTTCGAGCAAGAGTGAGAATAGACAGGTTTGGCCTGTAAAAACAAAAAGACCTCCGGGTTCTTTAAGAACCCGGAGGTCTGGCTACAGAAGGAGTTTTTTATCGCTCAGTCAGCTTGGTCAGCAGCGTGTTCGATCGCTCCACGTAGGCCTTCATGCCATTGGCATCAAACCCTTTCTGGGCCATTAGCGCCGTGTCGTAGACCTGGTTGCAGATCATCGTCGCCATATCGCCTGCCGGGGAGCTGCCGCCGTCGGCCCCAATAATCGTGCTCTGGCTCAGGCTCAGCAGGTTTTGAATCAGTGGGTGGGCGGTGTTCACCATCAGCACGTGGTCGTCGGGGAACTGCATCTCCTGCTGCTGAATCATCGCCATGGTTTCCTGCATGCGGCGGGCCTCTTCGGGCAGCAGCACCATGGCCGGAGGTGCGCCCTCGCCCTTGAGCGCCTGGGGTTTGACATTCACGCGGGGGCGGTTGATTGCCTTCTCGAACATCTCCTTGATCTGATCGTCGCGGGTTTTGTTGGTAGTGGGGTCAACAATTTCGCTCTGCTGCTCTTTGTCGAGCAGGGTATCGTCTAGATCGGCATCAACGCGGGTGAATTTGACATCCGAATACTCCCGCTCCAGGGTAGGAATAAAGTGGGTGTCGATGAACGAATCCATGAACAGCAGCTCCAGGCCCTGGCTCTTGAATAGCTCAATGTAAGTAGCCTGGGAGACTTCGTCGGTGGCGTAAAAGACGCGATTTTCGTGTTTGTCTTTGTTGCGCTCCAGGTACTCTTGCAGAGTGGTGTAGAAGTTGCCCTTGGCGTCGGTGGCGGGCTTGGCGGCCTCAGAGACTTCGGCCCAGGCGTCGCCCTCGTCGGTTTGCACTTCGACTTTGGGGGCTTCCTCAACATCGCCCAGTTTGGCGGTGGTGCGGAAGATGAGAATGTCTTTGACCTGCTCTTTGAACTTGTCGTCGTTGAGGGAGCCAAACTTGACGAAGTTGCCCAGGTCTTGCCAGCTAGCAATGTACTTGGCGGGGTCGTCGCGGTACAGGGCCTTGAGGCTGTCGCCCACTTTTTTGGCGATGTAGTCGGCGATGCGGCGCACGGTGCGATCGCCCTGCAAGAAGCTCCGGCTCACGTTGAGCGGAATGTCGGTGCTGTCGATGACGCCACGCAGGGGCAGCAGGAAGCGGGGTACAACCTCTTCGCAGTTGTCGGTGACGAACACCTGGTTGCAGTAGAGCTTAATGCTGCTCTTGGTGATGTCGATATCGGGCTTGAGCTTGGGGAAGTAGAGAATGCCGTTGACCACAAAGGGGTAGTCAGTGTTGAGATGAATCCACAGCAGCGGGTCCTCCTGGAAGGGATAGAGGTAGCGGTAGAACTCTAGATAATCGTCGTCGGTAAGGCTGCTGGGCGACTGCTTCCAGGGGGCTTCGTGCTTGTTGGCCACCTCGCCGTCAATTTTGATCGGCACCGGCATGAAGTCGCAGTAGGTTTTAATCAACTGCCGAATGCGGGCGGGCTCTAGATATTCTTCTTCGCCCTCCATCAGGTGCAGGATGATGGTGGTGCCGACGGTGCTGCGCTCCGAGGCACTCAGCTCAAACTGGGTCGAGCCGTCGCAGCTCCAGTGCACCGCTTCGGCCCCCTCTTTGTAAGAGAGGGTGTCGATCTCGACGGTGGAGGCCACCATAAACGAAGAGTAAAAGCCCAGGCCAAAGTGGCCGATGATCGGGTCTTCGGCGGCACTGTCTTTGTACTTAGTAATAAACTCTTCGGCGCTGGAGAAAGCCACCTGGTTGATGTACTTTTTGATCTCATCGGCGGTCATGCCGATGCCGGTGTCAGCGATGCTGAGGGTTTTTTTGTCTTTGTCGAATTTGATTTCGATTTCGGGGCTGCTGATGTCGCCCGAGTATTCGCCCGATCGCGCCACCATGGAGAGCTTTTTGATGGCGTCTACGGCATTGGAGACCAGCTCGCGCAGAAAGATTTCGTGCTCGGAGTAGAGCGCCTTTTTGATAATCGGAAAAATATTCTCGGTATGGATCGAGATATTGCCCTGTTCCAGAATCGTCGTCATGGCGGTTCGGTAGTGGTTCAGCTAGTGGTTACTCTAAGGGCAATTCTTGACCCAGACGGCGAAATTCACAAGCGGCGATTTCTGTACTGCGAGGTTCGGTTGCCCCTACTGGGGGAGGCAGAGAGTGACTGAAGTAACAGTAGGCCCCGCCAAAAATTGCTATCTGTACCTGGTATAAGTAAAAGTTTTATGTACAGATTCCCGGCGATCGCCCTCCTTTTGGGGTATAAAACGCAGCATTACATTCCCCTACCACCAGACCTCTATGAGCCCTACCAAGAGACTGCCCTCCGCTCAGCCCGCTGTGGCGACCCCGCCTAACCGTACCAGGCAATCCCCCAACCATCGCCGCCCCTGGGGAATGCTGGGGCTCGCGGCGGTGCTGCTGCTGATCATCGTTCCTCCGGCCCTGGCCCAGGAGGGGACGGCTACGGGGGTAGACGCCATCTTTGCGCCGATTGTCGATGTCATGGCGCTGCTGCTGTTCTTCCCTGTCGGCGGCGAGAACGGATTTCCGTTTATTGTGCTGTGGCTGTTTGTGGCGGCGCTGTTTTTTACCGTTCGCATGGGATTTATCAACCTGCGGGGCTTTAAGCACGCCATTGAGGTGGTGCGAGGCCGGTACGACGACCCCCACGACGAGGGCGAGGTGTCGCACTTTCAGGCCCTGGCTACGGCGGTTTCGGGCACGGTGGGGCTGGGGAATATTGCCGGGGTGGCGATCGCCATTCAGCTCGGCGGCCCTGGGGCGATGGTGTGGCTTACCCTGGCCGGGTTCTGCGGTATGGTGACCAAGTTTGTGGAGTGCTCACTGGCGGTGAAGTATCGCCGTGTCGAAAACGACGGCACTGTGCTCGGCGGCCCCATGTACTACATGACGCGAGGGCTAGCCCCCAAGGGTATGCGGCCCCTAGGGCAGGGCTTGGCGGTGCTGTTCTGCATTCTCTGCCTGGGGGGCAGCCTGGGCGGCGCGAACATGTTTCAGTCGAACCAGGCCTACGCCGCCATCTCTAGCCTAATTCCAGGCCTGCCCGCCTGGGTGTTTGGCCTGATCTTGGCCTCTCTGGCGGCCTTCGTCATCATCGGCGGCATTCGCCGCATTGGCGCGGTGGCCGAGAAGCTGGTGCCTGCGATGGCGGCAATCTACGCGATCGCCTGCATTTTTGTGATTGTGGCCAACATTGGCCAGGTGCCCGCCGCCATTGGCACCATTTTCAGCGAGGCCTTTGCCCCCACCGCCGCAGTGGGCGGCATTGTCGGGGTGATGGTGCAGGGTATTCGCCGCAGCTCGTTCTCCAACGAGGCGGGGGTGGGGTCGGCCCCCATCGCCCACGCAGCCGCCCGCACCGACGAGCACATTCGCGAGGGCATTGTGGCCCTGCTGGAGCCCTTCATCGACACCATCGTGATCTGTAATATGACGGCGATCGCGATCGTGCTGACCGGCGTTTACCAAAACACTGGCGAAGAACTTAGCGGTGTCGCCATGACGGCCAGCGCCTTCGAATCGGTAATTGGCTGGTTCCCCATCGTGCTCAGTGTTGCGGTCTGCCTGTTTGCCTTCTCCACCATTATTTCCTGGAGCTACTACGGCATTCAGGCCTGGGCCTACCTGTTTGGCGAGCGCACCACCATTGTGTTCAAGGTCATTTACGTGGTTTGCACTTTCCTGGGCACCCTTACCAGCCTGGGGATAATCATCGACTTCAGCGACCTGATGCTGCTGGGTATGGCCTTTCCCAACCTGATCGGCTGCTACATTCTCTCCAACGAAATTGCTGGCGACTTAAAAGACTACTGGCAGCGGCTGAGCACTGGCGAGATGCAAACCTACAGCCCGGTTGCGGTTAGCTCTTCTGACGAGTCTTAACTAGGGGTAAATGCCAGCAGTTCCATCCCAATCCGAGTTGATTCGCAAAGGGGAGAACGGGTAAGCTGCCCGTGCAGGCGAAACGCTTGCCCTACGTATTTCACAACTCACGCGCGATCGCCGTAAAAAACTTGCGCGCCTGTAGCGTTTTAATACTGTGCTTTTTGGCTATTAACTCATGTCCTAAGCTCCTGGGCCTAACGCAGTATTGAGCACGATGGCTTGATGGTTATTGAGGTAGTTCAGCGCAGGGTTCTACCTCACCGCAAACCTGATCATTTTTACGAGCCTGCTCCAAATTAATAATGAACTGACGCCGCAAACGAGGCGGTGTAGCCTGATAGTCACCGTACAGTTTGCAAAACCGCCAAAACTTTTCCAGCGTTGCCCAGGGACGACTGTTAACCGCGATCGGGTCCAGCGCTTCTGAGGTTTGACCTATAGAAAGCCACAGCATACTTACCTCCAGTACTAGGGCTGCTATTTTTTTAGCTGCCCCAATCCTAAAGTGCCCCCGCTTAGGTAACAAAAGACAGCCTCGATAGCAACCATGCAAAAACACGATAGTTCCATCCCAGGCCAATGGAGCTATCGTCTGAAGGTGTGTCGCCAGGGTGTATTAATGGCGCAGAACCAAGACTGGGCAGCGAGCAAATCGCACCACCCGCTCAGCTACAGACCCCAGAAAAAATCTGGATAGCCCCGTTCGGCCCCGTGAAGAAATGACGATTAGATCAATGGCATTGGCCTCGGCATAGTCAATAATTTCAGAGCTGGGGTTGCCAATCTTCACCGTAAACTTGATGCGCTCATAAGCTTGACCAGCAAATTTTTCGTGAAATAGAGCTTTAATGTGGTCAATGCGAGTTTGGTCATCCACCGTTTGCCAAACCATACCCGGTTGAGTTGGCTCCAGCGACGAGAGCACGTGGATGACGTGAATATTAGTAGTCGCGTCTCCAAAAGAGGCGAGGGCTTTGTTCAGGGCGCGATCGGCCTCTTCAGAGAAGTCGATGGGAACCAGAACGTTGTCGCTAGCAAATAACGTCATAGAGCGATCCTCTTATAGCTACAAAAACAGAACTATTGGCGTCAATAAGGGGTTTAAACATCCTCAGGTTACAGTCAATAACAGGTTTTCTAAACCTGCGGCGGAAAAAATAGGCCAAAAACTGGACCAATGGCCACAGTCTAAAACGAACTTAGACACTGTCCTGTGTCATCTGTTTCGATTTGTCAACAAACTTTTGCAGCTAGTGGGCAGGCCCTCTGGGTGCAACCAGCGGTCGAGACGGCGATGGCGGCATCGACTTACCCTTTTCTGAAGAAGCCAAAGCGTTTGCCAGTCAAGGGTTACGAGAAGACAATCAGGGGTTTTATCAACCGCCAAAGTCAATCTCTGAGCCTAGTATCAGGAGTAATACTAGACTGGTTCACCAATGTTTCAAACAGCTCTGTAGGTTAACTTCTTTAATCAAAGTGGGTTTTACGACCCTATGGGCACCTTAAAGTCAGGGAGTGGCTGTGCCGGGTTGGTTTAGAGGCAGCCGCTACCATCAATTCAAACGGTTTGAGACACTGATAACGACCCAGACCGATTTGAGTTCAAGCCGTTGTCAGTGGGGATAGCGCATGCAGCAGTCAGGGTCGATGGGGGAAGCATTGGGAAAATTGTCGCTGCCGCAAAAAGCCTTAAAACAGAGACAGAGTAGCCTCGGCTTAGGGATTTTGCTGCTTTTAGGCGTGCTGGGCAACTACTTTCGCTGGTCGTTTTTCTTTCACATCGACTTTTTGTTTGGCACCATTGCGGTTTGGCTGGTGCTTAGCTTCTACGGAATGCGCTGGGGTGCGATCGCCGCCCTGACTGCCGCCAGCTGCACCTATTTTTTATGGAATCACCCCTACGCCATTGTCACTTTCGCGGCGGAGTTTTTGGTGGTGGCGGGTTTGGCCCTGCGCCGCCACCAGCACAACCTGGTGCTGCTCTGTGCCCTGTTCTGGGTGGTGCTGGGCATACCGCTGGTGTGGTTGTTCTACAACCAGGTGTTGGGGTTAGACCCCAACCAAACCCAAATTATTGCGCTCAAGCAGGCGGTCAACGGCATTTTTAATGCCTTAGTCGCCAGCCTGCTGCTGGCCTATACCCCCCTATACCGATGGCTGGGGCGACCTCAGTCGACTAGCGCTCTATCGCTCCAGCAGACGCTGTTTAACCTGCTGGTGGCCGCCGCTTTCTTTCCTACCCTGCTGTTAATGGCGATCAACAGCCATCGGATTGTGGCCAACATTGTGAGTGAAGAACAGATTCACCTCAACCTCTTCTCTCAACCCCTGGCGGCTCGCATTGACAGCTGGTATGACCGCCATACCAATGCCACGACAACCCTGGCTCAGATTGCCGCTGAGGCGGTGGCTACGTCTTTACCGGCTCAGGCCGTCCAGGCCCAGGCTGAGACTATTCAAGCGCTGATCTCAGATTTTCAGCATCTGGTTGTGACCAACGGTGCCAATCAAATTGTGGCCCAGGCCGATAGCGATCACGGCACTAGCCACGTGCTCCGCATTCCCTTTGCCAGCTACAGCGCCCCCGCTTCCGAGCCAGTCTTCTCCGCCGATCGCCTGGGAGCCGATGCCCGTCAGGAGAATACCGTTTTGCTGAGCCAGTCGGTTCTCAACCAGGGACGGGTTGAAGGCCGAGTTTGGGGTGAAATCGACCTGACCAGCCTGCAGACGATGATGGCCGAAACCGCCACCGCGCTCAATTTTCGGGTGACATTAGTCGATCGCAATCATCGGGTACTGATCAGCACCGATTTAGAAGAACCCTGGGGCACTCTGTTTGACCTCCGCCAAACCGGCGACGTTATTCACCTCAGTGATGACACCTATCAGTGGTTGCCTCGCTTGGGCAGTAACCTCTACGCTGTGCGCTGGCGAAATTCCCTGTTTGTGCAAGAGACACCCCTGCCGGCGATCGCCGACTGGACGTTGATCATCGCGTCAGCGGCCCAGCCTCAGGTCTATCGCGTGCAGCAGGAGCACACCAAAAGCCTGCTGATTTTGATGGGGGTGACGGGGATGGCGCTGGCCATTGCCACCTGGCTCAGCCGGCGGTTTGTCGATCCGATCGTTGAGCTGGCCCAGGTGACCACCAACCTGCCAACCCAGGTACAGGAGCGGCGGGTGGTTCACTGGCCCAGCAGCCCGGTACTGGAGCTGCGATCGCTGGTGCAAAACTTTCAGCAGATGGCCACCACCCTGACCCAAAAATTTCAGGAACTGCAGCAGGCCAAGCAGACAGCCGAAGTGGCTAACCAGGCCAAAAGCGAATTTTTGGCCAACATGAGCCACGAGCTGCGCACGCCCCTCAACGCCGTGCTGGGCTTTACTAACCTGCTGCGCCGCCAGCCCGATTTAGCCCCGCACTATGCCGAGCTAGACCTGATTAAATCGAGCGGCGAACACCTGCTAGAGCTGATTAACGATGTGCTCGACCTGGCCAAAATTGAAGCGGGTCGCCTCACCCTCAACACTACGGCCTTTAGCCTGCCGGATTTGATTGCCAACCTGGAGAGCATTTTTTCGCTGCGGGCCAAGACCAAGGCGATTCACTTCACCATCGAGCGCGGGGCTGACCTGCCGCAGTTTATTCAAACCGATGAGCGCAAGCTGCGCCAGGTGCTCATGAACCTGCTCAACAACGCAATCAAATTTACCGAAGCGGGCCATGTCACCCTGCGAATTTTACAGGCAACTGCCCCCGATCCGCAAACTTACAGACTGCGGTTTGAAGTGATTGACTCTGGCCCTGGCATTGCCCCTGAGGAGCTAGGGCTGTTGTTTCAGGCTTTTTCTCAAACTAAAACCGGGCGGGTTAGTCAGGAGGGCACCGGCCTGGGGCTGCGAATTAGCGATCAGTTTGTGCAGCTGATGGGGGGCACGATCGAGGTGCATAGCCAGCCCGGGCAGGGGTCACAGTTTAGCGTGATGGTGCCGGTGCAGCGGGCTACCGCCGATCAGCTGCCCTCGCTCCCCCTGGTGCGTCAGGCCACGGGGCTGGCCCCTCACCAGCCGCTCTACCGACTGCTGGTGGTCGATGACCAGTTCAGCAATCGCCGGTTGCTGCGGCAGTTTCTAGTCGATTTTGGGTTTGAGGTGCGCGAAGCCTGCAACGGCCAAGAGGCGATCGCCCAGTGGCAAACCTGGCAGCCCCACCTGATCTGGATGGATATGCGCATGCCGGTGATGGATGGCTATGAAGCCACTCGCCAGATTAAAGCGCAGATGCAGGGTCAGGCCACCGCCATTATTGCGCTCACCGCCAGCGTTTTTGATGAAGAAAAATCGCTGGTGCTCTCGGCGGGCTGCGACGACTTCATTCGCAAGCCCTTTCAGCCAGAGGTGATTGTCGATAAGCTGGGGCAGCACCTAGGGGTGGAGTTTACCTATGCCCGGCTCGAGACCGATGTGGTAGTGGACGCACCTGGGGCTGTTGACCTGCCAAAGGGTAGTCTAAATGAGATGCCTGCGGCCTGGCGCGATCGCGTCTACCAGGCCGCTACCCAGGCCGACCAGCAAACTCTACTGCGGCTGATAGAGGCCCTGCCACCCGCTCAAGCGGCCGTTCGTCAAACCCTGCACCGCTGGATCCACAGCTTCCAGTTTGACAAACTTATGACCCTCACCCTCGGGGACGATGAGCACCACCTGCAGCCTTAAGCCCGTTATTCTAATTGTCGATGACATCCCCGACAACCTGCATCTGCTGACGCGGGAGCTATCTGCCCAGGGGTACGAAACGCGGGGTGTGCTCACCGGCACCATGGCGTTAACGGTGGCCCGATCTACCCCCATCGACCTGATTTTGCTCGATATTATGCTGCCCGATATGGACGGCTACACCGTCTGTCAAACCCTCAAGGCAGACCCAGCCACCGAAGCGATTCCGGTCATTTTTCTCAGCGCCCTAGACGAGGCCCTAGACAAGGTCAAAGCGTTTACCGTGGGCGGTGTTGACTACGTAACCAAACCCTTTAAGACCGTTGAGGTGATGGCCAGGGTCAGCACCCAGCTGAGCCTCAGGCAGGCCCAGCTGCAGCTACAGCAGTTTAACCAGGAGCTAG
This sequence comes from Nodosilinea sp. LEGE 06152, assembly GCF_015207525.1. Classification (GTDB taxonomy): domain Bacteria; phylum Cyanobacteriota; class Cyanobacteriia; order Phormidesmidales; family Phormidesmidaceae; genus Nodosilinea. Next base: position 60,179 of record NZ_JADEWR010000008.1, read on the forward strand.
AAAACCAGGTGCAGCAGCGCACCCACGAACTGGGTACCACCAACCAATCGCTGCAGGCAGAAATTCAGGTGCGGCGACAGGTCGAACAAGACCTGCGCAATAGCGAACTGCGCTACCGGCTGATTGCCGACCACATGGGCGACTTAGTCTGTCTGCACGACCCGGCCGGGCAGTTTCTCTACGTCAGCCCGTCGGCTCAAACCCTGCTAGGCTACGCCCCCGAAGCGCTCGTCGGCAAATCGCTCGCCGACTTTTGCCACCCCGACGATATGCAATACGTGCAAATCTACTTCCAAGCGCCCCTAGAATCTGCTCAGGTAATGCCCCTCTGCTACCGATTTCGTCGCCAGTCGGGGCGCTATCTCTGGCTTGAGACCCTGACTAAGCCAGTACTCGACGAAACTGGGCAGATCACAAGCACGGTCACCAGTTCCAGAGATGTTACCCGCCGGGTCAAAATTGAGAAGCAGCTGCGCTACGATTCGCTCCACGACGCGCTCACCCACCTGCCCAACCGTGACTGGCTGGCCAAGCGCCTGGAGCTAGAAATTATGCAGTGCCACCGCTACAGCCAGACCTGCTTTGGCCTGCTGATGATCGACCTCGATCGCTTTAAGGCGGTCAACGACAGCCTGGGGCACCTAACCGGCGACAAATTGCTGATCGCCGTAAGCAGCTTGCTCAAGAGCTGTGTTCGCGATGTCGATATGGTGTCGCGCTGGGGCGGCGATGAATTTGTAATTTTTCTAGACCGAATTACCGATTTAAAAGAAGCGATTCAGGTGGCAGAACGGATTAAAACCGTGCTTGAAAGCCCAATCGAAGTAGACGGCAAAATCATTTTCACCTCGGCTAGCATTGGCATTTTGATGGGCAACAACGCCTACAGAACCAGCAACGAAATTTTTCGCGATGTCGATATTGCGCTGCACCGGGCTAAGGCTTTGGGCCGCAACCGCTACGAAATTTTTGGCCTCGAAATGTATCAAGAAGCGATCGCGCTGCTCAACCTGGAAAACGATCTGCGCCTAGCGATTCGGCAGCAGGACTTTATCACCTATTACCAGCCCATTATTTCGCTATCCGCCCAGGCGCTGCTGGGGTTTGAGGCCCTGGTGCGCTGGCAACACCCCAGTCGGGGGCTGATTATGCCGGGCGATTTCATCGACCTGGCCGAAGACACGGGGCTGATCAAAGCGGTTGGGATCCAAGTTTTGCGCCAGGTGTGCGAAACCATTAAGCAGTGGGAAAACGACTACTCCCTAGACCCGCATTTTCGCATCAGCGTCAATGTGTCGGGGCAGCAGTTTCGCGACGCCAACTTCATCGCCACCCTCGATCAAATTTTGGCTGAAACCGGCGTGCGAGGCGATCGCCTCAAGCTAGAAATTACCGAGCGCGTTTTGCTGGAGCAGTCGGGCAGCATTGCCCAAACCCTGGCCGAAATTACCGCCCGAGGCATGCAGCTCAGCATTGACGATTTTGGCACCGGCTACTCGTCGCTGCGCTACCTCAGCCAGTTTGCCGTCCAAACCCTCAAGATCGATCGCTCTTTTATCCACCAAATGCAGCCCCGCCGTCAGGGCATTGTGCAGGCCATTGTCGACCTGGCCCACAACCTGGAGATGGACTGCATCGCTGAAGGGGTGGAGACAGAAGAGCAGCGATCGCAGCTGCTGCAGCTCGGCTGCGAAGCCGCCCAGGGCTACCTATTCTCTCGCCCTCTGCCGCTGGCGGCGGCCAGCGAAACGCTTCAGCGCTGGCTCTATCCAAAGGGTGAGAGGGGCTTGGCCTGACCGCGCTAGCTGCGCTTGGGCCAGCTGTTGGCGCGAATGTTTTGCGCGGCTAAGTGAACGGTTTCGGCAATGCGGCGATCGCGGGTTTCGGCCCGCTTAGCGCTGGCAATCCACTCCAAAATGCCGCGCTTAGCCGATCGAGGAAACGCCTCAAAATTGGCCTTGGCTGTGGCGTTAGCCGCCAGCGCCGCCGCCAGATCCGCTGGTATCTCCAGCCGCTCGATCGCATCGAGCTTTTCCCACGAGCCGTCTTGCTTTGCCGCCTCAAGTTTAGCTAGCCCAGGGGGCATCATCAGCCCCGCCGCCGTCAAGGCCTCAATGCGCTGTTTATTCAGCGCCGACCAGCCGGTACCCGGCTGGCGCGGGGCCATCCACAGCATGGTGCGCTCGTCGTCGAGCCTGTTGGGCTTGCTGTCAATCCAGCCAAAGCACAGCGCCTCCTCGACCACATCGTTGTACGAGACGTAGGGTTGGCCGGGCTGTTTTTTATAGGTAATCAGCCAGATTCCCTTGCTGCGGGTGTGGTTTGCCGCCAGCCAGTCGCGCCACTGGGTACGGCTTTCAACCTGAACGGCATTTTCGAGTGGTTCAGCGACCATGACGGCAACGGAAAATCGGGTTTTCCCTATTCTAGGGCCACCCTTTTCTGACAAGGCCGCTTCACTCCCTCCCGCTGGCTCACCTAGCCCCCACGCTCGGCCATGGTAATGCGATCGCCCAGTTGTCGAATGGTCTGGGCCAGATCTAAATCGCGCTTGAGCAGCTTTTCAATTTTGGTGTAGCTGTAGAGCACGGTGGTGTGGTCTTTACCGCCAAAGGCATCACCAATTTTGGGCAGGCTGAGGTCGGTGTGTCGCCGCATCAGGTACATGCCCACCTGGCGGGCCTGGCTGATCTCGCGTCGCCGAGACGAGCCTTTGAGGTCGTCTACCGAGACGCCAAAATGCTCGGCGACGGCGGCCACCACGGCCCCAGGAGACGCCTCGATCTTATCGGCGGGCGGGTTGAGCACCGCCATCAGATTCTCCACAGTCATGGGCAGGCCCGAAATCGAGGTGTAGGCGATCGCGCGAATCAGCGCTCCCTCCAGCTCGCGAATGTTGGAGGTGTAGCTGGCGGCAATGTACTCGATCGCCTCGCGGGGAATCTGCACCTGCTCGTACTCTGCCTTCTTTTGCAGAATGGCGATGCGAGTTTCGTAGTCGGGGGCCTGAATATCGGCAATTAGCCCCATCGAGAAACGCGAGATCAGTCGGTCCTGCAGGCGCAAAATTTGGTTGGGGGGGCGATCGGAGGCCAGCACAATCTGCTTGCCCGCTTCGTGCAGCGTATTGAAGGTGTGGAAAAACTCCTCCTGGGTGTACTCCTTGCCCTCAATAAACTGAATGTCATCCACCAGCAGAATATCCACATCCCGGTAGTGGGAGCGAAAGTGCTGCATACTGTCGCGGCGAATGGCGGTAATCAAGTCATTGGTGAACTGCTCGGTAGACACGTAGGCCACCCGCGCCTGGGGGGCAATTTCCTGGCGGTAGTGGCCAATCGACTGCATCAGGTGGGTTTTGCCCAAGCCCACCCCGCCGCACAAAAACAGCGGGTTAAACTCGCGCCCCGGCGCTTCGGCCACGGCCAGGGCCGCCGCGTGGGCCATCCGGTTGTTGGCCCCCACCACAAACCGCGAAAACACCGCTTTGGGGTTGAGGTCGTTGTAGTTTTCCTGGGCGGGGGCCGGCTCAACTACCGCAGCCTGGCGAGCGGGCGGTGCGGGCCGCGTTGGCAGGGATGGCGACTGGGTGGGCCAGTTGACTTCGGCCATGGGCAGCAGGGCAGCGGAGGCATTCTCCCCCTCGGGCACCACGGTGACCTGAAGCTCAATGGCCTTGCCCAAAATATTGTTGACCACTTGGGTAATGGTGCCCGCGTAGTGCTTTTGCACCCAGTTGCGGGCAAAGGGGTTGGGGGTTGAAATCACCAGGGCGCGATCGCTCAGCGTTTGAGCCTGGGCGGGCTTGATCCAGGTTTCAAAGGTGGGGCGGCTCAGCTCCACCTGAAGCTGGCTCAGCACCTCTTCCCACAACCGATTTAGGGCCTGATCCACGGTTTACCTCTTAAAGAACCGCTGCCCAAGGGCAGACATATCGCAGGGTTAGTCAATCGGGCCACCACCTCCAGCCCGTTAGCATTCTGACACCAGAACTGGGCACCAGAATTGGGTTTTCCAAGAGGTGTAGCCGCTCTCCCGAAACCTGACCTCAAACTGGAGCAGCCCAGCCGTGGCGGCATCGGGGATCTTTAGGGTACTAGATATATGGCTAAAAAATGTCCCTGATTCCACATATAGCGTTTTGACAAAAATCGGATCCCGTTGTGCTCCAATTGAGTCAGACGCCAGAGGCATCCTGCTGGTCTATTGAAGCACAGGTCTCCAGCCCGCGGGGCGCATGTATACAATGACTACAGTATTTATAACTGCCCCCAACTCATTCTCCTTACTCTGCGAGGGCCGAGACCATGCCAGACCCCTCCCAACCGCCCCAGCCCCAGCCCTCAGGGCCTGCGACCCAGGTGTTAACCCTGGGGCATCCGGTGCTGCGCCAGGTAGCTCAACCCGTGGAGTCATGGGCTGACCCACTGCAGCAGCTCATCGATTGTCTGCTGCAGACCATGCAAGCGGCCAACGGCGTCGGCATTGCCGCCCCCCAGCTGGGCCACTCGCTGCGGGTTCTGGTGGTGGCTTCGCGCCCTAACCTGCGCTATCCCCACGCCCCCCTGATGGAGCCTGTGGTGATGATCAATCCCCGATTGGTAGCTGCCAGCGATGAGCTAGAGCTGGGCTGGGAAGGCTGCCTCAGCGTACCGGGGGTGCGCGGCCGGGTGCCCCGCCATCGAGTCATTGAGGTGGAGTACTGCGATCGCTACGGGCAACCCCAGCGCCAGGTGTGGGAAGGCTTTGTGGCCCGCATTTTTCAGCACGAGGCCGACCATCTAGAGGGCAAGGTATTTCTCGACCGGGTGCAGGCAGAGACCGATCTGATCTCGGAGGAGGCCTACCAGGCGATAGAAATTGCTGAACTGGGTTGATGCAGCGGTTTTAGCTCATTTCTGAAGACTATCCAATAGAACCAGGACTATCCTCAATCGTTCAATTACCCTGGTACCTCTGGCTAGACAACCCTGGCTAGATATGCTGGCTAAGCCAAGGCCAAAGGAGGCAGCTTGAGTTCTGATTTTCAACCCCGGATCGTCCGGATCGATATGCTGGACACCGACTACGCCAAAATCGCGGCGGGGGAAGCCATTCCCGACGACAAAAAACAGCGGCTCTCCCAGGACAGCTACGACTTCAACCGCCTGGGTAAACACATTGCCCGCTATCGCTACGGCAACCTTGACCAGCAGGGCCAGGACGACGTTCTCTGCACCCTGGGCACCACCGCTGGGCTGTTCACCCTGGCCGATACCGAAGCCATGAACGATCGCCTCCGCCAGACGGGCCGCTTCTACCTCACTCCCGGCGAACGCCAGCAGGTAATCAACTGGCTCGTCGACGAGTTAGGCGTCGATTTAGAGGCCGAATAAGCCCATCTCCTCAGACTATGAGCCTGCGGCGCGTAAGCTGTCCGTCTGCTTACCCATGCCCAAGTAGGAGGAATGCCGTGGCAGCAAAGGTGGACGCCAAAATTTTGGAGAACCCTTCTCCTCTATCTCCCTCACCCCACCACATCCATAGAATTTTCTCTAGCAAGAGAATAGGTCGGTGCCCGATGGGGATAACTCAATGTAAACGAGTGTTTCAATCAAGTTACAACCCGTGAGGGTGGCCCAAAATGCCCAAAATCCCGTGATACGATTCATCCGTAGCTTTTTGCAATAGTGGAGTAGGCACCCTTGGTACTTCGGGTAGCAGTAGTAGGATCAGGTCCGGCAGGCTCCTCGGCAGCCGAGACATTAGTTAAAGCCGGTATTGAAACGTACCTTTTCGAGCGCAAGCTCGATAACGCTAAGCCCTGTGGTGGGGCTATTCCCCTGTGCATGGTTGACGAGTTTGACCTGCCGCCTGAAATCATCGATCGCCGCGTGCGCAAGATGAAGATGATTTCTCCCTCCAATGTGGAGGTCAACATTGGCAGCACCCTCAAGGATGAGGAATACATCGGCATGTGCCGCCGCGAAGTGCTGGATGGGTTTCTGCGCGATCGCGCCGCCCAGCACGGAGCCAAGCTGATCAACGGCACCGTTCACACCCTCGAAATTCCCACCACCGAGAATGGGGCCTATACCCTGCACTACACCGAGCACCGCGAGGACGGGCTGGTGGGCGACAACCGCTCGCTCCAGGTGGATCTGGTGATTGGGGCCGACGGGGCCAACTCGCGGGTGGCCAAGGCGATCAAGGCCGGGGATTATAACTATGCGATCGCCTTTCAGGAGCGCATTCGCCTGCCCGACGACAAAATGGCCTACTACGAAGACCTGGCTGAGATGTACGTGGGCAACGATGTCTCCCCCGACTTCTACGCCTGGGTGTTCCCCAAGTATGACCACGTCGCGGTTGGCACCGGCACTATGCGCGTCAACCAGGCCAAGATCAAAGGCCTCCAGGCGGGCATTCGCGCCCGCGCCGCCAAGCGCCTAGAGGGCGGCGAAATCATCAAAGTCGAAGCCCACCCCATCCCCGAGCACCCCAGACCCCGCCGCGTCGTCGGTCGGGTAGCCCTGGTAGGCGATGCCGCCGGTACCGTCACCAAATCCTCCGGCGAGGGCATCTACTTCGCTGCCAAGTCGGCCCGCATGTGCGCCGAAACCATTGTGGAATTTTCCAATAGTGGTGCTCGCATTCCTACCGAAGCCGACCTCAAGGTCTACCTCCAGCGCTGGGATAAGCAGTACGGCATTACCTACAAAGTGCTCGACCTGCTGCAGACGGTGTTCTACCGCTCCGACGCCACCCGCGAGGCCTTTGTCGAAATGTGCTCTGACATGGATGTGCAGAAGCTCACCTTCGACAGCTACCTCTACAAGACCGTAGTGCCCGCCAACCCCCTGGTGCAGATGAAAATCACCGCCAAAACCGTGGGCAGCCTAATTCGCGGTCATGCGCTAGCGCCAACTCGGAGCTGGTAGCGCCCCAGTAGATCGCGATCGTTCGGTTCCTTTCTAACCCCTTGAGAGATTGGCTTTGACAAATATTTGTCAAAGCCAATTTTTTTGGTGGCGGTCTCATTCGGTCTGCCATTCTTGCTCAGTGCTAGAAACCAGCCTCAAGATCTGCTACGGCTCTAGCACCGCCCTGTTTGGGGTGCTAGCCACCCACCGCCCCTAGATCGACCCAAAGTAGCGAGGCCAAGAAACCGGGTTTCTAGGGTGTCTGCCAGAGTTGACTGGCGATCGCCTAAAAGAAACCCGGTTTCTCTTTCGGCGTCTTAGCCTCTCTCATGCCAGTCCCAGGCTTTGCCGCACGGCCTGCCGCACCTCGGCACACAGTTCGTACATTTCTTCTGCCACCTCTTGGTCAGCGGCGAAACCTGGATAACGAACTTCAACAGCGAAGTCAGTTAGCAGTGCTAAGGCTGGGCGAAAACGCTCCCACTCAGGCTCTGCAGGATTAAGTAGCGTTAGCAGAGCCGTCAGGTCATGGATTTTAGGGAAGGGAATGTCAGCGGCCAGCAGCCTTGCTTTGAGATATTTTTCGACACACTGCTGGGTGTGGAAACAAACGGCATCGTAATTTGGCATTTGCTTAACCTGCAATTCTCGGCTAGCTGTGCCAAAATCTCCCTCTGCCTTGTCAATCCACTCTTGTAATGTTGCTGTCATACAGCACTTTACCGTTGTTAACGATATCTTCTAAAAAAAAGTCCTGCATGGCCAAACGCTGAGTCAAGTATTCAGGAGTTCGCACCAACAAATCAAGTGCAAACCCCGGTCTAACCTGACAACGGATCTCTGCTGCTTTGCGAGCCGGATAGCCATCAAAGGGCAAAACTACTAGTAGATCGACATCGGAGTCGGCAGTGGGTTCGCCGTAGGCATAGGAGCCAAACAGAATGATGCGATCGGGGTTGAACTGCTCGGCGATTTGCCGACCCAGTGCTTCGATCTGCTGCATATCAACCATGGGTGATCTCCAGCTCCTTCACCAATTCTGCCATAGCTGCCAATGCCAAAACCTGGGGAGAGACCCTAGAGACCATACGAATAATGGCTTTGGTGAATCTAGATTCACCAAAGCCATCTCTTAACTATTAAGTCTCTGCCAGATCTACTTATTTACCCATGCCCAGCTGCTGGGCTTTTTGGTAAACCTTGCCTTCGGTCAGCAGCGAAGGGGCAATCACCACCTCTACCTGCTGCATTTCTTTGAGATCTTTGGCTCCCAGGGTGCCCATGCTGGTTTGCAGCGCCCCTAGAAAGTTGTGGGTGCCGTCGTCGAGCTGAGCCGGGCCGCGCAAAATTTGCTCTAGGCTGCCGGTAGTGCCTACCTTAATGCGGGTGCCCCGAGGCAGCACCGGGCTGGGAGTCGCCATCCCCCAATGGAAACCGCGACCCGGCGCTTCGGCGGCGCGGGCAAAGGGTGAGCCAATCATCACGCCATCGGCCCCACAGGCGATACATTTACAGATGTCGCCGCCGGTGACTAGACCACCATCGGCTACGATCGCCACATAGCGGCCAGTTTCGGCAAAAAAGTCGTCGCGTGCAGCGGCGCAGTCAGCCACCGCTGTCGCTTGGGGAATGCCAATACCCAGCACCCCCCGCGAGGTGCATGCGGCCCCTGGGCCAATGCCAACCATCACGGCAGCGGCTCCGGCTTTCATCAAATTGAGGGCGACCTCGTAGGTAACGCAGTTGCCCAAGATCACCGGCATGGGCATTTCGGCGCAGAAGGCGGCCAGATCAAGGGGGCTGATTTCGGCGGGCGACAGGTGGGCCGTAGAGACCACCGTGGCCTGTACAAACACCAGGTCAGCCCCCGCCTCGGCCACGGTAGCGCCAAAGCGGGCGGCTCCGGCCGGGGTTAGGCTCACCGCAGCAATGCCGCCGCCCGACTTAATTGCCTGAATGCGCTGAGTAATCAGCTCGGGCTTAATCGGTTCAGAATAGAGAGACTGCATCAGCCCCACAAACTCGTCTTTGCCCACCGAGGCAATTTGATCGAGAATGGGGTTGGGATCATCGTAGCGGGTTTGAATGCCCTCCAGGTTCAGCACCCCCAGCGCCCCTAGTTCCGACAGGCGAATCGCCATGTCTACATCGACAACTCCGTCCATGGCGCTGGCAATGATTGGAATCTCGCGCTCAATGCCGCCAATCTGCCAACGGGTGTTGGCCAGGCTTGGGTCCAGGGTTCTTGGCCCTGGTACCAGGGCAATTTCATCAATGCCGTATGCTCTGCGGACTACTTTGCCGCGACCAAGTTGTATATTCACGTCCCTCTTTACCCTCTGGGCCAAAACCATTAGGTTAGCCTAGCAAAAAAGATTTCTCGCCGTATAGTGATTGGGCTAGAACCCAGCTAGCAGTGGGGATACAGCGACGGGTGATAAGATTGTTCAGACTCGGGCCAGAGCACTACTGAGAGCACTATTTTTAGCGGGGAAAAAGGGTTGTGAATCTGTCGTCGCTGACGTTTTTGCGCAAGATGCGATCGCCCAATCGCCAGTTTGCCGTCATTGGCCTGGGCCGCTTTGGGCGGGCGGTGTGCGGCACCCTCAACAACCTGGGCTACGAGGTGCTGGCCGCCGATACCGACGAACGCCGGGTCAGCCAAGCCCTTACTGACCAGATTGCCGCCCACGCCCTGCAGCTCGACACCACCCAGCCCTCGGCTCTGCGCGAGGCGGGCATCACCGACTTCGACACCGTGATTGTGGCGATCGGTAACTATGTTGAAGAAAGCATTATCACCACCCTCAACCTCAAGGAGGCCGGGGTTAAGAATGTCGTCGCCAAGGCATCGTCAGAGATCCACGGCAAGCTGCTCGATCGCGTTGGGGCCGACCATGTAGTCTTTCCTGAGCACGAAATGGGTTGCGAACTGGCGCGATCGCTCACCACTCCCGGCATTCTCGATCGCTTTGAAATCGACCCCAACCACTGCATTGCCGAAGTGATTGTGCCCAAGGCTTTCGACCAAAAGACTATTGTTGACCTCGACCTGCGCAACCGCTTTGAGCTCACCCTGCTGGCCATCAGCCAGGACAATGACCCCGACCAGTTTGAGATCAACCCCAGCCCGGTTACCCGGCTGAAGGCGGGCGGGCTCATGGTGGTGATCGGCAGCAACAAAGGTTTAGAACGTCTACCGGTATAGCCCATGCGAGTAATTGGTTTAATTAGCGGTACCTCCGTCGACGGCATCGACGCTGCTTTGGTAGACGTGAGTGGGGAGGGATACGAACTTACCCTTACCTTAATCGACGGGCTGACCTGGCCTTACCCCGCCGAGCTGCAGCAGCAGATTTTAGCCCTCTGCTCTGGGGAAGCCGTCAGCCTAGAGAACCTAGCTCGTTTAGATGATGCCGTGGCCCACAGTTTTGCCGATGCGGCTCAGGCGCTAATGGCCCAGGCTGGCCCCGCTGAACTGGTGGCCTCCCACGGGCAAACGGTATTTCACCGCCCAGTGGGTCGTCCGGCCCTGATGCACCAGGGGCCAATTCAGCTAGGTTATACGCTGCAGCTGGGGCGTGGTGCTGTGCTTGCTCAAACCCTAGGCCTACCGACAGTCAGCGACTTTCGCCAGGCCGACATTGAGGCCGGTGGCGAAGGAGCCCCCCTAGCTCCGGTGTTAGACCTCTGTCTGCTTAGCCACCCTACCGAGCGGCGCTGCGTGCAAAACTTGGGCGGTATTGGCAATGTCGCCTACCTGCCCCCATGGGATCGCCAGGGCAAGCCGCCCAAGGTGCTGGGCTGGGATACTGGGCCGGCCAATTCTCTCATCGACATTGCCATGCACACCTTATCTGAAGGCACGCTCACCTACGATGCTGACGGAGCCTGGGCCGCTCAGGGGACACCTTGTCTGGCGCTAGTCGACGACTGGCTTGAGCACCCCTACTTCCTGCAGCCACCGCCAAAATCTACCGGGCGCGAGCTATTCGGCTGGGAGTTTTTTCAGCGGTGTCACCAGGCAGCTCAGCGGCAGGGCCTGAGTGCCGTAGACATCATAGCGACGCTAACGGAGTTTACCGCCGCTTCGGTAGCCCGTGAATATCGCGCCTTTTTGCCGGCTCTGCCCGATCGCGTGCTGGTGGGCGGCGGCGGCAGCCACAACCCGGTGTTGATGGCTCGTCTCCAGGCCCGGCTGCCGGAGTGCCCTGTGCAAACCACTGACGAGGTGGGGCTGTCGGCCAGCTACAAAGAGGCGATCGCCTTTGCCGTGCTGGGCTACTGGCAGCGCCAGGGCTTCCCTGGTAACCTGCCCACCGTTACCGGAGCCAGTGGTCCCAGAGTCCTTGGACGCCTTAGCGATCCCCTGCAGAATCCTTAAGCCCTGGGGTTATCCAGGCTCCGTGCCTCAGTCTGAACAATAGGGCGTATGCTTGAGAAGCACAGAACCAATGAACAGTGGGCCAGGCTGCCAAACAGTATCAGGGGGACGTTAATGGCTGGGGGAGCGGTGTGTGGTGCATAGCTTTTTAATTGAGCCTGGCCGGTGGACCCTGCAAGGCAGCTGGATGGAGCGCGATCGGCTGCCTACCCCAGTCAAGGGCAAGATCTTGATCGCCTGGAGTCGCGACGACTGGTTCACCATGATTATGAAGCTGGCCATACCCGATGCCCAGCCCGACGAAATGGCGCTTCAGTACCGGGGCCGACTGACCAGTGGCGACTGCCAATATACCTTCGTGCTGCAGCACAGCCTGCTGGGCCGGGTCGAGGGGGAGGGCTGGGTCGCCCCCGACTCTATTATTCAGCGGTACTGGGCGCTGGGCGATCGCCAGCGCCGCACTGGGTTTGAGACCCTCTACCGCCTCGATAGCGATCGCTACCACCTCTCCAGCGGCATTATGACCGGGCACTACCTGACCAGCGCCATGGAAGCAACTCTACACCTGCAAAGCACGCCTCCCCTGGGGCTCTAGCCCAGATTGCCACTATCGTCGCCTGGGTTAATACCCGCAATAGAATGTACTACATTGGAAACAATGTCTTTTGGCTGTAGCTGGGCATATTAACTCTATCCCAGGGCTGAGAAGTTAACCTAACCCTGGAAAGAGATCGGGGTGTACAGAGCGTTGGTAGATGGGTCGCCATTGGCTTACAGGTCGAGTTTAGGGGAGGCGAGGGATCTTGTCCTACCGTCAGCGGAGGCTCGTCGCTGCGGTTGGGTAACTTGGCTGCGTCAGCCTTTAACCAGTCCATCCCAAGAGCGAACTCTGTTCTGCCCGTTAGTTGTCTATCAATATTGTTTCGCCCACTGACCCGCCCGCGACTATTGGCTAGTACCGTTTTATGGCTGACTCAAATCTGGGCTGTAAATTAGCAAACCGCTACGAACTGCTAGAACCCATTGGTCAGGGGTCGATGGGTCGCGTGTATTTGGCCGAAGATTTGCTGTTGGGCAGCGTTAAGGTAGCTGTAAAGCTGCTGTCCCAAACCATGCCCGGCGAAAAAATGCGCGATCGCTTCATGCAGGAGGCGATGACCTGCGCTCAGCTGGGCCAAAAGAGCATTCACGTGGTGCGCGTTACCGACTACGGCGTTAGCGACGAAGGGGTGCCCTTCTATGTTATGGAGTACCTGCAAGGGCAAAGCCTGAGCCAGCTAATCAACCTTCAGCCCCTGCCCGTGCCTCGATTTTTGGGCTTAATTCGGCAAATTTGCCTGGGTCTTCAGGCTGCTCACGACGGCATTATTCTAAAAACCCAGCCCGATCCGGTGCCCATCATCCACCGCGATATCAAGCCCAGCAATATCATGATTGTGCAGGACCCCACCCTGGGGGAGCTGGCCAAGATTTTAGACTTCGGCATCGCCAAGCTCATGCAGATCGACAGCGACCAAACCAACTGCTTTATGGGTACTCTGGCCTACGCCTCCCCCGAGCAAATGGAAGGTCGCGACCTAGACAGCCGATCTGACATCTACAGCCTCGGAGTGATGATGTTTCAGATGCTCACCGGCCATCTGCCCCTGCGGGCCAGCAGCCACACCTTTGGCGGCTGGTATAAGGTACACCAAACCCAGTCGCCAAAGCGCATGGTCGAGGTGGCCAGCAACATAAAAATTCCTAAGCTGCTCGAAGACCTAGTCATGAGCTGCATGGCTAAGCCACCGGAGGACCGCCCCCAGAATACCCAAGACCTTTTGCAGTCCCTGGAGCCGCTCCAGTCACGCTACGTCAACGGTTTTCGCATTAGTCAGCGGATTGGTACGACCCTCAATCGGGTTCCCGTTACCCGTCAGCCTGCCCCCGCTGAGGTGGTTAAAGAGGACCAAGTGTGCAAGCTGACCGTATGGCCTGCCGCTAAGCCCATTGCTGAAATTGTCTTTCCCCACCCGCTGCCCACCAGCAATGGCGCTTTAGCAACCCTTTGGGCCATGATGCCCGACGCCGAGATCAATCGGCGGTTGGTGAGCACTCGCTACAACACGTTTATCTGCACCATGGCCCCCCACCCCATGATTCTGTGGCTCACCGTTCTCTACAGCAGTGCCCATGGAGCCCGCTGGCTGCCCTGCTATCTCGACCTCAAAACCTCCCTGGGACAAGATATAACCGGTTTGCTGGGTCAAACCGGGGCCTACAAGCTGCTGCTGTTTGCCCTCGAAAATCCGCGCCGCTGCGCCCACGTGTTGAGCTGTAACGTCTCTGAGCCCCAGCGCAGCTTGCTACAGGAGTGGGCGTTAACCGCGCGCAGTCGGCCTTCTACCGGGGCCATTACTACCAGCCGTGACCTGTTGCGCAACGAGCTGCAAACCAAGCTCAAAGCCAAGGTGCTGCAAAAGCTAGAGTCTATCTATGTCGATACCGGCTCCAGTCTCTCCGATTGACTGGCCCCACGGACTTTTAAGCCCTCCTAATTGGGAAAAAACAACACCGGATGCCAGCTGCACCGCAGAATCTCGCGAGTGAGACTGGGAGACGACCACCGGAGAATACCGTCAATGTTGCGAGAGCAGGTGGCGATCGCGCTAATGTCGTGGGTTTCGGCGGCTTTCATGATTTCTTCTAAGGGGCTGCCCTCCACGACTGTGGTGTTGACCACCAGATTGAGCTCCGCCAGCTTCGCCTGCAGCTGGTCAAGCTCCTGCTGGGCTTGCTCAACGGGGCGATCGCCCCTCAGCTCACGGCGCATGTGGTCGTCAATTACCCACAGCAGCCGCACCCGCTCCAGCACCGACTCAGGATTGTTCTTGACCTGATGGTGAATTTTCTGAATTATCTTTTTCCCCCCCTCGGTACCGTTGTAGGGTATCAGCAGGTAGCGAAACAGGTGGGCACAGCGCAGCTCTAGCTCAGCCGTCGTGTAGGTAGACACCAGCTGGGGCCGCAAAATGATCATTGGCACGCTCGTTTTTTCGGCCAAGGCAGCGGTGGTGCTGCCAAACAGCTTCTCCTCCAGCAGCGTGCGGGTTGGGGAACCCAAAAAGATCACATCAGCCCGGTGCTGCTTGGCTAAACGCAGAATACAGTCGCTGGCACGGCCTAGCTGCACCTCGACGGTGACCTCAATGCCGACAGGAGCCTCCCGCAGCAGTTCCTGCAGGCGCTGCCGAACCGGCTCCAGCTTTGCCGAGTCCTGCCGCGGAATTCCTGGCCCGCTCTCCACCGACACGCAGTGTACAAACACCAGCGACTTAAACCCTCCAGCGGCCAAACTCGGCACAAACTGCGCCAGCCGGTACATGCCATCGGTAAAGTCGGTACAGATGAGCGCGCGCTGAAACATAGTTCCCCCGTTCAGGTGCAACAAAACTGGTCAAGTCTGCAATAGTCAACAGCTGGTCTCCTTAAGGCCACCACCTAGCTCAACCCTTGAGCTCGACGATTGAGAGGGGGTGTCGCTTCCCAGCCCATCACTAGCGGTGAGGCAGTCCCTCCCTCTTAACCATAGCGTTTGACCGAAGCGTTTTAACCCCGCTGAGCAACCTGAAACGCTGCTACCAAAGCGCACCAGTCTCCTCATCCATAGCCAGCAGCAGACTGGGGCAAAGAACGCTGAGGTTTAGCTTGGACTGGGTGCCGTTGGTCAAAGGCCACTGCTGTGGAGAAGGCGCTGACCAACCTTGACCACAGGTGAGTTTGCCTACAGTCTGGCGTCAAGTTGAGGGGCAGGGCCACTTAGCCCTGGTGCCCTAAAGGGCTGAGTTTTTCAAATACTGGCCAGCATTGTCTGGAGTATGACTCGACAGACTATCTAAGCTGTGAGGGCTATCTGAGAAGGTGCCTAAAGTTGTATCGCTTTAGCTGTTGCCAGGCTCAATGCCTGAGCCGCTGGTTGAGAGCATTGAAGCTGACGCCCCGACATCCCCGGCCTGATTTAAGGTAACCCTGCGAGAGAGGGAGGTCGTCGTCTTCATGCTGTTTCATGAGACTGTGAACAGGTTTAGAGACTAAATTTGAGGATTTGGCCCAATGCCCCATTCATGCTTGAGAAAGTGTTTATACATACTTTCTCGCATCATCATCTGCTCGTACAGCTTGACTAGAAACTGCTGAGCTTGCTCACGACTCATTTTGTCAACCTGAGTCTCGAACGATCGCAGACTAAACTGTTGCTCCAAAGAGAGTTGCATCGGTTCGTTCATGGATTTACTCCAGAGAGAGAGAACAACACCCCAGTTGAAATCGGTAGCCCAGACTCAGCGCCTGAGTCACTTCACCCCAAGCCTTCAGCCAGCCTTCCACGCTGGGAAACCAAGCTGAATGAATGAGGATTCTTGACTGGAATGGGTTTAACCACAACGCCAACCGCGATCAATGCGCGATGGTTTACAAATTATAACGATCATTTGACAAAGATCCAGTTGTTGGCGTTATGAGCGAATATAACAATTCATCCCCGTACCGTCATCTACCGGCAGAGAATTTATAACTTGTAGCAATGAAGGCTGAGTAAAAATGCTCAGGGCAAACTTCTTAATATATTCTTCGTTTGAGCAGATATTGCCTAGGCCTGGGGTTAACCTATCGACACATCTACGCAAAATCAACGGTTTGGGCGGCCAGCAGCGCTAGCCGCCTGCACCATTTCAAGTGCAGCAGCCTGAGCCTGAGGGCAGATCTGTCAACCTCAAAAGATTTACCCCTAGAAAGAGGGATATTAAGGGGCACAACCGAGCGATCGCCCTAAATTTCGGTACTGAGATTGGCCTTGGCCTCGACGCTGCTTAACGATGGCGTTACATTTACCACCACCACCGTAATGTTGTCGCGCCCCCCCCGCTGCTTGGCGGAGTTGACAAGTGCTGTGGCCGCTGCCTCGCAGGCGCGAATAGACTTCAGGTGTGAGGCAATCAGGTGGTCCGACAGTTCTTCGGTTAGCCCATCGCTGCACAGCAGCAGGCGATCGCCCCCCTGCACCTCAATGGGCTGAATATCAATTTCACTCAGGTCATCGCGCCCCAGGCATTGAGAGAGCACGTGCCGCCAGGGATGACTGCGCGACTGGGCCGGGGTTACCTCGCCGGCCCGAATGGCCTTAGCAATCCAGGTGTGGTCTTCGGTCAGCTGCTCTAGGTGATGGCCTCGCAGGCGATAGAGGCGGGAATCGCCCACGTGGGCACACCAGGGCTGGGGATCACTGTCGCGAAAGGTAACCAGCACCACCGTGGTGCCCATGTCGGCCCGCTCTGGGTGTCGCCGCTGATCGTCAAGAATAGCGTTGTTGGCCTGCTTTAGGGCCTGCTCCAGCAGCAGAGCTGTGGCAGTTTCGATATGCCAGTGTTGGTCTAAAAATGTCTTGATGGCGGCGGTGGCCAGGCGGCTGGCCTCCTGGCCACCGGCGTGGCCCCCCATGCCATCAGCGACGATAAAAAAACGCCCCTTGGGGTCAATATAGTAATCGTCCTGGTTGCTGGTGCGCAGCAGCCCTGGGTCGGATAGTCCTGAAAAAATGCAGTCCACCATGGCAATCTCGGACTAAACCATTAGGGCAGGCGATCGGCCCGGTTAATCTTGAACACCGATCGCAGAAACGCAATACCGGTGCCCACCGCCAGCACCCCGGGTATTACCGCTAGCCAGATAAACTCTGACAGCAGCAGGCCCGTAGCCGAGAGGGTAAATGCGCCCAGCAAAATGGCGTAGTTGTTGGCCATCGATACGCCGCTGATTCGACGCAGAGCGCGATCGGTCTCAATGGAGCGCACCCGCACACGAATATCACCGCGCTCTAGCTTGTCAAGGGTGTCTTCAATACGCCGGGGGAGGCCCAGGGCAGAGGTGCTTACCTGGGCGGCCTGGCGGCTCAGCTCACCCAGCAGACTGTTAGCACCATCGGTCGAATTGCCATTAGACATAAGCTGTGCAGCAAACGGCTTAGCCGCTTCCATAAAGTTGAACTCGGGGTCGAGCCCTTTGCCTACCCCTTCCAGGGTAGAAAAAGCCCGCATCACAAAGGTAAAGGTGGCCGGAAAGCGAAAGGGCTGATCGTAAGCGACCGCATACAGGTCGTCACTGATGGCATTGATGGACTGCTCCTCAAAGGGCTTGTCCATGAAGTTATCCAAAATATACTGGATAGAGCGGCGCACCGGGCTCATATCCTCGATCTCAGCCAGCGCTCCCAGCTCCACCAGCGAATTCATCACCTGCTCAGCGTTACGCTGGGCTATGCCCATAAATGTATTCATCAACCGCTGGCGGGTCAGGGGCTGCACCTGACCCATCATGCCAAAGTCATAGAAAATGAGCGACCCGTCGAGGCTGACGGCAATGTTGCCGGGGTGGGGGTCGGCATGGAAAAAGCCGTTGTTTAGCAGCTGGTGTAGGTAGGCCTGAGCCCCTAGGCGGGCCAGGCGGCTGCGATCGAGTCCGGCCGCTTCTAGGGCATCGTAGTGGCTGATTTTAATGCCCGGCATGTACTCCAGTGTGACCACCCGCGAGGAGGTCAGTCGCCAAAAGACCCGGGGCACGTTGACCCAGTCTTCGCCTCGAAAGTTGCGGCGAAACGTGTCGGCATTGCGCCCTTCGTTGAGGTAGTCAATTTCTTCCCACAGAATGCGGCAGCACTCTTCGTAAATACCAAGCCAGTCGCGGCCTTTTCCCCAGCTGGGGTGGTTTTGAAAATAGTGGGCAATGCCTTTAAGAATCGAGAGGTCGATGGTGAAGAGCGATCGCAGCCCCGGTCGCTGCACTTTTACGACCACCTCTTCACCGGTGTGCAGCTGGGCGCGGTGCACCTGACCTAAGCTGGCGGCAGCAAGGGGAATGGGGTCGAAGGTGCGATAGAGAGTGTGGATGGGCTTACCCAGGTCAGCCTCAATAATGTCGCGGGCCTGCTCATAGCTAAAGGCGGGCACCCGGTCCTGTAGCTTAGACAGCTCCTCTACAAACTCGATCGGAAAAATATCGGCACGGGTTGAGAAGAGCTGACCCACCTTGATGAACGTCGGTCCTAAATCAAGCAGCGTTTCGCGAATCCACACGGCGAGCTGATGTCGCCGGGCCGCCTGAGCATCGGGGGTCATAGCGCCGCCATAGCTCCAGGCTTTGCCGTAGAGCCAGCGGGCCCACAGCAGCCGCAGCACAAAGCCCCAGATATCGACAAAGCGGCGCTGACGCGAGTAGCGACCCTGGTTCCAGCGGTAAGCCTTCTGACTAAAGGGCAAACCCTTCTCGTCGAGAGACGACTCAATGCCAATTGCACTAGCTAGGGGCAGCGGCGATGCTGCTGCACCCCCAACCACAGGCTCGGGAGGCAGCGGGTTTAGAGCCTCACCATTGACCTCCAAACCATGCCCCAAACTGCCCTCCCCACCAACTTGGGGGGAAGGTAGCTTGGGCGACGCAGACGAATCGGAAACAGCAGACACTCAGGCTCCTAGGCAAGGAAAACGGGGCGACAGCAGCGGCCTCAAATCTCTATCTCGGCACAGGGCAGCGGCTCGGGGCGATTGAATCCCCGACGGGGCTTGGGGTAGTTCTAAACCTGGGTAGTTCGATACTGCTGCAGGGCGACCCGTACCTGAGCAATTTCGGCCCGTAATGTATCGATGGTGGCCTGCAAATCGGTCGCCGCAGCACCCGGAGCAGCGCTGGAGTAGGTGACTCCGGCTTCGGCCTCAGCCTGCTGGGCTCGAACCATCACATCTTCGGTGAACTGCCGAAAGTATTCCCGCTGCTCGGCGTCAAACTTGCCTACCAGGCTGAGGCCATCGGTCAATAACCGCTCGGCTCGCTCATTGATGGCATCGGCCAGAGCGCGACCGACGTAAAACGCGTGCAGCACAGGGCTACTCATGGTAAACCTCAGGGAAACGGGTCATGTAACGGAAATATTAACTGTAGAGAATTATAACGTTCTTATTCATCTAACATCGGGCAGATATCCATGTAAATTCTGGCTSMSTKACNNNCYGWWCKYTTWGCTNGANNCCGGGNCWGNGGGCSGNRGGTKRCCSAGGNTNSKCKCGSTGNAGWGNNGMGCCGSKGYCRCNCCSKCCKTNCSGASCMGTCNANRKGSAGNNSCCTMKAGSSGAGGCGGGGGAGCCAGCGGCGCTGGTGCTGGAGCCGGTTCGGCACTGGGTAGAGGGGCTGGACTAGCCGGTAGCTCTGGGGCAGGCACCGGCTGAGTCCAGGGCTCGACCGGTGCCTGCCAGGGTTCTTCCCAGGATTCTTCGGGTTCGGCAACCGGGTCGGGAGTGGCCTGAGGTTGAGGCACGGCAGGCGGGGGCGCAGCAGGTTCCTGCGGATTGGGGGCAAAGTCGGGAGCAGGCTCAGACCCGGGGGGCGGTGTATTGCCGTAGTCGGGGCGATCGCGCAGAGCTGGAGCATCGTTCCAGGGTTGCCAGAGTTCGCCGCTATTCCAATCGGGTAGGGGTGGAAAAGACTGATTGGGGTTGAGCCGCTCTGGGCTGGCAGAGCTGGCTGGCTGCAGCCGGGCATAGAGACCGAGACCAAGGCCGCTGGCGGTAGCCACCAGTCCAGTTAAGACCAGGGCGGTGGCGGTGGCAGATCGCTGCCGGGCGGGGAAGCCAGCGGTGCTTGCCGGAGGCCGATCGCCGTGCCAAGGCTGCGGCGCTAGCTGGCTAACGGGAGCTGGGTGGCCAGACACAACCACAGTTGCTTGCCCAGTTGAGGTCGGAGCCGGCACCTCCTGGGGGAGAGCGGGGAGTGGGGCAGTGGGCGGTGGGTCGGCAGGCAGCTGAGCATCGGCGGGCAGCAGCGCCTTCCAGTCGGTCAGAGAAATGCTGGGTAATTGGGGAGCGGTGGGGCTACCGGCCTCTAGGGCTGCATTTAGACTGGTCGGCAAGGCCGGGTGACAGCGGCGCAGCTCTACAGCGAGAGGAGCCTGGGTAACCTCGGCCCGCTGCCCGGTCAGCAAAAAGTACAGCAAGTAACTGAGCCCTCGTACCAGGGCCGATTCTGCGAGAGAGATGGAATGACTCGCTGCTGAGCTAGCGTCAGGCAGGGTCGATTGAACTAGGTCAAACCCTGTAAAGGTAATGGTTTGCGCTTCCAAGACATACCAGACCTGATCGGGGGTGAGCCGCAACCCAGCCCAGCCCAGGGGCCGCAGAGCCTCAAGTACCTCGATGAGCTGACGCAGGATAGCTAGGCTGGCCCGAGGCGGTAGGGGAGCCTGGCCGGTGATGAGGCGATCGAGCGGCACACCGGCCGGGTTGGCCAGGGTTTGGTAGCAGACACCCTCTTCTTCAAACCCACTCAGGTGCTGCGGTAGAGCTGCGTGTTTAAGCCCACTCACCTGATCGAGGTAACGGTAGAAGGTCTGCCGCTCAGAGGTATCGGGTAAACGTTCTGGATTGCGGCTGCCCAACACGCGCAGCTGTACCCACTGCCCCCGAGACACATCCATAGCCAGGTACAGGGGGCCAACGGCGTCATCAGCTACCCACGCGTCGATTACGTAGGTACCATTTTGCAGGGCGGTGCCCACGGCTAGGGTCATAAAAACAGGAGCGGTCAATTTCTTTGCCACTGTAACCCGTTCTGTAGTGAGTTGGCCCCCTAAGTGAATCGTCTACACCCACAAGACGATCGCAGGGGGGCCGACGAGCGAAGGAATGGGTTACCGCGCGCGAAAAAAATGCCCCCGGCGGGTAGCCGGGGGCGGTGTGGTGCTCTCATTATTGAGTGGGCCTATAGACCGGCTAGCAGCGCCCGGTAGAGGTCTTTGACGACCCGGCCCACTGTCTTCATGACCTTCTGCTTGTGAGCCATTTTGGTCGGTAGGCTGTGGTAGAAGTCGGCGTGCTGCTTCAGGTAGTGAGGGCCGCAGATAAAGCCCTTGCCCGAGGGGATGACGATTTTAGACTTGACGTGCAGGAATAACGCTGACCTGGGCTGAGACGGCCCGGCGGGCTTACGTTTTTCGAGCTGGCCAGACTGGTAAAGGCGGGTGCCATTGCCCAGGGCCAGGCGGAAGGCATTGAGCGATTTGTTTCGCCGGTGGCGTCGATCTGACTTGGTGGAGGGAACCACCAGACGGATGGGCTTACCGTCGACGTCAAGGAACTGGTGGAAGGGGAAGACGCGGGCCAGGATGCTGGCGCGAGTCATGACGCCAAAGCCAAACAGCTCAAAGACCTTGTGATAGGGCTCAAATTCAGGTTTCTCCAACAGCTGGGAAATGCGCTGCTCGATGGGGTATTGGCGGCGCTCCATCTCGCAGACCTGGGCGGCTAGGGTACGCGACAATTCCGACAGCCCGCAGCCGATAGATTCCGACAGCTGCGCTTCGCGTTCGGCCTGAAAGCGGGGGGCGATGTCCTCTCCGGCGATGAACCGCCACAGGCCAGTAGGCTGTGACGCTAAAAACTTGCGGTTCTGCTGGGGCTTGGTACCGTTGGCCGTGCGGCAGGCCTCGGGCCACTCACGGGCGAGCAGCTGCCACAGGCGGCGCTGATGGTTGCCCGCCATACGTGAAATGAAACTATGGTCTAGAACGGCCTCTCTAAGATCTTCGGCGTACTCACTCAAAAAAGCTTCAGGGTTGGTGTAGTTGATGGCTCCGTAGAGAGCCAGAAACGCGCCGTCATAGCGGTCGGTTTTGCTGGTGATGCCCGAGAGCATTTTCAGCGCGGCCATACGCCTGGGGTTAACCCGCAGAACGGTTTTCTCATTGGCCTGCAGGAGGTCTATCCAGATTTTGGAGTAGTCACCGGTAGGCTCAATGACATAGTGACTGCCAAGCTCTAGCAGCGTTTGAAGGCCGCTGATGTTGCTGAGCAAAGTCACCGGAGTGTAGGACCGGGCAAATTTGGCCAGGTCGCTGGGGAGCTGCGAACTGTCAACAGTGCAGCAGAGAATAGAGGTCTTAGCAACCTCGACTCCAACAATATTAGGCATGGTCAAACTACCTGTGGCGTTGTTCGTTTAGGCTCCGGGCCATGGGCCGCGTCTAGCACGTCATTCTTAGCCTGGTGAGTGTTGATCAACCTGTGGTTGGGCTAAGGGCCGTGTAGCAACATTCTTAGAGCTGAAAAAACAGCAACGGGTTACAAGCTCCGGCCCAGAGACGGAAAGTAACCAGGGTGCTGGGGTTGGAAGCCAGCACCGGGCAGTTACCCCGCGACGGCCAACAGGCCGTTTCGTCCTTCAGGACTCGTCAGGCGGGGAAAATAGGCTCGATTTTGGCCTTGGCTAGGGCGTCTTGCCACTGCTGGAAGGTGGCCTGTGGGTCGGGGGTCTGCTGCATGAGCATCGCCAGGGCCTGGCCGATTGCCTCAAGGTCTGCACCCTCGGCCAGGTCGAGGGAGAGATTTAGCGAGCGCTCGGGCCTGGGCCGTTGCCCAAAGTATTCGTCGGCTTCCTCGTCGGTGAGGTCAAACTCGGGGTGGTAGCCCTGGGCCACCAGCGTGATTACTTCGAGGGTGTCGGTGACGGTGGCGATCGCCGTGGCCAGGTTGGCGATCATGTCCCTGACAAACTCGGTGCTGGGGCCATGGTTGTCGGGGTGGCGCAGAGCGAGCTGTAGGTTGGCGATGAGCATGAAGGCGCGGGCCGGGGTGGTGGCAAACTCGATTAGCTCCTGAGAGTGAGCTACTCGATCGATGATTTCTTCAGGTGTCATGGGTTGGGGGGGTGGGGGCTTAGAGTACGTCGGGTGTCCAGTTGTCGCTGACATCGTCGTCGTCGGGAGGGTCGAGGTCGCCGGCAGTGGGGGTGTCGTCGGGGTCGCCTTCAAAAAACTGCCTCAGCATGCTCTTGCCCAGCTCCCACACCTCAGGGCTGACGCTACGGCCATCGTCGGGAGTGAGCCAGGCGGGAAAAGGGGGCGTGCCGCCGGCGGCCGCCGGCGAGTAGACAATGTGGGGCACCGAATGATGCTGCTCGGCCCGCAGCTGCGCCAGGCGGGACAGGGTGCCGGTGATGAGGTCGCGGAGCTGGTCGCCGGGGGTGCTGCTGACGGTGTCTATCGCGGCCTTCGTCCAGCGCTCGAAGGTGGCGGCGTGGTCCTGTGGGTAGGGATGATATAGAGCAGCTTCGTTGGCAGCCAGCTGCAGGGCGATATAGAGGACGGCGATCGCGTCGAGCAGCTGGGGCGTGTTGTCGGCAAATTCGTCGGGGTCGAGCACCAGGCGCACGCTCTCAGCAGTGGCGTGCAGGCAATCACTCAGGTCTTTAGGGTTCTCATATAGGCCGTTGTTGAGGCAGTTGAGGGTATCGAGCAGCTCGCGGATAGCGTCGGTGCTCCAGGGCGGTAGAGAGTAGGGGCGTCCGGTCATAGATAGAGGGTTTCCTTTTGGGTTACGTTGGGAGTGGCCCCCCGAGGGGGGCCATGGTTCGGTGGTTCCTTTGGTGCTGCTGAGTCTATTGGTGGCAGGGCGGGGGAGTTGTAGGCTGGAATCTCATGCTCCCTGGCTCGGCCTATAGGCGGGTGCGTCTGCTGCGGGCGAGGTTTTCCCTGCGCGAGGGTTGGCCTGGGGCCGTGCAGCTGCTATCCGACTTCTACCTATGCGGAGGGGGTGTTGCCCTGGCCCCTGGTCCGTGGCCCTCGCCGGTGGTCTATTCAGTAGTGGGCGATCTCCTTGATTTCAAATTGGTCGCGGGCGTCGGGGTTGGTGGCCTGCAGCTGCCGGATGAGCGCGCCGGCGTGCGATTTATACAGGAAGGTGGCCACCGGGGTGAGCTGGTTGGTGCGCGGGTTGCGGTGGACCACCACGTAGGGGAATCTGGGTATCTTTGAACTATCAATTTGCACTCTCGTGGGCTCCGCTACGGCGGGGCTTTTTTGTTGGGTCGGCATAGAGGAAGCGAGGGCGATCGCCCGCGGCGAAACTCTGACTGACAGGGGTGGCCAGGGCAGGAGTTACACCTACCGCCGCCTTCTATCGGCGGCCCGCTCGGCTGACCAGGGAAACCGGGGTAATGCTGTAAACCCCCGGCGCAGTTCTCCGGCGACGCTGACGCATCACACGGGCTATTGTATATCCAATAAATCAAGATGTATAGTCAATGTGTGAGGAGAATCAGTATCTTGATTGCCTTTTATTGGCTATACAATGGAGCTTAGTTAAGTCATGGCCTACGACAATGCCCAAAGCCAAGCACTCCAAGTGGGGGGAGATGAAGACAGATCGCCTACCTCCACAACGCATGACCCCAACGGGATTGGAGAAGTTGAAGGCGAACGCGGCCCAACAGGGACTATCAGTGGCGGACTACCTGGAAGTGATAGCCCGCTCGAATCAACAGTTGTCGGGGGAATCATCGCCCGGCTGATTCAAGACGCTAGGGAGCGGCTGGGCGAAATGGAGGAATGCGTAACCTGGTATAGGCGAGAGGTCGCCAAAGCCCAGAAGCGCCTTGACGAACTCGAAGACCTAGCTAAACAGCTATCAGGAGAAATTCCGCCCGAGGAATAGACAATAAGAAGCCCCAGGGGTGCGATCGCATCTCTGGGGCTTCGTTGTATGCATGTATGCAGGGTTGCTCAGTAGCGATCGCGCTCAATATCCCACAGGGCCTTTTCAGCGCACCAGTGACCATCTTTGCCGGGGTTGTTGTTGGCCACCTTCAGCACCAGGCGGTTCGAGATTTCCCGGTCGTAGGTGTAGCGATCGAGCTTCAGTAGCAGGGCCGTAGGTACATCCAATGCCCTGCGCGGCGGTTCTATCGGCCTGGGCCTGGTCGAGGCCTTCGGCAGGGGCATAATCGACGGCGGCGGCGGTTGGTTAGGGTTTGCCTGAGATGGAGTGGACGGGGAAGCTTCAATCCCTATCGTTGTCAATGGCTCTGCCGGGGGTTTTGGTGTAGTTTTCCAGCTTACGGCGTCGGGGGCCAAAGGCGTCGGGGGGCGATCGCTCCGGTAAGCAGCCTTGCCGCCGATGACCGTTACCCCAGTGGGCAGCTCTGTTCTAAAAACGGGCGTTCTAACGTGCTTGGGACGTGGCGTGGATTTTGTAGCAGCTTTTGGTTTTGGCGTACTGCCCGATCCAAAGAAGGGTCTGCTTACCCGGCCTTCTAAATAGGCCTGTCGATGCCATGCCCACCAACCGCAGAAGCCGTAAACCACGGCCTGCATCGTTATTAATTTCCAGTCCATTTCATCAACTTGCACTCGGTAGTCTCAAAATGCCCATTATTCGAGAACGCTACTCCGATGACTGGCCACAGCGGGCCAGAGTGCTGAAAGATGCGGCCGGGTGGACCTGCCAGCAATGCGATCGCCCCTGCCGCAGGCCTGAAGAGAGCTGGGCGGAGCTGGAGCAGCGGGCGATTGCACTGGGATGGGGCCTGGAGTTGCATCGGCCTGGGCGCTTCGTGCTGACGACAGCCCACATTGACCAAAACCCGGCGAACAATGACCCGGCCAACCTGGCGGCGCTCTGTTCGTCCTGTCACCTGCGCCACGACACACCCCACCGTACGGGCAACCGGCAGCGGAAGCGGGAGTATTTCGGCCAGCTGCCCCTACTGGGAAACGATGATGGCTAAGCAGTACCACCAGACCAACCTACTCGTCGAAGGCCTGGCCGATCGCATGGTCGACGACATCATTAGCAAAATGACCGAGCTGGGGATGAGCCATGAGCAGCAGCGCCACGCGGCGATCGCGCTGATGGTGCAGCACACCCTACAGCAGCTGCAGCACATTCCCCAGCGCTACCGGGAGTTATTTCTAGTCCTTCTCACCGAAGCGGTGCTAAAGGATGATTTACCAGCAGATGCACCCACGCCCCTCGGGGATGGGAGCCCCTGAAACTACCGCCCAGGCCGCCGCGCCAAAGACCAAAACTAAAAACGCAGCAGACATCACAGCTGCCACTAAGCCGACGCCAATCAGCACCCGCTCTAACCAATCGATTACGTCCATGCCGCCCGACTGCCCAAACATCGTCCCCAGCTTAGACCATCCCACCGGGTGGTACTGCGCAGCCAGCTGCGGGGGCAACTGTCACAAGGGAACCGATTCATCAACGACCGCAGAGAAGTTTAAAGAGCACGCCCGGCCAGCGCCGCCGAAGCCCTTCCCCGGTTCCACAATTGACTACCTTGGGGCCAAGATGACGGTGTACCACTCGGGTACTACGGATGATTCCATTTGGCTCATGCCGCCGGGGAGCACCACGGCGCTGGTCTACCAATGGCCACCGATCGCGCCCGATTTCGACAGCAGTTTCGACAGCGTTTCCGACAGTGCGAATCCTCGCGGTTTCAGCGATTCTGAGATAGAGGAAGGAGCGATCGCGCCATTTTCCGACAGCAGCTTCGACAGCGTTTCCGACAGTGCGAGATTTCGCACTGTCGGAAAGATTTGGCAGGAGTGCGGGCCATACCCTAGCAAGGGATATACCTACTACCGCTATCGGTGGGGCAAGGGCGATCGCATTGAGGGCGTGCGTCACATCCCAGGCGGTGCGCTCACTCGGTTAGTAGTGGCTAACCGGGCCTACCGGGTGCACCAGGCGGTGCACGTCGAAGGGCGATCACACGCTGAGGTGTTGGCGATGATCGACAGCTGGCGAGCTGGTAAAAAATATGCTCATTGAAGTTCAAAAGCAGGTTCCCATCTACGGCGGTTGGCGGGGTGTAATAAATGGTTTAGTCGGCGAAACGGTTGCCCAGGGGAGAGCCTATAGCGTCTCGATTGCCCCTCCTCCGTTTACAGATGAACCCGTGGAAGTTTACCTACCCGCCGCCTGGCTCAAGCCGGTGGATGAGAAGCGTAAATGATGCGCTTGAGGTCGTTGATTTGGCCCTCGGTCATTCGGGTGCGATGGGCCTTGAGGGTGGCGATCGCGGCTTCAATGGCGGCCCTGGCGCGGAAGGCCTCGGCGAGGGTATCTCGTTCGGGGTTGGGGTTGCTGCTAGTCATGACCTGTACCGGGGCGGGTTCCGTTCCGCATCTGGAAGGGGTGCGGCCAGTCGCCGCAGCTGGCCAGCTGCAGGTAGCGCTCGATGTCGTCTAGGCGCTGCTCAAGCTGGCGATCGCGGCTGATTTGCTCAGTATCGACCATGCGCAATGCTTCGATACCGACCAAACATATCTCTACCTTCTCTTTGAGCTGGGCGAGCAGCACAACGGCTTTCGCGCCGTTGGTTACAACAGCCCGCACTGCCACGATCGCAGCCGTCAGCAGGGATAGAAATAGCGGGATAGCGACTTCAAGCGGCATGGCTCAAAAGGTGAGGGGGATATGGTTCGCGTCGGCGATCGCCTGCCATTCAGCAGCAGCTGTGCCATCGGGGGAGGATTGCTCAACCAGCAGGTTGTAGATGCCCTGCAGCGCTTCCTCATTAGCGGCGATCGCTGCCAATTTGAGGTCTTCGCGCCAGGTCGCGGGCAGTGCCTCAGACCAGGCGCGGAACGTGGCCGACTTCAGCAGCGCCAGGCGGAAGGCGGGCCAGTCGGGGAGCGCTGCTGAAATCGGCTCCGGTGCTAGCTCAGGCGGGGTGTAGGGTTCCCAGCGTCCCGCAGCGTATTCCTCTAGTAGCGTCGCTTGCCCAGCCGGAGGGTAGCCGCTAACGTCTGGGCCGTCTTCAGTAAGTGGAATGACGTGCTCGTAGCCGTTGATTGTGATGAGAATTTGAGCCATCAGACTTTTCTCACTCGCTTATAGAGCACTGATACTGTGATACGAACCGCCCCGGGTGAGCCCGTGGCAGCAACCCACAGGCGGAAGCCGATTATTCCGCTTGGCACGTTATGCAAAGACTTAGCCGAGCTAGCCACAGTTAAATTAGTGCCTGCTTGATCTAAGTTCTGAGATTGACCTGAGAGGGTAATGAAGGCGGCTCCGTTAGTGGTTGAGTCTGAGGCTGGGTCTCTGATGTTGAGTTGGTTTCGAAGGATGTAGTAGTTGCTGGCGTTGGCCGTGGTGTTGATCCATGCCACACCCTGAAATCCCATCATCAAAATAGGCCCGGTAGGATCGGGTAGGTCAGCCGCTACTGAAACAGCCGTGAAAAGGTTGCCAGTTCCCGAAACGCTAAACGGCCTGCTGTTGGTCTTTATGCCTACCCAGCGCAAAACGTCGGCGTCCCATTCCCATTGCTCAACGGAAGCTCCAGAAGATGTCACTTCCCACCACTTGAAGCCAGCGTGAGGGGTAAGGGGTTCTGTCGAGCCAACATAATGCCAAGGTCGATCGATGGCCGCATTCAGAACGGCGATCGCCTGGGCCTGGGCCGCGTCGCTGGTGGCGAGGGTGGCGATCGCGGCGGCCTGGTTGCCGGTGGCAGTGCCCAGAGCGGCGATCGCTGTGTCTTGGGTCGCGTTGCTGGTGACGAGGGTAGCCAGGTCGGTGGACAGGGCGGCGATCGCCCCGGCCTGAGATAACTGATTAAGTTGAACTACTGACAGCGATTCCCCCGTTTCTATCAAACCCTGCTCTAGGCCGGCGATCGCACCGCTGTAGTCGGTGGGGGTGCCGTCGAAGGTTGCCGGGGGTTGCTCGGTGTCGGCGCGACCAATGTAAAACTTTTGGTCGGCATCACTATAGGCCATCTCGCCAAACAATAAATTTGGCGGTGGGCCGCTGGCGATCGTTCGTCTGGCCCTTAGCCTAAAGTCCGCCATAGGTGCCCCCGTCAATCAGCTGCGCGGGTTCATCATCTTCGGTGTTATCGACCCATTCGTCGACGCTGACTTGCCAGTTAGCCACGGCATAGACGCGGGTGCGGCTGCTAAACCTGACGGCAAAGCGCCGTACCAAAAAACCGGCGTCGGTTAGCAGCTGGGGCGGGGTGAAAATCACCATACGCGGCTTTGGGTCAGAGTAGATCTGCTCAAAGCCATAGCGCCCGCCGCCATCGTAGAAGATGGCCAGGTTGATGGCCCCGGTGCCAGGCCAATCACCATTCCAGCTCTGGCGAATGCGAAAGAGGTTGCCCAGGGCCTGCTGGGGTAGCTCTCGCCACTCCAGCAGGTCAGGGGCTACGGTGCCCAGGTTACGCCAGGCCATTGGTCATCCTCTCGGGCCATACGGGCCAATTCCAAAACTTCAGCGTCCCAACCCTCACCGCCCCAAACGGGGACAAAATTGCTCTTGCCGGTCTGGGGCGGCTCCTCTGCGGTGGCATTGGAAGGCGGTGGTACCTCGGGGGGCAGCTCAAGGACTACCCCCGTAAGGTGGCCCCACTGGTCATACTCCCAATAGCGGGTCATGCCTCGGGCTTTGGCTCGGGCTTTGGGCGGGTGGTTTTCGCCTCGGGCTTCGGCTCGGGCTGAGCCTCGGGTTGAGATTGGGGGGCATTAGGCCCTCGGTTGAGGTGGCCCATGTACTTGCGTACCGGGCTAAGGCGCTGGCGCAGCTCTCGCCACTCTGGGGTGTTGTAGACCTGGTCAGCGGGAATAGGGGTAAAGTCGTCGGGCATGGTGTCTCCTGAGGGGTTAATGAACGGGCAGCAGTATCCCGGCTTCGTTGCTGGCGAAGGGAATGCCGTTGTCGATGACGTAGTTTAAGTTTTCGGTCGTCACGTCTAACCAATGGTCGGGATTGATGCCCTGCTCTAGCAGGCATTCCAACAGCGCTTCCCCTGGGAGGTCATCCGTTAGGGTGCGCTGCAAAATGTCTTGCCGCTCGGCCAGCATAGCCGCTTCGACTGCCGGGTCTAGGTTCGGGTCTTCCCGAAACCAGGTCATGAAGGGATCTAGAGCATCAATTCCGTTTGCCATGGTTATGCCGCCTCTACGCCCACTTTTTCACGAGACAAGGAGACGCGCTTGACGGCGGAGCCTGCAAACGCGGCCAGTACCGCCGCCTTGATGTCCAAAAAGGCTTCCATTTGGTCATCGGTGTCAACGTCGGCCCCCATGGGGCAACTGGTTCGCGTGCCGCTGTACTTGAGGTATTGCAGGCCGGTAACATCACTGGTTTCAACGTTGACCACGCGGGTGCCGTTGCGGAAAAAGACCAGCCGGGCGGCGCTGAACTTGGGCAGGTTGATCAGGGTTTTTGTACCCAGGGCTTCGGCTACGTTCGCGTGGGTGCTGGCGTTGATGTACTGAGCCAGCGTGCTGTAGCTCTCCTGGCTGCAACGAGCCATACAAACGCCTGTTGCTCCAGCTTCTGCTGTGAAGGGCATCACATAGACCGTTTTACTCAGGTCGCGTGGCCCCTGGGTACCAATTCGGCTGGGCCGGGTGGCTTTGGTCTGGATATAGTTGATGTAGTTGTTCAGGGCGGATTGAAGCTGTGCGCCCCGTTTGATGTCGGAAAAGCGATTGGCCATGGTTAGGGTTCATAAACTGCGGTGATTCAAAGCTACCCAGCTATAACCGGATAATTTTTTGGTGGATAGCTGTCAGCTTTCCAGAAAATTTCAGCCAATAGGAAGCAAGCGCCGAGGAACCAGGCCAAGCGCTAGGCAACCAGGGCAGACGGCCACAGGGAGGTGCGGTCTACCAGTGGAATCGGGTGCCTCAAACCCCACACATGAAGCAGAGCATATTGAAACCGCACGTCTGCGATCGGGCGCTTGCGCGGCAGTCGTCGTGAATCACCGTAGATGTAGTCCAATGGCGGAATAGTCGGGAATGCCGCTGCTGGAGCTTTGTTCTCCTTCACGTTGCATTTATCAGCGTCATAAGCATCGGTGTTGATATCGAGTACTTGGTTCACTAACTGAATGCCTTCGGCTTCAGTGCGGCAATATAGGCAAAGTTGATACCCTTTTGACTTGTCGGTGTAGCTTACGGTTACTTTCCCTTTTCTCCAAATATAACCAGAGCCTAAAGCGAAATTAGAGTTAATTCGAGTAGCAAGGGCTTGGGCAATCGCTGGGGTGATTTGGTCATAGTTGTATTGCATTAAGCGAAACGAAATTTCGCCTGAAACAGGGGTATAACCTGACTCAACATCGGCCAAATCTTCTTGAAAGTAGAGAAATATTTGAGGCTTGTACTCACGTCTTTCTACAGCGTCGCCTGCGGGAATGCCGGTGATAGGAACTTGGATGCGTTGGAGTCGCACGCGCTCAAACAGTAGCCAGCGGAGCTGGGTCATGATTAAGCTGTCGGTGTCTTTGTGTTTACATGCCCAGGCCAAATGGCTTTCAGAGGTGGCCAAATCGTCATCTAAATCGCTTTGGTCAGCGCCTCTAAAGTGCGTCACAATTTCACGATTCATCCAGCGACGAACTACCCCCTGAAGGTGCTCTTGTTCACTGAAGTCAGCGGGTAGTGGCATTAGTTTGGCCTCTCTGCATTGGCGGCGGTGATGGCGGGCGCAGCACTGGCGGCGGCTTCGGTGGCCAGCTGAGTTTCTACAGGTTCATTGGCTAGCCAGGGGTCTGGAATAAAGTCAACCACTGACTCTCGTAGGTGTCCGAAGTTCTCAAAAGCTTCGCCGGTTTCCTGCTGAATCTCTAGAACATTGGACGTGGCCATAGTGGCAGAGCTAACAATATCATCGGCTCTCTCCATCGTTCCGGTGAGTTTGTCAAAGCGGCGACGCATCCGATGTTGCGCCTGGGCACGTTCACTCATTGGTTTATAAGCACGTTCTCCAACTACACCGAAACGGAGTAAGGCGTTACCGATTTTTCCGGTATTTTCAGCCACCCATTCAAGTAAATCCTGCGTAGCATCTGAGATGCTGCGAATCGACCAGATGACCATAGAAGTGCTTTGCACAATGCGGTTGGCCTTGCGGTAGCTGTCGATCGCGCCATCGACAAAGGCATCGCCGAAGAAACGGCGCACATAATTGTTTACGCTGGTTCCAACGATTGAACCTATATCTAATTGGTTGCCTTCTTCGTCATCAATTCCGACAATATTTAAGCCCTGACCTATTAAGTAGAAAAACGTTTCTCCAATGTCGCGAGACAACATTGAAACGTTGTGCATAACACCGATGAATGTCAGCACATCAAGCACTTTTTGCATTTGTGTAGCCTTCCAGGCCTTCTCGGCAAAGTCACCGATCGCCCCTAACTTGGTACGCATTTCGACCAGGAAAGCGTAGAGACCTGCAAACCCTTGGGGGCCGGTTTGGTTCCCCTCAATGCGTACCAGGCGCTGAGTTAGATCGGCAATCTCGGCGGTTTGGGCCGCTTGACCTGCCAAAATGGGGCCGTTACACCGGCAGCCAGTCTCGGGGGGCAGCGGTTTTGGTGGCGTTGGCTCAGCCGGTGGCGTTTGAATAAAGCCACCTGGCTTCGTGGGGTCTTTAATGAGCTGCCCCGCTGGCACAGCCAGAAAGGGCACGGCCCACCAGGGGAACGACGCGGTTTCTTCTTCGGTGACGGTAGAGGTTTCACCCGGCCTCAGATAGTCGCCGTTTGGCAGCTTGATGGTGTTAGGGTTGTCGGTCGGCGTTGAGATTTCATAGCCCCGCTCCGTGCCGGTGATGGTTGTACCACTGGGCAGCTTGATAGTTTCACCGGGCTTGAGCTTGGTCAGGCGATCGCGGGCGGGAGTCGCTGACGGTGTGCTCGCTGGGGTGTTGTCAGGAGTCGCTGTCGGCGCGGCGGTGGGGTCGGGGTTGGCCGTGGGGTTCTGTTGCGGAGCTGGTGACTGTAGCGGGTCGCCAGCTGGTAATGAGGGGCCAGGCGCGGGCGCTGCGGGGGCAGCAGTCGGCGCTGCCTTGGGACGAATGGCCGGAGCTTGGCTAGCGTTGTTGTTGGGGGCCGGGGCCGTCGCTGGGGGCGTATTCGTCGGGCTGGCCGCAGGGGGGATATTGTCGAGAGGGTTATACGGGCGGGGACGAGGCGCTGTGGGCTGTGTAATAGGCGGGCCTAGTGGATCGCCTCCGGTGTCTGGTTCACCATTCCAAGGTGTGACGGTTAAGCCTGTGACGGAAAACGCGCTTTCTCCGTTGACAGAGTTGATCCATTGGAATGAACTTCCGCCCAAATTCAAAAAAACTTGGACAGAATTTCCAGCAGAATTTCTTACTGTGCCAGGGTAGCTAACGCCATAAGATTCGCCAAAAGGTCCAGGGCCGGGTGTTACTTGCCGTGTTAGGCCGGAGACAGGGCCGTAGACATCCATAGAGGGAATTACCCCTTCGCGTGGACTTCCTCCCACGCTGTAGCGGATTCGATAGTTGACGCCCGGACTTTGGCCGCCTGTGAAAGGGGGTTCTCCATAGGTGGTCTCAGTAGGAGAAGCAATCGCCCCGCCTGCGACTTCTTCAGGTTGTAAAAAGTCGCGCAGCAGGCCAGCACCAGCGCCAATCAGTCCCGCTCCAGGGATGATCCCTCCGGCTGCTTTTGCTAAAGCGCCGCCGACACCGGGGATGCGGCCTAATACACTCGGCGTTCTACGGCCCAGTTCGGCCCCGATGGCGGCCCCGCCTAACTGCCCTGCAATAGGAGAAGCGGCGGCAATAAACGGGTTTCCAGTACCTAAAGAGCCAGCACCCACGGCCAGGCCACCCGCCAGGCCCACACTAGAACCGACTGCGGCTCCACCTCCGGCAAACGCCGCCTCCGCCCAGCTGCCACCTGTGGCCCTAGTCGCACCAGCAGCCAACACCCCACTCAAACCAGCACCGATCATTGGGGATGCCTGCAACGCGCCACGGGCGACGGTGGTAGGGGTGGCCGCACGGGCGGCGGCGGTGGCCTGGGCGAGGGTACCGCCAGCGGCAGCGGCCGCATTTTTGGCAGTAATGGCGCTAGGGGGGCGATATCCTCCGCTCAATCTTTGGCTAAGCGATACCGGAGCCGTTGCGCCAGCCGCTGGCGGGGTATATCCCCTGACCGCAGGCTGACTCGCAGCCCCGGCCCTAACTCCTTCGCTTAAAGCTTGGCTACGAGACGTTGTACCCGGATCGACATAGCCTCCGGTGGGTAACGGGCGGCCACGATTGATCGGAGGGCTGGCCGTTGGGATGGTGTTAACTCGGTAGACAGGGCTAGCTTGTGGGGTTGCACTGGCAGGCGTATGCGTTTGAGCCGTAGGCACACCCATCCCGGTTGTGGCCTGCAACCAGTTGTACATGGAGCTGACGCTCATCAGTCAACCTTATACGCAGCGGGGATGGGAGCTTCTTGGAATTCTTTAACGTAGGTCCACAGCTTGCCCGTGCCAGTCACATAGGCAGGGTCTAGGATGAGTGAGACCCGACCGATCAGGCGGATCGTGCCATCAGCGGCAGTCACCACGTTGACGTCGCAGACCCGCTCTAGCAGCGCCCCAGGCAGCTCCTGATAAGTAAGGGCTGAAAATAAGTTGTTGAGCGTCAGCAGGCCGTGAGCAACGTATGCCTCTAACGTGCCGATCGCCGGGGGCATATCGGTGCTGCGGATGAAATCGACCATGATGTTTGCTACGAGAAACTAGACCAGTTCTAGGCCCATCGCACGCGCGACGACAAGATGAGCTTTTGGGTAAAAGTCATTAATAATAAAAACTGCTGTGATAGCCATCCTTAAAGGGTTGTGGGCATAATCACAAGTAGTTTATGAGGCGGTCTTTTGATGCTTTTCCTGTTAGCCAGGTAATTCATCAAAAGATTGAATCTGAAAAATTGGCAAAAAATAATCGCCACGGCAAAGCTTCAATTTTTACCGACGCTGATTTAGTTAAGCTACGTAAACAAATAGAAAATCCTAAGCACCGGCTGATGTTCGACATCGCCCGATGGACCGGGGAACGAATGGGGGCCGTGCGCCAGCTGGATGTGGCAGACGTTTATGATCTCTACGGCAGGCCCAGGACGTTTATCACCTTCAGAGCCCGCACGAGGAAGGCCACGCCGGGGGGTGTACGCAGGACCAGGGAGTGTCCGACCCATCCAACCTTAGGGGAGCTCCTGACGGCCTATGAGCAGCCGATCGATGGTCCACTCTTCCCCGGTGAACTTGGGCCGATGTCATTTCAGGCCTGCGACAACTTTTTGAGGCGAGCACTGGAGCGAGCTGGGCTAGACCATAAGGGCTACAGCACCCACAGCTTTAGGCGCACGCTGATCACGCGGCTGTCTGAAAAGGGGGTCGACCTGAAGACCTTGCAGTCGATTACAGGGCATCAGGATTTAAAGGTTTTGGTCGGGTACGTGGAAGCAAACCCACGGCGGGCGCAGAGGGCGATCGCACTGCTATGAGCAAGGATGACTGGCTACATTTTTTGGTGATGGTGGGTCTGGTGCTGACTTTCTATGGATCGCTGGCGTTCATCCTGATCGCCCTACAGCCAGCCTCATAGGGGTCAACTGTACCCAGCTGGAAAATTGCACTCACTAGAATAACGTTCTTAACCCGTTCAGAGGTGGGGTGTGACAATATCTTGTGCCCTGGCTAAGACTGGGGATAACGCTGAGCCAGCAAGGCTTCGGCCTCGGCTGGAGTGGCAATGTCGCCGTTGAGCTGAGCCGCAAACAGGGCCTCTAGCATGGGTCGAAACTGAGGCCCCGGCCGGTAGCCCAAGGCTTTGAGTCGGTTGCCGTCGATCAGGGCCGGAGTGACAGACCACTGCATCAAGTGACGCCAAATTGCCGGACCCAGGCAGCGGGGGTGGCGGGCACTGGCCAGCAGCAGGGTGGCGGTATCGGCTTGACTAAACGCGGCATAGAGATCGCTGGGGGCTGGGGCATTGGCAACCAGGGCCTGCCAATGCTGTTCTCGCTCGTCGAGGTGGGCGAGGCGCTCCAGGCTGCGATCGCTCAGGTGTAAGTCAGCGGCCAGGGGCGATCGCGCCTCAGCGGGCACCGCCGCCAGCAGCCCCTCCAGCCGCAGCAGCCAGGGTGGCTCCATCTCGGTCCAGTCGAAGCGCTCTAGCCAGCGGCTGAGGCGGCGCAGCTGCTGCCACAGGACCGGGGTCATCGCCAGGTCGTCGTGCAGACAGCGCAGGGCCTGAAGCTGGTCGAGCAGGGCCAGGGCCGTCTGCCAGTAGGGGGCTTCGAGAATGTACTTCAGCTCGTTTTTAAGCCGCGCCTGGAGGGCGGGGGCGCGCCTGACCTGGCGCTGCATCTGGGTATAGGCACCGCTGGCCAGGGCGTGGCGAATGTAGCCCTCGGTTTGGCTGTCGAGGCTGAACCCAAGGCGTACCGCAAACCGCACGGCTCGGTAGATACGGGTTGGATCTTCAATAAAGCTGTTGGCGTGCAGAACGCGGACGATGCCCTGCCGCAGGTCCATCAGCCCGCCAAAGTAGTCGAGCAGCTGCCCGGCACCGGGTGGGGTCAGCCGCAGGGCCAGGGCGTTGATGGTGAAGTCGCGGCGGTACAGGTCTTGCTGAATGGAGCTGGCCTCGACCTCGGGGTTGGCCGCTGGGTAGGGGTAAAACTCGGTGCGGGCCGTGGCGATGTCAATCATCAGCCCGGCCAGGCTGTGGTTGAGATCTTTGCGCCACACTAAAGATGCCGTTTGAAACCGCCCGTGCACCTGCACATCGACTTCGGGAAAGTGCTGCTCGATCACGGCGGCCAGCTCAACACCAGCCCCCACCTGGACAGCGTTGAAGCCACCATCAACCACCAGATCGAGATCAGGTAAGACGGTCGAGGCGCGATCGCTACAGATCAGCAGATCGCGCACCGCACCGCCTACCAGGTAGAGGTGCCAGCCTCGCTCCTGGGCGGCGGCGGCAATCTGCCGCAAAATATCCTGCAAAGCAGGGGACAAACTAGTTTCTAGCGTGTGCTGCAGGGTGGCCGCTGTAGGCCGCTTCGGTAGCGCCTGTTCGGCGGTGGTAGCTGACTCCTGGTGGAGGTGGCGCAGCAAATCGGTGCGGGTAACAATGCCGACTAAGGCCTCCTCGCGCAGCACCGGCAGTCGGCCAATGTCGTAGGTCACCATCAGGTGTTCGATCTCGGCTAGGGGAGTGTCGGGGGCGATGGTTTTGAGGTTAGTGGCCATGTAGCCCTTCACTGGGGCATGGCTAAAGCCATGGTGGAGAGCCAGATCGAGATCCCGACGGGAGATCACGCCGACCAGGCGATCGCCCTCATCCACCACCGACAGGCCCGAGTGGCCGTAGCGCAGCAAAATGCGCTGCGCCTCGCGAATCGTGGTCTCGGGGCGAATGGTGCGCACCGGCGACGACATTAAATCGCGGGCGGTGGGCTGGGGGGGCAGCTGCGATCGCGCCTGCGCCAGCAGCCGCTGCACCACCGCCTCCGGTTCAGCCGTGGTTAACGCCGCCGAGGCCGCCGCCGGGTGCCCACCGCCGCCCAGGGAGGTCAGCAGCGCGCCCCAGTCCAAGCGATCGCCCAGACGCCCTCGAGCCCGAGCAATCAGAGTCAGCTTTTGAGGGATAGACTCCTCCGCAGCCCGGCTGGAAACTGGTTCTTGTCCCCGGCCTGACGACGTAGAAGACCCGTTTTGCTGGTCTAAACTGGACGGCTTAGCGCCGGGATAGTAGGCCCCAAACAGCAGGGCGTCAGCCTCGGCCAGCGACATCAGCTGCTCAGCTAGCCCCGATAGCCCCGGCAGGTAGCGATCGATTTTAAGCAGCACCCAGGCTAAGCTATGGCCCTCCACCGTCTCTACCCGGAGCGCCGCCAACGCCTCTGCCAATAAATCCTGCAGGGTTGGGCTGAGCCCCGGCTCTACAAAGTCGGCAATTACCGAGAGGCTGGCCCCATGGCTCATCAACCAGGCTAAAGCGGCGGCATCGCGGGCAGTGGCGGTTTCGTACAGCAGCGAGCCGGTATCGACATGAATGCCCAGGGCCATGACCGTAGCCTCGGCCACGGTTGGCTCAACATTCTGCTGCCGTAGCGCTTCTACGACCAGCGTAGTCGCGGCCCCTACGGCCTCAATAATTTTTTCCTGGGCGTTTTCCTGCGCCACTGTACCCTTTGTTCTATTCGGCTCACCAGCGGCGGGATGATGGTCATATACGACGATGGGCACCTGATTTTTTGCGGCCTGGGTAATCCAGCCTGCTGCTGGGCCAAACCGCTCGGGCTGCTGTGCATCGACCAGGGTGAGGTGGCGAATCTGGCTGGGGTCAACCGCCCGTCGCTCAATCAGCGGATACTCATCGCGGTGAAGGGCTAAAAACCGCTGCACCGTGGGATGACTGCCCCCGGTCAGCACGATCCGCCGCCCCGGCTGCAGCCGTGCTAACCCCACGGCCGCCCCCAGGGTATCGAAGTCGGCGGTGGCGTGACAAAGGACTATGTCCATGCTTTTGGGGCCATATCTTTTCGAGCCATACTTTTCGCAGGGGCCTCTTTCTGATAGCGTACTGGTTAGGGTAGTGTGGCTATTAACCTGGTCTTGGGCTGTTTGCCGGGTTGCTTACCGCCGTCTCCGCTGCTGTGTTTGAGAGAGTAAAGATAAACCAATGGTAATTCTGTTTCAACTCGCGCTGTTTGCCCTGGTGCTAATGTCTTTTGTGCTGGTGGTGTACGTGCCGGTGGCCTACGCCTCCCCCCAAGACTGGGATCAGTCTAAAAGATTGATTCTGTTTGGCTCTATTATTTGGGGCGTGCTGGTGGTCGTAGTTGGCGGCCTCAACTACTTTGTGGTGTAGATACTAATTACTTATGGCGGTATTTGAGGGCACGTTAGTTTCTGCAGGGTCTCCCCGATTTGCCATCGTGCTGGGCCGGTTCAACGATTTAGTCACAGGCAAACTGCTGGAGGGCTGCCAAGACTGCCTCAAGCGCCACGGTATCGACGTAAACCCCGAGGGTACCCAGGTGGACTACGCCTGGGTACCGGGCAGTTTTGAGATTCCGCTGGTGGCGCGACAGCTGGCGCTCAGCGGGCGCTACAACGCCATTATTTGCCTAGGGGCCGTCATTCGCGGCTCTACTCCTCACTTTGACTATGTGGCGGCAGAAGTGGCCAAGGGCGTGGCTGCCGCCGGGTTTCAAACTGGGGTACCCATCATTTTTGGGGTACTCACGACCGACACCCTGCAGCAGGCCCTAGAGCGGGCTGGCATTAAGGCCAACCACGGTTGGGACTATGCCATGAGCGCCCTGGAAATGGCCAGCTTAATGGGGCAAATTCACTCGGTGATGGGCAGTGGTGACGGCAACGGCATAGCCCGCCTGGGGCCTGGAGTTACCGTATCGGCTCAGCCGATTATCGCTCCAGATGCTGGCTCGGTCTAGGCCCAGAAAAATTTCAAGAAATTGTTGACATAGTCACAGTTTTTTGAGATTCTAGTCAAAGTCAAAACCAGCGAACGAGAACTTCCAACTCTGGTTTTTATGCGGGTATAGCTCAGTGGTAGAGCGTCACCTTGCCAAGGTGAATGTCGCGCGTTCGAATCGCGTTACCCGCTTATCTAGTCTTGATTTCCAGATTTGAGTCACGGCCATAGCACGATTCTGACTCAGTGTAAAAATCATAGATGGTTGCAACGAACTATACTTCCACAAGCTCATCGGTGGTAAGCAACACAGAAGGGATTAGGACCGAGCAGCACTCCAGATCTGACACAGTATTTTGAAGGTTTAAGTGTACAATAAAGCAATGCGGGTATAGCTCAGTGGTAGAGCGTCACCTTGCCAAGGTGAATGTCGCGCGTTCGAATCGCGTTACCCGCTTGTTAAATTCCTAGCGCCGTCAATTGCTTCTATAGCTTTGATTTAAGCGATGCGAAATCCGATTTAGTAGACCTCAATTCACGCTCAGGAAAACTGTAGGGGCGTAGCATGCTACGCCCCTACGAATCGGATTATTCATTCAAAATTTGTTTTACGTGATAGCCGTTCCCTGAGCGAAGTCGAAGGGAGAAGTCGACGGGAACGGCTATAGCTATGCTAAAGTCCTGGGCCGACACTATTACCCATGGCCCGCAGTGGGCAGAACAGTGCCTCAGGACGGTGTCCCCGCAGCCAGTAGGTTTCCATCTCGCCTCGGCCTTTGATTGAGATACAGCCTCGCTTTTCAAGCCGGTAGTGGTCTTTGAGGCGATCGTAGGTGGCGGCGGTAACCTGAATCTGGCCCGGCTCGCTCGACGACTCCATGCGGCTGGCCACGTTGACAGCGTCGCCCCACAGGTCGTAGATGAATTTTTTGGTGCCAATCACCCCAGCGACCACAACGCCTGTGTTAATGCCAATGCGAATCTCGATTGGCTCCCCCGACTCGGCCTGAAACGACGCGGTGACCTGCTGCATGGCCAGAGCCATTTCGGCGATCGCCTCCGCGTGGTCTTCTTTAGGCGTGGGCAGCCCTGCCGCCACCATGTAGGCATCGCCAATGGTCTTGATTTTTTCGAGCCCCAGCTGCTCGGCTAGGCTGTCGAAAGCGGAGAAAATTTGGTTGAGCAAATCGACCAGCCGAATCGGCGACAGTCGGTTGGAGAGGCTGGTAAAGCCCACAATATCGGCAAATAAAATAGTCACTTCGTCGAAGTGCTGGGGAACAGAAGCTTTGGTCTGCATGAGTTCCCCAGCGATCGCGGCGGGCAGAATATTCAACAGCAGCTGCTCGGCCTTTTGTTGTTCGGCAGTCAGCTTTTCGTTGCTAACCTGCAACTCACCCAGCATGTCATTGATCTGCTGGCCCAGATGGCTGAGTTCATCGGTGCCGGGCACCGCTACCCGCTGGGTGAGGTCGTTCGAGCGGCCAATCTGCTGCACCTGCTGGCTTAACCCCAATAGCCGTCGCAGAATGACGCGATCGAGCAGCAGCAGCATGCCGCCCGTGAACACCAGGCACGAGCCCAGCAGCGACCAGCCCAGGTAGTGGCGGCTCACCTGCCCCTGGTAGTAAATATCGCGGGGAAGCTTAACCTCCAGCAGCGCCTGGGGCTGGCCGTAAACGTTGGGCCAGAGGGCGTACCCTGCCAGGGTATCGGCTGACTGAATGCGCACCAGGGTAGGAAAGTTGGCCAGGTCGGTCGAACTATTGAGTGTTGCCAGAATGGGTCGCAGGGCCTCTGGTAGCTCACTTTCCGAGGGCGAAGCCTCAGCGACGGGGTACAGGCGCAGATCAAGGCGGGTGCGCAGAGCTAAAGACTCCACCACAGCGGGGCTTAAGTAGCGCCCCATTAGCAGGGCACCTCGGGCAGGGCCCGTGGCATCGCTGCGCAAAATCGGCTCTACCGTCACCAGAACGAGCTTGCCATCTACCGTCATTAGCCCCTGATGGTGAGCGGCTAAGTGCTGGAACTGCATGAGCGGGCTGGCAGGCGTAAGCTGCGAGGTCAAATCGGCTGGAAGGGATGAAAAAGACCGGTTTTCTAGGTCGTAGCTGGTGCCGTAGACAATCGACCCGTCGCGGTTCACCACCGCTACCAGGTTGAGCTGCAGGCTCTCAAGGGCATATTTGCTCAGGTTTGACTGGATGTAGTCTGGATCGCCATCCAAAACGAAGTCATAGGTATCGTTCCAGGCGGCCCAATCCTCGGTGAGGCTTTGCAGCTGAGCTAGGTCGCCTGCTAGTACTTCGTCAACCCGCTGGAGGTTGCGTTGGGCATCTTGCTGCTCTAGACGGCCATAGCTACGCTGCAAAATGGTCGAAAAACTGCCAAACAAAATTACCATTAGCCCCAGCAGGGGCAGGGTAGTCAGGAGCAACGTTTTATGGCGCAGGTTCATGGAGGGGCCGTGGGGTGGGGGGTGGCACCCCTCAAAAGTACCTATAGGGTGCCCAGCACAGCGCAGCGGAACGCTGTCCCTTACCAATGCTTTGAAATAAATGGAGGTTTTTAGCTGTCTTTGTGAGGCTGAGTGAGCTATAGCGTTACCGAACTTAATTTGCGGCTATTGAAGTAAATTCTGTAGGGTTATGGGGTATTGCTGGCTGGTGGGGAAAGGAGCGATCGCGCCCCCAAAGATGCGTAAAAATCTTTCCCCTGGGGGTCTGGGCGTACCACCGCCCCGAAACGGCGTTAAATTTTAGAAAATCTCTCAGGCGACCCCATGCCCATTGTTCTGCCGCTGTTTGCTAAGGCTTTTTTTACCCTGTTCGTCGTGATCGACCCGGTGGGGCTAACGCCTTTGTACCTGGCCTTGGTGAGCGATCGCACCGAGGCTGAGCAAACTCAAATCGCCACCCGCGCCGTGGTGGTATCGGCGATCATCCTGCTGGTCTTTGGGCTGACGGGGGCCTACGTGTTGCACAATCTGGGCATTAGCCTGCAGGCGTTTCAAATTGCGGCGGGGTTTCTGCTGTTTAAGATTGCCCTCGACATGATTTTTGTGCACCAGGAGCGCGAAACCGAGGCCGAAGCCCAGGAGGCCGAAGTGCGGCAGGACGTAAGCGTGTTTCCCCTAGCGATTCCGCTGATTGCTGGGCCGGGCAGTTTGGCCAGCATTTTGGTCCTGTCTCGGGAGTCAACCAACTACTATCTGGGGCTGAGCGTGGTGCTGGCGGCGGCTGGGGTTGTAATTTTGTTGTGCTACGTCTTCTTGCTGCTGTCCCAGCCTTTGGGTAAGGCCCTGGGCCAAATTGGCATTAACGTCGTCACCCGCGTGCTGGGGGTGCTGCTGGCGGCGCTAGCAGTGCAGTACATGCTCGATGGGATACTCAGCGTGCTACAGCTGCCGCCCGCCCAGGCCTTTGGCCTTGATACTGAGCTGCCAAAGCTGTAAATGACAAGACCCCGAGATTTTGGCCAAAATCTCGGGGTCTACACCTGCACCTAGCCAGTGGGTCGCTAGGCTAGCAGCACCTGCCCAGCGGCATTGACCCCAGCACCGGGGGTGAACTGGTCGTAGCCCAGGTGGGTCAGCGTGGCCTCTAGGGCGGCGACAGCGGTGAGAATATCGCGATCGCCCACAAAGCCTAAGTGGCCAATCCGAAAGATCTTGCCCTTCAGGTGGTCTTGCCCCCCAGCCAGAACAATATCAAACTGCTTTTTCATCACTGAGCGAATTTGCTCGGCATCTACCCCCTGGGGCATGACGGCGGTGATGGCCGGGCTGGCGCAGTCGTCGGCCCCAAACAGCGGCAGGTTGAGGGCGGT
The DNA here is from genome assembly GCF_015207525.1 of Nodosilinea sp. LEGE 06152. Taxonomy (GTDB): domain Bacteria; phylum Cyanobacteriota; class Cyanobacteriia; order Phormidesmidales; family Phormidesmidaceae; genus Nodosilinea. The sequence continues at coordinate 103,383 of NZ_JADEWR010000008.1, forward strand.
CATGGCGGCACGGGTAGCTCGCTTTTGGCGATCGTGGCGGGCAAAGATCGCCTCTAGCCCCTCTTTCTGCATCATGTTCAGAGCTACTTGCAGGGCAAAGAACATATTGACGGGCGGCGTAAAGGGCGTGGTGTTCTTGGCCGCGTTTTTGCTGTAGGGCTTGAGATCGAGGTAGTACTTGGGCAGGGTCGCCGTCTCGTAGGCCTCCCATGCCTTGGCGCTGACGCTGACAAACGCCAAACCGGGCGGAATCATATAGCCCTTCTGGGAACCCGAAGCCACCACATCTAGACCCCACTCATCCACCGGCACTGAGGTCGCCCCTAGGCTGGTCACCGCATCCACCATAATCAGCGCGCCGTGGGCCTTGACGTGGCGGTTAATGGTCTCCACATCGTTGAGCACCCCGGTGGAGGTTTCGCTGTGGGTAACAATTACCGCTTTGATGTCTTTGGCGGTGTCGGCCTCAAGAGCCGCTTTGAAGTCGTCAGGATTTAACGGCTTGCCCCACTCGGCGGTGATTTCATGGGCATCGAGGCCGTAGGCGCGGGCTACCTCACCCCAGCGTTCGCCAAACTTGCCATTGTTGCCCACCAGCACCTTGTCGCCCGCGCTGAGAAAGTTGATGATGCCCGCTTCCATAGCCCCAGTGCCGCTAGCCGCCAGCACCAGCACATCGTTTTGGGTCTGGTGCAGCCACTTGAGGTTCTCGGTGACCTCCGCCATAATCGCGCTAAACTCACCGCTGCGGTGACCCATGGGGTGTTTGGCCATAGCCAACAGCACCTGCTCGGGTACAGGGGTCGGCCCCGGAATCATCAGCATCAACTTGTTATCCATGCCTTACTACCCAACTCTGCGATCGACGAAACAAACCTTCAGCTTACCAAGTAAGGATGGGAGGTTTTGCATTTCTTCGCGGCATTGTAAGAGTGTTAGAGAATTTTGGTTTTTTGAATTTAGAGCAAATGGAGGCTTGAGAGGCGAAGTCTTCCGGAAAGGGGTAGTTATCTTTGTGGTATATCAACGAGCTTAAGACTGAATCTAGTCGGGGCTCGATTGCACAGCCACGGGAAATGCTAAAGCTGCACGGTCAGATCCTCCGGGTCGATTCGCGGGAGATGACTGGCGGCAATGACCTGGAAGCCACGATTGAAGCCAGCATTCGCACAGCCCGCTGTTTCTTGGTGGTAGGCAGCATCGATGCTCTGAGTTCTCAATGGGTGCAGCGAGAACTAGGTATTGCCCACGCTACAGCCCAACAGCGTACCGACGGCTATAAAGTCATCTCTATAGTGCTGTCCGGAACGCCGCTGGGGTCGCTCAAGCCCTTTTTCCCTGGCGACCCGTGCACATTGAAGTAAGCGATCGCCCCAACGGTCTGGCCGAGGCGATGCCGCAAATCTCGGCGGCGCTGGGCCTAGAGCTACTTGTCGATCGCAAGCCCGGACCAACGCACTAGTGAGGAGAACGATTTATGGAGTCTTGCCCATGGGTTTTGTGGTTGCGCATCACGCTATGGGCTCAGGGGGTGAGGGTATGCTGTTAGCAGGGCAGGCGGGTAGAGTCGCCACCGACGGTATCGTCCCCGGTCCAACATTACGTCAACGATATCCCTATGAATTTTTCTGCCCTTAACCGTCCCCTATTTTTGGCCGCCAATTATCCTCCTCACAGGGCCTGGAAGTTCTGTTCCCTCTGGGTTGGCCTGACGGTTTTGGGCTGTGGATTAGCCATGATTAGCGTTCCCGCTGAGCCAACCCGAATCACTCCCTATGTTCTGGGAGCTGCAGTCGGTCTCTTACAGGGCTCAATGCTGCGTTTGGGGGCTTCGGGGACGGTGCGATGGACTCTGGCCACTGTGTTAGGGGTAGTGCTGAGCAGCATGGTGCGGCCTTACATTGCCTTTCACAGCAGCTTAATCATGAGTGGAGCCGTTGGGGGAATAATAATTGGTGGTATTCAGGGGCTAGTATTTTATACCCAGATTCCTGGTATGGCCTGGTGGGTTTTAATTCAAATCATTAGCGGTGCGGTTAGTTGGGGGCTGGGCTGGTTTATTTTGGGTTCTGTTACCCGAGCTATCGGCCACACAACCACTGGGTTGATTTTGACGAGCTCTGTTGCGATCGCCATGATGTGGGGTATTTCTGCCACCATGACAAGCATGGTGATGTATCGGTTGCTGGCTCTACGCCATGGTCGCCGTGCGCCATTGCCACCCCCTAAATCATGATGGGTCCGGGCGTTGCTGTTGTCTCCCTCGGCCCGATGCAGGTAAGCGTGAATCAGGCAGGAGTTGCGATCGCAATAGAGCTAAACCAACTCGTGGGCGGCATCCCGCTCCCCTGCTTTGGCGAGGGCTAACGCTTTGGTATGGTCACGGGTCATAACGTGTCCCCTTCCTCGGTGCTCCCGATAGGCTAGCGCTCTAGGGAAACCACAAACGCCTGATGCTTTAAGGACTGAAGCCCTAGCTGCGATACCGTTAACACCTGAGCCATATCTCCCTGAAGAATGGCCTTTGCCGCAAACCACAGCCTCGGAAAGCGGCGACTATGAATCACCCCGTCAGCCCCAACTGGCAACGTTTGATAATCGCCATCGTTGAGCGCATACCAGTCAATTTTGTTCTCAAACACCTGCCAGACCAGGTACTCTGCCACCCCGTTGCGCCGATAGGCCTGTTTCTTATCGCCCAGATCAATGGCCGCACTGCTGGCGGCAATCTCAATCACCAGCTCCGGCGAACCTTCTAAGTAGCCATCTTCGCTGAGCCGAGCCTGTCCGTCCGCCAGTTCATCTACCAGCAGCACAATGTCGGGCTGGGGCTCATTATCTAGATCAAGGCGCACCGTGGGTTCAATGCCTGAGCGAGTGCCAGGGGTAAACGCAACGTAGGTGCCCAACCAGGTATCTAACCGACTGTGGGGCTCGGCGTGCTGTTGAAACCGCAGGGGCGAGGCCACATAGACGACTCCTTCTATCAGCTCGGCTTTGGTCACAGCAGCGGCGGCATAGCGGCNYKTMWMYTMKRSRCRRKYKMSGWGMYCRCNMGMYWTCTMAKGRKSKMGYMTGMSRWCTTNNSKGCTGGCGGGTAAGCGAGGAGCCGTCATAGCGATGAACCAGAGGCAGTAGTTTTATCGTAGGGGTATAACCAATGGCCTTGGCTACACCCTTTACAATTAAATCTGTTGTCGGGGGAGAAAGAGCCGTGGCTGTCGGCTTCTAGCGGTGTGAAACAACCTCACGGCGCGGGCTGCCTGATAGCAGCACAAAGCTTCTGTCCTCTGCCCATGCAAAGCAAGGTTCATTATGACCTTACCCCTGACCCTCTACCAGCTCTCTGCTCAACCCATTACTGCGGAAAACTTTACCCCCTTTGGCCAAGTCATCTTCCCCAGCCCCGATGAGGCTACCTTTGGCCCCGCCGATGCCCAACTCAAGCTGGATGCTGGCATTCCCCGCTTCTACATCATGACCCTAATGAATAGAGGTATGCGGTTTCGCACCATTACTCGGCACCAGCGCTGTACTCAGTGCCTGGGGGCGCTGGAAGGCAAGGACTGGCTGATAGCGGTGGCCCCACCGGGGGCGGCTGAGCAGCCCGACCCGCAAGCAATCCGCGCTTTTCACATCCCCGGTAACTGTTTTATCAAGCTGGAGGTAGGCACCTGGCACGCGGGGCCATACTTTCGCCATTCCGCCGTCAGCTTCTACAACCTAGAGCTGAGCGATACGAATGAGGTTGATCACCAGACCTGTAATCTGGCGGGGGAGTTTGGGTTGGAGTTTGAGATTATGGATGGGTAGGGGGTAGACGAGTGGATGGAGCTTGAACTACCCATCTACCCATCTACCCGCCTACCTATCCACTACCGAGCGATTTGCGAAGCAATCCGTCCCGGAATCGCAGCCTCAACCGCCTCAGCTACCAGGGGTGGCAGCACGTAGGCGGTAGCCTGCTTGATGACGGGCGATCGCAGCCCGTAAGGCACCTTACCCAAGTCAGCTTCGGCGTACTGGCGGCAAAATTCTGCCAGGTCGGGGGCGGCTTGGCTAGGCGAGAGATCATTAAAAATAAAGGTGAGCTTGCCGGGGGCGGATAGAGCAGCATTGCAGGCGCGATCGCAGGCGGCCATGCAGCGCACTGGCTGAAGGTTAACAGCACCGTCCTCTAGCTCGGACGCTAGCTGGTCGATCAGGTGCTGGCCCCCGGTGGTGTCTTTCGCCCCGGCCTCAGCGGCGGGGAATTTGCACAGGGCACAGACAAACAAGGTGGGTTGGGTCATAGGTGTTGGCAAAAGATACTAATGGACTGCGCCAGCCATCGCTACGGCCTCGGCGCTGATGAAATAGGGCAGTTAGGGCTGAGGAGCCAGGTTAAACTCGGCGGCGCGATTCCGGGACGGATCGCTTCGCGAATCGCCCAGCTGGCGAAAGCACTCCGGCGGCGGCACTGCCCATCCCTGTAGGTAGGTGATGTAGGGCGGCGAGTCGGCCAGCAGCAGCAAGATTACGTCCTGGGCGGGGTCGTAGGTGGCAACGGCCTCGTCTAGGGGTAGCTGCTGGTCAGCAGCCAGCGACAAGTCGCGCCAGTAGCTGGCCAGACCAGCCTGGGCGACAAAGCGTAGGGTGTAGGCTACGGCGGTGCGGCTCCAGTCTACTGTGGCGGTGACGTCTGCCACCTCGCACACCACCATGCCTCGGCCCTGGTTCAGAAACCCCTGCCAGGCGGTATGGCCAATGGGCAACCAGTACTCGCGAATAAACAGCGGCTGCCAGTTACCGAAGCAGCCCTGCCACACACTGTCATGACTACGCATCGGCCTAACCCGTGGGAAGTTGGGTTAGAGCCGTAGCTAAAAAGAGTCCTGGGCTACAACACTCCAGGACAGACAAAACTTTACAAGCAGTCATCTGTACCTCGCAGATGGAAAGGAAGGGGAGATCCATCGGCGGGCATTCTGACTCACTCAATTTTGGATTCGCGATTGTTAGATTTTTGGTGTCACGGTCCGCCAAAATCTAAAAATCCGCAATTCAAATTGGCTCACAGCTGCGGGACAGTGGCAGCTTTTCACTGCGCTTTCCCCGTTTCCTTTAGCGGCTGATCCCCGCTAAAACCGACAGAGTTGCATAGTAGCACTTTGGCGACAGACCCTGTGCAGCCGGTCTAGATTTTTGACCGGCGACAACAAACCCTGTAAGCTCTGGCACTAACGGCCCTGAGGAGCTTGGCGGCGACGGTAGGCGGCCATATAGACCACATTGTCACCAGCGCGGTGATCGCTGTGGGCGGCAACCAGCCCAGCCGCTTTGACCTGCTTGGCCAGGGCCACAGGCAGACTAGAGCCTGGTTCGGGAGGAACCCACAGCTGTTTGAAGCTGACAATGAGTTCCGCCTCAGGAGCCCAGTCCTGCTGGCGCACCCAGCAGCGATCGCGATCGCATCGAACAACTACAAAGTCTGGCACATGGTCATCTTGCCCCTTGAGGCGCACCCGTGACCCTGGCCGAATTGTTAAGGAAGCCATAGCGCTGCACCTAAAGTAGGCTAGCCGTTATAGATCCAACAATAGTTCATTTGAACTGATTTTTGAACGGGAGATATACAAAAAAATAATTATTGAGTTCATTCTAAAAGATAGTGCTGAGATTTGGGGTTAACGGCCAGCACCACGGTATTAACTCCAGGTTTAGAACCCTCCGAGGCTAACGTTTCCAGGGCTAGTGTTTGTGCCAGACTAAAGAAGTCGTCGGCTTTGGTTGTCTATGCCCTTTCAGACTGCCCCGCTACCGCTGGCCAACGTGCTTCAACAGCGCCGCGATCGCCTGGCCGAGCTGCATCCCAAGCCGGTACTGCTGTGGTCAGGGCAGTCGGTGGCCCGCAATTTTCCGGCCAACGTTTATCCGTTTCGGGCCAACAGCCACTTTTTGTACTTTGCTGGTCTGCCCCTGGCTAACGCTGCTATTCATCTGGAGGGGGGGCGATTGACCTTGTTTATGGATAACACCTCCCCGGAAGCGGCTCTATGGCATGGTCCAACTCCCAGCCGAGACACCCTTGCCGCCGAAATTGGGGCTGCTGCGGCTTATCCCTACAGGCATGTAGAGCGCTATCTGGCCGAGTCTGCAACGCTGCCATCCCAGGCCGCGTCTGACCCCGACTTTAGCCAAGCTTTGATAGAAGCCCTGGTTGCCCTCAGGCTGTACCACGACGACGAGGCTCTGGCGCAGATTAAACGTGCCGCTGCCGTGTCGGTAGCGGCCCACCGGGCTGGCATGGCCGCTACCCCCCAGGCCACCACCGAAGCCGAGGTGCGAGCCGCCATGGAGCAGGTGATTATGGCTGAGGGCATGACCTGCGCCTACAACAGCATTGTCACCGTCCACGGCGAAGTGCTGCACAACGAGCAGTACCACCATGCCCTGACGGCGGGCGATCTGCTGCTGGCCGATGTCGGGGCCGAAGCCCCCAGCGGTTGGGCCTCAGACATCACCCGCACCTGGCCGGTATCGGGCCGGTTCACCGCCCCCCAGCGGGATATTTACGACGTAGTGCTGGCGGCCCACGATGCCTGCATTGCCGCCGCTCGGCCGGGGGTAGAATACCGCGATCTGCATCTGCTCGCCTGCCGCACCCTGGCCGCAGGGCTGGTCGATTTGGGCCTGCTCAAGGGCCACCCCGACAGCCTGGTTGAACAAAACGTCCACGCTCTGTTCTTTCCCCACGGGGTGGGGCACCTGCTGGGACTAGACGTGCACGATATGGAAGATCTGGGTGACGCGGCGGGCTATGCCACCGGACGGGTACGCAGCGATCGCTTTGGGCTCAAGTTTCTGCGGCTCGATCGGCCCCTGGCGACTAACATGGTGGTCACCATTGAACCAGGGTTTTACCAGGTGCCCGGCCTTCTAGACCCGGCCCGGCAGTCGGGCCAGTACAACGACACCATCGATTGGGGCCGCCTGGACGATTTTCAGCAGGTGCGCGGCATTCGTATTGAAAACGACGTGCAGATTACCGCGACTGGCTGCACCGTCTTAACCGCCGCACTACCAACCCAAGCCGCCGCCGTCGAGGCTTTGGTAGGCGGCGTGTAGAGACTTTGATGAATGTTGGCTAGCCGGTTGCTAGGGCCAGAGGTAGACTGACTTTATAAAGGCTTAGCTTTTCTGATGCTATTCCATCCCTCTAACGGCTGATATGATTGCAATGAGCAGTTTTTAACCGTTCCCTATGAATTCTGTAAATCTCACGGCCCAGTCCCAGCCTAACCTCAGGGTTGGTTTAGGTCGGGTGCTAGTTGTCGAAGACGAAGAGCTAATTCGAGAGACGGTAGCCCTGGGGTTGGCCGAAGAGGGGTTCGACATTTTGCTGGCTGAAGATGGTCTAGCCGCCCTCGATATGCTGGGAGGCACCTCGGTGTCGAGCCGCACAGACCGACCGGAAATTAACCTGGTAGTGCTCGACCTGATGCTGCCCGGCATGAATGGGCTAGACCTGTGCCGACTGCTGCGTCACCAGGGCATCGATGTGCCCATTCTGGTGCTCAGCGCCAAGGGCACCGAAACTGACCGAGTGGTGGGGCTTGAAATTGGTGCTGACGACTATCTCACCAAGCCCTTTGGCATGCGAGAACTGGTTGCCCGCTGTCGGGCACTGCTGCGGCGGCAGCGGGGCAAGTCTACTGCCGAAAAAGACAACGTGCTCAAATTTGAAGACATTACGCTGCATCCCCAGGAGTGTCGCGTTTTTCTCCAGGGCGCAGAAATTAATCTTTCTCCCAAGGAGTTTCGAATTTTAGAGCTATTTATGGGTCAGCCTCGGCGGGTCTGGTCACGCGATCAGATTATTGACCAGGTGTGGGGGCACGACTTTATGGGCGACAACAAAACTGTAGACGTGCACATTCGCTGGATTCGCGAAAAGCTGGAGGTTGACCCCAGCCATCCCCAGTACCTCAAAACGGTGCGCGGCTTTGGCTATCGCCTGGGCTAGGGCTCAGAACCTAACGTTTTATTAAGTAAGGCTGAGTGATTACTCCGAGGCAATTTAACTTCAGCAACAAATAAACCCGCAACCTAAATTCTCGTTTAGGCTATGTAGGCAGGGGTGCATAATCGGGCTGCGTGCCAGGGTCTAAGTCATGGCCGTTGGCCGTCCAGGTTTACCTGCCAATGCTTTAGACTTGGTGTAACGTCATGCCGCTCACGATTTTAATTGCGGAAGACGACGAGGGCACTCGCCTTTCGCTGTGTGACTATTTGGAGCTTGAGGGCTATTCCGTACTGATGGCCAGCCACGGTGAAATGGCGCTACAGCAGGTGTTTAGCCATCAGCCTCAGCTAATTATTACCGACGTCGGTATGCCTGGGCTAGACGGCTACGCTTTAGTGCAAAAGGTGCGTCAGTTTCCGGCCTTTCGGCTGCTGCCGGTTATTTTTCTAACTGCCCACAACCAAATTCAGGATCGCATCAAGGGCTACCAACTAGGCTGCGATCTATACCTGCCCAAACCCTTTGAACTGCAGGAGATTGGGGCCATTGTGCGCAATTTGCTGGAGCGATCGCAGCTGATTCAGTCGGCGTGGATTCAGCAGGTAGCGCTGAGCACTGCTCAGCAGCGCGCCCTACAGACCAGCGACACGCCTTCCGAGGTGCTCACGCAGGCTGTTCCGGAGGTGGCCGTTGCCTGGTCGCCCCCCTCGGCCAACCTGGTAACTGACTTTACCGCTCGCGAGCAAGATGTTTTGGCGCTGCTGTCGGACGGGTTGTCGAATGCCCAAATAGGCGATCGCCTGTTTTTAAGCCCCAGAACCGTCGAGAAGTACGTCAGCAGCCTGCTGCGCAAGACTGAAACCAGCAATCGCTCGGAGCTGCTGCGGTTTGCCATCAGCCACCACCTGGTGCCCTAGGCTTCAAGGGTTCATCCTATGGAATAGTCGTCCTGGCTGTCCAAAGGTGACCAGAATGCCTACCGGCAAGTGGATTGAGCAAAATCCCTGCTCCTAGTAGCCGACATACCGCAGGCGCACCAGCTCCAGCTCGTGCTAATCATTCGTATAACGCTTTAACTGTGGCGCGTTTTTTAACCCCAGTTCTGCTGTTGCTGCTGCCGCTGGCTAGCTGCCGCCTGCTAGCCAGCCCCAATTCCTCTGCGGCTCGGCCATCTGCCGACGTGGTTGAGTCGGCTCAAACCGCTGCCGATACCCTGGTGGTGCCGGGGCGGCGAGTTGGCCCTGTAACCGCTGAAACCAGTCGGGCCGAACTGGCCGCTCGCTACGGCGAGGCCGCCCTTGAAGATGCTTCTATTTCCGTAGGAGAGGGCACCACAGCCGCTGGGACTGTAGTAACCCCTGGCCCCGACCAGCAGTTTGCAGTGGTGTGGCAAGACGTCAGCCAAACTCGGCCTCAGCTAATTAGAGACTTTGGCCCCGCCTGGCAAACCCCAGAAGGGCTAGGGATTGGCATTCCCTACTCAGAGGTGGAAGCTATTTTGGGCAACTTTCAGCTCTACGGCTTCGCCTGGGACTACAGCGGCACTGTGATACTGGAAGGAAGTCAGCTAGACCAGTACGACGGGTACCTGCTGCTACGGCTTGAACCAGCGGCAACAGCCATCGAGCAGCACCCTGAGGCTTACCAGGCGGTGATGGGCGACCAGCTGTTTGCCAGCGACGACCCTAGCCTAGACAGACTAGAACCCTCAATTTCTGAGATGATCGTGTACTTTGACGCCCTGCCCTAGCTCAACAGCCCCTAGCCCGACAGACCGCTGCGGGTGGGGTAGCGGCGCAGCAGTGCGAAAAACCCCTGCCCGTTGAAGCTGCGCGGATCCATACGGTTGCCGGAGCGATCGATAGCTTGGTGGGTAGTAATGCGGCTGTCGGGAATAGTGGTTTGAGCCAGCAGCCAAGCCAGGGAAGCATACTGGGCCTGGGTGTAACCGCTGTGGCTGCGGCGGTTGTTCATGCCGTCGCCTGGGGTTTCTAAAGAAATATGGTAAGCAAAGTTGTTGACTGAGGGGGGAAAGGCCGCGTTGGTGCGCACGGTTTCTGGCCCGTTGGGGCCGTTAAAGACCGAGTTGCCGGCCCCGAAGGCTCGTTTCTCAGGGGGCACGATGTAGTAGATCGTGCCGTCGCGGCCAATCAGGGCGTGGTAGCTGACCTGATCTTGGTCGCGAGGGTGATGGGTGCGAAACAGGTTAATGGCGCTCTGGGCTGAACCTACGGTCTCGTGCAGCACGGCAATAAAATCGTTTTGCAGAATGCGCCCGTCAATGTCGGTGGCATAGCGATCGCCGTAGTTAGAGGGGTCAGCCAGGGCCGTAACCTGACGCGGTGGAGCCGCCTGAGCTTGCAGGTCGGATTGGGTCAAGTCGCTGTCGCCCGGCGGCAATGACTTGATAAGCTGTAGCGATGTCCCCGCTGGGGTCTGGATGGGGGACAGACGGCTGACCGTTAGTTGGGATGGCAGCGGTTTCGCCGCCTGGGCCGAGGCCAGCCCCACACTCAGCAGCGCTATTAAAAATCCTGCCAAACCAATCCAAATCCAGCGACGAGCCACGGCGGCTTCCCCCAGTGCAGTGAGCTAGTTTCTTTTGTAGCGCGAAATGAGCTAAATGAAAGCCTCTCCCCCAGTCGAATCGCCAGCAGGCTCAGTGCCGATTTAAGATGCCCAGCGATCGAGGGCGCGCTTGCCGCCCCAGCGGGCCACAATTTCGTCGTCGTAGTTGTCGGCAATGCGGATGACGGTGGTGACGGAGTGGTTCAACCCTCGGCGATCGCAGGTTTCGCCGACCAGACTGTGTTCAAACACAATGTCATCTTCGGCGTCGTAGGCAAAGCGGCCAAAGTAAATGCCGTTGTTTTCGCGCAGCAGGTAGTAGCTCAGTTCGGCGGTGAGCTGAATATTAGTCACAACGTAGGACCGAGTTGTGATCAGGGTTTCATCCTGATGCCAGGGCACAACCCGAGTAGACGCGACGGCTGAGCCCAAATTGACAATGAACAGGGGCTCATCTTCAAAGACCACCAGCGATTCGCCAAACAGCTCGTGCATCCAAGGCAAAATACGATGGTAAACCGCCTCCTGGCCGGGGGTTCTAAACTCCATAACACTCATAGCGAGGGCGAACAGCAAGACCTCAGCCGTAGGCTAAAGCCTTAACAGATTATCCTTAGAGCAGCCCTAAAGAAAAGCCATCTAGGTATTGTCTTACCGTTGCTTTAGAAAGGGAAAGCCAGAAAAATCTGAGGAAATGCCCCGCGATCGCCCCAAAGCGGCCAAAAGCAGGGCAGGACTAGCTCTGCGGTAGGCTTTGAGTGGTTTTACCCGGGTTATTTCTTAACGTATTGGTAGCGCCGCCCCCCGGCCCTCACGCTGTTATACCTACCTGTACCTCTACTTCGTCACCCCTATGGCCTGCATTGTGTTTACCGACCTCGACGGCACCTTGCTCAACGGTGAAACCTACGCCTACCAGGCGGCCCTGCCCACCCTGGACAAACTCGCGGCCCTGGGCATTCCGGTGGTGCCCGTGACCAGCAAAACTCGCCAGGAAGTCGCTCAGCTGCGCCAGGATGTGGGGTTGCGCGACCCGTTTGTGGTTGAAAACGGCAGCGCCGTCTATATTCCCACCGACCATACTCGCTTTGCCCTGCCGCCGGGTGACGATGTGGACGGCTACCGAGTGCTACAACTGGGCTGCAACTACGTCACCGCTCGGGCCGGGCTAAAGGCGATCGCTCAAGATTTGGGTCGTCCCCTCAAGGGCTTTGGCGATTGGAACGTTGACCAGGTGGTACAGCTGACGGGGCTGTCACCCAGCGAAGCGAAACAGGCCAAGGCCCGTGAGTTTACCGAGCCCTTTATGACCCCCAAGAATGTACCTGCCGATCAGCTGCGGGAGGCGGTTGAGGCGATGGGCTTTCGGGTGGTGATTGGCGATCGCTTTTCGCACCTGATTGGGGCCGAGGCGGGCAAGGGCAACGCCGTCCACCAGCTGGTGCAGCTCTTTAAGACCAAAAATCCCGAGGCCCAAACCATTGCCACCATTGGCCTAGGCAACAGCCCCAACGACCTCGACATGCTCGAAAACGTCGACTACCCGATTGTGCTGCCCGGTGCCCACGGCCCCCACCCACAGCTGGCCGACCGGGGCTGGCCGGTGGCCCTCGCCCCTGCCCCCGAGGGCTGGGCAATGGCCGTGGAGGATGCTTTGACTCAGATTGCCTCCTAGCTTCAAAGGTTTGGCCACCACAGCTATACGTTTTTTTGAAGCTCCTGTAAACCTAGTGCTGCAGTGAGGCTGCGATCGCCCCAGTTCGGTAGGGTAGCTAAAAACGGGTTAGGGCCATTGCTAGTCCGCGTAATCTGGCGCGGCAATCTGGCACAACAGTTCGGGCAATCTGAAATCAACGATTTACTGGGGAAGATTGGCAGCTATGAACGTAAGTTGGAGCGATTTGCTCACCGCAGCCCTAGCCATTGTGCCGCTGCTGCTGCTGGCAACCTCAGCCTTTTTGGCCCTGGAGTGCCTGTTTGCCCTGCTCAGCCGCACTTCCGGTGCGACCCTACCCTCACCGACTGCCGATCGCTCTCTGGCAGTGCTAGTGCCCGCCCACAATGAAGCAGGCGGCATTGGGGCAACTCTGGCCACCATTACCCCTCAGCTGCGGCCCGGCGATCGCCTGGTAGTCATTGCCGATAACTGTACCGACACCACCGCTGCTGAGGCTCGTGAAGCAGGGGCCACCGTAATCGAGCGGCAGGACTCGACCCAGCGCGGCAAGGGCTATGCCCTCGACTTTGGCCTCCGCTACCTAGCCGCCGATGCGCCCAATGTCGTAGTTTTTGTCGATGCCGACTGCACTCTGCATCCCGGCGCATTGGCCGCCTTGGCTAACCAAGCCCAGCAGGCCAACCGCCCCGTACAAGCCGTTTATCTCATGGAGAAGCCCACCAATCCTGGGCTTAAGGACGGTATTTCGGCCTTTGCCTTTAAGGTCAAAAACTGGGTGCGCCCGCTGGGGCTATACGGCCTGGGGCAGCCCTGCCTGCTGACGGGCACCGGCATCGCCATGCCCTGGTCAGCGGCGACCTCGGTGAGCATCGCCAGCGGCCACATCGTCGAAGACATGAAGCTGGGTCTCGATCTGGCCCTGGCTGGCCATGCGCCTCAGTTTTGCCAGTCGGCCTGGGTGACCAGCCGCCTGCCCAGTGGCGACCAGGCCGCCACCACCCAGCGCACCCGTTGGGAGCACGGCCACCTGCAAATCTTCACCGAGTACGTGCCCAGGCTGCTGGGCCAGGCTATCAGGCAAAGACGCCTGGATCTACTAGCCCTGGCCCTGGAGCTATCGGTGCTGCCGATTACGCTTCAGGTGGTGGCTGTGGTCGCGATCGCCCTCTTGAGCCTGGTCATCGCCCTGGCTGGCCTCAGCTGGCTGCCCGCCTCCCTGGCCCTGGCGGCCCTGGCCTGCCTAGTCATTGGCATTGGACTGGCCTGGGTGGGCTACGGCCGCGCCGACCTATCGCTGCAAGACATCCTGGGGGTGCCTGCCTACATGCTGAGCAAGTTTTCTATCTTCTCTAAGTTTTTGACCAAGCCCGAGCAAACCTGGATTCGCACTGAGCGCGACGGGTAGAGCGGCTAAATGACCTGACGCAGGTTAGCGAGACGATTAAAGCTGCCCGGACCGCATTCTTTCTCAAACTCCTGCACAATCCAGTCCTGGCGCTTGCCGATGCGCTTGGCGCTTTTTTGCAGGTACTCAAAATACTCCAGCATTTGGGTAGGGGTGGGCCGAGGGCCAAAGATGGAGCCAAAGCACCAGGCATCCTTGGGTCGGCGACCGCAGTGCTCCCAGAACGATCGCTCGGCCCAGGTCGGTGCGTTGCGGCGCATGTAGGCCCGGCGGCGATGGCTGTGAAACAGCTCCACCAGGGTAGGAATATCGTTGATCTGGTGGGCCTGGTCAGCGGAATAGATCTCCACCATGTCTTCCAGGTTGAGCGGACGCTCGGTGATCCACTGGTGGCCGCAGTCGGGACACTTGGCGATAAACGACAGCACAATCCGCCCACACTGGGGGCAGGGCTTTGTCGGTGGGGGCTTGCTCTCGCCACCGCCGTCTTTTTTCACAGGCAGGTGGTAGTCTTTGATGTCTTCGGGAAAGCCGAGGCGCTCCAGGTTGCCCGCCTGGTCGAGAATCATGCCGTACAGCTTGCCCGTTTGGGGCGAAATCCGCATTACTCGGCCAATCTGCTGCAGGTGCAGGGCGCTCGACTGGGTAGGCCGCAGCATTAGCCCCACCTCTACGCTGGGCTCATCAAAGCCGATGCTGATGACGTTGCAGGAGGTAAGCACCAAAATTTTTTCTTCCCGCAGGTCGCTGTACATGCGCTTGCGGTCTTTAATTGGGGTACCGCCCTCGACTGTGTCGGCGGTGATCCCGGCGGCTTTAAAGGCATCGGCGACGTGGCGGGCGTGCTCAATATCCACACAGAAAGCAATCGTGCGCTTGCCGGGGCAGAGGCGCTGCCACTCGCGCACGATTTTTTCGATTAGCTCGGGGCGATCGCAGGCATTCTTCAGTCCGGCTTCGTCGTAGTCGCCCCGCACAGTCTTGACTTCCTTCAGGTTGGCCACTCCGTCGGGGGGCATGCTGTAGTACTTCATGGGGGCCAGAAATCCCCGCTGCTGCAGGTCGCTGGGCACCGGAGAGGCCACCAGAGTATCCATGTAGTCGCCCAGCTGTTCTTTACCCAGGCGCTCGGGGGTGGCCGTCATCACCAGATGCACCGCATTGGGAAAGGTCTTGAGTACCTTCTTGCCGACCTGGCTAAACAGGGTAATGTGGCCCTCGTCGTAAAACACCACGTCGGGGTTTAACTGCTTCCACCACTGCCGCTTCGACATGGTTTGAATACTGGCGATCTGAATGGGGGCCTCGCGGTTTTCCTCCCATCCCGCTTTAATGAACCCACAGTGCAAACCGAAAGACTGCATTTTTTCGTAGGTCTGGCCCACTAGCACGTCTAAGTGCACCAAAAACATTAGCCGCTTGCCTGCCCCTTCCGCATGGGCACAGATCTGCCCGCTGATAACGGTCTTGCCCGCCCCGGTACCCGCCACGATCGCCACTCGCTTGTGCCCCTCGTTGAGCTTGCGGTAGAGGTCGTTGATCAGATCAACCTGGTAGGGGCGGAGTTGGGGCGGCATTGGGAACGTTTTTGGATTTTGAATTCTGAATTTCGGATGGAGACCAGCGACCAAAATCGCCAATCTAAAATCTAAAATCCATAATAAACCAGTACTATCACCCGGCCCCGTAATCAAGCGCTACTGGGCCAGAGCGTTATTATGCAGGTAACGAAATTCAGCAACGGCGCTTGAGGATGGAAACTCGCAGGCTGGGCAACACCGATATTGAGATTACGCCGCTGATCTTTGGCACCTGGCAGGCGGGCAAGAGCGGCTGGGTTGATATCGAAGACCAGGCCGTCATCGATGCCATGCAGGCGGCCCTGGATGCGGGCATTACCACCTTCGACACGGCGGAGGTCTACGGCAAGGGCTATTCTGAAGAACTGGTGGGCAAGGCTTTGAGCGATCGCCGCGACCGGGTAGTGCTCGCCACCAAAGTCTTTGCCAACCACTTGAAGCACGACCAGGTGATCGAGTCCTGCGAAAATTCGCTCAGGCGGATGCAGACGGAGGTAATCGACCTGTACCAGATTCACTGGCCCGCCGGAGCCTTCAATAGCGACGTGGTGCCCATTGGTGAGACCATGGGGGCGCTGAACCAGCTGAAGGAACAGGGCAAGATTCGGGCAATCGGGGTGTCAAACTTTTCGCGATCGCAGCTTGAAGAGGCGATGACCCATGGCCGCATTGATAGCCTGCAGCCGCCCTACTCCCTCTTCTGGCGTGGGGTCGAGACCGAACTGGTGCCCTACTGTGCCGAGAACAGGCTCACCGTTCTGGCCTACTCGTCGCTGGCCCAGGGGTTGCTGACGGGCAAGTTTGGCCCCGACCAGCAGTTTCCCAAAGAGGATGTTCGCAGCAAAAACAAGCTGTTTCAGCCCCCGCTCTATGACAAAGCCCAGGCGGCCTTAGATCGCCTGCGACCAATCGCCGATCGCCACCACACCACCCTGGGCAACCTGGCCCTAGCCTGGCTGATCGCTCAGCCGCAGACCACCGCGATCGTTGGGGCACGTAATGCCTCCCAGGCGAAGGAGAATGCCCAGGCGACTGCGGTATCGCTCTCCGCCGATGATCTGGCTGAAATCGATGCCATCAGTCGCACTGTGACCGAGCACCTGCCCTCCGACCCAGTGATGTGGAACTTTGGGTGAGGCTATTTCTGTCCCTCGCGGTTGACCCAGCCAACTCCTAAGTTCGGCTAAAAAGCGCCAAATGTTTCTTAGCCCGTCGATGGCTAGGCGGACTACAGCGGCTAGACTAACAACATCCGCCTCTGCTAACCCAGACCTGGCTGCTTGCCCCGCCAAACCACGCAAATTCCTGTCTTTGGCCGCGTTTACAGCGCTTTGCTCAATGGCTGAACAAAACGATGTGCAGGCCTTATCCATTGACTCTGAGATACCGTAATGGACTGGCTACTCAACCCGTTGAACTACGACTTTATGCGTCAGGCATTGTTGGCCAGCCTGTTGGTGGGTATTCTCTGCCCGGTGGTGGGCACTTATCTGATTGTGCAGCGCATGGCCATGCTGGGGGATGTGGTGGCCCATGGGGTGCTGCCGGGGCTTGCGATCGCTAGCTTCCTCAACCTTCCTATTTTGCTGGGGGCTTTTGCTATGGGCCTGTTTAGCACAGCCGTCATCGCCTGGATTCGCACCCAATCGCGCATCAAGGTCGATACCGCGATGGCGATCACCTTTTCCACTTTTTTTTCCCTGGGCATTACGCTGCTGACGGTGTTTCGCAGTCGGGTTTCCCTAGAGCAGCTGCTGTTTGGCGATATTCTCAGCATCAACGCCGCCGATGTTTGGCAAATTGCTGCGATCGCCGGGCTGGTGCTGGTCGGGGTCGGCCTATTTTACAAAGAGCTGCTGTTCTTTACCTTCGACCCCCTTGGAGCCGAAGCCCTGGGGCTACCCGTCAACCGCATCAACTTGGGCCTGATGGCGGGCATTACCCTCGCCATTATCGCCGGCATCAAAACCGTAGGTGTGATCCTCGTTGTGGCCCTGATGGTGGGCCCCGCCGCCACCGCCTACCTACTGGTCAAAGAGCTGCACTGGATGATGGGCTTAGGTGCTACCCTGGGCGTGCTATTTAGTGTGGTGGGTATGTACAGCAGCTATTATTTGGATATACCCTCAGGACCTGCGATCGGCTTGACCGTGTTTATTGGGTTCCTGCTGGCCCTGCTCTTTAGCTCCCATCAGGCTATTTTGGTGCGCAATTTCTATCGCAAGAACTAATGCTGCGTTTCTTTCCTACCCTTGATTCTCCTACCCTTGATACAGGAAACTCTTAATTCCTCTTTTGTCACTTCTAGAGAAATCCCTCGCACACACTGCTGTCGTCCTCTTCTTACGTCATTTATGTCATTGTTGTGCCAATTCCAATAGCCTCTAACAGTTGTTTGGCACTTTGCTCCCAACTTATAAAGCTTATTCCTCCAGGGCTCAAACTGTCTGGATTAGCATCAAAAACTTCTAACCACTCTTGAATTAAGTGAGCTAACGATTCGGGGGTTCCTTTAGAAAAGTAGTAAGCGTTCTCCCCTGCAACCTCGCGAAAAACAGGTATGTCGTTAGCAATAAGGGGAAGGCCATGACGGGCGGCTTCAATGATTGGCAAACCATAACCTTCGTCCTCAGAAGCCGCTATTAGTGCTGAGCTTTCACAATAAATTTTCTCTAAAAACTCATCGCTTACTTCTTTTAACCAAAATAGGTGCGTATTGAGCTTTGAATGACTAGACAGGAGACTTACAAAAGTTTCCATCAACCACCCCTGCTTGCCAACAATCACAAGATTCACCTCTAGCCCCTGATTCCATAAAGTTTCAAAGGCGTTAAGAACAAAAGGATGATTTTTTCGTGGTTCTATAGTACCTACCATTAGGAAGGTCTTTCTAGACTTTAAACATTGAATAATCTCTTTAAAGTTTGTTGGCAAGCCTAGGGTAGGAGCCGACTTAGAAATATCAGCTCCGAGACTAAAAGAAGAAACATCAAAGGGAAGACAGCGCTTCTCCCCAAAAGCTTCTTGCCAATTAATTAGATCATGTGATACCGAGCGAGAAATACACACGGGGTTATTGAACATAGTTATAGTTAACAGCCAGTTTTTGTATACCTCTTCAGCGCCTTTCGGAAAACAATTAGATAACTTTACGGGCAAAAGATCATAGACTACAAAATGTATCTTAATTCCTCTTCTATAAAGTGTTTTTAAGTAGCTAGCCTGCGCTGGAATTACAAAAGGTTGCAGATCAAGACCAAGAAACACATCGCCAACTTGAAACTCAATTAATTCATCGCATAAAATTTCTTGAGGACACTTCAAAAAACGCATTGTGAAATTTCGAGCATATCGGTATCCTCGATCACCTATAGTTGAGTAGACGGGTTCAACACGATATTGTGGAGGAGGGTTTAGAAGAAGTTCAGACAGAATGCTACGAGTCACGCGTTGAATTCCGGTCTTAGCATCCTGCTGCACAAGCTCAGAGATATCAACAAAAAGCTGACGTGCTGATTTCTTACTAGGAAGGGATTGCGAGATCGACTCCGCTATAAAAAACAAATTATGTTTTGGAAGAGTAGAGATATCTAACTGAGCAATTGAATCAATAAGACTATACCTACTTACTTTTGCATCAAGGTAGAATCTTTCAATGGTTTCATAATACTTTTTGGCACACATTTCCGGAGAGTGATTGTGTGAAACGACCTCTTGCGCCCTAGAAGCGATTTCCCCTCTTAGATTTGAATTCTTCCAAAGCGTCTCAATGGCATTTTTGAGTTCGCTTTCGTTAAACTCATCCTCTAGCATCCACACAGCATCTCTAGGAATCTCAGCCATCGAGCCATGGGCATTGACAATAGTAGGAATACCGTGGTTCATGCAGTCAAGAACGGCTGCCGATGTTTCACCTCGAGACAAAGTACGAAGCTGTACTGCAAGATCACTAAGATTCAAATAATCTTGAAAGGTTTGTCTATCTACCCAACCCGTGATATGAATTCTGTTCCGCAAGCCACTTTCGTTGATCCTTTTAAGTAAACTATTGCTATAGCTATCTGACTGAATCTCCCCAACAAAAACGAGATGACAGTTTTTGTCATCAGACAAAGCAGAGGCTAGCCAAGCCTGTAATAAACAGTGATTTTGTTTTATTTTGCCTAGTACACCGAAACAGGAAACGACAAAATCATCTGCACTAAAACCCAGCTTAAGCTTTTTAAGATAATGTTCACTTTTTTGAACTGGAGCACGAAGTAGCGGGATTACGCTCCAGCCTTTTATAATACTCGAACCATACCAACATTGCGCTAGACCAGACGAAAACTCAGAGTGTGTAATTATACCTAATGAATCTTTTAAGACACTAAAGTTGCAGGGATACTTATAAACTACATCCGCAGAATCTTTAGAATGAAAGCGAGATTTAACAGCGTTATAGCCATGGGAATAGTAGAGTTCTTGAACCCATCTACCCACCCCAGCTTTTGTTACTTCTCGGTGAGCTTGAATACCACTGAGAAAGAAGTCGTGCAAAACAACGACTCCAGGAAAATTCTCTAGAAGATCAAACATGTGACCATGAAATTCCGAATTTCCAAAATGGTAAAGCACACGATCGTACGAACAAAAATTTTGAGTGAACCAATTAATGTCTCTAATCGCTAAGCTTTCTAAAACCCAAGGATCTGAGACATTTTTTTGAGAAACAATTACTTCTATTTCATAATATTTGGAGAGTTCGCAAAGCAGCTCTGCACTATAGTCGGAAATTCCGCTACGTTCTGGAGGTAATGGTGATAGGTAAGCGAGCTTTAGTAGAGATTTGGTCTCAGTTTCATTTTGAGTAAAAGTTGGGTTTTCGTAAACCAACTTCTCTAAAGCAAGAACCGCCTTCTTCCCAGTCTCATCCCAAGAAAACCTCTGAGCTTGTTTAAGACTATGCTCAATAAGTTCTTCTCTAAAGTTAGTATCAGTGAGTACCTGAGAAATTTTTGTAGCTATAGCCTTATCATCGAATGGATCAAATAGGGCCGCTTCAAGTCCAACTACCTCGGGTAAGCTAGATGTATTAGATGCTATGACAGGTGCTCCACACATCATCGCCTCTAAAGCTGGTAGCCCAAAACCTTCATGTAGCGAAGGAAAAACAAAAACTCTACATAAGTTGTAGAGGTTGATCAAATCATCTTCAGAAACGTAGCCGGTGAAGACAACAGCGTTTAACTTCACCCTGTTCTGTTTGATCAAGTTCTCAAGACGAACTTTGCTCTCTGGTTGTATTGAGCAAACAATAGCTAATTGGTGTGAATCTCTAATAGAGTCAGGCAGGATTGCAAAAGCACGAATCAACCCTTCTATATTTTTACGATAATCAATACCACCTGTGTATAGGATGAAGGGTTTATCAAGAGAATACCTTTCACGAATACCATTTACAATTTCTTCACTTAATTGCTTGCTTTTAAATTGCCTATCGGCAGCTGTAGAAACATTAACTATCTTTGTAGGTTCAAAGTTAAGGCGTTCAATACATTCTGTGCGAGAAGCTTCAGATATAGATAAACATAAATCGGCGCTTTTAAGTTCTTCAACCTTGTTGAAATACCAGTTACGCATAAGAGAGTCCTTCAAATACAAGTCCTCTCGAACCAGCGGAATTAGATCAAATAAAGTTACTACAGTTGGAATTTTTCTGAATTTGCACCTTACCTTTGTAATTGCGTTGTCAATGAATCCTTCAAATAAACTTGTAATATAGATTACATCGGGGTTCAAGTTAGCGATGAAGACTTCGCGAATTAGTTCTGCTGCTTGTAACCGCCATTGCTCATCTAGATGATTTTCATTTGTTGGTTCTACAGCATCCCATACGCGAATGTTGTCTTGAGGCAGTAGGCTATCAAAGACACCACGAATGGGCTCAATAGTTTCAGGGAAATGTCCGTTGAGGACAATGATGACTTCATGATCTCTGCGATTTTGTATTATGGCTTGAGAAATCGCTAGTGAATACCGCTCTATACCGCGACCGTGTGATGCAGTTGATTGCGCACCTTGAAGATCAATCACAATTCTCATTAGTACTTATCCCTATGATATTTATCGATAGCCTGTCTTAATTGGGTATGGACTTGACGGGCGGTAGATGATAAGTCCGAAACCTCTGTAGCTTTAGTTTTTTTATCTTGAAAGGATAGTGAGTAAATAACTGAACTATATGTGCGCCTAATTCTTGAGTCTAGTCCGGGCATACGGCAGAGTAAATACTTCGCAATTTTATTGATGCTCTGGTTTCTTTTGAGCAATAAAACAAACGAAACAAAAACTTTCGACACTTTTTTTTTGACAGCTATCACCAAATCAGTGTTTCTTAGAGATCCAATTATTTGACCAGAGATAAATTTGAGCTTGTGATTACCTACAGCGTAGGCACGAAAGCTAAGCTTTATCTTTCTTGTAAAATTGCCAGCAGAACGCAAAGGAGCTGTCAACCTCATTGAGCGGCTGTTGTTTAGTATATGAAGTGCGATCTTGAGTTGATCAATCTCTTCCCTTAGCCGATCATTGTCCTTTTTAAGACTAAAACTATTTTGTTGGATAGCTGTAATTTTTCCTTCAAGCTGATGATTCAGAGCCTGAATCTCGTGCAGTTGAACTTCTGCTTTATGTTGGTCAACTAGTTTGAAGCCATCAAATATGTTAGGAGGATATGCAAAATATGATGCTAGGCTAGAATGTTCATTGGCCAAATAAAAGCGATTAAGTCCATCAGCGTAGACAAAAGTATAATTGGCTTTTAGTAAATATGATTGCCAAGTCTGATAATTCTCAATTTGCGAGGAAGGTAAAGTAGATTCAACTATCACAACCCAAGGACGATTTTCCAACCAATCATTGCTTTCTATGACTGTTTTCTCAAAACCTTCAACATCAAGCTTTAGAAAATGTACTTCCTGTCCTTGAGGAACGTATGTTCTCCACACTGAAGATAAAGTTTTTGCTTGTACAATAATTTGAGTACATGACCATCCTTCGTCAACATGATGTTCAGCAATATCTTTGCTGAGTGTTGAAAGACCGGTATCCTTGATGAGATTAATTTCAGCCTCGCCGTCTTGATTAGATACGGCTAGTTCTAAATTAGTATCTTGAGGCCTTTCAGAAACAAGATGTGCGAAAAATTCTGGGTTTGGCTCGATATTAATACCGCGCCATCCCCTTTCATAAAAAGCCTTTGTGACAGAGTGTTCGTCTGGCCAAGCGGCACCTATATCTATATAAAATCCAGGGGTTAGATGTTTTAAGGCGCGCCAAAGAATCACATCTTCATAATTCTGGGCGTAAGAAATAAAGGTCATAGTATCGAGTCTTGCAGTTTAACTTCTATATACGGATCCAACCATGCACTGCCGCCAAAATGAGTTTTATCAACGTTTATTACAGTAAAAACATGCGCCAAATCTCGCCATTCATAATTATTATCGAGATGTGTATCAGTGCTTACCAAGGCCGTGGAAATAGAATAGGTTCCAGGCCCTAAATTCATAAGAAATTTGATGTTATACGTTAAGATAGAACCCTTAGATACATCGCTTATTACTTGTCCTGTATGCCACGTATTAGTACCATACATTGTTTGTCCTAAGCGATCTTTTATCATGTAGCCAAGCACAAGTTTTGGTAAGTTATTTTCAGCTTTTACCTTGACTGACAATGTTACTTCTTCTCCAACGCCAATAAGCTCAGCAACTTCTTTTTTAGCATTTGTTAGTATGAGTTCAACTACCTGTGCTTCGCCAGTGCCAGAAATGGTTTGCGTTTTACCATTTTCAAGTTGTCTAGTTTGAACTCTACTATTTTCCTTGTCAGCGATCAAAGCATTGTAATAATCCATAACTGCTTCTGGTTCACCGTCCTTAATAACCGAGCCTTTATCCAGCAGGATGACCCGATCACACAGACCTTGAATTGCGCTCCGGTCGTGGGAAACCAGTAATAAAGTAGTGCCTTTTTCCTGAAACTCACGGATTCGGTTAAAGCTTTTGTGCTGAAAATAAGTGTCGCCTACTGACAAGGCTTCATCTACAATTAAGATTTCTGGGCGAAATGCGGTTACTACAGAAAATGCTACCCGCATTTGCATGCCGCTAGAATAGGTGCCGACAATTTGGTCAAAGTAGTCGCCAACCTCAGCAAATTCCTCCACTGCTAGCACTACGCTGTCAATCTCGCTCTTGCTAAAGCCCATTAATCCAGCAGAGTGATAGACATTTTGCCGACCAGTGAACTCCGGGTTGAACCCCATGCCCAGCTCTAAAATAGCGGCGATCCGACCATTGACTGAAATAGTACCTTCCGTCGGCCGCTGGGTTCCGGTAATAAGTTTGAGTAATGTACTTTTGCCAGCTCCGTTTTGCCCAACAATGCCCACTGCCTGACCGGCAGCGATCGCAAAAGAGACATTTCGCAACACCCAAGTCTCTGTGGCGGGCTTAGTCGATAGACCAAACCAGTTCAGAACTCTGGCCAGTTCTGAACTATACTGCCGGTACGCCTTGCCGACATTAGAAACTTGTAAAACGGGTTGCATCATAAAACATCGACAATTTCGCTATTGGCACGTCGAAAGATTACAAACGATAACCCCAGCGATACAACTGCTATTGCTGAAATCACACTGAGCGCTGTCCATGATGGTGGCGCGTTGTATAAGATAGCATTTTGATACCCCTGAATAATCCAGTACATAGGGTTAAGCTGCAGCAATCGTGCTATGCGTTCCGGCAAAATGTTTGGAGCATAGACAATGGGAGTAAACCAAAAACCCAGCTGTAAAACAATGGGCACAATTTGACCGATATCGCGGATAAAAACGTTAAGAGTACCTAAAATCAAGCCTAAACCCAGACTCAGGCCTAAATTGATCAGCGTTAAGAGCGGAATCCAAACTAGATGCACTCCTGGAACGAAGCCCAGCAGCAAAAAAATTAAGACTATGGCTGCAAACAACAACATGTTGTTGACCAGAGCTGAGCCTGCCACGATCAGGGGTAAACAAGTGCGTGGAAAAACCAATTTTTTGAGCAGGTTGGCATTGTCAATGAATACGGTCAGGCAGCGGGAAATCACCTCTGAGAAGAGGTTCCAGCCGAGGGTGCCAGCTAATAAATAAATGGGATACGCCAGCCTGTTATCGGCCATGTCGGGTAGTCTGCCCGATAGTAGTTGACCCAAAATAAGGGCAAAAATAGCAGCTTGAACCAGAGGATGAATAATCATCCACAATCCACCTAGTCGACTGCGAATAAATCGGCTGCGAAACTCAACTTTAATAGAAGAGACAATGAAATAGCGGTACCGCCAAGTCGACAAAACCAAACCCTGCATGGCAGCAGACTACACAGTAAGGGAACAAAGGGGAACAAAGGGGAACAAAACCAGACACCGATTGTACCTGATATTGTTTGCCCCGCATATTCTAGCCAGTTGGAACCAGATGACATCCCTCAAGCGGAGTGGCATACTAGCTAAGCTAGCCAGACCCAGTCTGCGCTTTTAAGGTCTCAGAGAAGAGTTATGCCTAAGAAAGCACTTATCACTGGCTTAACAGGTCAAGACGGATCGTACCTGGCCGAGTTCCTGTTGGCCAAAGGGTATCAGGTCTGTGGCATGGTGCGGCGCTCTAGCTCCAGCAGTTTTGAGCGCATCAGCCATTTTTCGAACCAGATTGAAGTCATTTCCGGGGATCTGCTCGATCAGTTCTCGCTGATTGATGCCATTGAACAGACGCAGCCCGATGAGATCTATAACCTGGCCTCCCAGAGCTATGTGCCCCTGTCTTGGACTCAGCCCGCTCTGACGGCTGAGTACACGGCGCTAGGGGTGTCTCGGTTGCTGGAGGCCATTCGGCGCTGCAAGCCGAGTACTCGCTTCTATCAGGCGTCGAGCAGCGAAGTGTTTGGCCAACCCGATGAGTCTCCCCAAACTGAACGTACGGCCTTCAGGCCCCGAAACCCTTATGGGGTAGCCAAAGCCTATGCCCACTGGATGACGGTCAACTACCGGCAGAAGTATGACTTGTACGCCTGCTGCGGCATTACCTATACCCACGAGTCTCCCCGTCGAGGAGCTGAGTTTGTCTTTCGTAAAATTACCCGGGGGGCAGTGCAAATTAAGCTTGGTATGGCGAATGAACTGCGACTGGGCAATCTAGATGCCCAGCGAGACTGGTGCCACGCCCAGGACGTGGTAACGGCTATGTGGCTGATGCTGCAGCAGGAAAGCCCTGATGACTACATTATTGCCAGTGGCGAGACCCACTCCGTGCGTGAACTGGTAGATTGTGCGTTTAGCTACCTGGGCCTTGACTACCAACAGTACGTCAGCGTCGATCCAACGTTTTATCGCCCCGATGAGGATGTGCAGCTAGTTGGGGCGATTGACAAAATCAAAACTCAGCTCAATTGGCAGCCTCAGTACTCGTTTCAGCAGCTAGTAGAATCGATGGTTGATTACGATCTCAAAATGCTGGCTGAGTAAACAGTTAAGCCGATCGCAGGCAGGCACACCATTAAACGGCTACTGAATGACTGAGGCGGCACTGCTGATTAATCTGGCGTTTGTACCCACCAAACCGACCGGGCTGGGGGTGTACGCGCTCAACCTAGTTCAGCATCTTTCTACCAAGGACAGCTGTATTTTGAGCGATCGCGCGATCGCCGGGCATCGCCATCAGCCCTCTCCCCAGGGAGCCACTACTGATGCTGGCAAAAAAGGACATGCCCGGCGGCTGTGGTGGACCCAGTTTCAGGTACCCCAGATTTACCGGCGGCTAAAGGCGAAACTGTTCTTTTCTCCCGTTCCTGAAGCACCGCTCTGGTCATCGTGCCGAACGGTCGTCACGGTGCATGATTTAATTCCGCTGCACTTTCCCCAGCCGAGATCGCCGCTCACGCTGTACTCCCGCTACTACCTACCTCAGGTTATTCGCCAGGCCGAACACATCATTTGCGATTCTGAGTCGACCCTACGGGATATTCACCACTTTTTTGGTCCGCCAACCGGGGCCACAACGGTAATTCCTCTGGCCTACGATGAGAGCCATTACCGGTTGCTAGATTTGCCCCGGCAGCCGTATTTTCTCTACGTGGGCAGCCACTACACCTACAAAAATTTAGGGCGACTGATTCAGGCCTTTGCTCAGACCAAATTACCCGACTTCAAACTTCTAGTCGCTGGAGTGCCTGACCCTCGCTATACGCCGTTGCTGCAGACTCAGGTGGAGGAGATGAAACTCAGCGATCGCATTCAGTTTTTATCCTACGTGCCCTACAGCGAGTTGCCTCGGCTGATCAACCAGGCGATCGCGCTGGTGTTTCCCAGCCTGTGGGAGGGGTTTGGTCTGCCGGTGCTAGAGGCGATGGCCTGCGGTACTCCGGTGATTACCTCGAAGATTTCGTCGCTGCCCGAGGTGGCAGGGGACGCGGCGTTGTTAATTGACCCCTATAGCGTGGATGAACTGGCTGAGGCCATGATGGCCGTGGCCCGCGATAGCAGCCTTTGGGCTCAACTACAGAGCGCCGGGCTGGCGCGAGCCACGGCCTTTAGCTGGCAGAAAACCGGGCAGCAGACTAGCGCCGTGCTGCAACAGTATTTGTGATGTTGTTTGTAATTGTTCGATCGCCCCTCAATTACAAAAAAGCGCTGCCTAGAGGCAGCGCTTAGGAGAGGTTGTAACCGACCTAAAGCCAGCCTACTGAGGCGGATTCAGAAAGCGACCGGCAAATTTCATCACGGTGCCTAAATCGGTGGTGCTGGGTGAGCCGGAGTTGAGAAAGCTATTTAGTAGCGGGTTGCCGCCGCTAGCCGCACCGGGTTTGGTGGCACCCATGCCGAGCAGACCCAGGGCCACAGGCAGCAGCTTGGGCAGCATGGTTTGAATCATGCCTGCGTTGAGACCGCTCTTTTGGGCGACAGCCTGAATCAACTGCTGCTGCATCTGAGGCGGAATGGCCGAGGCTAGACCCGCAGCTCCCCCAGCTCCGGCCAGCTGGCCGAGCATGCCGTCAAGCTGGCCTAGTCCAACGGTAGACGCCTGCTGCTGGAGGGCGGGTTGCAGCGCTCCGCCTAGGGCGTTGAGCAGCGAGCCGACCTGATCGCTATTGAGACCCTGGCTACCGGCCAGATTTTGTACCGAGGTCATGACTGAGCTGAGTTGGTCAATGCTGCCCTGCTGGTTTGGGTTGTTGATTGAGCTAAGCACATCGAAGAAGAGAGACATGGCGTTTCCTTACAGTGAGTTGAAATGGCGGATCAATGACGTTGCCCTGGGGTAGAAGCATGGGTGGCCCCAGAGCTTGTGGGGGTTAGGTTAGGCGGCGGGTACGCGCACGTGGAGCGATCGCACTAGCTGTAGCCACTGGCCCTCGTCGGTGAGGTAGCCCAGTTCGGCTACATAGTCGCGATCGGGTACCGGAATGGGCACGTGGCGATCGGTATCGCTTGCCTGCAGAATGTACTCCTGGGTGGCGTGGGCGGGCTGGTTGTCAAGCTCTAGACTGGTCGCATCGTGGATGCGCAGGGCCAGTATGCGTCCTCCCTCCTGCTGCAGAGCCTCTTGGTGGACCGGGGCAACTTCCCAGTAGGCGTAGGCGGCAGCGGCGGAGCGCGGCACCAAAATGATCTTGCTCTCGACTCCCATGTCGGTGCGTCGCCCTATCCCGACAGCGGGGCTCGGTTCAGAATCGACGACGGGGGCCGCAATCGGGTCGGCGGTGCGTTTCGACAGGATGGCCGTGCCCAATGCGGCTCCAGCGGCAGCGCCCGCAAGCGCAGCAGGAACCGGGGCTGGTTCTGTCGGGGCAACCTGGCCCCCATCGACTAGGCTAGCGGCCCCGCCCAGGGAAGCACCAAGGGAGGTGCCCACGGCGGCGGCGGCAGTGGGGCAGGCGGGCACCCGTACCGCCTCAGACTTGGCTAAAACCTGCCACTGGTAGTTGGCGTCGACGTAGCCAATTTCGACCAGGTAGTCGCGATCGTCGATCGCTATGGGCAGGTGCAGGTCACCGGGGGTTTCGAGGGGAGCGTTGAATTCTTGCAGGCTGTTAAGGCCGTGGCCGTTACCGGGTAGTTCAGTCACGTCGTAGAGCCTTGCCTTGAGGGCGCGGGAACCCGTTTTAAGATCGTCTACGGTACTCTGGGGCAGTTCCCAGTAGGCGTAGGCCGTTTTGCAGTCGCGGGGGGTGAGAATGACCCGCGTGGGGGCCACGGTTTGAGCTGGACGGGCCACCGCAGCAGCACCCAACTCCGCCGCCCCTAGGCTCGCCGCTGCTACCCCAGCAGCGGCGGCAGCGGCCCCAATGCCTGGTGCAGCCTGGGTAACGGTGCTGGGGCAAGCGGGCACGCGCACGTGGGCCGAGCGAGCCAGGGCATGCCAAGTATCATCGCGGCCTATGTAGCCCAGCTCAACCAGGTAGTCGCGGTTGTCGACATCGACAGGCAGATGCAGGTCGCCTACGGCCGCCGTGTTGCAGTCAAATCGGTAGGTGCTGTGGGGGGGCTGGCGATCGACATCGGCGATGTCGGTGACATCGTGGAGCTTGAGCGCCAGCGAGCAGTTTTGCTGGCGCAGGGCCTCGACCTCGGCCTCGGGCAGTTCCCAGTAGGCGTAGGCGTCGCGGCAGCTGCGGGGGGTCAGAATAATGCGGCGATCGGTAGCAGCTAGGGGGGCCGCAGCCAAGGGAACTGCGATCGGGGTGCGGTCTTTAAGCAGCCACCAGAGCAGGCCGCCCAGCAGAGGCAGGGCCAGCAGCCAGGGCCACCAGGGTAACCCGCGAGCTGGAGCCACAGCCACCGAATCGGCGGGTTCGAGGGTAGCTTCTGGGGCGGCTTCTGAAGTAGCGTCTGGAGCCGCCCCAGCCGTCGGGGCTGGAGCATCGGTCTCAGCGGTGGGGGTAGTTGCGCCGTCAGGGGAGGCGATCGCCGCCCGAGCCGCCTCAATCAGCCCCTCGTTGTTGGGGTTGACGGCAAAGCCCAAAAAGGCCAGCGCTGCCGGAGTAGCCGTCTCGGCGTTGTAGACGTAGGACAGCGGCTGCGAGAAGGGATAGCGCTGGTCGTCGGGCAGCGTGTCGTGCATGGGCACGATTTTGACCGCCGGGTTGTTGAAGGCCTGCTCGGCCACGACGTAGCTAATGCCGTTTTCGCCGAGGGTTGTGGCAATTTCCTCAATGCTGGGCTCGCTTAGGGTGAGGGCATCGGGGGCCGCCTCAAAGGGGGCCGCCTCAAACACTGGGTAGTTGCGAAAAGCCTGGCGGGTGTCGCTGGTTTCGGGGTGGTCAACAACCACGATGGGGGCATCTGAACCGCCTACCTCAGACCAGTTGGTAATTTCGCCGCGAAAGATTTGGGCAAATTGGTCAATAGTCAGACTGCCCGCAAAGGAATTGCTGGGGCTGATTAAAATGGCAATCTTCTGGCGCGACACGGGCACTTCACGCAACCCGGCACTGGTTTCGGCGTCGGTTAAGGGTCGGCCTACGGCGGCTAAATCGGTGCCGCCGTCGATTACCGACTGCACGGCATCGTCGGCGCTTTCATAGGCCACCTCCACGTCGGCATCGCCGTAGAGGCTAGAGAAGCGCGATCGCAGGGCATCGTTGACCAACCGCATTGCCTCCGAGCTGTCGATGTTGAGCTGGCTACCGGGCTCTAAAGACGTGGGTATTTCGACGCCCTCTAGGGGGCTGGCGGTTTGAGCCCAAAGAGAACCATCCCGCTCAAGCACAGCGGTAACAGCAACTAGCAGGGGAGCGGTTACCAGCCAAAGCAGGGGGCGTCTCCAGAATGTAGTAGCGCGGGGAACGTTAGCGCCGTGGCGTTTAAACATAAGCAGGCACCAGGAAATCAATACGTAAAAGGAGACCGTAAAAACCAGTTACAAAACCTTGACCACAAAGCCCTGCAACAAACCTATGCAGGACAATTAAAATCTGTGTTAAGCCGAACCAGGGATTTCTTGAACCAGCACAACTGTCCTCCAAATGCGCTGCCGCACCAAAAGAAATCTGGCTAGAACAGCACACTCTCTCTGCCATTGCACCGTTGGTCAATAGCAGACGTTGAGTCTAAACTTGTGGCTCAGACTGTGAGGAAAAACCAGTTGTTTTTTGTACCCGGAGCTTAAATCACAAACATAAGAAATTCATAAACGCTCGCCCGACTAAGCGTTTAAATCCGCGCTACATCAAAGGTATTGCACTGATTAATATCGCCTGTTTCAATGCCGCGATAAAACCATTCGGCCCGCTGCTGAGACGATCCGTGGGTAAATGAGTCGGGAGTAACGTAGCCCTGAGACTCCATTTGTAGGCGATCGTCGCCAATTTGGCTGGCGGCATTGAGGGCTTCTTCAATGTCGCCCTCCTCTAGAATTTGGCTCGCTACCTGAGCATTGTGGGCCCAGACCCCGGCAAAACAATCGGCCTGTAGTTCTAGTCGCACCGACAGATCGTTGGCCTCGGTACGGCTGACCCGCTGCTGCGCGCGCTGCACCTGACTAGACACCCCCAGCAGGTTTTGCACGTGGTGGCCAACTTCGTGGGCAATGACGTAAGCCTGGGCAAAGTCGCCCGGTGCGCCAAGGCGAGACGATAGGTCTTGAAAAAAGCTGGTGTCGAGGTAAACCTTTTGGTCGGCGGGGCAGTAAAACGGCCCCATAGCCGATTGCCCTAGCCCGCAGGCCGACTGTGTAGCCCCCGAGTACAGCACCAGGCTGGGTTCCTGGTAGTCGGCACCAAACTCAGAGCGAAAAATAGTTTGCCAGATATCCTCGGTTTCGCCCAATACCGCCGAGACAAACTCGGCTGAGCGATCGGCTTCGGCTTGGGAGACCTGGGGCGCGTTGTCGTAGGGGCTAATGCCCGGCCCTTGCTCAAGCACTACCGAGGGGTCGCCGCCTAAAAAGGCCACCAGCAGCGCCAGCAGCAGCGATCCAATTCCGCCTGTCGCTGCCAGGCCAGGCCCTCCCGCGCCCCGGCGGTCTTCAATATTTATGCTGCGCCGACTCGACTGCCATTTCATGGGTTTACCTCGTTTTGCCCTGCCCAGGCGGTGATGCTTTAGGTGACTCGATGACAAACACTGACTTATAGATAATAAGTAGCGATCGCCCGACTGGCTATAGCAACCGTCGGTTCGATCAGGGCGCTTGCACACCGGGTGGCGTCTTGGCATTGTGCCTGTAGCTAATGTTCCAAGCTGCTCGGCCAGCGCAATACTTTAAAAATGGCGGCGCTTCTAAATATTGCGCTGCAGCATTTCTGGGTACTTTAATTAAGAAAAATTTAAATTATTTTGAGATAGAACAACGCTTCAGATTGAGCTAAAAGACAACGGCTGTTGACCGTTCTTCAATGACATCAATAAACCCCAACCCTCCTAGGAGAGCTGGGGTGAAATGGTCGTTCCATTTATGGTCGTTGGTCTAACAATAGAATTTAAAAATAAGAAAGTCATAAGATTAAGGCTCTAAAAGTCCTGCTGGAGGGTCAATTTCGAGGTAGCCCTGGACTAAATTTACTACCGGCACAATGGCGGTGACAAAGGGCACCAGCACAGTGCGAGGCTTGGGTTTGGGTGAATTTTCTTCGCCCGAAGAATAGTAGGTAACTTCTAAGAGATCGTTGCCAGCGGCAAAAATATCGGTCACCGTGCCGATCGCTGTGCCAGTAGCCTGCACAATCACCCGCAGCCCCACCAGGTCGGCCACATAAAACTCATCATCGTCGAGGCTGGGGCGATCGCCCGCTGCTACCAACAGCACCGCATCTCGCAGGGCTTCGGCCGCCTCACGACTGTCTACGCCAGCAAATTGCACCACGTAGAGTCCTTTGCCGTCGATATAGCGCCCTCGAACCAGCTTGACCTGCTCGGGGGTGAGGCTGCGGGGGCGCTTAAGCCAGCGATCGCCCGGTTCCAAAAACCGCTCGGGAAAGTCGCTGCTAGGGTATACCCGCACCTCGCCCTTGACCCCCTGGGGGGCGACAATGCGGCCAATTTCAACCCAGTCGTCGGTGGTTACAGAATTGACTGCCATTACACCGGCACCGCCACGGCGGCTGTCTGGTACACCTCAGCCACCAGCGCGCCCAGGCGGGTGGCCGCCTCAGCCAGGTCTTCGCGACTGGCGGTCAAACTCAGGCGCAGGCACTGACGGGTGTGGGGCCACTCTTCGCGCAGGCCGGGGAAGAAGGGGTTGCCCGGCACCACAATCACGCCCCGCTGCTTGAGCTGCTGGTATAGCTCCTGGTCAGTGATGGGCAGCTGGTCGAACCACAGCCAGGCAAAGATCGCCCCCTCGCCCCGGTGCAGGTACCAGGGCAGATTCGGGGGCATGGCCTGGTCGAGGGCGGTTTCAAGCACCGCAAACTTGTCTTGGTAGTAGGGGCGAATGATTTGCTCAGACAGGCGAGCGAGTTCGCCTGAGGCAATGGCACGGGCCGCGATCGCCTGACCGTAGCGCGACGAGTGAATGCAGAAGTTGGTCTGAAAGCACTCCAGCACTCGAATTATGGCCGGATCGCCGATCGCCACCCCCAGCCGTTCGCCCGGTAGCCCCGCCTTGGAGAGGCTCATGCAGTGCAGAATGTTGTCGCCAAATACCGGCTCCATGGCGGTGAAATTTAGCGCTGGGTAGGGCGGCGCGTAGGCCGAGTCCACCAGCACAGGCACGTTGTGGGCGGCGGCGAGGCTGGCAATGTGCTCGACATCTTCAGTCGTAAGAACATTGCCCGAGGGGTTGCAGGGCCGCGAAAACAGCACAAACCCGGTATTCTCGTCGATCGCAAGCTGGCTAAAGTCGGGGCGATAGCGAAACCGATGGGCCGCCTCATCGGCCACGATGGTGGGACGGTAGGCCCGCACCGCCTCTGGCACCAGCGAAATGCCGCCGTAGCCGGTGTAGTCGGGGCTAAGGGGCAGCACAATGTCTTTTCTGCGCCCGCTGGCCTGGTAGCCGCCAAAGGCATTGGCCGCCAAAAAATACAGCGACTGACTGCCGGGGGTAATCAAAATGTGGCGATCGCTCAGCGCCAGCCCGTAGCGCTGGTTAAAGTCGTTCTTGATGGCTTCCACCAGCGGCTCGTAGCCCTGACTGTTGCCGTAGCGGCATACCACGTTGCCGTACTCAGCGCTGGCCAGCAGCTCCTGAGTGCAGTCGCGCCAGAGCTGCTCAATTTCGGGCAAAATCACCGGATTGCCCGCGCTCAGGTTAATAAACGGCTGCCCCTGCCCCGCCTGCAGCGTCTCAATAATGTCTTTCATAATGGCGCGCACGCCMKKTMKSTKAKACAYWTNCTNGMCGNWRYYGRSKMAGYTNAGRRGTNRTAGNRWSTSSGGGGTSRSMGKWKSATKRRWRWRMMMWRMRRRMRRRRWARAWRSGTAGATGGGTAGCCCTGCGGGCGGGTGGATAGGTGCCAGCTTGAACGGGGACGCTACAACCCCAGGATTGGCATGGCCATAGGTGAAAGACGGGATAACTATAGTCACTATGGTCAGACTAGTATAGTAGCCTCGCCAAGCCACCCACCATCCATCCACCCGCCTACCCATCTACCCGCCCACCCATCCACCCCTTCACCCCATGAATCCCCTCGCCTCCGGATTTCTCGCGAGTCTCTTCGCTGGCCTGAGTACGAGCATTGGTGCGCTGCCGGTGCTGCTGCCCTTCGACCCGTCAGAGCGCACCCAGGGCGTTTTGCTAGGCATTGGCGGCGGCATGATGCTGGCGGCGACCTCGTTCTCGCTGATTCTGCCCGGCACCGATGCGGCGATCGCCTTGGGCTACTCCGGCCCGATCGCGGCGGTGGTCATGGTCGCTGGCGTTTTGCTCGGCGGCGCATTTTTGTGGGGAGCGCACAACCTGTTTCCCCACGAGCACTTCTTTAAGGGGCAGGAGGGACCAGAGACCCAAAATGTGAAGCGCATCTGGCTGTTTGTAATCGCGATCGCTCTGCACAATTTTCCGGAAGGGCTGGCGGTCGGGGTGGGCTTTGGCGGCGGCGAACAGGCCGGGGCTCTGGCTCTGGCGGTGGGCATTGCGCTGCAAAATATTCCCGAGGGGCTGGTGGTGGCGATCGCCCTGCGCAATATTGGCTACAACCCTCGCTATGCCTTTGCGATCGCCTCCCTCACCGGCCTGATTGAGCCCATCGGCGGTTTGTTTGGCGCTGCTGTAGTCACCCTCGCCCAGACCGCGCTGCCCTGGGCCATGGGCTTTGCCGCCGGGTCAATGCTGTTTGTAATCGTGGATGACATCATCCCCGACATCGACCAAAAATCCTTCGGGCAGCTCGGCACCGTCGGCCTCATGGGCGGCTTTGTCACCATGATGTTTTTAGATATTGCCCTGGGCTAGATTGCTCTCCCACGGTTGGCTCTGCCACGCTTGAACATTTGAACATTCCGATAGACATTGCGAAGATCGGCATCACAGCCTGGTCGCTCCATCGCTGCGCAGATGCACCGACGGGAACTGCTTACACTGGAGAGAGTTTTTTACCCATTCACGGCCCTATGACTGTCGATGCCCCCCTTTTAGACCTGCTGTTTAGCGGTGCCAACCTGTTTGTGCTGCCCTTCTGGACGCTGATGGTGCTGGTGCCCAACACCAAACTCACCCGCACCGTTATGGCGTCTTTTCTGCCCTTCGCCGCCCTGGCCGGGCTGTACCTGTTTCTGTTTGTCACCAGCTTTAGCAACGTGCAGGGTATCGAAGCCCTCTCCGACCCCAACCTCAGCCTCCGCGACCTGGCCGCCCTCTTTGCCAACCCTCACGTCACCGCCACCGGCTGGGTGCATTTCGTGGTGTTTGACCTATTCGTGGGCCGCTGGATCTACTGGCAAGGGCAAGAAAGCGGCGTCTTTACCCGGCACTCCCTGGCGCTGTGCCTGTTCGCCGGCCCCCTGGGGCTGCTGTCGCACCTGGTGACTGATGCCCTATGGCGGCGATTTGCCGGGGGGAAGGTGGAGGAGGCGGTGGGGTAGATGGGTGGATGGGTAGGCGGGTAGGCGGGTAGATGAGGAAGGGGGAGTGCAAAGTGCAAAATTGAGAATTCAAAATTTTGCACTTTGAATTCATCCACCCATCTACCCTCCCACCCATCCACTCTCCAACTTTCCCACCCGCCCACTCCCCCACTCCCCCTCGTCCCCAAAGGGTGATACAACTATGCCAATGTTGGCCCGTTAGATAACTAGCTAGATAAAACGTGATGACTTCTTTGGTGTCGTGGTTTGAGAATCGTCAGCGCCCCTGGGCCGATCGCCAGTGGCGACGGGTGGCCCAGTTTGTGGGGCTGTTTGGCTTGTGTTTTGCGATCGCGATCGGCTGTGCGGGCAACGATCAGCCCGTCGCTGAGGATGGAGCGGGGGCGGCTGGGGACGGGCGCATTACCATTGGCACCACCCTCACCGCGCGCACGCTCGACCCCGCCGACGCCTACGAGACCTTCCCCGGCATTTTGCTCTACAACCTGGGCGATCGCCTCTACACCTACGAGCCCGGCACCACCGACCTGGTACCCCAGCTAGCCACCGAACTGCCCACCGTCAGCGACGACGGACTCACCTACACCATTCCCCTGCGGGAGGATGTCACCCTCCACGACGGCACCCCCTTCAATGCCGAGGTGATGGCCTTTTCGATTCAGCGGTTTATGGAAAACGGCGGCCGCCCGGCCTACCTGCTGTCGGACAAAATTGCTACCGCCGAGGCCACCGGCGAGCACGAGCTGACGCTGACGCTGAAATCCCCCTTTGCGGCGTTTCCAGCCCTGCTCAGCTTTTCTGGCGTCACCCCGGTTTCGCCCGAGAGCTACGAGATTGGTACCGGCAGCTTTAAGCCCGACCAGTTTGTGGGCACTGGCCCCTACAAGCTCGCCGCCTTCACCAGCGACTCAATCAAGCTCGATATCAACGAAGACTACTGGGGCGATGCCCCCGCCAACGACGGCATCGACATTCAAATTTTTACCAGCCCCGCCAACCTCTACAACACCTTTAGAACCGGCGGGCTAGACGTGGCCTACCAAACCCTCGACCCCGAACAGGTGGCGGCCCTGGAGCGCGAAGAAAGCTCCGGCGGCTGGCAGGTGATCGAGGCGGGCACCAACGTAATCAACTACATGGCGCTCAACCAAAAGATCGAGCCGCTAAATGACGTCAAGGTGCGCCAGGCGATCGCGGCTATGGTCGATCGCCCCCTGCTCAACGATCGCGTGTTTCAGGGCCAGGCTGAGCCGCTCTACAGCCTCATTCCCGCCAGCTTCGACATTGCCGAGCCCGTGTTCAAAGAGGCCTACGGCGACGGCGATTTTGCCAAGGCCGAGACCCTGCTCACCGAAGCCGGTTTCTCCGAGGCCAACCCCCTCACCGTGGAAGTTTGGTACCCCTCCGCCTCTACCACCCGCAGCATTGTCGCCAATACCCTGAAAGAATCGATTGAGGCCGGGTTACCGGGTCTAGTCACCGTGAACGTGCAAAACACCGAAGGCGCTACCCTCTGGGAAAACGTCGGCAAGGGCATCTACCCGATCATTTTGGCCAACTGGTACCCCGACTACTACGACCCCGACACCTTCATTCAGCCCTTTTTGAGCTGCGAAACCGGCAGCAATAACCTCTGTGAAGAAGGCCCCTCCCAGGCCAACGGCTCGTTTTACTACAGCCCCAAAGCCAACGAGCTAGTCGCCCAGCAGCAGGCCGAGCAAGACCCCGCCACCCGCCAGCAGCTGATTGCCGACCTCCAGCAGATGATGGTCGATGACGTACCCTACATTCCCCTGTGGCAAAACAAAGACTATGTCTTTGCCCAGGACGGTGTGGAAGGCGTTGCCGTAGAGCCGACTCAGCAGTTTCTGCTCTGGCAGATCAGTCGAGGGTAATCCTATGTCCTCTCGCTCTGCCGCTCTGCGCTACTACGTTTTCACCCGGCTGCTGCTGGCCCCGCTGATGATCTTGACGATCACGACGGTGGTGTTTTTGCTGCTGCGGGCCACGCCCGGTGACCCAGTGGATGCGCTGTTGGGGGCACGGGCTCCGGCGGCGGCTAAGGAGGCGATGCGGGTTCAGCTCGGCCTCGATCAGCCCTTGTTGATCCAATACTTGAACTATCTAGGCGACTTGCTACGCCTGGATCTGGGGTCTTCGCTGGCCACCCAGGGGCAAACGGTGTGGCAAATTATTCGGGCTCACTTTCCCGCGACGGTAGAGCTGACGGTGTGCGGCATGATTGTGGCCACGCTGGTGGGCGTGGGTGTGGGGGCGCTTGCGGCCTCGCGGCCCAACTCATCGCTCGATGCGGGGGGACGGCTGTTTGGCATTATTACCTACGCCATTCCAATGTACTGGTTTGGCATGATTTTGCAGCTCATTTTTGCGGTGCAGCTGCGCTGGTTTCCCATTGGTACTCGCTACCCGCTGCGGGCCACTCCGCCCTCGGGGCCGACGGGGCTGTACTTGCTCGACAGTTTGCTAACGCTGGATATTGGCGCTTTTTTGACTACGCTCTACTACCTGGCGCTGCCCAGCCTGACTTTAGGCATTCTTATTAGCGGCGTGTTTGAGCGCATGGTGCGGGTCAACCTGAAGCAGACCCTGGCGGCAGACTACGTGGAGGCGGCACGGGCACGGGGCATTCCAGAGCGGCGCATTGTGCTGGTACACGCGCTGAAGAATGCGATGATTCCGGTGATTACCATTTTGGGACTGACCTTTGCCTCAATGCTGGGCGGGGCGGTGCTAACGGAGGTAACGTTTTCGTGGCCGGGATTGGCCAACCGCCTGTACGAAGCGATCTCCCAACGCGATTACCCAGTGGTGCAGGGACTCATGGTGTTTTTTGCCATGATCGTGGCGGTGATTAGCATTGCGATCGACATCCTGAACGCCTATATCGATCCCCGCATTCGCTATTAGAAAAGCTGCCCCCGATAGGTTGAGTGCAGCCGACCGTTTGCCTCTAGGGGATATCTGTTGTGATCCAGGGCTTTTGAACTCAGATCTGGTACTAGGCGCTATTTTTTCTATGACCCTTACGCTTGCTACCAGGGACGTTGAGCGACTGGATTGGTTTATTTTTTAGCTGCTTAAAGATAACCCGATCGCAGCGATCGAGTGCGCCTGCTACAGCCTAATGGTCAAGGCTATTTTTGTGGTGCCTGCCCATTCGGCGGTTGGCGGTGTAGCCTAGAGAGTGTGCCTGGGCAGGGCGTGCTTGGCAAACAAGTTTTGGCAGCAATGCCGTAGCGTTTTGTGGGCAATTGTTGAGAAAAACTACGATGGCTAACGTCTTTTGAATATGAGGTTGGGGCATCGGTTTAGGTTTCTGTTGCCCTTTAGCGGTTGGGAATGCTAGGGCAACAGATAACGCAATGCTGGAGTACAGGGGTAGACCATGTCAGCGGATGTGTTAAGGCGCAACAACGTGACGGTAATTGGTCAAGGGCAGCAGCCCCTGATGCTGGCCCACGGGTTCGGCTGTGACCAGAACATGTGGCGGTTTATTACCCCTGCCTTTGAGGCGGAGTACCGGCTCGTTCTATTTGATTACGTTGGGGCGGGCAAGTCAGAGACCGAGGCCTACGATTTGCGGCGATACAGCCAGCTCGACGGCTATGCCCAGGATGTCTTGGAGATTTGTGCGGCACTGGAACTAGAAAAGATTGTTTTTGTCGGCCATTCTGTTAGCAGCATGATTGGTTTGCTGGCGGCGATCGCAGCCCCCGATTATTTTGAGCGGCTGATCATGATTGGCCCGTCGCCCCGCTACATCAACGACGACGGCTACATTGGCGGCTTTGAGCGCCAGGACATTGACCAACTGCTCGACATCATGGAGAAAAACTACATTGGCTGGGCCCACTTTCTGGCCCCGCTGGTGATGCAAAACCCCGATCGCCCCGAGCTGGGCCAGGAGCTAGAGGAAAGCTTTTGCTCCACCGACCCCACGATGGCCACCCGCTTTGCTAAGACCACCTTCTACGGCGACAACCGCAGCGATTTGGCCAAGGTAACGGTGCCCTCCCTAATTTTGCAGTGTGCTGAGGACGCGATCGCCCCCACCGAGGTGGGCCGCTACCTGCACCGACACCTGCCCCACAGCACCCTGACGCTGATGGCAGCTACCGGTCACTGCCCCCACATGAGCCACCCCGAAGAAACGGTTCAGCACATCAAAACCTATCTGGAGGCGGCCAGCCTGACCTCAACCTATGGTTAATCTTGGTTCTAACCCCACGTCGGCATCCCAGAACGTAGACCCCATGCTTGAGCAGGCTCCCTGCGGGTTTCTGTCGGTGCGGGACGACGGCATCATCGAGTACGTCAATGGCACTCTGTGCCAGCTGCTGGGCTGGGAACCGGGGACGCTACATGGGCAGAACGTTATCGCCATTTTGCCCATGGCCAGCCGCATTTTTTACCAGACTCACGTGTTCCCTATGCTGCGGATGCAGGAATCGGCCAGTGAGCTTTACTTTTCGCTGCGATCGCGATCGGGTCAGGATATTCCCATTCTGGCCAACGGTGTGCGGCAGCAGCGCCACGGCGAGCTGATCAACGACTACGTGGTGATTCCCATTCGCCAGCGAATGCAGTACGAAGATCAAATTCTCAGGGCCAAACGAATGGCCGAGGCTGCGATTGGGGCCCAAAAGCAGGCCGAAGCCACCCTCAAGCAGCAGTACGAACGGGCCGTAGCGCTGGGGCAAATTACCCAGCACATCCGCGAATCGCTCGATCTGCCCCAAATTTTTGCCGTCGCCGCCCAGGAAACCCGCCAGGGCCTAGGGGCCGATCGGGTTGGCATTTTTCGGTTTACCCAGGCCAATGAGGGGGCTGATGAGGCCGTCGGCGGCGGGTTTGTCTCCGAGGCGGTGACTCCGGGAGTCGACGCTGTGATGGCGGCGCAGGTACCGCACCACGGCTTTGGCGACCACTACCGGAGCATTCGTGCCCGGGGGGGCACCCTGGCCATTCGCGACCTACACGACCTAGACGAGATGCCTCCACCGGCTGAGGTCACCCAGCTGTTTAGCCAGTTTCAGGTGCAGGCCACCCTGGTCGTCCCCCTGCACAAGGGGCCTGAGCTGTGGGGACTGATTGTCATTCACCACTGCCAGGGGCCGCGCTACTGGCAAGGGGTCGAAGTCGAGCTGGTCGAAGACATTGCCGTGCAGCTAGCGATCGCCATTCAGCAGGCCGATCTGGTCAAACAGCTCCAGGTCGAGCTGCTAGAGCGCCAGCGTGCCGAGGCCCGCCTGACCGAGATCAACCGTGAACTCCAGCACGCGACGGGGCTGCTAGAGCAGCTGGCTCACATCGACCCGCTGACCCAGATTGCCAACCGCCGCCGCTTTAGCGATCGCCTAGACGAAGAATGGAACCGCCTCAGCCGCGATCGCCTGCCCCTGTCGCTGCTGCTGTTTGACCTCGACTATTTCAAACAGTACAACGACACCTACGGCCACCAGCTGGGGGATGACTGCCTCTACACAATTGCTCAGGCGGCGCAGGGGGTGGTCGGCCGCCCCACCGACCTGCTGGCTCGCTACGGCGGCGAAGAATTTGCGGTGATTTTGCCCAACACCCATCGCCAGGGGGCGATCGCGGTGGCCCAGCACATTCACCAGGCGATCGCGGCGCGGGCTATCCTCCATCGGGCCTCGGCGGTGAGCAATCAGGTGACCCTCAGCCTGGGTCTCAGCACCCTCACCCCCAGCCGCGAGCTAACCTCGACGGTGCTGATTCAGCAGGCCGACCAGGCCCTCTACCGAGCCAAGCAGCAGGGACGCAATCGAACGGTGGTGTTTGACCCGGCCGTGTTTGACTCAGGATATGACCCCGACCCGCTGCCGCCAGCCCTCTAATGCCAGCCAGATCAGTTATCCAGCTCTATCATTTATATAGGCATTTGTATGGGGCGTACCCAGGACGTCGTAACAGCTTGTGCCTCGGGCGCTGACCCTCAGCAACAGCGACGGCTGTGCCCCCTGGGAATTTGGAGACTAGTGTTGGATAGCGAACCGTTTGCGGCGGTCGGGCCGCCTATGCTCTACCCAGGCGCTACGGCCGCCGCCCCAGCGCCCAACTGATATACTGAACGTCCAACCGTTACAAAAAGCAAAGCGCACGCCTGCCTGCCCACGGAGATTATGCAGCCAACCGATCCCGATAAGTTTACCGCCAAAGCCTGGGATGCCATCGTTGAGGCCCAGGACGTGGCCCGCCGCTGCAAGCATCAGTATATGGAGGTGGAGCACGTCATTATTGCTCTGCTCGACCAGGAGGAAGACGGGCTGGCCCACAAAGTGTTGGACAAGGCCAATCTCGACAGTGACCTGATTCTTGACGAGCTAGAAACCTTTGCCAAACGCCAGGCGCGGGTGCGGCCCGGCCTCGACAGCAACCTGTACCTGGGTCAAAGCCTCGATCGCATGCTCGATCAGTCCGAGGCGGCGCGGCAAACCCTCAAAGACAAATATATCTCCGTCGAGCACCTGCTGCTGGGTTTTCAGGAAGACGAGCGCATCGGTCGACGGCTGCTGCGGGGCTTTAACGTCGAAGGCCCGGAGCTAATGGCGGCGGTGCAGGCGGTGCGCGGTAGCCAGAAGGTCACCGACCAAAACCCCGAGTCGCAGTACGACGCGCTGGAGAAATTTGGCATCGACCTCACCCAGCTGGCCCGCGACGGCAAGCTCGACCCCGTGATTGGCCGCGACGACGAGATCCGCCGGGTGATTCAGGTGCTGTCGCGCCGCACCAAAAATAACCCGGTGGTGATTGGCGAACCGGGGGTGGGCAAAACTGCGATCGCCGAAGCCCTGGCCCAGCGCATTATCAATGGCGAAGTGCCCGAGTCGCTGAAGGGGCGCACGCTAATTTCCCTCGACATTGGCGGGCTGATTGCCGGAGCTAAGTTTCGCGGCGAGTTTGAGGAACGGCTGCGGCTGGTGCTGCGTGAAGTCACCGACTCCGCCGGGCAGGTGGTGCTGTTCATTGACGAGCTGCACACCGTGGTGGGGGCCGGGGCGGGCCAGGGCACCATGGATGCCAGCAACCTGCTCAAGCCCATGCTGGCGCGGGGCGAGCTGCGCTGCATAGGGGCCACCACCCTAGACGAGTACCGCAAGCACATCGAAAAAGACGCCGCCCTGGAGCGCCGCTTTCAGCAGGTGTACGTGGGCCAGCCAAGCGCCGAAGACACCATCTCTATTCTGCGGGGGCTGAAAAAGCGCTACGAGTCGTACCACGGCGTCGAGATTGCCGACAGCGCCCTGGTGGCGGCGGCAGTGCTCTCCGATCGCTACATTGCCGATCGCTTTTTGCCCGACAAGGCCATTGACTTGGTAGACGAAGCCGCCGCCAAGCTCAAGATGGAGATCACCTCCAAGCCCGAGGAGCTAGAGGGCATCGAGCGCCGCCTGATGCAGCTGGAGATGGAAAAGCTCTCCCTAGAAGCCGAGAATGGGGCCGCCACCAAAGCGTCGCGGGCACGACTGGGCCGTATTGAGCAGGAAATTGCCGAACTCCAGGCCAAGCAGCGGTCGCTCAGCGGCCAGTGGCAGGGCGAAAAGCAGGCCCTCGACGCCATCAACGCTCTCAAAGAAGAAGAAGATCAGATTCGCCTCCAGATTCAGCAGGCCGAGCGCGCCTATGACCTCAACAAAGCCGCCCAGCTCAAGTACGGCAGGCTGGAGGCAATTCAGCGCGATCGCGAAGATCTAGAGGCCCAGCTGCTCGAAGTGCAGGCCCAGGGCAACACCCTACTGCGCGAGCAGGTCACTGAAGCCGATATCGCCGAAATCGTCGGCAAGTGGACGGGCATCCCGGTCAACCGGCTGATGGAGTCGGAGCGGCAAAAGCTGCTCCAGCTCGAAGGCCACCTGCACGAGCGGGTGATCGGCCAGGACGAAGCCGTCGAGGCCGTCGCCGCCGCCATTCGCCGCGCCCGCGCCGGCATGAACGACCAGGGCCGTCCCCTGGGCTCGTTCCTGTTTATGGGGCCGACGGGGGTGGGCAAGACCGAGCTGGCCCGCGCTCTGGCCGAGTTTCTGTTCGACACCGAAGACGCGCTGATTCGCATCGATATGTCGGAGTACATGGAGAAGAACGCGGTATCGCGGCTGGTGGGAGCCCCTCCTGGCTACGTCGGCTACGAAGACGGTGGCCAGCTCTCGGAGGCGGTGCGCCGTCACCCCTACTCAGTGGTGCTGCTCGACGAGGTCGAAAAAGCCCACCCCGACGTGTTCAACATTCTCCTGCAGGTGCTGGACGATGGCCGCATTACCGACTCCCAGGGCCACCGGGTCGATTTTCGCAACACCGTGGTGATCATGACCAGCAACCTGGGCAGCGACCACATTCTAGAGCTGGCGGGCGACGACGATCGCTACGACGAAATGCGCACCCAGGTGCTCAAGGCGCTGCAAAAGCAGTTTCGCCCCGAGTTTCTCAACCGAGTGGACGACTTAATTCTCTTCCACTCGCTGCGCAAGAGTGAGCTGCGCAAGATCGTGGCCCTGCAAATTCGTCGGGTGCAGCGCCGCCTGGCCGACCAGGCGATCGGGCTAGATATTAGCGACGGGGCGATCGACTTCATCGCCGAGAGCGGCTATGACCCTGTGTATGGCGCACGGCCCCTGAAGCGGGCGATTCAGCGACTGCTCGAGAACCCGATCGCCACCAAAATTCTGGAGACGACCTTTGCCCAGGGAGCCACAATCGCGGTGGATTTGGAGGATGGCGCGCTGGTGTTTAGCCACCAGGAACCCGCCGCTTCTGAGCTGCCAGAGGCGGTGGAGGCTGAATCAGCCAAAGTAGAGTCGGTGGTCGGGGGTTAGTCCCTCAGTCGATATCCTGGCGTGGTCGTACCCTTCGACTCCGCTCAGGGTACGACCGGCGCGCCCGCGGTGGCTGAGCGGAGTCGAAGCCACCGCAGGCCTAGTGTTCTTTACGCAGCAAAATCACGTCCTGCCCCAGAATGGTGAGGTTGGCCTGCCAACGGGCCGCTAGCCACTCGAAGGTCTGGCGCGAAAAAAAGCAGATGTGGGTGCGATCGCTCTTGTAGTGCCAGCCAGCAAAGGCCGCATCGTCGCGGGAAAGTTTGGTCATCAGGCCCAAAACACCGCCGGGCCGGAGGCAGCGCCACAGTCGCTCCAGTTCTAGGCGCGGCTGGCGCAGGTGCTCGACCACTTCGGTGGCGGTGATGAAATCGTACTGACGGTCAAAAACGGCGGCGTTGTCGGCGTAAAAT
Source organism: Nodosilinea sp. LEGE 06152 (assembly GCF_015207525.1). Lineage (GTDB taxonomy): Bacteria > Cyanobacteriota > Cyanobacteriia > Phormidesmidales > Phormidesmidaceae > Nodosilinea. The sequence continues at coordinate 147,933 of NZ_JADEWR010000008.1, forward strand.
AGGTCGTAGAGCGCAACCCTGTGGCCCGCATCCTCGAGCATGACCGAGAGGGTTGGCCCAGGGCCAGAGCCGAAGTCAAGCCCCTGGCTTTGTGGCTGGAGGCAATCTATTAAAGGATTGGTCAGGCGGCTGAGAAAGCGGCGATACCCCAAATCTTGGGAATGGTTTTGGTGCAGATCGTACTCAGCTTTTTCGGCCTGGGGCGAGAGAAAGTGGCCAGGCGGCACAAAGATTAGCTTGCAGCGATCGCAGCGGTAGTAGGCCCGCGGGTTGCAGCTCGCAGAGCCGCGATCGCGGTGCATTTCCTGGGCCTGCTCACCAGTGCACAGGGGGCAGCGGTGGTCGATTGCGGCCGGTTGCTCACTATTGCTCGCCGCGTTCATCGCGTCCTCTGGGTTATTGGTCGTCTATCGGTGACTGCAGCCTACCACCTCAGCCAACCGATCTGGGGCTAGGCGCGGGGTTGGGTCAAAGACCGACATTTTTCACTAAGCAAGGCTAAAAACTTCTGTAACAAATTTGTCAATTTAATATTCATATCAGGACTTCTTAACGTTCTGCGGCCATAATTCTGTCAGCCCTGTAGTGCATTGGTTACGTCAGCGTTTGAAATTCAACTATTAAGTAATCGAAGGTTTTCCCATGCAACTACGTTTTCTTGGTGCCGAGTATGCCTGCCAGTGGCCCACAGTTGAAACCCGCGAAGGGGAAGTTGTCGGCAAGTATCGGGGCGTAGCCTGGAGCACCCGATACCACAGCTCCACAGTGGCGGCTACGGCACCCACTACGCCCGTTACCCTGCGTTTCATGGGCCGCCCCTATCAGGCTCAGGTGTAGTTAACCACTGGCTCATGGTTGGGTTAAATTAACCGCGCCAGCCAGTTTTTTGGGGCCAAATTTTGTCATTTCCGGTGCGGATTGGAGCGGTGCGCTGGGCAATCTAGGGCGTTGGTGAACGATCAAATGCCAGTCCTGATCGCTTTAAACCCATGCCGCCCTCTTCCCTGTCGAAGCCAATTCGCATTGGCCTGTTGCACTCGCTGACCGGCACTATGGCCCTCAGCGAAGTGCCCCTGGTCGATGCAGCTTTAATGGCGATCGCAGAGATTAACCGGGCCGGTGGCGTACTGGGTCGTCCCCTAGAACCCGTGATTCGAGACGGTGGCTCAAACCCCGAGCAGTTTGCGGCCATGGCCCAGGCGCTGATTGAGGTTGACCAGGTGGCGACCGTGTTTGGCTGCTGGACATCGCTCAGCCGCAAGGCCATGCTGCCTGTATTTGCCGCTCACCGGGTGCTGCTGTGGTACCCTGTGCAGTACGAAGGACTAGAGCAGTCGCCCTGGGTATTTTACTCGGGCTCTTGCCCCAACCAGCAGGTAGAACCCGCCCTAGAGTGGCTGCTGGCCCAGGGCAAGCGGCGCATGTACCTGCTGGGGGGAGACTATGTGTTTCCTCGGGTGACCAACAAAATTCTCAAAGGCCAGCTGCACTACCATCAGGGCGAGCTAGCTGGAGAAGCCTACATACCCTTAGGCACTACCGGGTTTGAGGCCGTTATTCAAGATCTGCTGCGCCTGCAGCCCGACGTGGTCTTTAGCACCCTCAACGGCGGTAGCAATCTGGCCTTTTACCAACAGTTTCAGGCGGCGGGGCTCACCCCCGAGCAGATGCCGATTATGGCCATGAGCGTGGCCGAGGCCGAGCTACAGCGCATTGGCCCCGCCGCCGTGGGGCACTACGCCTGCCGCAGCTATTTTCAAAGCTTAAACACGCCCGCCAACCGGCAGTTTGTGACCAACTTCAAGCAGCGCTACGGGGCCGAGCGGGTAACCAGCGCCCCCATTCAAACCGCCTATACCCAGGTTTACCTGTGGCGACAGGCGGTGGAGCAGGCCCAAACGGTGGCCAGTGAAGCGGTGCGAGCGGCAGCTTACGGGCAGCGCTGGCGATCGCCCAGCGGCGAGGTGTGCTGCGAACCCAACCACCATCTGCAAAAAGAGTGCCACATTGGCCAGGCCCAAACCAACAGCCAGTTTCGCATTGTGTACTCTAGCCCCGGTCGCATTCAGCCGCTGCCCTGGCTGGGAGTGGAAGCCGAATCCTTTGCGGCCGCCGATGTCGTGATTGACATGCTGGGGGAGGTCTCGCGCTGTGTGCAGTATAGCTGGGAGCTAGAGCAGCAGTCGCGTCGACTGGAGCAGACCATGGCCCAGCTACACCAGGAGATGGCCCAGCGGCAGCAGGCTGAGGCCGACCTTACCGCCGCCAATGCCAAAATTACCAGCCTCAACCAGGCTTTGGAGGTCGACAACAGCCGCATGAGTGCCGAGCTGAGCGTAGCCCGTCAGCTACAACAGATGATTTTGCCCACGTCTGAGGAACTGGCTGCGATCGCCCACCTAGACATCGCCGGGTTTATGGAAGCCGCCGAAGAGGTAGGGGGCGACTACTACGACGTTTTGCAAGGCAACAGCCGCCGAGTCACCATTGGCATTGGCGATGTGACCGGCCACGGCCTGGAGAGCGGCGTGCTGATGATTATGGCCCAGACGACGGTGCGGATACTGCGAGCCTTCAACGTAACTGACCCAGTAGTCTCCTTTAACACGCTCAATCAGGTGATCTACCAAAACCGTCTGCGGATGGGCTCTTTGCGCAACCTGTCGCTGGCGCTGATCGACTACCAGGACGGCAAACTCGCCATTAGCGGTCAGCATGAGGAGGTGATTGTGGTGCGCGCCAGTGGCACGGTTGAACGCGTCGATACCTTTGATTTGGGTTATCCGGTCGGCATGGTGGAAGATATTTCGGCCTTTGTTGCCCAGCACCATCTCGATCTGGGTGTTGGCGACACCCTGGTGCTCTACACCGACGGCATTACCGAAGCGGAAAATTGCGATCGCAAGTTCTATGGTCTAGATCGCCTAATTGAGGCAGCGCAGCAGCACTCGACCCAGTCAGCCGCCGCCATCCGCGCCGCCATTATTGCCGATGTACGCGCCCACATCGGCGACCACACCATCTACGACGACATCACCCTGGTGGTGCTCAAACGCCAGGTTTAGGAGAATCGACGATCCGGATTGATTAGGTAGTATCGTTAGGCGCGAATCGCTAACCATAATGGGCTAGCGGTGGTGATATCGACGAGGTAGTCTACCGTTTTTCTGGAACAAACACTTTTGTGGCTTGTTTACCACGGCTCCCGATAGGGATAAGCTGCTGACTAACGCTTTTAGCTATGATGAGCAAATGGGTGTAACCTACCGCATTGAGGGACTTGAGTTTGAATGGGACGAAGATAAAGCAGAAAGCAACTTTGAAAAGCATGGTGTTCGCTTTGAAGAGGCTGCTGAGGCTTTTTTTGACCCCTTTTATTAAGTTGGCGATGCGTCGAGGCAAGGTGAAGAGCGCAGTTTTATCTTGGGCTACTCGCTGACTCCCAGATTATTGCTTGCAGTGTATGTTGAAAGAGGGACCCGAACACGCATTATTTCAGCCCGGATAGCTACTCGTTCTGAGCGCGATCTATATGAACAGTCCTGACGAAACGCTTAGCGAAACATTTCAGTTGAAAGTCAATGTCCGTCCTTCTGAAGCGGTGACAGTGACAATACCCATTGATACGCTGGCAGATCTGCGGGCGATCGCAGACAAAAAAGACGTGTCCCTAGAGGGGTTGATCAAGTTCTACATCGGTCAGGGTTTGAGGGCTGATCTAACTCAACTGCGGGCCGACCAAACTCTAAATGCTGCTCAGCAGGTTCTCTCCGAACATCTCAAATCCGGTGAAGCCGCAGCCAAGATCGTTAATGAAATTCGCCAGCGAAGCATAACGGGTACCGCTGGATAGAAATACTCACCATGCCTCTATTTCCCTAGTCAAAAAAGCTCCTTCAGGGACGATTATGGATTTGTCCCTCAAGATTGTGAACCACAAACTGGTGTAGTAAGTTAGCAATCATGGTTTGCAAAGAGGTTTGGGCCTGAGCTGCTAGAGCCTGTAGAAATTGAAGATCTTGAGAAGGGATCTCAATTTTTATTTCCTCTAGCTCTCCCAACTGGGCTTTGGCATAGCTTTGGTAGCGCTTAATTTCTTTCTCACGGTTGGGAACCGACAGCCATCCATCGTTTTTTACCGGTTTTAAAAGTTCCTGTTCTTCTGGCGTTAGCTTAACGTCTTTCATTTACAGCTAACTCCTGCTATTCCGTGACCAGTCAGAAAGTTATATAGTATCGTTAGATTACGTCTCTTTACTTAATTTACTCTGCATTATGGAATTGGCAGTATTTATTACTACTTTTGCCCTTGCAGCCTATTTTTTATGCGAGGAAGTAGGACTAGGAATTAGCACAATATTTGACCGGCTTCCTAAAACTGTCCGAGAGAATAGGAGTACCCTAATTTGGGCTGCTGCCCTCTTAGCTCTTCCTTTCGCATTGTCCAGACTAACTTCCGAGATATTAAAATCTTCAGAATCCCGCCTCCCTGCAAGCACGAGCAGCATTGAAAATCTTGTTATTGGAATTATCACTACTTCAAGTGCAATTTTTGTGGGGAATAGCTTACTAAGAAGAAGTCAACGGAGACAAGATGAAGAAAAAGCTATTTCTCACGTAATCTTCTCTCTGATGAGAATTGCGGGAAACCTCGAAAGCATTGGCACAATAATTATTGATTCATCATCAGGCATTAATCAACCAAGGATTAATAAAAATGCCTCTTTAAGAAGAGGAAGCCTGAGAATAATATCAGGCAAGTGCGATGAAATACTTGAATATGCCCGAAATTCTCTCACTCAAGCATCTAGCATTCATACGTCGCCAAAATGGTATTCCTTTGCCACAAAAATAGATCGAGTAAAAAACAGAGTCTCATTAATGCTAAATCAAGGTTTTTCGCCTGATATCTGCAACCCTGATGAAGGATTAAGCCTCGAAAAGGCCGGCCGCGTTTACTTCCAAATAGTCTTTCCTCTCGAAATAGAAATATATGACTTGCTAGTATCTTCGCAAAAAGATATCAACCAAGAGTATTGGAAGGAGCTAGCTTCGGTCATTAGAGGACGCCTTGAGGACGGAGATAAAAGTGACAGAAATTTTAAAATTGAGAAGTTTGCTCAATCTTTTAGCTCACAGTCAGGCATAAGAAATTTTTCACCAGATTATATTCGCTCAAGTCTTAATGACCAAAGAAATGCAATATTACGAAAGCTTGCGGATTCAAAATAAGTTATATCAATATCTCGTTGAATTAGGCTGTTTGGTTTATCCGGCTTGTATCGAAAGATAAGCTATCGCAGTATTATTAAGAGCCAAAAAACAAGGGTAGACTTATGCCTACCCCTGTCACTTATCCTCTAATTAAGGTTTTATTCTACTCCTTCGATGCGGTCTTCGACTTCCTGGTAAAGCTCTTGCAGCTTTTCCAGGTTTTCGTCGCTGGTTTCCCAGTAGCCGCGCCCGTTCACTTCCAGCAGGGTCGAGACCATGCGACGGAAGGAGTTGGGGTTGAGATCCATCAGACGCTTGCACATCTCTGGATCTTGAATGAAGGTGGTGTTGACATCTTCATAGACCCAGTTGTCCACTGCACCAGCGGTGGCCGACCAGCCCATGGTGTTGACCAGGCGCTTCGACAATTCGCGCACGCCCTCGTAGCCGTGGGAAAGCATCCCTTCGTACCACTTGGGGTTGAGCATCTTGGTGCGGGCGTCGAGCCGTACCGTCTCTGACAGGGTGCGCACCTGGGCGTTGGCGGTAGTGGTGTCAGCGATATAGGCGGCTGGAGCCTTGCCATCTTCGCGCAGAGACGCCACCAGCTTGGTGGGGTCGGAGTCGAAGTAGTGGGAGACGTCGGTGAGGGAGATCTCCGAGGAGTCGAGGTTTTGGAAGGTGGCCTCGGCAGTTTTGAGGGCCGACTCAAACAGGCCCCGGTTGCTGTCCATAACGCCGGGGTTGTCGGAGTTGAAGGCAAAGGACTTGCGCTTCAGGTACATCTCCTGGAGTTCGGCCTCGTTCTCCCAGGTGCTATTTTCCACCGCCAGGTTGATGTTGGAGGAGTAGGAGCCAGAGGCGTTGGAGAAGATGCGGGTGGCGGCTTCTCGCACCGACAGGCCCATCTCCGCCGCCTGCTCAAGGGCGTGCTTGCGCACAAAGTTCATCTCCAGGGGCTCGTCGGCTTCGGCGGCCATTTTGACGGCGCGATCGAGCAGGGCCATCTGGTTAATGAACAGGTCGCGGAATACCCCGGAGCAGTTGACCACGATGTCGATGCGGGGGCGGCCCAGCTCTTCGAGGGACAGCAGCTCCAGTTTATTCACCCGGCCCAGGGAGTCGGGCACGGGTTTGACGCCGACAAACCACATCATCTGGGCGAGGGATTCGCCGTAGGTTTTGATGTTGTCGGTGCCCCAGAGCACGGTGGCAATGGTTTCGGGGTAAGCGCCGCCGTTTTCCTGGCGCTGGCGCTCTAACAACCTATCCACCACGATTTTGGCGGATTGTACTGCCGCCGTCGTGGGAATCGATTGGGGGTCAAGGGCGTGGATGTTTTTGCCAGTGGGCAGCACATCAGGGTTGCGGATGGGGTCGCCGCCGGGGCCGGGGAGCACGTATTCGCCTTCGAGGGCTTGCAGCAGGCCGCCCAGCTCGTTGTCGGCGCAGACCTGCTCCAGGCAGAACTCCAGATACTCCATCAGGGGTTTGATGGCGTCGGCGTCTACGTTCTTGTAGCCCGCCTCATGGAGGGCTTTAATCCAGGGTTCTTTGCGGCCAATGTTGAAGAAGTTGAGCCGCGACACCATGGAGACCCGCCCTTCAGCGTCAATCTGCTCGTGGACGAGGGCGGAGATGGCGGCACGAACGCCCTGGTTAATGTCGTAGAGGAGTTGGACATCGGCTAGGACGCCGCGATCACTGTTCCCATAAATCTCATCGATATCCCGCCCGATGCTCTCGGCAATCAGGCGCTGAAGGCTCTTGATGCCGTCCTCTTCGCGATCGAGGCTGCCGATGTTGACCAGGGTGGCGATCGCCTCTTCAGCCGTGGGCGGCTTGCCCACCACGTGCAGACCGCAGGGCAGCAGCCGCGACTCGATCTCCATCAGCTTGATGTAGATCTTGCCTACCAGATTGTCGCGTTCCTCGTTGGAAAGCTCCCCGGTATCGCCCTCGGGCAGCACCACGTCCCGATCGAGATTACAGATCCGCGCCGTCTCGATGATGGCGTTGACGATCTGCACCGCCCGGCCACTCTCTTTGTTGCCCTGGTAGGAGCCGATTAGCTCACTCAGCTCCTTCAGCCCTTTGTACAGGCCCGCATTTTCAGCGGGGGGCGTTAGGTAGCTGATAGTTTCGGCGTAGCCCCGGCGCTTGGCGATCGTGGCCTCGGAGGGGTTGTTGGCGGCGTAGTAGTAGAGGTTGGGAATGCTGCCAATCAGGTTGTCGGGATAGCAGGTGCCCGACATGCCCATCTGCTTACCGGGCATAAACTCTAGCGACCCGTGGGTGCCAAAGTGTAGCACCGCATCCGCCCCCCAGATTTTGTTCAGGAAGGTGTAGTAGGCGGCGAAGCCGTGGTGGGGACTGGCGGAGCGGGAGAACAACAGCCGCATGGGGTCGCCCTCGTAGCCAAAGGTGGGCTGCACGCCGATGAACACATTGCCAAAGGCCTTGCCGTAGACCAGCATGTTTTCGCCGTCGGTGTTCAGGTTGCCCGGCGGTGGCCCCCAGTTTTCTTCCAGGCGTTCGGCGTAGGGGGTGAGGGCCTGGTACTCGCGCACCGGCATGCGGTAGGCAATGTTCAGCTCGGGGCTGCTGTACTGAGCCTGGGCGTCGTGGATGACCTCTTGCAGCAGGGCTTCGGGCGACTCGGGCAGATCCTGCACGTCGTAGCCGTTTTGCTTCATCGCCTCCAGCACTTTGTAGATGGAGCCAAATACGTCGAGGTAGGCGGCGGTGCCCACGTTGCCCTTGTCGGGGGGGAAGCTGAAGACGGTGATCGCCAGCTTTTTGTCGAGCTTGGGCTTGCGGCGCAGGTTGGCCCACTTCATCGCCCGCTGGGTGATCGATTCAATCCGATCCTGAAGCGAAATTGCCCGTCCGGTCAGACCATCGCGGCCCGAAAGCACAATCGGCTCGATCGCCCCATCCAGCTCGGGGATCGCCATTTGCAGCGCCACCTGAATCGGGTGCAGGCCCAGGTCGCTGTCTTCCCACTCCTCGGTGGTTTGGAAGACCAGGGGCAGCGCCACCATGTAGGGGCGGTTGAGCCGCTTGAGGGTTTCGATCGCCTTGGGGTGATCCTGCCGGGCGGGGCCGCCTACCAGGGCAAAGCCGGTGAGAGACACCACCGCATCGACGATCGCCCGATCCTTGTCCACCGGATCAAAGAAATAGGCATCCACGGGCTTCGAGAAATCTAGACCGCCCGCAAACACGGGGATCACCTTCGCCCCCAGGTACTCAAACTCCTGCACCATGGCAACGTAATGGGCCTCGTCACCAGTCACCAGGTGGGTGCGCTGCAGCACCAGGCCGATGGTGGGAGCCAGGGGATCCCTGAGATCCTCAGAGATATCGCGGCGGGAGGCGTGCCAGTTGAGGTACTCCTTGATGTCCTCAAACATCTGCGGGGCCATGGGGTGCCAGATGCCCATGTCGGGGTAGGTGACGGGCTCTTCGTACTCCAGGCTCTCGGTCTGGGGCGCGCCTTCGATCTGGCTATCGGTGATCACATAGCGATCGGCCAGCATGAGAAAGAAATTTTCTAGGTTCTCGGGGGAACCGCCCAGCCAGTACTGGAAGCTGAGCATGAAGTTGCGGGCGTCCTGGGCCTTTTCGACGGGCAGGTACTTCAGCACCGTGGGCAGGGTGCGCAGCAGCTTTAGCATGGCGTCTTGGAAGCCTGCTCCCGACTTCTCCTTCCGCTTCTTCATGAAGGAGGCGATCATGCTCTTCGACTGGCCAAGCTGGGCCATGGAAAAGCTGCCCATCTTGTTGAGGCGCATCACCTGGGGCATGGAGGGGAAGCACACGGCTACATCCAGGTTGTCGCGCACGGGGGCAACGGCCTCGACCACCTTGTCGGCCAGGTCTTCGATGAAGATCAGCGAGGCGATGAACACGTTGGCCTCGGCCACATCTTGCTTAAAGGCCTCGTAGTTGTTGGCGTCGCGCAGCTCTTCGATCAGGTAGCCGTTGACTTCGAAGGCCACCTGAGAGTTGCTGGCATTGATCGATCGGATGGCGGACGAGAGCGAGCTCTGGTATTGAGGCTCTAGAACCACATAGACCACCTTAACCAGACGCCGCCCGTGGAGATCGTCGGGGGCAATGTGGCGCACAGTGGGCTTGACGTGGGTGAACATGCAGTAAAACTCCTTTCGCGGCTAAGGCTGGGGTAGTGAAAAGCCGTGAGGGCAGGATCAGCAGCACTGACCAAGGCGCACCACAGGCAAACTCTAGGGATTGTATAGGAAATATTTCGTAACGAAAGCAAAATCAAGTATGTCTTTCATGTTTGTATCAGAAAACCTTGCCAGATAAGGCTTAGGGCGATTAGGTGACACAATTTGAAATAAATAAGACTCGACTTTGTTAACAAAATTTACAGGGAGACGCGATCGCTTCTCTCATTCTCGTAACAAAAACTTAATAAATCTGGTCACGTCATCATTTTGTCGGCTCTGGCGCTTTAGCTAGAGGTTTGCCTGCTGGGATGACGGACCAAACCTTTCTCGAAAGGCGATCGCATTCCTTGACTCTCTAGCCCACTGGAGTGTGTACCCTAGATCGGTAACGCGGTTTGGATACTGACTATGCGCCTCAATCGGTCTCTAGCTACGGTTCTTGCCCTTGCTGCGCTGGTGCCTCTAGCGGCTTGCGGTGGCAGCACCATGGACGCTATGCACGACGGTCACTCAGCCGGAGACGTGGCCGACGGCGACGGCATGCACGGTGGCCATGGTGCAGGGGAGCACACTATGAATCTCGGCCCTGCCGATGCCACCTATGACCTGCGCTTTATCGATGGCATGGTGCCCCACCATGAGGGGGCCGTGGTGATGGCCGAAGCCGCCCTGGAAAACTCTCAGCGGCCCGAAATTCGGCAGCTAGCGGAAGATATTATGGCCGCTCAGCAGGTGGAGATTGCCCAGATGCAGGAATGGCGAGCCGAGTGGTACCCCGATGCCCCCGCCGAGCCCGTGATGTACCACGCCGAGATGAAGCACGACATGGCCATGAGCGAAGAAATGCTCAGCGCTATGCGGATGGATGTGGATTTGGGCGGAGCCGACGAGGAGTTCGACCTGCGCTTTATCAACGCCATGATTCCTCACCACGAGGGGGCGGTGGCGATGGCCGAAGATTTGAAGGCAAAGAGCGATCGCCCTGAACTGCTGACCTTAGCGGATGAGATTATTGCTTCCCAGCAGGCCGAAATCGACCAGATGAAGCAGTGGCGACAGGAGTGGTACGGGCAGTAGGTTCGGTTCTAACAAGAAACCGGGTTCCTGCTGCGCTACAAACCAATCAGTTGGCGATCGCAGGGAAGCAACCCGGTTTCTGACGTCAGTAATTCATTCAAGCCACTGCTTGACGCGGCTCAGACTCTTCCAGTCGGGCTTGCGGGTGAGGCCATCGTCGATGCTCTGCATCACTTCGGTACGCAGGTCATCGGCCACAGACATCACCTGCCCAGCGATTTCGACGTGCTCGCGCACGCCAGGTTTACCGGCATCGAGCATGGCCACCGCCAAGTTGACGCGACCCTGAGGGTCTTGGGGGTTGAGCTTGACGGCCTTTTGGGCGGCTTTGAGGCCGGAGTTGGGTTTGTCGGTGAGCAGGTAGAGCCAGGCCAGGCAGGCCCAGGCGGCAGCACTCTTGGGGGCGCGATCGCACACCTCTTTAAACACCGGAATTAGCTCAGCCGGGTCTTCGCCTTTTTTGTAGCGCTCGATGCCCTCATCAAACAGGGCTTCTACAGTTTGAGTCATGGTCTACAGATATCTAAGCCGCTATCTAGCAAAGCACAGAATGTAGCACCGTAGGATGGGCGATGGGCAAAGCCCTCTGCCCATCGCTAGGAGTTTTGTCTAATCTTTGATAGGCAAAGCCTTGCCCATTCTACGCGCCGAAGGATTTGCCGCAGCCGCAGGTCTGTACCGCGTTGGGGTTGGTGAACTGGAAGCCACCGCCAATCAGCGCGTCGCTGTAGTCGAGCATGAGGCCATAGAGGTAGAGCAGGCTCTTTTTGTCGCAAATTACGCGAAAGCCCTCGTAGTCGTAGACTTCGTCGTGCTCGTTGATGTTGGCGGGGTCTTCAAAATCCATGGTGTAGGACATGCCGGAACAGCCCCCCTGGCGCACCCCCACCCGCAGGCAAAGCTCTTTGTCGCCCTGCTGCTGCTGGAGTGCCTTGACGTGCCGAAGGGCCGTCTCTGACATTAAGATTCCTCGGGTTTGTTCAGTGGCTTGGGCCATTGCAACCTTGTAGTTTTAGTACGACAACATAGTCTAATGATAAACAGACTCACCCCTAACCAGAGTAAGACTGCTCAAATTGTTTTGAAATCTAACACTTTCGCAGCCCGGGCTTAGTCGTTACCGCCCAGAATTTCTATAGTTTATAGCAGTCATTGGAGCCGCTGCCGGGCCAGTGGATGGCCCTTAAACTGCCATCTGCCAGACCAAGGAGAGTCAGGCCGAACCTGCGATCGCCCAAAAGCCCTCGGGCAACGCGAGCATTTGGCGATTAAACTTGTCTATGCTGACCACAGCTGCGCCCTGGAGTTAGCTAGCCCCCTGGAGTCAGCAAGCTCACCGCCTGTTTCTACTAGTTTGGTTTCGCGACTGCTGTTTTCGCCCGTTGTTTTTACTACGACCTGGTTACCCTTAGCCCATGACCCGACTGAACCGCATCACCTTAGATCGCCTGAAGCGGCTGCCTCGCGTGGCCAGCGTGTGGGAGGGCGATCGCCGTTCGGTGGGCGGGTTGATGGATGATGACAGCGGCCTCAGGCAGCGCCACACCGAAACCAGTGACTGCATTCTCTGGGTCGACAGCAGCCACGGCGCGGTGCGGGGGCTGACCATTGTGCCCACCACCTGCGGCTACGAACCCGTGGTGCGAACGCTGCTTCAGGCGATCGAGTCGCCCCAGGGCAACCTGGCCCCGGCCCGGCCCCAAAAGATCGTGGTCAGCGATCGCGAAATTCAGTTTTACCTGCGCGGTGCCCTACAGGGGCTCGACATTGCGATCGATTACGCCCCAGAACTGCCCCTAATCGACGAGCTATTTAACGCTCTGCAGCAGTCGGCCGAAATGTCCGAGGCCGAGCTACCCCCCCGCTACGCCGAGGCCATGATCGACAAGGCCATGGAAATTTGGGAGCTGGCTCCCTGGAACATTCTCAACGAGCAGCAGGTGCTGGCGGTCGAACTCAACGCCTGGGACCTCGACACCCTCTACGTATCGATGCTGGGCATGGGGGGCGTCGAGTATGGCCTGCTGATGTACCGCTCCCTCGACTCGCTGAAGCAGTTTCGCCAGCGGGTGCTGATGGGGCAGCAGTCGCCGAAGCAGATGCAGGAGGCCTTTTTAGAGCAAGACTGCCTGTTTCTCAACTTCGAGCTGTTTGACGATGAGCCCTTTGATAACGGGTTTCAGCCTGCGGGCTGGCTGGGGTCTGCCCCGGAAGCCGTGCAGCCTGACTTTGGCAGCATTCATCCCTTAGAAGGCATGCGCAGCCAGCTTGCCGACGAAGAAGGGGCCACTTTTCTGGTGGCGATGGAGGCCATTGGTCGCTTTGTCACCCGCTACCGGGCTCAGCTCGAAAAGCCCCCCCTCAAAACCCTCAAGAGCAGCTACAAAATTGCCAACCCGCAGAAAAATGGCGGTGGGTCGCCGCTCAAAGTGACTGTGCAAACCCTGCCTGAGGTCACTGAAGAACTGGCCGCCGAAACCGACGATGCCTTAGACGAGGCCGTCGGCCCTACCGGCCTGGTCAACTTTCCGGTACTGCGCGACGACTACGTGCCCGAAGGGGCCATTATCATTCTCACCCAGTTTCAGCGGCGGATGGTCGACGATTTACGCCAGACCCCGACTGTAATGTTTCACACCCAGGAGTGGCCAAAGAAAGAGTGGCCAAAAGCCCCGAACGGAGCTACTGCCGATGCCCCCGACCTGCCGATAGTGCTGATTCAAACCTCGCGGCCCAAGGCGAAGACCCTAATTCAACAGCTGCAGCAGGCCCAGGGTGTGCGGGCGGTGTGCTTTAACCCCGGCAGTGACCCCTTTAGCGGCGAGGCCTTTGAGCTGGGCCTGCTGCAGACTGGCGACGGCGAACTGCACCTGTTTGCCGAGTACGAAACCAATGGCAGCACTGATCGCCACCTGCTGGAGCGCTGGAACCAGTGGCAAAGCGACTGTAGCGGGGCCTGCGCCGTGGTCATTGCCAGCGGCATTACCGGCAGCAGCAAGGGCAACCCCGGAGCAAAAGATATTCTGGCGGTCTTTGAGGCTCGCTGTAAGACGCCCAAGGAACTGCATCTGCCGCCGCTGATGCTGCAGTATGCGTCGGAGTGGGAGATGGATTAGGGAGTGGGTGGGTAGGCGGGTGGATGGGTAGGCGGGTGGATGGGTGGATGAGCGGCCCCGTAAGGTGGGCAGTGCCCACCGTGTCATTCCTTATAAGTAGGGTGGGCACTGCCCACCGTCTCATTCTTCCTGCATCGAGCGCACAGCGGTAGAGATGGCTTTGACAACGGGATCTTTGGGTTGCACCAGTGCCTTTGTTACCTTGGCCAGTGAACGGTTTGAAGATATCGTCGCTTTTTACACTGCTCTGTTGGGTCAGGGGGCCGAGCCTTACCAGCGCGATCGCTATGCTGAGTTTTGGCTGCCGGGGCTAAGGCTGGCGATTTTTAGGCCTAAGCCCGATCAGGCCGATCGCTTCCATGCGCCTACGAGCGGGGCTATGAGTCTGTGTCTTGAGGTGGTGGATTTAACGGCGGCGATCGCGTGCCTTACCGATCTCGGCTATCCGCCCCCCGGCCCGGTGCTAACGGCCTCTCACGGGCGCGAGGTCTACGCCTGCGACCCCGACGGCAATCGCCTGATTCTGTACCAGAGGGCTACGGAGCCAGCCAAATAGGAAGTTTCTAGAATTCTGGTTGCAGAGTTCTACCCTAAGATTTTGAGGAAACGTGGCAGTATTGAGAGGGATAGGCCCCTAGGGTCTATTCTGCAGCGTATCGGCACCGTGGCCAGGTGGGCTAACCCATGAGACCCCAAGACTCCAACTTCCCTCCAGAAATTCCGCCCATTCCGCCCCCGCGCCACTCTGGGCAGGCCGATGCAGGAAATGAAGCTGTGTCGCCGCTGCCAGCGGCCAGGGCTGAGGCGGCTGAGGAAGCTAGTGAAACGCCTGATGGGGTTGTTAGGGGTGACGAAGACGTGCCCAGCGCCAGTGGTGACTTAGAGCCAATCGTTGACTACCGCACTTCAAGCGAGGCTGTCCTTGACTCTGGGCGCGAGCCTACGGCCCAGAACGCCGATCGCCCCTACACCCCCGACGCAGAACCCTGGACCGACAGCGACCTGCAGGATGTCGAAGATCCGCTGCCGCTGCCGCTGCCTGAGCCACAACCCACCTATACCGATCGGGGACAGCGACCAAACCGGGCGGCCAACCCAAACGCCCGCCCCATTGCCCCAGCCGAAGATGTTTGGGCCGACACCGGCATTCCCTACCAACCTAAGGAGCTGGGTGTGGTCGATCAACTGCTGCTGCTGTTAGCTGAAGGTGTGAGGCTGTGGAAGAAGGGCTTGCGGTGGGTGCGATCGCAGCTACCCCCCGACCTGCAGCGCCAGCTCTCCGACGGCGTGCTCACCGCCATCGCCCTGGGCCTGCTGATGCTGTTGTTGGCCCTGTGGAACCCGCTGGGTGGGGGCCAGGGAGAACAGCTGGCCGCCGAGCCGCAGCCTGGCACGGTGGCAGAAGAACCGGCCTTGCTGGCCGAACCTTACTCCCTTGAGGAACCAGCGGTGGATTCGGCGTCGAACCCTGCCGCTGAACCCGCACCTGTGGTCGAACCCACCCCTGAGCAAAACCTGATTGCCGACATTCAAAGCCGGGTCAGCCGCATTAGCCGCTCCTACGGGGCGGGGCTAATTCAGTCGGTAGAGGTGAACCTGCCGAAGAACACGTTAGACGTCAATGTGGCGGAGGCCTGGTACGGCCTGCTGACCAGCCAGCAGAATGAGATCGCCCAAGACATCTTTACCCAGGCCCAGGGGCTTAACTTTGGCAACCTCCAGCTGCGCGACCCCGAAGGCGCGGTGGTGGCTCGCAACCCAGTAGTGGGGCCAAATATGGTGGTTTTGCGGCGGCTGCGTTCGGTAGACGCGGATTGGCGGACTCAGTAGGGCGGGAGAGTGGATGCGCGGATGCTGGCCGTATCTTGTTCCTTCGACTTTGCTCAAAGATACAGCGTGGGACTCTTTTAGGGGAAATGGTATGACTCGGCAACGGGTATGGCGGCGGGCACTGGCTCTGGGCGGGCTAAGTCTGGGGGCGTCTCTGCTGGTGGGGCTGCCGGTGCAGGCGGCGGAGGCGATTTTCTTTCGCTATGGCCCGGTGGAGCGATCGGTGAGCACGAGTTCGCTAGAAACGCTAATTGAGTCGGGGCAGCTAACCGACGACCTGGCTTACTACGTCAACCTAGTCAAGCTCAGTGAAGCCGAGGTTGAGCAGCTGCGTCAAAACCTCAATCGTCCCCTGGAGGTCGATGGCGTGCTGCTGTCGCGCTTTCTCTACAGCAACCTGGGCGAAGAACTGCTGGAGCAGGTGGGGGCGATTCTGCAAACTCGGGTGGGCGACAACGGCAAGCTGGCCCTGCGGGCGGCGCTGATTCAGGCGGCGACTTCAGCCGAGGGGCTCTCGCCTATCAACGTGGTGCGATCGCTGCCCACTGACATGCAAATAAACGTCAGCGATGCCATGGCAGTGGCGGGTGCCGTCGAGCGCATCGTCGCCGCCACCAACGACTCGATTGTTCAGCTGGCTGGGCTAACCGCTCAGGCGGCGGCTCAAGAGTCGCCTATTGACTACTCGACCCTGGCCAACTTAACCACCTCCGGCCCAGCCAGGGTGCAAATTCAGCGCTTTAACTTCACCGATACCCAGCGCCAGCGTCAGCTCTATGTGGATGTTGTGCGCCCTCGCCAGTGGCGCGGTCAGGCTCCAGTGATGGTGTTCTCCCACGGGTTGACCTCTAGCCCCGAGTCACGGCACCAGTGGGCCTCCCACCTGGCCTCCCACGGCATTGTGGTAGTGCTGCCCCAGCACCCTGGTAGCGATGCCCAGCAGGTTGCCGAGTTTCAGACGGGCCTGAGCGCCAACCTATTTGAGGTGCAAGAATTCATCGATCGCCCTCTCGACATTACCTTTGTGCTCGACCAGCTAGAGCAGCTCAACCCCACCGAGTTTGAGGGCCGCCTCAACCTGGAGCAGGTGGGAATGGGGGGCCACTCGCTGGGAGGCTATACGGCTCTGGCGGTAGCCGGGGCCGAGCTAAACGTTGACTACCTGCAGACGGTGTGTGACCCGCCCAGAAGTTCGTCCCAAAATCGCAGCTTTGTTCACCTCAACACGTCGCTGCTGCTGCAGTGTCAGGCGCTAGACCTACCCCGGCAGTCGTACACCTTTCGCGACCCGCGCGTCAATTCGGTGCTGCTGGTCAACCCGGTGAACAGCAGCGTGTTTGGCCCCGAGGGGTTAGCTGCCGTAACGGTGCCGGTGATGGTGATCGCGGGCAGCCACGACCCCGCCACCCCAGCGGTGTTTGAGCAGTTTCGCACCTTTCCGTGGTACACCACCGAGAGCCGATCGCTGGCCCTGATCGAAGGGCAGGCCCACGTCGATCTCTCGGCCCTCGACGCCGGGCTATCGCACCTGCTGGCCTCTCTGCCGGGGCTAACCCTAGCCGAACCCGAAGTGATTGACCGCTATCTGAATGCCCTCAGCCTGGCGTTTGTGGGCCGCTACGTGGCCCGCCGCCCCGAATACGGCCTCTACCTGCGATCGCGCTATGCCGAATATCTCAGCCAGGGCGAAACCTTTAATCTATTTATGGTCAATGCTGGAGTCGAGGTAGACCAAGAGCTAGGGGAGACGCTAGAAAATCGCCTTGAACAACTGCAGCTACCCAAGGGTGAAACCATAAAGAATCCATAGAAGTAGGCCAGCCTGGAGATAGGAGCGACAGGAATTCGGCTGATTGCTTGGCTAGTCTGTCTAAGCTGGGCCTTACCGGGCTACCGCAACCCACAGGCCTTGGTCGTTGCGGTGCTGACCCACCATCACCCCCTGCACACCAACCCGAGATCGCTCCAAAACGCGGGTTGGGTGGGCCGAGTTAGCGGGTTCGAGCGTAACTTGGTTGTCACCCTCGTTATAGTAAACACGCTTGAGGGTGGCCCCCTCGCCTTCCAACCAAATCACCGCAATTTGGCCAGGACGAATAGCCCAAACATCTTTGGTAGGGCGCATTACAACAATATCGCCGTCGAGAATGCCGGCACCTACCATGCTGTCGCCGTTAACGGTTAGGGCGTAGTCACCCTCTATGTAGCGGTTGCCGTCTAGGCGCACGCGATCGCAGCACTCAGGATGATCGGTGAGGTAGCCCGCCTGAACAAACCCCTTCAGAGGCAGCTCTCCGTAGAGCAGGCAAAGCGCTCGGGCCACACCCTGCCGTCTGACGATGAATCCCTTCTGCTGCAGTCTATCCAGCAAGTCTTGAATCAAGGAGCTAGACGATTCCTTCAGTGCCTCCTTCATTTCTCGAATTGTAGGGGCATAGCCGTATAGGCTAATCCATTGCCTTAGACAATCGTACAGACGGCGTTCAGACGGTAGGAGAACCATGATTTTGATTAATACATTTGTATTAATTTACCACTCGGTAGTGGATGTATCAATAGGTTCATCTGTACGGAGAGTATGTGATTCAAAAAGCCCGGTTGAGTTTTCTCAACCGGGCCTGGGGGCTAACACACAGCTGTAGCCAATCGCTGAGTTGGGGCTAGATCTCGGCGACGGCGCGCTCGATCAGGCGGCGAGCCAGAGTTTGGGTGCCGGTGTGCTCGTAGTACTTCACCGACATATCGAGAAACGCGCCCAGGTAGTCGAGCTTGCTCCTAGAGCCTTCGATAAAGCCGCCCAGGTTGTCGACTAGCTTGCTCTGGGTAATGTTGTGATCGCTGACAAAGCGATCCATCCAGCCCTTGGTCGACTCAAAGCTCTCGGTCATAAAGGAGAGCTTTGCCTTGTCGTTACCGCCCGGAATTTCGGCTTTAACGCCTTTAAAGGTCTGGTTGTCGTCGAGATCGCTGGCCCCCATGCCCTTGATGGCGTTGAGCGCTTTGGTCGAAAAGTCGGCCCCCAGGGGAATAATGCCATCGAAGCTGACCAGAGCCGCCATCCGCACCAGCGACTCGCTGCTGTAGTCGCCCAGGGCGGCGAGAAAGTCGCTCAGGCTGTCGCCAGGGATGCCGCTAATTTTGCAGAAGGCCACCACTTCGGTTACCAGCTTAACGGCCAGGTCGATGGTTTGAGCTTTTTCGGGCTTGGGGGAAAGGTTTTTGAGAAAACCCAAAAAGGTGTCTTGGCCAATGCGGTTGGCCAGCGCCGCCGCCCCCAGCAACCCCGACGCCGAATCGACGGTGTGGTAGAGCCAGAGGGCGCTTTGATAGCCCTGCTTTTTGTCGTTGAAAAGGGCGATCGCGCGTTCGCCAATCGCCTGTACCATAGCCTCGTCGGTTTCGCCGGTTACGGTTTTGATCGTGTTGTCAAAGCCCACCAGGTTGTTCCACTGGCCGGGTACAAAGGTGTCGAGGGTTTTGAGTGCCCGCACGGTCAGGCCCCCGGTGGGGAGCTTGTCCACAATCTCATAGATTTTTTTGCTCACAATTTACTCCTTGGTTCTGCCCTGGGTTCTGCTGTTGATGTCATCGCTGCTGTGCCGACTCGCTACGAGGCAGGCTGGAGACTGGGAGCAAGGCGCGGCAGCTTCACCCTGGGTAGCTTAAAGCCATCCTTAGGGCGGGCTGGGGCCGCCGGGGTAGCGGCGGTGGGGGCTTCGGGCAGCGCCACACTGGGTTTAGTCACAGAGTTAATGGCCCCTTTGAGCTGGGCTAACCCCTTGAGGTCAAACTTTTGCAGCCAGGCCACCCGGTCTTCTTTGGTAAAGGAGGGGTCGCGGGAGAGCACCTTGACCTGGTAGCGGTCATTTACCAGTACCCCAGTGGCGGTCGTGCCCTGATCTACCGCCGGAAAGCCGCCGACGGTTTCGGTGGCAGCACTATATTTTGATGCCGAGGCAGGAACACTGGTAGTGTCGCTGATGGTGAGCATGGCCAAGGTTTTGCCGTCCTGTTCGAGCTTGTACTCGGCGAAGCCTTTCTTCTCCTGGTAGGGAATCACCTTATAGCCGCCCTGCTCGCCGGGGAAAAAGGCGTTGAAGGTACCGCCCTTTTCGGCTTTTTTATCGACCGCCGCTGGGGAACCAAACCCAGTGGTGTCTTTTTGCGCTTGGTCGTACTTAGAAGGGGCCGACGAACAGGCGGTAACCAGCAGCACCAGACACACCATCAGGGGCGCTAGTCGCCGCAGCCAACGGGTAAAACTCATAACACTCTCCTTCACAGGCAAATTTGTAAGCAAACTATGACACTAGCCAAGGGATTTCCTCGGTCAACGGTAAGACACTCATCTCGACCGTGTCACAGAAACATAAAGCTTCCGTAAGTAGCAATTATCCTTTACAGAAAAGTAATCAAAAGCAAGCGTCCCTGATCCTATGCTGGCTGAGCGAAGTCGAAGCCCTGCCGCCATGCCCTACAGCCATCCTAAATCCCCAAAGCCGCTTTGAACTTAGCCAGGGCAGCGGCTTCCGACGCGCTGACCTTGTTGCTACCCGACCCAAACAGCCCCTCACCAGCGGCAGCGGCTACGGCGGCACCGCAGTCGTAGATGAACTGTTTGTATTCAGCCACTTCGGCATCGCTGGCTTTGCCAGCCACTACGGCCAGGGCGGCGTTGATATCGGCGATCGCCCGATCGATCATGGCCCCAGACTTAACCTCCTCGGGCTTAACGTCGGGTTTGTCGAGCTTGATGTCGCCGCTCTTCATTGCGGTTTCTGAGAAAGCCGCCTGAATCACGGAGTTGGCGGGGTACTTTTCGGCCGCCCCGGCGATCTGCTTTGACATGGCGGCAGCCTCGATCGCCGTAGACACAATGCCCATATCAACCATAGCCACCGACAGCCCGGTCATCATCGGAGCCTGAACCAGGGTTTGCAGCTCTGTGGGGGTGTAATTGCTCATGGCTTACCTCAGAGAAACGAAATATGCATCAACTCCTTAGCAGTCTAAAGGCTAAGCAATAACGCTAAGGGATTCATAAAGGCTCACCACAAGGGCTTGGAAAAGTCAACTCCCCCTAGGGGGGCTTGCTTCCAACGCTAATCCTCTGTAGGGTCTATGTGGACTTTTGGGTGGGGTCTATCCCTATCAGCCCTCAGTATCAGCCCTCGTGTTGGCGATCGCTATGACTCAGCCCAGCAGCCCGCCGCCTAACCCAAACCAGGACAGGCACCCGCGCCGGATCCTGCCGACCCTGCTCAAGGTAGGCGCAGGGCTGGGGGGGGTTGCCCTGGTGGGCGGGGTGGCGGTTCTGGTCTGGGGCGATAACCTCTTCAACGATCGCCTGGTTCCCTGGGTTGAAACCGCCCTGGAAAGAAGTCTCGATCGCCCCTTTGAGCTGGGCAATTTTGAACGGCTGACCTGGAATGGGGTGCGCCTGGGGCCGTCAAGGTTGCCCCCCACCGAGGCGGTGGCATCGGGGGCAACGGCAGAGGCGGTAAATGTCACCTTTAGCTGGCCCGACCTGCTGTTTAGCCGCAGCCTGCGCTACAGCCTGACCTTTATCGAGGCCGATATTGCGCTGGTGCAGGCGGCCGATGGCCGCTGGGTTGACCTCACCCTGCCCGACCCGGAGGAAGACAAAACCAGAGGCCCCGTCGAGCTGGAGCTGGTAGCGGTACGGGTGGAGGGTGGGCGCGCCTCTGTCTTTAGAGATTTGCCCCGCAACGAGGCGGTGGTCGAAGCTGAGGCGATTTTAATTACCGACCTCAGCGCCAGCGCTGAGTTTTTAAGCCCCGCTGAGCAAGACCTGCAGGAGGTTTTATTTGAGGTCAGTGGCCGCATTGATGACGGCGAGTTTGCGGTAGATGGGGAATGGCTGCTGGAGGAGCAGGCCTACAATATCGCCCTGCAATCTACCAATCTGCCCACCGCCGGGTTTAACCTGTTTCTGCCACCGTCGCTGGGCATTGTTGGCGGCACCTTAGACAGCAATCTGGTTCTGGAGCTGCGATCACAGACCGAAAGTTTTCTCACCGAAGCCCGAGGTACCGCCCGGCTGCGCAACGGTGAAGTGCTGGTGGCCCAGCTGCCCGCCCCCATTACCGACATCGACACGACGCTGCGATTTCGAGGCGAGCAGGTGATGGTAGACAGGGCTCAGCTGCAATTGGGAGGTGAGATTCCCCTGACCGCCGCTGGCACGCTCGATCTAGACGAGGGCTATGACCTAGCAGTGGAAATTCCGGCAGTGGCGATCGCCACCGTAACCGACCTGCTGGAACTGAATTTACCCATTGCAGCGGCTGGGGAGTTTGGCTTTGACGGCACCCTGACTGGCGACATCGACCAACCCCGCCTGGCCGGACAGCTGCAAAACCAGGGCCTGGTACAGCTCGATGAAGTAACCCTCGAAACCCTAACCGCTAACTTTGCTGCCACGTCCCAGCAGGTCGATCTGCAAACGCTGCGGATGGTTCCAGTCGAGGGGGGCTTTATCACCGGGGCAGGCCAGGTCGATTTAGCTACCGGGGGCAGCCCTGCCTTTGCGCTTGACCTGCAGGCCGACCTACCGGGAGATGCCCTAGCCGCCAAATACGGACTGTCGCTGCCCAACCAGGCGGTGCTGGGCTCGGTCCTAGCTGAGGGAGACGTTCAGGGCACGGTTGAAAACCCCCTGGCGACGCTCCAGTTTCGGCTGCCCGAGGCCACCTACCCCGGCCGCGGCGAGCTGACCTACCAAGACAATACCCTGGTGGTCGACAACGCCCGGTTTCAGGTTGAGCAGGGCACCCTCGACGCTACCGCCACCGCTCAGCTCGATCGCGGCACCTGGACGGCCCAGATCAATACCACCGATCTGCCGGTGAATCGGTTCACCGACCGGGTGCAGGGGCTGCTGACCGCTGACCTGACCGCCGCTGGCAGCTTAGACAATCTGTCGCTACAGGCGCTGCAGGCCAACGGCACCGCTCAAATTACTGACGCTCAGCTCACCGTGGCCCCCGGTGCCCCTTCGCTGTTAGAACCGGGGGACTGGACAACCGCCTTTCGCTGGGCGGGGAACGGCATTCAGGTGGAGCGGTTTTCGGCCCCTGGGGTGGAGGCTAGCGGGTTTGTGGCCGCCAGTCTGGGGGCAGCCAATCCGATTGGCCCCGTCGATTTGGATGTGCAGGTAAATCGCTACCGGCTCGACCGCCTGGCCCAGCTCGCGCCCGCAAACGTGCGCGATCGCTTTGCCCCGTCCGGGCTGGTCAGCTTTGACGGTCAGATCACTGGCCCCCTGCGCAACCTGCGCCTGGTGGGTAATGCCCAGGTCAACGACCTGGCTCTAGACACCGCTGCCTTTGAGTCTCAGCTGTCGGGGCCGGTAAACATTGCCCGGGCCGAGGGTGGCACGATCGCGCTGCGGGGCAGGGGCGATCGCATTCTCGCCACCCTGGATGAAAATTTGCGGCCCAGTCAGTTTGACATTCGCCTGGGCGATACCATTGCCGTGGGTCAGGTCGTCAACCAGCAGCTCACCGCCACTGTTCAAAATGTGCCCATTGACGCCTTTGGGGTAGCCCCCGTGGCCAGTCTCGGCCCCCTGGGTGGCACCCTCGATGGCACCATTACTGCCGACCTGAGCGACCTAGAAAATCTCTCGGTTCAGGGCACCGCCAGCATTCTAAACCCCACCCTCGATACCCTGGTGGCCGAGAGCTTGGAGGCCCAGTTTACCTACGCCGATGGCCGCCTTGAGCTGGCCAATGCCGCCCTGGCCTTTGACGACAGCCTCTACCAGGTCACCGGGTGGCTGGATGATGTGGGTACCCCCACCCCCCAGTACTACGCCCAGATCGACATTGTCTCGGGAAATTTTCAGGACCTGCTGGCCACCCTTAACTGGGAAACCTTCGCCGACCTTGGCCTGCGCCGCGAGGCTCCCACCGGGTTCGGAGCCGAAGTGCTTGACCTGAACGCTGCGGGGCTACCCCCAGCTCCCTTTTTAGAGCAGCTAGAGGCCTTTGCCCTATTTTTGGCCCGCTACGAGCGGCAAACCGACGACACCGAGCTAGCCCTACCCGCCCTGGCCGACCTGCGGGGCACCTTTAGCGGCACCGTCACCCTGCAAGGCAATGGGTTTGCTGCCGACGCCCTGCAAGCTGAGGCCGATATCGAGGGCCAAAACTGGACCTGGGGCAACCTGATCACCTGCGACTCGGCAACAATAGAGCCGGGCGCAGTGGAGCCAAGTGCCGGGGTCGAAACGATCGCGTTTGGCGAACCCCTCAATGCGACTGGCCCTGGGCTGGGTGACCTGTGCAACCGCTTTACCCTGGCGGCCAGCTACGACCAGGGCAGCTTCAACGTCGATCCGCTGCTGTTTGAGGCCGACGACACTCAAATCAGCTTTGTGGGCGACGGCAGCCCGCAAAACCTCAGCGGCCAGCTGGAGATGAGCGGGGTGCCGGTAGAACTGGCGGAGCTGTTTGTCGACATTCCAGTAGAGGCCGACGGAGATCTGGCGCTGGTGGCCACGCTCGACGGCAGCCTGGGCAACCCCACCGTGGTTGGCGACCTGGCAGTTGTCAACCCCAGCCTAAACGAGCAACCGCTGGAGTCGGTGGCCTTCGACTTCACCTACGCCGACGCCCGCCTCCGCTTTGATGGGGCGGCTGTGGTAGCCGCCCCCGCCGAGGTCACCCTGCGGGGAGACATTCCCTACGCCCTGCCGTTTATGGCGGTTCAGCCCGACAGCGAGCAGATTGACGTACAGGCGAATTTAGAAGACGAGGGCCTAGAACTGCTGAACCTGGTCACCGACGAGCGAGTTGGCTGGCAGGGGGGGCAGGGCCGCGTTAGCCTGCAAATTGGGGGCACGCTAGACAATCCGGCGGTGGTGGGGCAGGCCGAATTTCAGAATGGTGTGCTGGTCAGCACGGCGCTATCAGAGCCGGTGACTGATCTGACGGGTAGGGTTAGGTTTAACCGCGAACAGGTGCTAGTCGAGCAGCTACAGGCTAACTACGGCGGCGGCGAGATTGTGGTAGCGGGGCGGTTGCCGGTGGGGGCGGGCACCACTGCCCTGGCGGCGACGAAACAAGCGCCTGCGGCGGGTTTAACCATTGCCCTAAACCAGGTCGAGGCCGACTACGAAGGCTTTGTCGAAGCGGAACTGGACGGTGAGATGTTGGTTGCCGGATCGCTGCTCAATCCGATCGTCACGGGCACGGTGCAGGTGGGGGATGGCGTGTTGAGAGCCAACGACCTGCTGGGCCGATTTGAAACCGTACCGGCGGCGGATGTGGAAGTGCCGGAAGACGACGCGGCCGATCCTCTAGTGACAGAGCCGCTGCCTGAGTATGTGGAGGAGTACCGGGCGGAGATCGACGGGTTTGACCTGCCAGAAGTGGATCGGGCCAGCCTGGATGGCCCCTTGAGCCGAGTCAGGCTGAGTGGTCTGACCCTGAATTTGAGCAACGATCTGGCGATCGTGGGGCAGCCTTTCTACTACATCACCGCCTCGGGCAGTGTCGAGGTCAACGGTACGCTGACGGATCTGCGGCCCAGTGGGGTGCTGACCCTCGATCGCGGCTGGATCAATCTGTTCTCGACCCAGTTTCGCCTGGTGCGCGACGCCGCCAATACCGCCACATTTTTCCCTGAGGCTGGGCTAGACCCGTTTCTGGATGTGCAGATGCGGGCCAGGGTGCAGGATGCCGACGTAGCTCAAATTACTGAGGTCACGCCGTTTAACAGCGCCGAGGTTACCGCTCCCTCGGGCATTACCACCTTTGGGGAAGTGGAGTTTGTCTCGATTTTTGCCACCGCCTACGGCTACGTCAGCGACCTGCAGGATAGCGCCACGCCCGGTCAGGCGGGCGAACTGCTGACGCTGACCAGCCGCCCCGCCCGCAGCCAGGAAGAACTGCTGGCCCTGCTGGGCAGCAGCGTGGTCACCAATGTCTATAGCGCATCGCTGACGCAGCTGACCGGGTTTGTGGGGGCGGGGGCGATCGCTAGCTTTGGCGATCGCATTGCCGATGCCGTTGGCCTGCGATCGTTTAGCATCTTTCCGACTACCGATACCGCCACCGAAAGCACCGTGGGCATTGGTATTGGGGTCGAAGCCGCCTTTGACTTGGGCGAAGACGCCAGCATTGACGTGCTGGAAGTGCTCAACAACAGCAAGCCGCCCCAGTATGGATTGTCTTACCGCATCACCGACCGAATTCGAGCCAGAGGCACCACCAACTTTGCCGGAGATAACATCTTCTTGATTGAATATGAATCGCGGTTTTAGCGGCTTGGGCCAATGACAGGTTATGCCAGAGCCTGCTGGAGCGATGCAGTCTGCATAGGGCCAGAGTTGTGCAGGACCAAGACCGTGCAGGGCAAACGGCGTTTGCCCCTACGAGGTTGCCTATTGTTGAGCAGGGTGGTTAAAGCCGGATGATGCGATGAACTGGGCTATCTGCCAGGGAGTTCTGACTAGCGCAGCCAGTCTACAGCGTAGCGATCGCCCCTCTCCCTCAAAAACTCCTCCAGCTGGTGCAGGGTTAATGGTTTAGGGATGGGGAATTGCCCCGGCATCTGTTTCAGATCCAGGTAGTGCTGAATGATCGAGGCATTGTCTCGCGGAAAGCGGCCCTCATTCACACCCAAAAACTGACCCTGACGCCGAGCCAGGGATAGAATCTCCGATCGCCACTGCTCAATTGGGGCAATCCCTAGCGAGTTGATGCCGTTGGAGAACAGGGTGAGATGAATATCATCGTAGGGTGCGGTGGTTTGCAAATAGTCCTTGAGCAGGCCCAGGGAGGTCTGGTCGTTAAACACCGTCCAGTAGGGCACCAGACCCAGGCGCATGCAGAGCCAGGGGTGCAGATAGACAAACGACTCGGCCAGCAGGCGATCGCTGGGCACGCCCAACTGGCCGTACCACCAGCGGTGCAGATCGGCCACCAGCGGGCTGAGGGACTGCGGGTCGTCGAACACGATTCGCTGCACTTTGAAGCCATGCTCCTCGGCAAAGGCGATCGCATCCTCGCGCAGGGCGGGCTCAAAGCCCCATTCTGCCTCGGGCCAGTCGCCGTCAGAGGGGGGGCTGTGCCAGCGGCGGTGCTCAGACCCCTGCTGCTTGAGAAACTCGGCCACCCGTTCGCTGCCCTCAACGTATTCGGCGCGGTGAATGCCGCCCTTGCCGCCCACTTGAAAGAAATGGCGATCGCTGACCTGGGTAGCCGGCCACTTGTACTGGCATTCCACCAAAAACAGCGTGCCCCCCGGCATCAAATTTTGCCGCAAAAACTGCCGGTAGGCGGCCCCCAACCGCCTGCGCTTGAGCCGAAAGTAGGCCACCTGCCCCACCTTCAGCCGGTCCTGGTTGGGGTCGTGCATTTGGTAGGCCGCCAGGTCGGGGTTTGCCGCTAGCAGCCGCTGCACCCGGTCTTCGGCCCAGGTCATCACTTGTTTGGGGTCGTCTTTGTCGCCCGAGTGGCGGGCACAGACCAGCAGGGTTTGGGGCAGCCAGGGAATGCCCAGGGCCGCGCACAGGTGAGAGACCGCCCCGTTCGAGGAGCCCACCATCACCGCCGGATACGGCCGCTGGGGATACTGGTTCACCGCCCACTGGGCCAGAGTTTCGGCCCGCACCCGCTCTAGCGCCCCTGGGCGAGAGGCATCGAACCAGCCCAATCCGGTGATGATGGCATCATTAATTGCATTGGGCAGACTGCCGATGGCGTGGGCTAGCCCTACAGCCAGCTGAGGCACAGGCCCTCCGGCGGGCAAATCTTTGCCTTTGAGAAAGTTGGCCGCCGACTGTAGCCCCTGGGTAGCAGAATCCATGCCGGTCACGTACTGGGGCTTCATTCCTCGGGCAGCCAGTTGCTGATTGATGGCCAGGTAGGGAGAAAAGGACACGGCTACTCTCAAAATAGGGCGAGATAGTTGGCCCCATTAAACCTCAGCGAAAGCGTTATTCCCATCTAGCTGCGGGCAGAGGGGCATGGGAGGCAAGGTCGACAGCTAATTCTCTCTGTGGACAGACAAATGCCTCGCGCCTTTAGGGGAAGCCGTGGCCCCAGCTTGCCCCTAGCCTGACAGAAAGAAATCACGGGGGCAAGCAAGAGAATGGCTGTGCTAAAACCACTCTGGCTAAGGCTGAAGTTTGTGCTGCAAGCCCTGTGGTTTTTGAGGTACATGCCCTACGCGATCTGGTACTCATGGCAGCGCGATCGCCGCGATCGCCCCCACCAAACCTCGACCACAGCTACCCCTACCCCCGTAGGCAAAGGGCTCCACGCCACCCCCACCGAGCGGGGAGCCGAGATTGAATTTGAGCAGGCCACCCTCGAACTCGCCTTTCTAACGCCCGATTTTGTTCGCATCACCTGGCAGCCCGGTCGGCTGCCCCTGCCCTACGGCCTGGCCGACTACCCCTGGCCCACCGTCACCACTCACCTGGAGGAGCAGGCCCAGGGGTGGGTGCTCTCTAGCCCCGAACTCTCGATCAGCGTGGGATGGGACGGCAGCTTGGCGATCGCCGATCAGACCGGCCAAATCCGCCAAGAACTCCCTCCCCAGCGCCTGGGGGAAGGCTGGCAGCAGACTACCCCTCTGCGGGACGAAGAGTGCCTCTACGGTCTGGGGGAACGGGCCGCAACCTTTAACCTGCGGCGGCCCACAGTTTCAGAACGCAGCGGCCCAGCCCAGACCAAAACCTACCGGTTCTGGAACTACGACCCCGGCAACATCTACGAACCCGGCACCGACCCGATGTACATCTGCATTCCGGTGTACCTGGGGCTGCACCGGCAGGGCAGCTATCTGGTGTTTTACGAAAACACCTTTCGGGGCGAGCTGCGGCTGGGCCAGCAGGCCACTACCACCTTCGAGGCCGGGGCCCTGCGCTACTACCTGGCGATCGGCGCACCGCCCCAGCTCATGCAGCGCTACACCCAGCTCACCGGCCGGGCACCCCTGCCGCCCCGCTGGGCTCTGGGCTATCACCAATCCCACTGGGGCTATCGCACCGAGGCCACCCTGCGCCGGGAGGTACAAAGCTTTCAGCAGCACGACCTGCCACTCAGCGCCCTGCATGTGGATATCGACTGCCAGGTCAACCACCGCGCCTTCACCATCGACCCCCAGCGGTTCCCCAAGTTCCGGCAGTTTACGGCGGAGCTGGCGGCAAATGACGTGCGGCTGATCGCGATCAATAACCCCGGCATTCAACACAACCGCCACAGCAACCTGTTTTTAGAAGGGCAAATTCTCGATGCTTTCTGCACCTATGCCGACGGCGATCTGGTGGTGGCCCCCGTCTGGCCGGGGCGATCGGTCTTCCCCGACTTTACCGACCCGGTCGTGCGCGACTGGTGGAGCCGCCAGTTTGCCTACCTGCTCCAGGCGGGGGTGGCCGGGTTTTGGAACGACATGAACGAACCGGCAGCCTTTGTGGCCTGGGGCGACCCCACCCTGCCCCTGGCCACCCAGCACAGCCTGGAGGGGCGCGGCGGCGATCACCGCGAGGCCCACAACGTCTACGGCATGCTCGAAACCCGCGCCGCCTTTGAAAGCCTGCGGAGCCATCGGCCTAACATTCGCCCCTTTGTGGTGACGCGATCGGGCTGGGCCGGGATGCAGCGCTACGCCTGGACCTGGACTGGCGATATTGTCTCCACCTGGGAGGCGCTGCGGCAAACCGTGGCCACCGTTCTGGGCCTGGGGCTGTCGGGGGTGGCCTTTTGTGGCCCCGACATTGGCGGGTTTTTGGGCAATCCGGGGCCTGAGCTGTACCTGCGCTGGTTTCAAATGGCCACCTTTATGGTCTTTTACCGCACCCACAGCGCCGTCAGCGTGGGGCACCGCGCCCCCTGGACCTACGGCGAACCCTGCCTCGGCATTACCCGCCGCTTTTTGCAGCTCCGCCAGCAGCTGATGCCCTACTTCTATACCCTCGTGTGGGAGACCGCCGAGCAGGGACATCCCCCAGTGCGCCCGCTGTTTTGGCTAGACCCGACCGACGAAAGCCTGTGGAACCGAGAGGATGCCTTTTGCCTGGGGGACGTGCTGCTGGTGTGTCCGGTGATGACTGAAGGAGAGCGCAGTCGCCAGATGGCCTTACCCCCCGGCGACTGGTACAGCTTTTGGGATGATACGCTGTGGGCGGGTGGGCAAACCGTTGAGCTACCCGCCCCGCTCGAGCAGATTCCTCTGCTGGTGAGGGGCGGCAGCATTTTGCCCCTGGCCGAGGGCGAAGACCTGACCCTACACCTCTACCCGCGATCGCAGGCTCCAGATGCAGAGGGGGAAAGCCAGTACCAGCTCTACAGCGATGCTGGCGAAGGCTACGGCGACTCGCGGCTAGACCAGTGGCACCTCAGCCAGCAGGGGTCGACCTTAACCCTCACCTGGCGATCGCAGGGCGACTACCCATTCCCCTACGGGCGGGTAAACCTGCACCTGCACGGGCCAGCCTTAGAGCAGGCCTGGGTCGATGGGCAAGCGACGACGGTAGAGGGACAGGTGCTGCCTGGCGCAACCGTTGAGGGGGCCACCTTTGAACAGATCCGCCTTCAGGTCAGAGAAGCCTAGACAGGTGCTCCGTAGGGGCAAACGGTCGTTTGCCCTTAACCAATCAGGGGTAAGCAACAGGGTTTGGATATCAATTCCCCATGTACGACTCGCCCGTCAGCGACAGCAGAAACAACAGCCCCATCCACAGCAGCAGAATGCTGTAGAAAACCAGCGCTAGGCTCTGCAGCAGCAGCTTGACCAACACCGGGCGCTGATTTTGTCTACGGCGCATGGCCCGGATCAGGTCAAGGGCGGCGGCAATCACCAGAATTAGGGTGGCGATCGCAGCGACAACCCAGCTGCTATAGAGCACCGGCAGCGATCTGGCACCCAGTAGCGCGATCGCAGCCGCTACCCCCAGCAGGCCCGCCCCGATCAGCTCGGCGATCGCCACTCTTCCGCTGAACTGGTTTAGACGGCTGCGGTTAAGGGTATTTTTGGCAGTTAGGGCACTCTGCACACCGGGAAGGGCCAGCAGCGCCACGGCGCGAAGCGGGTGCGCCCAGGGTGCCTGCACCATTAAAAAAGCCACAACCATAGCGCCGATTAGCGTTAGCCATGAGAGCAGCTGGGTTTTACCTAGACGGGGGTTACGCAAAGTGCTTTCCCTTGTTGGCATGGTCTGTTGGCGTAGATCTCTGCAGATAAGATTAGCGGCTCCAAAGGGAAGCGTCACTCTCAGGGTCAAATAAATGGACTTTTTCGGGGGCGATCGCCAGCCACACCTCATCGCCAATGCGCACCATCTCGTCGGGGGGAACTTTGGCCAGCAGTGTCAGCGCCTCGGTTTGCACCGTTAGGTAGGTTTCACTGCCTAGAGCTTCCAAGTGAGTGATACGACCGCGAATATTTTTGGGCGCGGGCAGAGCCAGACTGAGGTGCTCAGGGCGAATGCCCAGCCGCGCTTCGCGGTTGTCGTAGGGCAGCAGGCGCTCGTCCCAATCGCTGGGCAGCGACAGGCGAAACTCGGGGTGAATGAGCAAAAACGGAGCCTGCACCCGCACCGGAATAAAATTCATCGGCGGCGAGCCAATGAAGCCCGCCACAAAGCGGTTGGCCGGCCGGTTGTACAGCTCCAGCGGCGTAGCCACCTGCTGAATCTGGCCCTGGTTCATCACAGCGATGCGGTGGCCCATGGTCATGGCCTCCACCTGATCGTGGGTGACGTAGATGGTGGTAATGCCCAGCTGCCGCTGCAAATTCACGATCTGGGCGCGGGTTTCCATCCGCAGTTTGGCATCCAGATTCGACAGGGGCTCATCCATCAAAAACACCTGGGGGTTGCGGGCCATCGCTCGGCCCAGGGCCACCCGCTGCTTTTGGCCGCCCGAGAGCTGGCGGGGCTGGCGGTTGAGCAGCAAATCGATTTGCAGCATCTTAGCCACGGCCCGCACCCGTTCGTCGATCAGCCGCTCGGCCTCAGAGACATAGCGCAGGCTGGGGGGCAGTCGGCGCGTGATCGAGACCAGGGGCTTTTCCCACCAGCGACTTTCGGTGAGCAGGCGCTCTAGCTCCTGGTTGGCGGGTGATTCGCTGAGGAGTACAGGTTTTTCTCCCAGCTCCGGTAGGGATTTGCTCAGGTCGGCCCCCATGCGGCGCAGGCCAAAGGCGAGGTTGTCGTAGACCGTCAGGTGGGGGTAGAGGGCGTAGCTCTGAAACACCATGGCGGTGTCGCGCAGCTTGGGGGGCAGGTCGTTGACCTTGCGATCGCCCACCCAAATGCTGCCCCCGGTAATCTCCTCCAGCCCCGAAATCAGACGCAGCAGGGTGCTTTTGCCGCAGCCCGAGGGGCCAACTAACACCATAAACTCGCCATCCTCAATGGTGAGGTTGATGCGCTTGAGCACCGCCGCCGCATCATGGTCGGTATCTAACGTATTCTCAGCCTCGTGTACTTGGCGAGACTTGGGAAAGGTTTTGTAGACGTTTTCGATTGCGACTTGGGCCACAGCTGTTTTTGATTTAAAGCTCAAGATAAATATAAAACACTATAGGCGTATAAGTTAGGGGTTTGGTTTATGTAATAGATAATTGAGTTGACAAAAACTCCGCTCCAGCAAGAGGAATAGAGGTAGAATATCCTGCATGAGCCAAAAAGAATTAGAGAGAGAGAAGCCATCGATTAAAGCAAACTACTTAGCCAAAAGGGTTAAAATCTTGGCGCTAGGGACAGTGAACATTCAAGAGGTACTTATATCGCTTGTCTTGAATGAAATCTGTCATATTGTCTCGCAATTTTTCTTTTAGAGCAGGCTTCAATTTACCTTGAAATATAGCTATTGCAAGAATTACCTTGGGAAGTGGATAGTGATCCCAGTTTGGAGAAGGTTGATGCATAAGGTAGCTACTCAACTGCTTATCTAGGCTCTGCATTCTTTTAATGCTAGAAATATGTGCTAGTACTTCCAATGCCTGCAATAATCCGTTCTGGGTTGCAGTTTCTGCCACAAGCAAGCGATCCTGTTTAGAAAGAAGAGGCGTTATTGCGGCGACCTGCCTTGCAGTCCATCCTGATTTCTCCCAAACGCCTTTAGTAGATTGAATTAATGAGATAAGGTCGTTCCTTGAGCCGTATTTGGCTGTCAACCAGAGCGATGCAGTAACTCTGGAAGGAGAGCTAAAACCATTCTTTCTTACTAAATTTTTTGCAAGGACTAGCATTCTATCGACTGTCTTCCCGCTAGTAGGCGTATGCCATGCTATTAAGCATTGAACTGCTTCAAATAGTGAAACATCATCTTCACAGTCTCCAGAGAGTAAAAATCTTTCTAGTATATTAAGCCGCCTTGAATTGATTCCTAAACGAATAAAATACTTGAAGGCTGCTCCTCTGAGACTTGGGCAGTCTGCAATAATTGGTGGTATAAACTTATCGATATGTGGATCTTCCAATATTCCGAACAAAGTTAGATAACGCTTAAAGACTTTGTCCCATTGCCCACTTCTAGGTTTCTCATTAAATCTTTCAAAGTAGGATTTAAGTAAGATCTTTTGCTGCATCTTAGTTTTTTCGTTGCCAATGCCCTCCTTGATGCAGTTTTGAATTACTGTTAATCTTCTATTTTCTTGTATTTTAAAATATTCAACCGCTTCTTTTGCAGACAAAATTTTTGTTTTGTTCGCATTCAATCTCAATCCTTGGCTTGCAAGAACATTATCTAAATTTCTTAATAATTTCTTTCCTTCTTCTCTGGAATCAACACCGGCATCAACATCATCCATCCATCTAACAAAATCACCATCCGTGAATTTTTCAAGCTCTTCATCTACTTTGAATAAATAGGCATGTGCAAGCAAGCGTGGAGCATCAAAATTTATTTGAGGCAGGCCAACTCCTGAATGAGGCATATAGTAGGGACGCCATGAAAATGCCTCCAGCATGTAAAACAAGAAGTTCAATAGATTTTCGCTAAAGTGTCCACACGAAGATATAGTATTACGTAACGATCCTAGTGGGATGCAATCAAAGTAGTTGGCAATATCAGCTACCACAACATACTTATGAGATTTGGTGAATTTCCAAATCCTATTTTGAAACTCAGGCCATAACATCCACCACGGATAAGGGAAGCTGTCATCAACCTTATCGACACCTTCGGGATTATGTGATCGTGAGTAAAAAGAATTTTTGGATGGTTGATTGTTTTTAATTTCTTTTTCTAGAACTTCAACAATGCATTGTAAAGCTAATGCGTCAGATGGCTCTGGTATAACAAGCCTTCTAGGTATTCCATCTCGCTTTTCCAAATGAACAAATTCAGGCGAGGATGGGTTGTAATGACCTGCCAAGATATCCTGCCGAAGTCGCTCTGAGAAGGAGCCAATGTTTCTATGAATATCTAGGAAATCATGTAAATCCTCCAATGGCTGATTGCGTAAAGCATTGCGGATAGTACTTTTCCAAACCTTAATTACTTTTTGCGTCTGGAAAGCGTGATCAAGGTCTAGAGCCAACCTCTGTGTTCTTTTGGTTTCTCGCATTTGCTTATGAATATACAAATCTAGAGCATAACTACTATATTTAGTATTCCCTTACTAAATATAGTAGTTATGCTAAAACAGCAAGATAAACACAATTGAAACATTCAAAGAATCGATTGAGTCAGATATTGAGTCTACTTCTTCTCAGTAAGTAAAGCAGAGTTGTTGCTGATCGACTCAAACGACAATGTATGGACTGACCAAGTAATAGTTTTGTCTTTGTTGGGTTTGACCGGGGATCGCTCTCCCCGGTCTTGCCCTTAGATAAAATCATCATGCTCAAGCATAATGACAGCTTCAGGATCGCGATCGCGTAAAACCGCAGAAACCAGAACGTTTGTGTCAATGACAACCTTCACTGCCTCGCTCGATAGGCAGCGATTTCAGCGGCGATTTCGTCCTCAGTGATGGTTTGAGCCTGGGGTAAAGCCTGAGTTTCTTTAAAGAGTGCCTTAACCGCTTGAATTTGCTCAGCTTTATGAGTCTTGAGCAGAATGACCTTAACTTTATCTCCTTCGATCAGGCCAGATCGGTAGGCAGCAGGAACTTCGATACTACCGTTTTTGATATTGGCTTCGAACTCAACCGCTTCCATCGCCTAACCTCACTTCCACCTAAATCGAACCTTGGGCAGCGAAAAGACCCTGACCCAGAATCAACGCTGGCTCTACAAATCTACCCTATCCATCCTCTGACGCTGCCCCGTTGCTGGTATCCGGCACGGCCAAACGAATTACCTGGGTAATGGTTTCGCCTTTGTTGGGTTTGACGATGCGATCGCTCTCCCCAGTCCTGCCCTGCCGGGGCACCGATTCGATGGGGATGACGGCGGTGCGATCGGCGCTGGTAAACACCGTCACCGATTCCTTTGGAACTGCGGGCAGCAGCGCCACCAGGCTGTCGGTCTTGAGGCTGAATTGGAACGACTGGGTGCCAATGTCGCCGCGTTTCGCCACCCGCAAACCCTCCACGGGCAGGCGCTTGGCGTAGCCCGCCGCCGTCACCAGCAGCAGACAGTCTTTGCTCGATGGCACTGCCACACAGCCGGTCAGGGTTTCTTGCTTGCCCATGCGAATCCCCTGGGGGCCTTGGGCGGCGCGGCCCATGACTTGCAGGTTGTCATCATCGATGGGGAAGCGCAGCAGTCTACCGCCGGTTGTGCCTAGTACCAGGTCGTCGCCGGGCTCGGCCAGGGTGACGTAGGCCAGCTCGTCGCCGTCTTTCACTTTCATTGCGGTGAGGCCGCGCCCGGTCAGGTTGGTAAACTCCTTCAGCGGCGCGCGCTTAATTTTGCCCCTGCGGGTGACGAGAATTAGGTCGTGCTCTAGTAAATCTTCGCGAATGACAAACTGAGCCACGATCGCATCGGCGGCGGAGGGCACCGAACCCGGCAGCAGCTGCACCAGGGGCGAACCCCTGCCCTGACGCGGGTTGGTGGGGACAGTCTCAACGTCAACGGTAAAGGCTCGACCATCGCGGGTAAGGGTGAGCAGTTCGTGGGTGGTGAGGGCTGCTTCAACCTGCACCACTGGGTCGTCGTCTACCTCGTGGAGCTTAGCGCTGGTGTCAACCTCTAGCCGGGCCTGCCGCCGCTGGTAGGCTTTTGGCGAAAACCGCCGCACGTAGCCCTTTTGGGTAAACTCCACCACCGTCGCTTCTTCAACGGTTTCAGCAATAATCTCTTCGACCTGCTGCGATTCTTCCGCCCGCTCGGCATCGGTTTGAATGCGGGTGCGGCGGGGGTCGCTGAATTTCTTTTTAAGCGCCTTGAGCTCTTTTTTCATCGCCTTGAGCAGCTCTTTGCGATCGCTCAACAGCCGGTTCAGCTCGTCCCGCCGCTGGATCAGCTCGTCCGCTTCGGTGGCGAGACCCTGGCGCTCCATGCCGGTGAGCTTGCGTAGGGGCATGGCCAAAATCGCGTCCGACTGGCGCTCGCTGAGGTCAAACCGCTGCTGGAAAGTCTGCTTGGCGGTGGTGCCATCGGGGGCGTTGCGCAGAATGTCGATGATGGCGTCGAGGTTGTTGAGGGCGGTGAGCAGCCCCTCGGTAATGTGCAGCTTGGCCTCGGTTTTTTCGAGCTGGTGCTGGTAGTGGCGGGTGAGGGTGGTTTCGCGAAAGTCGAGAAACGCCTGCATCACGTCGCGCAGGGGCAGCTGGCGCGGCTGGCCGTTGTCGAGGGCCAGCATGATCACGCCGAAGTTGGTTTGCAGCGGGGTAGAGCGGTAGAGGTCTTGCAGCACCCGCTGGGCCGGAGTGTCGCGCTTCAGCTCGATAACCACGCGCATGCCGTCGCGATCGCTCTCATCGCGAATATCCGCGATCCCCTCCAATCGTCCGGCATTCACCAGCTGAGCAATTTTCTCAATCCACCCGGCCTTATTCACCTGGTAGGGCAGCTCGGTGACGATGATCGCATTGCGCCGCTGCCGCCCCCGGCCGGGGTGTACCTCCTCAAGCTGGCTGACGCCGCGAATGGGAATGCTGCCCCGCCCGGTGCGATAGGCCTCCAGAATGCCCTCGGTGCCAATGATCTCGCCCCCGGTGGGGAAGTCGGGGCCGGGGATGAGGCGAAACAGCTCGTCGTCGGAGAGAGTGGGGCGATCGATCATCGCCACCAAGCCGTCGATCACCTCGCCCATGTTGTGGGGCGGAATGTTGGTGGCCATGCCCACGGCAATGCCCGACGACCCGTTCAGCAGCAGGTTGGGCAGCTGGGTGGGCAGCACCACCGGCTCCTGCTGGGAGCTGTCGAAGTTGTCGCTAAAGTCGACCAGGGCCTCGCTGATGTCGGTCAGCATGCCCTCGTTGCTGATCGGCGACAGGCGGGTTTCGGTGTAGCGCATGGCCGCTGGGGGGTCGTTGTCCACCGAGCCAAAGTTGCCGTGGCCATCCAGCAGCGGGTAGCGGCTAGAGAAGGTCTGCACCATGCGCACCAGGGCGTCGTACACCGCCTGGTCGCCGTGGGGGTGGTACTTACCGAGCACGTCGCCCACCACGCGGGCGCACTTACGGTAGGGGCGATCGGGGGTCAACCCCAGCTCGTGCATGGCGTAGAGAATGCGGCGGTGCACGGGTTTCAGGCCGTCGCGCACGTCGGGCAGGGCGCGGCCCACAATCACGCTCATGGCGTATTCCAGGTACGACCGCTGCACCTCGGTATGAAGCGAGGTAGGCACAATTTGCCCAGAGGCAAGGATGTCGAGTTGGTCGGCCATGGGCGGGGTTCCTGGATGAAAAGAAGGGCGGTGGTTTAGACCGGGCGGTAGTTGAGTTTAGCCATAGCGATGGCCCAAAACAACATTTTTAGATTCAATTTATCGTCCAAATATGGGTCAAATTTAATTGACCTTGATAGATTGGCCTTAACAATGCTGTAACTTATAGGCAAGCCTACCGGTATGGCAAGTATCTGGGCATGGCTGGTCTGCTGTGCCGAGTTGCAGACCCTGAAGCATCTATCCTCAAGCCTCTGTACTCAGGTATTTGGGCCTCAAGTGTTGGGGCTGATCTGAAAATTAGTACAGTTCAGGGCATCAACCACTTAATTTACGTTCTACTACCATATTTTTCTGATGACAGGGGTGGACATACGACATGAAAACCGTCCTACTGGTTGAAGACGACTTGGTCAATGCCCGAGTGTTTTCTAAGATTTTGACCAAGCGCGGCGGCCTGGCCGTGAAGCACACCGAAGATGTGGAAGAGGTGATGACCATCGCCCGCAGCGGCGAGGTCGACGTTGTTTTGATGGATGTGTCGCTGGCTCACAGTATGTACCAGGGCAAACCGATGGACGGCATCAAGATCACTCAACTGCTGAAGGCCGACCCCGCTACGGCTCGTCTGCCCGTTATTTTGGTCACGGCTCATGCTATGGAGGGCGATCGCGAGAACTTTTTGAGCCAGAGCGGTGCCGATGGCTATATTTCTAAGCCGGTAATTGACCATCAGGAGTTTGTGGACCAGATTAGAGCAACGATGGAGACGGATGAATAAGTACACTTGTACTTTATTTGCGCCGTTTTCGCAAGCTGCGATCGCAGTTTTGCTCCGCCCCGTAGCACCAGGGTCGGTACAACAAAGCTAATTGGGTACTTTAGAATTGACGCTCACCATCCAGGGAGATTCGCTGTGTCATCCCCTTCGCAACTGGAAAAGGCTAAAGGTGGCGATGCTGCCGCGATCGCAGACCTGATAAACCAGGCTCTGCGCTCTAAAGGAATTACGGTGCGCGGCGATCGCCAGGGCGATTGTCTGCGGCTGTGGCTGACCGGGCAGATGCTGCCCCCCCAGGCCCAAACCGTGAGCTACGTACGCCAGGGCATAGAGCGGCTACAGGTGGCAAACGTCGCCGTCTTGCATATCTATGGCGAGCAGACCGA
Source organism: Nodosilinea sp. LEGE 06152 (assembly GCF_015207525.1). Classification (GTDB taxonomy): domain Bacteria; phylum Cyanobacteriota; class Cyanobacteriia; order Phormidesmidales; family Phormidesmidaceae; genus Nodosilinea. The sequence continues at coordinate 186,303 of NZ_JADEWR010000008.1, forward strand.
TCAGCCGAAACCGGGCTGGGGGGTAGAGGTGGTTTTGGGTGCGCCCGATGCCGAAGTCAGTCCCTTGAATTTGGAAGATCTAGAGGATCTAGATGCCGAAGCCGAAATCGACAGGGACATTGAAGCTTTTTTGGCACCTGAATCGGCTGCGCCTGGAACCATTGACCATGCCTACATGCTTTTGGAGCTAGAGCCAGGATCTTCTTTACAAGCGGTGGAAGGCTCTTACTTTAAGCTCAAGGCCCTGGCGCTGCGCGAGGGCGATCGCCCCAGAGTAGAGCGTTTAAAGCAAGCTTTTTACCAGCTGAAAGATCACATTGAAAATCCGCCCGCCAAGCCTGAGCCATCTCAGGCCAAAGCCGCTGCCGACGACGAAGCAGCCTCTCTCACCCCGGTTGAGCGGGTGCAAGCTCTTCTCAAGCGCCAGCGACTCGCGGCCCAGGTCAACCTTGAGGGCAGGCAGCTACAGATCTCCTGGCTGGCGGTTCGAGTCGTCAACCCCGAAGATGCCGCCCATCAGGTTCATGCCCTACTGCTGAGCCAAGACTTGGCCGCCCTGGGGTTAGGGGATGTAGAAACGTTGGTGATATCGGCTCTGAGTCGCGATCGGGCGGTGACCTGGCAGCAGGTTCTGCCGCTTCGGGGCGGGGCTTAGGGCGTGTCATCAATTGTGGCCAAAAGCCTGGCATACTAAGCCTTGCCACGCCCGACCCCAAGAACAGGCTAGGGGTTGTAAACCTTGGATTTTGGGCGTTTAGCAGCTAATTGATGACAGCCCCTAGGGCTTGTCATCAACTCCCGCTACGAGCACCGACTCAGACCGAGCATCCCTTCGAAAATCGCGGCTGTACTCAGCCTGCTGCTGAATTAGCTTGGCCACCAACCCCGTCCAGCCGGTTTGATGGCTGGCCCCCAGCCCCGCGCCGTTGTCGCCGTGGAAGTATTCATAAAACAGCACGTAGTTGCGCCAGTGGGGGTCTTGCTGCAGGGGCGTGCCCCCGTTGACGGGGCGATCGCCCTCGGTATCGCGCTCGAAAATGGCCATTAGCCGCTGTGATAGCTCGCTTGCGACCTGCCACAGGTTCATCCACTGCCCCGATCCGGTGGGGCACTCGACCTGGTAGTCGTCGCCCAGGTAGTGGTGAAACTTTTGCAGCGCCTCAATGATCAGGTAGTTGACCGGAAACCAGATCGGCCCCCGCCAGTTAGAGTTGCCGCCAAACAAACCGCTGCGCGACTCGGCGGGTTCGTAGGCGACGCGGTAGTCTTGGCCATCGGCGTGGAAGCTGTAGGGGTGCTCGGCGTGGTATTTCGACAGGGCGCGAATGCCGTAGGGGCTTAAAAATTCGGCCTCATCGAGCAGTTTTTCGAGCAGGCGGCGCAGGCGATCGCGCGGTTCGACATGACCCAGGGTGGCGTAGCACAGAGCCAGCATTCGCCGCGCCTCTTGCCCCTTCGTTTCCATGCAGGCCACATTGCGCTTCAGGTTCGGTCGGTTTTGAATAAACCACTCCAGCCGAGCGGTGAAGTTGGGCAGCTGGGCCAGGGTCTTGGGCTCCAGGGTCATTACCGCGCAGAGGGGAATTAGGCCCACCAGCGAGCGAATCTTGAGCTGAATGCGGTCGCCGTGGGGCAGGTGCAGCACATCGTAGAAAAAGCCGTCTTCCTCGTTCCACAGGCGGGTTTGGTCGTCGCCGATGTGGTTCATGGCATCGGCAATGTAGATAAAGTGCTCAAAGAACTTGGTAGCCATGTCTTCGTAGACTGGGTTGGCGATCGCCAGTTCTAGCGCCATTTCCAGCATGTTGAGGCAGTACATTGCCATCCAGCTGGTGCCGTCTGACTGCTCCAGGGTGCCGCCCGTGGGCAAGGGCGCGCTGCGGTCAAACACGCCAATGTTGTCGAGGCCCAAAAAGCCGCCCTCGAATACGTTTTTGCCCTCAGTGTCTTTGCGGTTGACCCACCAGGTAAAGTTGAGCAGCAGCTTTTGAAAGACGCGCTCTAAAAAGGGGCGATGGTCGACATCTGGCCCAGTCATCTTCTGGGCAATTTTGTACACCCGCCAGGTGGCCCAGGCGTGCACGGGGGGGTTGACATCGCCAAAGGCCCATTCGTAGGCGGGCAGCTGCCCGTTGGGGTGCATGTACCACTCCCGCGTCAGCAGGTCGAGCTGGTGCTTGGCAAACTCCGGGTCAACCATTGCCAGTGGAATGCAGTGAAAGGCTAAATCCCAGGCGGCAAACCAGGGGTACTCCCACTTGTCGGGCATAGAGATGATGTCGCCACTGTCGAGGTGCCGCCATTGGGTATTGCGGGAGCCACTGCGGGACGGCTCGGGCATGGTGGGGTCGCCCCGCAGCCAGCGTTCTACCTCGTAGCGGTAAACCTGTTTGCTCCACAGCAGACCGGCGATCGCCTGCCGCTGAATCTGCCGCTGGTCGTCACTTAGTTCAAAGGGCGTGAGGGCGGCGTAGAAGTCATCGGCCTCACGCCGCCGAGCCTGCAGAACTTGGTCAAACTCGGAACCAAGGGGCTGCGCTGCATCGGGCCGATGGGTCAGCCGCAGACGAATGGTTTGGCGTTCCCCTGCCCCCAGGTGGAGCGGGTAGTGAGGCGAGACCTTGGTACCGACCTGGTCAGGGTTCACGGCATCCTTTTGGCCGTGAATTACGGCGTTGTGAATGCCGTCTTTAACGTAGGGCGAGGCGTTCTCGGCCCCAAATAGGGCTTGATAGTTGGTCTCATTGTCGGTGAAATACAGGGCAGCCTGTTCGCAGTACAGCCAGTAATTGCCCAGGGTGGGATGGCAGGCTTCAATTACAACATCCTCGGAGGGAACAGACGACAGTTGGCCCCGACGTAACACGGGCTTCTCGCAGCCTTCACCCCAGGCCCAAGTGTTGCGAAACCACAGGGTTGGCAAGAGGTGAACTGTGGCTGGTTCAGGGCCGCGATTGATGACCTCAATGGCGATCGCAACGTCTTCGGGGTCGGCCTTGGCGTATTCCACGAACACGTCGAAGTAGCGGTTTTCGTCAAACACGCCGGTATCGAGCAGCTCATACTCGGGCTGCTCGTACCCCCGCCGCTGATTTTCGGCCACCAGGTCGGCGTAGGGATACTCAGCCTGGGGATACTTGTAGAGAAACTTGAGGTAGCTGTGGGTGGGGGTGCTGTCGAGGTAAAAGTAATATTCTTTAACGTCTTCACCGTGGTTGCCCTGCTCTCCAGTGAGGCCAAACAGCCGCTCTTTCAAAACGGGATCCTTCCCGTTCCACAGCGCCAACCCAAAGCACATTAATTGCTCGTCGTCGCAAATGCCGCCGAGGCCGTCTTCGCCCCAGCGGTAGGCCCGCGAGTGCGACTGCTGGTGCGAGAAGTAATTCCACGCCGCGCCCGTGTCGCTGTAATCCTCGCGCACGGTACCCCACTGGCGATCGCTCAGGTATGGCCCCCACTTTTGCCACGGCGTCTGAGGATCTGAGGCGGCTTGCAACCGCTGGTGCTCAGAGGTAGGGCTGTGCCCCTCGTGTTCTGATGTCATAGGGCAAAATCAGGTTTTGGCAATAACTGAATTGATCCAGTTAAGAAGAGCTAAACACGGCTGGAGACAATCCCTCACAGCTTAAACATTTCTCAGCGTTAGGGTTTGTCCGAGAACAGAATTTAGTTCAGGAGTCGGCCAGGGTTTCAATCAGCAGATCTACCTGCTGCTGCTTTTCGTGCAGGTAGGTTTCGCACTGCTGGAGCGCCTGCACCGCCTGCTCAAACTGGCTTAGCACTGCCGCCAGGGGCAGGCTGCCCGATTCCAAATCGGCAATGATGCCCTCGACGGTAGCAACGGTGGCTTCGTAATTCCAGGTTTCGGCGGGGGTGGCTTTTTTGGGCATGGGGAGTGGGTGGATGGGTAGACGGGTGGGTGAGGGGGGTTATTGGGATGGGGGATGGACTTGGGTGACTTGGACGGTGAGATGGCCTTGGGCGAGCTGAATTTGGAGGGTTTGTCCGGGGATGGTGGCGGTGGCTTGGGTGACGAGCTGGTTAGCGTCGTCGCGCACCAGGGCGTAGCCTCGCTTAACTACAGTGTCGGGGTCGAGGGTCATGAGGTGACTGCGCAGGGCGGCGGTGCGATCGCTGGCCTGCCGCAGTTCCACCTGCACCCCCTGTACCAGGCGGCGCTTGAGCTGCTTGAGGTGGAGCTGCTGCTGCTGCATGCGCTGGTCGAGGCGGGTGCGCAGCAAGCGCTGGCCCAGGCGGTGTACACGGCTTTGGGCATCGAGCAGGTGCTCGGCGGTGAGGGTTTTGAGCAGAGCGACTCGCTGGTGGTGAGCTTCGATCAGATCGGCCAGGGCGGGGACGGCGGCGATCGCTGCCGCCGTAGGCGTATGGGCACAGAGGTCGGCGGCCAGATCGGCCAGAGACTCGTCGCGTTGGTGGCCAATGCCTGTCACCACTGGAATGGGACAGTTGGCCACCGCCCGCACTACCCGCTCATCGTCAAAGCATTCTAAATCTTCGCTGGCCCCGCCGCCGCGCGCCAAAATTAGCACCTCGGCACGACCATCGGCGGCGACGCGATCGATCGCGGCTACGATGGAAGCCGGAGCGGTGTCGCCCTGCACCGTAGCAGACGAAAAGAGAATATGTAGGCCGGGGTGGTGGTGGCGCAGCGATCGCTGAATGTCGCCCCAGGCGGCCGCCTGGGGCGACGACACCACCGCAATGGTCTGGGGCAGGGTAGGCAGCGATCGCTTAAACTCGGGGTCGAACAGGCCCTCGGCGGCGAGCCGCTGGCGCAGCTGGCGGTAGCGCAGGGCCTTGAGCCCATCGCCGCTGGGCAGCACCTGCCACACCGTGAGCTGGTAGCTGCTGCGCTGGGGGTAGACCTTGACGGTACCCAAAGCAATCACCTGGTCGCCCACCGTGGGCATTGTGGTCAGACGGGCCTGCTGGCTGCGCCAGGCCACGGCGTTGATAGCAGCCCCGGTGTCGGGGTCGGTGAGGGTAAAAAACAGCCCCTTGGCGTGGTTATTGGCGCTCGAAACTTCTCCCACCACCCACACCTGGCGCAGGGTGGGGTCATCCTCCAGCACCGCTTTAATGTAGTCGACCAGGCCGCCTACGCTGAGGGCGGCGGGAGTAGTGGCCGAGGTGAGGTCAAAATAGGTCATGGAACGACAGGTTGAGCCAACCTCTAGTGTGGGCCAACGCGCGGTGAACATCAAGGTTAGCCCGGCGGAATTGGATGGCACCATGCCGCTGGTCGGCGTTTCGACCTTCGCAACAGGTAGCGAGACAACTAGAGCGATCGCGCTACCAGACCCTAGCTCAGGCTATCGCCGACTACATAGCAGTTGCGGCCCTGGGCCTTGGCCTGGTAGAGGGCCAAGTCGGTGCGGTGAACCAGCTCGCGGGGAGAATGCTCTTTGACCGAGGGGCGGTGGCACACCACGCCAAAGCTCAGGGTAATTACCCTGGCGACGTTGGAGTAGGCGTGGGGCAGATGGCATTGGGCGATCGCCGCCTGAATTTTTTCAATGATCCCCACCGCCCCCTCAAGGGTCGTGTCGGGCAGCAAAAGCACAAATTCTTCACCGCCGTAGCGGGCCACCAGGTCACCCGGCCGCTGCACCACGGTGTTCAAAACCTGAGCCACCTGGCGCAGGCAGTCGTCACCGGCCAGGTGGCCATAGTTGTCGTTGTAGGGCTTGAAGTAGTCAATATCGCAGAGAATCAGCGCCAGCGACTTCTGCTGGCGGCGGGCCCGCTGCCACTCTAAATCTAGGGCCTGGTCAAAGCTGCGGCGGTTGGCAATCTCGGTCAGGCCGTCGACGGTGGCCAGGCGGTTTAGCTCGGCATTGACCCGCTGGAGCTTTTGGTTGAGGTCGGCCTGAATGGCCTCGGCCTGCTTGCGATCGGTGATGTCGCGCACAATTACCAGAACCTCGTCTTGGCTAAGGGGCACCACCCGCGACTCTTCGTAGCGCAGTTCACCGTTGATCTCAATGGCGTGTTCGTAGCGCTGTCGGGTGCCCGTAACCAGGGCAAGCTGCACGTAGTGCATGCGCTGATCAGCCAGATCGTGGGGAAAGCTGACGTAAACTGACTGGTGGCGATCGCCAGGAATTGGGCCATAGAGGGTAATCTCGCCGCCCGAAATCAGGTTGAGAATGTCTCCGTTTTTGTTGACGCGCATCATCAGGTCAGGGATGGCGTCGAGAATGGCCTGCTGGGTAGCCTGGTGGTTTTGGAGGGCAAGCTCGGCCTGTTTGCGATCGCTGATGTCAGTGGTAGTGCCGTCAATGCGGGTCGGCTGACCAGCGGCGTTGCGCACCAAACGGGCCTGCCCTCGCACCCAGCGCTGGCTGCCGTCAGACCTAAAAATGCGGTACTCGCGATCGATCCTGGTGTCATCCCTCAGGGTTCGAATATCGGCCTTTAGCAAAGGCTCATCCTCAGGGTGAATGCAGCTAAACCACAGGCTGGGATTGCTCAAAAAGGCCTCCGCCGTGTAGCCGTAGAGTACCTCGGCGGCGGCATTGACGTAGATAGTTTCTAGAGTAGTCGGGTGCACCGACCACACAACGCACTCTAGCGAGTTGAGAATGCTGTCGACGCGCTGCTGCTGCAGTCGCAGGGCGGCTTCGGTGCGCTGCAGCTTTTCAGAGCTGCTGATCACCCACTGCTCTAGCTGGTGAGACAGGGCATTGCGCTCGGCTTCGGTGCGTTTGCGCTCGGTAATATCGCGCAGAATCGCCAGATGATGTTTGGGGTAAATGTGGGCAGTTGCGGCAAACTCCACCGTTTTGACAGCGCCGCTGTCAAGCCGCAGCAGCAGATCGCCTCGCATCTGCCCGGCGGCCACAAACCCCTGCCATAGCCCTTCGGGATTGGCACCTGGCAGCAGAAAATCGGCTATTTGTCGCCCCACCAAAGCCTGCCGAGGTAGCTCTAGCAGCCCGCAAGCGGCCCTGTTGGCCTCAATACAGACGCCCTCGTGGTCGACAATCAGCATGGTGTCGAGAGCAGCCTCAAACACCGTCTTCCAGGGCAAATCTGAAGCTGGCTTAGACGTTGCGATCGCCCCAGGCGTCGATTCCGCGCCAGTCTTTGCCCTAGGTAACTCTCCCAGGGTGGGCTCTAAATCAGGTGATGGACGCGATTCAGCAGGCAAGGGATTACAATCCGAAGAACTTAATCACAGAAATTTCTTACCCGGCCCGCGTCAGCAGGCCATACCTGTTAGAACACCTTAAAGTACCGAAATCGTCATCGACCGCTGGGTTTGAGTTAGCATTCCCCGCCAATCAATATTTCTTTACACTAGCTAGTGGCCCTCACGGCCAGGCACAGTATTCACCAATGGCGCTCAATCGATAACACTCCGCTGACATTACTGATTGCCCCCCGGCAGCTGCTGGTCTAGGACCTGCAGCAGGTCGGCGGGGGCGGCCTCACCGTTAACTGGGTACCGTTGCCAGTTGCCCTGCACCTTTAAATCGGCAAATAGCCCGCTAGGGTCATCGTGGAAGTGCAGAAACGCCGCCGATTTCAGGTAAAACGTGCCTGTCTTTTGTTCCCTCAGCGGCGGCACGCGCTGGCGCACCTGATCTGGCAGTGGCTTCAGGCGAGTCAGGGTATCGCTATCAGCATGTTTCATGGCGGCCACCCTGAGGGCGATCTGTTTACTATTAGATTATTCGAGTTACTGGTCCACGGTGAAGCGCGCCTCTATAACCTAAGGCACAATCCGCTGCTGCGCTAGCTGCTCAAAGGCCGCTCAAGGTTCTTGTCTACTGCTGCTACTGCGTTTTAACGTTGCAATACCTTCGCCTGCGTGCCTACATTGCCCTCAAGCTGACCCTGCATCGTCTGCGGCAGGCAGCCACGACCTGGCCCCGGCCCCACGATTGGCTTTTGGCGGCTGGGCTAACCCTGGGGCTGGGGCTGGTGATCATCCCGCTGGGGCTGCGCAGCCACTTTCTTGCGCCGATGGTCGCCAATGTCACCTGGGCCGATGGGCTGCGGCTGGCGGCGCGGGTGCTGGTGGTGCCCGCTTTGCTTGAAGAAGGGTTTTGGCGAGTGCTGCTGCTGCCCCACCCTACAGAGATCATCAGCGATCGCAAGCGCTGGCGACTGGGCCTGCCCATACTGGGGCTGTTTGTGGTCATGCATCCCCTCAACGCCATGACCCTCTACCCCGTGGCCTTTGCCACCTTTACCAACCCAGTTTTCCTGCTGTCAGCGGCCCTGCTGGGGCTAATCTGCACCGTGGTCTATTGGAAGTCGGGGTCGCTGTGGATTGTGACGATGATGCACTGGCTCGTGGTGACGGTGTGGCTGCTGTTTCTAGGGGGGTACCAGGCGCTCAGGCTATAGCCCCACTCGCTGTTTCTCAACTTTTATAACGGCTTGGGGCCAAGGCAGTGGTTTTACCGACCGGTAGTGAACTCTGGGAACAGGGCACCTTTGAAAGCGCCCCTGCTGTTCGCCCAAAATCTGCCATGAATGACTTTTTTAAAGGCTTTGAACAACTGCTCGAACTGGCCAAAACCCTCGAAGAAAAGGCCGAGAGCGGTGAACTAAAGACCAATGTGCAGATTAATACCCGCAGCTTCAGCAGCATTCCCCGCCAGGGCAACATTCCCGATATCGGCGTCAGCCGCATGAACCGCAACCCCAGCGGCGCTGACATTGAGAATGACCCCGCCGTCGAAGAAGTCATCATCACCCCACCCCCCACCAGCGACGGCTCCCCCTCATCCCCTCCACCCTCCCCATCTCCCTCATCCCCCACTCACCACCCCACCATGGGCGATGTCGGCGGCCTCTCCGCCACCCTGCAAGAGCTGCGCGAACTGGTGGAAATTCCCCTCAAACGGCCTGACGTGTTGGCCAAGCTGGGTCTGGAACCCACTCGCGGCGTGCTGCTGGTCGGCCCCCCCGGCACCGGCAAAACCCTGACGGCGCGATCGCTCGCCGAAGACCTGGGGGTGAACTACATCGCCATCGTCGGCCCTGAGGTGATGGGCAAGTACTACGGCGAGGCCGAGCAGCGCCTGCGGGCCATTTTTGAGAAGGCCAAGAAAGCCGCCCCCTGCCTGGTGTTTATCGACGAGATCGACAGCCTCGCCCCCGATCGCAGCAAGGTCGAGGGCGAAGTCGAAAAGCGCCTGGTGGCCACCCTGCTGGGCCTGATGGATGGCTTTGCCCAGACCAAGGGCGTGATTGTGCTGGCCGCCACCAACCGCCCCGACCACATCGACCCCGCCCTGCGCCGCCCCGGTCGCTTTGACCGTGAGGTGCAGTTCCGCGTGCCCGATCGCGCCGGACGGCTGGAAATCCTGCAGATTCAAACCCGCGAGATGCCGCTGGACGGGGTGGAGCTAGATGCGATCGCCGATCTATCGGTGGGTATGGTGGGGGCCGACCTCAAGGCCCTGTGCCAAAAAGCAGCCTACTTTGCCCTGCGCCGCCAGGTACCCGATCTCTCTGGCCCCGTCCCCGACACCATGACCCTGGTGCAGGACGACTTTTTGCAGGCGATCAAGGAGATCAAGCCCTCGGTGCTGCGATCGGTGGAGGTGGAGTCGCCCGCGATCGCCTGGGACGACATCGGCGGCCTGGAGAGCGTCAAGCAAACCCTGCAAGAATCGGTCGAGGGAGCGCTGCTCTACCCCGACCTCTACGCCCAAACCAGGGCCAAAGCGCCGCGTGGGCTGCTGCTGTGGGGGCCTCCCGGCACTGGCAAAACCCTGCTGGCCAAGGCCGTCGCCGCCCAGGCTCGGGCCAACTTTATCGCCGTCAACGGCCCCGAGCTGCTGAGCCGCTGGGTGGGGGCTGCCGAACAGGCGGTGCGCGAGCTGTTTGCCAAGGCCCGCCAGGCTGCCCCCTGCGTAGTCTTCATCGATGAAATCGATACCCTGGTGCCCGCCCGAGGTCAGTACCAGGGTGACTCTGGGGTGAGCGATCGCGTCGTCGGCCAGCTCCTCACCGAACTCGACGGCCTCCAGGGCTGCACCAACGTGCTGCTAATTGGGGCTACCAACCGTCCCAGCGCCCTCGACCCCGCCATTCTGCGCGCTGGTCGCATTGACCTCCAGCTGGAGATTGGCCTGCCCGATGCGGCGGGACGGCTGGCGATTTTGCAGGTGCACAACAGCGATCGCCCCCTCGAAGCCATTGATCTCAGCGACTGGGCTGCCCGCACCGACGGCTGGAACGGGGCCGACCTGGCCCTGCTCAGCAACCAGGCGGCCCTGGAGGCGGTGCGCGAATACCGCACCCAGGGCATGGCCGACCCCAGCCAAATTCGCATTGCTGCTCACCACTGGGAGCAGGCCCACCAGGCGATTCTCAGCCAGCGCAGCTCGGTGGCGAATCGGGGATAAGCTGGTGAAGCGCAAAAACCGGGTTTCTGCCGGGCTAATCAGCAGAACCTTAGGCACGGGGCCAAAGAAACCCGGTTTTTTGTACCCGCTATCTAGAGGGCATTTGAAAAGCGATCTGCGGTAGCTTTAATCCTCTGCTGATTCCCCCTGCCCCCCTTAAAAAGGGGGGCTTATACCCCCTTTAAAGAAGGGGATTTGAAGGAGGATCTTCACTTTTGCTAACAAAAAGCAGAACTTTTCAAACGACCTCTAAACAGACTCGCTAAAGATGATTTCGGAATTTCGCAGCCGTTTGTGGGTGCGATAGCGGTTGTACAGGTCCCGATTTGAGAAGAAAAACAGCGAAACCGCCTCCCACAAAAACACCCAGCCGCCAATAAATAGTCCTTCGGTCAATACCGAGGTAATTATATTGATGTCGAGGGGTTCTGCCAGTCGAGCCACCAAAAGCGTGCCCAAACCCGCGAGCACGTACCGGGCAGTGCGGGTGTTGATCAGCCGAATTTCTTTTCTAAAGAGATAGAGTCTAAAATCGACGCTATTTCTCAGACCAGCTCTGATCTCGTCCTCCATGGCAGCATTGCGAGTACCGGGGGGAAGCGTAAAACATACCTCGATCGAGTACTTTGAGGGAATTTCGTCGGCGCTGCTCTCCAAGTAAAGCTGCAAATCTGGATCGAGTTCTCGCCGCTTAAAGGGCGCTGGGTCCCACTCGCTAAAAATATCGGTGTATTGGTCGAGGGATACCTCGATCATATAAGCATTGGTTGCCGTATCAATGGCGTAGATTTCGTTGAAAAGCTCAGTTTTTAGCGCCATAGCAGCCCCAGCTGAGTTAGTCAACAGCATTACCCTGCGTGAATGCCGTTGTAACTCATGTTGTAGCCGAACAATGTAGGAAAGTGGTAAGAACGCTCAGTGCAATGGTCAGGCCAGGGATTTGGGCACGGCCCAAAGTAGGGTAAGCGCACGTGCGGCCATCAAACCAACCAAAGCCAGCCAGAGCAGATGGGCGCTACCGACAGCCTGAGCCAGGAAGGCGAGGGGCAAAAAGCCAACCCCAGCAGCTAGAACGGTGGCGTTGCGCAGCACCGAACCAGCGGTGAGACCAAGAAAGTAACCGTCAAGCATGTAGGCGATCGCGCCTAGCCCCAGCACCGGCACCAGCCAGCCCACATGGGTCTGCACCACAGCAAGTACCTCCGGGTGGACGGTTAACAACCCAAACAGCGGCTGCGGAAACAGCACAAAGGCTAGCGCGAAGGATAACCCCAGGGCAATGCTGGTAAATCCGCCCAGGGTTAATAGACGGCGCAGGTGGGTGCGATCGCCGCTGCCGTAATACCTGCCCGCAAAGCTCTCGGTGGCAAAGGCAATGCCGTCGATAAAGTAGGCCGACAGCGTTACCACCTGCAGCAGCAGCGTATTGGCCGCCAGGGTTTGGGTGCCCAGGGCGGCGCTGAAGTTGGTGAACAGGGCAAAGCTTAGCACCAGGGCAAAGGTGCGCACTAAGATGTCGCGGTTTAGCAAAAATAGCCCTCTGATCGCCTGAGGGTTCCAGCCCTGGGGCAGCACCGCCCGCAGGTTTTGCCCGCCGCCTTCCTTCAGCAGCAGCCCCAACCCGACGAACAACGTCAGGTACTGGCTCAGGGCGGTGCCCCAACCGGCCCCGGCGCTGGCCAACCCCATCTGGTTAATGAAAATATAGTTGAACACAACGTTGCTGCCGTTGCCCACCATCGACAGGGCAATCACCCGCCGCCCCTGCTCGCGGCCCAAAAACCAGCCCATCAGCACCAGGTTTAGCAGCACCGCCGGGGCATCCCAAATGCGGGCGTTGTAGAACTCAATGCCCGCTGCACGCACCGCCGGTTCGCCGCTGAGCAGCCCAAAGCCCAGCTCTCGAATGGGGGCTTGAAGGAGCAGAATGAGTAGGCCAAAGGTGAGGGCGATCGCGCCATTGCGCAGCAAAATCAGCCACAACTCCTCGCCGTCGCCCCGCCCTCGCGCCTGGGCCGCAGTGCCCGTGGTGCCCATGCGCAAAAAGCCAAAGCTCCAGTACACCACGTTAAAAATTACCGTCGCCAGCGCCACCCCGCCCAAATGGCGAATGTCGTCGAGGTGGCCGAGAAAGGCGGTATCGACCAGGGCCGCTAGAGGCACCATTAGATTCGAGACGATATTGGCGATCGCTAGCTTGAGAAAGCTGGGCAAAAAGGCCGAAGCATGGGTAGCGTTAACAGGGGAGTGTGGGGCGCTAGGGCTAGAGTCAGGCATGGTGTTTTAGGCAAGATATCCTGTCTCTTTAAGCAGTCGCTCAAGCTCGGCATGGGGAAAGGCGGTATCTTTTCGGTTGTTTTCCACCATGTCAGCAAAAAAGTTCTGCATCAATTCAATAATACGGCGATATTTAACCACGCTTTTGACGTAGAAATCGTCTAAGTCGATATCTCCATCAGCCTGTATTTTCTGGATGTTCTCAAACATTGTTGCTGTTATCTCATGGGACTTGAGGGCAGGTTTTATATGATATTTCTGCGCTATTCTCAGTTTGTCGCTCTCTGGACACGCATTGTAAGCCGATCGCATGAGCCATCCCAAGTTGCGAAGAATTTCGCCGTGGTCGTAAAGACTGTGCTGCTCAAAAAAGAACTCTTCGTGCCGCGTTAATGCAAAACTTTGATCAAGCGCCAAACCGAAGTCGGTTAAATAGGCCTGTTCGCCGTCGGTGACAACGTTGAAAAAATGAGCATCAAAGTGAATAATTCCCTTAGACCTCAAAAAGTCAATTGTTGTGTGTAGGTCGCATAAATTATCTTGAAGCCTATGAGGATTGTTTGGAAGCCATTCTCCTAAAACGTAAGGAATGTACTCAAGAAATAAAACCAGTTCGTGGGTTGCGATCGCTCGATCCAAACAGTACTGTCTGACCTCCTCGCTGCCGCCCCAATAGTTCACATAACTATTGAGCTGCGTTTGATCTGCCGGCGATCGTGGTTCAGAAAACGGGATAATTCGATAGTGGTACATGAGCGGAAACGTAGCAATTTCTTCCTCTAGTACCCAATGGGTTGTTTTAATATGGGTCACCAGTTCGCGAAAAACCCCTAGTCCAGTAGAGCCTAAACCGTAATTACAGTGAGTGGGCAGGTTGTATAAGTTTTTAGTAGAAAACAGGTTCTTGTACTCAAGGTCTGTAACGGGAATTCGCTTTGCGAAGACCTGAGATTTCCCAAAAGTGAGAGTTTGGTTTGTGCCCCAGCCCGAATTGGCCGTATTGGTCGCATTCTCCTTAAACAAGCTCAGCAGCTGGGTATTATCCAGCTGAGCGATTTCTGAGCTGAGCTTAAAGTACGCTTCTTTGCGACTATCTATAGTGCTTTGAGGCATCTATCGCACTGCTATCGACTGAGCCAAATCTTCGGGGCTGAGGTGGTCGTTGAGAATTTCGCCGTCTTTAAACCAAACGATGCGCTGGCTGGCGCGGGCCACATCGGGTTCGTGGGTGACCATGACCACAGTAATGCCTGCGGCGTGGAGGTCGGCAAAGATGCCGAGCACGTCGTCGGTGGTGTGGGTATCTAGTGCCCCGGTAGGTTCGTCAGCTAACAGCAGGAGGGGATTGTTAACGATCGCCCGCGCGATCGCCACCCGCTGCTGCTGCCCGCCTGAGAGCTGGGTGGGCTTGTTGTTGATGCGATCGCCCAGCCCCACCCGCTCTAGGGCCTCAATAGCCCGCTGACGGCGCAGGTCGCTGCGCACCCCAGAGTAGATCATGGGCAGCTCCACGTTTTCGCGCGCGGTGAGCTGGGGCAGCAGGTGAAACTGCTGGAAGACAAAGCCGATCTTCTGGTTGCGAATGTGGGCTAGGGCATCATCATCCAGGGTGGCCACGTTCTGGCTGTCGAAGAAATATTCCCCAGCGGTGGGGCGATCGAGACAGCCAATCATATTCATAGCGGTCGATTTACCGGAGCCTGACGGCCCCATGATGGCGCAGTACTCGCCAGGGTAGATGGAGAGGTTCACGTTCCACAGCGCCCGCACCTCGGTGTTGCCTGAGCCATAGACCTTTTGCAGCTGGCGAAATTCGATCAGGGGGGTGGACATGGAGTGGATGGGTGGATGGGTGGATGGGTGGATGGGTGGATGGGTGGGGCTATGTCTAGGTTAGCGTAGGTGTGGGTGAGCAGCTTTGGTACAACCCAGGGCAAACGCATACTCA
>NZ_JADEWR010000009.1 GCF_015207525.1 Nodosilinea sp. LEGE 06152
GATCCTTGACTCACAGGGTCGTGTGATTGGCACCTGGGCTGACGTAATTAACCGGGCGAACCTGGGTATGGAAGTGATGCACGAGCGCAATGCTCACAACTTCCCCCTCGACCTGGCTACGGCTGAAGCTCCTGAAATCATCGGCTAGTCGCGAGCGGCTACTCCACTGATGGATTAGGAAAAGAGCGCTCCCCTTGGGGGCGCTCTTTTGGTTTTTGCCCAATAACTGGCTGGAATCTTGATTTTGCGACCATTCAGACCTAACGGTTTTAGCCCCATAGCCCTACGACTAGCAGCATCTTTAAATCGTTTGCCGCCTAGGCAGCTTGGATGACGACGGCGCTGAGGTTTTGCAGCTGGTCGAATCAGTCAGAGGTGGTGGTGACGATGAGGTGGCGATCGGTCTATGCCCACTGAGGCGGATCGCTAAGCCATTACATATTTTCGCTTCGTTCTACGCATCAGCGGCAGCGCTGGCTAGCACTGCCGCTGATGCAAAACTCATGGAACAATTGCAGTCACGCGGATTTCAATCCGCATCGTTGGCAGTCCAAGCGCCGCGACTCCTACCTGTGTCCAAATAGGAGCATGATTGGGCATGTAATGGCGATATAGCCTGACCATCACCTCGTTAACCTCCGCAGGCAACCCGCCAACATGGTAGGAATTAACGTGGACGACATGCTCCCAACCCGCTCCGGCCGTTGCCAAGGTTCGCTCCACATTCCGAAACGCCTGAGCAATCTCGTCCCCGAGCAATTCTGGAATTTGCAGATTGTCATCCCAGCCACCTTGTCCAGATATTTCTACGCGATCGCCAATTTTTACCGCTTGTGAGTAATGCAAGTTATTCAGCATGTATTCCCCATAGCCGGGGGTGACGAAAAACTTGGGTTTATCCATGGGGTTTCTCCGTTCAGTACGATGGTCGATAGGGGTTTCCAAACCCTTAGGTTTGGCGCTGGGGGGCTAGAGGACGCAGCGATTGCCCTCGGCAGGAAGTTCAAGGTCGATCAGGTAGTCGGCGACGATCGCATTGACGCAGGGGCTGATGCCCTCAAGGGCGACGGTGTGCCGCTCGCCTTCGACGGTGAGGAGGGTGCCGCCGATGGAGTCGGCGAGGCTGACCCCAGCCGTGAAAGGGGTGGAAGGGTCGCCCGTGATGGAGACGATCAGCGTGTCGGGTAGACCCTCAACGTCTTGAGCGTAGGGGAAGCCGAGGGTCGGCTCACCGGGCCAGAACTCGCAGGCATCGTGGGTGACGCCCTCGACGTCGCGTCCGGTGTCGAGGAAGGGGTTCACGTCGAAGATCTGGCGGCGCAGGTCGGCCTCCTGCTCAGGGGTGCGGCGCTCCTCGTCGTTGCAGTTGATCGCGAGGTTGGCCTCAAGGAAGTTGCTCCACACCCCGTCTGCGCCACGGCCACTCAGGTTGTCACTCAAGGTCAGGAGCTTGTCGCCCCGCCCCTCGTGCTTGAGCTGGGCAATGCCGTCAATAATGAGCGGCCACGCCTCGGCAGTGTAGAGTCCAGCGAGTACGCCACCAGTGGCCTGAAAGAAGTTCGCCGTGCGCCCGTTCCCGGCGGGTACGGGATAGTCGATCAGCGGCTGAACCAGGCCCTGGAACACGGCGATAGCCCCCTCGGGGTCGCTGCCCAGCGGGCAGTCTGGGCTCTGGGCGCAAAACTCGGCCATCAGCTCGAACGAACGCTGGAACCCCGTGTGAAGGGACAGTCTGCGCTCCGCGCTGCCCTGCCGAGGATCCAGCACACCGTCTAAAACCATTGCCCTTACGTTTTGAGGAAACATCTCGGCGTAGACCGCGCCGAGCCGGGTGCCGTAGCTCTGTCCAAAGAAGGTGAGGGTCTCGTCACCCAGGGCGGCGCGGAGCACGTCCATATCCCTGGCTACATTTCGGGTACCGACGGCAGCGAGAACCGCTTCACCCCCCGATCCCTGGGCGCACTTTTCCATCAACTCACGGGTGTCGGCCGTGGTCCACTCCCCCGACGTACCCAACAAGGTTGTTTTGTTTTCGCCCCTGTCACTCTCTGCGTCGGTGAAACAACTAATCGCCGGGCTCGAGGCACCGACGCCACGTGGGTCGAAGCCGACCCAATCGAAGCGTTGCAGCAGTGGGCTGTCCCTTAGACCCACCGCCGAAAGGACGGCTACTTGCATCCCTGAGCCACCTGGCCCGCCTGGGTTGATTACCAGCGAGCCGATGCGCTCACTCGGCTCACCTTGCGCTGGCAGGCGTAGCACCGCAATCTGCATGGTCTCGCCGGTGGGGTTGTCGTAGTCTAGGGGCACCTCGAGCCGAGCACAAGTGAACGGGTCAACGTACAGTTGTTCCTCGAGGGCAGTAGCTGCAAACCCCTCACAGGAACCAAAGGCTAGCTCCTGGTTGTAGAAGCGCCCCAGTTCCGCCGCTGGCCCCTGGGCAGACTGTGTCAATGCGGCAGGTGCCCCAGCGAGGAGCAGCACCATCACCGCTGTGGCCGTTAGTAAGCGTCTAAAGTAGGTCTTGCGATCGCGCATCATTCTCCTCCTGGGGGAAGCTGTTGGTCTTGAATCGGGCGTGAGTCAGTCACGATTTCGTGGGTTGTTAGAAGAAATTTGAGACATGGTGTTTAACGCCTTAACTGTGGCGGGAATTCGAGATCAGCAAACCCCTGCGCGTGCAAGGCGGGCTTGAGGGCGAGCGTCGGCTTACTGCGCGGCGATATCCAGAACGGCCTTGCCATGCCTCAACCTATGAGGGCTAGCACGGCATGAACCGTCAGGTGGGCAATCATTGCAGTCTCTAGCCCGTAGCGCCAGAATAAATACCCCGCAACCCCTGCAAACAAGGAATTTTGAACTAGCAAGAGCCCCAGCAGGGGTGGGGTTAACGGCAGCCCTAGGGCGATCGCATAGGGTAAGTGGGCCATAGCAAACATCAAGGAGGAGACGGCAATGGCGACGACCACCCATCGGGCCTGGGGTTTACCCTGGCGCTGCTGCCCAAATCGCCAGCCCAGCCACAGCAGCAGCGTCATCAGTCCCCAGCGGATCAGAATTTCTTCGGTGATACCGCCGTAGAGAAATCGCACTAGCAGCGGGGTGGGTTCAGCCGCCTCAAAGGCTGGTGGCAGCAGCGGGCGAGACAGCAGGGTAATCGCCGTCAGCAGTGCGCCGCTGATCAACCCACCCACCACACCGGGCAACAGTTGAGGAATTATGGCTTGCCGCCACGATCGCCCCATGGCCAGCGCCTCTGCCCCCGGTGCCATCAGCCCTAGCCGATGGGCCAGGAGCACGCCTATCAGCACCGCCACCGATAGCAAAACCGTGGGCTGCACCAGCATCAGTAGTCTGACCACGGCGGCAGGTGGGGCACTCTCTGGAAGCAAGGGCAAAGGCAGCAACACCAGGGACATCACCCCAGCCATGCCTGCCAACCACAGCAGCCCAAATAGTCGCAGCCGAGTGTTTTTATGCTTAACCATGACTCATCCTCAATGTCGTTACTAGAATCGGCGGCGATGACACCCCAGAAGATCAGCTCCTCGCCCAGGGGCGTAATTCTTACGGTGATTTATGCGTCACAGGCTCATTCTCGACAGCTCATCTGTAATCGACTGTAAAGATTACTTACCCTGCACTACTGGTTTTTATCCTTGGTTTCGATTACGAAAGCCTTTAATTCGGCCATCTTGCCGCCGCGAAAGCGCCAGACATCGCAGTACGAGTAATGGGTCGCTCTCCCTTTTTCGTCCTTGATTGTGATGTCGCCGAGTGCCGTGACAAAATCCCCCTCAGCGATTAAGTTCGCGACAATATTCAAAGGCGTTTCCATATACTCTGTTGCCATCCATTGGCGAACGGCTTCCTTTCTGTTCAGGGCCTTGTCGCCGACAAATGTCCATTCCGTGTCGTCATCGCAGAACGACAAAAATCCTTCATGGTTGCCTTGAGCGATCGCGGCGTTTGCCGCCTCTAAGACGGCTTTATTGTTCTTTGACATCTAAATCTCTCCTCTACTCGCTGCTGCCCCTCACTGGTTTACTGCTGAGGACTGGTATAGGGCTGACATTGAATCGTCTGCACATTCCGCAGGTAGTCTAACTGTGGCTCGAAGCCAGTCGGACAGGAGACATAAACGATGTCCTGCGACTGGTTAATGACTAAACGATAGCTGGGTGAAATCTCTTCATAACTTTCGATCACTTCGATTCTGGGAATCACTTGTGAACTACATTGAATCGCCTCCACACCTCGCAGATAGTCCAACTTTGGTTCGAAACCAGTCGGACAGAGGACATCAACATTGTCTTGAGGTCGGCTAATGACTAACCGGTAGCTGGGTGGAATCCCTTCAGAATCTTCGATTACTTCGATTCTGGGAATTACTTGTGAAGTGACCTGAGCCAGGGATGGAAGATTGAACAGTAGGAGTACACCGAGCAGAATTGTGGTTGCGATTTTGGTTGAAAGAATCTTTCGGTTCATTAGAAACCTCCTATGGCTTGTGGTGGTGTAATGTTCTGTTGTTTCCAGGGAATCGGTGATCGATAGGGGTTTGCGTGCATGTCCAGAACTTCCCAGGTAGTTGGATTGACTCGCTCTGTAACTGGAATTCCATGTTGTTGCTGGAGATCGCGTACCGCAGACGCTATGACCGCACCAAAGATACAATCGACTTCAATCAATGTTTGTTTTCAGGCAAGTGAGCCAACATTGATACTAGTTATAGTGGAACAAGAATCTTCCAGAAATTGTGCGAGAATCTGTGCGATCGCTGCCATTAATTCTCCTAGTTCACCCCGAACATAGATGTGGAGGTGAAGCAATTTCTCTATGGAGCTTCCTGCTGCATCCAAAACGATAGTTAAATTAATCTATTTCGTTACGACATATAGCGGTATTGAATCTCGTGACGGTAGCGATCGCTCTTCGACCCTTGAGATGGGTTCCCTCGAACGCGATGAAATCGGCAGTTTCACTAAATGGAGCAGCAAAGTCTTCACCACTGCCCCGATTCCAAGCATCAATCATCTGGCGATGGAAAGTACGGGTTGTAGACTCGTCAGCAGTAGTGGTGGTTTGGGCTGTACCACTAATCAGTTTTTGCGGTACGACCCGGGTTGCCACGTCGAGAAGGTTTCAAGATGTGCCCAGTAAGCATCTAGTCCGATGTGAGTAAAGATGAGGGCTGCTACAAGTAACACAATTGCTCCAATCGTTCGTAAAAGCCGATTTTTTCTGAAATAAAGCGTTGGTGCAGAAAACACTCCGCCTAAGCCAACCAAAATGAATGCAATTCCTACCCGCAAAGGTGTTGGTGTTAACCCTAAGTTGATGAAGCGAACGCCAATGAGAAGTGATACTAGACCTGCAAAAAATCCATAAATACTTAGGGTGAGCAGATCCCAACCCGTTGCCAGAGCTAGGGAAGTTCCAATAAATAGCATGCCAAACAGAACACTTGTTTCACCATAGGCAATATTGAAACTACCAATCACAGGCCAGGTAAACGTCATGTGTAAGCCAGTGACTAACGCGATCGCGCCAACCATACCAAAGCCTGGAACCCAGCGTTTCTGATTGGATTCATCAAGACCAAAGTACACATAGGTTGCTAGCAGAACAAGCCCAGCTACCAGATTTATGAGCATGAGTGTAATGTAGTCGATGAACATTTAGATCTCCTGCAAGTGTTTGATACCAGAAATATCCATGTTGTAGAAGTCTGAGAAACAGGTGTTGTGTTGTTCTCATTCTTCGTTTATCTGATTTAAAGCACTGAGGTTTACTGATCTCATCTACAAGTCAGAGGCAGCTTTCATGTGCTTAAATCTGGGTTCAAGACGTAATCAAATACGTTCCCACATCAGCTCGAATACTGTCTCCACACCATCGTTTAGGACTGGCGAAGTTCTCAGTGTTACCTGGTTTTCGTTTAGAGTAAAGGTGCGAACCAACGTTGTACTCACTCGATTCGGAATGGTCGCAATTTCAATGTGATGAGTTACAGTGTTGCCACTCAAGGTATAAGTTCCTGCATAAGCATTGAATGTTGTGAATGCTTGAGCAAGTTCTTCAGTCGGTAGAGATTGCATCTCTGGACTCAACGGCGATCGCACTTCCTGACTCAACGATGGGCGATCGCTCCTGGAAAACATCACCATCATGTGACCATCGGGTGTGTATGTGATATAACCAGTAGGATTTGCTCCATACACATCTGGAGCCACCCTCCCATCGGCATGGATGGCGGTTGCAGAAATTAACTTCCAGATGCCAATCAGAGGATTATTGTGGATTGGTGATGTAGGCATAGTGTTCATCTGTTGCTTGATAGGTTGTTGTTAAAGTAACGGGTCTCAACACGAAATCAAACTCAGTCGTGTAAAACGGTTTACTTTGCTGCCGTGCCTTGAGTTCCTCTGGTGCTTCGTGCTTTTGCAGTTGAACAACTGCCGATCGCACGGCAAAGGTTGTATCTGAGTCTAGGTGAGGATCGCCAGCCATAAAAATTTGTGTTGTCAGTGGAGTGTACTCCGGAGCACTGAGTTTGAAATGGATGTGAGCCGCCCGCCAGGGATGCCGTCCCAAAAGTCCCAGCAACTCGCCAGATGGACCACTGCTTGGCACTTTATAACCTAGTGGCACTACGGTTTCAAACCTATATTCTCCACTCTTGTTCGTCTTGAAACGTCCGCGAAAATTCCCCGGCGACTGAGATGGATCTTGGATGTCATATAATCCTTTGGAATTGGGTTGCCAAACATCAATCAGAGCATTGGCGATCGGTTGACCGTTCAAATCCAAAACCCTACCTGACAGGAAAAGCGAATCTCCTTCTGCATCAATACCCAAGCGATCGCCCATCTGCCGTTCTGGTGCATTCGGCACATACAATGGTCCTTCTAAATTGCCTTCTGTGCCATGATGAGCATCGCCCAGCAGTTCTACCAACTCTGAAATCCCTAGTAGATCCGTCAACAGATGGATCTCTCCAGTGGGAATCTCTTGAGTGTGATGACTTGCCTGGTTGAGAAAATTACGTCCCTGCTGCAATTCTGATTCTGTCAGATTCACCTCACGCACAAAGTCATGTAAATGTCGAACCAAGCTCGTGTAAATTTCATACAGTCGCGGGTGAGATTTGCCGCGATCGCCATGATTAATGACGGCTTCAGTGATAGCGTCAAGTGCGATTTTCTGCACGATCAAACTCCTTTTTAATTGCGTGATTAATGATGCTTTTTATTCGGCGACTATTTTGACTTTTAGTCCGTGTCCTAATCTAATTGGCTATAGCTATAGTCTGGTGACTTGATACTTTTAAGACTCATCCTGACGATTTCGTGCGGCATACCAATCCATTCAAGAACGATGAGATCAGTCAGCGAATAGGCACCGGGCATACGTTAGAGTTTCATGGAGTTTCCTTGGTCGCAAAGAATGTGTTTTTGCTTCCTGTCTGCTGTTTTTGTAGTCTGAGTGTAATGACTCCTAATGCTCGGTTTCTTTCAGATTCTTAGGGTGTTTTGTCATATTCTTGTGCAATTATCTTCAAGACGTATCAAATGCAGTCAATACGGCTGCCTCCATAGATTCCATCTGTGCAAACTCTCCTTTTCGAATAAACAGTGATGGAATTTCAATATCGCTCAGCGGAAGTAACTCTCTAACTTCGCAGTAGCTCGTTGCCGCTGATGCGGAATTCATGGAACAATTGCAGTCACGCGGATTTCAATCCGCATCGTTGGCAGTCCAAGCGCCGCGACTCCTACCTGTGTCCCAATAGGAGCATGATTGGGCATGTAATGGCGATATAGCCTGACCATCACCTCGTTAACTTCGGGAGGCAACCCGCCAACATGGTAGGAATTAACGTGGACAACATGCTCCCAACCCGCTCCAACAGTTGCCAAGGTTCGCTCCACATTCCGAAACGCTTGAGCAATCTCGTCCGCGAGCAATTCGGGAATTTGCAGGTTGTCATCCCAACCACCTTGTCCAGATATTTCTACGCGATCGCCAATTTTGACCGCTTGCGAGTAATGCAAGTTATTCAGCATGTATTCCCCATAGCCGGGGGTAACAAAAAACTTGGGCTTATTCATGGTGTTCCTATTTCCTTTGCGTCTGCCAGAGAAGACTACTTTTGCACCCACCGCACCAAACGCGATCGCAAACCTGTTTCAATGTCATTCCAGTCAATCGCTGAGAACATTTAAACCTGCGATCGTAGGTCTAAGTATTGATGGAAAGCTTGTTCTAACCTTTAGTGGCGATCGCTGGCACGATCGAGCAGTGCGTTTGAGGGCAAACTCGAATCAAGTACCTTGCGTGCACTGTCAACCCCTACAACGGGCAGCGTAACCGGATCAAGCATGCCGAGCTGAACCAATACAGTCGCCTGATCCCAGTAGAGGTGTTCATGGGCTAGCTTGCCGTCACGGAACCGAATAATCGCGACCACTGGCACTTCAACCTGTTTCCCGGTCGGAGCAATGCCGGGTAGCATCCAGTCCATCCGGATGGTATGAGTGAACTTAACCAGCATTTCATCGACGAGTTGATTGGTTCCGATCGTGCGCGAGACCGTAGCCAGATCTATATCCGGCGGCATCTGTGGAATGAAGTACTTGGAATAAAACTCACGCAGTGCCGGTTTCCCTACTCCCCCAGTCATTACCGGAATGTGATTCACGTAAGCGTCCTCAACCATTGTAGCGAGAGCATCTTCAGGGCTGTGAGTACCAAATTCGTGCCCGATATGCTCTTCCCAGACCGCTTGTAAAGCTTCCTGAGCAGGTGTCAGGTTGGGGGTTGCCTGTACTGCCTGTTTGTCTACAGGTTGCTCTTTGACCACGTTAGATTCTCCTAGTTTGTTCCATCTCAACTGTATTGATTCCAATGCTTAACTTCTTTCAGATTCTTATTTCATTCGCGATCGTTGCCGAATTCTTTGTTTACTCACGCGCTTGAAGCGAAGCCTGCTTGATATCTATCCTGCTTGATATCTATAACGAGATCGGTTACTTGACGTTGAGCCTCTTCACCCAGCGAGTCAAACTCGTTCAGGAAAGGTCTTTTGTACTGTACCTAGACTGTCTCTTTGCAGAAGGCTTTCTTCAAACAAATAGGTACCGTCGCTAAATTGATGTGTGAATGGGGCCTAACATCGACACCTTTTCCAGGCGGGAAAACAGATGGGCCTAAGTGATCAAAGAGGATGAAAGGGCCAACCATTTTTTAGGGTTTCACTCTGTAAGATGTGCTATACGCTAAACCCACCTAGGTCGTGCTTTTCAGGCGTGATTAATTGAATGCTCATTTTTGTCCGATCCATTCTGAGTTGACGTTGTGGACAAAGGTACAATCTTAATTCTGTTGCTGCTTCAGATTCTTGCCTCACCTAACTTCGATGTAATGATTTCTAAAGCTCGATTTCTTTCAAATTCTTAGAGTGAAGTGCAAGTTCGTTTCGGCAGCATCCGATTTAGACACTAATGTTCAGAACTCACTTGCCATGTAATGACAACAACACTCCGGACAATTCTGGCAGAAAACTTTTTCTATCAAAAATTGTCCGAACTATTGTTCTATACAACCCCTAATAATTTCATCCGCCACTGATTGCACCAAAAGTGGTTGCTTGAATGGTTAAAATTGCCTTTGAAACTGCTTGACCGACCAGTTCCTCTCTTGCGATCGCTCTAATTCGCGATCGCGCTTCAGGACGTTCTTCAGGTCTGAACACCGCATCGGTCAGGTGAGAGGCTTGCATCAAACTAATCAATGCTGCCATCCGAGAATCCAGTCCAATGCCTTCTAACACGGCTGCACGAACTTGCTGGATAATCTCATGTTGAATGGATTCATCGGTTAGAAAATATCGCTGCGTTGGGAACAGTCCAAGAATGCGCTGCTCTTGTCGTTCTAAAACACCTAAATCAACTAAGTTCTGCAACACAATCGTTTGAATTCCTAGATATCTTCGTCTCCAACGAGTCACCCAGAACCTTGCAGTTCGAGGACGAGACGATGCTAGAACCTCACTCAGGCGTTGATCCAAGAATTCATTGCCTGTGTTGACTGCGATCGCACCGATCACACGATTGTCGTTGTCGATCTCAAGTTTGCCTTGCAGTACTAAGTCTAGTAATAAAGAACCGACCAAGCCGTAGTCGAGTGCAGAGTACCAAGAGAAGCGAGTTTTCCCAGTTTGGGGATTGAGTGCAAGAAGGATTAAGTCCTGTGAAAGATATTGCATGATGAATTCCTTATTGAAGTATGCTGCGGTTCCTTCGGAGTTGTGTCTCGGCGCAACTGATAGGTTTGCAAACTGACAAGATCACCCACGATCTTGCCGTGGCTCTGAAAAACGGGTTGGGGTTTTACGCTTGAACACTCCGTAGGCGATCGCCAGAAACACGGGTACTACAACCAGCATCGATAGCGCCGTGTAGGTCGCGTGGAATTTGCTGATTGTGAACAGAGCCGGTGCGTTCACGGCGCTTCCGGCTACGCCCACCAAGAGATTGCCGCCGATGTTGTTCGCGAAGTGTGCGCCGATGGCGAGTTCGGTGGTTCCGTCAATCAACGAAACCACGGTCCACACCAGCCCCGGAACGAGGAAGTAGTTGAAGAAGACCGTGAGCCAACCGCCCGCGCTTGCCTCCGGGTTGAGCAGGTGCGCTAGGGCGAAGATCGTAGCTGGCACCAGCGCCAGAAACACGCGGTTCGTCCAAACAATGCTCGCGCCCTGCATAATATAGCCGCGAAAGAAAAGCTCCTCCGTAGTCGTCTGGATCGCGGTAAAGACTAGCGCCAGCGGGACGAAGAGTGCGAACGTTGCGAGGTCGAAGTTAAAGGAAAAGGTGTCGGGATAGAAGAAGTACTGTCCCAGTCCAGCGATCAGCCAAAATGGCACGAACCACGCCACAAACCCCTGACCGACACGCCGCCAACTTATCTGCTCCCGAGCCGTGATCAGCGTTCGGGGGTGGCGACGGTGAACGAGGGTGACGGCGATCAAGATTCCCGCGAGGAAGAACGGAAAAATTGCCGTGATCGCAACGAAGCCCCCCACGGGACCGAATGCGGCGTAATCCAGCCGACTGAACGCTGCAAGCCCCTCCTGACCGCCAAACAGGAACGCGATACGGGGGGTGGCGATGCCGCCGACCACCAGCCCCACAAAGAAGATGACTACTAATCCCAGAACATACCGCCACCCCCGATGCTTACCCCACCGGGCGGCCTCCACGTAAGTCACATCTTTCACTTCCATTCCGATTCCCTGATGTCCTTTAATTGCTTTAAACTTCATCTTGGTCTCCTTGACTGGTGCGTGAATGTAGTGCTTGGACGCTAGCGAATCTGTTTTGGGGTCATTCCCGTAATGCGCTTGAATTGTTGGGTCAGATGGCTTTGGCTGGAGAAGCCGACTTGTAGAGCAATGTCTGCGTTGGCGTAGCCTGTGCGTAGCACGTATCGCAAAATCCGTCTTCTTCAACATTACTTTTGCTCGTTCCACGCGCTGTTTAATCACGTACTGATGGGGCGAAATCCCCATTGCTTGCTTAACAAACTCGCAAAGTAAGTCGAACTAACGTTGATCACTTTTGCAGGTTCAGCCAGTGATAATTCTCGTTCATGTAGCGTCGGCTCTGCCGAATCGAGGTGAGTCTGAATATAGTCAAGTACTTGCTGCAATCGGGTGTACGTTAAGCCTTTATAACTAGCTTCAATGGTTGGCGTTGTAGTTGTTAGCATGGTTCGGAACTTGGCAAGTTTTTCAACAAATCAGGCAAAAACTAGCGATCGCGCATTCGATCGCTGACTAGCACTAACAAACAAGTGAGATATAAATTGGGGTTAGGGATCGGGGAGCTTAACGACTTGCAGCAATCATGGCCGCCATCAACTCCGTCGTGTTCCAGTGCCCGGTATACCAAATTCCATTGATAAACAGGGCTGGGGCAGTCGTCACCCCACTCTGTATTCCGCCTTCAATGTCTTCATTGATGCGATCGACATGCACTTGTTTAGACAACTCTTTGAGAAATTGAGGCATGTCTAGCCCTAAATCATTGGCGTACTCGATCAGATAACCGTTCTCCAACCTTTGCTGATGGTCAAATAAAGTGTCGCTCATCAACCAAAACTTTCCTTGGGCGGCGGCGGCAACGGCGGCTTGGGCTGCTCGTTGAGCACGGGGATGAATCTGTGCTTGCGGAAAGTGGCGGAAGATAAAACATAAATAATCTTCTCCAAAAGAAGTACTAAGCTCTCGTTTGATCGCTTTAATCAGCTTGTAAACGTCTGCACTTCTGGGGTCTTGATAGTCTCCGTACATGACCAGCACTACCTTGGCATTCAAAATACCTTGAATCCAATCTTGAGTTGAGGGTGGTACAAGTAAGGAGCTGTGGCTAGAATCGTCACTCATCTTTTTACATTTACATCAAGCATAGAACCGTGCAATTTAATTGCTCGATCCATTTGCATGACTGTTTGCATAAATTCAATATAAGTGATCGCTCTCAAGCTGTCGCCTATAGCAAGTCAAATTTTTTATAGTGCAAATTGATAGATTAGCCGTGCCATCGCAGAGTAGAAGGCTGACTCTAACTTAAGTTAGAATCCGAACTTGAACGAAAGTACACCCTATAGAACTCATCTAAGCACCAAGCGCTTCAGCATCGAGCGGATGAAACAAGGACTGATCTTTGCAGTTGCATGACCCAAGGTGCGCTAAAGTTCTTGAGCAAGCTTTTACACCGTTCCATCTAGTCATTAAGACGTTCAATCACCCACCGCGTTGCCACAGGAACAAACCCCCTTTTGCCTTGTGCTGCTTTTTGCGCTTTGGTTGGCTTAGGTGCAAGTTGAAAGCGAATCATTGAATATATCTGTAAAATTTTGTAAATAATCAGGAACTTCGATATTTAGAGTTGTGTCATTGTTAGGGCTGTAGCAGCAAGTAAAAGGAATTTCAGCCCTTTGTTGCTTCTAGAGCAGTTCGTCATTCCAATGGACGTAAATTCAGAACAGGGTAGCATGTACGGTAAAAGCACTACGGTACAGTTATGAGATCTCTAATACTTGCATCGGTGTTGGCAATTCCTGTTGTTGCGCTGTCTTTGCATACTCCGATCGCGGCGATCGACAGTCCTCCGGTACAGCCGACAAATTCGGCTCAAACAGCGCGTACAGACTCACACTTTTCCTTAAGCAATGAATCTTCGCGCCCAATTGTTAAATTCTATGTTAAGCCAGCCAATAGAATCACAGGAAGCAAGAATGTCCTGAATCAGCCACTTCAACCTGGAGAGTCTCGTAATATCACGATCGAGACTGGAACGACTTGCGTATATAATGTCCGAACCGTATTTGCAAACAACAATATCCGAACCTTACTTGCAAACGACAGATCTAGGAAAATGAAGAATGTCAATGTATGTGAGTTGGGAGGCATCAGCCATTCCGATTAATGGCACGATCAGCGACCAGTTTGCTTTGAATTCTACTCATACTTCATTTTCGTAACACAATCCTTCGATGCTGTTCTATTTCAGAACGAGTATCGGGGGATTTTTTGTCGTGTTTATTTCTTTTTCGGCAGCAACGATTCAATGATTGCCCACTCCTTGTCGGTTAAACTGCTGGAATACGGCATTTATTTTTGATCTTAGTCCATCTCAAGAAGATCCCAAATCGACTCTATAAACTAACAATGCCGCGTTTAACGGCAACAATCACAGCTTGAGTGCGATCGCTGACATCTAGTTTATTCAAAATCCGGTTGACATGAGATTTAACCGTGCCTTCGCCAATGCTCAAAGCAGCCGCAATATCGGCATTGCTCATCCCCTGTGCTAGTGAGCGGAGTACTGCCAGTTCTCGTTCACTCAGTTCTGGATTGCTGAGACGTTGAACTAACTTTGCTCCCACGTCTGGCGGAATGTACTGCTGACCCCGATGAACGGTACGAATGGCATTCAGAAGCTCGTCCGGTTCGGTTTCTTTCAACAGGTATCCCTTTGCGCCTGCCTGCAATCCCCGGTAGATATCCTCGTCACTATCATAGGTGGTCAGTACAATAATCCGAGCCGATTTAGCCGTCGCATAAATTGCACCAATGGCAGCAACTCCTTCTACTTCGGGCATTCGGAGATCCATGAGCGTGACATCCGGTTGGTGTTCCTCAAATAGAGCGATCGCCTGTTCCCCATTTTCGGCTTGTGCAATCACTTGCATATCAGGGTCACGGTTAATAATCGTGGCTAATCCTTGCCGAAAAATGGCGTGATCGTCCGCAATCAAAACCCGAATAGTCGTGGCTTGGCTCATCGTGATGCTCACTCAAGGGTTGACGGTGACAATAATTTCTGTTCCTTGTCCAGGCTGGCTCCGAATCGTGAGTTGTGCGCCGATGCGCTCTGCCCGTTCGCTCATGCCGAGTAAGCCAAACCCCTCAGAGGCCGGGATACTTCCAACTCCAAAGCCCTGTCCATTGTCTTTCACGCGCAAGCAAACCTGATCGCGATCGTAGGCTAGCTGCACTCGAATTTCGTCAGCATTGGCATGTTTAATCGCATTGGTTAATGCCTCCTGCCCCATCCGTAGGAGGTTGTTCTCGACTTCAGTGGGTAAAGCATATACCGCACCCTCGATCTCGTAGTGCAAAGTGGTATCCATTGCGGCAGCTCTAGTCTGAGTGACGAGACGATGGAGAGCGCTCTGTAGACTGCCCTCCTCCAAAAGCTGAGGCCGGAGCGCGACGACCGAGCGCCGCGCTTCAGTCAGTCCAGTTCGCGCCAATTCTTTGATCAGGTCCAGGTGTGCCTGAGTTGCTTCTACATCATCGGTTAGCACCTGTTTTGCAGCTCCGACCTGAGCCAGAATACCTGTAAACGACTGAGCAAGGGTATCGTGAATTTCGCGTGCCATGCGGTTGCGCTCCTCTAAAATTGAGGTTGCTTCTGCTTGCTTCTGCGCCGTAATATCTCGCACCAGCCAAATCACCTGGTCGTAGCTGATTGGGGCAATGCGAGCCGAAAACCACATTTCTCGTCCACTTAGAAACGCACCATACTCGACCGTGAGGATTTGTTGGGTTCTCAATACCTGCTGAATATAACCTAGAAACTCATCAGCTTCTTCCCTGCCGAGTTGATGCATGGTTTTACCAATCATCTCCTCAAAGGGGTGCCATAGCAGATCTGGTTCCATTACCATTATTTCAAGGAATCGCCCTTCAGCAGAGAATACAAACAATGGATCAGGAATTGCCTCAATTAGATTCCGTAGCTTTGTCTCTGAGGCTTGTAAGGCTTCTTCTGCTTGTTTGCGATCATCGATATCCGTAATAACTCCCAACGCTCGGATAGGTTCACCGGATTCATTCCAGGTAACAATTTTGCCAACATCAAAAATCCATTTCCACTGACCATCCTCGGTACGACGGCGATACTCTACTTGAAAATTAGGCACTTCTCCAGTAAGACTAGCATGGTAAGCTGCAACCACTGATTCTCTATCGTCAGGGTGCAAACTCTCAATCCACGTAGATTTGGTCACATGATATGTTGCTGGATCGTAGCCCAGCATTAAAGCGTATCCTGGGTTAACCACGATTTCTTCAGTTTTGATATTGAGATCGTAGAGTCCTTGATTTGAAGCGGTTAATGCTAAGCGCAGTCGTTCTTCACTCGTTTGTAGAGCGGCTTCTGCTTGCTTGCGATCGCTAATATCTGCAACCACCCCTTCGACGTATCCATCGGCTGCATTCAGATAAGAAGAGGTAAGTCCCCAGAACAGTGTCCCAGCTCGTTTTCGCATCTGGACTTCAAAGCTTCGCAGTTCCCCATCCCGCTTCATCACCTCAATGGCGTATAGGCGATCGCTGGGATTTACAAAATAGTCGATGCTGTGTTCTAGCCCAATGATCTCCTCTGGTGAATCAAAGCCCAACAGGTTGGCAAGGCGTTGGTTGGCATTGAGAATTAATCCATCCGAGAGGCGGGTTCGGTAAATGCCGACCTGCGAGTTTTCAAAGATAGTTCGGAACTTGGCCTCACTTTGTCGTAACGCAGCAGTTCGTTCTGCAACCTGTTGCTCTAAAGTGCAGTTGTAGTCGGTTAGGAGTTTCTCGGCTTGTTTGCGCTCTGTAATGTCCTGAAAGGTAGCGATCGCATGAGTGATATTGCCCTGTTGATCAAAAACTGGTGTTCCCCGTGCCTCAACTAGAATTGTGGCATGATCTCGACGAATTTCTATATCTTCAGTTGTAATGCGTTCGCCCCTTAATGCCCGAACATTAGGCAAGCTCTCCGCTGGATAGATTTGATCAGTTCCTGCTACATAAAGCTGGTAAGCCTCTGAGAGCTGCTCCGGTGCTACGGAAGGATCAGTTTCTTTACCCAGGAGTTGAGTGCCGTATTGGTTGGCATAGTAAGGGCAACCCTCCGCATCCACGATCGCAATTCCTACCGGAATCGCTTCGAGAAACTGAGTGCTCTTGCTTTCGTTAGCCCGCAGTTCTGAGTAAAGGTTAGCATTTTCGATGGCGATCGCGGCTTGAGTCGACAATAGCCGCAAAACCTGCGATCGCTCTGGTGTAAACACTTGAGCTGCCAACCGATTTTCTAAGTACATTACACCAACCAGCTTGGCTTGATTCAGCAGCGGCAAACAGCAAATAGATTGGGGCTGGTTCTGTTGAATGTATGGCTCATTAATAAAATCACCTTCACGAGTCGCATCATTTAAGGTGACAGGCTTCAGAGTTCGAATCACATATTGAATGATTGATTCTGGCAATTGATCGGCAATTGGAATAGACTCTAACACCTGAGTCGCACAAGCATTTTCATCGGTATTGAGTTCACAAGCCGCTTCAATCAACCATTCTCCTGAGTTTTCTAAAACTAGATATCCGGTTTGTGCGCCAGCATTCTCAATTAAAATTTGCATCAATGATCGCAGCAATTGCTTCAGTTCAATTTCACGAGAAATCGCCTGTGAAGCTTTCATCACTGCTGCTAAATCGAAAGCAGTATGGAAGGGATTAGTGATAGTTTCAGCAGTAATAGGAATTGATGTAGAAGCGACTCTAGACGACTGAGAGAAGAATTGTGGATAGCGAGTTTCTAAGTCTTTAACTTTAGCAGTCGCGCCCCAGCGATCGTAGCAATAGCGCGCCTCTTTCATGTAGGTTTGAGCAATCTTCTCTCGACCTCGCGCTAGATAATGTTTAGCCGCTAATTCATAAGCTAATGCTTCTTCCTGAATATATTCATTTTCAGCAGCACCTGCGATCGCCCGTTCATAAAGTTCCTCGGCCTCAAAAAATTGCTCTGAGACTCGCGCTTTCTCTGCTTCGACTAAATAAAATTTATGTAAATAATTCATTGGGGCATGACTCGCCCACTTTTGCATCTTTTCTTGGTTGGAGCCAACACAACTTAGCCAAGCTGCTTTTTCAGAGTTTGAAGCATCAGTCGCTAGGCTCAAAAGCGCTAGTGAATGATAGAAACAGAATGTAGGTAAAACCGTTATTGCTGTCACCTCTTCAAAATGTCGCCTTGCCAAAATAGCAGTCTGTTCAGCTTGATGGTGTTCTCCAAATAGATAACACAACATGACTTTGTGCAAGTAGAGTATTTGGATTGCAGTTCCATCTTTAGTTGTAATAGCGTATGACAACGCCTTCTCTTCGGTACATAGCCTACCGATTAAGCGGCTGGGATTTTCAGCTTTGTCTAGCAAATTAAGAATGGTCTGTCGCAATATTGCCAGCCAATTCGAGGGAGTTTCCCGTCTGATTCGATCAACTGCTTTGCTGTAGGTTGCTGTTTTTTGTTCCAGTTGGGTGAGTTCTTCTCCAGCAAGAAACGAGTAATAGCACACGTAGTATGCAGTATAACCAGCAGTTTCAAAGTCTCCTGTTTTCACTCCATTTTGATAGGCATCAGCCAGCATGGGTATTGTGTGCCTAAGATGCACCTTCCAGTGCATAATATGGACATTCGAAAACATTAAGGTTCTAGCATTTCCTCTGGCATTCAATCGTTCTGCCAAACTGAGCGCCAATTTGCCGAACTCATAACCAAGTTTAATGTCTCGGACAACTCCACATAGAACAAACCCGTAGCCAGCATAAAATACTGATGACCAAACAGCATTTCCGTGGTTAATTGATAAATTTACCGCTTTGCAAGTAATCAGCATGAATAGTGCCGGTGATCTGATAAATGCAGCAGACCTCATACTTGCCAAGATTGACATAGCTGCCAGCGGTTTTGGTGCAGTCATCTCTGGTAAATTAATCAAGTTTTCGATTTCTCGTTCAGCGAGTAGTGGAGCCGTTGACTCCAATTCCCTTTGTATATCTGCCCGGCTTGGATTTTCTATTAAACCCAAGCCCAAGAGCTTTAACGCTTCCGATCCAGTTTTTAGTGCTTCTTTCAGGTTGCCCTGTGACAAATATCCTTGAATTCTGGTATCGTAAGCCTGCACTTGGTCAACCACTGTTTTGCCACGAGCAAGTACCACTTCTACCAACTGTTCCATCTCATCAAAGCAACCCTGGAGATACGCCGCTTCTGCTGCTTCTGAATACAGCGCTAAGGTGAGGTCATACTCACTCTGCCAACTCTCTGAATTGAGGAGTTTAAGCCCTGTCGCGAAATACTTAAAAGCGGCTTCATAAGCCGTTGCTGCCTTTGCTTTCTGACCTGCCATTAAATTCAATCTGGCAATTTCAGTTCGTTCTGGTTGAGCAGTGAATAGCTCAAGTCCTTGATTGAGATGATCGATGATTTCAAACAGCCGATCGAATCGTTGCTCCGGTGAAGTTTTTTCGAGCAAGTTGCGACCGATTTGAAGATGAACAATCTGTTTCTGCGATTCATCAATTAGAGCATAAGCCGCTTGCTGAACGCGATCGTGCAGAAACTTATACTCTTGAACCAACAAGTCTTCGTTCAGTTCAGACAGAGGTTGAATTAATCCCGCTTGTATTGCTGCAAGTAGATCCTGGAAAATTGCTTTCGGTGATTTTTCGCAAACAATCGCTAACGTTTCTAAATCAAACTCAGATCCAACACAAGCCGCGATGGAGAGAACTTGCTGTGTTGCTTCCGACAATTTCTGCAACTGACGCAGCAATAACTCCACCACATTATCGGTAATATCTTGAGCTTCAATCTCAGCTAGGTTCCACTGCCACCCCTCTTTACTTCCCCCCTTACCAAGGGATTGAGGGGCATCAAAGGTCAACAGGTTTTCGCTATGCAGCAGCTTCAAAAATTCACCAACAAAGAAGGGGTTGCCCTCGGTTTTACGCAACACGACTCGGGCTAAGGAACGAACGGTATCAGGATTGCGATGTAACGTCTCAGCCACCAGTTGAGTCAACGGTTCTAGCGTTAAGGGGGTCAGGGTGATTTCCTGAAGTACTGCTCCCTGGTTTCGCAGGCTCTCTAGCGTTAAGACCACCGGATGCGTTGGAGTCAGTTCGTTATCTCGGTAGGCTCCAATCAAAAACAGATACTGGATCTGCTCGTCAAGTAAGATGAGTTCGATTAACTTCAACGTCGCAGAATCGATCCACTGTAGATCGTCTAAGAAGATGACCAGGGGATGCTCTTTTGCACAAAACACCCGCACAAATTTTTGAAACGTGAGATTAAAGCGATTTTGTGCTTCTGTTGCTCCAACTTCAGGCACAGGTGGCTGCTTGCCAATGATTAACTCGACTTCTGGGATGACATCAATGATGATCTGTCCGTTGTTACCCAAAGCACTAAGTAGACGCGATCGCCATACTTCCACCTGTTCATTGAGTTCGCCCAAGAGTTGCTGCACCAATTTTTGCAGGGCATCAACGATCGCGCTATAGGGAATGTTGCGTCGGAATTGGTCAAATTTACCCCAGATAAAATAGCCGTGCTTTGCAGTGATCGGTTTAAAGAGTTCCTGCACTAATGCTGTTTTGCCAACCCCAGCGTAACCAGAGACCAGCACCATTTCACGGACTGTCTTACTCCCTGCCACTCTGTCAAACGCTACCCATAATGCTGCAATCTCCGCTTCTCGCCCATACAGTTTTTGAGGAATGCGGAACTGCTCGGAGACATCTTGCAGTCCCAACGATATGGCGTTAATCTGACCCATTTCTGCCAGTTGTTGGGCACAGCGCTCTAGATCTGCTTTGATGCCCCAGGCACTTTGATAACGATCCTCTGCATTTTTTGCCATCAGTTTCAAAATCAGGTTTGAAACTGGTTGGGGGATCGTGGCATTCAACTCATGCGGGGGAACCGGCGGTGTAGCAATGTGACAGTGAACGAGTTCTAGAAGATCACTGGTGGGAAACGGCAATTGTCCCGTCAACAGTTCGTAGAAGGTTACGCCCAGTGAGTAAAAGTCGGTGCGATAGTCGAGCATCCGGTTCATTCGCCCGGTTTGCTCTGGCGACAAATAGGCGGGGGTTCCTTCTAGAAGATGAAGACTTTTGAATGTGGGATTGGTGCGACTGAAGCGAGTGGCAATGCCAAAATCAATGATTTTGACAACGCCAGTCCTCGGATTAAAGACAATGTTGCCAGGATTAATGTCTTTATGGATGGCATGAGCCGCATGGATTTTGCCTAAAGTATCCGTAATGGCGATCGCCATATTCAAAAAAACCGACAGCGGCATGGGAGAGAAGTCCAATTGTTGCCGCATCCAGCATTCTAAAGACTCTCCACCAAAGTCTTCCAGAAGAATAACCAGCGTGCGCTGGTAGTCCTGCTGGCTGTATGCCTTGATTACGCGTTCAATGTTGAGAAAACGAGTAATTTCATACTCCTGCCGATAGCGAGTTAATTCTTGAGGAGAGGGATAATCCTGCTTGAGGACTTTGGCAATCACGGCACAGGTATCTTGCTCTCTGACGCCTCGGTATACCAAAGAAGCTAAGCTCTCATAGATTTTGCTGTGGATAGTAATTCCAGGCAGGGTAATCATTGAGTGCTCCCCTATAAAGGACTGTCATCCGTTTCCCAAAGTATATCGCTTACAAACCAACGACCGCACCTGAGCAAACAACTCCGCACCCCAATCGGAGCAAAAGCCATGGGTGACCTTATTGAGAGCCGTATTGCAGAAGTGTTGAGAAACTAGGGTCTATCGTCGTCGGTTACGGCAATAGCTTGTAGTGACAGCCGCTTCATCCGGGGGGCAAACAGGTCGTCGCCCGCATCAAGGGTGCGGAACATCGCTACCGGATTTTGCATTCAGACATTTATGGTTGATCGGTTGTATGAATGTACTTTCGATCAAATTCGGAGTCTAACTTAAGTTAGAGCCAGCTTTCTACTCCTAGATGGCATGGTTGATCTATCAATTTGCACTGTAAAAAATTCAACTTGCTATAGGCGACAGCTTGAAGGTGACGACCTATATTGAACCTGTGCAAACAGTCATGCAAAGGGATCGAGCAAGTAAATTGCATTTTGATTTTATTCTGCAATTCATCACAGCACGCCCACCGTCATTATGAAGAGAGCGGACACGCAGTGATCAGTTCAGCCGAATTGGGAGAACAATGGCTGTGGTGTTTTGCTGACGAACAATAGAAGAACTATTAATCGCGCGTCCCTTTTCTACTTATGAGGAAACCATGATGTTAAATCAGCCTGCCCCAACAGACATTTGGCCAAGTTTACCCCTAGACTCATGGCAAAAAACTTATACCACCTTGCACATGTGGACGCAAATCATTGGCAAAATCCGATTGGCCCAAACTCCTTGGATTAATCATTCCTGGCATACTCCCCTCTATTTAACCGTCCGGGGGCTGACCACGTCTACGATTCCCTATGGCAGCAGCATCTTTCAAATCGACTTTGATTTCATTGATCATGAGCTGCTGATTCAAACCAGCGAAGGGGCAAGACGAGCGATCGCCCTCTATCCTCGCTCTGTCGCTGATCTCTACCAGAACGTGATGGAAACGCTCAGAGAATTAGATCTTCACATCACCATTAACACTAAACCGAATGAAGTCTCAGACCCAATTCGATTTGAGCAGGATGAAACCCATGCCGCTTACGATGCGGATTATGCCAATCGATGCTGGCGAGTGCTGCTACAGTCCGATCGCGTCTTTAGAGAGTTTCGCTCCCATTTTTCCGGCAAGGTCAGTCCTGTTCATTTTTTCTGGGGAAGTTTTGATTTGGCCGTGACCCGCTTTTCGGGGCGGTCGGCTCCTGAACATCCGGGAGGGGTGCCGAATTTGCCGGATGTAGTGGCACAGGAAGCCTACTCTCAGGAAGTCAGTAGTGCTGGATTCTGGCCCGGAGCCGGATTATCATACCCAGCGTTTTATTCCTATGCGTACCCAGAACCCGATGGGTTTAAGCAGGCTGAGGTTCGTCCCGATGCTGCGTTTTACAGTAAAGAGATGGGTGAATTTGTT
Organism: Nodosilinea sp. LEGE 06152; assembly: GCF_015207525.1. Taxonomy (GTDB): domain Bacteria; phylum Cyanobacteriota; class Cyanobacteriia; order Phormidesmidales; family Phormidesmidaceae; genus Nodosilinea. The sequence goes on from NZ_JADEWR010000009.1 coordinate 22,475, forward strand.
TTGCCCTATGACGCGGTTCGCGAGGCAGAATCACCCGATCAGATGTTGTCAGAGTTCTTGCAAAGCACCTATGAAGCTGCCGCCAGGTTAGGCAACTGGAATCAAAAGGAACTTCAGCAGTTGACGTTTAAGTAGCAACTGCATTTCTAAATTGGCGTTTAACTCTCGACACCTTCCTTAATACCGGACACTTTGCCCTACAAGAGTGCGGAGATGCGATCGCGGAACATCCGTCGTTTTATGACTACTCACGTTGCGTAATCAAAGGCTATCTCACGAAATCACCCACCGTAAAGGCAAACATCCTATGAATTGGTTCGCGATCAAGAACGGCATCCGGTTATTACTCATCGTCGCACTCTTTTTAAGTACCACAATCCTCACATCCTTAGGAACCGTCATGAATCCTGCCAGCGCCCAAGACAGTAAACCGACCATCGTTCTGGTTCACGGTGCATTCGCCGAATCTTCCAGTTGGAATGGTGTATTAGCCCAGCTCATTCGCAAAGGATATCCGACGGTTGCTGTCGCCAATCCCCTGCGCGAAGTCAAAAGTGATGCTGATTATGTCGCCAGCGTGCTCCAGGGTATTGAAGGTCCGATTGTGCTTGTGGGGCATTCCTACGGGGGCGCAGTGATTACCAATGCAGTTGACAACGAAAACGTGAAGGCGTTGGTTTACGTTGCGGCTTTTGCTCCTGAGGCGGGCGAAACCGCTGTTGAACTCTCAGGACGTTATCCAGGCAGCACACTTGGGCCGACCCTCGCGCCCCCAGTCGAACTTCCTGATGGCGGCAAAGACCTCCATATTCAACAAGACAAGTTCCACGCGCAGTTTGCTGCCGATGTGCCTGCCAATGACGCTCAGTTAATGGCGAGTACTCAGCGTCCAATTACAGAAGCTGCATTAAACGAAGCCTCTGGTGTACCGGCATGGAAGTCTGTTCCATCTTGGTTTATTTATGGCGATCGCGATCTCAATATCCCCGCCGCCGCCCTATCCTTTATGGCAGAGCGAGCTAACTCTCATGAGACAGTTGTCGTCAATGGCGCGTCCCATGTCGTGATGGTTTCCCATCCCGATGCCGTCGCCGCAATTATTGAACAGGCTGCGAGGAATTAGGCATTCTCTTCAATTACAAATAATGAAAGACCTGCGAGTGGGAGCGATCGCTCCAGGTTTGTTTGTGTCCATCAACAGTTGTTCGCGTCGGAGAAGGACCAGGCTATCTTAGGAGAATTGCGATCGCTTCCACCAACGCTTCTGGCTCCACAGGTTTTGTGATGTGCGCTTGGAAACCTACCTGACGTGCCTTTTGCTGGTCAAAGTCTCTGGCATAGGCAGTCAGGGCGATCGCCGGAACTTGTCCACCCTGGTTTGGAGGGCGAGAGCGAATCTGCTGCATCAGCATATAGCCATCCATGTCTGCCATACCAATATCACTGACAATCACATCGGGAGTGAACTGATCAAGCGCTTGCAATGCCTCTAAGCCAGACGTGACAGCTGTTACCTTGGCTCCACGTTGCTCCAACAAAAAAGCCTGCAATTCACGAGTATCATCATCGTCATCTACAACTAGGATTCGCAAGTTACTTAGAGGAGTTTTCTGGTTTCCTACTTCAGCATGAGTCGGCTCAGACACAGCCGGAACCATTTTTTGAATGGTAGGTAACTGTACCGTAAACGTTGCGCCTTGATTGTTACCCAGGCTTTCTGCCTTAACGGTTCCTCCGTGCATTTCTATGATTTGCCGTACGATCGCTAGCCCTAATCCCAATCCACCAAACTTTCGGGTTGTAGTGCTATCGGCCTGTCGAAAGTACTCAAATACATGAGGCAAAAACTGCGAATCGATGCCTTTTCCGGTATCAGTGACCCGAATTTGAGCCAGTTGATTCAATTGCCGCAGTTCAACCTCGACCTGCCCACCATTGGGAGTGAACTTGACGGCGTTGGTGAGCAGGTTCCACACCACTTGTTGCAAGCGGGCAGCATCGCCAGAAACAGGAGCAACCGCTGTATCAAGGTCGAGCAAAATTTGAATTTGCTTAGCTTCTGCTGCCAAACGCACGGTTTCCACTGCTGCAGAGATGACAAACGTTAGACTGACGGAAGCCGCTGTGAGTGTCAGCTTGCCCTGCATGATGCGGGAAATGTCTAAGAGATCTTCGATTAGTTGGGTCTGCAATCTGGCATTGCGCTCGATCGTGGCTAATGCTTCGGCTTGACGATCCGGGTTCAGTTTGCCACTTTGTAGCAGCTGAGTCCAGCCAAGGATGGGGTTGAGGGGCGATCGCAACTCATGGGACAACACTGCCAAAAACTCATCTTTGATTCGATTAGCCCGTTCAGCCTCTTCCCGTGCGGCTTGTTCTCGTGCTAAGAGCTGTTCGCGCTCGGCTTCAGCTTGTTTGCGATCGCTAATGTCTACATAGGCTCCGATCACCCCACGAACGATACCCGCCTCATTTCGCAGTGGCACAGCTCGTCCATACATGTAGTGCACTACGCCATCTTCAAATACGAGTTCGGCTTCCTGTGTAATCTCCTGACCTGTCCGCCCTGCCTTCTGCAAGGAAAGCTCTTCTGCTGGAATGTCTTGTCCCTTACTTTGCAGCTTAAATTTGAAGGGGTAAATGCCATTAACAGGAGTGGCAGTGGTTACATCGCCTGGTTCTGCTCGCATCAGCTTGTAGGCAGCTCGATTTACCGTGACTTGGCGACAGTCGGGGTCATGGGCTAGCCAAATTCCAACTGGAACGACTTCCATCAGTGCTTCCAATTCTTTGGCACGAGTCTGGGCGATCGCTTCACTTTCGCGTAACGCCAGTTCTGCTTGTTTGCGATCGGTGATATCAATGGCAACCCCAATCCAATACTCAATCTCACCAGCGCCATTGGTCACAGGCAGGGCGCGGTTATAGAGCCAGCGATACACCCCATCAGCACGACGAAACAGAATCTCAATCGCGTAGTCGGAAATATTGCTCGTTGCGGTCATCCAGGCTTCGTAAACCCGATCGCGATACTCTGGATGAATGCACTCTGCCCAACCATCGCCTTGCAACTCCAAGAGCGATCGCCCAGTGAAGTCTAACCCCCACTGGTTGACATAGGTGATGCAGCCATCGGCTCGGCTCATAAACACCAGTTGTGGGGATAGCTCAGTGAGTGCCCGGTAGCGATCTTCACTCTCACGCAAAGCCACTTCTGATCGCAGCTTTTCGACGGCTAACCAGATTCGTTCTGCCGCTGTTTCCAGCAGATTGATTTCACGCTCTTGCCATTGCCTGGGCTCATTGGTTGCGGCAATCAGATTCACGGCCCAGCGCCCGTCCATAAAGAATGGCACAGCGACATGAGCGCGAATGGCGAGGGGTTCGTAAACAGTCGTGTAGCAATCCACTGAGCGCGGATCGCGTTTGTTGTCGTTGGAGATGTAGAGCCGCCCCGATCGCAGCATCTCCAAAACGATAGCTGGGTAATGGGAAAGGAGGTGTTCACCCACAAGCGAGGGCAGCGAATCATCGTGGTAATCGCTGGTTATCCAGGCGCGATCGTTCGCCTCATCAGTTTGGGCAAAGTAGCAGCGCTTGAGCTGCAAATACTGCCCAATCATTTCAATAGCCGTTGTCATCAACTGATCGGCACTGTCGCTGGTGCGAATCACTTCACTCAGGTCAGACAAAAACTGCGTATCCTGCTGCCGCAGCTTGCTGTCATGAATGTCGGTGCAGGTTCCGACCCATTTTGTCACCTGTCCAGTTTCATCTTTGACTGGAATGCCGCGAACCAGTTGCCAGCGCCATTCTTCTGTGTGGTAGCGAAAGCGATGTTGAATTTCTAACAGCTCACCCGACTCGATGCTGTGTTGCCAGTCGTGCAAAGTATTCGGCAGATCATCGGGGTGAACTACCTGTTGCCAACTCCAATCATAGAGCCGTTCTGGCGGTAGCCCAATGTAGTCTGCCCATTGTTCGCTCAGGTAGTCTACACTGCCATCGGGTGTTGCTGTCCAAAGCAGTTGGGGGACTGTAGCAGCCAGTGTGCGGAACCGCTCCTCGCTCTCACGCAGGGTTGCTTCAGCCTGGTTGCGTTCTGCTTCGACACGTTTGCGCTCATTAATGTTGCGGCTGACCGTTGCTAAACCGATCGGCTGATTGTTCTCGCCTCGGATGTAGAACACGTTGTAGATCATCCATACCGCTTCGCCCGTCTTGAAATGCCGGAGCCGAATTTCGACTTCCGCCCGTCCCTCTCGCAACACACGCGGGAAAAACTCATTGACAACAAAATCTTGATCCTCAGGAAAGAAGAATTCCTGAACTGGAGTGTCCTTGAACTGCTGTGCGCCCTCCAACCCAACCGTTCGCAGTCCCGCTTCATTGATATAAAACGGGATTAAATTCATGTCGCACATGCCAATGAATTCTGTGCTGTTGTTGGCAAGAGAGACAAATTTTTGAATTTCAAGTTCGGATTGTTTGCGATCGCTAATGTCCTGTGCCGCGCCCACGTAATAAATAGGACGACGCTCAGCATCAAAAAACGTCTGTCCGCGAGCCAAAATCCAGCGCTCAATCCCGTCCTCAATACCAATGACGCGGAATTCAGCCTCATAGATACCGTTGCCATTGGGGTCGATTGCTTTGGCAATTTGTTGTTCGACATACTCACGGTCTTCGGGATGTACTCCGGCATTATGGACGGCTACATTGACCTCAGCATCGGGTGCTAACCCCCACATCGCTTTCAACTGAGCATCCCAAATGAGTTCACCCGTCACCGGATTCCATTCATAGGGCGCGAATCGAGCGACCTCGATCGCGCTGCGTAGCTGCTGTTCGCTCTTGCGTAATTCCTCCTCAATTCGTTTGCGTTCGTCTTCGTCGCGCCTGCGCTCGCTAATGTCGATCGAAACACCAATCAACTTTTGCAGGCTGCCATCCCTGTTGAGAATTGGCTGCCCCCGTTCTTCTAGCCAAACGATTGCGCCTGTATCGGGTCGAATGACGCGAAATTCACAGCAATATTCGCTTCTAGTGTCTACGGCTTGTGCAATGATGGCTCGGTGCTGCAATTCATCCTCCGGGTGCAGTAGGGCAATCCCCTGTTCAACCGTGTAAACGTCAGTGGCACCGTAAATCTCAGAAAAATTGGCAGAGGTAATCAGGCTGTCGTCGAATGGGTTCCACTCCCAGGCCACCATTCGTCCAGCTTCCATTGCCAGGTTCAGCCGCTCTTCTCCCTCACGAATGGCGTTTTCTGCCTGTTTGCGATCGGTGATGTCGAAGATAACCCCTCTGCTAAAGATAGGTTTTCCAGCCGCGTCGTAGCTGGCGCTTCCTCTTGCCATAAGCCAACGCACGGTGCCATCCGACCAAAGCGTTCGATACTCAGTCTCATGATGTGCGAGTTGCCCATCCTCCAGTACAGGACGCATTTCCTGAAGGCGCTGACGATCGTCTGGATGTACGGCATTTAGGAAAACCTGATAAGACATTTCGGTATCAGCGGGCAACCCAAACAGCGCTTTACATTGATCGGTCCAGACCAACCTGTCATGCAGTACGTCCCAATGCCATAAGCCTAAATTGGCTCCCTCCGTAGCTAGTCGCAATTGCTCCTCATTCTGCCGCAGTGCTGCCTCAGCTTGTTTGCGTTCAGTGATGTCTTGAAAATAGATAGCAACTCCTTCTAGTGAAGGGTAAGCTCTCACCTCTAGCCACCGTTGCACAGGTTCACCGAACTCTTCCCAAGATGCAGGAACCTGTTCCTCTAAAGCTCGGTGCAGTTGCCGATAGGTAAATCCTCCCTTCTCGCTAGGGAATACCTCCTCCCAAACATTCTTGCCAATCAGTTCTTCGAGAGACTTTTGCAGCATTTGTAGAGCCGCAGGGTTGGCATAGGTATAACGCCAATGGCGATCGAACGCCACAAACGCATCCGTCATGTGCTCCAGTAAATGAGCCGTTCGACGCTGGGCAGCTTCTGCCTCAGCCCGAAGCTGCTGTTCTTGTCGCAGGGCAACCTGGCGGGACTGATTCAACCTACTAATTAGTAGGGCAATGATGACAAACACTCCCAGGTGGAGCAGATCTCCGGAATCGACAATACCCAGGGCATTGTAGGGTGGAATGAAGTAATTAATGGCTAGTGCAGACAGTACGGTTGCCACCAGACCTGGTTTCAGTCCGCCATACCAGGCACTGACCATCACTGCCACGTAAAACAAAGCCAGGGGAGTGGGTTTTATCCAGGAGCCAAGCCACAGACTGATTACCGATGTTAGAGTCACATTGAGCAACACCAAACCATACGAGAGCAATGGTGAATTCCTGGTCATCATTCTTTGCACGCTTAGCCCAATGCTCCTGCCGATCATTACGTTGCTTCGCTAAATTGGCAATTGAACCGCGCTAAAGCGTTCAGCCGAGTCGGTTGCCACGGTTTGCAAGGTTCGTGAGAGGTCCCAACCCAACGCAGTGGTGTGTGAACAGTTGGTCATATTTTGGGGATACGCGAAGCGCGAGCGTAAAGCGTTTCTACAGGAAGCCGGCATCCGCCTTACTATTTCGCGATCGCCAGCAAAAATCGTTTCAGAGCTATTTGCGTCCGTCATAGGTCACAAGGGCAGTGCCTCAAATCAACATACCAACCACCAGTCGATCCACGGCTACTGCTCCTTTCAGTCATAGCCATTTGGAAAGCCAAAATCGGGTGAATTGCTACAGAACACCTCCTGTCCATTCTTCTAGCATTGGATAGAGGCGCAAATCTATCTACAGAGCGAACTTTCAGAACTAACTTGAGGTGAAAGACGACAAGTCGATGCCGAAGACGTGCGGGTAATGACTAGCCTCGCTAATTTCACTGCCGCTGCTGTACAGTGCCAAATTAAACGACATTGAAACAAATTCGTGTCGTGGAACAGAACCTTCTTTACAGCAGGACTACAGGGAGTTTGCTCAGCCGTTCCTCGTCTATTTGCACTACCAAATTGGCCTAAGGCGGAAAAAGCAAGCCAAATTTAGCTTTGCTTCTTTGACGACACCAATGTGTCTCCACGACAAATGAAGAGTCACTGTACATGTATGGGCGATACTGGACTCGAACCAGTGACATCCTGCTTGTAAGGCAGGCGCTCTACCAACTGAGCTAATCGCCCGTGCTGCATTTGCAGTTTTACATCTTAGCAGAGAATAGGGGGCATTTTGATCAATTTCTCCAAAAACTTTCTGGTTAGAGTGACTTGGTTGCTAAGGCGTTAAAATCCACCACTCTGGAAAGTCTTCGGTCAATCGGTAGCTATAAGCGATGACCGAGCAAATTTCCCTGACGCCCCTAGAGCGGCCTATTCTCGATCAAACTTTTGGTACCAAATCCAGTTGCCTGCCGCTGTCACCGCTAGGGCAATGCCCCCTCCCACGCAGCCCAAGGTGGGGTTGTAGCCACTGCGGGAAAGGTTAGTCATCCAAAGATGGGTTAGATCGCTACCCACCAGCGCGTCGGCTACGGCGGGGAAGAGATACATCAGGGCTGCGCCCACAATTAGCCAGCCCACCATGGAGGCCAGCAGAAACACCGTTTTTGCCGTCGATTGACTGCCGATCATCACGAGCGCTCCATGGCCTCTAAGGCCTTAGGTACGGCCGCAGTTAGCACCTCGCAGCCGCTTTTAGTCACCAGTACGTCGTCTTCGATGCGAATGCCGATGCCCCGCCAGCGATCGTCGATTTGGGGCTGCCCCTCGGCGGGTTCGTAGGTGGGGGAGATATAGATGCCCGGTTCCACGGTGACTACGTTGCCCGCTTCAAAAGGCTTCCAGGTTTTGTCAGGGTTGCGAAGCACCCCTGCGTCATGCACATCTAGCCCAAGAAAATGGCCGGTGCCGTGCATGAAGAAGGCCTTGTGCTTTTTCTCCTCAATCAGGGTATCTATCGTGCCGTGGAGCAAGCCCAGTTCCACCAGACCCTCGGTGATCGTGCGGGTGGCCGCATCGTGGAACTCGTTGAAGGGGGCACCGGACTTGACGGCGGCAATCGCCTTGATCTGCGCCTCTAGCACCAGCTCGTACAAAATTCGCTGCTCGTCGCTAAAGCGGCCGCCCACGGGGAACGTGCGGGTGATGTCGGCGTTGTAGTAGTCCACCGCACAGCCAGCATCGATCAGCAGCAGGTCGCCGTCCTGCATCTGGCAGTTGTTTTCAACGTAGTGCAGAATGCAGGCGTTGGCTCCCGAGGCCACGATCGAAGTGTAGGCTGGCCCCATTGCCCCCTCCAGCCGAAAGATGTGCTCCATCTCAGCCTGAATCTCGTACTCAAAGCGACCGGGGCGAGTGATTTCAAGGGCGTGGTTGTGGGCCTTGGCAGAAATTGCGATCGCCCGTCGCAACGCATCCAGTTCCTCCGCCGACTTCACCCGCCGCAGGGTCTGCATCATCAGGGTGGCATCTTCGATCGCCACGGGGCCGGTGCCGCGTTTGTAGTAGGTGGCTAGCAGCCGCTGCCAATGCTTGAGAATGCGTTGGTTTAAAGCCTCGTCGTGACCAAAGCGGTAGTAGAGGCGATCGGCCTTTTCGAGGTACTTGGGCAGGTGCTCATCCAGTTCGGCGATCGGGTAAACTTCATCGGCTCCAAACTGCTCCTTGGCCAGATCGACCCCCACCCGGTAGCCCGACCAGGTCTCTTTTTCAGGATCCTTAGGCCGCACAAACAGCACAAACCTGTGCTCGTCGTGGTGGGGGGCCAGCACCGCCACCGCCCCTGGCTCGTTGAACCCGGTCAGGTAATAAAAATTGCTGTCTTGCCGGAAGGGGTAGTCTACATCGTTGTGCATTACCGCCGGAGGGGCGCTGGCAAAGACGGCGGTACCGCCGCCGATAAGTTCCATTACACGCTGACGGCGGTGGGCGTAGGGGGTGGTCATAGCGAAGGACAAGAAAAGGGTGAGCGCAAGAAAGACCGGGTTGCTATGCGGATTCTAAAGGATTTTTGCCTTTGCCGCCGCCACCCGGTCTCTGACACAGCGACTGGCTAAGCTCTGGGGTACTGATAGACCTGAATGCGCATACCCTGGCTGGGCAGATCATTGGGTCGTACCCCTAGCGATCCGCTGCTGGCACGAGTTACAGGCGTACCCGGCATCAGCGTTAGGAACTCCTCTACCGAATCAAGTTCGCAGCTCTCCCCAGCCACGCTAGTCAGATAGTGGGTAGGGATAACGATCTTCGGTCGTAGCACCTGAACCGCCTGGACCGCCTCGGCGGCCGTGTAGGCCTTTGGCCCACCGCCCACGGGCACCAGCATGACATCGGGGCGACCCAGCAAAATCTGCTCTTCTACACCTAAAGGCGCGGCGGCTCCACCCATGTGCACAACGGTGACGCCGCCCTGGGTCCACTTCCACACAGTGTTGTTGCCAAAGCGGCGACCGCCCTGGCGATCGTGGGGGGTAAGAATGCCCTGCACCCGCAGGTTTTCAAAGTCGTAGACGCCGGGGTCGGTGAGCACGCGGGGTTCACCGGGCAGCTCGTTGAGGTAGCCTTCATCAAACAGACGGCTGCTGATCATGACAATGTCGGCGGGCACGGCGGGGGAAGGGAAGCCAGCGGTGCAGCCAACCCGACGAAAGGGGTTGACCAAAATGCGTCGGCCGCCGCCGGTAAATAGAAACGCCGTATGGCCGAGGCTGCGGATGGTGACGCCTGCGGTCTGAGCCTGGGCCGGGGAGCCTACTAGCCTTAGCCCCAGGCTGGCCCCCAACCCTGCCCCTGCGTAACCCAGTAGTTGTCGCCGTTTCATTGCACTCTTACTCCCGCACGTATAGCTTTGGCTAGCCTAGTGTAGACCGCAAACCGCCGGTTTATCGCCTCACTTTGAGCCAGCCATAGAACTGACCAGACCAAGTTTGAATTTTGGATTTGGCAGTTTTAAGTTTGCCGATACCTAGAGACCTGTAGGGTGCATTGAGCGGCCCCAAAGCATGAGCTAGTCCCCAGGCTAGTTCTGGGCCACAATGCACCGCTTACAGTAGCGATTATCTCAATCAAACCCGCAGTAGTAGCTGGTGGGCAGTGCCCGCCCTACATTGGCTCTGATCTAGCGGATGCTCAGCTCAGGGCTGGCCTGGCCGCTGACGATCGCATCATCCACCCCATAGTCTTCGGCCACCAGGCGTGCGGTCATTTTGGCCGACATCATCACGCTAGGGGTACCAGCGCCGGGCTGGGTACCGGCCCCGACCAGGTAAAGACCATTGATGTCTTCGCTGCGGTTGTGGGGCCGGAAAAAGGCCGACTGTACCAGCAGGGGCTCAAGGCCAAAGGCGTTGCCCGCGTAGGCGTCAAGGGTGTTTTCAAAGTAGTCGGGGGTGATGTAGCTGTGGCACACCAGCCGCTCTTTCAGGTTGGGCAGGTAGCCGCGCTCCTCGAGGAAGTCGAAGACGATATCGCGCAGGCGATCGCCCACCTCAGACCAGTCAATGCCCGACTTGTTGTTGGGGATAGGCACCAGGGTATAGGCGGCGTGGTGTCCGGGCGGAGCCAGGGAGGGGTCGGTGAGGGTGGGCAGGTGCACGTACTGGGAGAAGTCTTTGGGCATGATCTTGCGGCCAAAGATATCTTTCAGCAGCTCTTCGTAACGGGGGCCGAGGATGATGGTGTGGTGGCGCAGCTTGTCGGTTTCGTTGCCGTCGGCCTTAAAGCCAAAGTAGATCACAAACACCGACATCGACTGCTGGCTCAGCTTCACCCGCAGGTCGCTGTTCCAGAAGCGGTACTGGGGTTCGATCAGTTTGCCGTAGGTAGTGGCCCAGTCGGCGTTCGACACCACCACATCGGCATTCATGGTCAAACCGTCGCCCAGGGTAACGCCCGTGGCGACCTTTTTGCCACCTTTGCGGGTGACGTTGATTTGAGTGACTGGGGCGTTGTACTTAATCTTGCCGCCCAGTTCCTCAAACTTTTTCACAAAGCCCTGCACCAGTGCCCCAGTGCCGCCCATGGCAAAGTGAATGCCCCAGGTTTTTTCGACAAAGTGGATCATGGCGTAGATGGCGGGCACTGAGAGGGGGTTGCCGCCCACCAGCAGCGGCTCGAAGGTGAAGACCTGGCGCAGCTTGTCGCTCTTGAAATAGCGGCGGCTAAAGCGGAACAGGTTGCGTACGGCATCGAGCTTGAGCAGGTCGGGGGCGACCTTGAGCATGGTGCCCACGTCGCCAAAGTGGGTGTAGCCCAGCTCTAAAAAGCCCCGCTCAAAGATGGCGCGGGCCTGCTCGTGGAAGCGTTTGTAGCCCTCTAAATCGCCCGGTTCACCTAGAGCCAAAATTTGCTCGTGGGTATGGGCTTCGTCGCCGTCGTAGTCGAAGAAGGTGCCGTCGTCAAAGTAGATGCGGTAGAAGGGCAGAATGGGCACGATCTGCACGTAGCGGCCGGTGTTGGGGCCGCCCGAAACCCCTTCTTTGATGCGCTTATTTTCATCGACGATGGTGGAGGGGAAGTCTTCGGCGGTGAGGTTGGCGCGATCGCGCTCTAGCGAAAACAGCTCTTCAATAAAGTGGGGCACCGTAATCACCGTCGGCCCCATGTCGAAGGTAAAGCCCTGCTCACGGCGCACATAGGCCCGTCCACCGGGGGCATCTAGCGCTTCAACGATGGTGGTGTCGAATCCCAGGCTTTGCAGGCGAATGCCCATGGACAACCCACCTACCCCAGCCCCAATCACGATCGCCTGCTTCCGGCCCATGCTTGACTCCTGAGAGAACTGTTACAAACGTTAATAACTTGTCTGTATTCTACTACTCTTAGTTCTTGTCGCACGGCCTCAAGCCGCGATATGAGCGAATATTCAGCTCTCCTAACGCTGCTGCGCCAGCGCTACAACAGCGTCTGCCGTAAACCTATCTGGCGTTCCCAGCGTTGGTAGTAGATCAGTGCCAGCACCAAAGAGTCGGGCCACCTCCCAGGTAAACCCCAGCAGCAGTGGCGAAGTCACTGTATCTTGAGCCAAAAGAGTAGCGGCCAAGGCTAGCTGAGCCTGATCTCCGACGGTAAATCTCGATGCGCTGAGCAGTGCGATCGACAATCCAGTATTCTTGCACGCCCTGTGTTGAGTAGAGTTTGAACTTGGCAGATCGGTCGAGGTCTTCGTTGGCTCTGTCCGGCGAGAGCACTTCTACTACTAACTCTGGAGCGCCCTGGAAGTGACCGGCCTCGTCTTGAATTTGGGCAATACGTCCATCGCTAGCCCACACCACGTCAGGGGACACATTGTCCGAGTCAGAAAAAATTAGCCCCGGCATAATGGACGCCTCACCTTGGCCGGCACTGGAGGCCCAATTATCCAACGCGGCAAAAATACGGCCAGCCAGTTGCTGGTGCTTGTGGTGGGGCGATCGCGCCACAAACAGCTCTCCATCAATGATTTCGTAGCGAACCCACTCGTTCTCAGGTAGCGCTTCGATGTCTTTGGTGGTCCAGCGAACTGGGCCTTTAGCAGAGCTCATGGTAAGAATCCCGGAGAGCTATGGTTCTCATTGTAGACGGTAGGCAATGCCCACCCTACGTGGCTGCCTACCCTACGCGGCAATCGGCACCGGCAGCGACAGCAAAAAATTCCGCAAGATTTGCAGTCCCGACTCGGTGAGAATGCTCTCGGGGTGAAACTGCACCCCTTGCAGATGCGGATACTCGCGGTGCTGTACGCCCATGATGGTGCCGTCTTCGACCCAGGCGGTAATTTCTAGCACCTCGGGGCAGGCGGCGCGATCGATTACCAGGCTGTGGTAGCGGGTGGCCAAAAAGGGATTTTCTAGGCCCGCAAATACGCCCTGGCCGGTGTGGAACACTGGTGACGTCTTGCCATGCATGAGTTCAGCGGCGCGTACCACATTGCCGCCAAACACCTGGCCCATGCTCTGGTGGCCCAAACACACGCCCAGAATAGGCATCGTGGGGCCAAGCTGCTCAATAATTTCTAGCGAAACCCCCGAATCATTGGGAGTGCCGGGGCCAGGGGATATGACGATACCGTCGGGCTGGAGGGCGGCAATCTGCTCAACGGTGATCTCGTCGTTGCGGAATACGCGCAGATCGCTGGCTACGCGAAGAGTAGCCCCGAGTTCGCCCAGGTACTGCACCAGGTTGTAGGTGAAGCTGTCGTAGTTGTCGATGACCAGAATCATAGGCGCAGGCAGAATAGGGGCTAAAGAAGCTGGGGTAACAACCGCTGCCAGAGGGGCGGCAGCAGTAGACAGGCGGCCACCGATAGCGAAATTAGCGCTGAAATGAGCACGGCGGCGGCGGCACAGTCTTTGGCGATCTTAGCGAGTTCGTGATAAGTCTGCTGCACGGTGAGGTCGACCACCGACTCTAGCGCGGTGTTGATCAGCTCCAGGGTAAGCACAACGCCGCAGGTAAGGATAATCACAGCCAGTTCTACCAGGGCCAAATGCAGGGCGATCGCCAGCCCCACCGCCAAACTACCAACCACCACATGAATGCGAAAATTGCGCTGGGTGCGAAAGGCGTAGACGACTCCCTGCCAGGCATAGCTAAAGCTCACCAGCAGGTTGGTGGCCACGCGCCAGGAGAGCGATCGGCTGACCGCATCGAGGTTGCCCTCGGGCACCGGCACCACCGACTCAGATTTTTCGCTATAGAGAGTCATAGATAACTACTGATAGAGGCGATCGGGCAATATGCCCCTATACCGTACCGTGGAGGACGAATCAGGGCCAATTTAGCCTACTTTTTCAGACTTTAACCCAGCGGTAGTGAGTAATTCGCTTTGTTTATCTAGCATTGCCTCTAGGCTAGGGTCATCGGGATGATCCCAACCCAGCAGGTGCAAAAACCCGTGGGCAGCTAGCCAGGCAGTTTCCCAGCGCAGCGAGTGACCCGCTTCGGCGGCCTGACGAGCGGCGGTATCGAGCGAAATAATAATGTCGCCTAAATAGAGCGGTTCGGTGGTGAGCAGGTCGTCTGCCAGCGGAGAGTCGGTTTCGAGGGCCGCGAAGGAGAGCACGTCGGTGGGTTGATCGAGCTGGCGAAACTGCTGGTTAAGGGCGGCGATTTCAGCGTCGGTGGTCAGCTTGAGCGCCAGTTCGTAGGCCCCAATGGGTGACCCTTCCAGCGCCATCTGCTGACCCCACTGGCTAAACCAGCGCTCCCATTCGTCGTTGGTGACCACCTCAGCGTCTGGGTGGTCGGTCTCTAGGGCCACTTCAAGGGTAGGCGGGGTCGGTGTTGCCATTAGTTAACGGGTCAGGTAGGCCAAACCGACCAGCAGGGTCAGCAGCGCGGTCACGGTCAGCGAAAAGTGAAACAGCGACTTGCCGCCCTTTTTGACCATGTTGCGCATGGCCAGTTTGACAAAGCTGGGAGGCGCGGCGGCAGGTTCAGAAGACGGTTGATCGGTTGTGGTGTCTAGGGTTGATTGGTCCTGGCTCATCGGGAACGCTCCAATGCTAGATAGCTCTAATGTACCGGGTTTTTGGGGTGCGTAGCGTCAGGGTGAGGCGGGGGCGATCGCTCCAAAACCCCATCTATCGCCCCCAAAAAACATTGGAGTAGGTGAGGTCGAGGAAGCCCGCCCTGCAGTGCCTCCAAACTAGCGCCTGCGGCTTAGACCGTCTGTTCTTGGAGAACCTGATTTTCCTGACGTAGATACGCCTGAATAAAGGCTTCGAGTTCCCCAGCCATAACGTCATCGATCGCGGTAGTTTCCACCCCGGTGCGCAGGTCTTTGACCAACTGGTAGGGGTGAAACACGTAGTTGCGAATCTGGGCACCCCAGCTAGCTTCCACCATGTCGCCGCGAATTTCGGCGATCGCCTGGGCCTGCTGTTCTTGAGCAATGATCAGCAGCTTGGCTTTAAGGATAATCATGGCCTTTTCGCGGTTTTGCAGCTGCGATCGCTCCTGGGTACAGCGCACCGAAATACCCGTCGGCAGGTGAGTAATGCGCACCGCCGTCTCCACCTTATTGACGTTTTGGCCTCCCGCCCCGCCCGATCGCGAGGTTTTGATCTCCAGGTCTTTCTCAGGAATATCCAGCTCGATATTTTGATCGAGAATCGGCATGATCTCGACCCCCACGAAGCTGGTCTGCCGCTTGCCGTTGGCGTTAAAGGGCGAAATGCGCACTAGGCGGTGAGTCCCTTTCTCCGACTTGAGGTAGCCGTAGGCGTAGCGCCCGGTGATCTCCAGCGTGGCCGACTTTAGCCCCGCCTCCTCACCCTCGGAGATTTCCACCAGGTGCACCTGATAGCCCTGGCGCTCGGCCCAGCGGGTGTACATGCGCAGCAGCATCTCGCCCCAGTCCTGGGCATCGGTGCCGCCCGCCCCGGCATTGATGGTCAACACCGCGCCTTTTTTGTCGTAGGGGCCAGCCAGCAGCTGCTGCAGTTCCCACTGGTCAAGTTCTTGGGTCAGGCGGGTGACGGTACCCTGGGCTTCCTGAAAGAGGGCTTCGTCGTTGTCTTCCTGCAGCAGCTCAAGGATGGCGGCGGTGTCGTCGAGGTGGGCCTGCCAGATGGTGAGCTGGCTGAGGCTGGCCTTGTAGTCGCTTAGCTCTTGGAGGGTGTCCTGGGCTTTGCTCTGGTCATCCCAAAAGTCGGGTTGGGCCGCTAGCTGCTCCAGGTCCTGAATTTTGGCTTCGAGGGCAGGAATGTCAAAGATAGTCCTGGGTCTTACCCAGGCGATCGGTGAGCGTCTCAAGTTCACGCTTGAGGTCGGTGGTATCTAACATGGTGTGCCGTGGTGGACTGGAAGATCACTATAGCGAATGTTGGGGCAATGCTTCCGCTATGCCTAATGGGCTATCATCGCTTAAACGCCACTCCGAATCTTGAGCGCTATGCAACTGACCCTAGATGATGAAAAGACCAAGGCGCTGCTGACCGAAGTTTTGGTAGAAATGCTACAGCAGAAGCGAGAGGTCTTTTACGAAATTATCCTAGACGCTCTTGAAGAGGTCGGGCTTGCTAACGCCATCCTGGAAGGTGAAGAGACTGAATTTGTAGATGAGGCTGAAATTCAAGCGATTTTGTAAGGCGAATCGTGAACGTTAAGTTCCGCGCCAGCTTCAAAAAAGACCTGAAGCGCATCAAAGATCCAAAACTGCTTGAAAACGTCAGCCAGGTCATCACTACAGTCAAAAGTGCCGAATCTTTAGCTGAAATTAGTAGCCTAAAAAAGTTCAAAGGTTATGACGATTTTTATAGAGTCCGTACTGGCGACTTCAGAATTGGTATTCGCCTGGTAGGTGACGAGATCATTTTTGTCAGGCTTCTCCACAGAAAGGAGATTTATCGGTTTTTCCCCTAGACGCTCGATCGCGCCTCATACTGAATCCGACTTGGCTAGCCCCGGTTGGGCTGGGCAAACACCGTTTGCCCCTAAGCAATCTGCCTGTTTGGAATCGGGGCTTTGTAGGTCGGATTTGGTGTCATTCCTCAAGTTGTGTCTCCCATGCATAGCCATAGGGCTATTCGTTACTTTAAGCCGCTTTGAAGAAGCGGATGATTTCGCGGACGTGCTCTAGAAACTGGCCGTCGGTGCTAAGCTGGGCGATCGCCTGCTGCCCCTCCAGCGCCAATCGCTGGTGCTCGGCCTGATTGGTAGCGGTCAAGGTTGTGACTTCCGTGGCCAGCACCGTGAGATCCTGCCGCAGGGCCTGGCGCTGGCGCTGCTCGGTGGCGGCCCAGGAGGCGGGGTCATCGGTGTCGAGCTGGGCGGTGATTGCCTCCAGCTTGGTTTCGGCTTGGGTGAGGCGATCGCGCAGCCACACCACATCTTCGCGAGGATACTGAAACTGTTGCTGAATAGTGGCGATGCGGGCGGCGAAATACTGGTAGCTGCGCAGGGCGGGGCGCAGGCCGCTGAGCAGCAGAGCGGCGGCTGAGCCCCAGTAGCCCAGCTGGCTGACGCCCGTGCTGGCGAGAAGGTAGAGGCCCAGGGCGGTGAGCAGGTGTAGGCCAAGTACGAGCCGCAGCGACCAGCGAGCCAGCGATCGCACATAGTTGACCTGGCGATCGTCCACTGCAATGCCGTTCTCCTGGGAGCGATCGGCCTCACTCAGCGCGGCCTTGGCCTCAAAATAGATGTTCCAGGGCACGGTAGTCAGGGTCAGCAGCCAGCCAAAGCTGGCCAACCCCACCACCCAATCGGTGAAGTTGCCCACCGGAATTTGCCACCACTGGGCCAGGCCAAAAATGCCCAGCAACATGATTACCAGCACCAGACTGAGCAAGCTCGCTATCATCACCAGGCTCCAAACGCACGTAAGGGGCAGACAGTTAGGAAAATCCCCTGCTATCTGCCCCCATAGTGGCGAGTAAATTTGGCTCAACCCCGACTGCTATACCGGTTTCTCAGGTGTTCCTGGCAAGTTTAGACCCCTGGTTTTTTTCAAAACCCAGGGGTCTAGGTGGCTACACCGCTAAGTGCTGGGTGACGGCCTGCACAATGTGCTGGGTCCAGCGATCGACCAACTCACCGTCGATCGCCTCAACCATGACCCGAATAACTGGCTCAGTGCCGGAGGGGCGCACCAGCACCCGGCCCTCGCTGCCCATGGCCTGTTCGGCGGCTGTCACAGCCTGGCAGACGGGGTCGCAGTCTTGCCAGTGGAGGCGGCGATCGCGGTCTATCACCCGAACATTCTGCAGTTTTTGCGGATAGGTCGTAAAGCTGTCATCCACCAGGGCGGCCAACGACCCGCCCAGCGCCTGCACCAGGGTGGCCAGGTGCAGGGCCGTGAGAATGCCATCGCCTGTGAGGCTGTAGTGGTGGCAGAGAATATGGCCCGACTGCTCGCCGCCCAGCTTGGCCCCCCGGTTCACCATTTCGCTGTACACATGCTGGTCACCGACCTGGGTGCGAACCAGGGTGCCGCCCAGCTTTTCCCAGGCCCGCTCAAAGCCCAGATTGGCCATCACCGTTGAGATTACGGTGTGGTTGGGCAGTCGCCCCTGCTCTTGCAGCCGTTTGCCCCAAAAATAGAGAATATAGTCGCCATCGACCACACGGCCCTGGGAATCCACCGCCATTACCCGGTCGGCATCGCCGTCGAAGGCAAAGCCCAGATCAGCGCCGTGAGCTTTGATAGCCGCTTTGATCGGTTCTAGATGGGTCGAGCCGCAGTCAACATTGATGCGATCGCCGTCGGGAGCACCGTGCAGCGCAATCACTTCGGCCCCGGCTTCTACAAACACCTGCTCGGCCAGGCGAGTGGCCGAACCCCAGGCCATATCCAGCACCACCTTCATGCCCGCTAAATCGAGGCCGGGCTGCAGCGGCTCGTGCAAAAAGCTGGCGTAGCGGTTGACGAGTTCGGGCCGGTAGTAGCACTGGCCCCAAGCGGTGGCCGCCTCTAGCCCAGTCAGCTGGCCCCGCAGCGCCGCTTCAATCGCCGTCTGCACCGTGCTGGCGAGCTTGGTGCCGTCACCGCCAAAAAACTTGATGCCGTTGTCGGCGGGGGGGTTGTGGCTGGCTGAAATCATGATTCCCCCCAGGGCCTGGCATGACTCGGCTAGGTAGGCCACCGCCGGGGTGGGGCACAGCCCAATGTGCCAAACATCTAGCCCAGCCGCAGTCAAGCCCGCCGAGAGGGCCGAAGCCAGCATGTGACCTGAGGTGCGCGAGTCCTGACCCAAAATGATGGGGCCGTTGGTCAGCCCGTTGGCCTGCATAACCTGCCCGGCCCAGTAGCCAATGTCCATCGCCAGGGGTGCAGTTAACAGGTCGCCCGCTTTGCCACGAATGCCATCGGTGCCAAACAGCGGCCCAGACGGCAGCGGCAGCCTGGCCAAACCTGGGGCAAATGAGCCAGTGCCTAACAGCTCAGCGCTAGGGCTGTCGCTGCCGCTCTGCTGCTGACCCAGGGGTACTGTGCCCGTGGGCCTAACTGGAGAACTTACCATGTTAATTTTCCTCACACCTCACACTCACAGTGGAGGATAACACCTCTGCCTTAGGATGGAGCTATCCCTCTAGGCCAGTTCTACCCATCGTTATGGCCAATCACCCCTCTACCGAAAGTGTCAATTCCAACCTAAAAGCAGGTATTGACCTGTTCAATCAGGGCGAATACTACCGCTGCCACGACGTGCTGGAAGCGATTTGGATGGAGGCCAACACCTTAGAAAAGCCTTTTTACCAAGGCATTCTGCAAATTGCCGTGGGGCTGTATCACCTGGGCAACCACAACTGGCAAGGGGCCTCTATTCTTTTGGGAGAGGGGGTAAATCGTCTGCGCCCGTTCGAGCCTACCTACGCCGGGGTAGACGTGGCCCGCCTGGTAGACTGCGGCTGGGCCTGGCTGACAATGCTGCACCAAACCGGCCCCGATCGCGTGGCGGAGGTGGCCGCTGCGGTACCCCTGGCCCAGGGCGAACCAGCAGCTGGGGCTGACCCCGACGCCGTAGTGGCAATTGCAGGCATTGATACTCCGCTACCGGCGCTCTATCTATTTACATAGCGTGAGATCGACCCCAGGTTTGAGGTTCCCAGCGCTGCCCCAAAGCCGAGCGGAGCGACGCTCGTTAGCAACAGCGCTCCCTGCTAGGATGAATTCTGTGCCGTTGGGGCGCGCTGTTCTCTTGCCAACGTCGACTATGCAAATTTATTTAGACTACAGCGCCACCACGCCTCCGCGTCCGGAGGCGATCGCCGCCATGAGCACTTGCCTGGCAGACCAGTGGGGCAACCCCTCCAGCCTGCACCAGTGGGGCAACCGATCGGCCACGGTGCTAGAGCGGGCGCGATCGCAGGTGGCCGGGTTGCTCAATGCCCCTGCCGAGGCCGTAGTGTTTACGGCAGGGGGCACCGAGGCCGACAACCTGGCCCTGATGGGAGTCGCCCAGCGCTACCGGGTGCCCCAACACCTCATTATTTCGGCGGTAGAGCATTCAGCGATCGAAAAACCGGCCCAGCAGCTCGAAGCGTTGGGTTGGCAGGTGACGCGGCTGCCGGTGAACGCCCAGGGGCGAGTCAGCCCCAGCGATCTGCGCCAGGCCCTGCGCGACAACACCGTGCTGGTGTCAATCATCTACGGCCAGAGCGAAGTTGGCACCCTACAGCCCATTCAGGCGCTAGGCCAAATCGCCCGTGACCACGGGGCGCTGTTTCACACCGATGCGGTGCAGGTGGCCGGGCGGCTGCCGCTGGATATGCAAACCCTGCCGGTCGATCTGCTATCGCTCTCCAGCCACAAGATCTACGGTCCCCAGGGAGCGGGGGCGCTGTACGTGCGGCCTGGGGTAGAGCTGGTGCCGCTGCTGGGCGGCGGTGGTCAGGAGTTGGGCCTGCGGTCGGGCACCCAGGCGGTGCCTACCCTGGCTGGGTTTGGGGTGGCGGCCGCCCTGGCCGCTGAAGAACTGACCGCCGAAACCCGGCGACTGATTGGCCTGCGCGATCGCCTCTTTGACCAGCTGGCCAGCGTGGCTGAGCTGACCCCAACGGGCGATCGCTACCAGCGGCTGCCCCACCACGCCAGCTTTTGCATTGCCGCCGATGGCGAGCAGGTCAGCGGTCGCACCCTGGTGCGCGAAATGAACTTGGCCGGCATTGGCATTAGCGCCGGGGCGGCCTGCCGCAGCGGCAAGCTCAGCCCCAGCCCGGTGCTGCTGGCGATGGGCTACAGCGATCGCGCCGCCAGCTGCGGCATTCGTCTCACCCTAGGGCGACATACCACCGCCGCCGATATTGACTGGGTGACGATGGTGCTGCGCCAGGTGCTGGGTCGCGCCCTGGCCTCTCTCAGCCTGACCCCTGTGTAGTGTTCTAACTTCTGATGGCCGCCATGACTCAAGATGACGTGACAAACTCTGCCGTGCTCACCGTACCGACCAGCCTGGAAGACGCGATCGCCCAGGCCCGAGGGGCCGCTCAGGCGGCTATTCAGGCTGGAGTCCCCCGCATGGTGGTGGAGTTGGCCTACTCCGAGCTAAAGGGCCTGCCCGTGGCCCAGCAGTTTTATCCCGCCCTGCAAGAGCTGGGCCTTGTTTTCAAGGTTTACTTTCCCGATGCGGGGGCGGCGGCTCTGGCCCGCCGCGACTGGGGCAACCCCGACTTTGTGGTGCGGGCCATCGGTGAGCTCCACAGCGAAATGGAGCCTGGCGACCAGGCTTACCTGTTTGTCGAGCCCTCGTCGATCGAGGTCAACCAGGTCGAAGAGATGTGTGCTCAGGCCGGTGACGCCTTTGTAATTATGCTCAACCCCAAGCTAGAGGATGTGGCCACCATTGGCATTGGCTACGCTGGGCGGCAGCTGCGCGATCGCTTTCTCAGCACCCTGGAGTCGGTCTACTACCTGCGACCCCTGGAGGGGGCGGTGCTGCTGCGCTGCTACCCGCACCCCTGGCAGGTGTGGCAGGAAACCGAGGCGGGCTACACACTGCTAGCTGAAACGCCCCAAAAGCCCTCTGGCGAAGAGATCGATCGAGTTTTGCTAGGCGAAACCGCTCCGGCCTCAGGTGCCTCTGCCGATGCCCCAGTCAAAGGCAAACGGGGCGGCTTTTTAAACGAGCTGCAGGGGTTTATTCGGGCGCTCACCCAGTAACTTGGCAACCTCTGCACCTCTTCCTTCTGTTACGCAAGATCGTGCCTCAGGGATACTGTCTTGAGTCCTGACCTGGGGTTATACTGCACTACACCCCGCCTGATCAGCCCCTGTCATCTGCGCTGCTCTCAAGCCAACCCTGTTCTACGACTGGTGAGTTACGACAGCCCATGCGAATTCTTAAAACCCAGACTCTCCGAGGGCCAAATTTTTGGAGCATCCGCTACCCAAACTTAATCCTGATGCGGCTGGACCTAGAAGACCTCGCCGATCGCCCCTCTGACCAAATTCCTGGGTTCTATGAAGCGCTGGTCGAAACGCTGCCCAGCCTGATTGAGCACTTCTGCTCGCCAGGGCATCGCGGCGGCTTTTTGAGCCGGGTGCGGCAGGGCACCTACATGGGTCACATCATTGAGCACGTGGCCCTAGAGCTACAGACCATGGCCGGTATGCCCGTGGGCTTTGGCCGCACCCGCGCCGTCGCAGAACCGGGCGTTTACCAGGTGGTGTTTGAGTACCAAAACGAGCAGGCCGGGCGCTACGCGGCGCGGGCGGCGGTGCGGTTGTGCAACAGTCTGGTAGAAACCGGCCACTACGCCAAATCTGAACTCGAGCAAGACCTGGCCGATCTCGCCGAGTTTCGCCTTGATGCCGCCCTCGGCCCCAGCACCGAAGCCATTGTGCGCGCCGCCGAAACCCAGGATATTCCCTGGATGCAGCTCTCAACCCGAGCCATGATTCAGCTCGGCTACGGTCGCTACCAGCAGCGGGTGCAGGCCACCCTGAGCAGCAAAACCAGCATTTTGGCCGTCGAGCTAGCCTCGGATAAAGAGGGCACCAAGCAAATTTTGCGCAATGCCGGGGTGCCCGTGCCCCGGGGCACCGTTATTTACTACCTCGATGAGCTGGAGAATGCGATCGAGGATGTTGGCGGCTACCCGATTGTGATTAAGCCCCTCGACGGCAACCATGGGCGCGGCATCACCATTGATATCGACACTTACCAGGCCGCTGAAGAGGCCTACGAAGCCGCCAAGGACGTGTCTAAGGGGGTAATTGTCGAACGCTTTTACCGGGGCCGCGACCACCGAGTACTGGTGATCAACGGGCGAGTGATTGCGGTGGCCGAGCGGGTGCCGGCCCACGTGGTCGGCGACGGCAAATCGACCATTGAGCAGCTGATCGACATCACCAATCAAGACCCGCGTCGGGGCGTTGGCCACGACAACCTGCTCACCCGCATTGAGGTCGATCGCACCACCTGGCAGCTGCTCGATCGCAAGGGCTACAGCCTCGACACCGTGCTGCCCGCCGGCGAGATGTGCTATCTGCGGGCCACCGCCAACCTGAGCACGGGCGGCATCGCCATCGATCGCACCGACGACATTCACCCCGACAATGTCTGGGTAGCCCAGCGCATCGCCAAAACCATCGGCCTCGATATTGCTGGCATCGACGTCGTCACCACCGATATTTCTAAGCCCCTGCGCGAGGTAGACGGGGTCATTGTCGAGGTCAATGCGGCTCCGGGGCTGCGCATGCACGTGTGCCCCAGCGTCGGCATTGCCCGCAACGTGGCCGAGCCAATCCTGTCGATGCTGTTTCCGCCCGGTACCCCCGCCCGCATTCCGGTCGTGGCCATCACCGGCACCAACGGCAAAACCACTACCACCCGCCTCACCGCCCACATCTTTAGGCAGACGGGACAAATGGTTGGTTTTACCACCACCGACGGCATTTACATCGGCGACAACATGGTCGAGCCGGGCGACACCACCGGCCCCCAGAGCGCCCAGGTCATTCTGCAAGACCCCACCGTCGAGGTGGCGGTGCTGGAAACGGCGCGCGGGGGCATTCTGCGATCGGGGTTAGCGTTCAAAGACTGCGATATCGGCGTGGTGCTCAACGTCGCCGCCGACCACATGGGCCTGGGCGACATCGAAACCCTCGAAGATATGGCCCACCTCAAGAGCGTCGTGGCCGAAACCGTTCGCCCCAGCGGCTACGCGGTGCTCAACGCCGACGACCCCCTGGTGGCAGCGATGGCCCAGCGGGTGAAGAGTCAGGTGGCCTACTTCTCAATGGACCCCCACAACGAGCTAGTGCGCAAGCATTCCCAGCAGGGGGGCTTAGCCGCCGTCTACGAGCAGGGCTACCTGTCTATTCTCAAAGGCGACTGGCTGCTGCGCATTGAGCAGGCCGAGAAGGTGCCCCTCACCATGGGCGGCAAGGCTCCCTTTCAAATTGCCAACGCGCTGGCGGCCAGTCTGGCGGCCTTTGCCCAGGGGGTTGATATTGGCTGCATTCGCCAGGCGCTACACACCTTTGAGGCCTCCACCGACCAAACGCCGGGCCGCATGAACCTGTTTAACCTGGGCCGCTTCCACGCCCTGGTCGACTACGCCCACAACCCCGCCAGCTACGAGGCCCTGGGCGGCTTTGTGAAGAACTGGCCGGGGCGACGAATTGGCGTGGTCGGGGGGCCGGGCGATCGCCGCGACGACGACTTTATTACCCTGGGCAAGCTGGCCGCCCAGATGTTCAACGACATCATCGTTAAGGAAGACGACGACACCCGCGGCCGCAATCGTGGCGATGCCGCTAAATGGATTGTCCACGGCATCGAAGAGGTGGTCAGCGAGGCCACCTACCGCACCATTCTGAATGAGACCGAGGCCGTCAACACCGCCCTCGATACAGCCCCAGACGACAGCCTGGTAGTCATTTTGCCTGAGAGCGTCACCCGCGCGATCGCCCTGATCAAGGCCCGCAACCCGCTGCCCCATCAGACCCTAGTGACTAATGGGGCGATTGAGGCAGTCGCTCAACCTATCGATCAATACGCTGAGGTAGCGCCCTCTGGCCCAGCTAAAAGGTAACTACAGCGCCAGCAAGCGGTTGATAAACTCGGCCTCCAAAGACTTCTGCTGAAGGTTACGCGCAATCTGTAGCCCCCGAGTAAAGGCTTGCTCAGCCCGGTCGGGGGCTTCGGTTTTAAGGTAGTAGTCGCCCAGCCAGCGGTAGGTGAGGGCTGTTTGCAGATCGGGGGGGGTAGTGCCCAGGGTGAGGGCGCTGCGCTGATCGAGGTACTGCTTGACCAGGTTCAACTCGTTGCGGCCCAGGTAAATGCCCAGCAGACCGTCGATGGCGCGAATTTGCAGAGCGCTGTTGCCCGCCTCGACACCGGCTCGCAGCCCCACCCGGTAGGCCCCGATCGCATTCGTCTCGCGGCCCAGAGCCACGTATACGTCTCCCAAACTGTTAGAGGAGTGAGCTTCACCCACGTAGTCGCTGGCCAAAATGCGGTAGTTGGCCGCCGCCTCTAGCAGGCGCACCGCTACGTCTAAATCGCCACGCTGAGTGGCCACCTGACCCAGGTTGCTCAGCGATAGACCAATGGCCCGCGAGTCGCCCGTAGTGCGGGCGAGCTGCAGCGCCTCCTCAAAATGGGCCTGCCCTTCCAGCAGCCGCCCCCGGTTTACGTAGAGATTGCCCAAGTTGTTGAGACCGTAGACCTGACCCAAAGGGTCATCGTTGTCACGGGCGGTGCCAATGCGCAGCACCAGCGCCCGCTCAGCCTCTGGGTATTGCCCCAGGGTGGCAAAGGCAGCCCCCATCGAGCCGTAGGCCTGCCCCGCCGCTTGGCCATCGCCCAGTAGACGGTAGATCTCAGCCGCCTCAGCCCAGGAGTCGACAGCTGCGGTCAAGTTGCC
The DNA here is from genome assembly GCF_015207525.1 of Nodosilinea sp. LEGE 06152. Taxonomy (GTDB): domain Bacteria; phylum Cyanobacteriota; class Cyanobacteriia; order Phormidesmidales; family Phormidesmidaceae; genus Nodosilinea. The sequence continues at coordinate 47,755 of NZ_JADEWR010000009.1, forward strand.
CTCGTTCAGCTGCTGGTTACCCAGCTGCATCCAGCCGTCAGCTACGTCGCGCGATGACCCCTGGGTAGCGTCGAGGGGTCGAATATCGAGCTGCTCCTCGAGGTTGAGCGCTGAGGCAGGCTGGCTCAGCCCCGCCAGCAGCAGGGGCAACATTCCCAGGACGAGTAGATAGTTGTGATTCATTTCTGGTGCCCTCCCCAGGCGTATACCAAGTCCAGCTCGGGATCTGTAGTTTTCCCACCGGCAGAACTCCATTTCTGAACTTGGATGAGGCATGGTCTCCCAAGTCTTCTCCCAGGGTTCAACGCGACGGGTAGCGGTTATCGGTGGGTCAACTCAGTTAGCCCACTCGTTGCCCAGTTCTCCCCCAGCGCCAACCAGACTAATTTCATCTAGCCCTGCCGCTTCTAAATCGGGCACGTCGAGCAGGTCGTTGAGGTCGTCAGGCAGCAGTTCGGGCCGCAGGGAGCCGTCGCCCAAATAAATTTGGCGAATGTCCTCGGGCAGGGCGGCTTCTAGATGTTGAAAAGCCAGTCCTAGCTTTTGGCGCACCTCAGCGGCCGTCAGGGTTTCGCCCTCGGCTTGCAGGTAGGCCGCGATCCGGTTTTCGCTCCAGCGGAAGGTGAGCGCCATCACGGCTACCAGGCGCTCGACCGCAGGCAGGCGATCGAGTGCCTGTTCGACGTAGCACCAGAAGGGCGGCGTCGCCTGCTCCAGAGAGTAGTGAATGGACTCGACCTCGGGCACTACGGCCTGGTTGATGCATAGAGCCGTGATGTTGATCAGCCAGTTCTGTAGGGTAAAGGCACCCGGCCCTTCGCCTGCCACCGCCTCGGGGCACTCTACTCCGCCCAGCTCGTGGAGAATGTGCCGCCAGGTGAGGGCAAACAGGTACTCGGCCTGCACCGGCGATCGCGCCGAGTGGCGGATCAGACTGTAGACCATGGGGCTGTAGCGGCAGAAGATGGCCGTGAAGTAGCGCCCGGCCTCGCCGTGGTGCTGAAACAGCTGCACCAGCTCGCGATCGCTCAAATGGTGCAGCCCCTGCACCAGCCGGTGGTCGCACTCAGGAAAGTTGGGAATATGCGCTGTGCTAGACATGGGTTAAGCCGTGAAAAACATTCGCCACTACCCCCCAGCTGCCGCTGGGGCCAAGGCCTGCCGCCAACTGATGCGGATAAATCAGCTTCTAATATACCTAGCGTGGCGATTTTGGCGACTTATTTTTTTTGCAAACAAGCCTGACTTGCAAAGATTTGGCAATTTGGCGGTAGCCCGCACCCCAGGGCCTGGGCTCCATGCCCTAGTATTTGGCCAGGACCAGGGCGATCGCTGTTTTAAGCTGGCCGTTTCCAGGGCAAGCACACTCAATATTTTCAATCAATATAGAGTTTATTGCAGAATTGATACACTGAGAATGGCCATCCCTGCCGCTATGGGTACCTCGCCAGCCGCCGTTTTGTCACCTCCCGTGTGGGCCTATGTTGTTTAACCTATCCCTGACCGCCCCCGCCCCCGTTGCTCTGCTGGGGCTACCCCTCGACAGCATCATGTCAACTCAGGGGGTAATGGTCATGCTGCTGGTGGCCTACGCTGGGGCCATGTGGATGTTTCTCAAAAGCGCTCCCAAGGTCTACACGGTGATGGTGTCTGACCTGGAGGTAGCCCGCCGCTTCTACGAGGGCATGCTCAACCTGCCCGCCGCCGAGGTGCCGCTGCACTACTACTACAATTACGAGCAAACCCTGGGTACCGCCGGGCTTGACCCCATGTACCTGGGTGGGGCCACCAGCTTGGCCAACCAGGGCACCCTCAGCAGCCCCGAGGGGCTGTGGTACCAGCTGCGCAAAAACACCCAGCTGCACGTGGTCAGCGGAGCCAGCCTGGGCCATCGCAACCAGCAGCGCCACGTGTGCTTCGACCACAACTGCCTGGAGTACATTCTGATGCGGGTGCAGTTGGGTGGCCTACAGCACAAGATTCGCAACGAAAAACCCCTCAATTTTTTGGTCAGAGACTACGACAACCAGGTAATTGAACTTGCCGAAGTCAGCGATTAGTCCTTAAAGGGTGCTTTACTGCGCGACTTCCCATACGTAGCGCGCCATCGGCTGGTATGAGATCGAGAGTGGCATCTATGGGCGGCTAGGTAAGGCCAGGGGGCATGAGCAACGCTACAGGCCAAGGTCAACAGCCCCATAAAGGTTGTAAAACCCTGACGGCGTTGGCTAGCGTATCCATGCTGGTGCGACCCGTTTAGCCCTGCAGTTGTCGCTTTAAAATTCGCTTTAAAACAGGGGTATCGTGGCATCGATGGTGGCCCCAAAAAAGGTGTCGTTAAACCGAACACGAGGCTCTGACGATCGCCCAAAACTAACCCCACCGTATAGGTTCAGGCGCAGACTGGAGTTAAGCCGATACACCACCTGCCCCAGCACCTGCTGAAAGGTGTCGTAACGGGGCTGGGCGGTGTAGTCGATTAAGTTGAGCTGGTAGCTCAAACCCAGCTGAACTCTGGGGGTAATGTCGTAGCCCAAATAAGTCCCCGCCGAGTGAAAGATGCGGCTGAAGTCGGTGGCGGTGCCGCTGCTGGTAGATTGGGCATCGTTGTACTGAATCAGATAATAGGAGTCGAGGGCCAGCTTTGGGGTAATTGGGTCGCGGCGACCTAGGGTAAGGCCCAGGGCCGTGTTTTTAAAGAACCGCCCCCGGTTGCCCCCTGGCCGATACAGCTCCTGGTAGGTGACTATTAGCTGCCCATAGCTGCGGGGGCTAAGCCCCTGGCGCACCCCCACCCGAAACCGCAGATCGTCGTAGTTGAGCGATGACTGAGCAGCATAGCGCTGTAGCCCCAGATCAGCGGTGGCGATCAGGGCGGTTTGAGGCCCCAGGTTGGGATAGACGCCAAAGGCGATCGAGGGTCGCAGAAAGATGTCGCTGGTCAGGCCGCCAACGTCGTTGACGGCCAGCAAAATATTGTCGCTGCTGGCGATCGCCAGGCGAGCCGAGAAAAATCCAATCTTGACGGGGGGCTGCGCCGTCTGAGTCGGCAGCTGAGGCTGATCGCGAATGCGTAAAATACCTAGGTCGTTGTCTTCGAGCAGGCTCCGCACCTGAATGACTCCCAGTTCTGGGTCCTGGGGCAGCYCARARWMKKTSTCCKSYTKKKYCNGCTSSASRGGGMYAKKSGCRGGWGNGMCMSRCRMYSGRTSGKGSGGCRRYGSMKCYMGSKYMGYAKYKGTSKKCAGSWMGGNSGYTRGYGNCTANACSCGGGGTCGGCCGCGATCGCCCCTGGGGCAAAACTTGCAACCGCTGCAGGGGGAAGGGCAGCGGCGGCCAGGTCGGGCTGAGGATGGGCTGGGGAAGAAATGGCCTCCCAGGGGTAGTCGCCACCCTGGGCCACCTCGCCAGCGGACGGGGTGGGCAAAGCGGCTGGGGTGGAGGCGCTGGCCCAATGTGCCGCAGGGGTGGCGCGATCGCCAAGACTACCGGCATCAGCCTGGGCAACCGCTGGCTGCCTATCCGCTAGATTAGCGGCTGCACCGCTGGGCAGATCGGGGTGGGCATAGCTTGGCATGGCTCCACAGAGCAGGCCGAAGCTCACTAGCGCCAGTTGAAGGGGGGGGTGCCGCTTAACCAATGGAGTCTGCCTAGAGAAACGTGGGTTGCATTGTCACCAGAAGAATCACTGATCTGGCTGAAGATTCCTGAAACTAAAACCTATATTCACCGAATATTTAATCAATCGGGGCACAAGATTTATGAATTGGAGCAAAATGCCGCTGCCCGAAACTTACCATAGAGGTCAGTATGCAATGTGCCCTATTAAACGTGTCCTCGGTGGTGCTGCCTCCCTCCAGCTATGGGCGTTGCCCCTAGAGCCATACCGCCAGTGCTGGGGTATTCTACCCATACCCCTTGGCCATTTAAGGGCCAGGACATCTCGGCCGCATCTACCTCAAGGCTGTAGCCCTGCTGTAATTCGTGGTCACTTTTCACCGCTATGGTTTTCCGTACCGACAATTTTTTGGCAATGTTGCTGGCAACGGTCGGCAGTGTTGCGATCGCATCCCCAGCACTGGCAGAGGTACCCTGGACCTGGGCCAAATTGAGCAGTAGTACCAATCAGGTAAGCTTGCTCTCGGCTGGCGGAGTGGCTCGCCCAGCCGCCGTTGCCGACTGCTTTTGTCCCGGCGAAACCCTCAGCACTAGCACCATGGCTAGGGCCGAGGCACTGTTCAACGATGGGTCACTAACCCGACTGGGCGAGCAGGCCAGCCTGCGCTTTTGGCCAGATACCCGTAATTTATACCTCAGTCGGGGCACGGCGGCGGTCTTTGTACCGCCCGGACAAGGCCGTACCACCGTTCAAACGGCCAATGCCACTGTGGGGCTCAACAGCACCGCCGTCGTGGTGCGCTACGTTCCCTCTCGGCAGCTAACGCTGGTCATGGCGCTAGCCACTGCCCCCACCGGTCCAGTGCTAGTGACCGATACCAGCACCGGGCAAGAGTTTGCGCTCTACGGCGGTCAGATGGCGTTCGTCAACGGAGCGAACCTGCAAATTGTTGAATTCGACCTGCTGGAGTTTTACCAAACCAGTGATTTGATGGCGGATCTAAAGCTAGGCGACCCCACCTACCGACCCCCTGCGGGCGAACCGCTGTCTGCCCTGCGTCCCAATTTAATGGAAGCCCTAGCGCAGCAGGCCCCATTTGTGCAGGAAGGCTCGATTTTAGACCCCGCCCTGATTTCCGATATTGCTCCCGTCTCTAGCCCCCAGGGGGTAGAGGATGGCCCACTCAACTCGCTTTCTCCGGTAGAAGAACTGCGACGCTACAACGATGCCCCGCCCGGTGTGGTCAATCCCCTCCCCGAGGCACCAGCGGCTCCGCCCACGGCTGCGCCTGCTGCCGCGCCTCCTGCCGCACCTGTGGCCCTGCCCGCTGTCACGACCACGGCTGCACCCGCTGGCCTGTCCACCGATCCTGCTGCCACCCAACCTCCGCCTGGTGACGCCTCTGTTAGTCCCTGATGAGGGCAACCCTTGATTGGGGCATGGCCCTGGTCTAGCGCTAGCCACCGTGCTGCAGACAAATACGAAGCGGGAGGCACTGCCCCACCACCCGGCGTGGGGCCACCCGCGCCTGTCCCTCTGCAGCGAAAAAACAGGAGACATTTTTTGGGCTGCCCGATGCCTGGTTGATGGCTTTGGCCAGTTCGTCTAAGACTGTTCAACGACTAACCGCAAAACTGGGGTAGTGGTCTAGCCTATAGCCACTGCCAACGGACCACTGCGAGGAATTTTCTAAACCCTGTAGCGACGACTAGAGGGCAGAAAAAGCTAAACCTTGAGGCATTGACTAAACTACACCGTTCAGTTAAATTCAAGGCAGTTATCGGCTGCTCTCTATGTCTGCCCATTCGACTCAGCCTTGGAAAAAACCGGGCTTTTGGCTATTGATTACGGCTCTGCTGGTGGTGGGAGTTGGGTCTACCCTGGCCGTGCGCAACGTTTTGCAAACCCGGCAGGCCGCCCGTGAGCAGGCCGAGCTGCCGCCGCCTCGTCAAGTCAAGGTAGTCGCTTTGGGACGGATTGAGCCTGCCAGTCGCGTTATTGATGTAGCCACGGCCGAAGCCGGTCGCATCGATCGCCTGGAGGTGCAGAAGGGCGATCGCGTGGAGCAGGGCCAGGTTCTTGCCTACCTCGACACCTACGATGTACGCCGGGCCGAGCGCGACGTAGCCGCCAGTCAGCTGGCCGAGGCCCGCGCCCAGCTCGCCGCCGAAACGACCCTGGGCAACTCTCAGGTGCAGGAGGCCAGCACTCGGGTCGGGCAGATCGACGGGCCGCAGCAGGCGGCGATCGCCGCCCAGCAATCCGCCGTAGAAAGCCTTCAGGCCGAGCTGGATGTGGCCGAAATTGATTTGGCCCGGTTTCAAGAACTGAATGCATCGGGGGCGATCTCGCGCCAGGAACTCGATCGGCAGCAGGCTACCGTAAATAGCCTGCGCGCCGATCTGGGCAACGCCCAGGCGACCAAACAGCGGCTCGAGCAAGCCCGCCTCAGCGACATTAGAAACGCCCAGGCCCAGGTGGTTTCAGCTCGGGCCACCAGTACCCGCGCCGAGGTGGCCAGCCAGGTCGACTCCGCCGCCCAGAGTTTGGCCCTAGCGGAAGCTCAGCTGGCCCGTACAATTGTGCGATCGCCCCAGGCTGGGCAGGTACTCGACATCTTTGCCTACCCTGGCGAGGCCGTAGCGCCGGCCGATGGCCCCATTTTGGCCCTCGGTGACACCCGCCAAATGGTGGTAGTGGCCGAGGTCTACGAGACCGACATTGGCCTAGTGGAGCTGGGCCAGCCTGTCACCATTACTAGCCGCAACGGCGCGTTTAGCGAAACCCTGACCGGCACCGTCAGCGAAATTGGCCTGCAAATTGCCAAAAACGACGTGCTCGACGACGACCCCGCCGCCAATGCCGATGCCCGCGTGGTGGAAGTGCGGGTAGCGGTTGACCAGAGCGAGGCGGTAGCGGCGCTCACCAACCTGCAGGTGGATGTCGCCATCGACATTGAATCCTAGGAGGCGGCGATGAAATTTCCCTCCCTGCCCCGTATTCCCCTGGCCTGGTACAACCTGCGCCATGATCGCCCCCGATTACTCGTGGCCGTGGCCGGGGTTACCTTTGCGGTGCTGCTGATGTTTATGAACCTGGGTTTTCTGGGGGCGTTGGTCAGCACCACTACCAATTTCTATGACGAGTTCAACGGGGACATTTTTTTAATTTCCCCGCAGTCACTAGAAATTAGCTCCACCAAGGCGTTTCCTCGCGAGCGGCTGTACCAGGCAGCAGGTATCGAGGGGGTGCGGCAGACCATGCCCCTCTACGCCGAGTACGCGCTCTGGAAAAACCCCGAGACCAGCCTAAGTCGGGCGCTGTTTGTCTACGCCTTCAACCCCAGCGACCCGGTATTTCTGATGCCGGAGCTAAATACCGCCGAGGGCAGACGAGCCTTGCAGCAGCCCAATAGCGCCTTTATTGACCGGCGATCGCGGCCCGAGTTTGGCCCCCAAACCGTGGGCCTTGAGACCGAGGCCGATCGCCGCCGCATTACCATCGTCGGCCAGTACGACCTGGGGGGCGGTTTTGCCGCCGACGGCACCCTGATCATGAGCGATCAAAACTTTCGCCGCTACTTCAACCCGCGACCGCTCGACCAGGTCAACCTGGGGCTAGTGCTGCTGGAGCCAGGGGCCGATGCCCAACGCGTCAAAGCGGCCCTGCAGGATCAACTCCCCGCCGATGTAGAGGTTTACACCAAGCCCGAAATCATCCTCAAAGAGAGCCAGTTTTGGATTCAAACCACATCTATTGGCTTTATTTTCGGCCTGGGGGTGGTGGTCTCCTTTGTGGTGGGCACCGTGATTGTCTACCAGATTCTCTACACCGACATTCGCGACCACCTGCGCGAGTACGCCACTTTGAAGGCGATCGGCTACGGCGGCGGCTATCTGTTCAAAACCGTAATTCAGGAAGCCATTTTGCTGGCTCTGATGGGCTATGTACCCGGTCTTGCCCTGGCCCTGGGGCTCTATGAACTGGCCTACAACGCCACCTCAGGCACCCTGCCTATGCAGATGACTCTGTTTCGCGTGGTGTTTGTGTTTATGCTCACCGTTTCTATGTGCGCACTCTCAGGGCTGATTTCGGTGCGCAAAGCCGTTACCGCTGACCCAGCGGAGGTATTTGCATGACCGCTTACATCAAAAAATCTAGAGCCTGGAACTGGGATGCAGCCGGTTTGGCATGTGGCTGTCTGGCATGCAACCACTGTCTGAGGCATCGCCTTGTGCCAAAAGACCATCCATTCACCCAGTCACTCAGAATAACTCGCATGACCCAACGTTTTCTGCCGATGCTGTTTCCCGCCGTGGATCAGCCAATCTCTGGGGTTGCTAGCCCCATGCTCTTCGATTGCCCTCGGCTGGCGGGGGCGCAGCCTCCCAGTAGGGTGAGCACTGCCCACCACCCACCCCTGCTTAATCAGCCAGCACCACCCAGCCAACAATCCATTCGGTCCTAGAGATCAATGGTGGGCACTGCCCACCCTACCGCCACCTCACTACCCTATGCGCCGCACCCCCCTCGCTCTCCTCAATCTGATTCACGATCGCAAGAAGTTCCTCACCTCTATGGCCGGGGTGGCCTTTGCAGTGCTGCTAATGTTTTTGTTCACGGGCTTCAAAAACGCCCTCTACGACAGCCAGACCCAGCTGCTCAGTCGGCTCAACGGTGACATTGTGATCATCAACCGGCTTAAAGAAAACATGTTTGTGCCGCGCGCCTTTGCCCGCCGCCGTCTGTACCAGGCCCAGGCCTTCGACGGCGTGGAGGGAGCCTACGCCATCTATATCAGCGATGCCCGCTGGAAAAACCCCGACACGCGCAAAACCCGCCCCGTGCGAGTAATTGCCTACAACCCCTCCGACCCGGTGCTGCCCATGGCCGAGGTGCTGGCCCGGCAGCAGGAGCTGCGGCTGCCAAATACGGCCATGATCGACGAGCGATCGCGCGCTGAGGTCGGCCCCCGCGAAACCGGGGTCATTACCGAACTCGCCGATCGCGAGATTCGCGTGGTGGGAACCTTTAGCCTGGGCACTGACTTTGCCTCGGGCAACGGCAACTTGATCATGAGCGACCAGAATTTTCTGCGCTTTTTTGCCAATCGCGGCCCCGAAGAAGAGGAGCGCAGCTTTGCCACCGCCGACATTGGGCTACTCCGTATTACTCCCGGCACCAACATTGACACCCTGGTACAAGCGTTACGCGACGGCCTGCCCCAGGATGTGCTGGTGCTGCCCATGAACGGACCCGAGGGCTTTATCGCCCGCGAGCGCACCTACTGGGAAGAGAACACCAACATTGGCTTTGTCTTCTCGCTGCTCACCACCATGGGCTTTGTGGTGGGCATTATCTTGGTCTACCAAATTCTCTACACCGACGTGGCCGACCACTGGTCGGAGTACGCCACCCTCAAGGCGATCGGCTACGACAACGCCTACCTGTTTGGGGTCGTAATTCAAGAAGCGGTTATTTTATCGGTGCTGGGGTTTATTCCTGGTTTACTGATCAGCGCGCTGTTCTACAACCTGGGGGCTGCCGTGACCGGGCTGCTGTTTCAGCTGACCCTGCGGCGAGTCGTTAACATTTACATGATGACCTTTATTATGTGCCTGATTTCCGGTGCCATTGCGGTACGCAAGGTGCAGCGCACTGACCCAGCGGAGGTATTTGGGCTATGACTGCACCCCGTTCCAGTTCCACGACCTCTGGTCTGCCGCCTGCCGCCGAGGCGTCAATTCAGGTGCGCCACCTCAACTATTTCTTTGGCCGAGGCGACCTGCGCAAGCAGGTACTCTACGACATCAGCCTCGATCTGCACCCCGGTCAGATTGTGATCATGACCGGCCCGTCTGGCTCGGGCAAAACCACGCTGCTGACGCTAATCGGGGCGCTGCGATCGGCTACCGACGGCAGCCTGCGAGTGCTGGGGCAAGAACTGGTGGGCCTGGGCAACCGCCAGCTAGTCGAGATTCGCCGCAACATTGGCTTTATCTTTCAAGCCCACAACCTGTTTGAGTCGCTGACGGCCGCCCAAAACGTCGAAATGGCGGTGGAGCTGACCGGCAACTTTCGCGGCAAGCGCCAGCAGGCGGTCGATATTCTCAGCCAGGTGGGGCTGGCCGAGCGGGCCGACTACAAGCCAGCGGCCCTGAGCGGTGGGCAAAAGCAGCGGGTGGCGATCGCCCGCGCCCTGGTCAACCAGCCCCAGCTTATCCTCGCTGACGAACCCACCGCCGCCCTCGACAAACAGTCGGGCCGCGACGTGGTGACGCTGATGCAGCACTTGGCCAAAGAGAAAGGCTGCACCATTCTCATGGTCACCCACGACAACCGCATTCTCGACGTGGCCGATCGCATCATCAACCTGGTCGACGGGCGGCTAGAGTCTGACGAAAGCCCGCAGCAGTTTGCCGATTCCCACGCACCCAAATCCCTCGACCAAAAGATGTTCATCCTGTAGGGGCTGGCGGAAAGCGGGTTGCTCCACCCAGAGGCAATGCTGGGCGCTGCCCACCCTGCGACCCTACCCGCCCATCTACCCTCCCACCCATCCACCCTCTCCCTCCCCATGCCCATCTCCTTTGCCAGCACCGTTCAGGCGCTTACCTACACCAAAGTCGCCGACTACCTACAAACCGCTACCCTATTTAAAGACAGCCTGCGGGCCTACTCCGATATTCCCCGGTTTGACGTGCTCTACGGCTCGACCCTAGTCGAAATTGAGGTACTGCCCTGGGAGGTGCACCCGTGGGAAAAAGCTGACCTGGCGACGGTGCGGGCCACCAGCTGCGTCACCATCGGCAGCACCATCGACGATCAGCTCATGCACTTTTTGCTCACCGAAAACCGCCGCATGCGGTTTGGGGCTTTTCACCTCGACGAGGCCAACCAGGTGCTGTTTGCCGAAAGCGTGCTCGGCGGCGAAAACATGGATTTGATGGAGCTACAGACCTGTATTCTTTCGGTGGTGACCATCGCCGATACCTACGACGACATTATTGCCCAGCGCTTTGGCGGCGATCGCGCCATTGACCGCCTGGGGCAGGCGATCGCGCCCTAGGTACACTTCTTTGCGGGCGACAACAACTGCTGCCGAGCTTTAACTGCAGCACACAAGACGCTTTTGTGGAACCAACCCCAATTTGAGTTCGCCAGAAATTTCTGCAGACGGTGTAACGACAGGTCTTAAGCTGAAGCTGCCCTGAAATCGGCCGTCCCCATTGACTTCGCTCAGAGAACGGCTATGGCTGTTTTTATCGTTGAGGGTGCCGCGCTAGTGGCATAGATGATTGGTATAAGGCAATCCAAGCTAGTTTGTAAAGGTAGGGCAGGCATCTCGACCATGCAGGCGTCTCGCCTGCCCTACGCATTTTCGCAATTCACACAGGATTGCTAGATGCACTATTTTTCAGCGTCAGTAAGCAAGTTTACGCCATTTTAATAAAACAGGACAGTTGATTAAATAGAACAAGAAGCCAAGTCCAGAAAAGTTACTAGCCGTTTTTTTTGGGCATAGAATCCAAACACTCAAGTTTAACTTCGGTTTAATCACAGTTTAATTTCATAGGACAGCCGTCTACCCGTGCAGCGCACGCACTAATTTTTGTTAAGAGCTTGACCTTGTCTTCAAAGTTTTTGCTTAGAGCAGGTCTACTCGGCTTTTAACCGATTACGTGTGCCCAAGCATTGTCGATTTCGGAGTTCCTAAGCTTCAAGTGATAAAAAACCTGGGCGTTCAAAATCATAAATATTTATATAGTCTAGCCGCATGTTGAATATCAAAAGTTTAACCAAAGGGGTATCTAAACTCAGAGTAGAGCTTTCAAATTTTCAAAGGAATAACTTTCATGCTTGAAAAGGTTTGGCGAAATGACAAGTACAGCAAGACCAATCGGCAAACGATTAAGTAATACTAGATTCGGCTTGCAGCGCCTCAGTTCATAACTGAGCATCTCGTAGAGGTATTACCCTGTAGCGTCTCGAGCTGTTGAAATGGGCGGTAAGACTTGCGATAGTCAACTGGCTTTTTAATAGTTGTAGGTTAAACCTAGTCTGGGCTTTGAATTGTTCGCATCAGCGAACTCCACATCTTAACTTGATTGAGTTTAGATAAAAACGGTAAAAATTCGCTGGCTGCATAAAAATCTCCGAGTGAAAATTATGTTAAGAAAACGCTCAGATCAATACATCTTAAAAGAGACAACCATAGGGCTTGACCATCTACTTGGTTCGAGTACCAATCAGTTTTTTATGTACGTCGACAAAAAATTGGTACCCTGGAATATTTATGACCCTGAACCTGACAACTGTGGCTTTGTTGACTATTTTGGGCAGGTGCTGCAGGCTGTTGATAGAGCTTTGCCCAACCAGGGTTTAATTTTTTACGTCACCATGACTGAGATGAAGGAAATGCCTTCCTATGGTGAGAATGTTTTTGTTTTAATCCTGGGCGATGAGTTTTACCGAATCCCAGACTATGTTGACAAGGTTGGCGGGGTATTTAAGTGCTACGGAACTCGTCAGATCCGGGAGCAGCTAAATCTTTATCGGCCCCTTTTGAAGCCATCCTACTTCAAATTTTTGGTGCTGGGGCAATCGACCAAGAACTTCGCTCATCGCTTTGCCAAAAAAATTAGATACAGGCTCAAGAAAATTAAGTCCTTGCTTTTAGGGAGAAGCAAGATAGTTCCTATCTACGACATTCCGCCAGGGTATTTTAATTCTGAAAACCTGCCCATCAAGCCCGTTCAAGACCGTACTTGCGACGTGTTTTTTGACGGCAGTGTCGTTCAGCATCAGTATCCGGTCTGGTCACTGCGGTACTGGTCTAAAACTCCAAAAGCCCATTCTCGCGAGGAAATGGTTGCCAACCTGAAAAGGTTTAAGGACAATAACCCTGAGTTCCAAGTTCATCTAACGCTTGTAGCTGGTTTTGCTGGGGCCAATTACACACCGCAGAGTACCTACAGTCAAGACTTGATGAATGCCAAAATTTGTTTGGCCCCAAGGGGGACTACCCTAGAAACCTACCGACTGTTTGAGGCCATGCGCTACGGCTGTGTCATTATTGTGGAATCGCTGCCGTCTCGCTGGTTTTACAATGGTGCCCCCATCATTCAAATTGGCAGCTGGCAAAATTTAGAGCCGGTGTTGACCAAACTGCTCAACAACCCAATGCTGCTACAGTCGCTCCACCAGCAAACGCTAGACTGGTGGGAGACCAAGTGTTCTGGAAAAACCGTTGGCAAGTATATTGCCGATGAAATTAACGCTCTCCGGTTAAAGTTGTAGGCGGCTAGGCTGTATCAATCAAGCGCTAAACATCAGAGCACCAATCATGGCCTGGTTAATATAGCCCGGTCAACAACGTTCACAAACTACTCTAGGCCCTGCAAAATGTGCTTGGTGGTGAGTAGAGCGCTCAGGCCCACAAACCCACTACAGCGGCCCCGCTGGGCCGTCATACCCAGGGCGATCGCGGCGGCCTGGGCCGGGTTGCGCACAAAGCGAGGAGAGGTGTTGACGTAGACCACTGCGCTGGTGGCCAGCTGGGTAAAGCGGCTGCCCTCGGCGTAGGCTTCGGTGGCAATGGCGTTGGCGTGACCACTGCTGTGGCGATTGATTAGGGCGACAGCGGTTTGGACATTCTCAACTGAGCCAAAGGCAACGGTTTTACCTAAAAAGGGGCGGCTCCAGTCGGCGGCGGTAGCTGGTTTAACGTTGGGTAGATCGGCCAGCAGGGCCTCGTCAGCTAGCACCTCAAAGTCGTGATCCCACAGGGTGTGACAGAGTTGAGCCAGGGCCGACGGGCTACAGCCCCGATGCACCAGCACCTTTTCGATCGCATTGACGGCGTCGGGCTCGCCCCGGTGGCTGTCTAAAATCATGTGGGTTACCGTGTCGAGCTGGCCCGAGGCCGACCAGTAGAGGTAGCAGTTGCCCATAGCCGTCGGCAGCACCGGCACCCCGGCCTGGCGCACAACCTGCTGCACCAGCCCCGGTCGCCCGTAGGGAATAATCAGATCTACGCCGAGATCTTGCAGCAGCCAGGAGCGGGCCACATCTCCCTGCTCCTCGGTGAGGGAGAGAATGCAGTGCTGAGGCAGGCCCACCTGGTCGAGCGCCTGGTGCAGAGCCTGCAAAATTACCTGGTTAGTCTGGCTAGCTTCGTTGCTGCCCTTGAGAATGAGGCCGTTACCCGTGCGCAGGCTCAACCCCGCCGCGATCGCCGCCAGCTCTGGGAACGCCTCGTAGACCAGGGCAACCACGCCCAGGGGCACCACCTGACCGTAGCCTGCTACGGCCTTGCTCAGGCGGCTGGGAGCAGGGTGCAACAGCCCGCGCGGATCGCCGAGGTAGGCCAATCGTCGCAAAATCTTAGCGGTGGTTTGCAGTCGTTCGGGGGTGAGTTTGAGCCAGTCCAACACCCGCTCTGGTACGGCCATGTCAAGGCTGGCTTCGAGATCGAGGGTATTGGCTTCGAGAATATCGTCGAGGCTGGCCTCAATGGTGCTGGCCACAACCTCGAGCAGGCGGCTTTGGGTTTCTGCCCCAGCTGCAACCAAAACGTGGCTGGCCTGGCGCACCTGCTCGACTGCGGCGCTAAAGTCTGCTTGGGTCGCTAATTCCACCATAGTGCTAACGCCGTGAGGCTAGCCAAAACATGCTCACCACCGCCAGCGATACGGCCAGGGTGGTCAGCAACCGCGCTATAGACTGGGCACCATCAGGGGTTTGCAGGGTAGCCAGCAGCAAAAAGAAAACCATTACCCCAAAGGCCGCCAGCACCACCAGGGGCAAGTAACTAACGCCGAGGGAAGAGCGATCTAGCCGCCACTGCTGCCCTGTCCACCGCCAGATCCGCTTGTAGGGATAGTGGGTGGAGAGCTGCTCAATTACGTAGCCGTCGTCTTGGACAACAAAAATTTGCTGGCAGCGATCGCAGCCAAAGGCCTCGGTCAGGGTAATGGGCTTGATGCAGCCATTCCGGCGACAGGGGCAGGGGTAGTCAGCGTTCTGGTCGATCTTCTGGCTTTTGTAGGTACGCACAGCACTGCCAGTGGGGGGGCAAAAATGGGCTGGTAGTAACCCAATCATTCTGACACATTAACTAAAACCGCTTCTGAAAAACAACCAGCTCGGGCAAGTATATTTAGCGACTTGACCCAGTCGCTAAATTTTTAGCGTCAATGTATCTGCTAAGGCTTGAAATTTTAGGGACAACCGTGGTAGTTAAGAGGCTACTTATCAGTGCGGCTCCTTTTCCAGAATGGTGGGGGAGGTTCGTTCTGGCTCCCCTAACTCCTACGGACAGGATGTTGCTATGGCCACCGATCGCCTGGAGACGGCAGTGAGAAACTTTCAGCACGTCAATCAGATGGTGGAGCGCTACACTCGCCTGTGCCGCGCCTACGTCAGCCTGTCTGAGCGGTTTCACCAGCTCGATGTCGATCACATGACCTTGAAAGGGCAGGTCGTACCCCTGCTTAAGGCGCTCAAAGATCACCAGACCAAACTCAAAGCCGTAGAAACCGAAAAAGCCATTCTCCAGGCCCGCCTAGACCAGCAGGCCACCCAGCACCTGCAGGAGCTGCAGCAATTGACTAAAACCTACGAAGATCGGCTGCAGGCTCTCTCTAGCCACGTGGCCGAGCTGCAGCCCCTAGAGCAGCTGCTCAACGGCGAGACCCACCACGAACTCAGCGTAGCTGAAGAGCAAATGGAGCTGGTAGAAACTACCTTTCTAGAAATGGAGCAGGATAGTTCCCCTGATCTTTCCCACGAAGAAAAAGCCCTGCTGGCCGCCTATCAGGCCGATCCCAACGCCTTTCTAGTCGCCGCCGCCGATGCCCCAGTCAGCACCAGCCCAGTTAGCACCAGCCCAACAGGCACTAACCTGGAAGCGGAAGAACCGGTGGCCTCTCTGTGGAACTACTACGACGACAAGCAGGTTCCCGACGGGCTGGGGCAGTAGCGCTGCCCCAGGGCTGGCGTTTAGGACACAATTTTGCTGATTAGCCAGTTAGCCAAGCCGCCGCCGTAGGGAGCACAGACCTTATGTATGGTTGCGATCGAAAAGCGCTGGCGGTAGAAGCAGAGAATATTGCCATAGACCCCGTTGGCGTAGAAAGGTGACTCACGAGCTAAATCTAAGGACTGCAGGTCAAACACCTTGGCCTGAGTACCCGAGGCGTAGTCAACCATAATGCTGAAGTCGTACCCTAGCTGCTGCAGGGTTTTTAGGCAAGTCATAGTACCCTCAAAAAACCTGGGCGACCAGCCTTTTTCTCCTAGGGCACGGCTGCTGCCGCCACCGTACTCAAACATAACCGCCTGGGGCAGTAGCTCGGCGGGCAGGTCGGCAAACTGCTGAATTACCACCGGCTCCCACCCTTCAACATCGAGCTTAAAGGCGGTGATGCGGGTAGCGGCCACTTGCTCAAGCAGCGCGGCAAGATCTAGGGTAGGCACTGAGCGAGTGATGGTCGAAGCCCCAAACCAGTCGGCCGCCAGCGAGCTAAAGTTGCTGTTGGCCAGGTTGGCAAACTGGCCCATGTGCAGGGTTTGGGTGCCCACCTGGTCCGATAGGCACTGCTCAATTAGCTGAATTGGGTACTGCCCACAAACGACCCGCAGTTTGTCGGTTGGGGAAGGCTCCACCGCTGCGGTGGCAAACCCCAGTCGAGCAAATAGCTCACAGTAAAAGGCAAAGGTACCCACCCCAACATCGATACAAAGGCCCTGCCGCTGGGGGTCGAGTTCGGGCAACAGGTGCTCAAGCAGGGCCTGGCAGCAAGCTTCTACGCGCATTAGATCGGCCCCGAAGAAAAATATGCCTTAAGCGTACCACCTGGGCCAGAGCAGGATTTCAAACCTAATTTAAGTCCAGCCAGTGAAGCTTTGCCGGTAGGAAAACTTCAGATGCTGAGCTGGACTTGCCCTTAAAAATAAATAGCCGTCCCTAGCCCCTTTGGGGCGGCTTCACCAACGACTTCAATCGGGGAAGAGCTATGGCTGTTGTTATCGTTGAGGGTGCCTTGCTAACCACATGAGTGATTGATTCAAACCTCGGCTTGACCGTTGCTGGGGCGCATCTCTCTCTCCTAGCAGACGCATTCAGATTAAGCCGCCGTTAAGGTGAAAGGCTCTGGTGCAAAAGCTAAAGCCAGGGCGGTACGCCAATGGCCTGCCCGAAAATGCGATTGTCTGGGTAGTTGCCCCTAAACAAATTTGTCTTATCAGTCGAAAACGAGAGGTTAAACAATGGGGTCGAAGAAGAAGAGCAAAAAGAAAGCCAAATCTAATCAGTCAGAGGGCAAAAATTCCCAAGGCGATACCACGGTTTTGGGAATGAGCCCGCGAGAACTGGGAGCGGCAGTAGCAGCGGCTGTGGTTGCCGAAGTTTCACAGGTTGCTATTGACAAAATATCTAAATCGGCCGCTCAATCAAACCCTCAAAAGACGCTTCAAAATCAGCTGAATCCTGTCAACGATTCAATTAAAAATATTGTTGGTGGAGTCAAGGATGCGATCGCTGACACTGCCTCACCAGCATCGGATGCGCTTGGCGCGGTAGTAAGTACCGTAGCTAACGGTCGATCCGCGGTAGGAGATAAAGTCGAGCGAGGCTTTGGAAATGCTAAAGAAAAAACGGCTGTAACGGCAGGTATTGCTCAAGATCAGGTTGACGATTTGATCGACGACGCTGAAGAGGGAACTGACCAAACGCGAGACTTTGTCGTTAGTCAGATCGAGAATGCGATCGCGGGCACTCAGGCCACGGCAGACAAAACGCGACACGTGGTAGGCAACACCGTCGAGGCGGGCCAGGATAGCGCTAGTGCTACCCAGGAAGCCGTAGCTGTAGTTATCAATGAGGCCGTTAGCCAGGTGAAATCAATTCTGGCCAATGCTGGCTCAACCCCTTTTCAGCGAAATGGAAAAAAAGGGAAAAAGGGCAAGAAAGGTAGGAAAAACAAAAAGAGTAAGTAACAGGATAGGTACGCTGTGGGGAGTACACTGCTAACGGCATTATTAATTGGCCTGCTCACGGCATTTGCCTTTCATTTACTGCTGGCTTGTTTTGGTTTTGCCATTGGCGTCACAGCCTTGGGTTTTCGGCTTTCTCCATCGGCAGATCCGGCCCTGACGCCTACGGCAAAATCTGTCGAAAATCGGCACGGCATTGCCAAAACCGGCCCCAAAAACTCCAGGTATGCGGGTTTTTGGGTTGGTATGGGACTACTTCTGAGCACAAATGGAGTGCTGTTTAGCGCTTGTTTTTTGGCGGCAAAATTTAGCCGACTAGACGACCCTGTTTTAGGAGCGATCGCGGGGATAGTGATCTGGTCAGCCTACGGATTAGCCCTGACTTGGGCCAGTTCGGTCGCAGTTGGCAAGGTGCTCGATGCCATTTTAAGTACAACTACAGGCGGGCTGCGCCAGTTGCTAGCCGCTGTCGCTGCCCCCTTTCAAAACGAGAACAATACCCCGCTGTCTCAGGAGGAAATAGTTGAGATAGTTCAGCAGGAAATTCAGCAAGCCTTGAGCCCTGTTGCTCTCGAACTGTTGCCTAGCCAACCCGTGGGCGATCCTTCCGATCGTTTAGAGGTTGATGACTCCCTCCAGCGATCTAAGCCAGCCCTTGAGGACGTAAATCTACAGTTAAAGCAAGAGCTAGAGCTGTACCTACGTCACGCCAGTTCAAAACAGCTGACACCAGAGCGCGTTCACTACAAATTAAACGCGTTGTTAGAGGAGGCGCTGGAAAAATCTAGCTTTTCAGCTAAACAACTAAATTTAGACCAAACTCAGTTAAAAGCGGTGCTGAAAAAACGTAAAGCGATAAGCAAGCAGCAGCGTCGGCAGATTTTGCAAGCCGTTGAAACAGCCTGGCAGCAGCTCACCACCCCACCGGAGGCGGTATTTGTACAGGAACAGCCTGAAGCAGACCCCTCATCCTCCCCAGAAGTTTTTCAGGCTATTACAGCCTACGTTACAGAAGCTGTGCGTAAGCTTGACCATCAGTTCTTAGCCAACGTTGAACCGGAAGCCATGCTTCAGAAACATGTGTCTGAAGGCCTAACTTTTTCCACAGCGGCGACCCTGGTGGTTCTACATCAGCTCAGCCAGATCGACTGGGATACACTCCTCGATCGCCTGCCGTTAGGTAAGTTTACCGATCGGCCCGTCGAGCAACTGGTTGGCAGCGTACGCTCGACCGCCCAGGATCTGATCAATCAACCGCAGCAGTGGGTGGAGGACGATTTGATCCCTCAAACCCAGGGGTTGAAAAGTCAGGTGATGCAGCAGGTAGAGCAGTTTGAGCAAGGGCTACAGGCTCGCACACATGCTGTCAAAGCCCAGGCTCAAGAACGCCTGAACAATACCCGCAAAGCGGCGGCCGCCGCCGCGTGGTGGTTGTCAATGACAGCGCTTACAACTGCCGTTTCGGCCGCGATCGCCGGAGCCCTGGCGACGGGAATGCGTGTCCCAATCTTCTAGTCCCCAGTCTTTTGAATGAAACCCCAGCACAGTCCTAGAAAATTGCTCTAGGGCATGACGGATTGGGGTGGGGGCGATGCCGGTCCGCCTACAGCAAAAACCGAATTCCGACGTAGACGCTAATGACCATGAGCTGCAGCGCCATCAGCGGCAGGCCGTAATTCAAAAACAACCGAAAAGAGATGGGTTTGCCGTGCTGCTCGGCAATGCCTGCCGCCACAATGTTTGACGAAGCACCCACCAGGGTGCCATTACCCCCCAGGGTGGCCCCAAACATCATTGCCGCAAACAGCGGTAAAATTTCCGGTGGAATTTGCCCGGCAAAGTCGGGCGACAGCAGCTCTGGCCCCGCCAGGTTCACATTCACCAGGTATTCCTTCAGCAGGGGCACCATTGCCACCACCAGGGGGATGTTGGGAATCAGGCTTGAGAGAATGCCGGTTACAAACAGCAGCAGCATAGCCCCTAAGGCAATGTTTTGACCAATCACGACCCCCAACAAGCCCGAGGCCGAACTAATTACGCCGGTCTCCTGCAGGCCGCCGATCAGTACAAACACGCTCATGAAGAAAACCAGCGTACTCCAGTCGACATCGCGCAGAATGTTTTGCACGGTGTCAATGCCGCTGTGGTGAGTGAGCAGCAGACAGAGGGCGGCACCCAACAGCGCGATCGCCGCAGGCGAAATAGGCACAGGTAAGCTCTCGCCCACCACAAACAGTCCCAGCACCAGGGCCACAATTACACCGCCTAGAGCCAGCATCCGGGGGTGGTTGATCACCGGGTGGGGCAGGTGGTCGAGGTCAGCCAGCTTCTTGTTCCAGGTGCTGGGAAAGAGAACGGGCAGCATGACCACGATGGTGCCCACAGCAATGACGCCCCCCAGGCTGAGCTTCATCACGTAGTCTAAAAAAGACATATTGATCGAGCTGCCCACAATAAAGGTGGCCGGGTCGCCCACAATAGTCAGCAGACCGGCACTATTGGCCGTGAACACCATCAAAATCAGCAGCGGCACAAAATTAACGTTGAGTTCTGCCGCCATGGGCGGAATCAGCGGAGCCAGCAGCATTACCGTGGTAGCGTTGGGCAGCATGGCGCAAACCGGGGTGGTAATGGCCACAATGCCCAGCAGCAGGCGCTTGCCCTCCCCTCGCGCCATGATCACTATCTGGGTGGCCAAGTACTCAAAAATTTTGGTGGGCTCAAAGGCACGCACCATTACCATCACCCCAAAAAATAGGGCCAGGGTGGCATGACTTTTGCCGATGTAGGCGATCGCCTGGTCGAGGGTCAACACATGCAGAAAAATCAGCAGCATGGCCCCCAAAAAGGCAGCGATCGTCAGGTGCAGTCGCTCGGTAGCAATTAGGGCCAAGACCCCAAAAAAGACCACCGACGCGGTGATCCCAGACCAGGTTTCCATACCCTGTCTCCTGTTGTGGTGATATACAAAAACCCTCCGATGAGTAGCCTTCATCGAGGGGGTTAACAATCGTAGGAGAACTACGGATAGCGCTAGAAAAAGCTTCCAGTACGTTCTCTCCCAAGGCCGACGGAGTTAGCTGACGGGCGAGGGGTGAGAGATCCCCTTCTCTGGCGATACGATTCGCCCTGAGATAAGCCCCAAGAGTTGGTTCCTCCGCTTCAGCAAAAGCTGAATTAGGCAGCACAGCTATTGAGCTGAGAAAGAATCTAGCACATCTGCAAGCGATCAACAATCAGCAAATGATCACACAGGCTGACTTGCAGAGCTTACCCACATTAAAATGTGTCTTACACTACCGCATTTTTGGGTACATTTCGGCGGCGCTAAGGACGCAGGTAATACATCAGGGTTTGCACCAGATCGGGGGCCAGCCCCAGGCGACGCTGCAGGTCAGCAAGATCTTGGTAGGGGCCGCGGCGCGATCGCTCCTGCACTACCGCCTGGGCCAAAGCAGCGGGCATTCCCGGCACCGCACAGAGCTGAAGCGCAGTAGCCTGGTTCAGGCTAAGACTGGGGAGGGCACCGCTGTGCTCTTCGTAGTAGCAAAACGACAGCACCGGGGCCAGGCGAGCGAGCTGAGCCGAAGCTACCCCCAGGGCGGCCGCCACATCCTCTAAACAGTGAAACTGCACCCCAGCCTGGCCCAGGCGCACCAACCCCTGGGCCTGACGAATCGATAGCCCCGGCAGTCGCAACCAGTCGTCTACCGTGGCCCGGTTTACGTCAAGGGCAAACCCTAGGCGGGCGGCCTGCTCTACCTCCTGGTAAGACCGCAATCGATAGCTTGGGTCCTGGCTCAGGCGACTAGCGAGGGGATCGAGCTGCGCCCTCAGGGTTTGCCAACGCTTCAGCACAACGTACCTACCCACTTACCGACCAATATCTGCATGTTTCTGAGCGTGTTCTTTGGCCGTGTTCTCTGGCTAGGCTACCCGATCGAGCAGCAGGCGGCGCTTCTGCTCAAATTCAAGCTCTGAGATCAGCCCTTCCTGGCGTAGGGTATCCAGCTCTCGCAGGGCTTCTGCCAAGGCATTAATCTGCTTTGGATCGAGGCCAGCCTTAGCTTCTTGGGCGGGAACATTAACTGCGCCAAAGGCATCTGGCGATTTAGCCAGCAGCAGAAAGCCCTCGATAGCGCAGGCAACCCGAGGAATTTGTGTCCAGCTGAGCAGCAAGTAGAGGGCTCCCCAAAAGGGCTGACCCAGGTAAAACTTATGAAAGCCTGACACCGGAGTAAAAACCCCAGCCCACGCTAGAAAAACGGCTGTTTGACGGGAACGCTGTGCCAACATTGCTTCGTCACCTTTGAAGCCCGTGAAATTTAAACCTTTGAACCAGCTTTGAACTGGCTTGTGAAACCAGTATAAGCCTGGCGTAAAGAATCGACATTGACCTCCGGATTCTAGTATGGGGTTAGCCTTAATCCGTGAAGATAACTTAGAGCCCCTTAGTTCTGCCCCTGAATGCCCCACGCTGCCTTCTCCCCTGAGTGGCTAAAACGCTTTACCGATCCCTACGCACTGCTGGGGTTATCGGTCGCTGCAGACGAGCGCCGTATTCTCAAGCGCTATCGAACCGTAGCTAAACAGCTCCATCCCGATGCCTTGATCAGTGTGGCACCGGAGCTGCGTCAGTTTGCCGACCAGGTGTTGCCCAAGCTAGTCAACCCTGCCTACCAGCGTCTGAAGCAGGACAAGAGCCGCAACGAAGTGCTGGCCATGCTGCGCTTTAAGGTGCGCCGCCTGAGCCGCGATCAGCCGCTCGAACCCACTGGCGAGCAGAGTAAAAAGCTGCTGGAGGTGCCCGAGCCTGAGGTTGACGTGTTCTACGAACAGGCGGTTGACAGGCTATGCGATCGCCAGTACGGGTCGGTGGCCGATTTTGAGGCCTGCACCCAACAGCTGAGCGAGCTAAATCTAGTCTACTTGCGCCGCAAAATGGGCTCACCGGTCATTCGCGAAAAGCGAACCGGGCTGATGACCGCCGCCTCAGTGCCCAACTCGCCTGCGCCGCTGACCGACTCACCTGTCGATGGTAAGTCAGCCTCTGGGCTAATGTACGCCGAGCGCCACTACAGCCGTGCCCAGGAGTATCTCAAAGGTAAAAACGTTCAGGCGGCCATTCAAGAACTCAAAGACGCCCTCAAAATCGATCCGCAAAACAGCAGCTACCACTGCCTGATGGGGCAGGCCTATCTGCTCAGCAAGCTGACGGGGATGGCCAAGGTGCACTTTAAGCAGGCCCTGCGCCTCAACCCCAAAAACGCCGTCGCCCTCAAATATGCCCAGCAGCTGAAGGTAACGTTGACCGAGCCCCCCCAGCGCGGCTCTGGCAGCTCTGAGACTACAGCTAAGCCCACGGCCGAAAAGCGATCGCTGTTTGGCGGTTTATTTTCTAAGGGGCCAACTCGCTAGAGCAGATTGCTCCTTGGGGCTCGATTGGCAACACAGCCTACAGCACAGCAGGGCAGCAGATGTAATAAGATCGCAACGCCGAGAGTATTCCATCTAAAAAACACCCGCATCCCAGACGCCAAGCTCCAGCAAAGTGGGCTGGTCTACTCACATTCTCGATGGGTGTTTAGCTGGAACACTCTAACCATGATTCCCGTCGCGACTCGGAGAGCCCAAGCCCTGTGAACAGCTTTAACGCCAAAACCCACCTCACCGTAGGCAGCACCACCTATACCATCTACAGCCTGCCCGCCGCTGCCGCCATCCTGGGTGATATTGACCGCCTGCCTTTCAGCCTCAAGGTATTGCTCGAAAACCTGCTGCGCCACGAAGACGGGCGATCGGTCACGGCGACCGACGTACAGGCGGTGGCCGACTGGCTGCAAACGCAGTCCTCCTCGCGCGAGATTGCCTATCGCCCCGCCCGCGTGCTGATGCAAGACTTTACCGGTGTGCCCGCCGTAGTCGATTTAGCCGCCATGCGCGACGCCATGGTCAACTTGGGCGGCGACCCCGACAAGATTAATCCGCTTTCCCCCGTAGATCTGGTGATCGACCACTCGGTGATGGTCGATGCTTTCGGCAGCGCCGACGCCTTTGGCCAAAACGTCGAGAAAGAATTTCAGCGCAATTTTGAGCGCTACGCCTTCTTACGCTGGGGCCAAAACGCCTTCGACAACTTCCGCGTGGTGCCGCCGGGCACCGGCATTTGCCACCAGGTCAACCTCGAGTATCTAGCCCAAGTCGTGTGGACAAAAACCGAAAACGGCGAAACCATTGCCTACCCCGATACCCTGGTCGGCACCGACAGCCACACCACCATGATCAACGGCCTCTCGGTACTGGGCTGGGGCGTGGGCGGCATTGAGGCTGAGGCGGCGATGCTGGGTCAGCCCATCTCCATGCTGGTTCCCGAAGTAGTGGGCTTTAAGCTCACCGGGCAGCTGCCGGAAGGGGCTACCGCCACCGATCTGGTGCTCACCGTGGTGCAAATGCTGCGGGCCAAGGGCGTGGTCGGCAAATTTGTCGAATTCTACGGCGACGGCCTCGACCACCTCACCCTGGCCGATCGCGCCACCATCGCCAACATGGCTCCCGAGTACGGGGCCACCTGCGGCTTCTTCCCTATCGATGGCGAAACCATCCGCTACCTGGAGTTCTCGGGCCGTGAGCCAGAGCGCGTCGCCCTGGTCGAAGCCTACGCTAAAGCCCAGGGGCTCTGGCGTGAGGCCAACGCCCCCGACCCCATCTTTACAGACTCGCTATCGCTGGATTTAGCGGCCGTAGAACCGTCTCTAGCTGGGCCAAAACGGCCTCAAGATCGCGTCACCCTGGCGGCCCTTGCTCAGCAGTTTAAGGACTCTGATTTCCCCGCCTTTAGCGGTAAGCCCTACGCCGAGAAGCGCTCCGTCCCTGTGGTGGGCACCGACTACAGCCTTACCGACGGCGACGTGGTGATCGCCGCTATCACCAGCTGCACCAATACCTCTAACCCCTCGGTGATGATCGGTGCAGGTCTGGTTGCCCGCAAAGCTCGAGAAAAGGGGTTAACCGTCAAACCCTGGGTTAAAACCTCCCTCGCCCCCGGCAGTCAGGTGGTGAGCGACTACCTCGAAAAAGCCAACCTCCAGGAAGACTTGGATGCCCTGGGCTTCAACCTGGTCGGCTATGGTTGCACCACCTGCATTGGCAACTCTGGTCCCCTATCTGGCCCAATTGCCAGCGCCATTGATGGCAACGATTTAGTAGTGGGTGCGGTGCTGTCGGGCAACCGCAACTTTGAGGGGCGGGTGAGTCCTCACACCAAGGCCAACTACCTGGCCTCGCCGCCGCTAGTGGTGGCCTATGCGATCGCAGGCAGCCTGGCCATTGATCTCAAAACCGACCCCATTGGCCAAGACCCCGACGGTCGCCCCGTCTACTTAAAAGATATCTGGCCCACCAGCGCCGAAATTCAGGCGGTCATGACTGAGGCCCTCACCCCCGAAATGTTCCGCAGCCGCTACGGCAACGTGTTCACCGGCACCGCCGACTGGCAGCAAATCGCCACTCCAGAAAGCCAAACCTACACCTGGAGCGGCGACAGCACCTACGTCCAAAACCCGCCCTACTTTGCCGATATGGCCCCCAGCGTCAACGGTCAGGCCTTTGCCGATATTGTTGGCGCACGCCCCCTGGCCATTTTGGGTGACAGCATCACCACCGACCACATCTCCCCCGCCGGGGCGATCAAAACCGATAGCCCAGCGGGTAGCTATCTGGTGGGCAACAACGTGACAGCTGCCGATTTCAACTCCTACGGGTCGCGGCGCGGCAACCACGAGGTGATGATGCGCGGCACCTTCGCCAACATTCGCCTCAAGAACGAAATGGTGCCCGGTTCCTCCGGTGGCGTGACCAAATACATGCCCGACGGTACCGACATGTCTATTTATGATGCGGCCATGAAGTACCAGGCCAGCGATACTCCCCTGGTAGTGATCGCAGGCAAAGAGTACGGCACCGGGTCGTCCCGCGACTGGGCCGCCAAGGGTACCCGGCTGCTGGGGGTTAAAGCGGTCGTGGCCGAGAGTTTCGAGCGCATCCACCGCTCCAACCTGGTAGGCATGGGCGTGCTGCCTCTCCAGTTTGTCGATGGGGTACACAGGGGCATGCTGCACCTCGACGGCAGTGAAATCTTTGACCTGACCGGCCTCAGCGGCGGCATTCAGCCCGGCATGACGGTTAACCTGGTCATTCATCGGGTCGAAGGGGACACCACCACGGTGCCCCTGCTGTGCCGCATCGACACCCTAGATGAGGTAGAGTACTTCCGCCACGGCGGCATTTTGCCCTACGTACTGCGGCAGTTGCTGGTAGCTTAGGGCACAACGGGGTCTGCGCTGGAACCGCAATGCCCTGCGTCCGTCAAGGGAAGGAACACGCCGTTGTTCCTAACCAACTCATCAACGACTTATTAAGACTCGTTGAAGTTGAGGTCGGAGGCAGGGCAACCCCAGGAAGAGACTTCTATAGTTTGCATTGTTGGGGGAATCCTCACAGTAACCACTGCACTAACCATTACCAGGGATGCCGGTATGACCTCATCCATTGCTCCAGATCAAGATCCACAGGTAGTTGCCCACCAGCCCGCAGCCGAGGATCTAGGCACCGTTTGTGTCGTTGGAGTGCCATCTACCCTAACCGTTGTTGAGGCGGTTGAGTTTGAAAAACAGGTCAAGCACCACTGCCTCAGTCAGCCAGTCCCTGAGTCCATCATCATTGATCTCAGCCAAACCGAATTTATTGACAGCAGCGGTCTGGGTGCCCTGGTCATCTGCTACCGCACCTGCAAAGCCAAAGGCGTGGAGATGGTGCTGCGAGGCGTACAGGAACAGGTTCGCATGGTGCTGGCCCTCACCGATCTAGAGCAGCTTTTCACTTTTGAGGCGGTGTCAGGGGAGCCAGAAGCCCCGGTTGCCAAACCCGAAATGCGGTTTGTGGCGCTGACGGCGCATCCATCGGTGACCTCTAGGGGCAAGCGCGCGCTAGATATTGTGGGAGCCCTGGTAGGTCTGGCCATTACTGCGGTACTGTCGGTGCCAATTGTGCTGGCCATTAAGCTCGAAGACGGCGGCCCGATTCTCTTTAAGCAGGTGCGGTGCTCGTGGATGGGCAAACGCTTTGAGATCTGGAAGTTTCGCTCGATGGTAATCAACGCCGAAGCCCTCAAGGCTCAGGTTGAAAATGAGGTGGAAGGGCCGCTGTTTAAAAACGAGAACGACCCCCGCATCACCAAAGTAGGCCGTTTTCTACGCCGCACCAGCCTAGATGAACTGCCCCAGTTCTGGAATGTGCTCCGGGGCGACATGAGCCTAGTAGGCACGCGTCCACCAACCCCCGATGAAATTGAGCAGTACAAGGTGCCCGAGTGGCAGCGCCTGGATGTCAAGCCCGGTATGACTGGCGAGTGGCAGGTGAACGGTCGCTCAACGGTGAAGAAATTTGAGGACGTTATTCGAATGGATCTGGATTACCAGAAGAACTGGAGCCTAGCCTACGACGTTCAGCTAATTATCAAGACCGTGCTGGTGCTGTTTTCTAAAAAAGCAGGGGCGGCTTAGCCAGGAGGTAGGTGAGTAGGTCAGTAGGTGGGTAGGTGAGAGCTGGCCGTGTTGACCCAGACAAATTAAGAAGGGTATCTACACAGAATGCGGTCTGACCTGACAAGCCGCGATAGAGTAGTGGTGTTGAGACTTGCGGATGCACCAAGCGCTATGGGGGTTCAGGTTCTGGCGATCGCGGTTTGGCTGGGCAGCATTGCCATGTACGGAGCCGCCTTTTTTTTCCCGGAAGTGCACCGCCGCCACGATTTTTTCTGGAGTGGGGTAGGCGGGTTTTACGGCCTGGTGCTGTGGTTTAGCGCCGTTCAAACCTCGCCGACCGAGCTGCTGGGGCACCTGGCGAGTGTGGTGCTGCTGGGCTGGCTGGGTTGGCAAACCCTGACCCTGCGCCGCAAGCGCACCCCGCTAGATCTGCAAACTCCCCTCACGCCCGACTCCTGGTCTACATTTGGTCGCCAGCTCCAGCAGTCGGTGCTGAACCTGCTCAAAGCCACTCCCCTGCGCCGCTGGCTGCCTGAAACAGAAACTGGCAGACGACCGGGAGATCCGGCGATCGCCATCAGCGAGATTCGGGTTTCATCCCTAAAGGATGTGGACTATGAGTTTGTGGATGAATTGGAGCCGGTCTCCCATCGCTCGAACGCTGCAAAAACCGACTCCGAAAAAATCGACGCTGGTAAACCCGGTTCTGCTAGAACCGGAGGCCGAACGCCTAAACCCACTGTCGCAGAGTCAGCTAGCGCCCCCACCCCAGCGTCAGCCAAGACTAAACGACCGCCGCGATTCGCGAAGCGTTCGGGAGCCGATTCGGAACGAGTATCCCCTCAGAAATCACCAGTGCCACCGGCCCCACTAACCTCGCCGCCGATGGCCTCACCGCAAAAGCCTGCCACCTTGGGGGCGAGATTGACCGGTCTCAAAGCGTGGGTAGGGGATGTCGTGAAGGCTAAGACTACCCCCAAACCCAAGCGAGCCGTGATCGAGATTCCGCCGCGTCCCTCGCCTCTGGCTAAAAAGAAGGCACAGCCTGCGACTAAACCAGACTCCCGGACTGAAGGCAGGTCTGACTCAGGCCAGCCGCCAGGGATTACCATTGTCGACACTGAGGCGATCGCCAGTGTTTATCGGCCTGAGGGCGACGGCGACACGGCAGTAGCCCCAGCGGGCCAGACGAATCCTATTGACGAGCCCCTGGCAGACGCTCCACCCTCGTTCAATAACGGCGCTGGGAGCCTGGGCGACACTGAGGATACGAACTGGGACGATGACGAAAATTGGGCCGATAGCTAAAATTCCCGCACCGCTGCCCTCGACTGGCCAGATTAACCCTACAATTGCCCTCAACCTGACCTAATGTATATAGATGCGTAATGCATCGAATCTGCCATAATGGCGCGAACAATCCTTCACCTTTAGTCGAATTCAGGCTGTGACAGACCCCAAAAGCTACAAAGACACCGTTCTGCTGCCCCAGACAAGCTTTGACATGCGGGCCAACGCCCCCAAGCGTGAGCCTGAGATTCAAGCCTTTTGGGCCGAGCACCAGATTTACGAAACGCTGTCGGCCAACAACCCCGGCGAGGTGTTTGTGCTGCACGACGGGCCGCCCTACGCCAACGGCGACCTGCACATTGGTCACGCCCTCAACAAAATTTTGAAGGACACGATTAACAAGTACCAGCTGCTCAAGGGCCGTAAGGTACGCTACGTGCCCGGCTGGGACTGCCACGGCCTGCCCATCGAGCTGAAGGTACTCCAGGCCATGGACCCGGAGGCGCGGGCCAACCTGACGCCGCTCAAGCTGCGCTACAAGGCCAAGGCCTTTGCTCTCAAAGCCGTCGATCGCCAGCGGGAGAGCTTCAAGCGCTACGGCATCTGGGGCAACTGGGAGCACCCCTACATGACGATGACTCCCGACTACGAAGCGGCCCAGATCGAGGTGTTTGGCCAGATGTACCTAAAGGGCTACATCTATCGCGGCCTCAAATCGGTGCACTGGAGCCCGACTTCTCAGACGGCGCTGGCAGAAGCCGAGCTGGAGTATCCCGAAGGCCACACCTCCCCCAGCATCTACGCAGCGTTTCCGATGGTGAGCGCGTCACCCGAGGCGAAAGCAGCGCTGGAGCCCTACCTGGGGGAGCTGGGCGTGGCGATCTGGACGACCACCCCCTGGACGATTCCCGCTAACCTGGCGGTGGCGGTGAATGCCGAGCTGACCTACGCCGTGGTGGAAGTCGCGGCTGGAAAACCGTTTAAGTACCTGATCATCGCCAAGGATCTGTGCGATCGCATGGCCCAGGTGCTCGGCTCTGAGCTTACCCTCAAAGCCGAGATCAAGGGTGCTGCCCTGGAGCACTCCACCTACCGCCATCCCCTATTCGATCGCACCAGCCCCATCTTGATCGGTGGCGACTATGTGACGACGGAATCCGGTACGGGCCTGGTACACACCGCCCCCGGCCACGGCGACGAAGACTTTAAGGTGGGCCAGCGCTACGGTTTGCCGGTGCTGTCTCCCGTCGACGAAAAGGGCGACATGACCGAGGAGGCCGGTCCCTTTGCGGGGCTGAACGTGCTTACCAATGCCAACCCGGCGGTAATTGAAGCCCTGGAGAAGGCGGGTTCCCTGCTCAAACACGAGCCCTACGTGCACAAGTACCCCTACGACTGGCGCACCAAGCAGCCCACCATCTACCGGGCCACCGAGCAGTGGTTCGCCTCGGTGGAGGGCTTCCGCGACGAGGCACTGAAGGCGATTCAGTCGGTGCAGTGGATTCCGGCGACGGGCGAAAACCGGATTACGGCTATGGTGGGCGATCGCTCCGACTGGTGCATCTCGCGCCAGCGCACCTGGGGCATGCCCATCCCTGTGTTCTACGACACTGAGACCGGCGAGCCGCTGCTCAACGAAGACACTCTGGCCCACATCAAAGCCCTGTTTGCTGAAAAAGGCTCCGATGCCTGGTGGGAGCTGCCCGAGGCTGACCTGCTGCCCGAGGCCTATCTCAACAACGGTCGCACCTACCGCAAGGGCACCGACACCATGGATGTCTGGTTCGACTCCGGCTCCTCCTGGGCGGCGGTGGTTCAGCAGCGCGGCGAGCTAGACTACCCTGTGGATCTGTACCTGGAGGGCTCTGACCAGCACCGGGGCTGGTTCCAAAGTAGCCTTTTGACCAGCGTTGCTGTGAATGGCTACGCCCCCTACAGAACGGTGCTCACCCACGGCTTTACCCTCGATGAGCAGGGCCGCAAGATGAGCAAGTCCATCGGCAACGTAGTAGACCCGGCCATTGTGATCGACGGCGGCAAAAACCAAAAAGCAGAGCCGCCCTACGGGGCCGACGTGCTGCGCCTGTGGGTATCGTCGGTAGACTATTCCTCCGATGTGCCGCTGGGGAGCAACATCCTCAAGCAGATGTCGGACGTGTACCGCAAAATTCGCAACACGGCGCGGTTTTTGCTGGGCAACCTGCACGACTTTGACCCAGCAAAGGATGCGGTGCCCTACGACCAGTTGCCAGAGCTCGATCGCTACATGCTGCACCGCATGACCGAGGTGTTCACCGACATCACCGACGCCTTCGAGACCTTCCAGTTCTTCCGGTTCTTCCAAACCGTGCAAAATTTCTGTGCGGTCGATCTGTCGAACTTTTACCTAGATACCGCTAAAGATCGGCTGTACATCAGTGCGGCGGATTCGTTCCGGCGGCGCAGCTGTCAGACGGTGCTGGCGGTCGCGATCGAAAACCTGGCCCGCTCCATTGCCCCGGTGCTCTCCCACATGGCCGAAGACATCTGGCAAAACCTGCCCTATCCGACCGCCCACCAGTCGGTGTTTGGGTCGGGCTGGGTGCAGCTCGATGACCAGTGGCGGCAGCCGGAGCTAGCCGCAACCTGGAGCCAGATTCGCACCGTGCGCCAGGAGGTAAACAAAGTCCTCGAACAGGCCCGCACCGCTAAGGATATTGGCTCTTCTTTGGAGGCGAAGGCGCTGATCTATGTGGCCGATGCTGACCTGCGCGAGAAGCTAGCGGCGATGAACCCTGAGGATGCTGTAGCCCCCGGCGGCAACCATGTGGACGAACTGCGCTATCTGTTCCTGGTGTCGCAGGCGGAAGTGCTGGATACGCCTGAAGCTCTAAAGGGCGTGAAATGCAGCAGCGAGTCCGACGCGCTGGGGATTGGTGTGGTAGATGCGGAGGGCCAGAAGTGCGATCGCTGCTGGAACTACTCGACCCACGTGGGTGAGAGCAGCGAAGACCCGACTATCTGCGAGCGCTGTGTTGAGGCGCTGGCGGGCACGTTCTAGCCTCCACCGATTTAGGGCGAGCCGCTGGGCCGAATTTGCTGGAGCAAATCTTGGCGGGTGAAGGGTTTCGGCAAAAAGCTCTGGAACCCCTGTTGCTCGGCTTTGGCTACGGCATCGGTGGAGCTGAGGCCGCTCATGGCGATCACCCGCAGGTCTGGGTTAATGCGCTTCAGCAGGGGCACTGTGGTAAGACCATCCATCGTGGGCATCATCAGATCCATCAGCACGGTGTGGATAGTGTCTGGGTGCTCACTTAGCAGAGCGATCGCGGCCTGCCCGCCATGGGCCACCATCACTCGATAGTTGTGCAGCTCTAAAACCGTACGGACTGCTTCGTAGACGGCGGGTTCGTCATCGACTACCAGCACCGTTGACTGGTGCCCATCCAGCGTGGTCACGGGGATATCAACTTCAGGGCTGGGTTCAAAGCTGGCCCGCAGGTACACCTGAAACTGGCTGCCCTGGCCCACCTGGCTCTGCACGTCAATAAAGCCTCCGTGGCTTTCAACAATGCCCAGCACAGCCGAGAGCCCCAGGCCCGTACCTTGGCCCAGGGCTTTGGTAGTAAAAAACGGGTCAAAAATTTGGTTCAGCACCGCTGGCTCCATACCGGTACCGGTATCGGCAATGGTGACTTTGACGTAGAAACCAGGCTGAGCCTGAAAATGCCGCTGGGCTGAGTCATGGTCCAGGGTCAGGTTTTCGGCAGTAATGCGTAGGGTGCCACCAGTGGGCATGGCGTCGCGGGCATTGACGCAGAGATTCATAAACACCTGGTGCAGCTGGGTCGGGTCACCCCACACGGGCCAAAGGCCATCCGGCACGTGGGTGTAGACGTCAATCGACTTGGGCAGGGTTTGCTGCACCAGCTTGCGAATATCCACCAGCAAATGGTTGACCTGAAGGGCAAAACGCTTGCCCTCGACCCCCCGCGTAAAGGCGAGAATCTGTTTGACCAGATCGGCCCCCCGTTGGGTGCTGGCTTCTAAAATATCGAGCTTGCTCTGCACCCAGGGGTCGATCGCTTTTAGCTTGAGGGGCAAAAGCTGCACCACCAGCAAAATGGGCGTCAGGATGTTGTTGAGATCGTGGGCAATGCCGCTGGCCAGGGTGCCTAAGCCTTCGAGCCGCTGCGATCGCAAAAACTGCGCCTCTAGCTGCTTTTTGTCGGTGATATCCATGTGAATGCCCAGCAGCCGTTCGCTGTGGGTCTCCACATCGCAAATCAGGCTGCTGTTAATGGTCAGCCAGTGGACGCGATCGCCTACCAAAATGCGAAACTCGGTTTTGAGCCCCTGCCCCTGCTGGGTGGCCCGCCTCAGCTCCTGGCTAACCCGCTCCGTGTCGTCGGGATGAATGGGCCAGGGCCAGTTGGCGCTAAAGCTGGCCATCATATCGGCGATCGGCCAGGGCGATGCCACCGGGTCCGATGACGAAGGCGGGGCCAGGGCATCGACACACCACTCGAAAGTGCCTATGCTGGCGGCGTTTTGGGCCAAGGTAAGGCGTTCTTGAATGCGCTGGCGCTGCTCGATCTCCTGGCGCAGGTGCCGGTTGGCGGCCTCTAGCTCGGCGGTGCGAGCCTGCACCCGGTCCTCTAAAATCTCGTTGGCGTCGCGCAGGGCGTCTTCGGCTCGCTGCCGCTCGATTGCGTAGAACAGCGATCGCACCAGCACCTCCTGCTGGAGCGATCGCTTCATCAGGTAGTCTTGAGCGCCGTGGCGCACGGCGGCCACCGCCAGGGTGTCGTCGTTGGTGTTGGTGAGCACTACCACGGGCAGGCCGGGAGCCTGCTGAAGCAGCACGTCTAGCGAGTCGAGACCGCTGCTGTCGGGCAGGGTGAGATCGAGCAGCGCCACATCAAAGTCGTCTTGCCCCAGCCAGGCGATCGCCTCCGCCAGGCGCTTGGCGTGGCGGAGCTGAAACCGACTGCGGGGTGCCCCCTTCAGCACCTCCTGCAAAAACCGGGCCTCGGCCAGGTCATCCTCAATTAAAAGTACTCGCACCGCCGCCGGGTTCAGGACGTAGTCGAGGGCAGCGTCGCTGTTTCTAGCCAAAATGCCTCAATTCCTTGCACAATTTTGAACAGCTGGGCCAGGTTGCGCGATTTTGAAATGTAGCAGTTGACGTGCAGGTCATAGCTCTTGCAAATGTCCTCCTCGTTCCGTGAAGTGGTCAGCACAATAATGGGAATGTGCTTGAGGGTATCGCTGGCTTTGATCTCAGCTAACACCTCTCGCCCGTCCTTTTTAGGCAGGTTGAGATCGAGCAAAATTAGGTCGGGGGTAGTGGCCGCCGCAAACTCCCCCTGGCGGTGCAGGTAGTCCATCGCCTCCATGCCGTCCCGCGCGATTACAACCTCGCACGGGGCGGCGGTGCTCTTGAGGGCCTCCTGAATCAGGCGAATGTCGCCCCGATTATCCTCGACTAAAAAGATAGTTTTTGGCCTTGTGTCCGTTGCCATGGTTGCGATCGCGTCCTTCAACGGGGATGGTGAAATAGAAGGTCGCCCCCTGACTGAGAGCGGCCTCTACCCAAATACGGCCTCGGTGGCACTCGACGATTTTCTTACAAATGGCCAGGCCCATGCCCGAGCCCGCATACTCATCGCGGGTGTGCAGGCGCTGGAAGATGACAAAGATGCGCTCGGCAAACTGGGGGTCAAAGCCGATGCCATTGTCTGTCACCGAGAACAGCCAGTGCTCCTCCTGGCGCTGCACCCCAATGTGAATATGGGGTGTTTCGCCAGGCTTGCGAAACTTAATCGCGTTGCCAACCAGGTTCTGAAACAGCTGCATCAGCTGGGTGCCGTCGGCCACGATGGTGGGCAGTGGGTCGGCGGTAATGATCGCGCCGGTTTCGGCGACCCGCCCGCGCAGATTGCCCAGGGCCTGGTCGAGGGCCTGCTGCACTTCCGTCAGCTGCCACTCAATGCCCTGGAGGTCTACTTTGCTGTAGGCCAGCACGTCGTCAATCAGGGTTTGCATCAGGCTGACCCCCTCCACGGCAAAGCCGATAAACTCTTTGCCGTCGTCGTCGAGCTTGGCGTCGTAGCGCATCTCGAGCAGCTGTACAAAGTTGGCCACCTGGTTGAGCGGCTCTTGCAGGTCGTGGGAGGCGATGTAGGCAAATTTCTTTAGCTCAGCGTTCGATCGCTCCAGGTCGTTGGCCAGCAGAGCCAGTTCTTCGGCCTGGCGCAGCACGATGTTGACAATCGCCTTGCGCAGCTCCAGGGCCGCTTTAATTTCTACGCTTTGCCAGGGCAGTGATCGCAGGCTGACCGTCTCCTTCCACAGCTCAAACGACTGGCGCGGGCACAGCCGCTGCTCGTCGCCCTCGCCCACCAGGGTGTAGGCCTCGTTGGGGTTGCCGCCCCAGTTCACCGTTTGAATCACCTCCGGGCGAAACCACAGCACGTAGCTGCGCTTGGAGATGGCGATCGCCAGCAGACCGCTGGCCACATCCTTAAACCGCTGAGCCTCGGTATAGTCCAGCGGCAGGGCATTGGTGACGAAAATGTCCTGCTCGGTTTGCTCAGCCCGGTTGGCCAGCCACTGCACCAGGTAGTTCAGCTCCTCCTCGGGCGGGGTGCGGCCCAAAGTCGTCCACTGACCGCCAAAGCAAATTGCCGCCCCCTTGGCCCCGACTAAATCCAGCAGGCTGGGGTCGTGGCGCACCAGGCCATCGATGAAATAGTCGGCCCGCGCCATTTGGTCAATCAGCGCCGACTGCACCGCCGCCAGCTTTAGCCGATAGCTCTGGTCAGCCTCTTCTTCGAGGGTCGAAATTTCGGCAAAAATCACCCGACCCAAAAATTCGCAGGCCTTGCGCAGCTCGTAGGGCACGTACTTGGGCGTCTTGTGGTGACAGGCAATTAGCCCCCACAGCTTCTGGTCCTTCATCAGCGAAATGGTCAGGGAGGCCTCCACATTCATGTGGTGCAGGTACTCCGTGTGACAGCGGTAGGGCTGTCGCAAAATCGACATCACCAGGTCGGTGCCGTGCTGGGTCACGGGGTTGATGGCGGGCACCAGGTCCACAGGCTCGGCGCTGGCGTTCGGAATCACCCGAATCCAGTTAGACAAAAACATTTTGCGGGCGGGCTGGGGCACATCCGACTCAGGAAAGTGCAGGCCCAGGTAAGCCTCCATATCGTCAAGTTTTTCTTCGGCCAGCACCTCGCCGTGGCCGTCGTCATCAAACTTGTAGAGCATCACCCGATCAAAGCCCGTCACCTGCCGCACCTCGTGGACAATAATGCGGCAAAAATCGGCAAGGCTAGCCGTTCCTGCCTCCAGTTGCCCAATCGACGCCCGCGCCAGGTGGTAAAAGCTCAAAAACGGAATGGCCTCGTTGTTGAGGGCGGGCTCCAGCTCCAGAATCAAAAAGCCCTCGCTATTGCGGTGAAAAATGGCGTCGTACACGCCGTAGTCGTCCCCGCGCCGCCGCACCCACACCTTGGTGGGGTTCATAATGTCCAGGTTGTCGTGGCGCAGGCCAGCTCGCACCTGATCGACCTGGTAAGCATCCAGCAGGTCATCGAGGGTTTGGCCCAGCAACTCCTCCGCCGGTAGGCCAAAGGCCGCGCGAGCGTTGCGACTCACCTGCACAATCGACAGGTCTGTCTCCCGCAGCACCAGCAGCACTCCGTGGGGCTGCACCTGGGTTAAGGTGTGAATCTCGGGCTGCTTTAGGCTCACCAACTGGGCCTCGGGATTCAGATTACGAAGGGTCATAGCGATCGCTCTCCTAGCAAAAATTGTGAGTGTTGCAACGCAGCCTGAACGGCAGAATGCTGTGGTGTTAATCGCTGCCAATCCAGGCTTTGAGGTTTTACTGACGGGTCCTATCGACGGTGGGTTTTACTCGATGTCAGCGCTAAATAAAGTGAACGTCCAGCTTGAAATTCTCTGTCTTAAAATCCTCATGTCTTAAAGTTTTTGGGCTTGAGATTTTCTGCAAGGCTGCGTCACCGCAACCAGATCGAACCTTAGACTGCCCTAGCTCAGTCTAGACTCGAAAAGTCGCAGTTCAGGTACCCAGCAACGGAGGCTAAGGGCTAGGCCTAAAAACCTGGCACACCCCATTTGTCCGGCGGCTTCAACCGTTAGCTTCAACCCTTTATGCAGAGATTATTTTGGGCTGCAATGTTTCCATCTAGCAGCATAGCTCAGATAAATTGATGCCCCAGAAGAGGATTATTAAAAGAATAGAAAGCTTAGTTTTTTGTGTAAATTTAGTTTTTGCTTACCCCGCAAAAACAAGGAAATTGCTAGCAAGAATTTTGATTTGTTTTTGTTTGTTCATCAATCGTATTGACGCGGGTGAGGGCTACATCAGCGGCAGCGTTACAATCTCAAGCCAAAACGCCTCAATTTGTTTCACCGTATGAGACAACTGCTCTATATCAGCTGCCTTCACCACGTAACAGTTGCTTTGGCTGGTATAACTGCGTAAAACATCCTCGGTGCGATCGGACTCAGTGAATACAATCACCGGAATGCGCTTAAGGTGCGGCGTGGTCTTGATCGTGGTGAGAATGTGGTAGCCATCGTCCGGCAGATCGAGATCGAGCAGAACTAAGTCTGGACGCGGTGCCTGGGCGTACTCGCCCCGCTGCAGCAGGTAATCGATCGCGGTCCCCCCATCCACCAAGATCTCAAAGCGATTCCGGGACGGATACTCGTTCTGAGTCGGTTCCCGAACGCCCGGCGAATCGTAGCCCGAGCGCTGGCCTAGAACCTGCTGCACCACCTGGGCATGATCGCGATTGGGGTCAATAACTAAAATGAAGCGCTCTCGTTCCAAATCGTGATCCTGCATAGGGCATAGCCAATCCTAGAGATGATTCGGGTAAGGCTAGCCCCATCGCGCACTTTTGCCTATGGCACTGGGTGGGCCACATATACAGCCTTGATAGTGAACGCTAGCGACAAATAGCTACAAACAGCTCATTGTGCGGAAAGTTGTAAGATTCAGTCCCCTAGCCCTGTTTTCTCCTTGGCCTACCGCTCAGTGGTCTACCACTTAATAGGGCTAAGAATTTGGTTGAGCAACCGCAGCTGGTCGGCATTGCCCATGGTAATTATCGTGTCATTGGGGTAGAGGCGGGTGTCGGCGGTGGGGCCAAAAATCAGCGTGTTGTCGGCCCGGCGAATGGCCAAAATGAGCGCCCCCGACTGGCGACCGAGCTGGGCCTCGGCCAGGGTTTTGCCAACAATGGGGCAGCTCTCAGGCAGCAGCAAAAACTCTTCTACATAGACCGATCGCTCGGCCCCGGTCAAAATACCGTCTAAAAAATCGACCACCTGGGGACGCACCGCCGAGGCGGCCATGCGCTTGCCGCCGGTAATGTAGGGCGATACCACCACATCGGCCCCGCCGCGCCGAAGCTTGACCATAGCCTCCTCGCTGCTGGCGCGGGCAATGGTGCGAATCTGGGGCGACAGGGTCTTGGCCGAGAGCACAATGTAGAGGTTTTCAGCATCGGAGGGCAGCGCCGCCACCAGACAGCGCGATCGCTCTACCCCAGCCTGAAGCAAGGTTTGATCCTGAGTTGCATCGCCCTGCAGGGTCGTGTATCCCAGCTGCTGCGCTGTTTGAATGGCAGCGCTATCGGAGTCAACCACAATAAACGGGATGGCTTCAGCGGCAAACTCGGTTGCTACCTGGCGGCCGGTGCGCCCAAATCCGCAAATAACGTAGTGACCCTGCAAAGATTCCATCAGTCTGCGCCGTTTGAGTAACCGAAATCCGGCCTGAAAATGCCCCTGCACAATGGCATCGGTAAGACTGTTGAGGATGTAGGCAATCACACCTACCCCCATCATGATCAGCAAGATGGTAAACAGCCGCCCTCGGGGGCTGAGCGGATTAATTTCTCCAAAACCAACGGTGGATAGGGTGATCACCGCCATATACGTGGCATCGAGCCAGCTCCACCCCTCGACCAGGCGATACCACAGCACCCCTAAGAGCACCACGCCGCCCAGGGCGATCGCGCCCCGAATCAGGTGCAGTCGAGTGCGTCGGTAGTTTTCCTCAACAACGGTTTCGCCATAGCGAGGGCGTTTTTGACGCACAGGTGGTAGCCCCTCGAACTTGGCTCGCTCAACTTGCCCCCAGACCTGGCTGGTAGCACAACGTTGCCCCTAGCTGCCGCCAATGGGCTGTGCTCTAAGTTGTAGATTGTAAGAGCAAACAGCCGAAGCCGCAAAAAACGCCCTGGGCTGAGCCAGAGCGCGAATCCCCTTTCCTGGAGGTACTAGTCGGTCAGGCGCACTCGCCCGGTCCGAATGCTGTCGAACACCTGGTTGATGTGCTGGCGATCGCTGGGGGTCAGGGCTGGGTTGCTGAGCATCGCCGTCGATAGAATGAGGTGGTCACGGCGGCTCAAAACGCCCTGCTGAATCACGGTGCTAACGAGGGCTTGAATATCTGAAGCGGGGTTTTGGGGTAGAGACGACACCATAATTGCAAATCCTCGATGCAGGAGTGACGATAGTAGGGCCCGTGCCAGAGACAGTAGGCGGTGCTGTAGCGATGGCTACATTTTTATCTTCTTCAAGCATGCCTAATCCCTAAGCGTTACGCTTGGGCAGCCGGTAAAGATTCAGTAAATCTGTATTAAAGCCTGGTCAAGGTTAGATTTTCCACAGAGAAGTTACGGAGACGTTACGACAAATGGCGCAAATTGAGGGAAGCACGATAGAAATCCATCGCGTAGCGGCCTTTCGCGACAACTATATCTTTGTGCTCTACGACACCGCTTCGGCTCAGGCGGCGGTAGTAGACCCCGGCGACGCGATCCCGGTACTCCAAACCTTGGACCGCTTAGAGGCAACGCTGACCACCATCCTTAACACTCACCACCACAGCGATCACGTGGGCGGAAATCGTCAGCTGCTAGAGCGGTTTCCAGCGGCTTTGGTCTACGGTGGGGCTGAAGACCAGGGCCGCATTCCAGGGCAAACGCACTTTTTAAAGGAGGGGGACAGGGTGCAGTTTTGCGAGCGCCAGGCCGAGGTTTTCTTTGTGCCCGGCCACACCCGTGCCCACATTGCCTACTACTTTGCCCCCGCTGACCCCACCGGCTGGGGCGAACTCTTCTGCGGCGATACGCTGTTTGCCGGGGGCTGTGGCCGCCTCTTTGAGGGCACCCCCCAGCAGATGGTCGAGTCGTTGGGCAAGCTGCGGCGGCTGCCCGACACCACTCGCGTATGGTGCGCCCACGAGTACACCCTCAGCAACCTAAAATTTGCCGTTACGGTCGATAGTGCCAACGCGGCCCTGCGCGATCGCCTGGGGCAGGTCGAGGCGGTTCGCGCCCAAAACCAGCCCACGGTGCCCACTGAGCTGGGCCTTGAGAAGCAGACCAATCCCTTTCTGCGGTGGGACGATCCTGCCCTGCAGCGGGCTACCAGCAGCACCTTAGCTGTACAAAGCTTTGCCCGGCTGCGCGGCAAAAAAGACCTGTTTTAAGCTCTGCTACGGGGAGCGGGTGCTATACAATCACAAGAGCAGCGCCATTCTGGGCCATCCTGAGGTAAATCACCTCAGAACGACGTTACAAGGGGCAAAACCTGGCTATGATGCTCAAATCGACCACCCGGCACATTCACATCTACACCGCGATCGTTGCCAACAACGAACTGGTGCCCAGCGACGATAAACTCACCCTAGACATCGACCCTGACAACGAGTTCAACTGGTCCGAAGACGCACTCAAGGCCGTCTACGCCGAGTTTGACCGGCTGGTCGATGCCTCCGCTGGCGAAGATTTGACCGACTACAACCTGCGTCGCATTGGCTCTGATCTGGAGTATTTTGTGCGTCAGCTTTTGCAGCGCGGGGAGATTAGCTACAACCTCAAAAGCCGTGCCCTCAACTACAGTATGGGGCTACCCCGGATAGAATCGGCGGAATCGGCGGAATCGGCGGAATCGGTTGGTTAAGGCGATCGCAAGCGGCTTCTAACCCAGGTCATGCTGTCTTGATCAGGGCAGCTAGGTGGGAACAATCGACATGATTTAAGTGGGTTTGGAGCCAGGGGTTGGCGGCTCCAGCGGTTCAAACTACGGGTTAGATACTCCTGGGTTAGATACTATTTAGAAACATGTGAGTTAGGAACATACGAGTAGAAACTACGAGCTGTTTATCTGCCCCAGAGGATCGTGATCCAGTGCTCTAACCCATCCTGCCGGTCGATTTCGACCCCACCTGCCAGCCGCTGCAAGGTCTGCGAAACGCCCCTGCTCTACCGTTTTTTGCTGGCGGTTGGCGATGAGCCAGTGGCAACTCGCCCCGGTGCGCTGATTGCAGGCCGATTTTTGGTCTGGAATGATGGTTCGAAGTTTGGTTCTGAATCGGTCCCAATCGGGCACCAAATTTGGCTAGATACTCGGCCCGACCACCCTCCCCCGACTCTGGATACGATTCCAGCTTCGGTACTCAACTATTTAAAGCTGTTTGCCCTGGCCCAGCACATTCCCCGGCCCTACGCCCATCTGACTCCAGAGCAAACGGGGCTGACAGCGACCGTGCTGCTGCTCGATATGGCCCCCATCAGTGTTCGGGTCACCGAGCCGGAGGCTGACAGCAAGGCTTCATCTCCAGATTTATCCTCAGGGCTGGGGCAGGTTGAGGCAACGCTGCTGCCCTCCCTGGCTCAGCTCTGGACCCACGGATCGGCTTTGCAACAGCTGAACTGGCTGCGGCAGATCGCCAACCTGTGGCCTATTTTGGCCACCGAGCGGGTGGCTACGACTCTGCTACAGCTTGATGAACTGCGGGTCGATGGGGCCCTGCTGCGGCTTGCCACCCTAGCCGTCGATGACGCCACCCCTACCCTGGCCCAACTCGGCCAGCGGTGGCACGTCCTGGTGGCTACGGCTCAGCCCCCCGTGCGCCCCTACCTGAGCTGGTTGGTCAAGGCCATCAAAGACGGCCAGCTGACCTCCATCAAAGACCTGCTGGCCGAGCTAGAGGGGGCAATTCAAACCCTGGCCCAGGGATTGTTGGTG
This sequence comes from Nodosilinea sp. LEGE 06152, assembly GCF_015207525.1. Classification (GTDB taxonomy): domain Bacteria; phylum Cyanobacteriota; class Cyanobacteriia; order Phormidesmidales; family Phormidesmidaceae; genus Nodosilinea. Next base: position 89,266 of record NZ_JADEWR010000009.1, read on the forward strand.
GCGGTTGACTGGACGGCGGATACGGACCAGGGACCTACCCGCGATCGCAACGAAGACGCCTGCTACCCTGAAAAAGAGCCCCGCCAGCAGCGGTTATCCGGGCTGGCAGCGGGGGTCGAGCCGCCCCCGCTACTGCTGGTATGTGACGGCATTGGCGGCCACGAACAGGGCAACGTGGCCTCCCAAACTGCAATCAAGCTGCTGCAGCAGGAGCTCGAACCGCTGACCCAGCAGCCCCACCTGTCTCCCACTGCGATCGCCGAGCGCCTCAGACAGGCGATCGTTCTGGCCAACGACGCGATCGCGGCCCGCAACAACGACGAACAGCGATCGGCTCGGGCCCGCATGGGCACGACGGTGGTAGTTGCCCTGGTGCATTTTCCCTACGTGTCTGTTGCTCACGTTGGCGACAGCCGGGCCTACCGGGTTAGTCCCCGCACCTGCTACCAAATCACCGTCGATGACGATGTCGCCTCGCGGGAAGCCCAGATGGGCTATGCCCTCTACTCGGAGGCCATGCAGCTGCCCAGCGGGGGAGCCCTGATCCAGGCCCTGGGCATTAGCGACTCTGACTTGCTCTACCCGACGGTGCAGCACCTGCTGCTCGACGACAGCGTCGTGCTATTGCTTTGCTCTGACGGGCTGAGCGACTACGACCGGGTCGAAGCGCTAGCCCCTCACCTGGTCGCCCCCCTAACCCACGCTCCTGGCCCCGCCAGTCACGCCGTCGAGGCCCTAATTCACCAGGCCAATCGACTTAACGGCCACGACAATGTCACCGTTGGACTAATGCGGTTTACGCCCCAGGTGGGAGCCCTGCCGATGCTGCCCTCTGGCCCACTCCGACAGGCCGACGCGGCTATCCATGGCGATTTGGGTACGGTCTCTGCTGCACCAAAAACCGCGCCGCCATCCACGCGAGTCGTAGCCCCAGGCGCACAGAGCGGCGCACAGAGCGGCGCACAGAGCGATACCCGTCCCACCCGCTCCAGAATGGCCTGGAAGCCCTTCTTTGGAGGCATAGCCGTGGTGCTAGCGGGGCTGGGAGCGGCGGCTCTGCTGTGGGAGCGGCGATCGCAGGCTCCGGTGGCGCTACAGCCCTTGCAGACCAGCTGGTCGATCGCCGCCCTGATGGGACAACCACTGCCAGAAGCCGCTCTAGCCGCTACCGTGGACGTGCCCGTGGGGTCGTACTGGCAGGCTCAGCAGGCCGCCACCTCTGGCCCTGCGTCGGGCGGCCTGCGGCTGCGATCGCAGCCAAACCCACCCAGTAACGGGCTTGCCAACGCCCCAGAAGCGCCGGACGTGGCGACAGGCGTGGCGACGGGCAGCGTTCTGCGGGTTGTCAGCCGCCAAACCACGGCCGACAATGTCGACTGGGTCCGGCTGCGGGTTTGCTCTATTCCCTCTGGGGTATCGCTAGACCAGCGCCCCCAGGAGACTAATCAGCCTCCCGTCTCGACCGCTGACCCCGATCTGAGTCAGCAACTCCTGGCTCCGGGTGACGAAGGCTGGGTGCAGGCCCGCCAACTTTACCAAGGCGCGGCCTTTTTAGACTTGGTAACCCCGGCTCAGTCGGGCCGCTGCCTGCCCTAGCCGATTGGCTCCAGTCCTGGCATCTACCTATTTGGCTCTGTTGATTTCGGCTCGCCTATGCTGTCGCCCGATGCTCTCACCCTTTGCCTTGCCATCGATCGCCTCACCCAGGTCGAGTCCAACCACTATGCCATTTGGGTGCTAAAGAGCCCGTTTCCGGGCGGCTATGCCCACCACGATCGCCTGTGGGATAGCCAGATGGCCCAGCTTTGGGAGAGTTGGCAGCAGTTTTTTTCGCTGCGCGGATTGCCCCAGGTGCCCCACGTGCCCTCGGCCTACGTGCCGGCGTTTCATCTCGACGACTTGCTCGATCGGGTGGCCCCAGCCGCCGAGACCGGCGGCAAAACCGGGCGACTGATGCAGGGCTTGGGGGTCAGCCTCTGGGAATGGCTGTTTGATGGCCCCATTCGCCAGACCCTAGAGCGCAGCTTGGGCATGGCCATTGGCCAAAACCGACCGCTCAGGCTGCGGCTAGAGGTGCGACCGCCCGAGCTGATTAGCCTGCCCTGGGAAATTATGCAGCCCGAGCCCGGCTGTCCAGCCCTGTCGCTGGGGCCGCAAGTGCTGTTCAGCCGCACCGCCAGCGCCGTAGAACCCCTGCCCGAGGCCGAACTCGATATCTCTTTACGCATTCTGCTGGTGTTAGGGCAGGATGATCCGGGCAGCGCAGAGGGGGGCAAGAACGTTCTGCAGCTGCCCCAGGAGGCCGAAGCCCTCAAGCAGCTGCTAGAGCTCAGCGCCTCTCGGCTCAGCTATCAGGGAGCTAGCCCAGTGGTTTGCCAGGTGCAAACCCTGATTGAACCCGATACCAAAACCCTGCTGAATGCCTTAGAGACCGGGTACTTTAACGTCTTTTTCTACGCCGGGCATGGGGTACCCGCCCCGGATGGGGGGCTGCTGTTTTTGCGCCAGGGGGGCAGCCTGAGCGGCACCGAGCTGGCCCAGGGGCTGGCCCGTAACGGCATTCGCCTGGCGGTGTTTAACACCTGTTGGGGAGCCCAGCCCGACCTGCAGGAGCAGCAGGTTATTCCCCGCAGCAGTCTGGCGGAGGTGCTGCTGCACCACGGCGTGCCAGCGGTGCTGGCCATGCGCGACTCTATTGCTGACCACGAGGCCTTGAGCTTTATTCAGGTGCTGGCCCGGGGGCTGGCCGAGCGACAGCCCGTGGCCCAGGCGGTGGCCCTGGCCCGACAGCATTTGCTGACGGCCTACCACTTCAACCATACGGCCTGGACGCTGCCGGTGCTCTATCAGCACCCGCAGTTTGAGGGGCACTTGCTGCGCGAAGTTGGCCTGGCCGTGACCCAGCTGCCGGGGCAAGACCTGCGGGCTACCCAGGCAGTGGTGCTGCGCTGTCTGAATACCCCAACCCGCCTGTGGCGTCTCTACGACGGCTATTTGCGGGTGGGGCGGCTGCCCGACAATGACCTGGTGATTTTAGAGCCCTGGGTCTCGGGGCAGCATGCCGAAATCTTTTGCCGCACTCAGTTTGACAACGGGTTTCAAGAGACCCACTACTACCTGCGCGACATGTCACGCTACGGTTCGTACTACTTCGACCAGCGCGGCTGGCACCACGTCCACCGGGCCGAGGTGCCGCTCGCCCTGGGTACGGCCATCCGGTTTGGCAGCCAGGATGGCGAACTGATGGAGTTTACCCTGGAGGGTAGCCCCAAATCGACACCGCCCTGCTAGCAAAATCACAAAATTGCTCACGTCGTACGGAATCCTCAAGCGGCGCGATGTATCCACTGACATCAGGTACTGTTACCATCTCGTGCATCTGTAGATAACGCTATGACCCAGCCATCCCAAAACCCCAATTCTGCTTCTGAGTCCGCCATGGCCGCCGAACACGATTTGCTTGCTGCGATTCTTCACCCCGAACCGGCGTACCCCTGGCAGCCGCTGGCCCCAGAGGCAGAGGGCTACCTGGCCAACCTGGAAACAGAGTTTGACGCCCTGGCCGACGATGACCTCAGTACCGCGATCGCCGCCGGTTGGCAAACCCTGGCAGCCCAGATCACCACCCAAATGGATGCGGCGCAAACGGCTCCTCAAACCGCTGTGGGTCTGGGCCAAATGGCCGCCACCTCGGTGCTCGATCAGCTGCGCCAGTTTCAGGGACGGCTGCCCAATGACCTACTCCAAAGCCTGGCCAACTCCGCTACCACCCTGGCCCGCAGTGGTCAACCCCTGATCGATCAGCTGGTGCAGTGCGCGGGCGACATCTTGCCCGACTGGAACATTGACGATCTGGCCGTGCTGGCCCGTCCTTTGGCCTACTCACTGCGCGACGGCCGGGGCGAAATTGTAGAGCTAAACCTGCGGGCGATTCCGGCCAGTGCCTGGGACTCGCTGTCTGACCTGGAGCAGGCGCGGCTAACCCTGACTATTGCCTCGGTAGCCCTCAAGGCGGCTAAAACCGACGCTGGCCCTGGCAACAACCCCTCCGCTGACTGAGCGGGTTTACAGTCCTCACCTTTGTATCGACGGCTGTAAATGCGAAAACTGCATAAAAGAATGGCGCTACCCGTTACGATCTCGTAATGCTTCACTGACAAGGCCAGATTCCCAAGGAATCATGAGGGTGGATGCCTCTCCTCACCAATGATTCTCAATGCTCATGGGACGTTACTTTACCCCCTGGCTGCGCCGCCAGCAGGCTCGCTATCGCTATCGACAGGCCCTAACCCTGATTCGCCAGGGAAACGTCGATGCCGCGCTAGTGGTGTTGTCCCAGGCCCTAGACGGCTATCCCCATCCGGCCGATATTCACATTGAGCTGGGTAAAGCCCACTGGCAAATGGAGAATACGGCGGCGGCGCTGAGCCACTTTACCGCCGCGATCGCCCTTGACCCCACCAGCATTCGAGCCTACGGTAACCGTGGCTTGCTCTACTGTCACCAGGGGCAAGACGATCTGGCTTTGGCCGACTGGCAACAGGCCCTAGAAGGCCAGCCCGGCCACGCGCTGATTCACTACAACCGAGGGCTGCTGTATTTTCGGCAGCAAAACTACGGGTTGGCCCTGGCCGACTTTAATGCCGCCATTGCCGCCAACCCCAACCTAGCTGAGGCCTACCTGCACCGGGGCCACACCCACGAACAGCTCGGCCAGCCCGATGCCGCCGCCCACGATTGGGAACTGGCCCTCTGCAATGATCTCAACCTCGACCAGGCGCGGCTCAAGTTGCACCACCGCTACCAGGCCCACCGCGATCGCGCCCTTTCTCAGCGCCTGCAGACAGAGCTGGGCCTGCGACACATCACTGTTGTGGCCCAACACCAGGACGACAACTTGAGGATTCAGGTGCATCGCCCGGTAGGGGTCGGCATCAACTACTTCACCCTGCCCGACCAGATTCGCGCCCTGATCATCAAGTGGCAGCTAGAGGAGGTGCAGAGCTTTGAACTCACCGGGCAGGTGCAGGATCAGCCCGTGGTCGAGTGGCGGGGCAGCTACAAGCTGTTTCAGGGGCAGCCCTGTCCTCCGGCCCGGTGGCATCGGGTGCTGCTCACGGCCTTCGTGATTTTTCCACCCCTAGGCATTCCCGCCCTGGCCTGCGCCATGAACCTGCGCCAGGCCTACCAGCGGGGCGACTACCTCACCGCGCTACGGGCCTCCAAGGCCATTCAGGGCCTGTGCCGCGCTGGGGGAATTGCCTCACTCACTTTGGTAACGCTGCTGGCCGGGTACTGGGGCTACCAGCGTTTCTATGGGCCGCCGGAGGCTTCGGCCGCCCCAGCTCAGCTTACCCCGGTTAAGAAGCCGGTTCCGGCTGATAACTAGCCGCCAGTTCGGCGGGGGTCATGGTTTCGTAGCGCTCAAAGGGCTGGTGAATCCAGGGGTTGTCGGGCAGGTAGACCACGTGGTAGTCGGGCTTGAGAATGGAGTCGGCCTTGTACCACAGCACCGCCGTGCGCAGATCTTCAATGTAGAAGCCGTACTTGTGGCGCAGCCAGTCCATCGACTTCTTCAGGCTGTAGCCCGAGTCGACCAGGTCATCGACAATTAGCACCTGGCTGCCCAGGCTGGGGGTGGTCATGCTCAAATCGCGGGAAAACGTGATGGCCCCGCGGGTGCGACCGTCGGCTCCGCCGTAGGAGGCCGTAGACAAAATAGCCAGCGGCACGTCGAACAGGCGGCAGAGGGTATCGCCAATGCGCAGCCCGCCCTTGGCCAGACAGACAATTTGGTTAAACTCCCAGCCTGATTCGTAGATCTGAACGGCCAGCTTTTCGGTATCGCGGTGATAGTCGTCCCAGCTTACGTAGAAATCAGCCATAGCCATTCTCCTAGGCAATCCCCTAGTGGATAAACTGCTGTTCGGCGGTTGTCCAGCCCTCTACTCAGCTATAGAGTTTTGTCCAGAGAAGCGCTACAGTTCCTAAGCTGGACTTGGTGTAGGGCGTTTGCAATGGGGAAATAATACACTGAGGACGCGGTTTGAATCGTTATACATCCACGATCATCGCCCAGTCTTTGATCACTTCGTTTACCGAGCACCCGACCTATGGCTTCTAACGTTCCGCCAAGCGGCGCTAGCTACTCTGTCCCCAAACCGTTTTCGCTGGGAGGCAAGCTGGCCTTTGGAGCCGGAGACATTGGGCCGGGGATGACGGCCAACCTGCTGGCGTTTTCGTACCTGATCTTTTTGACTACGGCGGCGGGTTTGAGCCCGGTGGCAGCGGGCTCGGTACTGGCGATTGGGCGAATTTGGGATGCGGTGAATGACCCGTTTATTGGCTACTTGAGCGACAAAACCCGCACCCGCTGGGGTCGCCGCTACCCGTGGATTTTGCTGGGGGCGATTCCCTTTGGGGTGACATTTTTCTTGAACTGGATAGTGCCAGCGTGGGAAAGCGATACCGCCAAGTTTTGGTACTACGTGGTGATCTCGCTGCTGTTTCAGATATTTTACACGGTGGTGAATTTGCCCTACACCACGCTCACCGCCGAACTCACCAAAGACTATGACGAGCGCACCGAGCTGACCGCCTTTCGGCTGGGCTCGTCGCTGTTTGGGGCGATCGCGGCCCTGGGCCTGGGTCTGGTGATCACTCAATCGATCGCCGATTTGCGCCAGCAGTACCTGGTGCTGGGGGGCATCTGCGCGGTGCTGTCGGTGCTGCCGCTGCTGTGGTGCGTGTGGGGCACCTACCCCTACGCCGTGCAGCGCAACGCCCTCCAGCCTGCCGATACGGACGAAGTTGCCCTGTCGTTTCCCGCCCAGATCAAGGTGGTCTTTGCCAATCGGGCCTTTTTGTTTGTGGTCGGCATCTACCTGTTTGCCTGGCTGGCCCTGCAGATGACCGCCAGCATCATTCCCTTCTACGCCACCTTCTGGATGGGTCTAGATTCGTACTTTTTGGCGGCGCTGCTGGTGCAGGGTACGGCCATTTTGATGATGGTGGTGGTGAACTACCTCAGCCGTCGCCTGGGCAAGCAGGAGGTATTTTACATCGGCATTGGCATCTGGATTATTGCCCAGATCGCCCTATTTTTTGTGCAGCCGGGGCAGGTGGCGTTTCTGTACCTGCTGTGCATTGTGATTAGCTTTGGGGTAGCCACCGCCTACGTGGTGCCCTGGGCCATGCTGCCCGACGTGATCGAACTCGACGAGCTCAAAACCGGCCAGCGGCGGGAGGGCATTTTCTACGCCTTTATGACCCTGCTGCAAAAGGTGGGCCTGGCCCTGGGGCTATTTTTGGTCAGCCTGGCGCTGCAGTTTTCGGGGTTTGTCAGCGAGGCTACCCAGCAGTCTGACCAGGCGCTGCTGGCCATTCGCGTGTTTATTGGCCCGGTGCCGATGGTGCTGCTGCTGGCGGCGATCGCGCTGACCCGGTTTTACCCCATCACCCGCCAGGTGCACGAGGAAATCTTGCTGCAGCTGGTCGAGCGCCAGCGCAACCTGGAGCAGGATGGGTAGTGTCAGCGATCGCTCAAAATGATCGGCACTAAGTCGTAGCGAATCCGACTTGAGGCGGGTAGAATGGTGAGAATCGATACATTTATCTGGCCTATTCCAGCGCTGGAACCGCCTTGGGTCGTCATCGTCTGAGAAAGGCCCTAATCTCGATCTAGCACCCTCGTTGTCTACTCTGTGGGAGTCACCATGAGCAACCCGCCCAGCCCCGACCGCATTCTCATCTTTGACACCACCCTGCGCGACGGCGAACAGTCGCCGGGGGCGACGCTAAACGTCGAAGAGAAGCTGGTGATCGCGCGGCAGCTGGCCCGGCTGGGGGTCGATATCATTGAGGCTGGGTTTCCCTTTGCCAGCCCCGGTGACTTTGAGGCGGTGCAGAAGATTGCGCGGGAAGTCGGTACAGAAAACGGCCCCACCATTTGCGGCCTGGCCCGGGCCACCAAGGGCGATATCGAGCGGGCCGGAGAGGCGATCAAACCCGCCGCCAAGGGCCGCATTCACACCTTTATCGCCACCTCCGACATTCACATGCAGTACAAGCTGCGCAAGAGCCGGGAAGACGTGCTGGCGATCGCGCCCGAGATGGTGGCCTACGCCAAAACCTTCACCGACGATGTGGAGTTTTCGCCCGAAGATGCGGGCCGCTCTGACCCTGAGTTTTTGTACCAGGTGCTGGAAGCGGCGATCGCCGCTGGAGCCACCACCGTCAACATCCCCGACACCGTGGGCTACCTCACCCCCACTGAGTTTGGCGACCTGATTCGCGGCATCAAAGAAAACGTGCCCAACATCGACCAGGCCGTGATCTCTGTCCACGGCCACAACGACCTGGGCCTGGCGGTAGCCAACTTTCTTGAAGCGGTGAAGGCCGGGGCGCGCCAGCTCGAATGCACCATCAACGGCATTGGCGAGCGGGCGGGCAACGCCGCCCTCGAAGAGCTGGTGATGGCCATGCACGTGCGCCGCAGCTTCTACAACCCCTTCCTCGGTCGCCCCGCTGACTCAGAAGCGCCCCTAACCAACATCGACACCCGTCAGATCTACAAGACCTCGCGCCTGGTGTCGAACCTGACCGGCATGTTTGTGCAGCCCAACAAGGCGATTGTGGGGGCCAACGCCTTTGCCCACGAGTCGGGCATTCACCAGGATGGCGTACTCAAAAACAAGCTCACCTACGAGATCATGGATGCCACCTCCATTGGCCTCACCGACAACCAGATTGTGCTGGGCAAGCACTCGGGCCGCAACGCCTTTCGCACCCGCCTCAGCGAGCTGGGCTACGAGCTAGACGACCAGGCCCTCAACCGCGCCTTTTTGCGCTTCAAAGAGCTGGCCGACAAGAAAAAAGAAATCACCGACTGGGATATTGAGTCGATCGTCAACGACGAAACCCAACAGGCCCCGGAACACTTTCACCTCGACCTGGTGCAGGTGTCCTGCGGCGACAGCGCCAAGCCCACCGCCACCGTCACCCTGCGCACCCCCGACGGCGAAGAGCTGATGGATGCGGCGATCGGCACTGGCCCGGTGGATGCGGTGTACAAGGCGATTAACCGAGTGGTGGATATCCCCAACGAGCTGATCGAGTTCTCGGTGCAGTCGGTAACAGCGGGCATCGACGCCCTGGGCGAAGTTACCATTCGCGTTCGCCACGAAGACCGGGTGTTTTCGGGCCACGCGGCGAATACCGACATCGTGGTGGCCTCGGCCCATGCCTACCTCCACGCCCTCAATCGACTCTATGCCGCTCAGCAGGGAGAAAAGGTCATTCATCCCCAGCGCGATGCGGTGACGGCTTCGCTGTAAAGACTACCTCGCGCTCACAACGCTGGTCCTGAGCTGACTCCAACTACTCTAAATGTTCGTTGTGGCAACCTGCGAAACGTTGGCTGATGGGGTAGCGCCAGCCAGGTTATACCAAATTCTATCTGTATACCCCCGGTTTGTAGGGGCATTGCAGTGCAATGCTCCCTACGAGGTATCGGTTTTGAATCGGGGTTGGGTGACTCGGATTTGCTCTATAAATAGCCGTCCCTAGCCCCTTTGGAGCGGCTGAGTGCCCAGCACTCGCTTCGCGAACACCAACGACTTCGCTCAAGGACCGGCTATGGCTGTTTTTATCGTTGGGGGTGCCGCGCTAGCGGCATGGACGATTGGTATTACAGGATCGTGCGATCGCTGGGTCAGGTAGAGTTCATAGCGCTAGCGATCGCCCAGCCGAGGGCGACCTCTATCAACGTCATCGGCGGCCAACTTGCAGATGGTTAATTTAATAAGGCTGTCCATTCGGTCTATCCTTGTAGGATGCCGTGTTCAGCCCAGCCGTAGCCATGCACAACTTCTTACCCGTTGCCTACTTTGAAGGCCAGTTTTGCGACTTTAACGACGCCAAACTTTCCGTTGCCACCCATGCCCTGCACTACGGCACCGGGGCCTTTGGCGGTCTGCGTGGCATCCCCGACCCGGCGGGGGGCAACCGGGCTTTGCTGTTTCGCCTCGATCGCCACTGCCAGCGGCTCAGCACCAGCGCCCGCCTGCTCAACTACGACCTGCCCGCCGACAAAATTCAGGCGGTAATCGAAGACTTTGTCCGCAAAAACAGCCCCGACAAATCCTTCTATATCCGGCCCTTTGTCTACACCTCAGACCTAGGCATTTCGCCCCGGCTGCACAACGTTGAGAAAAGCTTTTTTGTCTACGGGCTAGAGCTGGGCGACTACCTCTCGCCGGAGGGCGTCACCTGCCGCTTTAGCTCGTGGTACCGGCAAGAAGACCGCAGCCTGCCCCTGCGCGGCAAAATTAGCGGGGCCTACATCACCTCATCGCTGGCCAAAACCGAGGCAGTCGAGTCGGGCTTTGACGAATCGATTTTGATGAATGCTCAGGGCAAGGTCAGCGAAGCCTCGGGCATGAACGTGTTTATCGTGCGCCACGGCAAACTAATTACCCCCGGCTACGAGCAAGACATTCTCGAAGGCATTACCCGTGACAGCATTCTCACCGTGGCCCGCGATCTGGGTATCGAGGTGGTTGAGCGCCCGGTCGACAAATCTGAGCTGCTGATTGCCGACGAGGTTTTCTTAAGCGGTACGGCAGCCAAGATTACCCCGGTGCGCCGGGTCGAGTCCTACGATTTGCCCACGAGCCGCCCCATTACCGATCGCCTGCGCGACCAGCTTACAGCCATTACCGAAGGGCGAGTCGAGGCGTACAAAGACTGGGTGTTTGCGATCGATCTGGGCTAGCTTAGGCGGGCTGGAGCAGTTTGCGAAAAGCTACTTTATCATAGCCCGTCGTGTAGAAGTCGCGAATGCGTCCTTCTTCCTCGTAGCCACATTTGCGGTAAAACTGACGGGTGCGATCAAACTCCGGCGTCCCTGCGGTTTCGACCACCAGCATCCGTCCGCCGCGATCCACCAGAGTTTTCTCAACCTGGTGCAGCAGAGCTGTGCCGCGCCCCTGTCCCTGGCGATTGGGGTGAATGGCGATTAGCTGCAAATTCCAGGTCTGATCGGTCATCCGCTCCGGCTCGCAGTAGGCGACCCCCACGAGGCCGCGATCGTCATCAGTCAACCAAAACGCCTCGCTGGCCTTATCACCGTCAAAGGTATTGGCCAACAGAGTGCCCAACATCTTCAGGTCGTTTGCGTCAAACAGGCCAGTAGCCTCAGCTAGGGCCAGTACAGCCCTGACGTCGTGGGGCGTAATTGAACGAATCATGCTCAAGTAGGGGTTAAGGAATGGCACTAATCAGCCGCAGAATTTACGCCCGCAGGGCTTGCACCCGCAGGGCCGCGTTGCTCAGGGCTTATACTACGACATACTACATCGATTACCTTAAAATTCGCTGAGCCTGAGCATGTCGTCAATTCAGGCTAAAGTCCTGATGCCATCAGCATGGCCACGTCCGACCCCAAAATAGGCTAGGAGCTGTAACCCCTGATTCTTGAACCATCGGCGGCTACTTGATGACAGCCCCTAGGGCCATGGCAGGTGAGCCCGTTAGGACCGAGTAATGTCTGGACCCAGAGTTGCCGTAGGGCGTGTTGCACTGCAATGGCCCTAGAGAATCACTACCGCGTGTTCTACCTAAGCCAACTGCTGCGGTAGTCAAACGTTTAAAGTAGATTTTTGAACAGGAGCGCCCCCCGCCCCTTAATCTTCTCCAGGCGAGGGCGGTTTTGCCATTCGGCGTAGCTGAGGCACAAGCTGTTGTCCATGGCCTTGAGAAAAAACTGCTCAACTTTTTGGGCCAGTTCGGGGTAGCACCCGGAGATATTTAGCTCGTCGTTGTGGAAGTAGCTGCGGGGGTCAAAGTTGGCGCTGCCGGTGCTCACCCAGTCGTCGTCAACCAGCACAAATTTGGCGTGCATCATGCTGGGTCGGTGTTCGCAGATTTTGATGCCGGCTTTGAGCAAGGGGCCGTAGAGGCCGCGACTGGCCAGGTGCACCATTTTTTTGTCGGTGGCAGACCCCATGGTGAGAATGCGGACATCCACCCCTTTTTGGCAGGCGCGGATGAGAGCCTGGATGGTGGCATCATCGGGTACAAGGTATGGGCTGCCAATCCAGAGCCGCTTTTTGGCCGCCAGAATGTGGAGCTGCATCAGCAGTCGCATGGATGACTCATTGAGGCTAGAGGTATTGTCGGTGATGAAAAGCGGCGTGGTTCCCGGCTTCTGAACCGAATTTAGGCCCTGTTTGAGATCGATGCAGCCGCCTGCGGAGGACCAGTTTTGCAAAAATTTGCCCTGAAGTAGACTGACCACTTCGCCTTCGTAGGCCACGTCAAAGTCGAGCCAGGGGGCCACATCGTGCTCAAAGGCGACCCCATCCCAAAAGTCGGACACGCCAGCGCCGCCAATATACACCCGTTGACCGTCGATAATCAGCAGCTTGCGGTGCGATCGCGAGTTGTACTCCAGGGGTGCCCGCCAGTCGAGGGGGCGAAAAAACTGAATATCAACGCCTATATTTCTCAGCCGCCGCCAGTATTTTTCGGGCATGGCCTTAGTGCCCTGGTGGTCGAGCAGAAGCTGAACTGCGACCCCGGCCAGGGCGCGATCGGTAACGACTTCGGCAAAGGCATCGGCCCGGCGGCCCGGCGTCATGAAGTAGGTTTCGTACTGAATTAGGTATTTAGCACTGGCGATGGCAGCGTTGCGGGCCGCGTAAATGTCGTCTATCTCGCTCCAAAAGCCGACGAGGTGCCCTGTGGTATCGGCGGAGTTGGCCAACCCCTCAAGGCTGAGGGCAAAGCAGGGGTCATCTAGGCTGGGTACGTTGTCGATCGTGCAGTTAGAGGGTCGGCTAAAGCTACCCCTGAGATACCCATAGCTGACCAGCACCAGCACCAGCAGCACCAGCCCGCCCACTAACCACCACAACCACACAGGGGGAGGCTCCGAATCATCGGTTTCGGTAGACATAGGGGCGAAATGCTCAGCGAATAAAGTAAACCCTAGCGTAGCGTCGAACGTTCTTTCAAGGCTCTACTTCCAAAGATATATCCCGTAGGGAGGGCCTATCTAGACCTGCGATCGCGACGACGGTAGCACTCGACTCAGCAGTACGTAGAGCACCAGCGCCGAGACAATGCCGTTGATGGGCACAATGCCCCAGCCCGCCTGGCCAGTAACGTAGGCGATCGCCGAAGCCACCACGTAGGCCACTACCCCCGCCCAGTTAAACGCAGGCTGACGTTCATCTAGCGCTGGAAACTGACCCCGGCGGTTGACCCAGTAGTCGGCCATGATGATGCCGCCAATGGGCGGAATAAACGTACCCAGCAAAATCAGGTATTGCACCAGCCCTTCGTAGATGCCGCCCCAGGCCATAAACAGCGCGATCGTGGCCCCGCCCAGCACAAACAGCGTGCGACGACTGCTGCGAAACATATTCGACCCGGCAATCGAAAAAGCGTAGATGGTGTTGTCCTGGGTGGTCCACATGTTCAACAGGAACAGGATCAGGCCGCCCACCAGCAGCCCCTGCTGGGCCATCACCTGCACGATGTCGGGTTCGCCGTAGACCTTGGCGCAAAACGCCCCTGAGAAAATCAAAAAGCCGTTGCCTAAAAAGAAGGCAATCAGCGTGGCGATAAAGCCCGCTTGACCGTTTTTGGCAAACCGACTCCAGTTGGTAGCCTGGGTGCCGCCCGAGACAAAGGTACCCACAATAATCGTAATGGCGGCGCTCAGGGGCAGCGGATCGGCGATCGCTGTCGCCTGCAGCCCGGCAAAGCCACCCACATCTCGCGTGGCCACCGTTAGGCTCATGGCCATTAGCAGCACCATGGCCGGTACCGCCAACCGGCTCAGCCAGTCCATGGCGGTGTAACCAAGGTAGGCAGTGGAGCAAAAGGCGTAGGTAAAGAACAAAATAATTAGCCAGTTCCACGACTCGGGCACCCCAGCCAGGGTGTTGAGCAGCTGCGCCATCAGCGCTGAGCCCCAGGCGTACCAGCCAATCTGCGTAAAGCCGAGAATGAAATCGACCCAGCGCGACCCCACGTTGCCAAAGCTAAACCGCGCCATCAGCACGGTTGTCAGCCCGGTTTCGCCCGCAATGTAGCCCAGCAGCGCGGCGTACAGCCCTAAAATCAGGTTGCCGACTACAATCAGCGCCACCAGATTGGGCCAGAACTGAAAGGAAGGACCCACCAGCCCGCCAGCAAACAGGGTGCCTGAGTAGAGCGTAAACCCGACCAGAATGGGGGCCAAGGAAAAGAGCGATCGCCGCGCCGCTACCGGCACCGGACTGAGAGGATAGTCTTCAGCAATGCTGCCCTGGTTGCCCAGAGACGATTCAGTAGTGGTAGACATGGGGTTATTAAAAAACGCCTTGGCCCGCATTGTAAGGATAGGCCAAAGCATAGAAAGTATTCCAGTAAACAGTTGGCTAGTGGGGCGCTCCAGCTAGGCTAATACCAATTGTCCATGCCGCTAGCGCGGCACCCCCAACGATAAAAACAGCCATAGCCGGTCCCTGAGCGAAGTCGAAGGGATGGCTATTTATAGAGCAAATCCTGCATGAATACCCCAATTTTTGGGGACGCAGCATGCTACGCCCCCACGAGGTTCCTGATTATAAATTGGGGTTTACCAAATCAAATTTCCTATGAGACTGGGGGTATGACCCAATTTGGAGCTAACCCTAGGGCTGTCCTGGAGGCAATCCGTTACCTATGCCGCCAAAATTTGAGCAGCGGTCAAATCTAAAGACGGAACCCTAGGCGACTGGAGCAAATCACTCCCTTGAAACACGGCTGAGTCATAAAACTGGTGGTCTAATCCGCAGAGCGTGATGAGATTTTGAACAGGATCAACAATCCAGTACTCAGGAAGGTTAGTTTGTGGGCGGTAGTGGCCATCGCTGATCGCCGCTCCCCTAAGCCGACGGTGGCAGGCGATCGGGCGGTTTACCCTGGCCCAAGCGGTTTTTCATCGCTTCTAGCTCACTATCCACTGTAGTTGAGCCACCCTCAAGGGCGGCAAACTGGCGCTCTAAGGGGTCGCCGCTAAGTTCTTCGAGAGCTTCGGATCTGGCTTCTAGCTCCATCACCCGCTCCTCCATGCGCTCGAAGGCTGCGATCGACCCGCCGGTACCCGTCTGACCCAGCATTTCCTGAATGCGTTGGGAGGCTTCGGCAGAGCGGGCGCGAGCAATGTACAGATCTTTTTTGGTGCGGGCGTCGGAGATTTTAGCTTCGAGCCGCCGCATATTGTCTTTGAGACCGCCGACTACGTCGCGCTGCTGGTCGAGTTGGGCATCCATAGCCTGAGCCGACTGCAGGTAGGTTTGACGCCGGGTGAGCGCCTGACGGGCCATGTCCTCTTCGCCCTTTTGAATAGCTAGCTCAGCCCGGTTGTACCACTCCTGGGCGGTAGATTTGGCCTGGGCACTCTGGCGCTCAGTGCGCTTTTGGGTGGCGATCGCCTGGGCCACCGCCTGCCTGAGCTGAATCAGGTTGGCCTGCATATCGGCCATCGCCTGTTCCAATACCTTTTCAGGATCTTCGGCCTGGCTGACGGCACTGGTGAAATTAGACCGCAACAATCGCCATATCCGATCAAACAGCCCCATCGATCGTTCTCCAGCGAGGGTAACCTGCTTCAGCATAACAGGCGGGTTCGAGTCGCTGTAGGCCCACGATACATCGTGGGCCTACAGCGACTTGTGGCTTTATGGCGAGATCACCTGCGCCGGAATCCCCTGGCTTTCTAGCTGCTGCTGCAGATTGCGGGCCGACGACTCCTGGGAAAATGCGCCCATTTGAATGCGCGTGCTACCGGAGAAATCGCGCACGTAGGCATCGCCGACCGCCCCCCGCGCCGACTCTAAGGAGCTAGCCCCGTTGTAGTCGGTAACCACGTAGTGGCTGGGAGCGGCCTGGGGCGGTGCCTGGGTAATGGGGGCTGGAGGTGCCACGGGAGATGGAGCAGCGACCGCAGGCGGAGCGGTCTGGGCGCGATCGCGGGCCAGAGGCTGCGGGGGTTGAGCGTTGGCAGCCGGAGGGGCTGCGCGCAMCGCTGGGGGCGGAGTTGCCGGAGCAGCCGGGGCGGGGCGAGAAGGCGTAGGGGCAGAGCGAACGGCGCTGGGCTGCGTGGTTGTGGCCGGACGCGGGGCCGCCACAATGTCGGCTCGCACCACGGCTGAGTTAGGCGAGTTAGGTGAATTGGGTCTGCCACCAGCGGGGGTCAACACGCCCGGTCGAGGGGTTGAGGGAACTGCCCCAGGCGCGCTGTCACCCTCAGCGAGAGGAGTTGCGCCCAGCTGGCCTTGCACCGGCACATTCCGAACTGGAGTTGGCGAGTTGGCCGAGGGCAGGGTGCTGATATCGTTTAGACCAATGGAGCCAAACTCCTGTTCCGACAGGTCGGGACCGAGGGGCTTAAAGCCGCTTTCCCCCTGGTTGGCCAAGCCCGCCTGGGCCGCATCGCTGGCGGCATCATCGGCCGGAACGGGGGTGCTCCTCAGTCGTCGGGCAATGGGGTTGTTGCTCAGGTGGCTAATGGCCTCAGGCGAGGTAACCAAATAGCCAAAGCTGGCGCTGCCCACCAGCAGCAGCAGCAGGGCACCCATTCCCAGTGGAGTAGTCAGCTGACGAATTAAAGACGGAGACTCGTCGCCATCCGGCCCGGACTGGGGGCGGCTAGGGCGACTACCCAGCAGCGCTTCAGTGCTTTCTAGATACTCCTCAGGGGAGGGGCGGTAGGTGGTGAGGGTGCCGCCGTGGCTAAGCCGCACCTGGTTGACGGTGGCTTTGGGTGGGTAGGTCTGGCTATTGGGTACCGACGCCTGCCCCAGCAGCTCCTGTAGGCGAGCGTTAGGCGGGGGCGGGGGCGGAGCCGTCGCTGTAGCCCCGGCAGCCGTTTTAAGGGCAATCAAATCGATCGGTTTGCGGTTTGGGCGCAGCTGTAGCCGGGCTGGCGCTGGCACTGTCGCACCCTGGCCAGAGCGATGCTGGCGATAGCGTTGCAGTTCGTCATCCAGGTTGAGGGCGAGGCTCTCGATCGCCCGCTGCAGGCGCAAGGTCGACTCACCTGAGGGGGCAAAACTCTCAGGCCTGGTGGATAGACCGGAGGGCAATGGCGTCATAGTCATCATCTCCTGGATGCGGCAATGATTAATACTACTGATTTCTCAAAAGTTAGCAAGTAAAAATTGCGAAACCTCATTGGCACCACCTGCCATTCCCCAAAGAACCGGGCAATCGCGTTTTGGGGAATGCGCGATCGCGGTGATTCTAAGCCGCCATTCGGGCTTTCTAAAGCTATAGCCAGCGTTGGCTTGAGAGAGACGCTGGCGCGTCTGGTAGCACCTTAGTAATCAGCTTCTCAGCGATCGCTTGCGTTCTCAGCTACCGGGCCATCGCCATATCGGGTGCAGAGAAGAAATGAGTAATCTGACAGGTTTGCTGGGGGCTGGCGCGTACTGCGCGGGGCTGCTCTGGGTCAGTCTTTGGGTGCACCACCTGGGGTTTGACCTCTGGGTTGGAGTCGGGGTAGCGGGCATGGGGGCGCTGGGGGCCGCCGCCCTGGCCGCCCTGGTGCTGCCCGCTCGCTGGTGCAAGGGGCCGACGGCTGCCCAGTGGCTGGTGGCGGGGGCGATCGCCCTGTTGGCCAGCCTCAACTACGGCCTGCGCTACCCCGTCCCAAGTGTGCTCGACATTAGCCACCTGCTTACCCAGGGCGATGCCGTCGGAGCGCAGCAAATTGTCTGGGGCCAGGTGCAGGAAATGCCACGGCTCTCGCGCAGCGGTCGCGGACAGCTGTGGCTCAAGACCGACCAGGTGCGGCGGCTCGATGCCCAGAATAACCCGCTCAGCCCCCCCGGCATTGCCCAGGGCAGGCTCTACATCACCGTCCCCGCCGAGCAAATCGAAGGTCTATTTCCAGGGCAGCGGGTGCAGGTGGAGGGCAAACTCTACGCACCCGCGTCAGCCAAAAACCCCAATGCCTTTGACTTTCGCCGGTACCTGGCCAGCCAGCGCTGCTTTGCCGGGTTTATAGGTAAAACGGTCGTTCCCGAAAAGGGCCAGTTGCCGCCCCGATGGGCGCTGTGGCGGGTGCGCCAGCGCATTGCCCGCGCCCATGCAGCCCGGTTGGGTACTCCCGCCGGGCCGCTGGTCAGCGCTATGGCCCTGGGCCGCAAAGCGGTGGCCGTTCCTTACGACATTCAGGATGCCTTTGTCCAGGCTGGCATGGCGCACACCCTAGCGGCGAGCGGCTTTCACGTGTCGCTGGTGCTGGGGGTGGTGCTGGTGATCCTGGGGCAGAAGGCGATCGCAACCCGGCTTTCTAACCCCGCACAGGCAAAATTCTTGGCCGGCAGCGCGACCCTGATTGTTTACATGCTAATCACTGGCGGACAGCCCAGCGTTATGCGAGCGACGGTGATGGGCTTTGGCATGCTGGTGGGCATTGCCCTGGAGCGCAGCGTCAAGCCTCTGGGCTGCCTGCTGGTGGCGGTGACGCTGCTGCTGCTGCTCAACCCAGGCTGGATTGACGACATTGGCTTTCGCCTCAGCGTGATGGCCACCCTGGGGCTGATGGTGGCGGCAAAGCCGATCGCCGAGAAGCTAGAGTGGCTGCCGACCACGCTGGCGGCAGTGGCAGCAGTACCTCTGGCCGCCTACCTATGGACAATCCCACTCAGCTTAGTTGTCATGTAGAAATGACCAAATCAATTAGCTCTTTATAGAGCAACTTGCAGGCGTAACCGTGTAGATTCCCTGCCCTCTGGTACATATTTTTTCCTTTCCCCTTCAGCTTGTCCCGGTGGTCTTTGAGCTTTGTCGAGAGTGGGGCCTTTGCGCGGCCTGTCTCGATTTGCACCACCGCATAATTCCAAAATGCGATCCGGCTGTACTTGCAACCGATGGGTTGGATCTTGTCCTCCTTGCTGTCGGTACGCTTCTTGGCCTGCCATCGCTTAGAAACCGTTGGCGCTAGTCCTCCATCGGTGCCACTGCGCGGCGTGGACTGCGCGGCCCCTAGAGCTGCCTTGAACTGGCTTAGGCTGCGGTCGTGAGTGCAAATCTTGCCCGTGGTTCGGCTGGGCCTTCTGACGCGCATAGGCAGCCCATCGGCTCCCATGAACCGTTCAAATGGGTAGATCCGAGTCAGCCAGATTGATCGCACGAATTGACTTAGCCCAAGCTTGTCGAATGCTTCCATGTAGGGCTTAAAGCGTTCCTGGGCCAATAGTGCGTTGATGTCGTTTTCGATCGCGGCCATTGCATCCTCGATGTCTGCCATCTGAGTCGCAATCCAGCGAGTGTACTCGCTGACTCCACGGCCAAAGGTGCCGGGGCATTTCACGCGCGGGCGCGGTTGCCCTGGCCCTGGGGCCTTGAGCCGCCTGACTGCGCCATCGTGCAGGTTATTCCAATAGCTATTAGTGACCTTCTCAGCTCGACCGGCTAACCAGGCGATCACTCCATGCACCCCCTGGCCCCAATCCCGTTCATAGGAAAATTCCATCTGTTCGGGGAACTCATAGGCAAACTGCCCGCGCACCCTGGACAGGTGTGCCGATCGCAGCTTGTTGAGGCTATGCCGCCTTAGCCACTGCTGCCTCAACCAGTCCATATCAGGGTCAATGTCGGGCAAAAATGCCCGTGTGTCCTCCCAATGCTTCAGGCCATAGATGGCGATCGCCAGTGCGTCAAAGTGATCGTTCTTCTCCAGCCGCATCTGCTGCCGGTCTAGGCTCATGCGTCGGCCTGAAACCTGGCGGTAGGTGATGCCTTTGGCCCTGAAGTAATCGCTAAATGCCCGCTCGTATCGGCCTCCACTGGCCTCGAATAAGATGGCATCGGGTTCTAAGGCTGCGATCGCCCCCAAGTCGCTTGCATTTGGCTCGATGTGCCAGAACACAAAGTCTTTAGAGTGGATAAAAGTTTCTAGGTCTTGCGGTATTTCCTCCAGCATTACGCAGGTTGCAATGCCCTTGGAAATATCCATTCCTATGATTTTCATGCACCTAAACCTATTGCTTACTACTAAAAAGCCCGCTCAAGCGGGCTGTGTTTTGCTGGTTCCCTTGCGGGTTTCCTCGTTAACTCTTAAAGCTGCCTATGGCTGCCGCTGCTGTTCACAAAAACCAGCGATAGAGGTAGCAACCGATTAAGCTCTAAACGGCAAAGCCGCCTTTTAACCGATTTCTATCTCAAGAGGTAGCAACCGATTAGAGACAAAACGGCAAAATGCTGTCGTGTATTACTTAAGCCGCTACCTCTGCGGGTTGGGGTTGGAAGCCAAACCGCGACACCTGCTTTAGTAGTTCTCGGCCTGAGCAACGTCCAAACTTGTCCAGGCTTGAAGAGTTTTCGGCAGGTGTTTCGGCCCTGGCTAGGGGCCTCGTCAGGCGGGGAAAATGGGCTCAATCTTGGCCTTAGCGAGTGCGGCTTGCCAATTCTCAAAGGTGGCCTCTGGGTCTGGGGTCTGCTGCATGAGCATGGCCAGGGCCTTACCGATCGCCTCGTTGTCGGCATCCTCGGCCAGGTCGAGAGAGAGATTCAGCGATCGCTCGGGCCTGGGCCGTTCCCCAAAATACTCGTCGGCCTCGGCCTCGGTAAGGTCAAACTCGGGATGATAGCCCTGGGCAACCATGCCAGCTAATTCGGGCGTTTCGGTCTTCTGAGCGATCGCCATCGCCAGGTTAGTGATGATCTGCCTGACAAACTCTGCGCTCTGGCCGTGGTTGTCAGGGTGCCTTAGCGCCAGCTGCAGGTGAGCGATCAGGATAAATGCTCTGCCGGGGCTGGTGGCGAACTCGATTACCTCCTGAGAGCGGGCAACGCGATCGATAATTTCCTGTGGTGTCATAGGGTCTTACTCCTGGCCTGGGGCATAAACAACACACTCTGGCTCTGTCCCAATGCCGTCGCCTGGGTCGGCTGCGGTGGGGGTGTCGTCCTCGGTTAGCCACCCTGGATCGGCCTGGGCCTGTAGGGCGATCGCCCGCTGCTGGTTCAAACTTTCCTGATAGGCAAGTTTGGCTATTCGCCTTAAGCGCTCAAACTCTAAATGTGTGCAGTAGATCCCTATGTGGTTTATCAAGTCGTCGCGGGTAGTTAGGTGCATTAAGTCATCCTCGATATGTGGGTCTTGAGCGGGGTCTAGCTCGATGTACTCCAGCAGACCACGCAGGCGATCGCATAGGTCAGCCTTGGTAAAACTCGGGCCTTCCCTCAGCAGGTAACACAGTTCGTTAACCTCTGCGATCGCTATGTTTTGCCATTCCTCCATCGTCAAACCCTCGGTAAAATCGGCTCTGGTCGGTTGATCACTGGTGCTCGGGGGATGTTGTCCCAAACATTTATCCTCACTGGTTCAGGCTCTGGCTCTGGCCCTGGCTCTAGCTGTGGCCGATGGGGCGGCGGGCTGGTGCCGAGGGCTTCTACCTGCATTCGTGCGACATCTAAGCCCACTTGAATCAGGTTTCGACTGCATCTGATCGTCACTTCCACTACTTCTTGGGTGGTGTCTTCGATCGCTTCAACGGTGAATGTCTGTTGGCTCATGGCGTATTCTGTAGGGGTGGCCACCCCGTAGGGTGGCCCTGAACATGGTTCTTTTGGTTCTGTGTTCTCTGGTGGCAGGGCGAGGGGGAGTGTGTAAGCTGGTAACTCATTGCTCCCCTGGCTCGGCCTATAGGCGGGTGCGTCTGCGGCGGGCGGGTTGTCCTGAGTAAGAGGTTTGCCCTGGCCTTGGTCGCTGCTATCCGAAGTCTTCTACCTATCCGGGGGGGTCGTTGCCCTGGCCCCCAATCCGTGGCCCTTGCCGCGTGTGATTAGCTGCCCTGAATGTCGAGCTGCCCACATCGGGCGATCGCATATCGCCTCATGTTGGCGGGGTCTATCGTCACTAGGCGCTGGTGCAAAATTGCGGCCTCTGTGCGGCCAATGGTTTCGGCAATGATCATGTTGGGCTGCATTCTGAGGTCTACCAGGCAGTAATCAAACTGCTTGCCCTGGCTAATGATCGTTGTGTATTCGCCGTCTGGGTCTAGATGTTGCAGGGCATAGACCAGGGTGTTTGCGACGGTGGCGATCCGGGTGCGGGCGATCGCCTCGGAGAACTTTTGCTCTTTGAATAGAACGACAAAATTTAGCTCTGGCCGTACAACCTGACTGGTTGCGGCTGGTGCTGACGCAAGGGGAGGCATAGGCGAAACTCCAAAAGGAAGGAAGGCGATCGCTCATTGGGAACGGCTGAGCGATCGCTGATGCTGTTGGCATAATTTGGTACAAACTTGTACCGTTTCTGTACCATACCACAGGGTACAATATTGGTACTAGGATGTTTCTAATCTGTATCTGTGCGAGGATCGGCACGATGTCTGCGAACGACTCTGACACTATGCCGAAGCGCTTCTGGGTTGGCCCTCTGGGTGTCCATGATGATGATTGGTTAACCATTTGGGCATGGCTAAACAACCGCTCCAAAAGTGCTCAGGCTGGCAGCCTGATTAGTTCTAGGATTCGTGCGAATCAAACTCAAATTGAGGCGATGTTGAGCTACACAGCTGACCGCATGGGCCTTACCCCTGATGAGCTGCGCCGTCAAATCCTCCGCAAAGAGATCACTCCTGGTGATGTTGAGTTACCCGAGGATGACGAATGAGCGAACCCGCCACAGAACGACTTGCCCGCGCTATGGAAGAGGCGGGCTGCCCTGCTGAGGCGATCGCGCTGGCCAGCGCTGGCCACTACGACGATTTCAAATCACCCTTAGCTTTACCCACTGAGCAGCTGCTTATTGATCTGGAGAATAACGGCTTTCCTGAGTTGGCAAAGCGAGTTGCCGCTGGCGAGTTTGACGCTACCGCCGAAGAGGGGCGTGAGTGGTTTGAGGCTGAGGGGCGATCGCTTTTAATGAGTGGGCTTATGCCTGACATCATCAGCGGTTCACCGCCAAACAATCGCCCCACGCCAAAGGGGTTTGGCTGATGTGGGGCACCGTAAACTACACCCCACCCACCCTTACAAGCGCATCTCAATGAGCACCCAAACGGAGAACGGCACGGCCTGGGCCATGGTGACGGCTTACCCCAGCCACGGCAAACGGTATTACCGCTTCATGGCTGGCCTGGGCGATCGCATCGACGTACAGAAGCACATTCCCGGTGGTGCCTGTGGGACTCCGACAGCTGAGGCGCGCGCCTCTGAGGTGGGCAGATGGGTGCGGCTGGGTCGCAGTACCACCGATGTATTAGGGCTGATAAATTCGTGGAGTCACAAAAAGTAAGTCTTCCGCAAGTAACCGAACCACAGTAAAGCTATGAAGAAAACCATCGAAATTTCAGTGAGCAAAATTCTTGACCTAATTGGGGATTTTATTGTTGCGGAGCTGGCTACCAGCGCTGATTGTGAGATGTACGTCAATAACTACGAGTGGTCTGAGGATGGCGAAACGCTCAAGGCCATTGTTTTTGCCGTTGAAGAGCCGGATGAGTTTGACGATTAGCCATGCCGATCGATCGCTCTCGCTACTCCCCTGATTGGCCCAAGATTTCTCGCCAGGTGAAAGAGGCGGCGGGCTGGTGCTGCTGCCGGTGCTCTCGTCCGTGCCGAATGCCTGGGGAGGATTTAACCCAATTCAGCACAAGGGCGATCGCGGCGGGTTGGGGTCTGGAGCTGCACAAACCGGGGCGCTTTGTGCTGACGGTGGCGCACCTTAACCAGAATCCTAGGGACAATGACCCGGCTAACCTGGCGGCCCTTTGCTCGGTCTGCCACATTAACCACGATCGCCCTTACCTGCTGCACAACCGCAGGCGTAAACGTGAGCGGGCGGGGCAGCTAAACCTGATCGAACCGCCAGCGCTGCCGGTGGTGCCTGCTGGCCGTGGCCTCAACCCCGATCAACTCCAGCCCCCATTCTGGGGGTGATGCTCGGGTTGCTCTGGGGCACCGTACAGAATTCGCTTTATAGCTGTCTCCTGACCTTCGGTGATGTGCTGCTTATTGGCCTTGAGTGTAGCGATCGCTTGCTCGATTTCCTGGCGGGCGATCGCTACTGCTTGCCGGTGGGGGTCGCCATAGGTGGGGCTGCTCTCGCTCATGCCTGGGCCTTTGCCGGTGGGGGATATCTAAGCGTACAAAAAACCCAGCCTTGCGGCTGGGCGGGGGTTGTAGTTTCGCCTACTCACACTCTGGCATTATCGGCTAAGAGGCTTTGGCTTTTGCGGCTGAGCTTATGGCGATGGTAAGGGCTGCCTCAGCGTCGACGCCGAGCACTCGCAAAAATCGGGCGAGGTTTTCCCAACTGGCGGAGTCGGGTTTCTCGACGATTCTAAGCAGGGTGTTGCGGTATTTGTCCTGACGCTCAGGCTTCTCCCCGTCCTTGGCTATGCCGTAGGCGATCGCCAACTGGTTGAGGTTGCGCCCATCCGCCTCTACAAGCTGGTCGACCAGAGGCTTTAACATTTCACATACCGCATAAGAATGCGGATTTATCATAGCTCATCCTCTCCTGCGATTTGCCGTAGCTGCCGCCTCTGCCTGGGTGTAATGAAGTCCTCGTGCTTCTCTAGGGCTGCGATCGCTCCCTCAATGGCGGCGGCGATCGCCTGTTGTCGTCTGAACTCTGGCTCTGTTTTCCGCAGTGCCCAGATAACCCTCATCCGCTCGGTGTGCTTTGCCCTGGATCTTTTGGTGCCAGTTCCGTTGAGGGTTGGCTGTAGCTTTGCTATCCATGCGTACTCCCCGATTGAGTTTGGCCCAGAAGTCTCCAAAACCTCAAAGGTGAATGACTCTATGCCGTATTCGTCCGCTAAGGATTGCATGTCGGAGTTGTGGTGTCTCCTGGCGACCAAGTCTTTTCGGTGCTTCTCCCATCTCACCGCAAGCTTGGCCGACCACCCCACATACTGATCACCTGTCGCGGTGCAGGTGATCAGGTACACGCCCTCTGTCATCCCAGCGCCTTCACAACGTAGTCGGGCAGCTCGTCAGCATCGGCATCGGCATCGGCGGCGAATGTGATCAGTCGACCATAGGCAACGGTGTCGCCTTCGCCTTTGCCCATTGCCCGAGAAAACCAGATTGCGGCTCCATACTTTTTGTTCTGGCCTGCCCTCCGCGTGTAGTGGTGGCCCATCCAAAAAACTTTGGTCGGGCCGTGCTGGTCGCGGGCGACTTCGTAACCTCCGATCGCTTTCACCCATCCGTTTTTGTAGCTGGCTAGGGGCCGCTTCCAATTGGGGGGATTGGCGGCGGCGGTGGCCATGAGTGCCAGCTCGATATTTTTAAGAGTGCGGGTTAGCTCGGCGTAGGTGTCGGTCTGCTGTTGGTCGGTCATGGCTGATTTCTCTTTGTGGTGGTTGTGGTTAGCGATAGCGTTTGCCGTTACAGACTGGGCATGGCTCGGGGTTGCGGCGGCTGGTGTCTACTCCGGTGCCGTTGCACTCGTCGCAACTCTGGCGAGCGCGGCGGCTGTCGCGCATAAGGGCAATCAGGCTGCGATCGTTTAGGTAGATGCTGGCTAGCTTGCCTCGGTCTTTGAGGATGGCGACCATCCGGGCTTTCGTCACCAGCGCGATCGGCTGGCTGGTGAGGCGCTTTGGCCTGTCGTCGTTGTGGCCTGAGTGCAGTAGCATCGCTCTGCCGCCTTTGTTGGTGCTCATAGCTGGTTACTCTCTGCTGTGGTGTATGGGTGCCCGCCTGGGCGGCGGGCTGGTGCCGGGTGGGCTAAAGAACTGGGCGGTATAACTTGCAGGTTTGGGCGTAGCTGTTGGGCGGCTGCGGGTTGCGATCGAGCTGCGCCATAGCCCAGCAGTGGGCGGGCCTGAGCTGGCCGTTAACGATGCGGGCCGACTGCCAGCACTGGCAGAAGCTACAGGCGGGCTTGCTTAGCTCGGCCTCTACCCATGCCCAAAAGTCTGCATCTGGCTCTGCCTGCTCGTTGGCCCATTGATCGGCGGTGGTCTGCTGCTCGTAGGTCATGGCTCTGGCTGTGGTGTGGTGGTGAATAGATGAGAGCTGCCCTTGGCGGTGGCTGCGAGTGCCTTAAAACCAGTGCCTTAAAATGCCGGGTCTGGTGTCTAGCGGTCGGTGGCCAACCTGCTGCCGCCACTACCAAGGAGAGATACTTACCGAAGCTTCAAAATGGGCTTTCGCCCTACGCCTTGAGGTGCCTTGCTGTCTCTCGTGCTGGGGTTCGCCTGGTCGGCTGCTGCCCTATCAGTCGGGTACATGGGCTGATCGTTCGCCTGGGCGGCTGCTGCGATCGGCAAATCTTGACTACCTAAGCCGGAATTTCTCTCTTGCTCTTGTCTAATTATACGCGCAGTAATGCGGAAATAGCAAGGCAATAGAGCTGTAAGAATGTAAATATATACGCGCAAAAATGCGGATAGGATGCTACAATAAAGGGGTACCGATATAGGGCTGAGAGATGGGGCTAGTGAGCTGGGCGACATGGGCGAGAGCTGCCAAAATGGGCCGCGCTGGTGTGGTGGTGGCCGTGGCCGATGCTGCCGCCTGGGCGGCTGAGCTGCCCGCGCTGTGCCYCARTKCCNCGCWNGSTGGSWGCNCGYYMSKTKYYMCCARWCCRKMGSSCWGGNCGGYKNNTGKCTCTRSRRYKYYSMKGNAGCNNCWGCWGCKSGNGCCWSMRYNTGCGMRRSWTNNCAGCARCWYRGCGGGAAACCTGCTGCCCTGGTAGGGCTGCGCCTGGGCCGCGAGGCTGGCCCAAACCCCTACGCCAAATGGCTGAACCGCCGCGAAAAAACTTGACAGGCGGGCACGGCCCTGCCACCCCCGAGCCGGGGTGGGGGTCTGGGGGCGGGGCGACGGGTGAGCGCCCGCACCCGGCGCAACCAAAACGCGACCGGAGGGAGCACCATACCCCGTAGCGCAGCGGAGGCAGAGCATCTATCCGATGACAGCGCCCAACGCGAAGCGACACCACGCCGCGAAGGGGCCGCCAGGGCATGAGGCGCAAAAAAATGGTCGCGCTGACCTTAAAAAAGCGGGTGGCTGGCACAGATCCCGAGTGTTGCCGATCGCCTGTGGGCCGCAAGCCAACAACAAAACGAGCACCCCTAAAATGCGCCGGTAGTGCAGCGCTTGCCCTGGTGGCCAGGGGTCTGCGTGGTATGCTTTCCCGCTGCGCTGGCACTCGGCAACGAGAAACTAACTACTTGCGGAAACTCTGACGCGGGTTTCCCGGTGGCCCAACGGGCGACCGTTCCTCTACTTGCGGAAAGTTTGACGCGAGGATTTGCGGAGGGTGGGGCCGACAGCGCAGCACGGCCCGCCCTGGAGCATCCAGCGAGTGAGCAAAGTCGGAACCATAAAAAAACCCAGCAGAGGCGAGAGCCCCTGCCGGGTGAGCCGCTAAGCGACTGACTGAACTAGAACCCGAGCACCGCGCCGCTTGCCGAGGGTGCCCTTGCCGGTGACCAGCAACGGAGTGGCACCGACCGGCGCGTGAAACTTGAGCGCGAACTGAGCCGCTAGAGAGGGGCTGGCGGTGAAGTGAACCCACCGAAAACCGGGAGCGCTAGCGCACTCGCCCGCGCAGGTGACAACACCGCCAAGCTGCTGAACCCGCGCAATGGTGGCCGCGCTGCTGGCTGCCGGGAAACCCCAGAGACAGTAGCCGCCCTGGCCGATGGACTGGTAAAACCGAACGTGCTGCCAGCTGCGAGGAACTGAGGCACCGACGACCAACGAAAACTGATGTGAAGTAAGCATGTGAAACCTGCCGAAACTACAGGCCCTCTACCCGGTACGGTTTCCTTCGGGGCGACCGGGGTACTAGCGCCAGCTGCCAAAGCGACTACCGGCGATCGCAGGCATCTTAGCCCGGTGGCCCAATGGAGCGCAGCACCAAGGGAGGCCGCGCAACGCAGGCCCTAGGTGTGCCGATCGCCTACTGAGTGGCCGGAATAGGCATGGGCTGGCGCGGGTGCTTAGCTAGGGATAATAGAAAACCTGTGGAGGCTAGATAACTGTGGCGGATCGGGGTCTTTGTTGTTCCGGCTGAACAGTGGACTAAGCTCGTGCCCTTTGGGCCGCTGGGGATAGTAGCGGAATGGCCCACGCGATCGCCGGTTAGCATTCACCTTTGATAGGGCCATTGGTAGCGGATAGCCCCAACGAGTGCAGCGGAGCGGAGCGAGTAACCGTGTGGCGATCGCCGGTCAATCATCCTGCAGCAGCAGCGCCAGCAAAAGCAAAGCCTCCGCAAGTGCAGAGGCTGAGTGGGTTGTGAAACTTACGACCGGATTAACCCACAAAGTCTATCGGTAAATCTGCTCACAGCAGCGATCGCACCTTCATAAACCCTTTATTGAAACTCCGGTATTCCTACCGGGCTGGGGGTTTCGGCTGCTTGGGAACTCTTGAAGCATGAGCCGAAACTTTGTCGAAGTCACCGCCAGCCTGGCACAAATATCAGAAGCCCCAGCGCTGGCCCCAACGATGGATCAAATCCCCTTTGGTGAAATCGGCTTCTTTGCGATCGCGGGCCTCTGGATGCTCCAGTACGTGCTGAAAAATAGCGATCGCCAAAACCAGCAATCTAACGCCACCATGCAGCGGCTCCTAGAGTCGCACTTTCAGACCAACGAGACTCTAGCCAAGACTAATCAAGAGCTAGTGCTGCGGCTGGCGCGAGTGCATGAGCGGCTAGAGAGGATAGAACGGGTGCTGCTAGACAGCGGGAAGGTGAGCTAATGGCGCGATCGCGGAAGACCCCAACGGAAACCGACATCCAAAAAATTGAGCGACTGGCGGGCCAAGGCTTTCGCCTGGAAGACATTGCGATCGCCTGCGACATCAGCGTGAGCACTCTGCAAAAGTGGAAGGACACCCCCGAGGTTGAGCGGGCCTACCGGAAGGGAAGAATTGAGGCGACGAGCAACGTTGCCAACAGGCTCTACACCCTGGCGATGGAAGGGGAAGTAGCAGCCTGCATCTTCTGGTTAAAGGCGCAGGCTGGATGGAGCGATCGCCCCCAACCAGAAGCGACGGCACATGCTGAAGTACATATTTATCTGCCGGACAATGGGCGGGCTGTTGCTGCTTAGTGCTACGCGCCCGCGAGATGTGACAGCAAACTAACTCGGGTGAGATGCCCCCGCAGGGCTGCGATCGCTATCGACTTAATGCCGGGACTCCCCCCAACCCACCCCAGCCTACATTTCTTAGACCAGGCGCAAAATTTTTATGATTTCCCAAACCCTCGCCCTCGCCCTGGCCCTCGCCCTGGCGCTGCTGCTGGCCCTGCCGGTGCTGGCCAGTAAGCGCGATCGCTTCCCTGGTCGCCGTCAGCCTGGGACAGCTCCAGGCGCGATCGCTGATGTGCTGGCCTTCGACCTGGACGGCGACGCGACCATTATGGGCATGGAAGAAATTTAGGCGGCTCCAGCCTGGGCAAACTAGGGCGATTCCCCTCCGGGGACGCTGCGCGATCGCCCCTGTGCTGAATGGCTGAACATGCCCCAAACCATCGAACTACGCCCCCAACCTGGCCCCCAAACTCAGGCCCTATCCTCGGCGGCTGACTTCGTCATCTTCGGCGGTGGCGCGGGCGGCGGCAAAAGCTGGACGATTCTACTTGAGGCGCTACGCCACATCCAAAACCCCGCTTTCAACGCCACTTTTTTCCGGCGATCGTACCCTCAAATTAAGAACCCTGGCGGCCTATGGGATGCAAGCTTAGCGGTGTTCCCCCTCGCTGGCGGCATTCCGCAAGTGTCGGCCCTGCGCTGGAATTTCCCCGCAGGCTCTTACGCTGTGATGCGTCACCTCAAGAATGATGCCGCTGTTCTGGAATGGCAGGGCACAGAGCTGGTCTACATCGCCCTTGATGAGCTGACCCACTTTAGCGAATACCAGTTTTGGTACCTCACCAGCCGGATGCGCTCGACCTCGGGCATTACCCCCTACCTGCGGGCAACCTGCAACCCCGAGGTAGACAGCTGGGTGCGATCGCTGATTGGCTGGTGGCTAACTGAGGACGGTTTTGCAGACCCCGAGAAAGCCGGGGTGGTGCGCCACTTCGAGCGACACGACGGGCAGCTGCTGTGGTTCGACGCACCCACCGAAGACAGCAAATCGCTAACCTTCATCCCGTCGAGCGTCTACGACAACCCGGCGCTGCTCCAGAAAGACCCCAACTACCTGAAAAACCTAAAGGCGCTGCCGCTGATTGAGCGTCAAAAACTGCTTGAAGGCAATTGGAACGTGAGGGCCGAGGCTGGGAAAGTCTTTAGAACCGAGTGGTTCACGACCATTCAGCAGCTGCCCCAGGTGGTTAAGTGGGTGCGCGTGTGGGACTTCGCCAGCACCAGCGATCGCGAGGGCAAAGACCCCGACGCTACCGCGAGCATTCGCATGGGCCTGATGCAAAATGGCGGCGTGGTGATCAGCGACTGCACCCACGACCACCTGACCCCTGCCGGAGTCGATACCAAGCTGAAGGCGATCGCCGCTGCTGATGGCCCTGGCATACCGGTGCGCTGGCAACGTGACCCAGGCCAGGCCGGAGAGTACCAGAATCAGGCCCTGCGATCGCAACTTGCCGGGTACGACGCAAAGGGCATTACCACCACGCTAAGCAAGCTAGAGCGGGCTAACCCTCTGAGTCGAGCTGCCGAGTTTGGCGAGGTCTACCTACTGCAAGGGCCGTGGAACAACCAATTTATCAATGAGCTGGTGAGCTTCCCCGATGGTGCCCACGACGATATGACCGACGCGGCTGCCCTGGCCTACCTGGAGCTGCTCGGCGTAGGGCTGCCCAAGTTTGGATCAGCCTCGTTCCGGTAGTCTCACAAAATGCGGCCGGCAGTCTTACGGTGAGACTCAGCGATCGCGGGCATTATGGGCTAGCTCACACGCAAAAAACCACCTTTAAAAAGAACGTGCGCTGGTACACCGTCAAAACTGCCCCCGATACTGAGCCGGTGAAACTCCCCAGCGTCACCAGCATTCTTGATGTGACCATGCCTCAGAATCGCCGCGATACCCTGGTGCGGGCTGAGCTGGCGGCTCCTGTCGATTACCAACTGAGGCGAGAGGCCGCGATCGCTCGGGGCACTGCGGTCGATACCTGGTTTAAGCGCTGTGTTGTCGATGGTCGGGCCTACGGTGCGCCCCATCCGGT
Source organism: Nodosilinea sp. LEGE 06152 (assembly GCF_015207525.1). GTDB lineage: Bacteria > Cyanobacteriota > Cyanobacteriia > Phormidesmidales > Phormidesmidaceae > Nodosilinea. The sequence continues at coordinate 120,419 of NZ_JADEWR010000009.1, forward strand.
AGAGCGTCAGTGTAGGCGACTGCTCCCGCTGGTGCGCTCCATCATCCGAACCGGGGGGCCGGTGTGGGTGGATCAGGTGGTGCACCATGCCGACCTGGGCTATGCCGGGACACTGGATGTGGTGGCCACCCTGCCCATTGTGGGGCTGGCCTGTATCGAGCTGAAAACCTCTGCTTACACCATCTGGCCTGAAGCTGTGGCCGAGGCACAACTACAGGCGATCGCTTATTACCTGGCCTGGAATAGGATGCACCCTGACGAAACCTTGAAGGCGATCGCAACCTTCCACGCAACGCCCTACATGCTGCATCAGCAGGTGATTCATGATCCTACGGCTCTGGGCCGTGCCAATCAGCTTTGGCTGCTGCGCCAGCGTCAGTTTGCCTCGCGCTTCAACCAAATGGAGATGTGATGGCCTCCAAATTCTTTCGTGCCCCTGGTGCGACAGTCACCTATAACGCTTACCAAACCCGCGAATATGTCAGCCGTAAGGCGCGGGTGAGTCGGGGGCTATTCATTACGCCTGCCCGCCGCGATCGCACCCCTGACGGGTGGCGCTTCTGGTTCCCGTCGCCGCGCGGGCCTGCCAGCGATCGCGGCAATTGGAAAGTTGATGTGGTGCGCTTTGAGGAAGACGACGACCCAACCCCACCGCCCTATACCTTTGTTGGTGGTCAGCTGTGCATAGGAGGGATCTGCTACTCGGTTGGCGGCGATAGCGTGGGCACTCCTTACCTGGACGATAAGCGCCCCTTTTACTGGATGCGAACGACTAACCAGGGCGCGGCCTGGGTGGATGTGGGCACCCCCTACGATGCTCTGGTGTCTCAATATGGCAGTGCCAACGTGAAGCCTAGTGACTTTGGCCCTAACCGTGGCTTTGTGCGGGCAAGCGTTTACCTGTCGCCTGGGCCTAGCACTGAGCAGGCCACGGGGGTTGTTACCGGCGGCGGCACCCTTGGCGCGATCGCTACCCTGCCTGCACCCGGTAATAGTGGGCTGTTTGCGATTGAGCAGCGCTACTACTACCTGCTGAATTTCTTTAACCGCTGCAACACCGCCAGGGTTATTCTGCGGAGCACTCCCGGTTACTTCTACGAAACTCCATCAGCGGTTACTTTCACCCGCCAGTACACAACCGCAGCAGACCCCATACCCTACTGGTTTTTCCCGACCTACACAGGGACGAATGATCAGCCTAATTGCCTGGTCGATGGCCCTGGCTATGATGGGCCTTGGCCTTTGCCTAGTGACTCTGGCGGCGGCGGTGCCCTCCCTGATGGCTACCTGCCTGGTGCTGGGCCATGGGCCTACGCCTGCAGCTGCCCAGACTTTACCGGGGAAGAGACACGTTACCGGGTGGCTACCGCCCCATCGCATCGCCGCGATCGCAGCTGGGGGCAGATACGCCCTGAGTCGCCCTGTAAGCACATCGCCTCATCGGCTAAGGCTCTGGGTGATCAGAAGACGTTGGTTAAGTGGGTTCGCACCTTTAAAGACGACAGCCCCGGCTCTGAGTTTAGCCAGTCGCCTACGGTGATCATCGATCGTTCTTACCTGAATGAGCAACGACGACAGGAAGCCGCTTTTAGACGCACGACTCGCAACATGCGCAGGGCTACAGCTGCGCTAAATCGTCAGCAGCGGGCCGAGCGCTCTGCCCTGGCCTTGAGCAATCGCCTGGGCCGAGTTTGGCGCATGAATGCCGATGGCACCACCACGAGCAGCAAAAAACGGGGGCGTTTTGGTGAGTCTTTGGAGGGGGTGCAGGTGCCTAACTGGTATGGCATTGACCCGACAAACGGGGGTGATCAGTTCTCCCGCGAATGGGATGAACGGATGAGGCGCTACCAGTCGCGGCCTGATGTGCGGGTAAGGAATGCGATCGGAGGTGTGCTCTCAAATGCTGGCGATCGCATTCAGCGTAATTTGCCGATGCCACCGCCTAGCTCTTACCTGGCGGGTTTTGATGAATGGAGTAAGCAAAACCCCAACCGCCGATCGAATCACCTGTTTGACACCTACGGCGGTGAGCGCTTTTCTGATGCGGTCTATGGTCAAGGGATGCGGCGGGTGGGTACGTTTGACCCTAGAGTTATTCCTACGGTTCGGGTTCACCCTGCCCCTACGGCGGCCACCCTTTCGATCAACTCCAACCCTGAAGCTTACGGTTACTAGATGCCTTTCGCCACTGCCACCGCCCCCAAGCTGGGCAAATATCTCGGTTACCCTGTCACCCAAAACAGCCAAGAGACGATCGCCGCTGCCCTGGCCACCATCGACGCTATGAGCAACGCTGCTTATAGAGATGCGTCGATCGCCACGATTGAAGGCTACCTAGACACCCTAGACACCCTGGCGGCGGGCATCCTGTCAGAAGCCCAGCTAGAAGGGTCTACCCTCGTTAGCGAACTGCGCCGCGAGTACCGCCGTCACTGCGCCTTGGTGGCGGTGGCCACTGGCCTTGATACCTACTCAGACACGACAGGAGCCACCCAAACATGACGCTTACAGCTGCTGATATTGAAGGCATTCGCCGCTTTTTGGGTTACCCCGGCGATATGGGTACCCACCAAGCGATCGCGGCCCAATGCGCGGCCCGCGTGGCGGAGATTAGCGAACCCGCAATAAGAGCCCACCTGCGCCAGCTGGAGCGACTGCAAACCCAGATGACTACTACGGTGCCTTTTGCGGCCCAAACCTTTAGCTCTGGGGCTGGGGGAACTCAGCAGTATGCGCCTGGTCAACGCATGGCTACGCTACATCAAGAGGCCAACCAATACATTGATGAGATTGCCAGCACTACGGGGCTGGTGGTCTACCGTCGCATCTATGGCGGTGGCGACGGCGGGGGCCGGTGGAGTGGCGGGCTTATAATGCGCGGATAGGATGAACTCTCATAACTGTGGTCTGCCGCTGGTGCTCCTGGCGGCTTTTTCATGCCTTCGACAGCGCACCTTAAAAGACGGCGGTGGCTGGCACAGATTTAGAGCTCCAACCAGCACGCTATGGGCCACCGCCCGCGTAACAAAGGCGCTTCCCCACACCGCTGCGGGTAGACTTAGCCTTAGTCTCATGAGTCTCAGCCTTGCCCGCTGCTTTAATCAATTACGAGTGCGCGTCTTACCGCCAGCAGGCCCCCATCTGGCGGCTGTTGGAGGATGTCTATACCGGCGATCGCGCCTGGTTGGAGTATCGCGCCGACGGCACCATTGAGCCACGACAAAGCGCTAAGCGTTATCTCCCGCAGCTGCCGGGGGAAGAGGCCACCGAGTATAAGCTGCGGCTGCTGCAGTCGCATTTTGACGATCGCTTTGCCCAGAGCTGCCGAGATTTTGTCGGCCTGGTCTTTAACAAAGGGGTGCGCCTGGAGGGTGTGCCGGCTGCGATTAAAAAACACTGGGCCAACCTCGACGGCGCGGGCCTGGCGGGCGATCGCCTGTGTGGCCAGATTGGCATGGCGGCGCTGCGGCTGGGGCACACCTTCACCCTGGTCGATTTTCCTGAAGAAGACGATCGGATTGTGAGCTTGGCCGATAGCCTGGGCGCGGGCCGTGCCCCCTGCTGGAACCATTACAGCCCGCTCGATGTGATCAACTGGCGCTATCGGCGCGTGGGGGGCCGCAAGGTTTTGAGCATGGTGGTGCTGCGGTACAGCCAGATTTTGCCCGATGGCGACTATGGGGAGAGTGAGCAGACTTTCTACCTACAGCTGACCCCTGGGCGCTTCGATACGTTTGTGGTCGTAAAGAATCAGGCTGGCAAGCTTCAGCAGGTTGCCGTCCCTGGTCGCTGTGGGCCGATGGGTCGGCGGCTGCGCGGCGTGGTGCAACCCTTTGACCATATCCCCCTGGTCTGCCTATACGGCGGCGATCGCGCTGGGTTCTTCAGCAGCAACCCAACCCTTTTAAGCCTCGCCAAATTAAACCTGGTGCATTACCAGGTCAACTCTGACCACCGCCAAAAAATGCACTACTGCAGTTTCCCTACTCCGGTTCGCACGGGTGGCCAGGGTGAGGATCTAACCCTTGGGCCGCGTCGGCTCGTGGATGTGCCGTTAGGGGGTGGGTTTGGCTGGGCTGAGCCGAACAGTCAAAGTCTTGCGATGTCGCGTATTGAGGTGAAGGACATTGAAAGCGCAATGGATTTTTTGGGGGCCGATTACCTGGTTAAACCGAGCGATCGCCAAGCTGCAAGCACAACGATGGTGCAGGCCAAAAAGATCGAGAGTGAGCTTTACCTCTTTGCCTCTGATTTTGCCGCTGGCATTAGCGAGTGCCTGCGCCGTCATGCCCAGTGGTTGGGCCTGGACTATGGCGGTACGGCCACCCTAGAAACCAAATTTTTCGAGAATCTTGCCAGCGACCCGCAGCTGCTGTTGGCCTATGCCCGCCTGCGGGAACTGGGCGACATCAGCACAAAAGAAATGCGCCAGCTGGCGGCTGCCGCTAACTTCTTTCCTGACTCTGTAACTTTGGAGGATACCAATGGACTTTCTGCAAGCACTCAACAAACTTAAAACCTCTCTGCCCGAGGGCACCGACACCACCCAGCTTGACGCGCTTCAGCAGGCGCTGCAGCCCTACCAGGGACTAGACCCGGTGGCCGCCCGCGCTGCGATCGATGCTCAGAATCAGCGCAGCGCCACCGATGCCCAGCTAAAGCAAACTCAAACCGAGCGAGATGACTTTAAAACCCAGCTGCAGCAGATGCAGGCGGGTAACGCTCAACTGTCGAAAGAGCTGGCCGCGACTCGCGGCCTCACGGCTGCCGGGGTGCGGCCTCAGTATGAGGAACTACTGCTTGGCAAAGTAACCAGCTCGATCGAGCTGGCCGAGGATGGCACCCCCAAAACTCCCGAGGGTTTTTGGGATGGCCTAAAGACTAAATACCCCGATATGTTCCATGCCGAGGATGGGGCCGGGACTGGGGCCACCCCCGGCGATACCGCCGCCGATACCTCGCCGCGCACGGTGCAGGCCACTAACGGCATTGTCAGCGGTGTTAATCCGACTGATGTGCTCAACGGTTCGGTAACTGTGCAGCGCTAGGTTTCAACGTTCGCTCTCTCTCACACTCTCAACTTAGGACTCTGAAAAATGGCTATCGAAGATCTTTATGGCAAGGTGCTTGCTCTGAGCATCCAAACGATTAGAGCCCAAACTGCTCTACCTGGGCTGGTAAACAACCTCACGGTGGGCGATCGCTCTCAGGCGGCGAATCGCGGCGGGACTACAGAAGTGATTGTTCCGCCTGAGTTTGTAACCCGTAACGTTGTACCGGCGGCGGTGCCTCCGGCCTCGCAGGCTGCCCCTAACCCGACGACCGTGCAGGTGCCTCTAGACTTTTGGCAGGAGGTCAATTTCCCGCTGACGGAGAAGCACATTACCCTTCTCGAAAATGCCGACGCTGCCGCGCCGATGTTTTTGCAAAATGCGGTGGGGCCGATTGTCGAAGCGATTACCACTAGCATCGTGAATACCTATCCTGGCATCTACGGCTATGTGGGCACGGCGGGCACTACGCCCTTTGGGGCTTCCCCAGCTGAGGCACAGCAGGCTAAGACCGTGCTAACTCGCCAGAAATGCCCGCGCTTTATGCGTCAGCTGGTGCTTAACTCGGGGGCCTATGGCAACGCGACCGGCTTGCAAAACTTTCGCCTGGTGGATCAGTCGGGTAGTTCTGAGACTCTGCGCGAGGGTGAGATTGGGCGGGCTTACGGCTTTGATTGGCATGAAGACGTCGGCTTAGATGGCATTAGCCACACCAGCACACCCTTAACCGCTGGGGCTGCCACGATCAACGGGGCGCACCCTGCCGGGTCTACGGTGATCAGCGTGAACAAGGCGACCAACGCTAGCCCGCTGGTGGCCGGTGACATCGTTACATTTGCGGGCGGTACCCAAACCCATACCGTAGTCTCTTCGGTAAACCTGGCGGTGGGTAATACCAACGTGACCATCTCGCCGGGGCTGCGGGTGGCTCGGGTTGGTGGTGAGGCGATGACGCTGCGGGCCTCGCACTCGATTAACCTGGCCTTTCACCCGATGGCCTTTGCCTTTGACTCGCGGCCTGCTGCTCGGTTGAACATTCCTGGGGTGACTAACAATTTCATGACCTGGGTGGACGATATGACCGGCGTGGCCCTGCGGCTTGAAATCAGGGACGAATACCACCAGACCGGCTTTTACCTCTCCTGCCTGTGGGGTCGTAGGCTGGTCGACGCGCGGTTGGCCTGTCGGATTGCTGGGATGGTGGGTGAGTAATGAGTGAACTGCCGACGATCGCGATCGCGGCCCCCGAGGCTCCTGGGGGCTACATGCTGATCAATGCCTCTGAGTTTGACCGTGAGAAGCATCAGGTCTTTGATGGCCTGATTCATGAGCCTGAGTCTATGGGTGAGGAAACAGCACCGCCAGGGCCTGAGCCTGAGCCCAAGGAAACACCAGCGCTGGAAGATCTAACCCTGACTGAGTTGCGATCGCTGGCCAGAGAAAGGGACATCTCAGGCCGATCGGCTATGGATAAGGATGAGCTGATCGAGGCTTTGCGGTGAACTTTGAGCGGGCCTACCTCGCGGCCTTGGATGCGCTGATCGTCGCCCTGGGGGGTGTGGTGCCGGTGGCCACGGTGCCCAACTACCAGGCGGCGGTTTTGCTGCGCCTGGTGGCGATTGTGCAGGCGGTTGGCGGGGTGCTGCCGTCGCCGTCGATGAACTATGAGGCGGCTGTTCTGGCCCACTGGCGGGCGGCGATCGCGGCTCGGGGTGGGGTGGTGCCAACGGTTTACCGGAGTTACCGAGAGGGGCTGCTGCTGCATGTGCAGGCATTCCAGGCGACTCGGGGGGCAGCGGTGGCCACCCTGGGCCGAAACTTTGAAGAGTCGATCTTGGCTCTGCTGAGTGCTGTTCCGGCTGGGCCTGTCTATGATGCCGATGCCCTGACCTGGTTCACTGCTGTTGAGGCGGCTGGATCGGTCTTTGCCAGTGGGGCCAAGGCAGCCTATAACAAATTCGTTGTGCAACTCAAAGCCGATAGCAACCTTGCCCCATTTAGTAATGGGATGCTGCTGGCATTCGCTGGGTTCTCGGGGTTGGGTGGGTGCTTTGTGCCGCTTTGCTCTAGGGGTGGGGCGCTGCCCACTAACATCGGCTTTGTCTCGGGCCAAAAATCTGTGAACGGGTTGCAGGGTAATGGCTCTGCTTATATAGGCTTCAACATTGGGTTTCTGGCTGGTCAGCAAAACAACCACAGCGTCGGGTTTAGCTGCGGGGCCTTACACACAAATTCTTTGAGCATTCAGATCGGGAACTCGGCAGCCGGCTCGACTTCTGGGGCTGTCGAGATATTTGATAGCGCTTCTATACAGCGGGTTGTCAGGTCTTCTAGTTCTGGGGCGGCTAGCAACATCCCTAAAAATCTAGGTTTCTTTGCCGTCAACCGTAGCGCCTCAAACGCTTACACCCATTACAGCTCATCTGGCTCTACTGTTGTCACAAACACCAGCTCTACCATACTCACAACGAATATGTCAGCTTTTGCTGGTGCGTCAGGTGCTGGCCCATCGAATGCCCGCAATCAACTGGTATTTTGGGGTGATTCAATTCCAGATCCGATCGCGTTTCGTACTGCTGTAACTACTCTTTTGTCTGAGCTTGGCGCTGCATGACTCCTGAGCAACTAGAACTAAAGCAGCTGCTCGACGCTAACCCGATCGCCTGGGTCAACCTGACAGCACCCCAGCGATCGCTACTGCGTGACACCCTGCGCCCTGATGGTGAGTTCACCCCTGAGCAAAGAGAACTCCTGCGCGATCGCTGGCTGCCGGTGACCGAAAGCCAAATAGCACAGATGCGATCGCTGCTGCCTCGGTGGGTGGGCGTTGCTCCTATCGCTGACATCGATGGCGGGCTGTGGCTGAGTGCTGACCTGCTGACCGATTGTATGGAGGGCACCGACACCTACCACGCGATCGCCCCCATGCTGGCGATGCTGCCGATAACGCTGCTGGATAGCGATCGCTTTCCCCAACCTGACGAGGAATTGATCTAGCTGAGCGGTGCTGCTCTGAGCTGTGCCGAATGCTGCTGCCACGGCCTGAGCTGTGCTGATGGATTGGGTACAGATGGAGTCGATTGGGTCAGGTGCCCCCGCAGGGCTGCGATCGCTATCGACTTAATGCCGGGACTCCCCCCAACCCACCCCAGCCTACATTTCTTAAACCACGCGCAAAATTTTTATGGTTTTGAGAAAGGGTTTCAGGGGTGGGTTGGACACTTTAGCTAAGAGTGTATTACTTCAACACCCTCACCACCTACAGCATCTTGCTCAATATGGTGGCTACGCCCCTTGTTATGGTGATCAGCTTGGGGGGCATGGTCAGCGGTCTGGTGGCGGCGGTGTGGCCCGCACTGGGCGGCCTGGTTGCCTGGCCCCTGGGGCTGCCCACTCACCTGCTGATTGCCCTGGTACGGTGGGAGGTGGGCCTGCCCGGCAGCGCCCTGACTACAGGCCACATCGGGCTGGGGCAAATGTTTGTGCTCTACGGGCTCTATGTCCTGTGGGGCTGGGGGTCGGGAATTTGGCCAACCGGACGGCGGCGAGGCCTGGTGGCCCTGCTGATTGGGCTGGTGGCGCTGGGGCCGCTGCTGTACCAGGGGGCAACGCGATCGCAGGTCACGGTGCTGGCGGCGGGCAACGATGCGGTTATGGTGGTGCAGGACGGGCGTAACGCTTTAGTCGTCAACAGCGGTACCGACAAAACCGCGTTTTATACCGTGGTACCCTTTTTGCGCCAGGCGGGCATTAACCAGCTAGCCAGCGCCATTCACAGCGACGACAGCGATCGCGACAACTGGCTCACCATTGCAGAGAAAACCCCCATTCGCAATTTTTACGGAGCCAGTTCGGCCCTGGCGATGGCCCCGGCAGTCAAACAGTTTCACCCCCTCACAGCGAGCCAGGTACAGCCCGTCGATCGCCAGCGGGTGGAATATTTGCAGGACGGCGATCGCGGCCTGCGGCTAACGCTGCTGAACAACCACACCTGGCTGCTGCTGCCCAAGCTCTCTGCCGATCGCCAAATGCCCTGGGTTCAAGCTCATCCAGGTCTGCAAAGCGAAGTGCTGTGGTGGCACGGCGAAGCGCTGAGCGAGGCAGCGATTGCGGCGATCGGGGCAAAGGTGGCGATCGCCTCAGCCCCTGCGATCGACCCTGCTACCGAGGCCCTGCTCCAGCAGCACCATGTTCAGGTGTTCTGCACCGAGCGCGACGGGGCTATTACCTGGAACCGCCATCAGGGCTACCGGGCCTACCTGGCTGCCCAACAGCACCCTACGGCGGGACTTGACTAACCCTGTTCTACTGCACCAGCAGATTGAGCTGGTAGTTAATGCGGCCAGTGCCGCCGGTCTGCTGCTGCACCACCGTGTTGGGGCCGTTGAAGGCGATCGCCACCGAGGCCGAGGCCGGTGAGTAGCTGCCCACAATGGTGACTTGGGTAATTGACTCGCTCAGGTAGGGGCTGACATCGACAAATTCTGAACTGGTGCCCAGGGACACGCGGGTGTGGCCATCGATTTCAATGTAGCCCTGGAGCGTCGCCCCCCCCGGCACGCTCACCGACAGCAGATGGGGTTCGTCTAGGTTGGCGCGATCAAGGCTGATGGTATTGGTCTGTTGCTGATAGGAATCCATAACATCCTTGGCGCTGGCCTTTGACAGAATGGCGCTGAGGGCCTGATAGGTACCCCCAAACGACTGATTACCGTTGGCTGAGGAAGGCCCTACCACGGCGGTAACCGCCACTAAAATCAAAAGAGCAACCCCAAGGGCTGACGGATGTTTCATGACATTGACATCTCCAGGAAAAGGGGAAGGCCGTACCAGGGCTGCCATAGCCGCAGGTGCTTGGCAAGGTTAGCACGGCCAAAAACAAGCGCTATGACCTTTGATGCGGTGCTGATACGTCTGAACAAGCCAGGCTAGATAGACACCGTCTCGGGCTAGCGGGTTCCCTCCCTAGACTGGTGCTACCGCCGCAGGCGTTCGGCGGGGTTGTATACATCGACCTGGACGTTGACCGGCACGGTCACAGTTGGCCCCGAGACAGCACCAGTGGCCTGGCCAGAGCCGCGCAGCTGGTGGCGGCTTTGGCGCGTCTGGCGCACCTCACCAGTACCGCCCACCTGAATTTGGCGGTTGGTGCTGACGCTGGTGTTGCCCACGCAGGGGCCTTCGGCATCGACAGCCACGTCGTTGACCTGCTCGGCGGGCTTGTTACCGCCGTGAATTGCCGCCTGAATGGATACATCGGCGACCACACACTGGGCCGAGGCCTCTGGGGCAAACGACCCTAAGGCCCCAGCACAGAGGAGCCCCAGAAGGTACTGAGGTTTAATCATAGTTACGGCACGGTTATAGAGAATTAGAGCGAGGGCTCAGACGTTACTGGCACACCCGTGTGGTGCTGCGATTTTCGCTATAGACCACGTTGCCCCCCGGCGTAGACCGAGTGGCATCGGAGCTGTGCGATCGCGCCGTACAGCCCGGCGCAAAGTTAGCCCTAGGCAGCGGCAGGGTTGAATCGGCCTGGGGGGCGATCGCTGGGCGCACCAGATCTAGGGGCTGGTCAGCCAGGGTGCGGATGTAGACCTGGCCGTTGTTGCTCACCTGAAGCTGCACCCGGTCGGTGTTGATCGACACCGAACTGGCCAGGGCGGCGGGGGCGAGGCTGGCCAGGGCGATCGCCCCCACCAGGCCCACCTTTAAAGTTGAAATCATCATAGTTGTCTCCCTGCAATGGCAAGAGGGTTGAGAATGGGGCCGTCGCCCAGCTCAGCGCTAAGCCTTAGCGACGGCCCCTCGGTGTTTACTTGCGAATGTCGATGCGGGCACCGCCACGGCCATGGCCCCGACCACGGTTGTCGGGACGGCTTTCGCGAATGATGTTGACCTGGTTGCTCTCCTGGTAAGCGGCGTTGTCGTCGCCCACCACGGTACCGGTCTGGTAGATGTCTTGCACAACGCCCGTGCTTTCTACCCGGCGGCCAGCGGGGCCACGGGTCTCAACGCGGTTGACCTGCTGACTGCGTTGCACCGTAGCGTTGCCATCCCCCTGGATGTAAATATCTTGGGTGCCCTGCTGCACTACGGCGGTGTCAGCACTGGCGGGCATGGCCACAAAACCAAGAGCAGCAAAACCCAGTAGACCCAGAATAGAGATGTGCTTCAGCATTGAAACGTCCTCAACAATATTAAGTGTGCAAATGAGTGAACTTGTGAATCCAACTATTTGAAATGAGCTTTGCAAGCAGTTTTATGCCTTTAAAGCAACATTCATTTTCATCGATTCACACCCTCTATGACCCGTGTAATTACGCAAAGGTTCCGGAAAATAAACAATAAAGTTTTGTGGTTTTTGAAAGCCAAAAAATTCCCAAAGGCACAAAAACCTTTGGGAATTAAAAGTAATTCCGTCAAAATGTTGACTATTAAAGCAAGTTCAGCTTTACCCAGAACTCTGTTTAGGAAAAGTTGAAGAAAGCACTAGAACAATACCAAAATAGCAATGGTGAGACAGACATGCTTAGCTTTGGCTTTACTAGAACGATTAGTTAGGACTGGAATTAATCGTCATCGTCATCATCGCGATCGCGGTCATGCCCTCGTCGCTGACCCCGATTGCCCCGCTTGTCGTCGTCATCGTCATCGCCGCTATGGCGAACGCTATTGCCTCGCCCCGGCGACTGCCGCTGCTGATTGATCTGATTGGTTTCTTGGTAGACACTATTGCCATTGCCATCAATAGTGACGCTCTGTGAGCTGTCCTGCACTGTCCCTTGCACGGTGGCGCGGCGATCGTTATTGCCCAACCCTCGGCCTAGACCCGGATGGCTAATATTGACCTGATTAATAACTTGAATCACTTGGTTATTGCTGCCATCAATAGTTGCAGACTGTGTGCCAGTTTGCTGAGTGGCTGTATTAGCAAAAACAGGTAGCGCCAGCGTGCTAATAGCCGCTGCTCCTAATAGGCTAAATGCTCCATGTCGCTGTTTCATTGTGGTGAAGTCCATAGGCAAACGAGTCACTTTAATAGACCCCTACCGATGCCTTTAAGGTTCCAAATGTTACGTGAAGCTTGGATGAAGCTAATTATTTCCACTGTAAAACTACTGAATTGTTGACAGAACTGTTGTATGTGCGTTCCACTTTCATGCGCATTGAAATATAGACGCATCCTACTGTGCATCTACGAATGAAGAATATTCAAATTAGGATCCGGACTTAGAGGTTTGCTACAGGTCTCAGCGAAACCGCTTCGCCAGCTGAGCCATGGACTGAAATAAAGCAGCGGGCATCGCCAAAGCAGCTAACGACGAAAGTTGAAAATTGCCGCGAGCAATACAGGCCATCAAAGCGTGGCGATGACGTCGAATTTCTGCCGTCTGATTGGTCCACTTACTGCCCAGCAGCAGCAGTTCGTGAGCCCGATATTCCAACCCGTTTTGGCGATAGACCTCAAAGTGCTTTTGGGCCACACGGTACCACGACATGGGGCTAACCTTGCGGCTGTTGCTGCCCAGATATTTGCGCCAGATGTAAATTATCGCTGGGGTGCCGTAGTAGCCGCAGGGCAACGCCATCGCCCGCACCCAAAATTCTAAATCGTGCAGGTCTTCAGCTCCCAGCTCGGGGTCGCTGTGGCCCACCGCCTCCCAAAGCGATTTGCGCAGCGGAGCGGTGCCAATTAGCGTCCAGTTGGTGCTGAGCGAAAATCGTCTGGCCCGCAGCAGCGAATTCAGCGAAATCGGCGCTGCTTTGACCACGCGGGTGTCGCCAGGGTGGCGCTGACACAGGTAGCTACCGTAGATAAACCCAGCGTCGGGATGGTTGGTAAACGCTTGCTGAATGTGGCTCAGGGCATCGGGGGGCAGCAGGTCGTCGGCATCAAGGGGTACTAGGACTTCTCCTTTGGCAGCGGCAAACCCGGCGTTGCGGGCTATCGAAGGGCCACCATTTTGGGCCTGCCACACTAAAGTAATATCTGGCTCGGTCTCAAGCTGGCGGCAAATCTGGTTAGTGCGATCGCTCGGCGAAGCGTCATTAACAATGACAATCTCCAGGGGCGGCTGGGTCTGCTGCCGCACGCTTTCCACCGCCTCCAGCAGCAGGTCGCCCTCGCGGTAACAGGTAATGACAGCGCTCAGGGTAGGGGGCATAGCTGACAACTAGAGCTCAATGCGTTAAGGGTGCTTTAGTTAGGGGTTAACCGATCGCGCCTTAGCTTCAACCATGATATCTAGTAGGCGGTGGGCCAGGTTTTTGCGGGTGTACTGCTCAATTTTGTCGTACTGAGGGTTGTAGGGCAAAGTATGGCCGGTCAGCAGGGGAGCCAGTAAATCGGCGATCGCTGTTGGGTCGTTGCCTACGGGGTGCCCTACCCCGAGGTCGAGTATGAGCTGGCCAGCCGCGGTGGCGGGGGTAGCGCCAATGCCAAGGATGGGCTTGCCTGCAAAGATGTACTCAAACAGTTTGCCGGTCAAAATGCCCTTGGCTGACGGGTCTTGCCAATCTAGAAAAACGAGTGCGTCGGCGCTAGCCTGCATAGATAAAATTTGCGATCGCTGCCGCGAACCACCCAAGCTCACTATATCACCCAAATTGTCGACCTCTGCCTCTGCTGCTAAGGGGGCCAGGTTCCAGCCGTAGAGCAAGACCTCTAGCCGTTGATCGAGGTTGGGGTACTGACAGCGGAGTAAAGCTAGGGCAGCAAACAGAGGCGCAATGTTCTGCTTGCCAGGGTAAACCGTGCCGGTATAGAGCAGGTGAACTTTGCCATTGGGCCAGTGGTAGAGCTCCACAGCGGTTAGATCGTCGGTGTCAAAGCCATTTTCAACGGTGGCTACGGGAGTGTGCAGCCGCGTAGACAACGCCTCAGCTAGCCCCTCAGATACAGCAGTGACCAAGTCGGCGTGCCGCAGGCAGCGGCGCTCTCGCCAGTCTTCTAGGCGGGCCAGGGCGGTATTGATGGGCAGGTAGCTGTTGCCGTGCCAGAGATCACGGTAGTCGGCCACCCAAAACAGGCCAGTGGTTTGCCTAAGGCGGGCGGCGATCGCGTGATTAGCCGGGGGCCCGTAGGTGCTGATTACCAGGTCTAACTCAACGGTCCGGTGCAGTCGTAGCGCTGCGCGGTAGGCTGGGACCTGCCAAAAGTCGCTGGTTTGAAGAAAACTGCCCAGTTTTAACGTTTGGCGGGTGACTTGCAACAGCGATCGCAACTCACCCAATACTCTAGGTTTAAAGAATTTCAGGGTGGTAGGTGCCGCTGAGCTCTCAGGGATGGGCACTGGCATGGTCTTGGTGGGTCTAGCAGGCCAGTAGGGCACTCCTAGCACGGTAGGGTTGGGACCGGAGGTGGGGCGATCGGCTCGGTGGGCAGTGATCACGTAGATCTGATGGCCAAGTTGCGACCAATATTTAGCCCAGGCGTGGGGGCGTAGGGAGGCAATTTTGGCCCAACTGTTCTCTGGGGGGTAGTAGAAAGCAATGATGAGGATTTTCATCTCAAGGAGCTTCTACCTGCTGCCCAACACTGACTGGTAAACTTCGATCAGCTTTTCCTGCTCAAATTCCCAGCTATAGAGCTGTCTAGTGGTAAGCACCTGGGCTCTCGCCTGGGCCAGGTCATCGGGACTAAGCGACTGCACCAACTGGATCACGGTTGCCGCATCCACGCTAGACTTCCACCCAACCCCGTGGGTATCAACCATCCGGGCCATTTCAGGAAAATTGCTAACGATAATGGGCAAACCTGCGGCCATATATTCAAAAACCTTGTTGGGCAGACAGTAGTAGTAGCTCAGGCAGGTATTTTCAATCAACGAAATGCCCACGTCGGCAGTGCGGGTGTAGGACAACACTTCCGCCGGAGGAACCGCCGGGAAAAAGTGGATATTTGAGAACTGGGCCGCATAGTTTCTCACCAGGTCTTCGAGCTCACCGTAGCCCATAAACACAATGTGTCGATCGCCCGGCAGTTGCGAAAAGGCCTCCAGTAAGATTTGAATGCCTCGCCCCGCAAAAATAGCGCCTTGGTAAATAAATAGAGTTTCTGTGGGGGGAACGTGAAGCACCCGCTTCAGATCGGGCAGATTGCCAGCTTCTTCTACTCCATTGAAGTGGATTTGGGAAGTAACATCGGGAATATTTCTAACGACGTGAACATTGTCTAAGGAATAGGTTTTGCGGTACCAATCGGCGATCGCATCCCCCACCACCAACACCGCATCTGCAAAGGGAATAAACAGCTTTTCGAGCACCTTGTAGGTCTTTTTGCGGTTCCCGGTCAACCCGTTAGACTCTGTCTCTAGCTCGTGAGCATCGTAGACTAGCTTAGCCCGCCGCAACCATTTGAAGAGCATGCCAGCGGGCAGAGCGCTGAGACTATGCACATGCACAACCGGCACCTGTCTGTCGCAGGTCTGCACAATGATCCTAATGATCCACTCAATGTATTTGAGCACATGCAGAAATGGCAGCTTGCGAGTAATTAACTTGATTCGCCAGATGTCCCTAGACGAATCAATGGGTTCTCGCTCTACCATAGTCCTTCTCCAAATGGCCGCAAAGAGAACCCGTTGGAAGAGATCCGCTTCCACCAAGCTCTTCGATTCCTTTAAAGCCCTCGACTCGTGGGTAAAAGGCGACAAAAAAATATGTAGGTTGGTAGACAGTGGAGGCATTGTTGAAACTAGGCTAGATTTTTTACCAAGGTCTTGTCAAAACTTGAGCTTGCTTTTTATCTTCCTGGCCACCTTAATCGCGCCGCGCAGGCCGCGAGTGAGGTAGTAGTTTGAGGGATAATTGCGGAAAGTTGTCTTGGGAGCCTGGAGCAGCGCCTCCAACTCGCCCTCGGTAATGCCCAGTTTCTTAATTACAAAAGCTCGGTCTTCCGCCAGTTGATCTAGTGGGTAAGCGTCACGACTTAATTCCGCTAGGGCCGCTTCACGGGTCATCTGACCCGACACGACCAGACTAGACAGGTGAGCCTTGCGCTTATCGTAACCAAAGCGAATGGGCAGATAGTAGCCTTGGAAAAACTTGGTAAAGCGCGACTCATAGTGCTTACCGCCGTAATAGCGCCAACCCAGCTCTTTCTCTAAGATTGTCATCGCCTCTTGTTTGTCGTAGGGCATGTAGTTGAGGGGAGCCACTACCTTCATCCGGCGAAGGAAGGGATAGTTGATGTTGTAGTCGAAGAAGCTGACGGTGGGAAACGACTGGAGTGGGCGCTGGCCAAACCGTTTGTGAATCGCCTTGAGGTGCTGAGCATCCATAGCATCGTAGCCCCACGCCTTAGGCAAAATTGACTCGGTGGCCAGGTTGCTGCCGCTGAGCACGTAGCGAATGTTGTTCTGAACGGCAAACCCGTAGAGGGCGGCAAAAAAGGCATGATCCTGGGGTACATCCTGGTTTGCCACGCCAGAGCGCAGAAACGCCACCTGCAAATCCTGCATCTCCTCCCAGTCCACCACATAGGTATAGAGGTCAATATTTAGCAGCTTGACGATGTTCTCAATATTTTTCACCGCCAGTTCCGAGTTCCACCCGGCATCTACATGCACCGCCAGGGGGCGCAGACCCATGCGCTTAACCTGGTAGGCCAGGTACGAACTGTCTACCCCGCCACTGAGACCAATGATGCAGTCATAATCCTGGTCTTTGCCCTCGGTTTTGATCTGCTCAACCATTGCCTCTAACTTGGCGCGGCCAATCTCGTTAGGAAACCAGGCGGGCCGCACTGAGGTCTCGAACCAGCGGCAATAGCTACAGACTCCCTCGGCATCAAAAGTGATTTCGGGATCGGTGGTATCCATCACACAGCGGGTGCAGATCTGATGGTCGCTGGTGATAGAGGAGGGCTGGAGGTTCTTACTGGCTTTGAGGGAGCTGGCCATAGCGTTTAAGGGGGTTAGGGCGTAAATAGGTCGCGAATCTCTTGTCTGGATGGGTAGGTGACTAGAACTGCGCGGTGCTTGCCGTGGAATACAAACTGACTGCCTGCTGCTAGGGCCGAGGCGCCCGCTTGAGTAGCCTGCTTGAAGTCAGATAAGGAACCGGCACCACCGCAGGCAATGACCGGAATATCTACAGCATTAGCCACTTTTTCGATGATGGGCATATCGTACCCAGCCATTGTGCCGTCTCGATCAATAGAGTGAAGGAGGATTTCGCCTGCCCCCCGACCTTCTACCTCGCGGGCGTGTTCTACTGGGTCGCGCCGCCAGTCTTGTTTACCCCCGTGGGAAAATACGCTGTACTTACCTAACAGGTTTTTTTTGATGTCGATCGAGACTACGATGCTTTGAGCTCCAAAGACGGCACTGGCTTCAGTAATGAGTTCTGGGGTTTCAAGGGCAGCAGCATTGATAGAAATTTTTTCTACGCCTACCTCAAACAGTTGGCGTATTTGCTCAACTCGTTTTATGCCACCTCCGTAACAGACTGGCATAAAGCATTCGCTAACGATATCGCGCAGAAAATCTAACCGCAGTTCCTGATTATCTACGGTGGCTAAGATGTCGACCAGAATAATCTCATCCACTTCCTTTTCGTTGAAGATGCGCACGGTATTGACAATGTCGCCAATATATTTAGGGTCTTTAAATTTGACGGTCTTGACTAAACCATTGCGGCGAATCAGCAGGCAGGGGATGATGCGGGGATTGATCACAATTACAGCTCAGCGAAGTTCTTGAGTAACTGCATACCGTAGCGGTGGCTTTTTTCGGGATGGAACTGCACTCCAAAGATGTGGTCACGCTCTAGGCAAGCTACAAATTTGCGACCGTATGCGGCGGTGCCTGCTACCTCTTGAGGGTTGTCACTAAATACATAATACGAATGGACAAAGTAAAACCGGGCTTCGCCCTCCCAACCTTTGAACAGTCGGCTCTGGGGGTTGTAGCTGACCTCGTTCCAGCCCATGTGGGGAATTTTGTGGCGGCGATCGCTCGGTAAATCTCCCGGTTGAAAGCGCACTGTGTCGGCGGCAAACCAGCCTAGACCGTGCCCAGTGCCCTCTTCACTACGGCGAGTCATTAGCTGAATCCCTAAGCAAATTCCTAGCACGGGAGTGTGCTGCTCCAGCACTGCCCTGTTGAGCGGCTCCAAAAGCCCTCGTTCTGCCAAGTTCTGCATGCCTCGGTCAAAAGCCCCTACCCCCGGCAAAATTAGCTTGGTAGCCGCTGATACCGTGACTGGATCGCTAGAAATAGTGGACTCGGCCCCAATTCTTCGTAGCATGTTGAGCACTGAGCCCAAATTGCCCATGCCATAGTCAAGGATGACGATCATAGGTATCAGTACGTTATGTTGGGTTTAAGCCCATAGCTACACAATATATACTGCGTAGTGCATTGACTACTGGTTTGGAGCCGAATCTATCTAAACAATCTTTCTGAATAAGCGCAGGATCAAAGCGATTTATATTTTCGGCCATGCCTTGAATTGCACCTGCTAAAGCATCAGCATTATCAATTGGAACTAGAATACCGTTGCGATCATTGACAATACACTCGGGTCCGCCGCATGCTGTAGAAATCACAGGTTTTCCATGCATCAAAGTTTCTATTAAAACTACTCCAAAGGTTTCATAACGGCTGGGGTGAACCAAACAGTCGCACTTCAAAATTTCATCCTTAACTTGCCTACGATCTAGATAGCCTTTGAAAGAAATTATCTCCATAATATTTAACTGCTTAGCCAATTGCTTCAGATTCTCTTTTTCAGGACCAGAACCCACAATCGTAAGCCTAACTTTGCTGCTTGTGTGAACAAAATTAGCCAGGGCTCCAAGAAGAGTATCAATACCTTTGTTTCTATCCAAGCTAGCGATTGCTAGTAGTTTAAGCTCACCCACTAATTCCTTTTTTCTATAGGTCTTTGGCAATCCTGACTCAAACTCTGGGTCGATTAGATTTGGAACCCATTGCCATGTTTGCCTAAGTTGATGAAACTTGCCTTCCAAAAGTTCACAGAGGCTTGGACTGACAGCAATTAAGGCTTTGGAATGACTATAAGCAGTTTTTACATCGTTTAATTCTTGATCGTCAAGGTTGCCAAGAGCAAATACAGAGCTATGTTCTGTGATGACATATGGAATGTTATACTTTTGATAAATGGATTGGGCCAAAAGGCCAGCTATAATTGCATTGTGCGCATGGATAACATCAGGTATACCATGGCAGTTGATGTATTTTTCAAATATCCCTAGGCCAGTTTTTATCCATACACGGGAGTAGTTTGAGATAAATCTCTCCCAAACCCAAATTTTTTTCTTGTGAACAGGAATTTCTTCGTCTAGGTAAGTAAAATCCCTAGCATTTCTCTCTGACACTCTGATTTTCAACATCTCTGAGAACCTAGAGGTGAACAAATCAGGAGACACTATCCCAACTTGGTAGCCATGACGCACAAGGGCTTTGGCTTGATGACGCTGAAAAATACCTGACAACGGAGAATCATCAGGCAGATATCTTTCAGAGGGAATGATCAGAATATGCATTTTTCTTGAGAAGAGAAAAATATTTTCACGGTTGTCTTCTAATTCATTGCTTAAAATCTAAATACATTTGGACAATCAAACATCCAATATTTTCATTTGAGAATTAGATGATATTTTGCGCGTCCATAGGATTACACCAAGCAAACTAAGGCTTGCAATTGAGGATACGCCTAGAAGCAAAATGCTAAATTCAACTTGAAAATTAGCTAGAACTAAAGCGAATCCAGGCAAAAGGATACTGACCGCCAGTCCTATAAAGAAAAATTGTTTTTGTTTGCCAAGGACAACGGGCACCATGGATAGCGGCGAAGCCAAAAAGCTAAGAATAATCCAAGGGACTAAAATCCTGGCGTAGATCCCAGCTTTTAACCACTTGTCTCCAAAGGCAATGGAGAAGACAACTGGGGCAAGTAACATAATCCCTAGAAGTAGAGGCAAGAAGACAACAAGCAATTTTTTAATTAGCTCTTTACACTTCAGCCATAAGTTAATTCTATGGTTATGAGCTTCAGCTATTTCTTGATAGAAAACCTGTGATATCGGTGTACTAATCAGACTTATAGGAAGCTGGATAACTCTCTGAGCTAAGGAATAGTGACCAAGACTTTCCATGGAATAAAATGTTGATATAGCAAAGTAGATTCCATTTGTTCTGAAAGTATCAAGAAAAACCTGCGGGGCGTTAAACTTTGGAAAGTCCTTGTATTTGGCTGCATAAACAAAGCTCTTATTTAGGCTTACATACTTTCCTAGTTCGTGATCCTTCCTGAATATATGAAAACCTAGGTAGGATATTCCAATCGTCTGACTAATTAATCCGCTACATATCAACCCGCCCACTCCCAAATCGTTAAGTCCAGCATATAGATTAAAGGCGGCTCCTAGCAAAGACTGCAAAATAGATGTTTCTACGAGTTTTCTATAGTATTTCTTCCGATTAGACCAGTAGCTAAGTGTTTGATAAACACCCGTTTGCAGAACCGTAACTGGAATGAAGTAGAGCCATCGCGAGATTTCTATGTTACTAATCTGTTTAGCAATGCTCTGATTGAATACACTAATAATCACTAATGATAGTAGACTCGAAATAACTGCCAGGGAAGCAGTAAGTGCGACAACATTAACTGCTTCTTCGTCTTTCTCTGGCAAAACTATTGAAACCTCATACTGCCCTGTAGCAATCACTGAAATCGAAGTTGTAATACCTAAGTAAATAGCTATTACACCATAGTCGCTAGGTGTAAACAACCTGGACAGAATAGGAGACATGCCTATGGAAACTACTTGAACAAAGGTTGTTCCTGTAGCCAGCTTAAGCACATTTTGATTAAAGCCATCTTTAGAAAACCATGCCTGTATTGATTTCATGTTTCAAGAGTCAAGACATCAAAAGTTCAATTAATTTTCTTTGCGCTATTCACTCGCGAGTCAATATCACTGATGAAATGGTATAAATGGTCATCAAAAATCAATTCAGACGGACAGGGTTATGGATTTTCGCTACCGGGATCAAACCTTTTCAATCAATAGCCTTTCAGAAAGTGATCATATTTACAAGCATATTGTTGAGAGCAATAGTTTTTATGAAATTGACCTACTTGAGTACATTTACTCGTTAAGATCTTTTTTGCCTCGCGGTAAAGCTATTGCTATAGACGTAGGAGCTAATATTGGTAACCATTCTATCTTTTTAGGAAAATTTTTGTCAGACTACGTCTTTGCGATTGAGCCTTACGAACCTACCTTCCAAGTTTTACAAGACAATCTTAGAAGAAATTTGTCGGGTGATCAGTATTTCACCTTCTGCCTAGCTGTAGGAGAATCGGATGGAACTGGTGTAATGAAATTACCTGACGATGGCGATAGCAATTTTGGCATGATGAAGTTTGAAGCATCCTCCGAAGGTGGGAGAACTCGTTTAGTAACCTTGGAAAATCTAGTTGATGAAGCTTGCACGAAGGAGCTTTTAAACGCTAATGTCGCTATCGTAAAGATTGACGTTGAAGGCATGGAAATGTCGGTTTTAAGAGGGGGAAGAAAAATCTTAGAGAAATTCAAGCCTCATCTATTCATTGAGCTTTCAACCGATTCTGCTTTTGAGTCGGCTAGTCAATTTTTGGATGAGCTGGGGTATAAAGTTATGAGTTGTCACGCAGATACTCCGGTCTATCATTTTGCTTACAAACCTAATCAACTGCTGTATCTCTTCATTAAATACCTAAGTGCCAAGCTCTATTTCGACAAACATTTAAAGCCTAGAATTATTCAAAAGCTGCACACAGTTTTTAGCTGAAGGTGGCTGTATCCAAGGCACTCAAAGCCCCAAGCTTATCTGACGCAGTAAGTTCACCTGTTCACGAGTCCAACAATAGCAATCAGTATCGTAGAGAGACTCGGACATCGCGCTTACCCCACTGGAGCAACCTGTAACGCCGAAAACCGTTGATACTTAACTTCCATTGAATCTACGGCGAAACCCTCGGCATCAAACTCCAGCACATCACCGTAGGCACTCATCCAACCCATGATCTTGGCTGGCACCCCCGCTACCATGGCATAAGCTGGCACATCCTTCGTCACTACCGCCCCCGCCGCCACAAAAGCGCACTCGTGCAGCGTCACCCCACACACGATTGTCGCATTAGCCCCAATGCTCGCCCCCCGCTTCACCCTCGTAGTCAAGTAGTCGTCGGAGGTATTGCGTGGAAACTCGCAGCGCGGTGTTTTCACGTTGGTAAACACCATACTGGGGCCGCAAAACACGTAGTCTTCCAAAATTATCCCCTCGTAGAGGGAGACATTGTTTTGGATTTTGCAGCCGTCGCCAATGGTGACCCGATTGGCCACATAAACATTTTGCCCCAGTGAGCAGTTTTGGCCGATGGTAGCCCCAGCCATAACGTGGCTAAAGTGCCAAATTTTGGTGCCCTCGCCAACGGTGGCCCCAGCGTCGATGAGAGCGGTATCGTGAGCAAAAAAATCAGCCATGGAGTGCCGCCTCTACCTGTTCCAAAATATTTACTACCGCAACCCCATTCCACCCGTCTGAGTGGGGGCGCTGACGGCTAGCCACACAAGCTAAAAAATGTTCACATTCCAGTTTGAGCGGCTGAGCATCGGCAATATCGATAATTTGGGTGCCCTTGTCCACAGCATTAAGATCGCCGTCGAAGTGCTTGTGATGCACCGTCACTACCTGCTCAATCTCGTCGTAGACCAACATTTGATGCTCAGCAATTACTACAGTGCCCCGCTGCTTGAGGGGCCACTGCCAAGAGCAGTGAAGATGGGCGGTTTGCCCGGTGGCAAAGGCAAGGTCTACCTGCACCTCGTCAGCGATCGCAGTTTGTAGACGGGCATGCCCCACCGCCTGCACCGCCTCAAGGGCAGGCGACCCCAGCAAATCGAGAATGATAGAGACATCATGGGGGGCCAGCGACCACCATACATTTTCAGTGGTGCGTACCTTGCCTAGGTTAAGCCGCTGGGTGGCTACATGCTGCACCATCCCAGCTTCCCCCGATCGCAGATAATTGCGCATCCAAGCGATGGCAGGCTGGTAGAGCAGCAGGTGCCCCACCATCAAAATGCGATCGTGGGCATCGGCGTACTCAGCCAGCTGCCGCGCCTCAGTAGCCCGCAGCGTCATGGGCTTTTCGACAAACACATCTTTGCCTGCGGTGAGCGCAGCTAGGGCCAACTCAAAATGAGTGGGGGCCGGGGTGGCCAGCACCACAGCTGGCGCATCACTGGCAAGGGCCAGATCAAAGGTTTCGTAGATAGTGGCTTTGGGGTGGTTGGCCTGTAGGCGCTGCCGCAGGGCCGCATCTACCTCGACCACTCCGGCCAGGTGGCCCAACTGCTCAAAGTTGCGCACTAGGTTTTGGCCCCAGTGACCGCTGCCAACTACAATCACATCGGTCATAGCAGGGTTACCTTATGGTTGGGATCGCTTAGGTGGCGGGTGGCTCCTCGGGTGTCAAGAATGGCCTTGGCCTGGTGCAATACCCGGCTAAAGTCTACAGAACTGTGCTCGGTGGTGATGATCACCAGGTCGGCGCTGGCAATGGCATCATCGGTCAACTCTACGCTCTCTAACAAGTGGCCGTTGAGGTGCAGCGACGGCACGTAGGGGTCATGGTAGCGCAGGGTAACCTGCTCGTGCATGAGCGACTCCATTACCGCCAGGGCCGGCGATTCGCGCCAGTCGGCCAAGTCTTTTTTGTAGGTGACGCCGATGACTAAAATTTGCGATCGCGACGGGGCAATACCTAGCTGATTGAGTACCCGACAGGCTTTGCTGCGCACAAAAGAGGGCATGCGGCGGTTGATCTCGCCTGCCAGGGCAATGAAGCGGGTGTTGAAGTTAACCTCTTTGGCCTTCCACTCCAAGTAGTGGGGGTCGATGGGTATGCAATGGCCGCCGACACCAGGGCCAGGGTAGAAAGGCATGATGCCAAAGGGCTTGGTGTTAGCGGCGTCAAGCACTTCCCAAACATCAATATCAATACGATCGCACAGCAGCGCTAACTCATTCACTAGAGCGATGTTGACGGCCCGGAACGTATTCTCAAAGATTTTTACCAGCTCAGCGGCCTTGGCGCTGCTAACGGGCACCACGTGATCGATCGTCTGCTGGTAAAACAGGGTGGCAATCTCCAGGGAAAGTGGGTCAGAGGCCCCCACTACTTTATTGGTGTTTTTGGTGGTATAACGCTGATTGCCCGGGTCTACCCGCTCCGGGGAATGGGCTAGAAAGAAGTCGCGCCCCTGCTTCAGCCCACTGTGGTGCTCTAAGATCGGCCGCATCACGTCGTCGGTAGTGCCCGGATAGGTGGTGGACTCCAGGGAAATCAGCTGGCCGGGGCGCAGGTGGTGGGCAATGGCGGTGGTCACACTCTCGATGTATGACAGGTCGGGGGTAAGGTTTTTGGTCAGGGGCGTGGGCACGCAGATTACTACTACGTCGGCATCAATGATGCGATCGAAGCCGGTAAATGCTTGAATTTTGCCCGCTTCCACCAGCGCCTTGAGTTCGGCATCATCCACATCGGCAATGTAGTTGTCGGCTCGGTTGACCCGCTCGGCCCGTTTGGGGTTTTGCTCAATGCCCAGCACCTGAAATCCGACCTTAGCTTTTTCGACCGCAAAGGGAAGGCCAACATAGCCCAGCCCAACAACGCCAATGCGGGCGGTATGCTGAGTAATACGCTCTTTAAGCTGCAAAAAACACGCGGGTAGAGGCGTTGAAGTCCTTTGGGGGTCAAAGGTAGTTGAAGTCATAGGTGTAAGGGGGGCTCATTACAATTTATCTTG
Organism: Nodosilinea sp. LEGE 06152; assembly: GCF_015207525.1. Taxonomy (GTDB): domain Bacteria; phylum Cyanobacteriota; class Cyanobacteriia; order Phormidesmidales; family Phormidesmidaceae; genus Nodosilinea. Next base: position 145,304 of record NZ_JADEWR010000009.1, read on the forward strand.
CCCACGGGTATGGCCAAACCTACACCAACAGGAACTCGTTACTGTGCTTTACAAAGCTGGTCAATTCGCTAGAACGAGTACCCCCCACTAGGGGTACTTCACTTGTTACTGGCAAAGACATAGGTAATCTCAGCACCTCAAGAAAAATCACTGGCACTGCCGGGGCGCTCGATAGGGGCACCATCAGCCCGTCCAGGCAAAATGAGCTTTCTTCGACAACGGAAACCACATACTCGAAGGCACAGTCTGCCAGCAACCCAGGGGTGAGTTCTGCCAGTAGGGCGGACGATCGCACCCCTCCACCCTCCGCTAAATCACGTCGGCAAAGGTGCGCTCCATGCGGCGGAAGTAGAGAACGCCTGTGACCAGCAGCACCACCACCAGCAGCATCGAGAGCCAGAACCCCGGCCAGTAGAGCGCCACATCGCCGCCAATGATCGCCCAGCGAAACCCATCGATCACCCCCACCATGGGGTTGAGGGAGTACAGCAGCCGCCAGCGATCGGGAATGATGCTGCTACTAAAGCCGACGGGCGAAATGTAGAGGCCAAACTGCACTAAAAACGGCACCACGTAGCGAAAGTCGCGGTACTGCACATTGAGGGCGGCCAGCCAGAGACCTGCGCCCATAGCGGCAGCAAAGGCGATCGCAATAAACACAGGCAGTGTCACCACCCGCCACGAGGGCATTTCCTGGTACCAGGCCATCAGCCCCAGCAAGATAATGCCCGAAATCAGAAAGTCCACAAAGCTGACGATGACGGCGCTGGTGGGCACCACCAGCCGAGGAAAGTACACCTTAGAAATCAGGTTGGCGTTGGTAATCAGGCTGTTGCTGCACTCGCTGAGGGCGTTAGAAAAGAACTGCCAGGGCAACAGCGCTGAAAACACCAAAATGGGGTACGGGGCACTGCCCTCGGTGGGCAGGTTGGCCAGGCGACCAAACACCACCGTAAACACCACCATGGTCAAAAACGGGCGAATCAGCGCCCAGGCCACCCCGATCGCGGTCTGTTTATAGCGCACCAAAATATCGCGCCAGGCGAGAAAGTAAAATAGCTCGCGGTAGCGCCACAGGTCGCGAAAGTATTGGGCTTCGGTGCGGCCCGCCTCAATAATCAATTCGGGCGGAGCGGCGGGGGCGGGGCGGCGGGGACGTTTTAGGCGAGGCATAGGCACAGGTTACTCTATGGGCCAAGGTGCCCATCCTAAAGCCAAAGTCGCTCAGATGAACACCTGAGCGCTCAATTTTTTTAGCCTTAGCCTGCTATCCGGCTACCACAAAGTTGACCAGCTTGCCGGGCACCACAATCACCTTTTTGATCTCCTTGCCGGTCAGGTAACGTTGGGCTGCCTCCGACTCGCGGGCGTATTGCTCGAGCGCGGCTTTGTCGGAGTCGGCGGGTACCTCCAGGGTGCCGCGCGTCTTGCCCATGATTTGAATCACCAGGGTAATCTCATCCACTACCAGGGCGCTGGGGTCAAATACAGGCCAGGGAGTGCGGTGGACGGACTCGCTATGGCCCAGCTGGTGCCAGAGTTCGTCGGCCAGGTGGGGCGCAAAGGGGGCCAAGAGCAGCACCAGGGCGCGTACACCCTCGGCGTAAACCGGGGATGCTTTCGTGGCAGAGTCTGTGAGGGCATTGCTGAGCTTCATCAGCTCTGAGACGGCGGTGTTGAACTGGTAGTCGCCATCAATGTCTTCGGTAATCGCTTGAATGGCGGTGTGGATGGCGCGGCGCAGATTTTTTTCGTCCTTAGAAAGATCGGCAGCGGTATCCCCGGCGGGCGAGCCACCATTTGCCCCTGCGGTGGCGATGTATTCGGTTACCAGCCGCCAAACTCGGTTGAGAAAGCGGAACTGCCCCTCTACGTCGGCGTCATCCCACTCCAGGTCTTTTTCGGGCGGGGCCTTGAAGAGAATGAACATACGGGCGGTGTCGGCCCCGTACTTGGCCAGCACGGCCTTGGGATCGACGCCGTTGTACTTCGACTTTGACATTTTTTCGTAGAACACCTCCAGGGCATCGCCTGTCTGCGGATCGACGGGGTGCGCTGGGTCGGCCACATCCTCAGGGGCAACATACCTACCCGTCTTGGGGTTTTTGTAGGCGGTGTTTTGCACCATGCCCTGGGTTAGCAGCCGCTCAAAGGGTTCGTCGCAGGAGAGCAGGCCGCGATCGCGCAGCACCTTAGTAATAAAGCGCGAGTACAGCAGGTGCAGAATGGCGTGCTCAATGCCGCCTACGTACTGATCCACAGGCATCCAGCCGTTGGCCTGGGCGGTGGCAAAAGCCTGCTCAGGGTTTTGGGCATCGGTATAGCGCAAAAAGTACCAGGACGAGTCGATAAAGGTGTCCATGGTATCGGTTTCGCGCCGAGCGGGGCGATCGCAGGTGGGGCAGGGCACATTCACCCAGTCGCCTAGCTGGGCCAAGGGCGAGGCACCGCGCCCCGAAAATTCCACATCCTCGGGCAGGGTGACGGGCAGCTGCTCATCGGGCACAGGCACAATGCCGCACTCCGGGCAGTGCACCACCGGAATTGGCACCCCCCAGTAGCGCTGGCGCGAGATTAGCCAGTCGCGCAGGCGATAGTTCGACTCGCCCTGTCCCTTCTTGTTGGCCTCCAACCAGCGAATAGCGGCTGGGACGCTTTCGGCCTCCCCTTTACCCGCTGGAATGTCATTGAGCGGTCCAGAGTTGACCATAACGCCTTCCCCGGCCCAAGCGGCGGTCATGGTATCGCCGTCGAGAACGTCTCCCTCTGGCTGCACCACCACCTTGACCGGCAGATCAAACTTGCGGGCAAACTCAAAGTCGCGCTGGTCGTGGGCGGGCACCGCCATAATCGCCCCGGTGCCATAGCCCATCAGTACATAGTCGGCAATCCAGATGGGGATCTTGGCCCCGTTCACTGGGTTCACCGCATAGCTGCCCGTCCACACGCCGGTTTTTTCGCGGTCTTCGGCGGTGCGATCGATCTCGCTTTTGGCGGCGGCGGCCTTGCGGTAGTCGTCTACGGCAGCGACGCGATCGGGCGCGGTCAGCTTCTCCACCAGCGGGTGCTCCGGCGACAGCACCATAAAGGTGGCCCCCCACAGGGTATCGGGTCGGGTGGTAAACACCGGCAGGGCATCCCCCGCCTCGGTTTTAAATACGACTTGAGCGCCTGTGGACTTGCCAATCCAGTTAGCCTGCATGGTGCGCACCCGCTCGGGCCAGCCGGGCAGCTTATCCAGGTCTTGCAGCAGCTCCTCGGCGTAGTCGGTAATCTTTAGAAACCACTGGCGCAGCAGCTTTTTCTCTACCAGAGCCCCCGATCGCCAGGACTTGCCCTCGCTGTCTACCTGCTCGTTGGCCAGCACCGTTTGGTCAATGGGGTCCCAGTTGACCGCCGCCTCTTTTTGGTAGGCCAGGCCCATTTGCAGCATTTGAATAAAAATCCACTGGGTCCAGCGGTAGTAGTCGGGGGCGCAGGTGGCCACCTCGCGCTCCCAGTCGTAGGAGAGGCCGAGTTCCTGAAGCTGTGCCCTCATCTGGTCAATGTTCTGGTACGTCCACTGGGCCGGGTGAACGCCGCGATCGATTGCTGCATTTTCCGCAGGCAGGCCAAAGGCATCCCAGCCCATGGGGTGCAGCACCCGGTAGCCCTGCATCCGCCGCACCCGCGCCACCACGTCGGTAATGGTGTAGTTGCGCACGTGGCCCATGTGCAGGTTCCCCGACGGGTAGGGAAACATCGACAGCGCGTAGAACTTGGGCTGATCGGGGTTCTCGATCGCCCGATCTAGCCCTTGCTCGGCCCAGACCTGCTGCCACTTCGTCTCGATCTCTGCGGGGTTATATTTGGACTCCACGTCCCTAGCTCCTACTGCTGCACTGGTGCGAACTGTAGACCATGATAGCGACGAGTGGGAGCGAGATTGCGAACAAAAAGATGCGTTCGTCCTACAAATTTTCAGCCTGTCCAGTTTACGACCCGCCCCTACGTCTCTAGCAGTGACCCTAAATACATAGGGTCACAGGTGGCTATGCACGCACAGAAGTTGTTTTTTGGTCACGTTGCCTTAGGTTGCGGCAATCAGCAGGAAAAATTCATAAGCAGGAACACTGCACAGAAAAAACTTGTCACTTTTCGGCAATGAAACCTTCTTAAATGAGCTAAAAGAATAAAGTTCTGCGGGTCTAAATTTATGATGACAACCGCACCGGACACATGAGCTATGACTGAGATTTTAGAGTTTTGTGGAGAATTTTCTCCACCCACAATTGGAACTAGATCCAATTCAGTTAAAATTGCTGGAGATGGCTTTTGTCAATTGACAGACAAGGGATTGAGAGTTCAGGGGTTCAAAGATCGTCGACTCAGCAAAACCGAGTGGATCAATGCGGTTTTCTGGGTGCTAGTTTGTTTTGTCACCGGTTTTTTTGTTTTCTTTGTTTGGTTTGCTGGACTGGGATATGTGATTAGGTTAATTAACTTAAGAAAACGAAAAAATAAGCGTGGCAAGCCAGTTGATATTCTGATTCCCTGGAAGAAAATCTCATCCTATAGCTTAAGTTCAGCAGCCGACAAGATAATTATTATCCACCTTAAGAAGTTCAAATCAAGACAGGGAACTTTTGCTGGGAAGTTATTTTTTCAAGTGGATGACTCACGGAATTCAATGGATTTTTTGGATTTTGCTGAAGAACTAGTGAATTATGGAATTCGGCCTCTGTCTTAGCCAGAATTTTAGAATTAGGCCTCAAGGAGGTAAGCACCTTGGTGCCTACCTCCAAACCCCGAAAACTCTGGAAGCACGCACCTCAGGGTTAAAACCTTGCGCCTAATCAACCAGAGCGGGCTAGATGCCATATACACCCTACCGCGCTGTAAGCAGGTACACCTGAGCAATCAGCATCTTAATCGCGATATAGCAAGGCTTCTAACGATTCAGGATTACGTTTAAGTAGGCTTACTTACTTAATTTCCTCGGCAAAGCTGGCCCGGCGCTTAAACATAAACGGCCCCGCCAGCGATCCCCACAGGTGCTCGTTGGTCTCCGGGTCGCGGCCCCGATCCCAGCTGATGAACTGGTCGGCGTCGATTTCGAACTCGCTATCCAAATAGGTGAGCTTGCCGTTGCGGGTCACCATACAGGCGTTGCCGGGTTCGACTGCCCCTTTGAATTTAGTGCCCGTCCAGTGGACGATCATGTTGCAGCCGGGGGTTTTCTCAAAGTGGTCGGCGGTGAGCTTGGCCAACTGCCCCAAATCGCGGGAAGCGCCGTAGAAGGCTTCGCCGTCCTTGACAGTGTAGTTTTCAATCAGGATATGGTCGTCTTGGGCGCTGAGCCGCATGCCGCGCGCCCGGTAGGGCTGATTGAGCTGAAAATCGTAGGCCTGCTCAATATAAAAGCCCAGACCGTCGAGGGTGGCGGTGGGCAAAGGGCGCATGCAGACGCGAATGTGGGCAAACAGGGGCGGGTTGTCAAAGGCCTGCTGCTGATTGCTAAAGTCTGCCGCCATCCAGCGGGCCAGGGTGTGAGTATCAGTCGCGTGGGTCATGGATGGGTATAGAAAGCATCGTGATAAGGTTCTAGTCTACAGGTTTGGCGGTGCTAACTTTTGGGAAATGCCGTGGTGAAGAAGCTCCATATCGCTCTGTCTACCGAGGACATTGCCGCCTCTGTGGCCGATTATTCGGCCCGTTTGGGCTGCCGCCCCGAGCTGGTGGTCGAAGGAATTTATGCCCTTTGGCGGACTGACCAACTCAACCTTTCGATTCGTCGGGCCGACGGTGTGCCACCGGGGCAGCTGCGTCATCTGGGCTGGGAAGATGATGCTGCCAAGGCCTTTACCGCCGAGGTAGATGTCAACGGCATTACCTGGGAGCGCTTTGCCGCCCACCACCAGGCCGATGAAATCAACCAGATCTGGCCGGAGACGAACTACCGGGTTGAATCTGGAGCGGAGGAATGAAGCTAGGGCGGGGCGATCGCGTTTTGACTGTGCTCAACTCTCGATGGCCACGCTTCGCTTTACCCCACGCCAGCCAGGCCTAGCAACGTCGAAACTGGCGCTAACTCAATCACCCCACAGAATCTTGGCGATGACGACTCACCCCACTATTGAAACCTTTTGCCTGCACCTCGAATTGCTCGACAGCGACCCGCCGATCTGGCGACGGGTCTGCCTGCAAGGTGATACCTCCCTAGAGGCGCTGCACCGGGTGCTGGCAGCCGCAATGGGATGGTCGGGGCAGGCCGACTACGTAATTAAAGGGCAGGGCCAGGGTTTGCAAAGCGGCGAAGACAGAACGCTCTCTACCCTGCTTACTCAGCCCGGCGACAGCTTGATCTATACCTACGCCCCGGCCCAGGGCTGGCTGCACAAAGTTACCCTCGAATCGATTGGCCCCGCTGAAGGCTCGGTGCCCCGCTGCACCGCTGGAGAGCACCAGTGCCCGCCCGAGTTTTGCCAGGGCGTATGGGACTACGTCGATCTACTCGATCGCCTCAGCGATGGCGACGACCCCGACGAGGTCGATGCCCTCTGGCAAAAGGTCGGCTACGACTTTGACCCCGAGTACTTTGATTTAGCTGCCGCCAACCAGCGATTGCAGGAGCGATCGCGGTAGGGGCACAGGGTCAGTACAGCCTCGCGGCACCGTTTCCCGATGCTGGTGGGCAGAGGCTGCGATCGCACCCCTAAACCGCATCCCGAATATCCTTCACCAGCGCATCGATCGCCTCGGTAGTCGTGTTCCAGGCGCACATTAGCCGCGCGCCCTCAGTGCCAATGAAGGTGTAGAACTTCCAGCCCCGGCGGTACAGCTCCTCCGTCAGCGCCGGGGGCATCTGCACAAACACTCCATTGGCCTGACGGGGAAACAGCATTTTCAGCTCAGGAATTCCCTGAAGCTGCTGCTCTAGGTAGGCGGCCATGCGGTTGGCGTGCTCGGCATTGCGCAGCCAGGCTCCGGTCTCGAGCAGCCCTAGCCAGGGGGCCGAAATAAACCGCATTTTGGAGCACAGCTGCCCCGCCTGCTTGCAGCGGTAGGCAAAATCTTCCGCCAGTGCTTTGTCAAAGAAAAGAATAGCCTCCCCAATGCCCATACCGTTCTTGGTGCCGCAGCAGCACAGCACGTCAACGCCCGCCTGCCAGGTCAGCTCGGCCGGGGTTTTGCCCGAGGCTACCAGCGCATTGGCAAAGCGCGCCCCATCCATATGTACTTTGAGTCCGTGGTGGCGGGCCAGGTCGCTGAGAGCAGCCAGCTCATCGACCGTGTAGAGGGTGCCCACCTCGGTGGCCTGGGTGAGGCTAATCACCTTGGGCTTGGGGTAATGAATGTCGGTGCGCTTAGTAATTAACCGCTCCACGTTAGCGGGGTCAAGCTTGCCATGCTCGCCCTGGGCCAGCAGCAGCTTCGAGCCGTTGCTGGCAAACTCGGGGGCACCGCACTCGTCGGTTTCCACATGGGCCAGCTCGTGGCAAATGACGCTGTGGTACGACTGGCACAGCGACGCCAGGGTGAGCGAGTTGGCCGCCGTACCGTTAAAGACGAAAAAAACTTCGCAATCGGTCTCAAAAATGGCGCGAAACTTATCGGTGGCTCTTTGGGTCCACTCGTCATCGCCATAGGCGGGCACATCGCCCTGGTTGGCGGTCAGCAGGTAGTCTAGCGCCTCGGGGCACATGCCGGAATAGTTGTCGCTGGCAAACTGAATAGGGCGCGTGGCTGGTGGGGCAGTGATCATAGCGGCAATGGCGTTAGGGGTGTTTTGAGGATAGCTTGGGGAAACGGTCGCTGGATGTTTTGCAGACGGGTGCCAACCCGCCGCGGCTCCAGAGCAGCAGTGGCATTGCAAGGCGTGCGGAGGCCGGGTGGACAGAATCTAGCAGTGGGCCAGGGCCAACGGCAGCGACGGAGGGATGGAGTAAGATTGGAAAGCTAGATAAGCGTTAGACCACAACGGGATTAGGACTTGGGCTATGGCAGATGGGTTGCGCTGGGTTTGGTTGACGGCAGCAGCAGCAGGGGCATTGGTAGCCCTCAATGGCGGCAACCTGGCCCAGCTAGGGGTTGCACCGGCCCAGGCTCAGGATGGGGGTGCTATTACCCTGCGATCGGATATCCAAGAAGCCAACGCTGCCACGGGCATCATCACCGCCCGCGGCAATGTGCAGATCGACTATCCCAGCCGCAGCATTCAGGCCACATCAGCCCAGGCCGACTATTTCAGCAATGAGCAGCGCATTGTGCTCAGCGGCGGTGTTGTGGTTACCCAGCGAGGAAACACGCTGCGAGCTGAAGTTGTTACCTATCTCATTGAAGAAGATCGCTTTGTGGCCACCCCACGCCCCAACGATCAAGTCGAGGCGGTGTACATACTGCCCGAGTCAGCGCCCAGTTCGGTTCAAGGAGAAGCGCCGGGGAATACCCGTCCGCCTACGCCTCGCCCGCCCACGGTGCTAGATGTCAGCCCCATTGAGCCTGAGCCTCAACCTTCGACCCCCCTAGAAAATTAGGACCACCGGCTACAGACGTTTGCCTAATACCAGAGCTGCCTAAGAACAGCTCCGAATGATTCTATGGATCAAAATACTCTGTAAGTGAGGGGTCTGAGCCACTTGACCCTGGCAACCACAGTGCTAATCTTCGGTAGTTACCTGGATAGACTTTCTATGTATTCACATCCCCCCAAAGGTAGATTTTATTTATCTGGGCTTTATTAAACTGCCTCTAACGAAAAGTATTGTGAAAAGGGTTCTATGCGTAATGGCGATCGCAAGGGCAATCCTAGATAGTAGGAATAGAGCACAGGTCACAGCGGAAAGAGATCCCTTGGGTTTGCTGTGCATTAAGTGTTTCCCTGGCTGAGTTGAAATCTACCGCATAGTTGATTGGCTGGATGGTTGCTTCCGCAGTCACCCCTAATTAAGGACGCACACGCGTAAAAAATAACGATGTTCAGCCCCTTGGATCTACAAGTTTAGGGTGCCAGCTCACAGCTGAGCAGACTTAGCGCTGGCGTGCACGCGACCTTTTTCACTCTTTTGTAATTAATGCCGATCTGTGGCTGAGATTTTGCAGATGTTTTTGACATCTGTCACATTCCCCTGCGCCCCAAACGAGACCTGCCTGTTCCTGTAAAGCGTTGCTGAATAATGCGTTTTTAATTTCGGCCAACATGCTTACTTATTTTCTGTCTTCATTTTCACTAAAAGAGAGTTCTATTGTTGGCTCACTAAATCTGGTGCTGAGTAAAGTGCGGTCAATTCTGCGGCTGCTGTGGGGCGACCCACGTTTTTTGGTGATGAGCTGGCTGGCGCGCTTTATTGCCGTGCGGGAGTGGGTGGCCGATCGCGGCGGCTACCAGCCCCCGGCAACCATTGATACAACGGTCATACAGGCGACAGTCGGGGCTCGTTCCTTAGCAACGTCAGGCCAGGTTGCGAAGCTCATTCAGGCCCATGGCTACTACGTCGGCTTTACTCTACAAAACAGCATTTTGCAGGACTTGCTCACCTTTGCTGAGACAAAACCTTGCTATGCCAACCGCGATCCGGCTCTGCCGTTTTATATCAAAAACAAAGATCAGTTGGAGCAATCGTTAGGTACCCAGCTGCTGGTGGCAGGATATTTAGACACCCATGAAGCCTGTGACGCTTACCAAAAACTGAAGACAGACCCATACCTTTTAGATGTAGCCAGCCAGTACCTCAATCACTCAGCAATTTACATGCGGGGCGAGTTGGCCTGGGGATTTCCGGCCCCCAATACCCCGGCAGAGAAAATTAGCACAGCGCGAGTTTACCACTGCGATATCAATGACTTTAAGACGATTAAGTTTTTCTTTTACCTCACCGAGGTGGGCGAGGGCGAAGGCCCCCACGCCTATATTAAAGGCACTCATCGCCACCGTCGGTTTAGCCACCAGTGGATTGGCCAGGGCTGTGCTGCCCTTGACGACGAAGCTCTAGTCGATATCTATGGCCGCGATCGCGTGCATGTTGTTACCGGGCCAGCCGGGCTGGGCTTTGCAGGCGATCCCTACTGTTTGCACAAAGGGGGCGTACCTTACCAGCAGCCTCGGCTGCTGCTGCAGCTTGAGTTTGGCATTTACCCCTATCGCATTTGGTACTTTTAGAGTTTGCTATGCTTGAGCTGCCTAACTTTTATACAAAGGACGGGGTGGACCGTGGTCGTTAAGCAACCGTTGCAGGTCACGGGTTTGGGCACCCTAGATTTATGGTTCTAGTCGTCAAAATATACCAGCCTAGGATATAGATAATGTCGATCGCTCAACCGGATACTCCTGCACAGACGGCCCCAAAAGTCGCCTACCTGGTCAATCAGTACCCCAAGGTCAGCCATAGCTTTATTCGGCGTGAAATTGCTGCCCTCGAAGCCCAAGGGCTGACAGTAGCTAGATTTTCAATTCGCTCCTGCGCCGACGAACTGGTAGACCCCGACGACATCAAAGAGCTGGATAAAACTCAGATTGTGCTAGACCATCCCTGGTCTGAGCTACTGCTCACCATCGCTCGGGTTGTGCTCCAGCGACCGCTGGCGTTTGTCGCCGCCCTCGGCTTAGCCCTTCAGCTCGGCCTAAAGGATGAGTCGGGGCCGCTGTATCACCTGGCTTACCTGGCCGAAGCCTGCGTGCTGCTGGCCTGGTTCGAGGCCGCCGATGTCGACCATGTGCACGCCCACTTTGGCACCAACTCAACCACCGTCGCCATGCTGTGCCACGCCCTGGGCGGGCCACCCTACAGCTTTACGGTGCATGGGCCAGAGGAGTTTGACAAGGTGAGGGCCATTTCCCTGGCCGAAAAAATCAGGCGTGCCGCCTTTGTGGTCGCCATTAGCTCCTTTGGCAAAAGCCAACTATACCGCTGGAGTGCCCTGGAAGACTGGCCCAAGATTCACGTCGTGCACTGCGGCCTCGATCAAAACTTTTTGGCCCAGGCGTTTACGCCCATTTCGGAGCAGCGCCACCTGGTCTGTGTGGGGCGGCTCAGCGGGCAAAAGGGCCACCTGCTGCTGCTGGAGGCCGTCAAACAGCTCGTGGATGCGGGCTATCGGTTTACGGTGACGCTGGTAGGCGATGGCGAAATGCGATCGCAGGTCGAAGCGCTACTGGCCACCTACGGCCTGCAAGACTGTGTTTCGATTACGGGATGGGCCTCCAGTCAGGTGGTCAAAGATCAGTTGCTCAAGGCCCAGGTGATGGTATTGCCGAGCTTTGCCGAAGGGTTGCCCGTCGTCATTATGGAGGCCCTGGCCCTGGGTCGCCCGGTCATTACCACCTCTATTGCCGGCATTCCTGAGCTGGTCGAAACGGGCGTCAACGGCTGGCTGGTCGTTCCCGGATCGGTTGAGTCGCTGGTCGAGGCCATGCGCGCCGCCCTCGATACCTCCCCCGCAGAGCTAGAGACCATGGGCAAAGCGGGCATGGCCAAAGTTGCTCAGCAGCACAACGTTGACAACGAGGCCGCCCACTTGGCCCAACTTTTTGCCAAGCAGCCTCCCAGCTAGACAGGGTCTGGTGCGTTAGCACTGGTCCTGAGCGTAGGCCATCACAATAGCCATCCGTTTGCTAACCACCTGAGCCCTTGGGAAGCAGCGGGTTAATGGTGTACCAGGTGGTCAGGTTTTAACGGCGCATAGCCTCGGCGATCGAGGACTGAGCGCAGTCGTTTGTCCTCTGGCGGGCGTTGCCAACGCGCGGCGTCTCCCAACGGGAGAGAAGTTCGATCAGCGGTTACCTTGTTCTCTTGCTAGCCCCTGAGACTCAGGCGAGGGGCAGAATCTCCTGACCTACCCCATCGAGGCTACCGCCTAGAGTAGGGAAGAGCTTTGATACAATTTACGCAGCTCAATAAACCCTAAAGGCCAAGGCGCGCCCTTGAAAATCGTACTTGACAACGTTCAAAAGACCTACGGCAAGCGCCAGGTAGTTGACCGGGTTAGCCTTTCGGTAGCCCAGGGCGAAATTGTGGGACTGCTGGGGCCAAACGGGGCGGGCAAAACCACCACGTTTTATATGGCGACTGGGCTAGAGCGGCCCGATGGCGGCAAGGTCTGCCTCGACCAAATCGACATTACCGACTTGCCCATGCACCAGCGGGCGCGGCTGGGCATTGGCTACCTGGCCCAGGAGCCGAGCATTTTTCGCAACCTGACGGTGGCCGACAATATTTTGCTGGTGATGCAGCAGACGCGGGTGCCGCCGGACGAGTACGGCGATCGCCTGCAGGACCTGCTGAAAGAGTTTCGTCTGGAGAAGGTGGCTAATTCTCTAGGCATTCAGGTGTCGGGGGGCGAGCGTCGCCGCACCGAGCTGGCCCGATCCCTGGCCTCTGGCCCCGAAGGACCAAGGTTTTTGTTTTTGGACGAACCCTTTGCTGGGGTAGACCCGATCGCCGTCAACGAAATTCAGGAGATTGTGGCCAAACTGCGCGATCGCGACATGGGCATTCTCATCACCGACCACAACGTGCGCGAAACCCTCCGCATTATCGATCGCGCCTACATCATGAGCGACGGCCAAATCCTGGCCTCCGGCAACGCCGACGACCTCTCCAGCAACCCCCTGGTGCGCGAGCACTACCTCGGCAAAGACTTCGCGATTTAGCCCCCCCTCAAGCCTCCCTCCTCAGGCCCCCCTCCTCAGGGCTTAAGCCCGTGGGCTATCCTGCAACCAAGGGGCATCCTATGCTACTTCAGCCGCCCTATTTTCTCATCCCCTCACCTCCTCATCCCTCGCACCTCCTCCCCTTTCCCCTACCGCCGCACCTATGACCACCGCTCCCTACAGTCCCCCGCGCCCCCGCCCTCGGCCGTCTCCGCTGACGGTGATGGATCGCTACATTGCCAAAGAGCTGACCATGCCCTTTTTGTTTGGGGTGGGCGCATTTTCCTCGATTGGCATTTCGATTGGGGCGCTGTTTGAGCTGATTCGCCGCATTACCGAGTCGGGGCTGGCGATTACCCTGGCGGTGCAGATTTTTGTGCTCAAGCTGCCCGAGTTCATTGTGCTGGCCTTCCCGATGTCAACGCTGCTGGCCACGATGATGACCTACAGCCGGTTCTCCAGCGACAGCGAGCTGATTGCCCTGCGGGGGGTGGGGGTGAGCATTCGCCGCATTATTGCCCCGGCGGTGGTGCTCAGCCTGCTGGTGACGGGCCTGACCTTTGTGTTCAACGAGCTAATTACTCCGGCTGCCAACTACCGGGCCGCCATCACCCTGGAGCAGGCGCTCAAGTCGGAGCGGCCCCCCTTTCAGGAGCGCAATATTTTCTATCAGGAGTTTCAGCCCGCCAGCGACGACCCCGCCGCCCAGGAGCTTAAGCGCCAGTTCTACGCCCGCCGCTTCGACGGCACCACCATGCACGGGCTGACCATCATCGACTTTTCCCAGGCGGGTCTAAACCAGGTGGTCAGTGCCGAGTCGGCCAACTGGGATGTGGAGAGCAACGCCTGGACGTTCTACAACGGCACCATTTACGTGGTTGCTCCCGACGGCTCCTTCCGCAATATCATTACCTTTGAAACTCAGGAGCTACAGCTGCCCCGCACGCCTCTCGACCTGGCCAGCCGCACCAAAAATGACACCGAGATGAACATTGCCGAGGCCACCCAGCAGCTAGAGCTGGTGCGCCAGAGCGGCGACGAAAAGATGATTCGCCGCTGGCAAATTCGGATTATGCAAAAGTATGCCCTGCCCTTTGTGTGTGTGGTGTTTGGCCTGGTGGGGGCCTCGATTGGGGTGCTGCCCCAGCGCACCAGCCGCGCCACCAGCTTTGGCATCAGCATTGTGATTATTTTTGGCTACTACCTGCTGTCGTTTATTACCAATGCCATGGGCGAGGTGGGGGTACTGTCGCCGTTTTTGTCGGCCTGGCTGCCGACGCTGCTGGGGCTAGCGATCGGCCTGTATCTGTTGTTTCGAGCCTCAAAGTAGGGGCACAGCATGCTGTGCCCCTACGGGGCAAGATTTTACAAGACGGCGTCTTTTTCACGGCCTATGCTTAGAGCTGATGTTGCCCTGGACTCGGCAGTGATAGAACAGGCAAAAGCGTGGCGATCGCCGATTTTCACCAATTTAGAAGTGCTCCATGCCAGCTATCGCACCCATGCTTTTGCCCGGCATGTCCACGAAGATTTTTGTGTTGGCATCATTGTTGATGGTGTAGAAGCAGTTAAATATCGAGGAGCTACGCACACTGCCCCCAAAGGCAGTATTGTTGTGCTTCAGCCAGGTGAGGGACACAGCAATTGGGCTGCTGTCGATGCTGGCTGGAGCTTCCATGTTATCTATCCTTCCACAGGTCTTTTGCAAGCATTGCTGGTTGAAGAAACCGAACAGCCAACAGCGATTCCTTTTTTTGCCGAACCTGTGATTTGCGATCGCCCGCTGTTTCGGCAGCTAGCCCATGCCCATGCGCTGCTGGCGCAGCCAACAGTAGAAGACAGCCTATCGCTAGAGACGCATTTATTAACCCTGCTGCGCAGATTGGTGAGCCGTCATGCTGTTCACAGCGGCCATAGCCCTCGACGGCGCAAGTTTGAACACCCGATGGTGCAGTCTATCAAGCACTACTTAGAAACCCACTACTCCCAGCATTTCACCCTAGACGATTTATCGCGGCAGTCTGGGCTCAGCCCGTACTATTTAACCCGAGTATTTCGAGAAGCGGTTGGGCTACCGCCCCACAGTTACCTCACCTATCTCCGTATTGCTCAGGCCAAGCAGCAGTTGCGCCAGAATACCTCGCTGACTCAGCTGGCGTTAGATCTTGGCTTTGTCGATCAAAGCCACTTTACAAAAACTTTCAAAGCCTGGGTAGGTGTTACCCCTGGGCAATATCGGATGCAGCTCACCCGTTAAGCGGTCACGCCATTATTTAAACCCGTCCTCAACCCAATATTTGCGAAGCGCAGAAATGTTTAATTTCCCTCGTCTGCTTCCCCTTGGTTCAGGCTGCCTGGCGGCTTTGGGCTGGGGACTCACCGGCACGTTCATTAAGCTGATGCCTCAGTTCAGCACCTTAGAGGTGCTATCAATTCGGTTGGGAATTGCTGGATTGGTCATGCTGCCAATTTTAGTGATGCGCCGCACCCTTTGGTCAGACTTGCGGATGCTGCTGAAAGACCCCCTAACGGTTTTGCTGTCGAGTTTGATGGTGCTCTATTACCTGTTTGCCGTTCGAGCATTTCAGCTGGCCCCCGTGGGCGATGTCGTTTTGGTGGTGGGGCTGTCGCCGCTGCTGGGGCTAGCCGCCAAGACCTGTCTCAGGCGGCCGCTGACGGCAGCCGAAGGCATCGGTGGAGTGGTGGCGTTTAGCGGACTAGTGTTGTTTGTGCTGCCCAAAATCCAGGGAAACAGTGATGACAGTTTGGCCTACCTAACAGGGTTGGGGTTTGCTCTACTGTCTGCGGCCACTACCCTTGCCTATGCCTCACTGTTTAAATTCCACGGCGCAAAACAGCCTCGGCTAACCCCGCTGCTGGTGGCGTTTATCACCTTCGCGATCGGGTCAATCTTGATCATCCCAATAGCCTGCCTATCCACCTCCCACCGCCTCAACGACCTGGTTCAGCCGCAGGTAGGGACGATTATGCTGGGATTGGGATTGATCTCAACGGTAGTTCCTACCCTGTGTTATAGCTACGCTGCCAAGCACCTCTCACCGATTTTGACCACGGCATTAAACCTGATGACACCCATATTTGCCGCTGCAGTCGCCGCTATTTTACTGGGTGAATACCTGTCCGGATGGAACATCGTTGGTGCATCGCTGATCCTCACGGGTATTCTCACCCTATCTGGGTTTCGCCCTAGAGGCACAACCCAACAGCATTGAGATACCACTAACGACCGATATCCTCTACCAAAAGGACCCTGCCAAGGCTGGGACTGGGGTGGTACACCACCTAGCTTCTCAACAAAAACTAAAAGAAAAATCCGTCTTGCTCGATTTCTTCAATGGTTTGTAGCCCTCGGGTGTCGCCAACCTTGAGCAGAGCGGTGCGGGCGTCTTCGCGCACGCCCAAATCGTCTTCTTCGGCAAAGCTCTCGATCAGGGCATCGATCGCGGTGTGGTAGACCACGTTAGAGGGCAGTTCGCGGCAGAGCTGACCCACGGCCCAGGCGCAGTTGCTGCGCACCGCCGGTACCGAGTCGCGGCGCAGGCCCTCAATCAGGGGGGGAATGGCGGCAATCACCGACGCGTAGCTGACCTGAGACATTTGGGCTAAAGCGCTGGCGGCCCACAGTCGCACCGCCGAGATATCGGTCCGCAGGGCTTCGATTAAAGGCAGCAGCGATCGCCCGTCGTGGGCATTGCCCAAGGCCCACACCAGCCCCTTGCGCACATAGCCATTCCAGTCGGTCGCCAGCTGGGCAATCAAGGCTTCCACCGCCGACGGGTGAGGGTTACGGCCCAGGGCGTAGGCCGCACTGACCCGCACCAGGGGGCAACGGTCGGTGAGCAGCGCCGTCAGGGGGGCCACGGCACGGCTGTCTTCTACCTCGCAAAAGGCTCGGGCCGCCAGCATGCGCTGCTGCGGATCGGTTGCCGTCAACAGAGGCAGCATGGCCTCGGGGTCGTACTGGGGTGCCTGCTCCTCGTCTATAGGACCAAGGGCATCAAGGGGGTCGGCAAACTCCAGATCGGGGTTTAGGGTTGTGAGATCGTCGTCATACATAGGGCTACTTTATCTGGTTGTGCCGCACTTTTAGCGGTAGCAACAGACCCCTGCAAACTTTCGTTAAGCAAAGCCATAAAACCTGCCTTAAAGGCTGTTGAGCGGCCCGGTGAATGAGCTGTACCACCGCGCCCTTAGTAAAAGACGCGCCGGTACGAAGCAGGCCCCTGCCATGGCAAGGGGCCGCAAAAGGATTTTGTCCTGTGAGAACAGCCGCAACGGCCATCTACAGCGGGAGATGATGCCTAACCGTCAAACCGTGGATGTTATATCAATCGTCCAGCGCTATGAATGGCAGTAGCAAGGGGCAGAATCCTCCCTTAGATTGGCGAAATAACCAAACTGAGGGGGTGGCAACGGTCCCCAACTTTCCGAAGAATATCCGTAGTTCTCTGTAGCCCATCCAGACAGCCGTTAGGATGAGGGCATAGGCCGGGTAAGACATTCCCCAGCGACCAAGGCTACGCCTCACTGACGCTGGCCGATCGCCTAACTGATTAACTGACGACTAAATCGGGCTCGGTCAGCTGACGCAACTGACGCCTATCCCACCCAGAGACAACCCCGGCGATGTAACCAGGAGTATGGTAGCAATGGCTTCCCAAGATCAAACTAGAAACTTTTTGGCCCACTGGTTTCAACTGGGCAAACCCGTGGTGCTAGCCGAAAATCGCGGCGAATGTCTGCCCGACCCTGTTTTTCAAAACGGTCGCTATAGCTCGTCGTTTGAAGACTGCTGGCACAGAATCATGGTGACCAGCGGCCGAGACTGCTATCTCAAAGGCACTACCCAAAGCATTGCCGAGATGCTGTCCCCCGTCTGGGATATCACCCCCTGCGCTCGCTGCGATATGCCCATTGCCATACCCGCCGCAGGCGTTATGACGTCCCTCTGCCCCTGCGATGACTTACCCACCTGGCCCAATACCGACATGCCCATGCCTCGCACCGCTGTCGATAACCAGCAGCACCTCACCAACCTGAGGCAGCGGCTGGGCAACGTCAAGGGGTAGTCAGTATCAGAACTCATAGGCGCTCGGCTGTTGGCCAAGCGCCTGTGCCTAGACTGACGACGAAGCCAGCACCTTCTCGTCCTGCCGGGGAATGTCGTAGATCATAAAGTCGTGGGCCATCGCCGTGTGCGGAAAAATGGCCTGAGCCTCAGCCAGCAGATCGGGCAGCTGAATGTCGTTGCCGGGGGCATAGCGAGGGCTGAAGTGGGTCATAATCAGCTGCTTGGCCTGGGCGGCAAGGGCCACCTGGGCCGCCATGGTTGAGGTGGAGTGCAGCCGCTGGTAGGCCAGATCGGCATCGCGGTGGGAGAAGGTGGCTTCGTGGATGAGCACGTCGGCGTTGGCGGCCAGGTCTACGGCGCGATCGCAGTAAATGGTATCGGTGCAGTACACCAGCTTGCGCCCGACTAAATCTGGCCCGCAGAGGTCGGCCCCGTTGATGGTGCGGCCATCGTCGAGCTTCACCCGCTGCCCCTGCTTCAGCTGCCCGTAAATAGGGCCTGAGGGAATGCCCAGGGCTTGAGCCCGCTTGACATCGAAGTGACCGGGGCGATCGCGCTCTTCGATGCGATAGCCGTAGGCGGGCACCCGATGCTCTAGCAGGTCGCAAAACACCCGAAAGTCGTCATCTTCAAACACCAGCCCCGGCTCGACAGCGTGGATTTTGATCGGCAGCGAGAAGTGGGTTTGGGAGTAGCGGCGGCTGGCCTGCAGGTAGTCATTCAGGGGTTTGGGGCCGTAGATATCGATGCGCTGCTGGCGGTTGCCCGCTAGACCGCAGCTGGCTAGCAGCCCCATCAGGCCAAAAATATGGTCGCCGTGCATGTGGGTAATAAAAATGCGGCGAATTTGGCTCGATTTGAACTCGCTGCGCAAAAACTGGTGCTGGGTGCCCTCACCGCAGTCAAATAGCCACACCTCGGCCCGCTGGGGCAGCCGCAGGGCCACGCTCGACACGTTGCGCGCGCGGGTAGGCACGCCAGAACTGGTACCCAAAAATGTAATCTGCAAAGAAACCGCCTCTGGGAAACGCAACGAGCTAGGGCGGCAAGCCCACAGCCCAAGCCTACCCACCTATCTTGCCACGACCCAGAGCCATTGGCTGGGGCCACCGGTAGAATCTAGCGCCACGGAGTATCATCGACACAGGTGGGTTATGCCTACCCAGGGCCACGTCAAGCCGCAGCGATGGGAAAACACCAATGATTTCAATTTCAATGACCTATTGGCTGACGGCGTTGGTGAGCGGGCTGGGGCTGGTCGCCAACATGCCCGCCGCCCAGGCGGCTCCGCCAGGTATCCATTACGCATGGCAGGTGCTGGGCATCGACACCGCCCAGTGCTTGAGCCAGGCTAGCCAGGCGCTAGAGTCCCAAGGGCTAGAGCCGGTGCAAAACGATTCCACCAGCGTGGCCGGGCGTTCTGAGACGGTAACGGCCATGTTTGTCTGTATTGAGAATCCTGCGGCCATAACCACGGTCATGGTGGTGGTGGCCAGCGACAGCGACGAACAGGCCTTGGCCCTGCGTGAAGCGCTCAAGCAAGCGTTCTAGGTCATGCGCATCGTCGCCTACCGCTACCGAGAGGTCGATGTCTCAGCCGATCCTGCTCTTGAGGCCCTCGGCGAGGAGACGCTGGCAGCGGTTGAGCGAGTCTACATCGATGTAGCGCTGCCGACAGAGCCGCACTACCGGCCTGAGCGCGATCGCCTACTCGCTGATAGCCGCACCAACCCGCCCGACCTGGTGCTGGTCGACGATCTCTCTAGCCTCGGCAACGACCCCGAGGACGTCTGCCACTGGGTTCAGACCCTAGAAGCGACCGGGGCCGAAGTCGTTTCTGTTAAGGACAACCCGGTCGATCTCGCCAGCCTTCGGCAGGGAGCCCTTTTGGCCACCCAGCAGCGTCGTCGCCGCCTGCGTGAGGGGCACGCCCGCAGCCGCTTGCAGGCCCTACCGCCCCCCGGCAAACCACCCTACGGCTACCGTCGCGGTCAGGGCCGCTACCTGATCGATCGCGCCACGGCTCCGGTCATTACCGCCTTTGTGAACGAGTTTTTGCTCTACGGCTCGCTGCGGGGGGCGGTGCGGTTTATCGAAACCCGCTTTGGCAAGCGCATCTCGGTGTCTACCGGGCGGCGCTGGCTCACCCACCCGGTGTACCGAGGCGACCTGCAATACCAGGATGGCAACACCCTACGCGATACCCATGCCGCCATCATCAGCCGCGACGAGGCCGCCCAGATCGATCGCCTGCTGCGCCGCAATCGCCCCCTGCCCCCCAGAACGGCGGGAGCCGCGCGATCGCTGGCGGGCCTTGTCACCTGCCAGGAGTGCAGCCAGCCCCTGACCATTTCTAAAACCGCCCCCAAAACCACGCCCAGGAGCCAGGCCAAAAGCTACCTCTACCTCCGACCCAGCGGCTGCTCCCGCCGCCCCCGCTGTAAAGCCATTCCCTACGACGATGCCTTGCAGCACATCGTGGCCGAGATTTGTCGGGTACTGCCCCAGGCCGTCGCCCAGTTCACCAGCAGAATTCCGGTGGGAATGCCGGCCCCCAGCACCCGGTTGCAGGCGGAGATCGACGCTAAAGAAGCCGTCCTGGCGCAGCTTCCCGACCTGGAGAACACTGGCATTTTAGATGCCGAAACCGCTGCCCTACGCCGCTACAAGCTGCGTGGCGAAATCTCTGCTCTGCACCAGCAGCTCGCGCAGCTGCCTCCGGTTAACCTGCAAGAGCTGTCGCAGTCGGTGTCAATTCCTCAGTTTTGGCTCGATCTATCCGAAGCCGAGCGGCGATTCTTCTTCCGCGAATTCATCCGCGATATTCAGATCGTGCGGGATGAGGGCGCTTGGCGAGTGGAGTTAGTTCTGGTGTTTTAAAGAGATGATTTAAGCTCAAGCAAACTGGCCAGCGCTACAGCTTAA
Organism: Nodosilinea sp. LEGE 06152; assembly: GCF_015207525.1. Taxonomy (GTDB): domain Bacteria; phylum Cyanobacteriota; class Cyanobacteriia; order Phormidesmidales; family Phormidesmidaceae; genus Nodosilinea. The sequence continues at coordinate 165,949 of NZ_JADEWR010000009.1, forward strand.
AGCCCCTGGCCAGAGATGCAGACGCAGTCTGACCAAGGGCGATCGCTGGACGCGACCCATTAGTGGGTGGTGAGCTTAGGCAGTTTTACAATGCCCCGACGCAGGGCTACGGCGGTGCCTCCCGACAGCAGCAGTAGGGCAACGCCGCCGAGGCCCATGGTGCTCAGGGCTGCCCCCGATGAATCGTTGTTGAGGGCGGCCTGGGTTTTGCTTAGGTAGTCCTGCACGTAGGGGTAGCTGGGGTTGAGCTCGCTGACCTGGCGAAAGCTGGCTAGGGCGCGCTTGAACTGGCCCCGCTCAAACTGGGTTACGGCCGTTTGGTAGAGCTGAGAAACGCCGCTGGGGGCAGGTTCTACATTGGCCTGGCTCAAAAATTCGTTCACTACGCCCATGGGGATGACGAAGTTCGCCCCCTGCACCTGGTTGCCCGTGGAGGGGTCAACCTTGGCAAAGGTGGCAATGCCGATCGCCTCACCAGCCTCGTTAAACACCGGACCACCGCTGTTGCCGCTGCTCATGGCGGCATCGGTCTGCAAAATATCCCAGCCGTCGGTCATGGTTTTGCGGGCGCTGACCAGCCCGGCGGTGAGGGAGGCTTCGACCGCTTCTTGCTCGTCGATCACCCCAGCGCCGGGGTAGCCGAGAATGAACATGCGATCGCCCGCTGCCAGCGCTTTGTCATCTCCCAGGGCCACGGTGGGCATGTGGGTGGCCTCGATTTTGAGAATCGCCACATCCTTACCGGGGGCAGGTTCACCGATCGCCTTGACGGTGGCTTTTTGGCCCTTTTCTACAATCTGGTCGCGGGCGGTAGCACCCATTGCCGCATAGATTTTGGTGTCGAGCGCATCCAGCGACATGTGGTGGGCAAAGTATTTGGCGTGGGCCTGCAGACAGAGCTGCACAAATTCCTGGGTACCCATCAGCGCCCCGACCGCCTCTTGGTAGGAGCCGCTGCCAAAATCGTCCCAGATGTTCTGACAGCTCGAAACCGCCACTTCCTCCAGGGCGCTGTCGGCCAGCATCGCCTTAATGTCGTCCTGCTCCGAAGAGACGACATGGGCGTTGGTAATTAGGTAACCATCTTCGGTGACGGCCAGGGCCGAGCCGGTAGTGCTGATCTCAGCCTGCTCCTGAACCCGCGTGGAGATCGGGGTGAAGTAGGCCAGGGGGTCGGATAGCACCGTTTGAATGATGGCCACAAACACCTGCTGCTCGGAGGTGTATTCGCCACTGGCCACTTTTTTGCCCAGAGCCTCGACGAGCTGGGCCATTTTGACCTCGTTGAAGTCGTAGTCGGGCACCGAAAACTCGGCGTTGTGAACGGTTTGAATGATCAAGGTGCCAGGCTTGTTTTGTTCGGCTAGCTGGCTAGGGCTGAGGGCGGTAGTTTTGCCGCAGCCGGTGAGGGCAACGGTGAGTAGGCTAGCGGCGATCGCCAGAGACTTGAAGAAGCGGGTCATGGGAGGATTCCTTTAGAAATAAAAGACTGGGGGGGCAGAGATGCCGAAGGCGGTAGCGTTCAACGAAACCTATGTCTGAGCTAAGCCAAGTTATTCAACCCGTCAGGGGTGCGCCGGGGCTACAGCCCATTGCCGATGAGAATGAAGGGAGCCCAGTAGTAGGGATGGCTGAGGTTTTCGGTGACGGCTCTGGGCAGGCCGCTCTGGGCGGTAACGAGGGTAATATCAGCGCGATCGCCCGTCCCTTCAACCGTAAAATCGCCGTCGATTAGCGCTTGCTGGGCGAGCTGTAGGGCGGCGGCTTTGGTGTAGCCCGCCTGCAAGCCAGCGTAGAAGGCATTCATCAGCACCTGGGTGCCGCCGTCGCTGACCTGCCAGAGGGAGGCGATCGCCGCCTTGGCTCCAGCGGTCTGCATCTGGTAGCCAAAGCCCAAAATCTCGACCCCGCTGCCCAGTTGAGCTTCACCCACGGCGGTTTCGCAGGCGCTCAGCACCACCAGGTCGGCATCGAAATTCCAGGCCTGCATGTCGCGTAGGGAGACTGAGCCGCCATCGCCCGTGACAATGAACGATTCGCGGCCCTGGCCCTGCAAAAACTTGGCGTGGGTAGCCAAATGCACAATGGGAAACCGGCCCATGAGAGAACGCAGATCGCCCGCGCTAAAGGCCTCGTTCAACCGCAGCTCGGTATTGGGAATTTGCGCCGCCAGGGTTTCGACCTCGACCCCAGCATTGGGCAGGTCGGCAAAGCGGTAGCCGTTGATATTCTCAAAGCTGCACTGCACACAGGCGGCAGCCAGCAGTTCCAGGTTGCCGGGTTGGTAGGTGGGGCGAGCCGTAAAATCGATCAGCGAGGCGGCGGTGATGTGGCTGACGGCAAAGCGCTCGGCCAGCCACCCCTCGCCATCGTGCAGCGCCGCCAGCGGAATGTAGCGCAGCGCGCCATCGGGGGCATAAATGATGGTTTCGGCCTTGACCGCCGCCAGGTCGTCTGCAATGGGCGCGACCAGCCACTGGTAGAGCTGCTGAGCGGAGGCCTGGGCATCGAGACGCGGGTCTTTGAGCGCCTGGCCCAGCTCGACAATGGCGCGGTTTAGCGCGGCAGCTTCGACGGGTACAGGCCGCCGAATGGGGGCACCGTAGGGGGTGATCAGCACCAGCTCCAGGCGATCGGGCAAGATCAGCGGGTAGAGCAGCACGGCGTTGGTGTCGAGGCTGTCCAGGCTGTTTTGCAGCTGGTTAAAGTGGCTCAGCTCGATATTTTGGCCGTCGGTGCTGGTGCGGAGCTGAGCGATCGCCGCCCGCACATCGTCGCGATCGCGAAAGTCTTGAAAGACGCTGCGCAGCTCATCCTGGCGGGCCAGCAGCTCGTCGCGCCGCTGGGTTTCGGCGGGGGTTAGGGAGTCTTTCGCCTCCAGGGCAGCCAGCTCTGCCCCTTCGGCAACGGTTTGGTTGTATAGGTCGAGAATGCGCTGCTCGGGTTCCCACAGGTCTACTCCTGTGGCGGTTTGCTCGGTGCTGCGCACGTTGTGCAGGTAGTCGTCTAGCTCCTGCACCCGCAGCAGGTCGAGCACCCGCTGGGCCTCGAGCACGCGGTTTTGCAGCAGCAACAGGTCGGCCAGGGTGCGGTAGGTGTCGGCCACGCTGTCGGTGTACGACTGTTGCAGGTCGGCGGGCAGGGTGCCCAAGTTGGCACGAATGCCCTCGGTGATGTTGACCGACTGTTTGTAGAATGCGATCGCCATTTCGGGCTGGTTTTGGGCGGCCAAAAGCTCCCCCAAACTGGCCAAGGTCTGCGCCTCGATCGCCGGTTCGTTGATCTGGCGCTGGAGTGTAATTGCCTGCTGAAACGCTGCTAACGCTTCATCCTGTTGGCCCTGCTTGCCGTAGACAACGCCCAGGCCGCGCAGAGCGCTAGATTCGGCCAGCCGAAAGCCCGTCTGACGCGCCAGCACTAGGGCTTGCTGATAGGTGGCGATCGCGCGATCGCTCTGCCCCTGGCGATCGTAGGTGCGGCCCAAAGCATCTAAAAACGCCGCCTCGGTGTTGACCTCGCCAATGTCACGGGCGAGAGCTAGGCCCTGCTCGTAGAGCGACTGAGCTTGGGAAAGCTGGCCTTGACTGAGATAGGTTCTGGCCAGGTTTCCCAAAGCCAAAGCTTCGTTCGAGCGCTGGCCCACCGCTCGGCTGAGGTCGAGCGCCTGCTGGTGAAACTCGCGAGCTTTGTCGTCTTGGCCCAGGGAATGATACACACGCCCCAGACCAATCAGGCCGCTGATTTCGCTCGAGCGCGCCCCTATTTCTCGATAGATAGCGATTGACTGCTGCCTCAGCTCAAGCGATCGGCTGTAGTTGCCCTGGCCTGAGTAGATGTCAGCCATATTTCCTAAAACGGTGGCTTCTGAGAGGCGATCGCCCGATGATTGAGCGATCGCTAGGGCCTGCTCTAGTTTTTCTAAACCCTCCGCACTGAGCCCTTGATCGGAGTCCAAGACAGCCAAATTGTTGAGGCTGGTTGTCAGGTCCAGCCCTAATTCCTGGTTGATCGCCAGGGCTTGTTCATAGACATCACGGGCCTCGGCGACCCGGCCTTGGGCACTGTAAACCGCACCGAGATTGCCCAAAACTGTGGACACGGAAGATGGGCTGTCAATGGCCTGAGCCAGTTGAAGACTGCGTTGATACACCTCCAGGGCACTGGGATAGTCGCCTTTTTCGCTATAGGTACGGCCCAGGTTGTTGAGGGCAATGCCTTGATTTGGGCGGCTGCCGGTGGTCAGAGCAATGGCTAGGGCACCTTCGTAGGCGGCTATGGCCTCGACGTAGTTACCCAGTTCGTCGTACACGCCGCCGATGTTGAGCAGCAAAGAGGTCTCTAGCTCAAGATTTTTGTAATCCCGGGCAATGGCTAGCGCCTGATTGTAAGCCGCGATCGCCTCTGGGTAGCGCCCCAGGGATTGATAGTAGGAAACTTGATTGTTCAAACCCACAGCCATGCCATAGCGGTAGGTACCTAGGCACTGCTGCCGAATGACGGCACCTACATCCTTGGCGTAGCCGCTGCAAAATCGATCGAAGCTCTCGTCACTGTTGGTTTCCAAAGCATCGATCGCCTCCTGCTGACGGGCGATCGCCTGCTGCTGTGTCTCTAACGCTTGCCGATAGTTGCCCTGATCTGAATAGACGGTGGCAATGTTGTTGAGCAAAGAAATTTCGGTATCAATGTTGCCGATGGATTGCGCGATCGGCAGTGCCTGCTGGTAATGGTCTAGCACCGCCGGGTACTGACTCAGGTTATGGAAAGCCTGCCCCAGTTTGGTGAGGGCCTTCAACCTAGCGGAGGCATCGTCTGGCAGCTTTTCGGTGGCGATCGCCATAATGCGCTGAGCCACGGCTAGGGCTTGGGCATAGTCGCCCAGGTAGGCGTGGTTGCTCGACTCCAGGCTCAACGCCGATATTTGCCGAACGGGGTCATTGAGCTGTTCCGCAAGTTGCCCAGCGCCTTGAAAAGCCGTAATGGCCTCAGCATACTGACCATTATTGGAGTAAGCGACTCCAAGTTGGCGCAGAGCATCTAAGCGCTCATCCAGGTATTTGGCCTTGGATATGCGATCGCGGTAGGTGTCTAAAATTTCAAGAGATTGCCGATGGGCCGCGATCGCCTCAGGAAACTGGCGCAGTTGGCCAAAGGCCAGACCTTGGGTGGAGTAAACAATGTGGGCAGAGGTAACTAGGGCTCCATCCTGTTCCAGACTCAACCCTGCGGCCTTGGCCCGCTCGAGCGCCTGTTGGTAGGGCGCGATCGCCTGCCGGGCAGTAGCGACCGACTCTGCGTAGGCTTCATCGGCGTAGAGGCGCTGGGCCTGGCCGAGGTAGGTAGAACCCACACCCCAAAAACCATAGGCTTCTTGAGTAACGTTGTTGACCTGCTGAGCGCGATCAATCTGCCGCTGAAAGTATGATCTGGCCTGTTCGTAGTCCCGCAAGGTTTCGTAGGTATAGCCAATTGTGTTGAGCAGTCCAAGCTCACCGACAGCATTGTCCTCGGCCTGGAACAGAGCCAGAGCCTGCTGGTGAGCCGCAAGGGCCGGGTGGTACTGTTCTTGCCGCTTGTGGGTATGGCCAATATCAGACAGTCGCCAGGCTTGGGCACTGCGATCGCCCAGGCTAATGTAAAGCTCGAGCGCCTGCTGATAGGCCACTCGCGCCTCATCGTAATTTTCCTGATCGTAGTGCAGATTGCCGATGCGGGTGTAGCCGTCGGCCACCGCCGCAGAAATGTTGAGGGCCTGCACGGCGGCAATGGCCGCTTCATAGTTGGCGATCGCCTCAGTAAAATCGCCCTGCTCTTTTTGCAGATCGCCCAAAAACTTCAGCGCCAGGCTTTCGAGGGAGCGGTTGCCCAATGTACGAGCCAGCTCCAGAGCCTGCTGCAACGAGGCCACCGCCGTTGCGTAGTCGCCCTGCTGCCCCTGGGCGTACCCCAGCCAGGCCAAAATTACGCTGCGTCGGTACTGCTGGCGCTGCTCTAGAGCGGGTTCGACCGGGGCATTGAGAATGGCGATCGCCTGTTGCATAGTGGCCAAACCCTGGGCTGCATCGCCCTGCTTGGTTTGACCAATGCCAATCAGGCCCAGCGTCCAGCCTTCCCCCGACTGGTCTTGCACCGCCTGGCGCAGCGTCAGCGCCTGTCGCAGGCTGGCAACGCCCTCATCGTACTGACCCAGATTGAGCTGGGCATCTCCAATGGCGTGGAGGGCGGCGGCTTCGCCAGCGCGATCGGCTAGGGCCTGGTAAATTTCTAGAGCCTGCTGGGCCGCCTCTAGCTGGTCATCAAACTGCCACGACCAGAGATATGATTCTGACAATCCTAACAGGGCCGCGGCGGCCCCTGAGCGGTTGTGGCTCTGCTGACACTGCACTAGGGTGAGCTGAAATGATGCGATCGCGCCCTGGAGCTGACTGGTGTAGAGCTGCTGATAGCCCTCGGCCATTAGCTGGTCGACCATAGCGATCGATTCTACTGAGGCGGGCTGTTCTGCCAGGGAAATGGGAGTTTGGGCTGCTGCGGGTAGGATGGGCGCGATCGTAGCTAGCAGCCAGGAAGAAGCCAATAGACCAAACAAATATGTACGGCGCATAGGTTAAATCCTGAAAGTAGCTAGAGCATATAGGTCTGGCCAAAGTGAACTTATTCACTTTTGTGCCACGCTGCCTGCGCAACCCTACAAAGACTGCCTCTCCGGTTTGCGCTGACCGTATGAGCCGTTAGGATTGAGCTACCGCGTTGCGTTCAGAGGATGACTATGGTTGCTGCTTCAGCCTTTAGCTATGTCTCCCCAGAAGACTACCTAGCCGCAGAAGCCACCAGCCCCACCAAGCACGAGTACCGCGATGGCGAGGTTTATGCCATGGCTGGGGGCACCGATGCCCATGTCACCATTGCGCTCAATTTTTGGGCACTGCTGCGGGGGCATTTACGAGACCAGGGCTGTCGAGCCTATGCGCTGGATATGAAAGCCCGCATTGAAGTGCTTAATTGCTACTACTATCCAGATGTAATGGTCACCTGCGACGATCACGATCTCCCTTCCAGCACCTTTAAGGGCTATCCCTGCCTGATTGTTGAAGTGCTCTCAGACAGCACCGAAGCCCTTGACCGAGGGGATAAATTCACCGACTACCGCCACCTGGAGAGTCTGCAAGAGTACGTGCTAGTTTCCCAAACTCGGCAACAGGTGGAGGTGTTTCGCCGCAATACCGAAGGGTTATGGGTGCTGCATCCCTTTAGCGAAGGCGATCGCATTTCGCTCGCTAGCGTGGGCTGGGAAGGGGCGATTGCCGACCTATACGAAGACGTTACCTTCTCTGAATCTGACGCGGCACCACTCAGGGACGCTGAAGCCCGCTAGTAAAAGCTCCGCTGGGCCATACGCTCTAAGGCTAATCTCAACTACTCAGGGAGTAGAGCTTTTCTCCTGAAACTGGGTAACGCTGGCTTCCAATTCTTCTAGAGCCTGTAAACTCCCCACCGTCCAAGCGCGACTCACAGCCTGCTCGACCCAGCCAGCGATGGGAAAGTGAGGAAACAGCGGGCTGGTGTCTGAGGCAACGTAGTCTCCGGCCTGGAGCAGGTAAAGGGTTAACTTGCCGTCGGCGTAGATCCAAACTTCGGGGACTGCGATCGCGCGATAGGCCGTTATTGTGGTCAGCGACGTAACATCGGTTTCGATAGCTAAATCGGGCGGCGGATCGCCTGGCTGTAGCTTGCGTCGGCCAATCATGCGTTCATAGTTGTGGATGTAGAAGCAGGCATCAGGCTCTACCCCGGCCACCCCTGGCTGCTTAAATGTAGTAGAGCCAAAAGGCTGATAGCGTCTGCCCGTCATCCGCAAGAGCAGCTTGACAATGTCTGAGATTAAATCCGTCGGTACTTCATGTTCAGGCAGCGGCACTGCAATTTCTAGAACGTTTAAGCTGTAAGCAATTCGAGCCGCTCGCCGCTCACCTAATTCTTGCAAAATAGCCTCAAACTCTGCCCAACTTACATCTGGAATGGTAACCTTACTGCCCGGAGCAAGGTGTAGTTGGCTAATCGGTTTGCTGACAGGAACAAGGGTTGTCATGGTGCCAGACGGGGAGTGCTCATGTCTCGCGCTGCTCTCATTGTAAGTGGGCATGGTAAGCGAATACCACCGTAGAGCACTATCACCCACCTACACCTGCTGGCGCTTGACCAACTGGCTAAACAACCCCTCTGCGGTGGCCAGTTGATCAAAGCTGCCCTGCTGAACTAGGCGACCTTTTTCGAGCACGTAGATGCGATCGGCATTGCGAATGGTGCTGAGGCGGTGAGCCACCACAATGCGCGTCACCCGCAGCCGCTCCAGGCTTTCGCTGACGATTGCCTGAGTGCGGTTGTCCAAAGCACTCGTAGCTTCATCAAACAGCAAAATGCGGGGACGCAGGGCCAGGGCGCGGGCAATCAGCAGTCGCTGCCGCTGCCCACCCGAAAGGTTGGTGCCCCCCTCGCTCACCACTGTGTGCATCCCCATCGGCATCGAGAGAATGTCGTCGGCCAGACCCGCCATCGAGGCCGCCTCCCAGGCTTCTTCCATCGTGATGCGGGCGCTGCTGGCGATATTTTCAAAAATTGAGGCCGACATCAAGCGGCTGGTTTGCAGCACCACGCCAAACTGTCGCCGCAGAGCGTTGAGGTCTAGCCCCGCCATATCCTGCCCGTCAAAATAAACCGTGCCCACCTCTGGCGCATCAAACCCCAGCAGCAGGCGAAACAGCGTCGATTTGCCGCTGCCCGAGGGGCCGACCAGGGCAACAAATTCCCCCGGTTCAATGGCGAGGGTGACGCCGTCGAGAATAAGATCCCCATCGGAGCGGTAGCGAAAGCCCACGTTGCTCACCGTCACCTGGCCTGAGATCCGCCCAGGGTCGGCCTTAGAGGGGTCAACCTCCGGCTGGGCGGCGAGAATGGGTTCGGCCCGCTGCCAGATGGGCAGCACATCCAGCACGTCAATCACGGTGCTGCTGAGGCTAGTAGCCCCACCAATAAACGTGCCAAAGGCCGCATTAAAGGCCAGAAACGTGCCGGTCGAAAAGCTCCCATCCCCCGCCTGCGACTGCTGGATCATGCCGGTAGCGAAGGCGAACAGCACCGCCGGGGTGAGGGCCGCCAGCAGGTTGTTGATCACCGTCAAATTGTCTTCGATACCTTCTGAAGCCAGGGTGAGCCGCAGTTCTTGACCATACTGACGCCCCCAGTAGGCAAAGGCGCGGGTCTCGGCCCCAGCTACCCTGAACTTGGCCACGCCGTTGATCATCTGCACCATCATGCCGAAGAGCTTGCCCTGCTGGTCGTGGAGGGGGCGAATTTTCTTCAGCGTCAGCACCCCAGAGACTACGGTGACGGCCATGTTAAGTAGGGCAACCCCAGCGGCAATCAGCGCCAGGGGCACGCTGTAGTAAAACAGCAGCCCCAGATTCAGCAGCGAGAACAGGCTCGAAAACAGGCTCTTGAGCAGGGTATTGCCCAACCGCTGGCGAATCTGGCTAATCGACGACACCCGCGCGCTCAAATCGCCAATGGAATAGCCGCGAAAGAAGGAGGTTTTCAGCTTCAGCAGCCGATCCCACACGGCGGCCTGGGTGCTGCTGTCGGCAAAGGACTCGATTCGCATCAGGGCAATGCCCTGGGTGAGCTGAAACAGGGTGGCCCCAAAGGTGGTGGCCAGCAGGGCAAAGGCAATCTGTAACAGCAGGGTTTGGTCGGCGTTGGGGATGGCCTGGTCGATGAGAATGCCCGTGGCCTGGGGCGTCACCATGCCCAGCAGGGTAGCGGCAATGCTGGCGATCGCCACCACCAGCAATTCCTGACGGTGCCCTTGCAATGCAAACTGAAGCAGCTGCACGGGCTTGAGTTGGTAGGGCAGCGGTCGGTAGAAGGTGTGAGCCGTGGGTAAAATTCCCTCGGCAACGGCTCGACTGCACGGTACCCGCGTGCCTCGCTGCGGGTCAACCACCTCGTAGCGGGTCGCCCCCACCGGCAGCAGCGCCAGCGGACGGCCATCCTCACGGGCGTAGGCCAGCAGGGGGCCACCGTCGCGCCGCCACCAGTCATCGCGCAGGGCCACCTGGCGAGTGCGAATTTGGGACGCGCGGGCGATCGCCTCCAGTGGATCCCTCACCCGCCGCAAGTCCTCCGACTGAGCTGGGGGCTGAATGGCAATTCCCAAAGCACGTCCCACCGCCCCAGCCGCAACTAGCAGAGCATCCTCGCTGGGCTGCTGTCCCTGGGAGTCTTGAACAGCAGCGGCGGGCTCAAATACCCCCGCCAGCTGTGTTAGCGTTTGGCTCACGGCTTGGGTGTTTAGCCGCGCGCGAGCTTCAAACCGCTGATATTCCTGTACCTGCTGCTGCGCTTCGAGGTGCTGAATGCCCCTAAGCACCAAGGTTTGCAGGTGGCCCAGGCCAGCTAAAACTGGCTCCGCCCGCCCCTGGGGCTGCCAGATTTCTAGCTCCACCATCGCCGTCGCCTGCAACCACAGGTGGCTACTGAGGGGTATGGGGCCAACCGCCGGAGTCAGCGTCAGATGCTCCAGCCCCAGCAGTTGCCCCTCCCCAGCCAGCAGCCGCACCCAGGTGATCCGTCCTTGGGATGGCTGATACACCTCTCCCGGCGACAGCAGTCCGCTGGTCTCAATCGGTGTCGCCAACCGGGCCGATACGGTGTCTGACAGCGCCGCCCCTAGCCGATGCACCCAGTTTTCTAGGGCTTCCAGATTGGTTGCCGCCGTCTGGCTATTGGCCAACTCGTCTGCCAATGCCGTCAGGGCGATCGGTCTCAAACTCACCGATTCCAGCGGCATCGCCATCAGCTGGCAGGGGGTCTCTTGCTCCAGCAACGCCACCGGAAACAGCATCGCCCCCGGCTTGACGCTAAACAGATAGCGCCGCCGACTGGTCAGCGCCTGCACACTGACTGCAAACAGCGCCAGCGTACCCGCTTCAACCCGCCAGCAGGTCTTGGGGTCGTCGAGGAAGAATGGTTCGTTGCTGCGGAGGGCGTGGGGGGGGAAGGGGAGGGGGTGGTGGGTGGTAAGCATGGGTGGATGGGTGGATGGGTGGGAGGGTGGATGAGTGGATGGGTAGGAGGGTGGAAGAGGAGAAATGCAAAATGCAAAGTACAAAATTTTGAATTCTCAATTTTGAATTTTGAACTCAAAACTTCCTCACCCTTCTTCGCTGCGAATCAGCTGCAAATACGGCCCTTCCTGGTCGCGCAGGTCGTCGTGGCTGCCGCGCTGGACGACTTTGCCGTGGTGCATGACGATGATTTCGTCGCAGTCGCGGATGGTGCTGAGGCGGTGGGCGACGATCAGGCAGGTGCAGCCGCGCAGGCGCAGGTTGTAGTCGATGGTGCGTTCGGTTTCGGTGTCGAGGGCGCTGGTGGCCTCGTCCATGACCAGGATGGCGGGGTTGTTGACCAGGGCGCGGGCGATTTCGAGGCGCTGGCGCTGGCCGCCGCTGAGGTTAGCGGCCCCTTCGAGCAGTTCGGCGCTGTAGCCGCCGGGCATCGAGAGAATGGTGTCGTGAATGGCGGCATCGCGGCAGGCTTGGATCAGGTTGGCGTCGGGGATGGTGGTATCCCACAGGGTGAGGTTGTCGCGCACGGTGCCCGCAAACAGCAGAATGTCTTGCTCGACCATGGCTAAGGAGTTCGTCAGAACGGGGCGCGGAATCTGGTGGCGGGGCTGGCCGTCGAAGCAGATGTCGCCCGACCAGGGCTGGTAGAGGCCGCACACCAGCTTGGCGACGGTGGATTTGCCGCTGCCGCTGCCGCCGACTAGGGCTACCCGCTGCCCCGGCCTGAGGGAGAGGCTGAGGTTGTCGATTAGCGGCGGCGCGGTGCGGTTGTAGCCGAAGGTGAGGTGGTGGAGGTCGAGGAAGCCGTGGAGTTTGGGAGAGAGGGGAGGGGTAGGTGGGTAGGCGGGTAGGCGGGTAGGCGGGTGGGCGGGTAGGCGGGTGGATGGGTGAGCGGTGGCAGTTGTTAGGGTAGAAGGATTGGGTTCTTGATCGACAGTTTCTTGCGGCTCTGTGTTTCGCCCACCTGCCCACTCGCCCACTCGCCCACTCGCCCACTCCCCGTCGGGCAGCAGCGGATCGACGGGATTCTGGAGCACGTCGTCGAGGCGATCGAGGGTGCCGCCAAGTTCTTGGAAGTCGCCTGCGAGCTTGAGCAGCTGGTTGACGGGCTGCATAAACTGCTGGATGAGGGACTGGAAGGCGACGAGCATACCGATGCTGAGGGCACCGTCGATGACGCGAAAGCCGCCGATGGTGAGCAGCAGCATGGCGCTGAGGCCAGAGAGAAAGGCGGGGAGCATGCCGAGGCGCTGGTTGAGGCGGTCCATCTCCTGGCGGGCGTTGAGCGATTTGGCGTAGTACCCGGCCCAGCGGTTGAAGAAGTCGGACTCTAGACCCGAGGCTTTGAGGGTTTCGATGCTTTGCAGACCGGCGATCGCAACCCCGCTGACCTTGCCCTGCTCCTGCATCAGGCGCATATTCGTGTCCGATCGCTGGCGGGCCACCCAGCGCAGGGCAATCAAATTTACCGCTACTGAGCCAATGCCGATCAGGGTCAGCACCCAGTCGTACTGCCACATCACCAGGCCGTAAAAGACCACCATGACGCAGGAAATGGCGGTGGTGGCCAGCTCGCCCGAGAGCAGGCTGGCCAGGCGATCGTTGAGCTTGATGCGGTTGCTGATCTCCCCGGCAAAGCGCTGGTCGTAGAAACTCACCGGCAGGTGCAGAATGTGCCACAAAAAACCGCTCGACATGCCCATAGCCAGCTTGATCCGCAGCCGCCGCAAAATTTGCAGCTGTAACCGCGTCAGCAGTCCGGTTAGCACCGAGGTGACCAGCATCCCCAGCAGCAGCGGTCGTAGCCAGCTACTGCGGCCCTGAATCAGCACCTGATCGACAAACACCTGAGAAAAGGCGGGCATGGCCAACCCCGGCAGCACCAGCAGCAGCCCCGCCAGCAGGCAAAAGGCCAGGGCGCGCACAGAGCCGCGCAGGCGCAGGCGCAGCGATCGCACCAAATCCCGCCTTTGCCCACCTCTTTCAAACTCGGCATCGGGGGCAAAGGTCAGCACCACCCCAGTAAACCCCTCGCTAAATTCGTCAAGGGAAACCGTGCGCGGGCCGGTGGCCGGGTCATTCAGGTACACCTTCTGGCGGTGAAACCCTTCCACTACTAAGAAGTGGTTAAAATTCCAAAACACGATGTAGGGCCGCTCTAGCTGCTGCACCGCTTCTAAGGAAACCTTAAAACCCTTGCCGTTGAGGCGATACAGCTGCGCCGCATTCAGCACATTCGACGCCTTGCTGCCATCGCGCGAAACGCCGCAGGCCTGGCGCAAATCCGCCAGAGAGACAATCCGTCCGTGGTAGCCCAGGATCATGCCGAGGGAGGCAGCACCGCATTCCACCGCTTCCATTTGCAGCAGGGTGGGCGTGCGCCGCAGGTCGGGGCGGCGGAGGCGGTCTTTGAGTTTGGCAATGAGGTGTTGCATGGGAGTGGATGGGTGGGAGGGTGGATGGGTGGGAGAGTGGATGGGTGGGAGAGTGGGAGGGTGGATGAGTGGGAGGGTGGATGGGTGGATGAGCGGGCAGTGTAGGTAGGGGATGAATGGGGATATGAGGGGATAGCATTCAAAACCAATACCCATCCACCCATCCACCCCCTACCCATCCACCCCCTTCACCGCCTCATCCCCAAACCCCGCCCACTGCTTAAGAATGGGCAGCACGTAGGAGATCGGGCGGCGCTTTTCGACGGTGATGCGCACGGTGGTGGTCATGCCGGGGGTCATGGGCTGGTCGGGGCCTTGGGGGGAGGCTGACCAGCGCAACTGGCTGGGGTTGTTGGGGCTGTAGTCGGGTTGCAGGGTGGCAAAGACGGCGATGTGCGGCCCCTGGCCCATAACGCCGGGAAGGATGTCGGGATGGCCGACCAGGCGGGCGGCTCCGGCCTGGGTGACGGGAAAGCTGGAGACCTGATCGACGGTGCCGAGGATGCCGCCGTATTCTTCGCGTTTGACGGTGGTAGGGGTGGCCTGGAGGGCCATGCCGACGCTGATTTTTTTGCCCTCGCTGACGGGCAGAAAGGCCACGCTGGTGAGGGGGGTGTTGCTGTCTTGGGCGGCGATCATGGCCACGGGCATGCCGGGGTCGAGGCGCTGGCCGGGCTGGGCCATGACTTCAACCACCTGGCCGTCGTGGTCGCTGGTGATGGTTTGGTTGCGGCTGAGCTGCTCGGTGAGCTGGGCGATGGTGGCCTCGGTATCTTTGATTTCTTTTTGGCGCTGGGCGGTGGTGGTGCTGTCTTGCTCACGCTGGGCGGCGGCGCGGGCGTCGAGATCTTGAAGTTGAGCTTGGAGGTCGGCGATACGGCTGAGGTTGTCGAGGTAGTCGCGCTGGGCTTCGGTATCGCGCAGATCCAGGGTTTCGAGCTGGGTTTCAACGTCGTTGACTTCGTTTTGCAGTTCCTGATATTCGAGCTGCACGCTTAGCACCTCTTCTTGGGACATTGCGCCCTCGTCGGCCAGGCGCTGCCAGTTTTCCCAGCGGGTTTGATAGATGGGCAGGCGGGCTTGCAGGGTGGCGAGCCGCTGCTGGAGGGTTTGGCGCTCCTGGCGTAGCGATGCTTCGGCGCGGGATTGCAGGGTGGGGGTGAGGGACTGCTGCGATCGCAGATCTTGCTCCAGTGCCCGCCGCTGCTGGGCGATCGCCCCCTGGTCTAGCCCGCTGCGTTCGCTGTTCAGCCGCTGGGCCGTCTGGTCTTGAATTTGGAGCTGGGTCAGCTTCTCCTGGGCCAGCCGCAGCTGGGTCTCTAGCTCAGACTGATCGAGCACTGCCAGAATGTCGCCCGCCTTCACCCAGTCTCCCGGCTTCACCTCAATGGATCGTAAGGGGCCGGCACCGGGCGACTGCGCCGTCACCACATCGCTGGGGTAAACCAGCACCCCCTGCCCAGTAACAGTTAGGGGAATTTGGCCCAGTACGCTCCAGGCGGCCCCGGCGCTGACCAACAAACCCAGGGCCGTCAGCGCCAGCCAGCGCTTGGGGCTGACCACCTGCACCAGCTGGTCGAGCTGTTCGGGAGAGGCGCTGCGCTCTAGCGCCTGGGGGCGAAATAGGTTGCTATGCTTTGCCGTTACCATGGTCAAACTCCGGGAAAAAGGCAGAAGGAGGAAGGGTGAAAAATGAGGAACGGAGGGCGTAGGGTGGGCAACGCCCACCAGGCACATCAATAAATTGGTAGAACCGCTAGTGCAGGCCCCTAACCACAGGCGCAAATCCAAAATCCAAAATCTAAAACTGAGCCTGGGTCTGCAAACGCTGCACCAGCCACTCAAACCGGGCCTCAGCCAGGGCTACCCGCTCCAGCAGCTGACCATCAAGATCGGTGTTGGGGGCCAAAACGCCCAGTTTTTCCAGCATGAGCTGCTGTTTGCTGGCCAGCAGCAGCGCTAGCAGTCGGTAGAGGCGGGCGGCAAAGGGGCGATCGTAGAGCAGCTTGGCCAGCAGCCGCCAGCGGGGAATGGTCAGCAGAGTAGACTCCCGCAGGGCGATCGCCCCCACCGACGCCGGAGCCGAGTCGAGCAGCAGGGTTTCACCAATTAAGTCGCCCCGCGACAGGCGGGCAAACTCGGTCTCAGCTCTCTCTAGTTCTGGCCTGAGGGCTGCCACCACCAGGTTAGGCGGTTGTTCTTCAGCGTTCAGGCCCACAGCCCCTTCTAGAAGCAGGTGCAGGGCATCGACTGGGTAGCCGCAGCGCAGCAGAGGCGTGCCGGGTTTGACCGATTCGACCTGCCTCACTGCCATCATCCAGTCCAGATCGCTATCGGCCAGTTCAGCAAACACCGTCGCTGCTTCTTTAAGCTGAAGCTGGCCGAGCAGGGCGACGCTGTAGCCCATTTGCATCGCCCACTGGGTGAGCTGGTGCCGCATAGACAGAGCCACCACCCGGTAGAACGGGGCAGCGAAGTTGGCATCGTCGGCTAGCTTTTGAGTGAGAGCAGCTAGGGGAAGCGCCAGAACAATCGCATCGGTGAGGGCAAACAGGGTGGATCGGGAGAGGTGTGTCGTTACGGCAGGTATTGCGCCAGTCAGCTCCCCGCTGGATAACCGCAGAATTTCTGTGGCGATAGCTTTATCGCCCTCGTTAACGGGCTGTGCTTCTAACACAACTGAAAGCTGACCGCTGACCACAATCCACAGATGGTCAAGAGGCTGGGGCGGGGTGTGGAGGCGATCGCCCGCCTGGAGCGATCGCAGCGTGCCGGTTTGCCCTAGCCAATCCACATCCGCCTGGTTAAATTCTCGCAGTAGGGGCGTCGTCATAGCGAAATCCTTGAGTTGCTAATCGTTGAAAAATTGCTATCGCCCGAACAATCGCGAGAGTCCGGCGAAGACCGCAAAAATTTGATCTACCGATTCAAAACCCAACCCGGCAAACTGAAAGCTGCCGGAGGATGTATTGGAGGTTTGAGCCAGCTTAGATCCAGGGCAACCACAGCTCCCAGACTGGCCCAAAAGACTATCGTTCTGCTCAAACATTGCGCCCGAAATAAAAATATCCAGGCCACCAGAAATATCGTCCAATTCCGCCGAGCTTAGCTCCACCGGAGCGAGATCTAAATTTTGTTCTTCCATGACAAAGCATCCTTTGCCTAAATAAATTACTGAGTCAATCTGACCTATCTTTTGGGGAGGAAACATGCAGAGATATGGTGGAGCCATACCTCTGCATGGAGCCCTATCTGATGGTTGAACGAGGACCTTAAAAGGTCACCCCCCTAAGGTCACTCGCGGCATTGATCCTGAGCCTGTCTACAGCCCGAAGCTAATCACATCGGAGTTACCGGAGGCGGTGTTGAAGCCGGTGAGAGAGCTCATGCTGCCAGCACCGTTAGGGCCAGCAAAGCTCACCTGATCCATCGTGACACCCGACTGTTCGAAGAAGCTGCTCGCCCCTTTGAACAGGCTGCTGATATCGCCCAGACCGCTAGCACCCCCGCTACAATCGTCGAGTTCGCCTGCGGAAAGCTCGGTAATGGCCAGGTTGGCAGCCTCTTCAGCTTCAGCAATGATGTCGTTGGGCTTAATCATGTCAGACATGGAAGTTTCTCCTTTTGAGAAAGTTGGTTTTTTCCGAATGAGGAAGGTAAGTTTGATTGCCTTCCTGTTTTTACCTATGTCTTGGGGAAGTGAGCTTATTCACTCTTGGGATGGGAGTTAGCAGAAATTTTGGGTGCGATTTTGAAAGCTGTCCTAGCTGGCCTCGGCTGGGCGTAGAATGGGTTGGTTTTACCCGTTGTGGGATGGTGGGCAGTGCCCACCCTACGAGATCTATAACCTAGAAGAAGTAGGTTGGGTAAAACGAAGTGAAACCTAGCGCTTGACTAAACTCTGTTAGTTCTGCTAGCGGGCTAACCAGCTTACACAACGATGAGTTCAACTCATTTAAAAAGCAGGGACATAGCATGCTATGTCCCTACAGGGATGCGGATAAAAGCTGGGGCTAGGCCAATAAAATCTGGGGAGACAGTGGGCAGCATCCATGGGAGATGCAAATCAGTAATAGCCTTCTTCTGTGGGCTGTAGGGCAATTGGAGCGGGGACATTGTTTGCGCTGGCTTTGGGCTTGGCAGCCTGCTGTAATTGCCGCGCCTGCTGGTGATAGCGCAGGGCAACTTTGTTTTGCTGTAAGCCTTCGTGCAGGTTAGCGAGATCGATTAAAATCTCGGCGGCCAGGGCGCGATCGCACTTTTGGCACAGCAACAGAGCGGCCTCAAAATGGGCGATCGCTAAATCGGTGTGCCCTGCACAGTTGGCCAGCCTGGCAATGCGCCTGCGAATCATGATTTCGTAGCCATTTCCCTCAAGCAGGGTCTGGTGCTGGCGATAGCCGTCGAGGGCCGCCTCATAACAGGAGAGCGCGCACCAGTGCTCGCCTCGGGCTGCATAGACTCGCCCCATGCAGCCCAGGGTAATGGCTTCGCCCAGCTCATCGCCCAGTTCGTGGCGCAGGGCGAGGGCTTTTTCGAGAGTTTTGAGGGCCAGTCGGTAGCGGCGACGGTAGTAGTGGCCCATGCCTAGGGTGTGCAGGGCGGCGGCATAACCCGCGTTGTCTGCGGTATTGTGCAGGTGTTGCACGGCCTGGGCGGCGTAGTCGTAGGCCCAGCGGTACTGCTGGCGCTGGGCAAACACCACGCTGAGGTGGGTGAGGGTGCGGCCCAGGGCAACGGCGTCTTCGGCATGGCTAAAGGCATTGAGCGATCGCAGATAGGCCCCGGCAGCACGATCCCATTCGCCCAGTTGACAGTAGAGGTGGCCCAGGGCACTCTGGGCTTTGCCGGTTTCGAGCAGGGCAGGCACAGATCGCAGCCAGGAAAGCTGATAGCGCGGTTCGATGGTCTGTACTGTCGGGAACGCCTGCATCAAAATTACGGGGCGGCTCTGGGTCAGGTAGGCGATCGCAAAGCGGGAACTGGTCATAGGAATGGGGTTGAACTCATCTACCATTACGTATGTCTGGAACGACTAAACCGATTCAACGTTGACCAGCTGGCGATTTCGGCGGAGATCTCTTGCTAAGTCGGTTCCCGTTTCTGGATGCCAAAGGCTTTACGCTACGCGAATTGCTCCTGCCGAGTGCTCAGTTTTCGACCACTCGAATTAGGGTAGATAGGGCCGCGAGCTGGGTGGTGTCTACCCCGTGCACGTCGCCGCGCAGGCTTACCGAGCTACGGGTGGTGCGGTCAATATCGCCCAACAGGGTTTCGACCACATTGACGGGGTCATCGTTTTGCAGGCCGATGGGGTCGCCGCTGCGGGTGTTGTTAGCAGCGGCAATTTGCTGAAGACTGCGCAGGGCATCGCGCAGGGGGCTGGTGCTCACCAGGGTCAAAATTTCGGCGTAGCCAGAGCTGCTCAGGCACAGGTGAAAGGCCCGGCTGGGGTCGCTACAGTAGTTGCGGTTTGGGTCGCGCCCTGGCCCCTGCCGGGGAATGTCTAACTGCTGCCCCGGCTCCAACAGCGATTCGCTTTCGGGAGCATCCCAATCGGTGGGGTGCAGCACTGACATACTTCCCGAACTGCCGATGGCCAGCACGGCTACGTAGAGGCTGCGAAATTCACCATTGGTCACCGTCACCACAATTTCGCTGCCCGATCGCAGCGCTTGACCAGAGCCATCGAGCCGTTGGGCTATCTCGCCGCTGTTGCCCCCTCGACTGCTGGCGCTGCGACTGGCAATAACAGGGCCATTCACCGGCTGTACAGCGACATCGACGTTGAGGTTGGAAGTGTCGCCGTTGAGCAGCGATCGCAGCACCTGTCCGGCCAACAGCAGCTTGAGCGTGGGGTTGAGCCGCTGCACAGCATCGGCCATAGATTCTCCCGGTTCACCAAAGCTGGCCCGTAGGGCCACCAGCCCCGGCGTAAACAGGCCAATGCTGCCCAGTTCGCCCACATTGCGCACGGCTTCAGCAGCGGCAATTTCAAGCCCCTGCTCGGTCATGCGACCCAGCAGGTAGTGGGGGCTTTGGTCGCTGTCTACCGCAACGGGCTGAACGCGATTCAGGCGAGAAAGCTGCGATGGCGCCTCCCCCAAATCAGCGCCCAGGGAAGTATCTAGACCTACTCGCAGGGTCAGGTCAGTCGGTATTCCCCGCACTCGCTCCCGCAGCAGTTGCCCCATTTTAATCTGACTTCCAGTGCCTCTAACTAGAGTGCCGTAACCCTCTAGCCCTACCCGCCGGGTTTGCGCGACCTGGCCGATCTCATGGCCATCGCTATCTACAACCGAGAAAACAGCTCCGCTCTCAAACGCCGCCAAACTTTGGGACGATACGCCCCCCAGCCAGAATTTGACCTCGCCAGCCCCAGCACCCACCACCACAGCCTCTGCCGCCGGGGTTTGGGGCGAGCTAAAAAAGAGCGGCTCTTGACCAAAGTTGCGGCCCGGCGCTACCTCGTAGATAGGCGACTGCACAATGCGGGCGCTATTAGCCACATCTCGCGTACTGCGGGCCAGGTCGACAAACACGCGATCGAGGGGCGGGCTGCCGGGCTGCTGCCACAGGTAGCGAGTCAGCGCGTAGGTAAACGCCCCGGCGTAAAACTGCCCATTCCCCTCGCCAAAGGAGGCATCTGCCGCCAGTTGATTAGCCTGGGCCGACCCCAGCGCTACTCCCTTGGCAATGCCTCGGCTGCGCTGAGTCTTTAGCTCAGCCGATGACCAGCCCAGCCGCAACCGCCAGCGTTCCTGTTCGGCCAGTTCTAACGGGCTGGGTTCTGCATCGCCCAGCGCCACCCGCGACTCAACGGCCCGCAGAATTAGATCGCCTCGGGTGCCGCCGCCGGAGTGGCAGCTGTCGAGCATGACCGTCACCTGATCGGTTTTAAGGTTGGCCATCAGCAAAAACAGGGTTTTGCCCATGATGTCATTGACCTGGTTGCCCCCCAGGTTTAGCCGGGCGTCGTAGGGCAGCAGGCTGCCGTTATAGCCTTCCAATGCTGTGGGTATGGGATCAGGGTCACGCACTAAGGAACCGTGACCTGAGAAGTGAAACACCACCACATCCCCCGGCTGAGCCTGATCGATCAGGTGCGTCTCAAAGGCGTCGAGCAAATTCTGACGGGTGGCGGCCTGGTTTTCTAGGGTGAGAATGTTGGCGGGGTCAAAGCCAAAGCGATGCACCAGCAGCTCCTTTTGCATTCGCACGTCAGTGAGACAGCCTCGCAGGGGAGTGACTCCAGCGGGGTACTGATTGACACCCACCAGCAGGGCTAGTTTGCGAGGGATGGGTTGGGCCAGGGCTAGGGCATAGCGATCGCCCTGTCGCCGCACATTCATTTGGTTAAGGCCTACGGCGGCTAGGGCCGACCCAGCGACCTGCAAAAACCGTCGTCGCTTGAGGTTAGGCATGGGAATAGTTCCTGAATGGCGAAGAGGGGGCAGGCCGGGTGACTGTCAACGCTCAGTTGGGCTGGTGGGCAGTGCCCACTACGGTAGAGCGGGAGTACATTAGCAGGCCAGTCGATGCTGCTGGCGCAGCGCAGCTTGCTGGGGCCAGGACTCCCTCTATGTTTTGGGAACCGGCGGTCAGCGACGACAGAACCGCTGCCAGACCGCACAGCCCAGCCAGGGCCACCCTCTGCAGCCGTCGAGAGGCAAAACGCGGCGGATGTGGGAGTCATGGGAAAGTCCTCTACGGTGGGGCAAAGAGGCGTTGGGGTCTCTCTGCAAGGTTCTATAGCTGCAACCTTGAAACTTATTCAGTGATGCAAAACGTTGGCGCGACCAGGTTTGGGGTTGACCCACCGCTATGGCCACGGTCCCGCCGCTGGATTGATGGACTCTAGAACTGTAGATTGACTGCCGCACCCAACGGGTACGCAAACCTGACCTTGTCTTTGCCGAAAACTGAATAAGTTCACTCGGCCCAGCCCTATAGTCTGGTGTCGTCAACGGAATTTTGGTTAATCGCTGCCATGCATTAGCTGCTGCCACCAGGAGTTTTGCCATATCACCCGTAGCTGAAGCGATCGCCTAAAAGGCATCAATCAGCGCCTTTTCAAAAATATTTTTATCCTTTCAACAGCAGTATCACTCTTTGGCTTTGCCCTCACCTATTCCTTTGCTCCAGTCGCAACTTAGCTGCAAAATCATGACGATATTTCGATACTGGCAACTTCTTCGCATCACCAGTGCAGGTGAGTGTCAGGCACATTTGCTGTCCCACGTGCAGGATTGGCTTCAGCAGGCCTTTGCCGACTCGCTCAGCGACACCGAGGCCCAAGCAAGCAATCTGCAGAAGGCGCTGCTCGATCGCTGGCGTTCGAAAACAGCCCAGGCCGACCTGGCGTTGCTCAGTTTGCGCTGCTTTGTCAGCCACCAAATCCGCGATGCCTGCCACCGTCTGGCGCAAAAATTTGGCCACCACTATGGCTTCACCACCGCCGAGCTGCTGGCAGTCGTGCTGGACGACGACGGGCGATCGCCCTCTCCCCATCGCCCCTTTACCCAGCAAATTTTGGAGAGCTACGACCCTGACAAGGCCGCCCTGAGCACCTGGAGCAGTCGGCTGACCTGCAACCACCCCGAGCTAGACCAGCTATTGCTACAAAAAGGGCTTTACCGGGTCAGCGATTGGGCGATTCTCAACGACACCAGCCTGGAGCAGGCGAAAAAGATTTTGCGCACCTTCCACCTGTGCAGCGAGTACGAAGTGACGGTGGCGGTAGCGCTGCTGGAGCAATATCAGCGGGTGTACTGCCGCGATCGCCTAGCCCAGCGCCAGAACAGTGGCCCCCGCCGCTGCCCGACCCCTACTGACAAACAGCTCAAAGAAATGGCCCCTGGGTTAGCTCCCAACACGACCCTCAGGCAGCTGCGCGATCTGGCCAGCCTGCTGCGCCAGTATCGCATCTCTGTGCGAACCGGCGGCCCCCATCAGCCCGAAGCCCCCGACTGGGAGCAAGTGCCCGATGCCACCCCGGTGCTCGACGAGCAGGAGGAGTTTTTGGCGGCGTTTCGGCAGGCGGTTCAGCAGGGGCTAGACGGAGCGATCGCCCAGGTGATTGCCGCCAATATTCACCGTCTTAGCCAAAAGAAAACCCCAGAAGACAGCGTTTACGTCCAGGGGTTGCACCGCTTCTACTGTCTGGGCCAAACCATTGGCGCTCTGGCCTCAGAGCTGGGTCTGGGCAACTTTGCCCGAGCCCGACGGCTGCTCGACCTCCAGCGGCTGCGCGCCGACGTGCGCCATCGGCTGATTCCCACCCTGTACGACCAGGTGCGGCAGGAGGCCGTTGACTACAGCTCCCCCGAACAGCTACACCAGCTCGATCAAACCCTGGAGGCAATTTTGGCCGAGCACATCGACAGCCTGATAGCCGAAGACGCCGCCGCCGCCCAAAGCCCCCACCGCTCTGGCCCCACCAGCCTGTTTGCCCAACAGCTCTGCGCCACCATTCACCAATTCATGCCCGATTCAGAGTAAGACCATGGCTTTTCCTACCTTCTATTCACCCGCTACCCTAAACGCTATGAACCCTTCCCCCGACCCAGTCGATTTTGAGTTTACGCCCCAGCGGGCTACCACCGTCACGCTGTCGAGAGAGGCGGTGAACTGGGCGGTGCAGATGGGCCAACAGGTGTCGGATGGGGCACAGCCATGGCCGACATTTTTGCGCGCTATGGCGCTGCGAGGGTTGCAGCATTGGCTAGAGGCCGGTGCCCTCAATTTAGCCCTCTACTACGACACCCATCAGCCCCCCACCCCTGGCGTTAACGGGCGAGTGGGCAACTACCGCCTCTGCCTGGTGGCCCAGGGCAGCCTCAGCGACGATGAGGTGGCTATCCCCGCCGCCACGGTGAACGACCCAGCGGGGTTTGCCCACCTCTATATATTGGCCGAGGTGCAGGAAGAGGTAGACCAGGTGACCATTTTGGCCGGGCTGCGGCGCGATCGCCTGCTCGCCCAGCAACACACCCTGGGCCTGGTGCCCCAAACCGACGGCACCTACCGCATCCCCATCCACTGCTTCGACACCACGCCAGAGGATCTGCTGCTCTACCTCACCTGCCTCAACCCGGCCCAGATCGGTGGCTCAGAGACCGCTCCAGCAGCGGCGATCGCCCTTCCCCAAACCCTTCCCCAGCCCGACCCAACCCGCGCCCCCATCAATGTCGGTCGCTGGCTGCGCAACCAGCTCGACGCCGTTGCCGACAGCCTGGCCTGGACGCTGATGCCGCCACTAGCCACAGCCAATGCCATGCGATCGATGAGAACACCCGTGGAGCAGCTCGAAGATATTCTGCGGAAATTGCAGCCCACGGGCGTCACCATTCCCCCCAGCGCGCGCGGAGCCTACACCGACCTACAGACCATGGGGCTACCCTTTCGCCTCTACGCCCTCACCTGGACGCTGGTTGAACCTCACCCCCCCGAGTGGACGCTGTTTTTGTTCCTAGGCCCCGCCCCCGGCGAACACCTGCCCCCCGGCACCCGCCTAATTGTGCGCGACGCCGCCACCGTTTTGGCCGAGCAAACTCTGGCCCAGGGCAACGAAGGCGGCTTTCTCTACGCCCAGGCGATCGGCACCTGGGATGAAGCCTTTACCGCCACCGTTGAACTGCCCAACGGTAACACCCTGAATTGGCCTCCGTTTGTGTTTCAGCCTGAGGGGTAGGCGGTGAGGGGTGAGCGAGTAAGGAGTAGGCGGGTGGATGGGTGGGAGGGTAGGCGGGTGGGCGGGCATGGCTGCGGGTGTAGACCTTGGCATGGCTGCTGCCAAGGCGGAGTCTCTCCCTAGCGTCATCCCCCTCCTAAACCGAAAGCCGTCCCCTCCCCTTCCACCTCATTTATCCCCCCTCCCCTCATTCATCCACCCATCCACCCTCCCACCCTCCCACCCATCCACTCCCCCACCCATCCACCCTCCCCCCATGCCCTACCGCCTCACTGTGCATAAAATCGACCAGAGCTGCCTGTTCGAGCTGGCCTGGGGTCAGGGGCAGCGGCTGACTGCTAGTCTGAGGTTTCCGGCGCAGCTTTTAGAGCTGTACGAGAGCTGGCGGCGGACTTACCTGGGCTATTACAAACAGGCGCTGCSRSRKCGACCTGGGGCGGTGGGCCAGGTCGCTGTGGAGGTCGATTGGCACAGCCAGCTGGTGCAGGCCGAGGCGCGGCTGCTGTCGGAGTTTCACACCTGGCTGAAGCACGGCGACCTGTTTGACCTGCGGGAGGAGCTGCGGCAGGCGGCCCAAAATCAGGGCGGTCAGGCGCTGTTTTTGACCTGCACGCCGCTGGAGCTGGCCCGGCTGCCCTGGGAAACCTGGGAGTTTGGCCCCCAGATGCAGATTGTGCGATCGCCCGCTACCATTCGCTCGGCTACGGGCGATCGCAGTCAGTTTCGCCGGGGCAAAGCGCGAGTGCTCGCCATTCTGGGGGATGAGACCGGGCTAAATTTTGCCGCCGAGCGCCGCGCCCTCAACGCCCAAAAGAGCTTGCTAAATATTCACTACCTGGGCTGGCAGCCGGGCGAGAATGCCGCCGACCTGAAGCAGCGCATTTGCCAAACCATTGCCGACCCCCAGGGCTGGGATGTGCTGTTTTTTGCCGGACACAGTAACGAGGAGGCGCTGCTGGATGGACAGATTGCCATTGCGCCCAAAACCGCTATTTCTGTCAAAGAACTGTCGCCTTACCTGCAACAGGCCCAGCAGCGGGGGCTGCAGTTCGCCCTGTTTAACTCGTGCAGCGGCCTGGATATTGCCCAGGGGTTAATTAATCTGGGGCTAAGTCAGGTCGTCATTATGCGCGAGCCAATTGATAACGACGTTGCCCAGGCCTTTTTGGTGCAGCTGGTGCAGCGCCTGGCCCATTACGAAAACGTGCAAGAAGCGGTGAAAGGAGCCTGTGAATTTCTCAAGCTGGCAAAGCACCTCACCTACCCCTCGGCCTACCTGTTGCCCTCGCTGTTTTATCATCCCCAGGCGGTGCCCTACCGGCTTCAACCGATGGGGTGGCGAGCGCTGCGGCGGCGATGGCGACCGACCCAGCGAGAGGCGATCGCCCTGGGAGCGCTGGCCCTGTTCAGCCTGCTGCCCCAGCCCCAGCAGTGGCTGCTCGATCAGCGGGTGGCGGTGCAGGCCCGGTATCGCGGCCTCACTGGCCAGGTGGTCGCCGGTACGACCCCGCCCGTGGTGCTGGTGCAGGTCGATCAGGCCACCTTTGTGCAGCAGGGCATCAGCGACTTTAAGCCCATCGATCGCGCTCTGCTGGCCGACATCATTACCCGTCTGAACGAACTCAATGCTCCGGTCATTGGCATCGATTACCTGCTCGACCTGGCCCAGGCCGACCACGATGCCACCCTCAACCAGGCCCTGAGCGAAACCATGGCCAACCAGGCTTGGCCCGTCTTCATCACTGTCCAAAACCCCGGTGGTGATTGGGCTGAACTGTACTCCCAGGTGGCTGACCCCTACCGAGTGCTGCACGGCGATGCCTGGGTGCCCCAGTGGCACATTCTGCCGCTGCGGAATGCGCCCGACTATCGTGCCCCCTTCAGCTACCAGCTGGCCCTGGCCCACCAGTTGAGTCAGCAATCGCGTCCCAACCGCCCCCGGCCCGGCCTCTCTGGCCCTCCACTCCAAGCCCAGGCGCAGGCCTACCTGAGAGAGCATGGCGATTTAGCCCCATCCCCCTGGGCCAGATTGCACCCCATCACGCATATGTCCTACCGGTTTAGGCAGCGCTGGTTACAACCCTTGCTCGATTTTTCGATTCCCCCAGAGCAGGTCTACAGGTCAGTTTCTGCTGCCGCGCTGCTGGTTAATCCAGAGGGTGAGGTGCCCCAACTCGACGGGGTTCGCCTAGAGGATGCGGTGGTGATTGTGGCAGCGGGAGGCTACTACGCTGCTGGGGTTGCCGCCGATGGCGACGACAATCTGCCGATGCCCCCGGCCCTCGGCTACTGGTTTGGGCAACAGGGCGACAGTCGCGTGGATTTGACCGGTGGCGAAGCCCATGCCTACATGACCCACCACTTTTTGACCGACCGACTGGTGGTGCCCATCCCCGACCTGTGGCTGATTTTAGTCGCAGCCCTGGGGGGCAAGGCCCTGGCTCTGTATCTCAGCGATCGCCCCAAGTTTGGGCGAGCCAGTCTAGGGGCGGCCCTGGGCACAGCCACAGCAGGCTACGGCTGGCTGAGCCTACAGCTTTACATTGGCGGAGCGGTGCTGTTGCCCTGGCTGCTGCCGTCGCTAATGGTTTGGAGTTACGCACTACCGCATTTTAAGGAGGCTAACCATGAGCAACAATAACTGGATCTTGGCCGGGCTGATGACGGCGGCAATGGCGAGCAACCTGGGGCTGCCGGTGGCGATCGCCCAACCCGCCCCCGAGCCATCCCTGGCGTTTGAACAAGTGTTTGACTTTTTTCGCGGCGAGGTGCGCGATCGCCGCCGGGGCCAGATCAGCGGCTCTAGACCGGTGAGGGGGGGCGAACTGCCTTGTCTAGTTAACCCTGGCGACAGCGAAACTATCTGGCACCAAAAGCCGTTGTTTGTGCTGCGGGGAGACATAGCTCAGATTGAGGTGCAGCCCTTGGGTAACGCTGCCGCACAACCCTGGAACGCCGCACCAGCTGCAACCGAATCGGGCTTATTAACCGCTCCCTACGACGGCGAGCCGCTGCGGTTAGGCAGCCTCTATCAAATGCTGATCTATGAAAATCAGCCGATCCTTGGTCCGGTGCAAACGGTGCAAATTCCCTTTCGGGTGATGGCGGCGGGGGATGAGCGCGATCGCATTGCCGCCGATCTAGAGCAAATCACTGCTGAGCTGACCCATGAGCAGGCCAATGCTGAGGCGATCGCCCAGGCCAAAGCCGACTACTTCCTCAAAAACGAGCTGCCCGCCGACGCCCTACACATCCTTTTCACCGTTGAAGCCCCCTCTGAAGAACTGGTTGCTGCCCGCGAAGCACTAGCCTCTGACCTTTGCAGTGAGGAGTTACAGCCCTAGCGCACGCCATCCCTATTATCCGTCCAAACCGCTGGTGTAAGCGGCCTCACCAGTAGCGACGAAGTCTGTTTACAGAGGTTCTCGATCGTTAAGAGTGAGCCGGATTCAGCTTAAGCCCGTGGTAGGGTTGCCTTGAACTATGCTCTAAACCGCATCTATGGCTATTTTTCCTGCTTTGAGCAAAGCCTTACTGACAAGGTCACTGCCGCTGACTACGACCCTGGTTTTGCTTGCAACGGCAGGAGCAACGCCCCTAGCCCAGGCGCAAGTTATGCCCGACGCCACCTTGGGAAACGAGGCGTCTACCGTAACCCCTAATGTGCCGGTGCGCGGCAGCGAAGCCGATTTGATAGAAGGCGGTGCCCTGCGCGGCAGCAACCTGTTCCACAGTTTTCAAGAATTTAACGTCGATGCTGGGCAGCGGCTTTACTTCGCCAACCCAGCGGGGGTCGAGTCAATTCTCAGCCGTATTACCGGGGGCAACCCCTCGGCGATTTTTGGCACCCTGGGGGTTGATGGCGCAGCCGATCTGTTTTTGATCAACCCCAACGGTCTGGTGTTTGGCGAAACCGCTACCCTCGATATCCAGGGCTCGTTCTACGCCAGCACTGGCGAGGCCATCCCTATAGGCGATGGGGTCTACAGCGCCACGGCCCCCGAGCAAAGCACCCTGCTCACGGTGAACCCCAGCGCTCTATTTAGCAACTATCTCAGCGAGTCATCTGGCAACATCGTAAGCCGAGCCCCCCTGGCCGCGGGCGAAAACCTCATCCTGGCCGCCAACCAACTCGACTTGCAGCGACAGGTAGCAGCAGGCGGCGATTTAATGCTGCTAGGCAATACCGTGCAAATTCGCGATGCGGTAGATGCCCCGTTTGTGGGGTTCGCTGGGGGCGATTTGCTGGTGCAGGGCAACGAGCAAGTCGATATTGTGGCCCTCAGCCACCCTGACAGCGGGCTGTATAGCTATGGGGATATGGTGCTGCGATCGCAAAACCCCGTCGGCGGCGATGCCCACTACTGGAGCGGCGGCAACTTCACCGTAGAAACCCTCGACGGCAGCGGCGGCAGCCTCTACAGCCCCATCGACCCCATCATCCGCTCCCTGGGAGACGTATTTTTTGAAGTTTATGTAGGCAGTTCGCTCCATATCTTAGCTGGTGGCTCAGTTGCGTTCGACACGGCTGTTATCACAGATCCTGACCCTGGAGTTTTGGGAATTGATTTTTTACAAGAAACTATTACTCTGTCAGATAGCACAGTAGTGCAAGTGGATGGCGGTGCCCAACCTACACTAGACGTGCGAGCTGGTGTTCGTCCAGAATTTTTGGGAGCGCCACCGATAGAGTTGTTAACAGGCTTTGATATTGCTACTGACGCCTTTGACAATCTCTTTTTTGAAGACGTCCCGTCGAGCGCAAACATTATTGTCGGCGACGTTTTGATCGCAGCACCTAATGGCTTGGTGCTGCTAACCAACCAATATCAGCCCAATACAAATCTATCTGGGAGTGATATTTCAATTGTAGGCGGGAGCATCTTTAGCGACAGCGGCATTAATGTAAGCAGAGCTAGTGACCAGGGCGGTGCTGTTTATCTTGATGCTCGTGGCGATGTCTCTATCATTAACAGTTTTATTGATACTTCCTCGGCAGGAGACGTGGGTAACGTAGTAATTAATGCCAACAGCACGGTTCGATTAGACAGCACCAATAACCGTTTCACTGGAGTTTTTGTGAACCTGGTGACTGGGGAAGAGGGTGTTGGCGGCGATATTCGAATCAATGCCACCAATCTTGAAGTAGTAAATGGAGCACAAATAGGCACAGTAGTTTCAGGCCGAGGCCAGGGTGGTAACGTTGAGTTAGCCATCCGCGATACCGTTCGTCTTGTAGGCTCTAATCCAGCTACTGGTATACCTAGCAGCATTTTGAGTAGTGTCGTTCCTACAGGCGAGGGCAACAGTGGCAATATTCAAATTACTGCTAGGAATCTTGAAGTTTTAGATGGAGCACGGATTGGTACAGGTATTTCTGGACTAGGAAATGCAGGCAATATAGATTTAAATATCTCCGAAATGGTTCGCCTTGCTGGCTTTAATAATGTTAGTGCTGATAACAGTGGAGTCTTTAGTATTATCAATACATCCGGAGAAGGAGTAAGCGGCAATATTCAGATCACTGCTGGCAATATTGAGGTATCAGATGGGGCTCAGATTAATACCTCAACCTTTGGATCGGGGAACGCGGGCAGTGTGATTTTAGAGACAACAAACTTGACCAGCTTTATTGGGTCTAATCCAGTTAGTGGTAATCCTAGTGGAGCTTTTAGTAGTATTGAATCCACTGGAAATGGAGTAGGAGGTAATATTCAAGTTACCGCTAGAGTCCTAACTGTACTGAACGGAGCCGTGATTGATGCCTCGACTCTTGGTGTTGGAAATGCAGGCAGCGTAATTTTAGATATTGCTGGGCTGGCCCAATTTGTTGGCGCGGATACTATGGGTCTTCCTAGTGGGGCTTTTAGTCGTATTTACCCCGGTGGAGTAGGAGCAGGAGGCAACGTTG
Source organism: Nodosilinea sp. LEGE 06152 (assembly GCF_015207525.1). GTDB lineage: Bacteria > Cyanobacteriota > Cyanobacteriia > Phormidesmidales > Phormidesmidaceae > Nodosilinea. The sequence continues at coordinate 196,111 of NZ_JADEWR010000009.1, forward strand.
AAATCACAGCTGGTGCTCTAGATGTCTTGGCTGGAGCATTGCTCGATGCTTCAACTTTTGGCCTAGGGAACGCAGGCAACGTAACCTTAAACATCACTAACCAAGCCCGCTTTGCGGGTTCTGGCTCTATTGACGGTATCGCTAATGGAGCATCTAGCAGCGTACAACCAATGGCAATCGGGGCAGGAGGCAATCTGCAAATAACAGCTAGTACTCTCGAAGTTTCAGGAGGATCAACACTGAGCGCATCATCCTTCGGTAGTGGGAATGCAGGCAGTGTTACTTTAGATATTAGTGAGCTAGCGCGCTTTGTCGGCATTGACCCGATTGATGGTAGCCCTAGCGGTGCTTCTAGCAGCCTTGAATCGACTGGGGAAGGAACAGGTGGTAATCTTCAAATAACTGCCAGTACCCTCGAGGTTTCTGGCGGAGCAACCTTAAACGCTTCAACTTCTGGAATTGGTAATGCAGGCAATGTCACTTTAGATATTACTGAACTCGTGCGTCTCTCCGGTTCTAACCCGTTTGACGGCAGCCCTAGCGGTGCCTTTAGCAGCATTGAGCCTACCGGAGAAGGCGCTGGAGGTAACGTTGAAATAACGACTAAAACTCTTGAGGTTTTAGATGGGGCACAGATTGGGTCTTCGACTTTCGGAGTAGGAAATGCAGGCAACATACTTCTAAATGTTACTGGGCTAGCTCGCTTTGTTGGCTCTGACCTATCTAGTGGAGTGTTTAGTAGCGTTGAACCAGGTGGAAATGGTAGAGGTGGTAACGTTCAGGTTATTGCTGGCAATGTAGAGGTTTTAGAAAATGCTGCGCTAGCAGCAAGTAGCTTTGGTTTTGGCAATGCGGGAAATATTATTTTGCTGATCCCTGGGGGGCTGTTGGTAAGTAACGGCACCATAGCAACTAATTCACAGGCTGCATCAGGTGGGCAAGTTAGTATTCAGGCGGGTCGGGTTCTTCTCAGAAATGATGGAGACATTCAAACTTTCGTCAATCAGGGAGCCGGAGGTGGTGGCAACATTACGATCGCATCCAATTTCCTCATTGCCCTCGAAGACAGCGATATTCTGGCCTTTTCTGCCGATGGCCGGGGTGGAATTATTGACCTCAGCCGCACCACATTCTTTGGGCAAAACCCCAGCATTGCAGCGCGTAATCTAAGCCTCAATGAACTGCTAGATTTAGACGGCAACGATCGCGTCGATATCAACGCCACAGGCGGCATCGAGTCAGGGCAAATTTTTGTGGGCGATGCCACCTTTGTCGAAAACAGCCTGACGGCCCTAACCGATGCCATTGTCGATACCAGCGCCCTCACCGCAGGGAGCTGCATTGCCCGCAACGAGAACAGCCTGGGCTCTTTCGTCGTCACAGGCCGTGATGGGTTGCCTGCTACCCCTGGCGATGGTGGCATCTCGGCCTATCCCACCGGCACGGTACGCACTCTGGATGAATCTACCGCCACCGTCATTCAAGAGCCCGATGGCGTGTATCAACTCCCCAACGGTCGCCTGGTGCTGGGTCGGGCTTGTAACTAAACGCTCTACTCTTGCTCGGCCAGGTAGCTGAGGCGATCGCTAAACAAAGAAATACCATCGTTGGGGTTCAAAGCCTCCTGCTCGGCCAGCTCCGCCAGCAGCTCGCGGCGGTAGGTGTCGGCCTCTGGGGAAACTGGAGCCTCCGACAGTAGGGCGATCGCATCGTACCAGAGCCCCGCTGCGATCGCCTGCTCGGCGCGATCGACCAGACTGCCCTGCCCCACAGCAACCCGATTCGAGGCGGTCACCACCTGCAAGTCGGCCTCATCCAGCGCCACCTGGGAGGGTCGGCCTGGGTTGCACAGCAAAATTACTTTCCAGCGGTAGGTGCTGCCCACCGCTAGCGCGGGTTCGTCCTCAGGCAGGGTAAACGACTGGTAACCGGGCTGGCTGTCTCCCAGGTTGAAGGTGTTGACCGGCGTGAGTTCATCACCCTCAGCCGCCGCATAGCGATAGAGCTGAAGCTGCATTGAGTAAGGGGTTTCGTCGGGTACGTACCAGACCAACGTGGGACGAGTCGCCGCCGTTGCGCCGATGTGCGCCTGGGGGGCCAGCGCCGTGAGGTTGATGGGGGCGGTGCCATCGCAGCCGCCTCGGGTGCCGCCCCCCACGGTGCGGCGGGGGGCACGGGATGTGGGCGGCGGCTGATAGCCTCGGCGATTCGAGCTTTGAGCGATCAGAAGGGGGCTTGGGGCCACCTGATTGCCCCAGCTGGGGTTGCCCACCGATAGAAAAACACCGGTTAGGCTGCTGACCGTCAAAAGTGCCGCCGCGATCGCTGGTTTGTGCATCCCTAATTACCCTTCTGTAGGTGTGCCCCTAAGATTAAAGGAGCGGCCTAGCCAATGGGCAAAATTTTGCGCCAGTTCATCGACGCTTAACGGTCACAGGCGTTGCCGGTTTCGGCAAAGGGCGCGGCTTGGGGCAGGGTTTGAGTCTCGTCAACTCATCGATTCAATCCCCAAAACCCCAGACGGTGCGGCTTCACCAAAGGCCATCGCAGCTCGCAACAGGTGCCCGCACTGCTAAACTCGCGCTTAAACTGCCCTTTCAATCGCTGAGCCAGTTGTTTGGCCTGCCGGGTGCCCCAGCCTGTACCCGCCGGAGAGGCCTCAAGGGAGTACGGTCCCTGGCCGTTGTCGATCACCTGAATCAGGTTTTCGGTGTCGGTGGCTTGGCAAACCACCGTCAGGCGGGTCACATTCACCCCGTGCTTGCCCACATTCAGCAGGGCCTCTTCTAAAAACTGGCGAAGCCCCTGCTGGTCGTCAGCGGAAAGGCCCAGGGTGCTGAGGGGTTCAAAGGTAACAACCTTGAGCTTGAGCGATCGCAGCCCCGGAAAGTCTGGCTCGCCCCGCTCCAGGGTTGTCGTATAGGTTTCCCATAGCTTTTCGTGCAGAGGAGCGGACTGATCGCCCCCTGGCAAAGCAACGGCGGGCAGGCTCTCGCGGATATCGCGCAGCTCTTGGTTAAGGCGCTCCAGTTTGGGTCGGGCCTCGGCCCAGGAGACTGGGTCGGCCTCCCGCAGCAGCAGGGCCAGGGTTTGCAGCGGGCCATTGTGAATGGCGCTATAGGTTTGGTCAATAATTTGCTGGCGCTCGGCAATGCGCGATCGCAGGGTTTGGTCATACAGATAAAACCCCGGCAGCACCAGCCCGTTGACGCTAAACACCACCAGCGTCGGCACCAGCGGTATCCACCAGCCCCCCAGCCACAGCAGGCCAAAGCTTACCCCCACCAGGCCTAGACCAATCAGGCCCATCGTTAGCAGGTACCAGGAGGGCGACCTGACTCCCCAGATCAGCACCGTGCCCATCCCACCCCACAGCACAATCCACAGATATTCCAGGCCGTCGGGCCAGGGGCGCAGCAGGGGGCGATCGTCTAGCACCGCACTGACCAGCTGACTGGTAGCGTGGGCCTGCATCACCACCCCATACACCAGCCCTGGACTATCGGTCGCCACCGCCGCCGAGTTGAGAAAATCCTTTGCGCTCGACGAGGTGATGCCCACCAGCACAATGGCATTCTCAATCCAGGTGGGGTCTACGCTGCCATCGAGCACCTGCTGCAATGACACCCGCCGAAAGGGTTGAGGGCCACTGCGCCCGTTGAGCAGCACCTGGTGCCCCCCTGCATCGGCCCCTACGTAGCCGCCGGTTTGGGGAGAAATCTGAGAAAATTCTGTCGAGCCAAAGCGCATGGCCCAGGGGTCGCGTCGGCCATTTTTGAGAGTCAGCCCCTCCGCCTGCAAATAGGTCTCGGCCAGCCGCAGCGCCAGGGAAAAGCGAAACTCTCCCACCGCATTGGGCGATCCCAGCAGCGCCCGGCGCACAAATCCGTCGTCATCCTGGGGAAAGTCCACAAACCCTACCTGCTCAGGGGGCAGGTAGGTCGGCCCCGCCACTGGCGGATTGCTCAAAATATTCTCAATGGCGATCGCATAGGGCAGGGTGTCTAGGGTTTCGACCAGGGCTGCGTGGCCCGGCTCCACCGCCAGATCGCGGTAGATGTCGATGCCCACCGCGCGGGGCCGATGCGCCGCCAGGGTTTGCAGCAGCTCGGCCAGCACCCCGTCGGGCACCGGGTAGGTGCCCAACCGCTGAATATCGGCCTCGTCAATGCCAACGATAAGCACCCGCTCGTCGGTGGCCTCAGCCGGTCGCCAGCGCAGCAGCTGATCCAGCATCTTCAGCTCCAGACCCTCAAACAGCCCCAGCAGCCGGGCACCCACCACCAAGCCCAGCACCACCACACCGGGCACCACCTGCCGCCACGGCATTTTCCCTGCCGGGTAATGGCGCTGCCAACTGTGCCGAACTTCGTCAAAAGGTTTCATAGGGCCAAGGAATTAATGACGGTCAGGACGGGTGATCACCGCTAAGCCAAGCCTACAAAACCTTAGCGCTAGAACGTTGCAGAGTTACGTTAACCCGCTTGCTGAAACCTACGCAATGTCAGGTTGAGTGGGAGCAGGTTCACCTCCAGATTCATGTCTCAACTCAGCAACGCCACCACCCGCTGATCCCAAAGTTTGACCGTCGTAAAGCGGAGACAGGTGCTAAAGTTTGGGTGCTTTTTCTCTGTCCTTGGTTATGCCCCACTCTACCCTCCCTGTTTGCGGCGTGTTGGTGTTGGGGGCGATCGCCACCCTCGCCGCCGCTCCCCCCACGTTGGCGCAGCTCGTGCCCGACACCACCTTGGGGGCCGAAAACTCAACGGTGACCCCCAGTGCCCTAGTGCAGGGAAATCTCGTCGAACTGATTGGCGGCGGCGCTGTGCAGGGGGGCAACCTGTTCCACAGTTTTTTGGAGTTCAACGTGGACGCCGGGCAGCGGGTCTACTTTGCTAACCCCGCTGGAGTCGAGGCGATCTTTAGCCGTGTCACCGGGGGCAACCCGTCAAACATCTTTGGCACCCTGGGGGTCGATGGCACAGCCGATCTGTTTTTGATGAACCCCAACGGGCTGGTGTTTGGCCCCAGTGCCCGGCTAGATGTGCAGGGAGCGTTTACGGCGACGACGGCTAGCGCCATTCAGTTTGGGGAACAGGGTAGCTTTGACGCTGCCGATCCAAACCCGCTACCGATTCTTACCGTTGACCCCTCAGCCCTCTGGTTCAACCAACTAAGCCAGGGAGCGATCACTAGCCAAGGAATCCTCGACGTCGAGGCTGGGCAAAATCTTGTGTTTGCAGGCGGAGATCTTACGCTAGATGGCAGCATTTTAAATGTAGGTTCTGCGGCTGGAGGCCGCATTGAGCTGGGTGCTGTAGCTGGGGAGGGTGCCGTGGCATTTGCCCCAAACGGTGGCCTGGTTTTTTCAGAGACCTTGGGACGGGCCGATATTTTGATCGGCAATGGTTCAGCGCTGGATGTCACCGCTAACAATGGCGGCAGTATTGCCCTTACGGGCCGCAACATTACTATTTCTGGCAGTCAGCTGAGTGCGGGTATTCCCCCTGGGTTGGGCACTAGCCAGAGCCAAAGCGGCAACATTCAGATCAGGGCAACTGAAACTGTACGCATTGAGGACAATAGCCTAGTTAACAACGTTATTTTTGGCAATGCGATAGGCAATCTTGGCACTATTGAAATTGAAGCTAACAACCTCACCGCTCGGCGATCGCAGATTAGTGCCAGCACCATCGGTTCAGGTAATGCCGGTAATATCAACATTCGGGTTGCGGAAAATATTTTTTTAGATGACGCCAATGTGTTTAGTTTGGGGGGGCGAGGTGTTACTGCTAACGCAGGAGATATCAACCTTGAAACCACCAATCTTGCGCTGGTAAACGGGGCACAAATTAGCGCCAGCACCTTTGGGGTAGGAGCCACGGGCAATGTGGTAGTTAATGCTCGCGATCGCGTTAGTCTAGACGGGTTTCCTAGCGCTATTTTTAGTTCTATCTTTGGCAGCTCACCGACACCAGGGGGCAACATTGAAATTACGGCCCGAGAGTTTTTACTCACCAACAGTGCCAAGCTGGATACGAGCGTTAACGGCCAAGGGGAGGGCGGTGATGTCATCATCAATGCTCAAGACGGGGTAATTATTGATGGCATTCAGTCGGGCAGGCCAGGCAGCTCGATTTTTAGCACTATTGAAGAAGTTTCCTCTGGTACTGCGGGGGATATTCGCATCAATACTGGTTTTCTGGCGTTGACCAATGGCGGCAATATTCAGTCACTGGTGCGCGGCCAGGGAGATGCTGGCGACATTCGCATTCAGGCCCGCGACTATGTGGTTTTAGATGGCTTTGGCATTCAGAGCGTAACAACTGTTCCCGGTGGTCAGGTGCTCAATATTATTGCCAGCGCCATCTCAAGCGGCGTTACTAACAATGACGGCGCGTCAGGCAACGGCGGTAACATTACCATCCAGGCTGAAGACTATATCTCCCTCAGCAACAATGCAAGAATTGAAAGCAGTATTGAGCTAGAGACAGCGATCGGTAATGCAGGCAACATCACTTTAGAATCTGGTTCATTCCTGATGGATGATGCGCGTATCGACACGACCACCGTTGCCCAGGGAAATGCGGGGGAAGTTACGATTAATGCCCGCGATCGCGTATCGATGGATAATGAATCTCTAATACTATCTTCTACGAGCGGTAGGGGCAATGCAGGCAATATAGACATCAAAGCTGAGGGCACTGTGGCCCTTAACAATGATTCAGTTATTTTTAGTACTGTAGAGCGGAATGGTCAGGGCTCAGCGGGCAATATTTCTGTCAACTCAGGCTCACTACAGGTAAGCAATGGTTCTCAGTTTCTTACGGCCACCCTCGGCGAAGGAAATGCTGGGAATGTCTTGATTTCTGTCGCAGATTCAGCAGTATTTAACGGAAGAAGTCCTGGTGATTTTTCCAGCGGCATTTTTGCGTTTGCAGGAGAAGAAAGTATCGGAGACGGAGGCGACATTCAAATTGCGGCTCGATCGCTTTCTCTGTCAGAAGGTCAAATAACAGCTGTGACATCAGGAAACGGAGATGGAGGAAACATCTTACTCGATATTCAAGAAGAAACAGTTTTAGATAACGAAACACTTGTTTCAACAGCCGTGTATACTGACGCCAGGGGTGATGCAGGTAATATTCAGGTAAATACCGGAACGCTGACCGCCAATAATTCTGGAGCATTTGAATCGGATACTGATGGGTTTGGAAACGCAGGTGACATTACGCTAAATGTTCGCGGTGATGCCCAGTTTTCTGGTGCTGTTATCATTGGCAATCGAATTCGTCCAAGCGGGGCCAGCAGTTCTGTGAATAGAAACGGAGTAGGGGATGCTGGAGCCATTCGGTTGACTGCTAATTCAGTGTCTTTGACTGATTCAGCTGCTCTGCAAACCAACACCCTTGGCCAAGGAAATGGTGGCGATATCTTCGTAGAGGCAGCCAACCAAGTTTTTCTAGATAGTGCCAGGCTGGCTGCCATTGTGGGCGACGGAACAGGTCGATCTCTCATCGGCAGGGGGGATGGTGGCACCATTCGCGTTCAGGCTCAGGATTTATCTTTAGTGAATGGTGCACAGCTTCAGGCCAGTACTTTTGGCAACGGCGATGCCGGAAATATTGAGATTGATGCGGCAAATACGGTGTCTCTAGATGGCGAAGTTCTCGTTCGGGATGATGATTTTTTGCGCAGTGCGTTCTTTAGCATTGTCGGCATCACCGGCATTGGCGCAGGCGGCGATATTTTGGTGAAGACAGGAACGTTATCAGTTACCGAAGGGGCTGTTATTAGTTCCGCTACCGTGGGCCGTGGGCCAGCGGGCAATATTCAGGTGGAGGCCCGCGATCGCCTCGTCGTCGATGGCTTTAGCACGCAATCGGGCTTTCCCAGCACCCTGCAAACCTCTACTGAGTTACCGTTTAGTGGGCAGGGGGGCGACATTGACCTCTCCGTCGGCCAGCTAGAGGTGCTGAATGGTGCGCAGGTGCTGGCCACCAGCTTGAACCAAAGCCCAGCAGGCACCGTGCGAGTCAATGCTACCGAGGGCATTCTGGTTGCTGGCGGCAACCCAACCTTTGCCGCCCAGGCAGCTCGCAGTCCAAATATTAGAAGGCTCTTTGTGCCCCAAAGCGCCATTTCGGTGCGCTCCAGTGCCGAGGGCGCAGCGGGCAACTTGATCATCGGTGACCGGGGCAACACTCCGCGCCTGGTACTCGACGGCGGTCAGCTAATTGCCGAGTCGGCAGCGGTCGATGGCGGCAACATTGTCATCGACCTGAGCCAGGTGCTGCTGCTGCGCAACGGCAGCCTGATCTCCACCACGGCGGGCACCGCCCAAGCCGGGGGCAACGGCGGCAACATCACTGTGCGATCGCCTTTCATCGTCGCCATCCCCAGCGAAAATAGCGACATTCGTGCCGATGCCTTTGCCGGGTCGGGGGGCAATGTGTCTGTCACCGCGCGGGGCATCTTTGGTATTGAACCGAGGCTCGAGCGCAGCCCCCTCAGCGACATTACCGCTACTTCAGAACTGGGGGTAAGCGGGGTGATTGCCGTCGATACGCTCGATACCAGCTTCATTGAAAGCAGCCTGACCCCGCTTGAAGATGCTCTGGTAGACACGGCGGCCCTGACCAGCGGCAGCTGCATTGCCCGCACCGAGCCGGGGCTGGGGGCGTTTACCGTCACAGGCGGCGGTGGGCTACCGCTCAGCCCTGGGGATGGAGCGATTTCAGCCTACCCTACCGGCACCGTGCGTACCTTAGACGAATCCGCAGTATCCCCGATTCAAGAGCCAGACGGGGTGTATCAACTGCCCGATGGTCGCCTGGTGCTCAGTCGTCGCTGTGCCGATCGCTCAGCCCCCAACGGCTAGAGGCCTAAAGCGCAGATCGCCAAATTGGCCGGTTTCTCCATTGACTCTGCGATCGCCCCGTTGGATAGTTTGAGCCGCAGGGTTAACTCCCCATGCCACCGTCGGTTTTGTAATCAGAGGCGCTAGTTGTGATGCATCTACTTCGTGCTGGGCTGTGCGCCCTGATCGTGGTGTTGGCCCTCGACCAAGGGGGGCAGGCCCAGACCCCACCGCCCAGTTTGCCCCTGCCCGAGCCGACTGAGCCCAGCCGACCCGCCCCCCTCAACCCGCCCCTGCCCGAGCCGATTCCGCCGCAGGAGCCGCTGCTGCGACCGGAGCCTGCCCCCGAGGCCAGTCCCCCAGGGGGTGAGCTGGTGTTTACCGTCAACCGCATTGAGGTGGTGGGCAACACTGTTTTGGCGGATGAGATTGCGGCTTTGGTGGCACCTCTGGAAGGGCAAGCCCTATCACTGGCCGATTTGCTCGGGCTGCGCACCGCCATTACTGAGCTGTACCAGAGCAACGGCTACGTCACCTCCGGGGCCTTTTTGCCCACCAACCAGGATTTGGGCAGCGGGGTAGTGCAGATTCAGGTGATTGAGGGCGGGGTCGAGACCATTCAGGTGAATGGGTTGGGGCGACTGCGCGAGGGCTATGTGCGCGATCGCATTGCCCTGGCCACCCAGTCGCCCCTGCAAATAGCCCAAATCGAAGACGCCCTGCGCCTGCTGCAAATCGATCCCCTGCTGGAGCGCGTCGATGCCGAACTCACCGCTGGCAGCCGACCGGGGCAAAACATTTTGATTCTCGACGTGGCGGAGGCCGACCCCCTATCGGCAGCGATCACCCTCGACAACTCTCAGTCGTCGAGCATCGGGGCCTGGCAGGCCGAGGCCCAGGTGCAGCACCGCAACGTGCTGGGTCTGGGGGATGCTGCCAGCCTGCGCTACGGCCGCACCCAGGGGCTAAACCTCTACGAGCTGCGCTACGGCCTGCCCCTCAACGCTCGCGACGGCACCCTGCAACTGCGCTACGAGAACGCCAGCAGCCGCATCGTCACGCCCCAGTTTGTCGATGCGGGCATTCGCAGCAACAGCCAAACCCTGGCGCTGAGCCTGCGCCAACCTCTAAGTCGCTCCATCAGCCAGGAGTTTGCCCTGGGCCTGGCCTTTGATCTGCGCCAGAGCCGCAGCTTCATTCTCAACGACATTCCCTTCTCGTTTTCGATCGGGCCAGAGAATGGGGTGGCGAAGGTGAGCGCTCTGCGGTTTTCCCAGGATTGGCTGGCGCGAGATCTGCGGCGGGTGGTGGCGGCGCGATCGCAGTTTAGCCTCGGCCTTGGCCTGTTTGATGCCACCGTCAACGACACGGGCACCGATGGTCGCTTTTTTGCCTGGCTGGGCCAGTTTCAGTGGGTTGAACGGGTTTCGCCCAACCTGCTGCTGGTCAGCCGCGTCAACGCCCAGCTCACCCCCAACTCGCTGCTGCCCCTGGAGCGCTTCAGCGTCGGCGGGCAAGACACCGTGCGCGGCTACGCCCAAAACCAGATCGTCACCGACAACGCCGTGGTCGGCTCCGTCGAGCTGCGCATTCCCCTGTTGGCCGACCCCAACCAGCTCTTGCTGATTCCCTTTGTAGACGCGGGCACCGGGTGGAATACATTGACCGAAAGTCCTACCCCCTCGGTGCTGCTGGGTACCGGCCTGGGGGTGCAGTGGCAGCCCATCCCCGACGCCAGCCTGGGTTTCACCTACGGCATTCCCCTGATTGGCGTACCGAACCGGGGCAGCTCTTGGCAAGAAAACGGCTTCTATTTCACCTTTACCTATCAGCCGCTTTAATTGGGCGTAAGCGAAAGGGAATGCCCTGTCCCATTGCAGAGAACCAGATTGCAGAAAAGTGCAAGGTCTCTGGCTGCAAATGCGGTTTAATTCTGATTGAGTCGCCCTAGAGTAGAGAGCAGAGAGCAGCTAGGGAATTCGTCTCGGCTGGCACAGCGAGGGAGAGCTTGTTTGACAAAGCTTGTGAAGCCCGTTATCGACTCGGCTTGGCTATTGCGCTGGTGGCACCGGCACCAGGCCCAGTGGCTAAACCGCGAAGCCGATGCCATTCGCAATGGTCTGCTGCAAGACCTGTTTGCGGTGCGGCGGCAGCTAGAGCTGCTGCCCAGTGGCGGTGGTCTGGCCACCGTCGAGCACCTGTATGAGGCACTCGCAGACCTGGGCAATCGGCTCAGCTCGCCCTACCTGCACGACTCGCTGCCCTTGGCGATTCAGCAGGCATTGGCAGACTGGCCGCCCCAGGTGCCTGCCAGAGCAGAGCTGCCTGGCCAATGGTCGGTCGAACCGGTCGAGCACACCCTGCTGCTGCTGGCCGTGTTAAACCACCTGGGGCAAGCTCTGGCGGCTCAGCCCAACCAGCCCCAGCTCTGCGTTGTGAGTCTCGCCGAAGGCCCCGATCGCAAGCGGTTGACGGTCTCTGTTGACTACGCGATCGCCGTTCCGCCTGCCCTGCTGGATCTCGATCAGTCGGAGGCCTGGATGGCTTACCTCACCACCTTTGACCTGTTTAGCCAGGGTCAAGCTAGCTCTACCTACGAAGCCACCACCCTGCGCTGGACCTTTGACTGGTAGCGGTTCGCCGCGATCGCCCCTTGAATTTGTTGCTGCACCTCTCTAAACCTATGACTACTTCCCAACGCCAACAGCTGCTCGTCGTCGATGACCACGATGCCGTGCTCAGCGGCACCGTCAGCGCCCTGCAAAAAGACTACCCCGAGGCCGATATTCGCACCGTGCGCACTGCCGACGAGGCTGCGACCAGTGTGGCGACGGTGCTGCCCGCCCTGCTGGTCGTCGATCTGTCGATTCCAGAAAAAGTGGGGGCACCGTCGCTGCCCGAGACCGGCATTGGCCTGCTGCGATCGCTCATGCAGCAGCACCCCGACCTCAACATCGTGGTGCAGAGTGCCCATGTCAAATCGCTGGTGCGGCTCAAACCGGCGATCGACGCCCATCAGGGAGGCTTTACCATCGTCGATAAAAGCCTGCCTCTGCACGAAATGCTGACCAAGGTGAGCTGGGCCATGCAGGGGCTCATCTACACCCCCAGAGACATGCGCAGCGGCTTGGAGGTTAAACCCGAGTGGCTGAACGTGTTGCAGCTGGCGTTTAAAGAAGGGCTGCAAGACAAGGCCATCGCCGATCGCATGAATGTCTCAGAACGTACCGTGCGCCACTACTGGAGCAAAGTGCAGGATGCCCTGGGCGTCTACCCCGACCCCGGCAAAAATATTCGCATTCAAACCGAAATTCGCGCCCGTGAGGAAGGACTGATCGACTGAGCAATTAGGTGTTGCCGAATTGAATTTGGGTAGGAAAAAAACGGCTGTTTTTCTTTACGAGAGACGTTGCAGTTTTGATTCATACCGAATCCTGCCTGACTACCCTCGATTGGTAGAAACATTGCAGTGCGACGTCCCTATGGGGAACCTGTTTTAAATCGGGGTTTCTTATGGCGGATTTTGTACCATACCTGCATCCAGCAGTGCCAGCGATCGCATATTTTCTCATCTTTACCTGCTGGCAATAGTAAGCGACCTCAATCAGCGGCCCCAAATGGGGCCGCTTTTTTGTTCTGTAGTTTTCGGCAACCTACCTGGTGGGTTTAAGTCATTTCATTGGCATTTATACCTCCTGATTGGCGAATACAAAGGCTCTATTCTAAAAACCATAGAGAGCAAAGAAATTCAGCCAAGGTTCTGAATCAGGCATCTCTTTAACTGTCATCAAATGACCGCATTGACTTCTGTCAAAGTTGTGCAAATTCAACTGAAAGCGGCTTAATCGTTCCACTCTTATTTTTTGGAGAAACCCATGGCTATTATCAACGGCAGTGTTTTTGGTGATGTTGTGACTGGCACCATTGGCAACGATTCGATTGCATCCTTTGGGGGCAACGACTACATCTACGGCAGCTTTGGCAATGACTTAATCAAGGGCGGTTCCGGCATTGACACCGTTGACTACAGCATGCTGGGTCAGCCTATCACCCTGGGGGCTGGTGGATTTGTCGGCAAGGGAGCGGCTGGGGTTGATCAGATCGTGTCTGTCGATAACGTTATTGGCGCGACCGGTCAATTTAATACCATTGATGCATCTACGGGCAACAGCGGCATTGTATCGATTAGCGTCGATCTTTCTATTAATAGCCTGGTGGTTAATAACATTCCTGGTATTGGCACAATTGGGCTAGGGGTACAAAATTTTATTGATGTAATTGGCACCACCCAAGACGATTTTATTGCCGGTGATTTTCAAAACAATATTCTGGACGGCAACAGCGGTGATGACTTTTTGTTTGGCAACTCCGGCAACGACCTAATATTTGGCGGCAAGGGCAGCGACATTGTCCTGGGGGGCAGCGGCAGCGATACGCTAATCGGTGGTTCTGGCAACGATTTCCTCAATGGCTACGGCTTTACTCTAGGCGAGTTTGATGTGCTTGAGGGCGGTTCAGGGGCCGATGTATTTGCCCTCGGCGATGCCAATGGTCCCTACTACCTCGACAATGGTTATGCCACCATCACCGACTTTAACTACCTGGAGGGCGACAAGATTCAGGTTACGGGTAGCGCTAGCAATTACGGCATCGCGTTTCAGAATTTTTCTGGCGGGTTGGCCACCGATACGCTGATCTTCTTTGGCGGTGATCTGATTGGCGTGGTGCAAGATACGGCAAACGTGGTTCCCAAGTTTGATTTCATCGCCGCCTAGGGCGGGGCGATCGCGCTAATTTTCGCCAATGCTTTCCTCTCTAGCAGTGCGGTCGCTCCGCGTTGCTAGAGTTTTTAACGTTTATAGCCCACCGCCTTGGCTCCTGAGCAGAACACCTGGATTGGGTGCCCTGCCTGAGATCCTCTGGTACCCTGGGCTTAGCTGTTGCCAAGGCTTGAGTGGAACCAGCTCAACAGGTCGCATTGTCATTTGAATAGGGGTGTGTTTCGATGCCAAACCGTCTGCGTCGTCGCCTAAAAAGCCTCTGGGGCCTGCTGTTTTTGGTGGGGCTGCTGCTGGCGATTTGGAGCGGCCAGGGGTGGTGGTCAGCGGGGTTGGCAAATGATGCGATCGCACCTGAGACTGGCACCCCAGAGCAGCTGGTGCAGGCAGGCGTCTCCTTCTACCAGGCTGGCGACTACCAGAGCGCCATCGATCGCTGGCAGCGAGCTTTGCAGAGCTATGGCCCCGGCGCTGAGTCATCGCAGCGGGCGCTAGTCTACGAAAACCTGGCCAGAGCGCACCAGCAGGTGGGGCAACCTGCCGAGGCGCTAGACGCCTGGGCAGCAGCGGCGACCCTCTACCGCGATCTGGGCGACTCGCTGCACCTGGGGCGCACTTTAACCGAACAAGCTCAAGTGCATTTGAGTTTAGGGCAGCACCGACGGGCAATCGCCCTGCTCTGTCTACCTCAGACCGAGGCTCCCGCAGACGCCTGCACCCCCGGCTCGGCCCTCGCCCTCGCCACCGCCACCGACGATGATCTGGGGGAAGTCGCGGCCCTGGGCAGTCTGGGCGAAGCCTACCGCCTGCAGGGTGACTACCCCGAGGCCGAGGCCGTGTTGCAGCGAGGGCTAACACTTGCCCAATCGTCGGGCTATGGTGAGTTTGAGGGGCCATTGCTCAACAGCCTGGGCAGCATTTTTCAGCGGCGATCGCGCCTTGACTACCGCCGAGCCGAGGCAGCGAGCCAGCTGGGGCTAACCGGCATTGCCAACACCTTTAGCAGCCAGGCCGAGGGGCAAGCGCAGCAGACCCAGCAGTTTTTAGAACAAGCCCTTGAGCGTGCTCAGCAGCAGAGCAATCTAGCCGCTGAGTGGCAAACCCGACTCAATCTGCTGCCCCTTTACCGCCAGCAAGACGCCCCCACCGCTGTGGATGCGACCCGCCAGCGGCTGGCCGAGTTGGTAGCTCAGCTGCCCGCCAGCCGGGCGGTAGCCTATGGGGCGATCGCCGTAGGGCGGTCGTACCAGCCGGTGGGCACCACCTTTCGCTGTGCCCTGCCCAGTGACGAGGCCCAGGCCCAGACTTGGCTAGAGCAGGGAAGGGCGATCGCCGCTCAAATTGGCGACTATCGCGCCCAATCCTTTGCCTTAGGAGAGCTGGGCCACCTGCGCGAGTGCCAGGGCCAGCTCGAGGCCGCTATGACCCTGACCCAGCAGGCCCAGGTGGCCGCCACCCAGGGGTTGGCCGCCGCCGACAGCCTCTACCTGTGGCAGTGGCAAGCGGGCCGCATCGATCGCCGCCAGGGTAACGCCGAAGCGGCGCTGGCCGCCTACACCCAAGCCGTCACCACCCTGGAGAGCATTCGTACCGAAATTTTGGTGGCCGATCGCGATGTGCAGTTCGACTTTCGCGATACCGTTGAGCCCCTCTACCGCGAGCTGATTGAACTCCAGCTGTCGGGGGTGGACAGTCTCCAGGCGGCCGCCAAGCAAGCCCTGCCCCCCTCGGCCTCGGCTCTAGAGTCGGCCCTGGTCACCGCCGATGCCCTGCGGCTAGCCGAGCTGCAAAACTACTTTGGCAACGACTGCATTCTCAACCCCGTTGCCCAGGCCCGCGTTGACCTGCTGGCCCAAAGCACCAATACCGCCGTCATCAGTTCGGTCGTGCTGCCCCAGCGCACGGCCCTGATCGCCAACCTGCCCAACCAACCGCCCCAGCTAATTTGGATTAACAACAGCGCCCAGCTGCGAGACACCGTGGTGCAGTTTCGCCTGGGGTTAGAGGCCTTCTACACCGAACCCTACGACACCACCGTGGCCGAACAGCTCTACGGGCAGTTAATCAAGCCCCTAGAACCGGCGCTAAAGGCGGGCAACATTACCACCCTGGTGTTTATCCACGACGGCTTTTTGCGCAGCGTGCCCATGGCGGCGCTCTACGACGGCAGCCAGTTTTTGATTGAAAAGTACGCCGTGGCCACCACCCCGGCCCTCACCCTGACCCCTGCSSYSSSSCAGCRCNNCCSRACWRMTKRCRGSSGYNTNGGTGCTGGGCAGCAGCCAGGCGGTGGTCGCGGCGGGGCGCAGGTTTCCGCCCATTCCGGCGGTGCCGACGGAGGTGGCCTCGGTCTTAGCGGCGCTGCCGGGCAGTCAGGCCCTGCTCGATGAAGCCTTTAGCCAGGCTCAGCTACAGCAGGCTCTGCAAGAAACGCCCTTTTCCATTCTGCACTTTGCCACCCACGGGCAGTTTAGCCCCGACCCGACGGAGAACTTCATCATCACCGGGCAGGGGGAAACCGTTACCTTTGGTCAGCTAGAGGGGTTCATTCAGGCGGGGAACCCCAACAACTCCCAGGTTGACCTGGTTATGCTGACGGCCTGCGACACCGCCGCCGGGGACGATCGCGCTACCCTGGGTTTAGCCGGGGTGGCGATTCGGGCGGGGGCAAGGAGTGCGATCGCCTCTCTCTGGCAGGCTGACGACACGACCACAGCCCAAATTAGCCAGGATTTCTACCGGTTTCTGAAAGAGCCTGATCTCAACAAAGCCCAGGCGCTCCAGCAGGCTCAAATTCAAGCTCTTCGTCGGGGTTCTAGCGTGACCCCCGGCAAGTGGGCATCACTCATTTTGGTGGGCAACTGGCTTTGAATCCAGCGTTACAGCAATGACAAAAGCCCATATTCGCCCCGCCCAGCCAGGCGATAAAGCGCAGATTCTAGCCTTTTGCCAGCACACCTGGGATGACGAAGCCGACTATATCCCCACCGTGTGGGATCTCTGGCTGGCTGACCCCGCAGGCCACATCCTGGTCGCCGACATCAATGGCCAACCCGTCGGCATGACCAGGCTTGTGCAGCTTTCCGACACCGAAGGCTGGTGGGAGGGGCTGCGGGTCGATCGCGCCTTTCGCCGCCGGGGCATTGGCTCTCGCCTCACCCAGACAGCTCTAGATCTAGGACATTCCCTGGGCCTCACTACCCTGCGCACCTGCATCAACGTCACCAATACCTCCATGCATCCCTTCGTGCAGCACCAGGGTTTCAGCCCCCTAGGTGACTACGCCATTTACCATGCCGCCAGCGAGAATGCCCCTACGGCCCTGCGGTTGCTGGAAAAAGATGACTGCGATCGCGCCTGGGCCGCCATTAACCGCTTTGTAGAGCAAGAGCGCGATCTGCTCTTTGTCGTGCGCGGGGCTAAATGGCAAGCCCTCACCTCGGCCCACCTCGCCCAGCGCCTGGGCCAAAGCTGGGTCTGGGGCTGCTTTGAGGGCGATACCTTGGTCGGCCTATTCATCCGCAGCCCCATGGAAAACCCCGACGGCACCCTTTGGACTGGCTGGCTAGGTGGCACAGCCGCCGGAGTTCAGGCGGCCCTGCATGGCTTGTGCAGGGTGGCCCACTCGGCGGGCTTCAGGGCGATTGGCGGGTTCCTACCCCAGGGCACCTTGGCCACTGTTCTAAAAACGATTGGCCACGAATGCTCCGACACCAGCGTCTACAGACTGTACGAAAAACGTTTATAACGCTGGAGGTCCGCCTGGGGTTCTATACGGCAGGCGGCGGGGCTAAAAGTCAACACCCCGCTTTAAATCGATGCCTTTTTCGGCGTAGTGTTTGTGGTTAAACACCTCAGAGTGGGTGCTGGCCAGCTCAAAGTAGGCGGGGCGGTTTTTGCAGCGTCCGGTAATAATGACCTCGGTGCCGCGGGGCTTGCGCAGCAGCGCCTGCAAAATTGGCTCTTCGGGCAACAGCTCGAGGTCTACAGTAGGGTTTAGCTCGTCAAGAATGATGGTTTTGTAGAGGCCGGAGGCGATCGCCGTGCGGGCAATTTCCCAGCCCCGCTCGGCCTCGACGTAGTCAATTTCCTGCTGCTGGCCGCGCCAGACGATCGCGTCGCGGCCACAGCGCTGGTGGTCGACCAGGTTGGGGTAGATTTTGCGCAGGGCGGCGATCGCGGCGTCTTCGGTATAGCCGTTGCCCCCCTTGAGCCACTGAATAATCAGCACCCGGTGAGAAAAATCCTGACTGATGCCGCGACCGATCGCCTGGAGCGCCTTGCCCAGGGCGCTGGTCGATTTGCCCTTGCCCGAGCCGGTGTAGATCTCGATGCCCTCGATGCCTTCGATGCCTTCAGGTTTAGGCTGGGGCTTCATTTCGGAGTGCAGGTTGGCGACATCGAGCAGGGGCTGGGGGGCACCGCGCCCGGTAGCAATAATCTCCAGATGGTCGGGCTTGTTGCGCAGGGTTTTGGCCACTTCATCCACGTCGAGCAGGCCCAGGTCGAGCACCGGGTTAATTTCGTCGAGCACGACCACCGAGTAGAGACCCGAGGCGATCGCCCCCTTGGCCACATCCCAGCCCCGCTGCGCCTCCTGCTTATCGAATTTGGTGATGTCGTCGGGGCCAAAAAACTCGGCCCGCCCGGTGCGCACCTGGTCGATCAGGTGGGGAAAGCCCCGCTGCAGGGCCTCAATGGCGGCGTCTTCGTCGTAGGTGCGGCCCGGCCCTTTGAGAAACCGCAGCAGCAGCACCCGGCTCTCTAGAAAATTTTGAATGCCCAGACCAATCGATCGCAGCACCACCCCCAGCGCCACCTGCGACTTACCCTTACCCTCGCCGTCGTAGACGTGAATTTGCCCCGTAAGCCGCTCGTTGCCCTGCTGAGCGGTGCGAATGCCAATGCCGGTTCTAACCATGGGTGTTGCGTATTGCGTAGTTTGTTGATGGGGCCGCTACAAGATCTTAGCGAAAGCTGGGTCGAGGTTATACCCTTGATAGTGCACTGAGAAACCCTTAAGACCCTCGCGTTTGCCGCCCGCCCCATGCCCCTTAACGATTTGCTGTCAGAACTTGGCATTATGCCGCTGCGGGCGATCGCCTTTCAGAGCCTGCTGCTGATGGTGGCCATTGTGCTCGAAGCCATGGTGCTGCGCCAGCAGCTGCGCCTGGGCTACCGCACCAGTATGCAGTACGCCGCCACCCTCAACCTGCTGGCCACAAGCCTGGGCTGGGTGGCGTTTTTGGCGGCCGAGGCGGTGCTGCCCCTGGCCCTGCGCAGCCAGATTATCAGCTATGTCCTGTTTAACCGCTTTTACGCCAACAGCTGGACCGACGTGCTGCCGGTGGTGGTGGTGGTGGTAGCGATCGCCGCCTTCTTCTTCACCTACTGGATCAAGCTCCAGGGCCTGCTCTGGCTGCTGCAGCTGCTGGGTCAAAAGCCCATCGATACCACCCCAGAGGCGATCGAAGTCAGCCGTCGCCAGCGCTACCAGCGGGCCCGCCGTGTCCAGGTTGAAGAACAGCGGAGCGACTCGCCTCGGGCCCTGGCGGTGCTGCAGGCCAACGCCCTGAGTTTTACCGCCATTTTGGTGCTGTTGCTGCTGGTCAATCAGACTGGGGTGGTGGGATGGTAGGAGGGCTGTTAACTTTTCTGCGCCAAACGCTGATTGAGCTGGGCAACCTGCTGAGCAACCTGCTGCCGCCGCGCTACTTTTCCTGGCAGACCGTCATTTATATGAGTCTGTTCTCGTGGCTGATGTCGCTGCTGGCCCGCCTGCTTGCCACCACGGCGTTCACCATCGGGCTGCTGGCGACCATCAGCTGGATCTGCCTGGCGATCGGGGTAGGCTGGGCTCTGGAGTCCAACAAAGCCCGGCTGTTTGGCATACCCATTGCTCCCTGGGTGTCGGGGGCCATTCTGTGCCTGTTTTTGTTTGGGTCGTGGGGCGGGCGGTGGCTACAGCCCGCCCTGGTGGCCTGGCCCCTGGTGTCTTTTGCGGTAATCGCGGTGCCGAACCTGCTGAGCTGGGATTTTTCGCTCAAAAACCCGCCCCCCGCCGTGCGTCAGCAGCTGGCGCTGCTGTTTTGTCTCAGCCTGCTGTTTAGCAGCTGGTTTCAGTTTTACTTTCGCATTCAAACCTGGGTACGCAACTACCCCAGCCTGGTGGCCGACAGCGTTGAGAATAGCGCCTTTGTCTACCGCATACCGGGCCAGACCATTGCCTTACCCGCCGGGGTCACCCACTTGACCATTGCCGAAGAGCTGCTGCGCGAGCAGGTTGACAACAAACCCTGGCCCTCGGTAGAGCGGTGGCTGCTCAACCTTGACGGCCAGCGCCAGGTCATGCGGCAGCGGGTGCGCAGCCAGACCGGGCGCACGACATCCCTCGAAGACTCGCTCTGGCAGCTCGATTTTCAGCCGTTGTCCAATGGCGATGGCTACACCCTCAAGCTGTGGGCAATTTGGTCGGGGCCAGCGGCCAGCCCCAGCGGCTACTACCTAGAGAAAACCTGCCTGCTCATGCCCGTCAATCGCGGCGGTCTGTTGCCAGAAAACTCGCCAGCGGGCTACAGCACCACTCAGTGGGCCAGTCTCACCTGCGACTTAGAAACGCCGCGGCTGGCTGGGCACCCTAGGGGGGTAGGCGCAAGAGGTCAGGTTTGAAGCCAGTTGTGAGGTCACTAGGGAGTTGAGATCGATGGTGCTATCTCGGGTGGCGGTGATTGCCCGCACGGTATTTTTAGAGGTGATTCGCGATCGCATTCTGTATCTGGTCGCCCTGTTTGCCCTGGTCATGGTGATAGCGCGAGTGCTGCTGCCCGATATTGCCGCCGGAGCCGAAAACAAAATCTTGCTCGACCTGGGGCTGGCCGCCATTCACCTGCTAAGCGTGATTGTGGCCGTGTTTGTTGGTACGGGTTTAATCAACAAAGAAATCGAAAAGCGCACGGTGCTGGTGCTAATTGCCAAGCCCGTCAGCCGCGCCGAATTTATCATCGGCAAGCACCTGGGGCTGACGGCGGTACTGGCCGTGCTAATTGCCGCGCTCGGGCTGATTTTTGTGGTGCTGCTGGGGGCTAGCGGCGTGCCCTTTTCGCTGAGCAGCATCGGGCTGGCCCTGGCCTTTATGATTTTGGAGGCGGCCCTACTGGTGGCGGTGGCCATTGTGTTTGGGGTGTTTACCAGCTCGCTGCTGGCCACCCTGCTGACCTTCGCCGTCTACCTGATGGGCCACCTCAGCCAGGACATGGTGGCCTTTGGAAACCTGAGCGAAAACCCGGCGGTGCAGCGCCTGACCAACACCCTTTACCTGGTGCTGCCCGACCTGGAACGCCTCAATCTGCGCAATGCCGCCGCCTACGGCCTGGAGCTGCTGCCCGCTGCCCCAGATCTGTGGGGCCACACCATCTACGGCCTGCTCTACACCGGGCTATTGCTAGCCGTGGCAATTCTGGTTTTTTCGCGCCGCCAGTTCTAGAGACCAGTACAGAACCCCGGTTTCTTGGCTCCTTGTCGTTAGGGCGGCGATGGCAGAAACCAGGGTTTTAGCCATGCCGTACCAAGGCTCTAGGGGCTGGGCGTGGCAATGGGGATGGCATCAGGACTTTAGCCGGAATTGATGACACGCCCTAGGACTTGATTAAAGAATCTGTTTTGAGGGCTCTAATACCAATCGTCCATGCCGCTAGCGCGGCACCCCAACGATAAAAATAGCCATAGCCGGTCCCTGAGCGAAGTCGAAGGGATGGCTATTTATAGAGCAAATCCGAGTCACACAACCCCGATTCGTAATCGGTACCTCGTAGGGAGCATTGCACTGCAATGCCCCCACAAATCGGGGGTATACAGACAGGATTTGGTATAACGTGTTTATAGCGGTGGCCAGTCCGCTTAGGACATTGGTAACCGCCATTGGCGAAAACTCGGGCAGCGAACTGGCGTATAGCCATCGCTCCAGAAGCTCCGGAATATCCTAACCGTCCTGGCGATGGCTATAGCTTAGCTATCGGCGAGGGGGCGATCGCTGGTGGCTTTGCGAGCGGCCAGGGCTGCAGCCAGCAGGCTGATGCCGGTCAGCAGCAGGCTAATGCCCACGTATAGCCCAATCAGCCAGAGGGCGCTAACGGGCCAGCGATTGAGCACCATAATGCCAAGAATGAGGGTGACAACGCCGTTGAGCACCACCAGCCACGACATGCTGCGGCCCACCTTTTGGGTAAACCCCATAATAATGGTGTAGATGCCTTCAACAATAAATAAAATACCGAAGGCCAGGGTGAGGGCGAGCAGGGCTGCCCCCAGGTTTAACAGAATATAAAGACCCGAAATGGCGTAGAGCAGACCGACCACCAGGTTGAGCCAAAAACCGCGCACGGGGTGCGATCGAAAGGATTGAATTACCATTAAAATGCCGCTGACCAGGGCAATCCATCCCATCATGGCGGTGAAGAAGGCCGAGGCCACCATTGGCGAAATGATGGCGAAAATGCCGAGCACAATCAGCGCAATGCTCAGAAAAATGACCCAGTTTGTCGCTTTTTTAATGTCTTCGCTCGAGAGTAGGTCGGATGTCATAATCGTTTCCTCGCGTTTTGTTATTGAGGGGGACTGAGGGGTTCCGAAACATCAACACTTAGCTAGCGTGAAATGAAACGACTGTGAAAATTGTAGGCGGTGACAAAAGCCAGTGAAATTAATAGATGTAAACCGTGCCCACCCCGTCTACATAGAAGGAATGGAAGAAGGCTACGAGTTCAACACCGTAACGCCGCGCAAGAATAAACCCAGCGCGATCGCTCGGTTGTTCAAACCCACGGGTTTATCCTGATATTCAGCGCCGATCGCGCACAGTAACCAGGCCGCGGCACTCTCGATTTAGTTCACCGTCGCCCCCTGGCTGTAGAGAATCTGCACCACCCGCGAGCCGGGTTCGCAGACGGCGTCGCGGGCCACCACGGCCACTTCGCCCATGACGCCAGCTCGGTACTCGGCCACCACATCGCCAAAGGCATTGCGCTGCCGGGCGATAGGCTGGCCGGGAATGACGCGATCGCGCAGATCCACTAGCATCTCTAGAAACCCGCCCGTGGTGGCGCGAATGGTCTCCAGGGCGTCGCCCACCACCGTACCCACCTCGGCGGCGGTGCGGCCCAGGGGGCCATCGACCAGGCCGTAGTGCTTGAGCACGTTGAGGGTGCCCTCCAC
This sequence comes from Nodosilinea sp. LEGE 06152, assembly GCF_015207525.1. Taxonomy (GTDB): domain Bacteria; phylum Cyanobacteriota; class Cyanobacteriia; order Phormidesmidales; family Phormidesmidaceae; genus Nodosilinea. The sequence goes on from NZ_JADEWR010000009.1 coordinate 218,959, forward strand.
CGCTCCGGCAATCTTGGTCGGGTCAAACCGCCGGGGGCCGCCAATTTCCACCGTCATGGCTGGAATGCCTGCCTCTACCAGGGCCGTTTCGAGGGTGCCCGCCAGGCCGGGGTCGTTTTGCATCTGCTCAGCCGGAAACAGCTCGGCCATCTGCCGCACCGTGGGCTGGCGCAGGTCGGCAAACAAAAACAGGGTAAAGTCGCTGCCGGTAGTCACGGTGTGGTAGTCGATCACCATATCGACATTGTTGATTAGCAGGCGGTTCCACAGCAGCCCAGCGTGGCGGGTGGCGGCCGTAGCCCCAGCTTCATTCCCCGGCCACACCCGGTTCATATCCACCTGGGAGCCGCCGCCCTGGGCGGTCAGCCAGTGCGATCGCGTATACTCCACCGCCGGGCGCGACACCCCCAGCACCGCCACCACGCTGCCCGCCATCGCCGTCGGGTCGAGCTGAGCCATCACCCGCTGAACCGCATCAATGCCGCTCACCTCGTCGCCGTGGATGCCCGCGACCAGACCGACACAGGGGCCGGAGCGATTGCCCTTGGCCACCACCACCGGCACGTACCAGTGCTGGCCCGTGCCCATCTGCACCCCCTCAAAAAAGAAGCGATGGCACTGCCCCGGGGCCAGTTCGCCAACGCCCAAATGGCTAATCACCGGCACCCCCTGGAGGATGTCGCCGGTGTAAACGGTCTTCTCGAGGTTGGGAATGGAACTTGGGTTGATAAGAGTGGTCATAGTAGTTAGCGATTGTGGGATTTACACCGTGCCGTAGACCAGCGACAGCAGCGGGTTAGCACTATTAAAAGTGCAGCAGAGCCGATAGAGAAAGCTGGAAATACCTAGAGTGAGAAGAGCGCTTTCAACGCCCCGTAGGAGATCCAGGGTACCAGGAGTGAGGGGGCGTTCCTGCATCGGTGGCAACCTATTCTACCCGCGCTTGGCACTGCTGCCGCTAGCCAACCTAGCGTTGATCAGTTCCCTCACCCGAATTAGGGCATTAAAAACCCCTAAAAACGTTCAAACGCTTTTAGGGGCAATGTCTCAACCAGACGGGCTACAGCTATAGCCTCTAGAGCTGAGGGATTCGAGGGGCAAACGGTACGTTTGAGGGCTGGGTCTCACAACTTATCGCCTAATACCAAATCCTGGTTACCTACCCCCGATTGGCTGAGGGCAAACAACCGTTTGCCCCTACGGAATGCCCGTTTTGATTCGGGGTTTTTGAACTCGGACTTGGTATAACGACTACACGATTGGCGTATGGGTCTTGAGGTTGAACCGGTAACCCTGGGGCAAAATATGCAGCTTGACCCCGCATAGGGCAATGGGTTCGTCGTTGAGTAGCCCCTCCAGGTTGTTGTGAGTAGCGCTGGTTTCATCGACCACGGTGACGGTTCCCTGGCCAATCACGGTAAATTCGTCCCCGGTCACGATAATGCCGGTGTTTTCGTCAATGCCCAAACCCAGCACCGCTGGCTGCAGCACCAGCGCCGCCAGCAGACGCCCCAGGCGGCCCCGCTGGGCAAAATGCTGATCGACTACAATGCCCGGTAAAAAGCCCATACCTGGTCCCATTTCCACCGCGTCAACACTGGGGTTCGACACCGAGGCACCGCCCACAATCATTTCGTCGGGCATCATCGCGGCCCCGGCGCTGGTACCGCCAATCACCGCCCCAGCGGCACGGCGCTCGCGAATGGCCTTGCCCAAGGGCGTATCTTTGACATAGTCAACAATTCTGGACTGGTCGCCCCCGGTGAAGAAAATGCCGGTGGCTTCAGAGACCTTGCGAATGCCGTCTTCCCGCTCAGCGTCTTCCCGGCGCTCGGTGTGCACAACTTCTACTGACTCGGCTCCGAGCCGCTCAAACACGCGGATATATTCGTCCCCAACTTCGCCAGGCAGGCTGGTGGCAGCGGTCATGACAGCAACGCGGGCATTGACACCCCCGGCAGCGCGAAGAAATTCTCTCAGCACAAGGCAGTCGCCTTCTTTGTCTTCTGCGCCACCAATAATGACGAGCGAGCCTAGTTGTTGTTCTTGTTCGGTACCCACGGTGAGACTCCTTAAAGCGTCTGTCGTTACAGAACTCAAGTATCACAGACGAATAGGTTAGTCATGCTATGCCTATTGGCCATACCTTTCGGCTACTAGGCTATTCCTTAATGTCTCAGCTAGGCACGACCTAGCTGAGGCGATCGCCTCAAACCATCGGCATATGGGTTTTGAGATTAGACCGATAGCCGTGGGGCAAGATGTGCAGTTTCACTCCCCATAGGGCAATGGGTTCGTCCTTTAGCCCCCTCTCCAAGTTGTTGTGGGTGGCGGTGGTTTCGTCCACTACGGTAATACCGATGGTCTCAGTACCCACAGCGGAAACTCCTGTGGGGTTGGTTGAGAGCGTAGCGACCTGTCCCAGACGGGTAGGCGGGTCATGCTAGACCTACCGGCTGAGTTCTAGAGTAAGGAGTTGCCGTTGGCGCAGTCCATCGCGCGCTCATAGTCCAACGTTAGCCCGCTGTTACCCCTCCTCCAGGAGGGGTGTAACAGCGGGCTGTACCATGTTATTTACAAATCTCTGCTGGGAAGGACTGACCGTGACCCATAAGCGACTAATTATTGAAATGGGAATGGGCGTCGATCAGCACGGCCAAGACCCCACCGTGGCGGCGGCGAGAGCGGTGCGCAATGCGATCGCTCACAATGCCCTCCCCGGCGTCTGGGAAGTTGCCGACCTCAGCCACCCCAGCGAAATGCTGGTCGAAGTGCAGGTCGCCGTCCCCTTTCCCGAACAGGTGCGGCAGGATGAGGTGCTGGCGGTGCTGCCCTTTGGCCAAAAGACCCTGGTGCTCAAGGAAGGCGGCATGGTCGTGGCCGGTCGCGCTATCCCTGAGCTTGACGACAAAAACGATGATATGTACGTGGCGATCGCCGCCGTTACCGTCTCGATTCCTGACAAAGGCTAGCGATTTTGAATTTTAGACAGTGGGTCTGAATCCAAAATCCCTAATCCAAAGTCGCCCTACCGCAACCTCGCTCCCCGATACCGCATCTCCTTCTTGATCGCGTTCTGCTGGGCGAAGTTAGGCATATCCCCCTGGTGGCCCATCAAAATTACTGAGTCGCCTAGGGCCAGATAGGTGGCTCGGCTGGGGTGAATGATCACCTCACCATCGGCTCGGCGCAGGGCCACGGTGATAAACGTGCCCTGGCCCTTGAGTTCAATGTCGCCAATGGTGCCGCCAATCAATGGTGAGGTAGCATCAATTACCAGCTCATTGAGCTGAATATCTAGCTCCGCCAAAAACTCATTCAGCCCGTGCTGGCCATCAGTCTGCGACAAAAAGTCCACCGCTGACGGATGACTGATCAGGTGGGCCATGCGCAGAGCGCTAATGCTGGCGGGCAGCACCACGTGGTTAGCCCCCGCCAGCCGCAGCTTTTTCTCGGTAGAGGGCATTTCACCCCGAGCCAAAATCATCAAATTGGGGTTCATCTCCCGCGCCGTCAGGGTAATGAATACATTGGCGGCATCGTTGGGCAGCACCGTGGCCAGCGACCTGGCCCGAAGAATACCCGCGGCCTCTAGGGCAGCCTCGTCGGTGGCGTTGCCCTGATAAATGAGATAGCCCTGCTCCTTGGCTAGGGCTACTCGTTCCATGTCGTTATCGACAATGATAAATGGCTGGCGATCGCGCTTTAGCTTGCGGGCCACCAGCTGGCCAATGCGACCAAAGCCGCAAATAATCACGTGGTCCTCTAAGTCGGCAATTTCTTTAGTCATGCGTTTTACATGGAGGGCTCGATGGATCTCCCCTTCGGTAATCATCTGCACGAAACCCGAGACGGTGTAGGCCACCGACAGCGCCCCGGCCACAATCACAAAAATTGTAAACACTTTCAGGGGCGGCGAGGTCAGGGGTTGTACTTCGCCATAGCCCACCCCAAAAATGGTGATCACGACCATGTAGATGGCGTCGAGGAAATTCCAGCCCGCCGCCATATAGCCCGTCACCGCTACCACCACCGTCAGCGAGAAAAAGACAATTCCCGTAATAATCCGCCGAAACGAGCTATTTAGCATCAATCCCTCAGACAATGCCCAGGCCTCGACAGAAATCGGATCAGTTTTCAAATAAAGGCTATGGTAATTGACAGCCTGCCCCTCAAAGAGTGCGGCACATAGCAAATTACGATACAGTATAAAGTGAACTCATAATGACTTCGACTAAATTGACTACCTACGCCAATCCTCGTCGCTGAACCACTGGCCCTGGGGCTTTGGGGCGATCGCTCCGGCCCAGACAGTTTTATTGTTTTCGTACCCTTCTACCTCAAATTGATTCTGTGACTATGACAGCTACCACTCTGCAAAACCCTCTTCTCATTGGTGCAGGTCTACCTCCCTTCGACAGCATCGACCCCGCCCACGTTGTCCCCGGCATTACCGCCCTGATTGACGACCTCACCACCGACTTAGAAACCCTCGAAGCCCAGGTCACCCCCACCTGGGATGGCCTGGTAGAGCCCCTAACCCATATCGAAGAGCGTCTGGGCTGGAGCTGGGGTATTGTCGGCCATTTAATGGGGGTGAAAAATAGCCCTGAGCTGCGGGCTGCCTACGAAGAGGTGCAGCCTGCCCTGGTGCAGTTTGCCACCCGTCTGGGCCAGAGCAAGCCCCTCTACGAAGCTTTTAAGCAGCTGCGCGCCAGCCGTCAGTGGGAAAGCTTCGACCCCGCTCAGCAGCGGATTGTCGAGTCCTCAATTCGCGAAGCTGAGCTGTCTGGGGTAGGTCTAGAGGGGGCAGAAAAAGAGCGCTTCAACGAAATTCAGCAGTCCCTGGCCGAGCTCACCACCAAGTTCTCGAACAACGTGCTCGATGCCACCAAAGCCTTTAGCCTTACCCTCACCACCCCTGAGGAGATCGACGGCCTGCCGCCCAGCCTGCTGGCTTTAGCCGCCCAGCTAGCCCGCGATGCCGGCGACGAGAGTGCGACCCCTGGCGCGGGTCCCTGGCGCATTACCCTCGACTACCCCAGCTTTGGGCCGTTTATGCAGCACAGCCGCCGCCGCGACCTGCGCGAGCAGCTCTACCGCGCCTTTGTCACCCGCGCCTCCGAGGGCGATCTCGACAACAGCCCCAACATTGAGAAAATTTTGGGACTGCGCCACGAAATGGCCAATCTGCTGGGTTACGCCACCTATGCCGACCTCAGCCTGGCCCGCAAAATGGCTCCTTCAGTGGAGGCGATCGAAAAGCTGATGGGCGAGCTGCGGGTCGCCAGCTACGACACTGCCGTCAAGGAGCTGGACGAGCTCAAAGCCTTTGCCCGCGCCAAAGGTGCCGCCGAAGCCGACAGCCTCACCCACTGGGATACGGCCTTCTGGGCCGAGCGCATTCGCGAAGAAAAGTACGGCCTTAACGACGAAGAACTGCGCCCCTACTTCCCGCTGCCCCAGGTGCTTGACGGTCTATTTGCCCTGGCCAACCGCATTTTTGATGKCACCATTGCCCCTGCCGACGGCGAAGCGCCCGTGTGGCACGCCGATGTGCGCTACTTTCAGGTGCTCAACGGCAGCGGCGACCCGATCGCCCACTTCKAYCTCGACCCCTACAGCCGCCCCGCCGAAAAGCGCGGTGGAGCCTGGATGGATGACTGCATCAACCGGGGCAAAATTAACGGGCAGGTGCGGCTGCCGGTGGCCTACCTGGTCTGCAACCAAGCTCCCCCGGTCGATGGCCAGCCGAGCCTGATGACCTTCCGCGATGTAGAAACCCTGTTCCACGAGTTTGGCCACGGCCTGCAGCACATGCTGACCCAGGTAGACTACACGGGTGCCGCCGGCATTAGCAACGTGGAGTGGGATGCGGTTGAGCTGCCCAGCCAGTTTATGGAGAACTGGTGCTACCACCGCGACACCCTGCTCACCCTGGCTCGCCACGTCGATACCGGCGAACTGCTGCCCGAAGACCTGTACCAAAAGATTGTTGCCGCTCGCACCTTTATGACCGGCAGCGCCATTCTGCGTCAGGTCCGCTTTGGCTGGACCGATATCGAGCTCCACCACCGCTACCGTCCGGGCAGCGATGAAACGGTGCGGCAGGTCAGTCAGCGCATTGCCGAGCAGTCATCCATTCTCAAGCCCTTGCCAGAGGATGCCTTTTTGTGTGCCTTCACCCATATTTTTGCGGGGGGATATGCGGCAGGCTACTACAGCTACTTCTGGGCTGAGGTGCTGAGCGCCGATGCCTTCGCGGCCTTTGAGGAAGCCGGGCTAAATGACGAGGCGGCGATCGCAGAAACTGGGCACCGCTTCCGCGACACCGTGCTGGCCCTAGGCGGTAGCCGTCACCCCATGGAGGTGTTCAAAGCCTTTCGGGGCCGTGAGCCTAGCACTCAAGCGCTGCTGCGCCACCGAGGGCTAGCGGCCGCCTAGCATCCATCCAAAACCGGGCTGTTGAGGCGTCAGACCCCCCACTCAGGGGCTTGAGCCCAGCGGCCCGTTTTTTGTCTCTATGGATGTGTTTCTGGGGCGCGATCACGCCCCAGAAGGTCGGGCTCAACCTCCCCAGCTGGACTTAGGTCAGGTTCAGCGCAATTACTGACTCAACCGTTCTATAGCTTTAGCCAGTTCGCTGCCCCAGTTCAACGACTAACCGTAGAACTGGGGCAGCGATCCGTCGTGTAGCTATCGCCAATAGCTAGCGTTAATCGATGTCAGCCCCTGACCTCCAGTTCTCGCTTGAACCAAACTCCTAGCGAGCGATCGCAATCTTAGATCTAGCTTACGAAAACGCTTGGAGCCTGCGTTTAGTCTGCACAGGCAAGCGCCTAATCTTTTTACGATTCAACTTGAATCGCCATGTCTATTCAGTATTCCGCGTAGGTAAAGATACAGGCAATCATTCAGGAATAGTAGGTTTACAGAATCTCTATCAATGGTAAAGATAGGCTGATCACTATGTTTACAAATCTTTAAATATTTGGTTGATATAGAAACAGCTCAAAGCTATGCCTATTGGGGTTGCTTCTGCCCGTCTATTGGACGATGAGGCACTGAAGTTATCTTCTTATGCTTTACAAAGACGAACTAAAGGAGGCTTTTTTATGCCTTTACATAGACTCAAAGATTACTACCCTAACTATCGCGAAACCCTAGCCGATGGGCAGATGGGTGATCTCGATTCATACTCCATCTACACTCAAGGTGAAGAGCGAGTAGGCACCGCCAAGGATTTGCTGGTGGATGACTCAGGTCGTTTCCGCTATGTAGTCGTTGATACGGGTCCGTGGATCTTCGGCAAAAATGTTTTGCTGCCCATTGGTCTGGCCAACTTCGACTACAACAAGACCCGCATTTATGTAAACGGGTTGTCTAAATCTCAAGTGGAAAATCTGCCTGAGTACAACGAGAACACCGTTGTTGACGATCGCTATGAAGACCAGGTGCGCGGGCAGTACAAGCCGCTCGCCCAAGGCCGTTCTAATCGTCAATTCCTAGGCAACAACTATGCTACGCCTAACGATGCCAGCAGCATGACCGCCCTGGATGCCGATAAGCAGTCCATGCGTCCCCTAGAGAGCAATGCGGCAGTTCGCGCCACGAACACTCAGGCCACCAGCGCCAGCATCTACGATCGCGAACCCAACTACTACGGTTTGAGCGACCAAGATAACCACGGTCCTATCCGTTTGTTTGAAGAGCGCTTAGTTGCCCACCGCAGCCACAACAAAGTGGGTGAAGTGCGCGTTGGTAAGCAAATCAGAACCGAAACTGCCGAAGTTTCTGAACCGATTACCAAAGAGCGCGTCGTGATCGAAAGACATGATGTCACCGGCCAGCCTGCGGTCGCTGCTGATCACGCCTTTGAAAACCAAGAGGTAGCGCGGATGGAAGTTTACGAGGATGAAGTTACTGCTGAGAAGCAGGCTTTCGTCCGAGAAGAGGTCAACATCCGTAAAGAAACCGAGCAGGAAACTGTGCGGCTACGGGATCAGGTGCGTCGTGAAGAACTAGACATTGACACTGACGGCAATCCCAGAGTCAATCGATAAAACCTTAGAAAGATTTGGGTCAGATCTTCTGGCCTAGTCTTTCTGGTTTTTAAGCCTCATGGGGCATTGCAGCAGCAGTGCCCCATCCTTAAATTAAATTGTTTAGATTCTCTCTGTAGCTGCTATGCCTGAACATCAATTGATTAACGGTTCTGTACTCGATCGCTCTGGCTCTCTAATTGGGACGGTCACTAGAGTGAATCCCCTCGCAGGAGGTGATTTTTCCCTGGTCGTGCAGCCTATTAATGAAGGACAGGCTGGGGCTGAAGTAACTATTGATAATAGCCAAATCAAGGGCATTGATGCCGAACGAAAAACGGTGACGGTCAATGCCGATCGTCAACAGCTAATCTCTAATGTCGGCAAAACTATTCAGCTGGTTGAAGAACGGTTAGTTGTTAACCGCAGACGCGTTAAAGTCGGTGAGATTAGCGTGCGCCGCGTAGTCGAGACAGAAATAGTAGAAGTTCCAATTCGGCGAGAAAAGCTAGTTGTTGAAAGAATTGGCGAGGGCGAGCCGCTAGTCGAGCTTAAGTTAGGCGAACCCCGCCTGCTGGGCAATGCGATCGCCTCTGGTTCTGGCTCTAACCCTAGCCCCGACGCTGGCATAGAGTCTCACACCCACGATCTAACCGCGATCGGCAACTTAAGCACTATTCGCGATGCCGTCAACTTTCTGGAAGCGGCCCAAACCCTAGATGACCACTGCGAAAAAATTAGAGTTTACATTTTTCTCAAGCAGCAGACGGGCCTAAAAGCCACAGTTCACCAGTTTGAGTCGTCTGAAACAGCAATTCAGGTGCTCCTAGGTCTGGAAATGGCATTGCTAAAGCGGTGTAGCAACGTTCGCCTAGAGCTGTTCTTAAACGATGACTCGATGATGCAAACCTATCAAAATCGGTTTGCCCAATATACGGCACCTACGGCACTATAGCCTGACCATTCGGGCGCGGCTGACAACCAGCGATCGCCCTAGGAAGCCCTATCTCGGATCGGCACGCCACTGAGCAGGTTTGACTCAACCGTGATTCGGATTTGGTAGGAGGCGCTGAGCTTTTTGTATAGCCCAAAAGGTTTAGCTGCCGCTCAAGTCGACGGGGTTGTAGAGGTTCATCGCTTTTTCGACCCCGTCGGTGGTGGCCTTTTCCAGCGCCCGCAGAGCTGTATCAACTACGGCATCCATGGTGGTACGCTCAGCTTTTGAGAAGTTACCCAGCACGTGGGAGACAACGGCCCCATCGCTGCCGCGATCGCTTGCCCCAATGCCAACCCGCAGGCGAGGAAAATCTTGGGTGCCCAGATGGGCGATCGCCGACTTCATGCCGTTATGCCCTCCGGCTGACCCCGATAGCCGCAGCCGCAGCCGACCCACCGGCAGATCCATGTCGTCGTAAACCACCAGCACCTGGGCTGGAGACAGCTTCAGCCAGTCTAGCGCCGCCCGCATCGACTGACCCGAGCGGTTCATGTAGGTGAGGGGTTTGAGCAAGTACACCTTCTCATGGCGGGGGCCAAAGCCCGCCCCGTATTCCGCCTGAAATCGTCGCTCTTGCTTAAGAGCGATAGCCCAAGTTTTGGAAAGGCGATCGACCACATCAAAGCCAATGTTGTGGCGGGTGCCCGCGTACTTGTCCCCCGGGTTTCCCAGCCCGACAATCAGGCAGGGGGTAGGGGGAGATAATGCTTCAGCCATAGCGCAACGGCCCCAGTCAACCTTACGTAGGAGAATTGGTTTCAGCCGACTCCTCGGGACTGCTGCCGTTGGTATCGCTGACCTCCACCGGGGTCTCGGCTACGGTGAGTTCGGCGTCAGCGGCGGCGTCCGGAGGTGTTAGCACCTTTTGCGACTCTGGCTCTAGCGTCGCCTTCATGGGCGTAGTGACAGCTTTTTCGATCTGCTGAGCTTCCTTCTTAAACTCCTCCTCAAACTCCCGCGAGGCATCCTGAAAACCCTTAATTGCCTTACCCAAGCTGCGGCCAATCTCAGGCAGCTTTTTAGGGCCAAACACCAGCAGTGCTAGCACTAAAATCAGCGCCATCTCTGGCAAACCCACACCAAAAACGTTCATAGGCCAACCCCAAGGGCAATTTGCGTGAACTACTGCTGTTATGCATGAAATGGCAAAAGAGGCCGGGTAGTCAAGGGTCTACGCCAGCCTCAGACAGGTAAATTCTGGATCTAAATCCAAATTTTGATTGCACAGGTCAGTGCCAAACCATCAAGGCTCAGCCCTCTAAATCCCTAGAGACCTACGCTGCGCCAGTCAACATCAAAGCTGTCTAGCACGATGGAAGAATTGTAAAGCTGCAAAATAATCAGCAAAAACACGAAGAACAGACCGATGAAAACGGCCATCACAGGGGTGGTGCCCCAACCGGGAGCAACCTTGCCGTACTCAGAATTGAGGGGCTTCAACACGTCTCCTAACCAAGTCCGTTGTGCCATGGATCCTTCCACAATCAACACTTTATAGTTCGTAATATTATAGGATGGAGTGGTTTCTTATTCTCATAAATCCTATGGAACCTGCAACAGTTCTTATCATTTCTGTCGCGACCGTGCTCGTTGCCGTTACCGGTTACTCAGTTTACATGTCTTTTGGGCCGCCCTCCAAACAGCTGGCTGACCCCTTCGACGATCACGAAGACTAGGGCACAAAGACCAGATACAAAGATTAGGGCTCGCCCAACGCCTAGCCCAATGTGTCAAACTCCAAGCACTAGACCAAAAGCCTGGGGCAAATTGGCAGGGTGCAGCTCACCAGACCTAGAGCTGCACCGAAACCTGTCTTTTGGCCGATCCGTTGCTGTCAGGGGTTTCTAATGCTAGGATTAGAAACTTGTGGATTCAGTTTGGCTGTCTCGTCATCATCCATTTGAGAACTCTTTCACCCTTACGATTGTTGCTCTAAACCCTATGATTAAGCTTCGACTCAAGCGTTTCGGTAAAAAGCGGGAAGTCAGCTACCGCATCGTGGTCATCAACAGCGCGGCCCGTCGTGATGGTCGCCCTCTGGAAGAAGTTGGCTTTTACAACCCTCGCACTGACGAAACTCGACTGGACGTTCCCGCCATCACGCGCCGCCTGGAGCAGGGTGCTGAGCCCACCAAAACCGTGCGGCACATCCTTGAAAAAGCCAACCTGCTCGAGCGGCACAAGGTTGAAGCCAAGGTCGAAGCTAAGGCCGAAGCCTAGATCGTTCACTGTCTTTAGCCCCCACCCCCGACATGGATAGCCCGGATTTCCCAGGTCTGGTTCGGTTTCTGGTAGAGCCCTTTTTAGACTCGCCCGACTCGTTGCGCATTGATTGCGAAGAAAACCCAGTTCAGGCCAAAGTGTGGATCAGAATCGCCTTTAAGGGCGATGAGCGAGGGAAGGTTTTTGGTCGGGGCGGGCGCAATATTCAGGCTATTCGCACCATCGTGCGCGCTACGGCAGCGCTATCGGGGTGGTCGGCCTACGTAGATGTTTACGGTGCCTCGGAGTCAGACAGTGGTTCTGACCGCAGGCCTTCCGCAGCATCGCAGCGATCGCCCGGTAAGCCAAAGCCACAGCTGCGGCCAAAACCCTAGAATGGTTATACATAAGCCTAAACGTTAGGCAACTGGTTTGGATGTCTACTCCCCTGCAGATTGAATTGCCCAGCCTGGAGGGTGCTCTGGCTCTGGCTGGTTACCGCGACGAAAACCTCAAACTCCTGGCTAGCCAAACTGGAGCATCTCTAGTGTTGCGCGGTCAGGAGTTATTTGTTGCGGGCACAGACAATGGCGTTGCTCTGGCCCAGCGGTTGGTGCAGGCCCTAGAGCCCCTGTGGAGCCAGGGCCAGCCCGTTACCAGCGCCGACATCATGACGGCTCGTCAGGCTCTCGATACCGATCGCGTTGACGAACTTCAGGCCATTCACCAGGATGTGGTGGCTCGCACCCGCCGAGGTGAGGTAATTCGGGCCAAGACCTTTCGCCAAAAGCGGTACGTCAAGGCTCTGCGCAGCACCGATATGGTGTTTTGTATTGGCCCAGCGGGCACCGGCAAAACCTTTCTGGCTACCCTGGTGGGGGTGCAGGCTCTGCTCAACAACGAGTTTGAGCGGTTGATTCTCACCCGTCCGGCGGTAGAAGCTGGCGAACGGCTGGGCTTTTTACCCGGCGACCTGCAGCAGAAGGTCAACCCCTACCTGCGCCCCCTCTACGACGCGCTCCACGAGCTGGTTGACCCCGAAAAAATTGCCAACCTGATGGAGCGCGGCATCATCGAAGTGGCTCCCCTAGCCTATATGCGAGGTCGCACCCTCAACAACGCTTTTGTAATTATGGATGAGGCTCAAAATACAACTCCGGGCCAGATGAAGATGGTGCTGACCCGCTTAGGGTTTAAATCGCGCATGGTGGTGACCGGCGATGTCACCCAAACCGACCTGCCCAGCGATCAAACCTCCGGCCTAGCGGTAGCCCAAAAAATCTTGCAGGGGGTTAACGGCATTGACTTTTGCCAGCTCAACCAGGCCGACGTAGTGCGCCACCCGCTGGTGCAGCGGATTGTGGCGGCCTACGAAACCTATGAGGGCACTAGCGCACCCCGCCGAGGCGGGAAACCCTAGCAGACCGCTTGAGCTGGGTACCGGGTTAGAAGAGGGGCAAAGTGCTTAACCTGTGCAGGCTACACAGCCGCCAGTTCTTCAGGGGCGGAGGTGGTCGCAGCCCCATTGCTGGGTACGGAGGCGTAGACTTCGGCGGAATTGTTGGGGCTTTCGATCAGCTTTACCTTGTGCAGGCTGGCTCTCAGCTCAGCGATCGGCCCTTGCAGCAAGTCGCGAATATGGACGGCGATGTTTTCGGCGGTAGGCACCACTTCGGCAAAGTAGGGGATGTCTTTGTTGAGGAAGGTGTGGTCAAAGGGCTCGACTACGTGCTCATCGATCGCAGCCTGCAGCGCAACTAGGTCGACCAGCATACCGGTGCGGGGGTCAATCTGGCCCTTGACGGTGACCTCTAAGTGGTAGTTGTGGCCGTGGCCGTGGGGGCGGGCGCACTTGCCGTAGATTTCGCAGTTTTCCTCGTAGCTGAGCCGGGGCGAGGCCAAGCGGTGAGCGGCGCTGAAGTGGGTGCTGACGGTGAGCAAAGCTTCCATGGCGTTACCTGAGTAGTCGGACCAGAGTTCGGGATGTTCAAAAAGCTGAATGTTGACGATGGGCAGGTGGGGGGCGAGGCGATCCCAAATTGCCTTGGCGATGAATTCTGTGGTGGGTAGCGTGTGCTGAAACTCGGGCCAGACCTCGTTGAGGTAGGCGAAATCGAGCTGGGCGGTGACTTCTTTTTTGATCACGTGCTTGACATCGGAGAGGTTGAGCACCATGCCGTACTCGTCGAGGTCGCCCTCCATGGCGACGTAGAGCACGTAGTTGTGGCCGTGGCCAGGGAAGTTGGTGCAGGGGCCAAACAGTCGAGCGTTTTCGGCATCGCTAAGCTCTGGTAGCCAGTAGCGGTGACTGGCAGAAAACTGCGCCCGACGGTTAATAGTGCATTTCATAGGAGGGGAAACCCCGTGAGGTGTAGCAGACAGTTGTTAAGTAACTGTTACATCTTCAGCATAGTGTAAATTGCTGTTCTTTGAAGGTTGAGCAAAGGGGGATAAAGATTGGCGCGGCTACGTAAAGAATTGCAGCCGGGCGATCGCCCCTACCTTCGCCCCAATCCCTTGCTCAGCAAGCTCTTTCTGGGGATAGATATTCACTGAAAATCAAATGCCATGACTTGTTGACATCAGGAATATTCGGTAAAATTGAATACAGAATACGTTGAATACGTTGACGTTCATCTTGTTGGCAAGTGTGGGGTAGCTGCTCCACTAGCCCTAGACGGAAGTAAGGAGACTGACTCCTGAAGGAACGCACCCTGCTTACGCAGTTTGTTAAATCCTTGGTCAACAGGAGACATTATATGAAACTCTGCTATCGCGGTGTGGAATACGACTACAATCCACCGTCGCTCGAAGTGAGTGAGAGTGAGCTAACTGGGCAATACCGGGGGCGTCCCCTCAAGTTTTCCTACGTCAGCCATTTGCCGGTGACTCAGCCGATTGGCAATTACACTTACCGTGGGGTCGCCTACAGCACCAATTGCTACGGGCAAGTGCAGCCTCCGGTTGCGGCTTCCCAGCGTCAGCCGATTTTTCAGGCTGGGCGGGTGGCTCCCGGCCGCGGTTTGCAGGCCCGGCGGCAGCTGCTGAGGGAGGCCGCAGAGGCCCATCGCGTCAACATTCAGCGATCGATTCAGCATCGCATTGAGGTGGCACGGGCCCAGGGCAACGACCAGCTTTTGCAGCAGCTTGAGGATGAGCTGCACCAGTTAGCCTAGCGACTGCCTAACCATCGAGTCAGCTCGGTAACTGAAGAGTAGGCTGATGCTTAGAAAGCCGACTACGGAGAGGTTGCCTGGTATGCATGGGTGGTAACAAGGCCAACACTGACTATTAATCAACTTTTGCCGTCACCTCAGCTTTGTGCTGTAGCTGGAGCAGTAAGGGGCATCTCTAAGGAGATGCCCTTTTTCTATAGGGGTAGGAGGACGTCACTGGGGATGGTTCTTGACCAGGACACCGACAGTTCCCTGGGTCGCCGCTAAGTAATCCTGGGGGGCTAGCCACAGCATGAGCCCCCGCTTGCCAGCCGATACCGCCACGGTCTTAAAGGCCAGAATCGAGTCATCCACGTAAACTGGGTAGGCTTTTTTAGTACCCAGGGCGGTGACGCCACCGCGAATGTAGCCGGTGAGGGGCTGCACGTCTTTGAGCGGTACAGTATCGGTTTTGCGATCGCCCGCCAGGGTCGCCAGGGCCTTTAGATCGAGCTGGGCGCTGCCGGGGATGACAGCGAGGCAGACCCCCGTGCGATCGCCTTTGGCCACCAGGGTCTTAAATACCTGCTCCGGCGGCAGGCCCAGCTTCTCGGCGGTGCTTTCGGCGGCCAGGTCGTCGGGGTCGACCTCGTACTCCAAAATCTGGTAAGGCAGCTTGAGGCGATCGAGAATGCGGGCGGCGTTGGTCTTACTCACAGGGCAATGGCAGGAATTGGCGAGGCATAAACAACTTTACTGCGCCATAAAGTTATTGGGCTTAACGCTTTCCCAAAGTGCCTGAATCTCATCCTCAGAGAAGGCATCTTCCCTTGCAGCTTCTGACAAGGCATCTAGCCTACTGTAAGCAAAGGTACGAGCCACGCGAACGAGATCGTCTTCGGGATAGGCCGGGTGCACCCAAACCACTAGCTGACTGGCTGGGATTCCATCTGAGATCAGACTAAAGATGACTTTGTGGTAAGGCTCTGAGAAGCCATCCCTGATAGTCCATCGCTCAATTTCAGCAAGCTCGACCGTGCTGGAATAGCGCATAAGGACGTCTTAAAAACACAACAGAAGTTCAATCCATACGCAATATAAAGCCCCCAGCCGCTTTCTGAAAGAGAGATAGCTGAGGGCTTCAAAGAACTAAACGCATGCCCGGCATCAGAAACGAGAATTTTTGCAATGGACAGAACTAACCATGCAAAATCCCTCGTGAGGGCAAACCACCGTTTGCCCCTACTTGATAAACAGCATCTCCTGGTAGGTAGGTAGGGGCCAGAGATCGTCGGCCACTTCGCCTTCGAGGACATCGGCATACTCCCGCACCTGGTCCATCAGAGGGCGAATGGTTTGAGCGCAGAACTGCATGTGCTCTTCTACCGACATGAAGTGTTTGGTCATCATATCGCTCAGCTCGCCCACCGAGGCCATCATCGACTGGGTGAGTTCGGCTACCTTGACCACGCTGTCTTTGCCAAACTCAATGCCCATACCGCTGAGGCTGTCGATGGTTTTAGCCAGTTCGCCCATATAGCGCATGGCAGCGGGGTAGATGATGGTTTTGGCCATGCTGATTACCAGTTTGGCCTCGACCTCGATGTGCTGAATGTACTGCTCGGAGTAGGCCTCAAAGCGGCTGCCCAACTCTACCGGAGTGAGCACGTTTTCTTTGGAGAACAGGTCTTCGATGTACTGCTCACGCAGCACCGGCAGGGCGTCGGCGGTGGTGCGCAGGTTGAGCAGGCCCCGCTCGTTGACGGCCATTTCGTGCCACTCACTGGAGTAGCCATTGCCGTTAAACACCACGGCCCCGTGGTCGCGAATCACATCGCGCAGAATGTCGTGGATGGCGACGTTGAGCTCTACGCCGCTGTTCAACTTGGCCTCCAGCTGATCGGCCATCCAGTCGAGCGAGTCGGCCAAAATGGTGTTCATCGCCACCAGCGGCCCCGAGACCGACTGACCCGAGCCCACCGCGCGAAACTCAAACCGGTTGCCGGTAAAGGCAAAGGGAGAGGTGCGGTTGCGATCGCCCGCATCCTTAGTAAATTTTGGCAGGGTGGGCACCCCCAGATCCATCTCGCCCTTAGCCTGGCAGCCAGTGACTTCCCCCGAGGCGATCTGGTCAAACACATCCTGCAGCTGGCTGCCCAGGTAGATCGAAATAATCGCGGGCGGGGCTTCGTTGGCCCCCAGTCGGTGGTCGTTGCTGGCGCTGGCAATAACTGCCCGCATCAGCGGCCCGTACTTGTGCACGCCGCGAATTACTGCGCCACAGAACACCAGAAACTGCGCGTTAGAGTGGGGCGTATCGCCGGGGTCGAGCAGGTTGCCCTGGGTGGCGTTGCCCACCGACCAGTTGACGTGCTTGCCCGAGCCGTTGATGCCCGCAAAGGGCTTTTCGTGCAGCAGGCACAGAAAGCCGTGCTTTTTGGCGGTGTTGCGCAGCACGGTCATGATCAGCTGCTGGTGGTCGCTGGCGACGTTGGCGGCCTCAAAGAAGGGGGCGATCTCAAACTGGCCGGGGGCCACCTCGTTGTGGCGAGTTTTGGCCGGAATGCCCAGGCGGTAGAGCTTTTCCTCCACATCCTGCATGAAGATCTGCACGCGCTCAGGAATTGCGCCGAAGTAGTGGTCGTCAAACTGCTGACCCTTGGCGGGCGACTTGCCAAACAGGGTGCGGCCCGCCAGCAGAAGATCCGGGCGCACGGTGGCGAAGCTGGCATCGACCAAGAAATATTCCTGCTCAGCGCCGCAGCTGGAGTTGACCGGGGCTACCTCGCTGTGGCCCAGCAGCTTGAGGACGCGGGTAGCGGCCTTGCTCATGGCGGCGTTGGAGCGCAGCAGCGGGGTTTTTTTGTCCAGCGCTTCCCCAGTCCACGACACAAACACCGTAGGAATGCAGAGAGTGACGCCGTTGTCGGTCTCCATCACGAAGGCGGGGCTGGTCACATCCCAGGCGGTGTAGCCCCGGGCCTCAAAGGTAGAGCGAATGCCGCCGTTGGGGAAGCTTGACCCATCGGGCTCGCCCTGCACCAGCACCTTGCCTGAAAATTCTGAGATCACCGATCCATCGCTCTGTACTGAAATAAAGCCGTCGTGCTTCTCGGCGGTGGCGTTAGTGAGCGGGTAGAACATGTGGGAGTAGTAAAGCGCCCCCTTAGAGATGGCCCAGTCTTTCATAGCCACCGCCACTACATCGGCCACCGACATATCGAGGGTAGCCCCGGTGGTGATGGTCTTTTGCAGCGATTTGAATACCGACTTGGGCAAACACTCCTGCATTTTGCTGAGGCTAAAAACGTCTTTGGCCCACAGGTCTTCGAGCCGCCCTGGTGTGTTTACCGCCACCTTAGGACGGCTAGCAATGCTGGCAATGGCCTGGGCGCGCAGCTCGTTTCCACTCATAACAATCTCCTAGTAATTGAATGCATTATGACCGTGGGGCGTAACATTTTGGTCAATCTAGGCAGGCCCACCTCCTGCGCCAGATTGTGAAGAAGCAAGTAGCCAGCTGGCCCAAACCCGCCGACAAGACGTGCGCTTATCACCCAAACAGGGATAACTAACGCTGCTACACGAGGGCGATCGCCCCTGCTTTGGCATTAGAAAAGCCTGAGAAGTTTACCGTTAGACAGCCTTAGAGAACCCACATCACAACGGCAGAAACTGGCAACCCCTTGACGGGAAATCTCTGGTTGTCATGCTTATCGTCTTAGTGGTCTAAAAGAACCCCTCAGACAAACCCAACGTCGCTGATATAGCTGGTCTGGGTTGCTGTCTAGAGCGGCTGGCCAAATTTAAGGCTCATCCAGCACCCTGCACCAAACTGATACCGAGACTGACAAACTTTGAAAGATTTGAACCCAAAAGCCCACGTAACCATTCTGTGGAGAGACATTACCGTTGCGGGTGTTGTCGCCAATTCTTCGCTCCTAGACGTCATCTAAATCTCTAGGCTCTGGCGACAACCAACAGTGAAAACCTAGGGAAATTTGCACTTTGGATAGTAAGGGCAAAGGATGGGGGCTTTTGTAGCTACAACTACGTTTGCCGGTTCTTTCAGCTTCCCTAAAGGCTGCCCTGGGGAAACTGGGCGCAGGTGTTGCTGACTTGAGGCATAGATCTGCAGTGGCGATAGCCTCGCGTCGCTCTCTAAAGACTCGCATTCCAGGGACTTTGAGACGCCACTCCCCCCAGGTTTAGGAGGCAACCCTGTTGGCGATTAGCCATGCCGAGGCTGTAAACCCGCGATCGCCCCCCGAGGTTTGTTGCCGCTGGCCATGCCCGGACGGGCCGCAGTGGGTCAGAATAGGTAACAACCTGTGTCAACCTACTACAGAACCCCCTACGACTATGCCGCGCATTCGAGACATTTTGCACGCTGGTGAACCGGGCCACACCGCTACCGTCCAGGGCTGGGTGCGCACCAAGCGCGAGGCCAAAGGAATTACCTTTGTGGAGGTGAACGACGGATCGTCGATGGTGGGGCTACAGGTGGTGCTCAACGCCGACATGACCGACTACGACACGGTGGTCAAAGACCTCACTACCGGCTCCTCGGTGGAGATTGGCGGCACTTTGGTAGAGTCGCCCGGTAAGGGCCAGCGGGTTGAGCTGCAGGCCAGCTCGATTACCGTATTCGGCACCGCCGACGGGGAGACCTACCCCCTGCAGAAAAAGCGCCACTCGTTTGAGTACCTGCGCACGCTGGGGCACCTCAGGTCGCGCACCAACACGCTGGGGGCAGTCTTTCGGGTGCGTAACGCCTGCGCCCAGGCAATTCACCAGTTCTTTCGCGATCGCAACTTTCTCTGGATTCACACCCCCATCATTACCGCCAGCGACTGTGAGGGCGCAGGCGAAATGTTTGCCGTCACGGGTTTGAATTTAGCCAATCCTCCTAAAACTAAAGACGGTTCCATAGACTACAGCCAGGATTTCTTTGGCAAGCCCGCCTACCTCACCGTCAGCGGCCAGCTCGAAGCCGAAATTATGGCGATGGCCTTTACCGATGTCTACACCTTTGGCCCCACCTTCCGGGCCGAAAACTCCAATACCTCCCGCCACCTGGCCGAGTTCTGGATGGTGGAGCCGGAAAAAGCCTTTTGTGACCTGATCGGCAACATGGACCTGGCGGAAGAATTTCTCAAGTACATCTTCCGCTCGGTGCTGGAGCATTGCCCTGAAGATATGGAGTTTTTCAACGATCGCATTGACAACACAGTGCTAGCTACCGCCGACAACATTATCAACAACACCTTTGAGCGCATCACCTACACCGACGCGGTGAAGCTGCTGCAGAAAGCCGACAAAACCTTTGAGTTTCCGGTCGAGTGGGGCATTGACCTACAGTCGGAGCACGAGCGCTATCTAGCGGAAGACCTGTTCAAAAAGCCCACCATCGTCACCGACTACCCCACCGGCATCAAAGCCTTTTACATGCGCCTCAATGACGGCGGCGAGACCGTGGCAGCGATGGACGTGCTAGCCCCCAAGGTGGGCGAAATCATTGGCGGCTCCCAGCGAGAGGAGCGCCTCGACGTGCTGGAGCGCCGCATTGTCGAGGCGGGTTTGCCCCTGGAAGACTACTGGTGGTACCTCGACCTGCGCCGCTTTGGCACAGTGCCCCACGCGGGCTTTGGCCTCGGCTTCGAGCGCCTGGTGCAGTTTATGACCGGCATGGGCAACATCCGCGATGTCATCCCCTTCCCCCGCACCCCCGACAGCATCGAGTTTTAAGAAAATCGTAATTGCTCAACTGGGTTGGCGGGTACCAGGTGAAGAGCGAGGGCGGCAGACTTTTGTTATAAAACTCTGCCGCCCTTAAAAAGACTTTGGGCAGGCTTTCCCTACCCTTTCCTCAAGGAAAATCAGTGTTGTAGCATGTGCAGCATTTTCCATTCAGGAACCGCTATGAGCTACTCCAGGCGCGGCTAATTTTATTGATAACGACGCGCGATCAAACGCTCTTCGTAAGAACGCAAAAGGCCGTGATTATCTTCTTCGCTGAGGCCGTAGTAGCTCATTTCCTGGTCGTAGATGCTGGGGCTGTGCTGAGGCATGTCAGCGTTGTGGACAGCGGTTGGTCGGTTTTCTACGGTGGTGCGATCGCTTCCGGTCAGAGGCCCCATTCGCCGCAGGTCGCCTTCATCTGCGCCAGTGGCCCCGGTATTGCCAAGCGGCGGCATGCGGCGCAGATCTCCCGCAGCCACCTGGGTTTGCCGGTCAGCACCGTAGTTGTTACCTAAAAATTGACGGTTAGAACGACCCTGAGCAATGGGTTGGTACACCTTCCTAACTTGCTCTTCGTGGTGTTCGTCTACCACCATGTCGTCGTTGTATTTGGGCAGATGTTCAACCTGTGATTTAGTCAAATCATCTACATAGATGCGGTTTTGATCGTAATCAAACCGGGCTAGGCCAATGGGCAGCAGTACGCTCTTGCCAAAAATCCAGGGTCCGGTATCTACGACTAAGTAGCGAAAACAACCGGAGTCGTCGACCAGTAAGTCTTTGGCTGAACCCACCTTGTCCTCACCCTGGGCGTAGACAGAATAGGAACCGATTCTATCCATTTGCCCGTCAGCTAGGGTTTCGCTGTAGTCAGGATAGTAATCTTTGAGTCGATGTAAAGGCATACTAGCCTCCCTAAGTTCTGCTCCTATCGACTACTTTATCGGGGCAGGTTTTCGCCTCCATCACCCGAGCGATAGGCAAGTCTAGCCCCAGTGGGCATACATTAGGTCAAGGGGCAGCAGTTTATGGGTAGCGGTAGATCGTGATGCAGGTTGAACCAACCCTGACAACAGATGTGGTGCTAGTGGGCGGCGGCCACACCCACGCCCTGGTGCTGCGGCGCTGGGGTATGGCTCCCCTGCCGGGGGTGCGGCTAACTCTGCTGACGGACTTGGTCGACACGCCCTACTCGGGCATGCTGCCCAGCTATGTGGCCGGGCGCTACAGCTTTGATGAAGCCCACATAGACCTGCGGCCTCTCACCCGCTTTGCCCAGTGCCGCCTGATTGTCGATCGCGCGGTGGGGCTCGACCTGGCCCAGCAGCGGGTGCTGTGCGCCAACCATCCCCCCCTTGCCTACGATGTGCTGTCGGTTGACACGGGCAGCACCCCGGCAACGCTGTCGGTGCCGGGGGCAGCGGAATATGCGATCGCGGCCAAGCCGGTGCCCGCTCTGCTGCGCCAGTGGCAACACCTGGTGGAAAGCGTGGCGGCGAATCCTCAAAAACCACTCACCCTAGCGGTGGTAGGCGGTGGTGTAGGCGGCGTGGAGCTAACCATTGGTCTGCAGGAACGGCTGCTGGGGCTGCTAGATACCTTGGGCCAACCAACGACTAACCTAGCGATGCACCTGTTTCACCGGGGCGAAGAACTCGCTGCCGAACGCAATCGGTGGACGCGCCGCCGGTTGGAGCGGGTGCTGCGATCGCGCCACATTCACCTTCACCTCAGCGAAGAAGTCAAGGAAATTCGTCTGAACGAAGGCAGCGATCAGCGGGTGGTGATAGGAAAATCGGGGCTGGCGGTGGAGTGCGATCGCGTCTTTTGGGTCACCAGCGCCGCCGCCCCCGAATGGCTCCAAGAGTCTGGCCTCTCACTCACTGACCAAGGGTTTATCCAGGTGAGCGATACCCTGCAAACCCTCTCTCACCCCAACGTGTTTGCGGTGGGCGACGTGGCCACCATGGTGAACCATCCCCGTCCCAAAGCCGGGGTGTTTGCCGTGCGCCAGGGGCCGCCCCTGACCGACAACCTGCGCCGCTCTGTGCAGGGCAAGCCGCTCAAACCCTTTCGCCCCCAGCGTCAGTTTCTCAGCCTGATCGAAACCGGCGACGGCAGTGCGATCGCCGATCGCGGTCTCTTGTCAATCCAGTCACCCCTGGCCCACCGCTGGAAAGACCACATCGATCGCAAATTCATGGCCCGCTTTAGCAACCTGCCCGTCGGTCAGATGCCGCCAGCTAAAACTCCCGCCCCAGCGATCAAGCCACCGCCGCCCTGCGCAGGCTGCGGCTCTAAGGTGGGCAGCACCGCCCTGACCGAAGCCCTCCGTCGGGTACGCCAAGACTTTCCCGAGGTGGCCAGCGACGCCGTGTTAATTGGTCTAGACGCCCCCGACGATGCAGCCGTAGTCACCGTGCCGCCAGGGCAGGTCATGGTGCAGACCGTCGATTACTTCACTGCACTAATCGACGATCCGTTTATCCTTGCCCAGATTTGCCTCAAACACTGCCTGGGGGATCTTTACGCCATGGGTGCCCAGCCCCACACGGTGCTGGCCCTGGTGCAGGTGCCCTACGCCACCCCAGCTAAGCAGGCCGACACGCTCTACCAAATTCTAGCGGGCACCTACAAAGGTTTGCTGGCCGCTAATACTCCGCTGGTGGGTGGCCACACCGTTGTAGGCCCTCAGCTGGCCCTGGGTTTTGCCTGCAACGGCATCGCCAGCCCCGATGCCCTGCTGCGCAAAGGGGGCATGCAGCCCAACGATGTGCTGATTCTCACTCAGCCCTTGGGCACGGGTACATTATTTGCCGCCGACATGCAGGGTAAAGCCAAGGGTCGGTGGATTGAAGCGGCGATCGCCCACATGCTCACCCCCAACCAGGCCGCCGCTGCCATCTTTCGCACCCACGGAGCTACGGCCTGCACCGATGTCACCGGCTTTGGCCTGGCCGGGCACCTGCTCGAAATGGTGCGCGCTTCTCAGGTCGCCGCCACCCTAAACCTCGATGCGCTCCCCGTTCTAGCGGGTGCCGCTAAAACCTTGGCCGCAGGCATTGCCAGTACTCTCCAGCCCCAAAACCTCCACGCCGCCGAATTTATAGATCCTGCTGAATCCAGCCACCCCCTTTACCCGCTGTTATTTGACCCTCAGACTGCAGGCGGGCTGCTTGCCTCTATACCTGCTGCCGCCGCCCAAGCTTGTCTGTCTGATCTACATTGCCAGGGCTACGCCCATGCCGCCATTATCGGCCAGGCAAAAAAGCGTTCACACTCTAAGGTCTTCCTAGAGCTTAAAAGTGCCTAAAACTTTAGCTAACCCAGCAAGATCGGCCAGGGGCGAACGGCACTCCTAACCGCCTTAGCTATTTAACCAAAAGACATTTTTTTGCTTACGCTGTCGCGGCTTTGTAGGCGGCCCAGCCACCGTAGCTCGAAATATCGGGCCAGCTGTGCTCATCAATCAGTTCTTTGGGGTAGAGAAAGGCGATCGCAGTTCCCCCATCCACCAGCTTGACCTCATGGGGATACATGTGCGGCGGCTCGTTGTCTTTCAGGTAAGCGTACTGCTCCGCCGTCATCACATACAGCTCCCCCGGAATCGCAATCCCATCGGCTTCAACCTCGTAAATGCCGGGATGCCAGCCCTCTTTCACCGCGTGCAAACGGTAGATGGGAGCCGTTTCGGTCGCTCCCACAAACTCGGCATTCTGCAAATTTTGGTTGTCGGGCTGACCGCGCAGGGCCGAACCACAAATAAAGACTGTGACAGTTTCGGTAGAGTCAGTCATGGCAAACGTTCCAGTACCAGGGATAGCGCAAAAGAGGTTCCAGACTACAACCTTAGAGGATCACGCTACCCCCGACACATCTTTTTGTATACAGCCTACCGTCATCACCCTAAACGATACGGCCATTGGGTTCTAGCAGTGCCAGAGTCAGCGTAGGCGGCTCGATTACCAGCAGCGTTTCGTCGCCTCGGCGAGCCAGCTTGGCCGCAATCTCCAGTACCCGAGCCGCGTCAGTGTCTTGCTTAAAAAAGCTGTAGTAGCGGTTGTTGTAGGTTAGCGCCATCAGCGGTTTAGTAACATCGGGCACCTGCAGTCGGCAGGTCTGGTAGGCGCTCTTATCAACTGCTATCAGGCAGGATTGAGGCCCAAACACGGGGCGAATACCATAGTTTGGCTGACGGGTCGGGGGGGCATAGCGCGCGCCGGGTTCGTGGGCCCAGACCGCATAGCCCCGGCGAGTCAGCGTCATCGCTGCGGTGTTGTCTCGTTTACCTAACCGCAGCACAACATCAATTGCCTTGCGCGCCTCCGGCACAATTTTAAGAAAGCTGTAGAACTGATTGTCCACATAGATAGCCGACAGTCGCTGGTCGGTATCGGGTACGCGAATGTGGCAGGGCGCATACAGATCGCGGTCAAATAGCAGCTTACAGGCCATGGCTAAGGTTGRCACAGCCGCTAAAGAGGCCAGGGAATCGAGGCGGGGGGAAACGCTCATAGGGCAGGAACAATTGCGGTGGGTGGGGCCATTACCGGGGGAACAATCCCGGCAACAGTAGGTTTACTCAATAGCATGGGGGATAGTCAGTAATTTCCCAATGTTGAAATAACGGAGGTTTTGCTGGCTCAGTAGAGGTTTTGACTGAGGAAAATACGGAGGCTGGAAACCGTTTGCAACATAATGCAACACAATGCGGGTACGGGCAGGGTGGTTGGCTACCTGCGGGGGCCATCTATTCGGTCTGGCCCTGGCCAGGACAGGGGTAGGGTTTGGCAATTCCTGATAAGGTAAAAGACTGACCTCTTGCCCATTCTGAGTACGTTGCCTGCGCCATGACGGCTACAGTAGATTCCCCAATTCCGGTTGTATTTCCCCTGGCGGCGGTGGTCGAGCAGGGAGCGATCAAAATGGCCCTGCTGCTGGCGGCGGTCGACCCCAACCTGGGTGGGGTTGTCATTGCCGGACGCCGCGGCACGGCCAAGTCGGTTATGGCCCGAGCGCNTGNCWCYWRYTCNCWKCYCCNNNCCMWYGAGRYAWYYSAGGRTYYCKKMTGCNNCGYCKWCYSCWYSRMMMMRMAAMNTGWRGRAWNGAYCRNNAWMCMGYRATCSMWYCRRCKMCGCCCCCGATCCTGCCGACCTGCCCACCCGCGTTATTCCCGCCCCCTTTGTGCAAATTCCGCTGGGCGTCACCGAGGATCGGCTGCTGGGTTCAGTCGATGTGGCGCGCTCGATTCAGGCCGGAGAGAGCGTGTTTCAACCGGGGCTGCTAGCCGAGTCTAACCGGGGCGTGCTCTACGTTGACGACATCAACCTGCTCGACGACCAGGTGGCTAACCTGCTGCTGGCCTCCCTCACCGCCCGCCGCAACCAGATCGAGCGCGAGGGGCTGAGCTTTCAGCACCCCTGCGAACCGCTGCTAATTGCTACCTACAACCCCGAGGCCGGGCCGCTGCGCCAGCACCTGCTCGATCGCATTGCGATCGCCCTCTCTGCCGACGGGGCCATGACCCTTGAAGATCGGGTGGCAGCCGTGGAGCAGTCGACCCAGTTTGCCAACGATCCCCAGGCGGTGATTGCCGCCTACGCCGACGAGATCGACGCCCTCAGAACCCAGATCATTCTGGCGCGGGAGTGGCTCAAGGAGGTCACCATCAGCCGGGAGCAGATTCAGTACCTGGTGACGGAGGCGCTGCGGGGGGGGATTCAGGGGCATCGGGCCGAGCTGTTTGCGGTGCGGGTGGCCAAGGCCCACGCCGCCCTGGAGGGCCGCGCTGAGGTGAGTGCCGACGACCTGCGGGTGGCGGTGGAGCTGGTAATTGTGCCCCGGTCTCTACTGCCCCAGGACATGCCGGAAGAGCCGCCCCCACCCCCACCCCCACCGCCCTCCAACCAGGATCAAGACGAACCCCAGGACAATACAGAAGATCAGGATCAGGATAAAGAGGAGGACGACGACACCCCCGACGAGGACGACAGCCCCCCCAGCATTCCTGAGGAGTTTGTCTTTGACCCCGAGGGCGTCATCATTGACCCGTCAATGCTGTTGTTTGCCCAAACCATGGGTCGCCAGGGCAAATCCGGCAACGCCAACCTGATCTTCTCAGAAGAGCGGGGCCGCTATATCAAGCCCTTTTTGCCCCAGGGGCCGGTGCGCCGCATTGCGGTCGATGCCACCCTGCGGGCCGCCGCCCCCTACCAAAAGGCCCGCCGCGATCGCGAACCCAACCGTCGAGTCATTGTAGAGCAGGGCGATATTCGCGCCAAGCGCCTGGCCCGCAAGGCCGGATCGCTGATTATTTTTGTCGTCGACGCCTCAGGTTCGATGGCGCTCAACCGCATGCAGTCGGCCAAGGGGGCCGTACTGGAGCTGCTCACCGAAGCCTACCAAAACCGCGACCAGGTGGCGCTAATTCCCTTTCGGGGTGAGCAGGCGGAGGTCTTGTTGCCCCCCACCCGCTCGATCGCCATGGCCCGACGGCGGCTAGAGCGCATGCCCTGCGGCGGCGGCTCGCCCCTGGCCCACGGCCTGACCCAGGCGGTACGGGTAGGCGTCAACGCCCAGCAGTCGGGGGATGTGGGCAGCGTCGTGATTGTGGCGATTACCGACGGTCGCGGCAACGTGCCTCTGTCCCGCTCCTTAGGCGAAATGCCGGAGCCCGACGCCCCCAAGCCCGACATCAAGCAGGAGCTGCTGGAGATTGCGGGGCGCATTCGCGGGGTGGGGTATCAGCTCCTGATTATCGACACCGAGCGCAAGTTTGTCTCCACCGGGTTTGGTAAAGAATTGGCAAAGACCGCCGGGGGCCGATACTACCAATTGCCCAAGGCAACCGACCAGGCCATTGCTTCTATGGCCCGTGGGGCGATCGCCGATATGAAGAGTGGGTAAACAGTTCTGCTTTTGGCCTCTATTTGGCGCGTTGCCCGGTCTAGACGGGCAATATGTAAAGTATGAGCGTCTGGGGGTCTGCCCCTGTCCCGGATGCGGCCCATACCTGCTGTGCACCATTGCGAGTCGCCATGGAACGTCGAGTGTCATCGTTATCCCAGGGGCAACGCCTGCTCGCTGCCATCATGATCACCGACGCGGTGGGCTTCAGCACCCGCATGTCGACCGACGAAGAGCGCACTCTGCGACTAATTGACCGCGACCTGACGCTAATCGGCGATATCTGCCGAGAGTTTGGCGGCACCGTGCTCAAGTCAACGGGCGACGGCCTGCTGATTTACTTCTTGAGTGCTGTCGAGGCGGTCTCTTGCGGGCTGGAGATGCAGCGGCGGCTGATCGACTTGGCCGAGGGGCTAGAGCCCGATCAGTATCTGGACCACCGCATTGGTATTCACCTGGGCGATATTCTGGTCAGCGAGCAAGACGTGATGGGCAACGGGGTAAATATCACCGCTCGCCTGCAAACCTATGCCAAACCGCGAGGCCTGTGCGTATCGCGCACCATTTATGACGTTGTGAAGGCTCGGCTTACCCTCCATGCCACCTTCCTCGGGCCGCTGCACCTCAAGAATATAGAGGAGCCGGTGCCCGCCTACCAGCTGGCCCTCCAGGCCGAAGACACCGAGCCCGGTCCCCACGGGTCTGAAGACCACACCTGCACCCTGCCCATGACCACCGAGGCGCTGCTGGACAACGCTGTCCGCACCCTCAGCACCCATACCCACAGCCTGCGAATTAAAAAACTGGTGTTTGCCACGTATCAGCAGGCCTGGGAAAACGATTCTAAGGTGCTAGAACAGTTTGACCTCAGGGTGCTGCTGTTGTCGCTGCGCGATCGCTACCCTGCCCTGGCCGACCTAGAAGTTCAATTCAAGCGGGTGGTCGTTGGGCTCAACCGCCAAGATATCTACAGCGAGGTAACCGACACCATTCTCAAACAGCTTCAAACCTGGTACGGGCGATCGCTGTTCCAAAACCCAGAGGGGGCCGAGTCAGCCTTTACCCAGCTAACGGTGCGCTCGCTCGACGAGCAATGTCAGGCCACTGCCGACCAGTTTGACCGCAGCCCCGATGCGCTGCGGCTGCGCAAGCTGCTCCACTGCATCTGCTACGGTAGCTGGGAAAACGACCCCAGCCGCCTCACCCAAATCCCTTTGCCAGCCCTGATTCAGCAGACGCTGATGGTAGCCCCCAAACCTCAGGATCTGCGCTACCGCCTGGGTCGCATCGTCAAGCACCTCAACCGACGCCAGCAGTACACGCGGCTGGCCAACCAAATTGTGGCGGGCTTTCAGCCCCTCTACCAAAGCCAGTCTGGGGCATGGCCCGACGCCACAGCCCTGGCCGAATCGACGGTATTAGCCGAGGCGACCGCTCTGGCCGAACCCTCCGGCCCCTCCGGCGGCAGCGAGGGCGGCTACACCACGCTCACCAGTTTGGCTGGCCCTGAGCAGCCCGCCGATTTGACCACTCTCCACGGCACCCTTTCTAACCCCCTGGGTGTAGGCCATGAAGATAGTGGTCCCCGGCGCGATCGCTCCTCGCTGTTTGACCTGCGGGGCGATATTGTTCAGTACGCTAACCCGCTACGGGCTAAAATTCTGCTGTATTCCTGCCTGCATGGCCCCTTTGGCTACACCCCCCAAGACTGGTCTAACCTCAATCGCCGCACCCTCAACGACCTGCTTGAGCAAACCTTCGAGTATTGCCCCACCTATACCGATTTAGACAGTAAGCTATCCATTATTGCCCACTGCCTGGGCCGGGCTGGCGATAGCGGTCAGGTGGCTAGCGCCATTACCCAGGCCATGCGGGCCTACTACCCCCAGGATCCCAACGTTCCGCTAGAGCCCCTATCCCCAGTGCAGGCCGATGTTCCCAGTCAGCCTCACCCCCCTGCCGCTGGGCGCGAGTTGACTAGCCGTGGCGATCGCCCCGCCGTGGTGGCTCGATCCTCCGCTCGATCCTCCGCCTAAGCCCCCCTGGTTTTCGATATGAACGCCCGTGAACTGCTCGATGCCTATGCCCGTGGCGAGATGGATTTTAAAGGTAAGACCCTGGTTGGTATTGATCTGGCCGGGGCTGATTTAATTGGGGCCAACCTGGTGCAGGCCGATCTCGAAAACGCCAACCTGATGCTGGCCTTTCTGACGCGGGTGCGGTTTCGCCAGGCCAACTTATCGAAGGCGCGCCTGGGCGGTGCCAACCTCAACCAGGCCGATCTATCGGCGGCCATGCTGCGCGATGCTGACCTGCACGGTGCCAGCCTGCAGGGAGCCGACCTGCGCAGTGCCGATATGACCCTCGCCGACCTGCTCGACGCCAACCTGACCGGGGCCGACCTGCGCAACGCCGACCTCAGCGGGGCCAACCTCACCGGAGCCTGCCTGCGAGGGGCCAACCTGCGTCAGGAA
Organism: Nodosilinea sp. LEGE 06152; assembly: GCF_015207525.1. Lineage (GTDB taxonomy): Bacteria > Cyanobacteriota > Cyanobacteriia > Phormidesmidales > Phormidesmidaceae > Nodosilinea. Next base: position 248,477 of record NZ_JADEWR010000009.1, read on the forward strand.
AACCGCAAGTACACCACCAACCTGCGGGGAGCCAAGCTCCGCTTAGCCGACCTGCGGGGTACCAATCTGTCGGGGGCCGATCTGGCCTATGTTGACCTCAGCGGGGCCAACCTGAGCGAGGCCGTGCTGCGCGATGCCAACCTGAAGGGAGCAAACCTCCAGGGGGCGCTGCTGCGCAACGCCAACCTCAGCGATGTCGATCTCAGTCAAAGCTGCTTGGAGTCAGCTGATCTGACCCACTGCCGATTTCCGCGCAGCAACCTCAGCCAGGCTAACCTCAACCGCACCAGTGCCAGAGGGGCCGACTTCACCGAAGCCGTCATGGCGCTGGCTCAGATGGATGACTGCAACCTGGCCGATTCCCGGTTTAGCCGGGCCGACCTGGCGCGAGTTACCTTGCGCCGCTCAGTTTTGACTAAAGCCCTGCTGGTAGAAACCTACCTGGGCCGAGCCGATCTCACCGACGCCAACCTCAGCGAAGCTATTTTAGAACGGGCCGAAATCAGCAGCACCACCCTGGCCAATGTCATTCTGACCGGAGCGACCATGCCCGATGGTACGATCCACGGGTAGTGGGGAGGGTAACGGCTGCTCAGATTCGACTTAATGTTTGAGAAGGGGCTGTGCCAATGTTGACTGCGCCGCTGGGTTGAGGGCTGAAATTTGAAGTTTGATCGATTCAAACTGCTGCGGTGGGGCCAGCTCGTCGGCCAACACAGCTGCCGCGCTTGGCTCAGCGTCCAGACCTGGCTACGGGATACGTTCTTAGCCGCAGCCGCCTGGGTCGAAAATGCTCTGTCTCCGATGCGGCGGCAGGCGGCGGCAGGCGATCTAACCCGCCTTCGCCAAGACCTGTTAACCGAATCGCAGCTGAGCTGGCATTACCTGGTGCTGGTGGTAGGGTCGTGCATCATTGCCACACTGGGGCTGCTTGCTAACAGCGCCGCTGTCATCATTGGGGGTATGCTGATTGCGCCCCTGATGCTGCCCATTCGCGGGGCGGCCTTAGGCATTCTAGAGGCCGATCGCATTCTGATTCGGGCCAGCATGCTTGCTTTGATCGCTGGTTCGCTTTTGGCGGTGGCCATCTCAGCGCTGCTAGGGGCAGTGACCGGAGTGGCCCAGTTTGGCAGCGAAGTGCTGGCCCGCACCCAGCCTACCCTGCTCGATCTGGGTATTGCGATTACGGCTGGGGCCTTGGCAGGGGTGGCTAAGGTGGAGCCCAAGCTGTCGAGCACGGTGGCGGGAACGGCGATCGCGGTAGCCCTCATGCCCCCTATCTGTGTAGTAGGTCTGTGGCTGGGGCAGGGCAATTTAGCCCTCAGCCGCGGGGCCTTGCTGCTCTACCTGACCAACTTATTTGGCATTACCCTGGCCTGTATGGTGGCCTTTGTGCTGTTTGGTTACTCAATGGTGCGCCGGGCGCGACGGCCTCTGGGCATCACGCTAATTTTCACCACTCTGTTAATTATTCCCCTGGGCGCTAGTACCGTGCAGCTGCTCCAGCAGAACCAGCTAGAAGCCAGCGTCAAAACGGCGCTGCTCGATCGCACGCTCACCTTTCAGCGCGTCACCCTGGTTGACATGGACGTTAACTGGCTAACTACCCCGCCCGAAATCTCTCTCACGGTACGCGCCTCAGAACCCATCACGCCCAAACAGGTCGAACTGCTTGAACAATTTTTAGTCCAAGAAATGAGACGCCTGTACAAACTCACATTTTTTGTTAGCCAGGTGGAAGAAGTGATCAGCAACCCACACGACTAAAACGGTCAAATCAACGCAGTAAACTAGCGCTTAGATAGGTCGCTGAAGGCAGGCTGTATGTGCACTAAACCTAGCCCTAATAATCCAGCTCCTCTTCGTATTCGGTGACCTTTTTCTTTTGGGGAATATTGAGGGGCTTGGGCTCGTAGGGTTGGCCCTCGTCTTCCTCAGTCCAGACATCTTCGGTGACGTCTTGGAAGTCGGCGTCGTAGGCTTTGTAGCCGCCCTGGTCATCGAGGGTGGCGGCCTGATAGCGCTCGGCGGGCTGCTGGGCCTGGAGCGGTTCTTCAATGCGCTCGGGTTCGCCCCAGTCGTCGTCGCTCCAGCGCTCCTCGGCGGCAGCCGGTCGAGCTTTGCTAAATTCGGCGGGCACCTGCACCCCAGAGGGCAGCTGGTTCGCGGTCGATACCGGCATGATGTATTCGCTGTCGTCGTTGCGGTCCCACGGGGCACTGCCAATGCCCAGGCGCTCTAGCAGGCCAACGCTGAGCTGCACCATTTTTTCTTCGGCACCTTCGAAAACGATCAGGCGATCGGGGCCGCTGCTGACCACTTCGTCGATGGAGAGTTCGTAAGTGCTGATGACCTGGTCAGGAATTTGGGGTAGCCCAAAGGAGGCAATCACAATAGTTTCGATGCGGCCATTGGTAACGTCAAACTTGAAGCCCCGCACCCGGCCCAAGGGCTCGCCGGTTTCGGTAATAACCTCACAGTTGACCAGCGTGCTGTAGGGGGCAACGCTCATTTCGTCATCCAGCGCTGCCTCGTCGTCAACCAAAATCACATCCCCGATCTGGCGAATGTTGGTCAGGGCCATGACCTGCTGGGTGCTCGACACTAGCCCAGACATAATATTTTCTCGCAGACCAATAGCTACGACCTCTCGCTGGTCGACATCAACCCAAACCTGGCTGACAATGCCCAGTCGCTGGCCAGAGTTGCGGGTAATCACCTGAGTACCCAGGAAGTCGGAGCGGAGACGATACTTGTCTAAGGTCATGTTTAATCCATCTCGTAAACCGAGACAACAGATCGCTGAAAGTTCAAGCCTGTAGGCGAATCGCCTTGCCAGAAGACAATAGAACCCCTTAGCCTGAATAGTTATCTTAACTAGAATCGTCTAATTCTACAGGAGGGAAGACCGAACTACCAGACCGGGCGAGACGACCTGCGCCACGGATGATGACAGCCTTGATGACAACTGGTCTAGTGCAGCGTCAATACTAGAAATTAGGGTTCCTGTAGGTTGGGTTCCACTCTGTTTCACCCAACCTACAAACTTGGTCTTGACAGACCACTAGCTTTCGGGGCCCTGGTCTGGATGAGCGCCCATCGGCGGAGACATTGGGGCTGAGGGCAAGTTGCCCTGGGCCAGGGTTTGCACCGTCTGGGTGAGGTCTAGCCCTGTGGCCTGCTTGAGCTGCTCCATGAAGCTGGCTAGCTTAGTGGCGCTGCCGCCACCGCCTGGGTCGATCACGGTGATACTTTCTACCTCTACATCGGGCACGGTGGCGACCAGGTTGACCAGCAGCGCCTCCAGCTTCTGAAAGAGAAAGATTTCCCGCGCGTGGTCGCCAGCGGCCTTCCAGGTGGTGGCCAGTTCGCGAATGCCCTCGGCGCGGGCACGACCGTCTTCGACGATGCTGGCGGCGTCGCCTTTGGCCTGGGCCTGGGCCTGCTGACAGGCGGCGGCGGCGGGGGCAATTACATCGGCCTGGAGCTGTTGCTCGACCTGGTTGCGGCGTTCGCGCTGGACGGCGAGTGCGGCCTCGGTGCGGGCCACCTCGGCGGCGATTTCAGATTCGGCCTCGGAGATGGCGGCTTGGCGCTGACTGAGAGCATTTTGCAGGCGGCGATCGGCGTCAGCGCGAGTGGTTTCAATCTTGGCTTCGATCTGGCGCAGAGAGGTGCGCTTGAGGTTTTCGGCGGACTGGAGAGCAGACTGGGCTTTGGCCTCGGCTTCGGCGATGCGGGCATCGCGCAGCAGGTCGGCGCGCTGCTTGCGGCCAATGGAGTTGAGGTAGCCGACATCGTCGGAGATGTTCTGAATTTGCAGGTTGTCGAGAATCAGGCCGAGCTGGGCCAGGTCGTCGTCGGCTTCGTCGAGCAGGTTGCGCACAAAGGCCATTTTGTCTTCGTTCACCTGCTCGGGGGTGAGGGTGGCGAGCACGCCGCGCAGGTTGCCCTCCAGGGTTTCGCGGGCGATTTTTTCGATCGCCTCGCGGCTCTTGCCCAGCAGGCGCTCGATCGCGTTGTGAATAGCGGGTTCTTCCCCGGCAATTTTGATGTTCGCTACGCCGTCAACGCTGAGGGGAATGCCGCCCTTGGAGTAGGCGTTGGTGACCCGCAGCTCGATGATCATGTTGGTGAGCTCCATGCGGAAGGTTTTTTCCAGCAGGGGTTTGCGAATGCTGCTGCCGCCCTTGACCAGGCGATAGCCAACCCGACGGCCATCGCTGACCGTGCGGCGATCGCCCGAGAAAATCAGCACTTCGCTGGGCTGACAGATGTAGTACAGGTTTTTAATGATCAAGAGGAGGCTGCCGGTAGCGCCAAACATGACCACCAGCAGAGCAAGAATCAGGCTCATAGTTTCTCCGAGGAGTGAGTGGGGGCATTCGGCTGAGGCGGCACCTGGGTCGCCAGACTGGCGGACAGGGGAATACCGAGGATATCTTCGGACTGCCGTAGAAACTGCTTCACCATCTCGGGATAGGCATTGAGCAGGGATGCGATCGCCTTGCCGTCCCCGTTATCGATCACGTTTACCTGGCCGAGGTGGAGGCGACCCGGAATGCGACCGGCCTCTTTAAGCACCATTTCGAGCTGCTGCACCAGGAAGATTTGGGAGGCGTCAACCCCCGTGTCCTGCCACACCTTGACCAGCATTTGGCTGGCCTGGGCTGAGGCTTTAGCATTTTCTTCGAGGGTGGCGGAAGTGCCGCGAGCCTGAAATTCTTGGGCGCGCTGCTGAGCTTTGGCGGGCAGCACCTGCTCTACCTCTAATCGCGCCTGCTCCAGGTTGGCGCGAATGGCTTGTAGCTCCCGCTGAGCACGGGCGCGGGCTTCGGCGGCGGCGGCCAGGGTACGCTCTTCTTCAATGCGAGCCTGCTTTTCGACCTCGGCGGTGATGCGGCGCAGCTCGTTTTCTTTTTCTTGAATAACGGTGCGGGCCTGGGTTTGGGCGACTTCGGCCTGGCGGGTGCTGTCGGCCTCAATCTGCTCGGCTTCGGCCACGGCGTTGGACTCGGCGATTTCGGCGTCGCGTACCACGTTGGCAATCTGGCGACGCCCGATGGAGTTGAGGTAGTCGACTTGATCTGAAACACTCTGAATTTTTAGGGTGTCGAGGTGTAGACCAAGCTTGACCAGGTCGTTGCGCACATCGCTGGCAATACGTTCGGCAAACTCCAGGCGGTCCTCGTTGAGCTGCTCGGGGGTAAGGGTAGCCACCACGCCCCGCAGGTTGCCCTCCAGGGTTTCGCGGGCGACGCGGGCAATTTCTTCGGACCCTCGCCCTAAAAAGCGCTCGATCGCGTTGCCCACCAGAGCCTCATCGCGGGCGATTTTAACGTTGGCGATCGCTTGAATATCCAGCGGTGTGCCGCCTTTAGAGTAGGCGTTAGTGACCTCAATGGGCACGGGCATGGTGGTCAGATCCATGGTTTTGACCGTTTCGAGAATCGGAATCCGGAAGGTACGCCCCCCGTAAATCACGCGATAACCTGTGGTCTCACCATCGGGGCGGCGGTACTTACGGCCCGAGATGATCAAAATTTTGTTGGGGTCACAAATTTGCACCAGGGCGTTGACGCCCCAAATAGTAATCAAAATGGCAAAGATGAGGACGGCGATCGCCCCACCCCCCAGGGCTCGACTGCCGGTCTGCCCGATTACTGGAACCGGGGATATTACCTCTGCCACCGCTACCGACTCGGTCCTGCTTATTCCATCCGCCATAGCGTGCTATTTCCTTGATCAATAGTCCTAGGTCTGTAACCCCTCAGTGGAGGCTACCCACAGCTTGTTGTGCTCTAACCCCACCACCAGCACGGCGTCTCCTTTCTGAAATTCCCGCTCCTCCTGAGTCATGGCGAAAAAGCTGATGGTCGAGTCGCGCAGGCGCAGATATACTTTGCCCCGGCTGTGGGCATCGAAGGGAATTTCTACCGTGGCGATCTGGCCGGTCAACTCTTCGGGGCGAATCAGGCTGCTGACCGGCTGCCGGGCGAGCGATCGCAGCACCAGAGCCGCCACCAGCCCACAAAATAGCCCCATCAGTAGCGCCAGCAGGGTGGTTAGCCACCCGGCCAGATTGGGCTGTGCCCAGGTGAGCAGCAGCCCTGTGAGGCCAAAGAAGCAGAGCGCAAAGGTCCAAAACCGCAGGCTGAGGAAGGGCAGCCACCAGCGGTTGCGCAATGCGGCAAAGGTTTCGCCCAGGTGGGTACCAAAATCGATATCGTTCAGGCTACCATCGCCATCACTGTCGATAGCAACATCAAAATCGCCATCGAAATCGCCCGCCAGGTCTACGCCATCGAGCCCGCCTAGGGCAGCCAGAAAGACAAAAATGCCCCCCACAATAAAGCAAATTCCGTAGACCAGCATGGCTTCACGCTACCTCTGGGGTCACCGATGTTCGTCCCCGTTGCCAGGGTACTCGCGACGCGGCGACCAGCGCCCGTTTTCTTCACCGACCTTAATTAGAAATCCTGCTTTGGGAGGATGATCAATACGGCGCGTTGTGGAGATCAATCTTTCTGCACGGAAACATGATGCATCTAGAGAGTAGCGCTCTGGGCCTGTAGGTCGATACCGAGCACCTGGGTGTAGGCTCCCCGCGCCTGGGTGACGCCAATGGTGCGCTGAGCCGATTCGATCATGGGGCGGCGCAGGCTCACCACAATAAACTGGGCCGACTCGGCCTGGCGCTTGATCATGCGTGAGAGGCGCTCGACGTTGGCCCCATCCAGAAACATGTCAACTTCATCGAAGGCGTAGAAGGGGGAGGGGCGATAGCGCTGCAGGGCAAAGATAAACCCCAGCGCCGTGAGCGATTTTTCACCCCCGGACATCGAGGCCAGTCGTCGCACGGGCTTACCCTTGGGGTGAGCGACCAGGTTAAGGCCGCCGTTGAAGGGGTCTTCGGGGTCCTCAAGCTGGAGGTGGCCGTCGCCGTCGGAAAGTTCGGCAAAGATGGCCTGAAAGTTTTCGTTGACGGCGTTGTAGGCCTCGGTAAAAGCCTGGCGGCGTAGAGTGGTAAACGTTTCGATGCGCAACAGCAGTTCGGTGCGCTCCTCTTCGAGGGTGGTGAGCTTGTGGGTGAGTTCGCCCAGGCGCTCTTCGGTGCGGTTGTACTCTTCGAGGGCCAGCATGTTGACGGGCTCCATCGCTTCCATCCGGCGCTGGAGCGATCGCAGCTCTTTGCGCAACTCCTCCAAATCGGTCTCCGGCGGAATTTCAGGCAGCGGGTCGGGCAGCTCTGCCGCCTGGGTGGTCAGCAGTTCCTGGGCCTCGGCCAGCTGCTGACGGCGCTCCTGCTGGGTTTCGATCAATTTTTGGCGTTCCCACTCCTGCTGCTGGGTCTGGGTACGCTGAGCGCGCAGGCGCTGCTCTAGCTCGTCGCGGGCCGCTTTCTCAGCCGCCAGGGTTTGGTCGAGAGCCGCCATCTGCTGGCGCAGCTGAGCGATTTCGCTATTTAGAGCAGTCTGCTGCTGCTGGATCTGGGTGAGCTGCTGGTCGCGATCGCCCTGCTGCTGAGCCAGGGTCGTGAGCGTTTGCTGGGCCTGGTTGAGGGCCAAATCGAGCTGCTGGCGCTGGGTGTGTAGGTCTTGCAGATGGCGTTCGGCGGCCTGGAGCTCCTGCTGGCGATCGCTGAGCTGAGCCTCCAGCTGCCCCACCGCCGCCTGGGCCTGCTGCCATTCGCTGTGGGCCTGGGACTGCTCTAGCTCGCTGAGGGCCTGCTGCTGACGAGCAATTTCAGCCTCTTGTACGGGTAGCGACTCGGCAAGCTCTTGCAGGCGGGTTTGGGTGCTGGCTAGCTCTTGCTGGTGCTGGCTGAGCTGGGTGGCGAGGGTGGCACGCTGCTGGGCCTGCTGCTGCTGCTGGGCCTGCTGCTGCTCGCCCGCCAGCTGTAGCTCGCGGTACTGCTGGCGCTGGGCCATCAGAGACTGGGTGAGGGTTTGCAGGGTGGCGGAGGTGGTGTTGAGGTCGCGATCGCAGCGTTCCAGCATCACCTCGATGTCGCTCAGCCGCTGGCGCAGGGCCTGGGCCTCGCTAGACTCGGCGGGTTCAACGGTGCCAAAGTGCAGGCTGCCGGAGCGCGACGACACGTTGCCCCCGGTCATGGCCCCGCTGGTTTCTAGAATCTCGCCCTCCAGGGTGACAATGCGGTAGTCGCCCAGGTACTGCCGGGCCGACTGCAGCGTGTCGAACACCACGGTACTGCCGAAGGTGTAGCCAAAAATATCGCGATAGCGCGAGTCGCAGTCAATTAAGTTGACGGCGTAGTCGAGAAATCCGTCGGGGCGCTTCCAGTCGGGCACCGGGGTAAAGCGGGGGGCACGAATTTTGTTGAGCGGCAGAAACGTAGCCCGCCCCGCCTTGCGCTGCTTAAGAAACTGGATGCCCTGGGCCGCCACCCGATCGTCTTCGACCACCAGGTAGCCCAATCGCGCTCCAGCGGCAATATCTAATGCCAGCTGGTACTTGGGGTCGACCTTGCCCAGCTGAGCGACCAAGCCGCTAATGCCCGCCATGCCGCTTTCCAACAGCAGTCGGGTGGCGTGGGTGCCCTGGCTCTCCTGCATGGCCTGGGTTTGGGCCTCTAGCTTGTCGAGGTCGCGCTGCTTGTCGCGCTGTTCTTTGAGCAGGCGGGTCTGGGTATCGCGCTGCACCGAGAGTTCCGCCTCGGCGGCGGCAATTTTGGCGGCGGTGTCTTGGATAGCCTTCTCGGCTGCCGCCAGCCGCTGGGTGAGGCTAGCATCCTCGGCGGCAGCGGGACCGTCTCCCAGGGTACTGCTCTGCTCGTTAAGCGCTTCAATCTGCTGCTCTAGCTGGTGCAGTCGCTCCTGCAGGCGAATCTGCTCCGTGCGCTGAGGATCAATGTCGCGGCGCAGGGCTTCGATCGCCTGGCGCATCTGGGTCTGCTGCTGAATGCTGGTTTGGGAGGCGGAGGCGATCGCCAGAGTGGCCTGGCGGCGCTCTTCTAGGGCCTGCTGCACCTGGTCTTTGGCCGCGCTGAGGGCAACTAGATCTCCGGTTGTCAGGGCCGCGATCGCCTGGCCCACCTGTTCCAGATCGCGCTGCTGCTGCTGCCGGGCAATTTCGGTGTCGCGGCGCTGGGCCGCGGCTTGGTTAGTAGCGGCGCGGTTTTCCTGCTCCTGGCGCTGAAGCTGGCGCAGCTCGGCCTCATGGGTGGCGACCTGAGCCTGCAGGGCTAGGTGTTCGTCTTCGCCCATAGCTCGAATGTGGGCGTTGAGGGTGGCGAGTTCGGCATCGAGGGTGGCGATTGCCCCCTGCCCCTGGGCAATGGCCGCCGCCAGCGCGGTGGACTTAGCCTCACCCTGCTCTAGGGTTTGGCGCAGGGCGGCGATCGCCCGCTGCTGGCTCTGCCACAGCAGCACCGCTTCCCACTGGCTCTTGGCCTGAAAGGTCTCTTTGAGGCGCTGGTACTTTTCGGCTTTTTGCCGATCCTGGGCCAGGCGCTCCAGCTGGGCCTGCAGCTCGCGCTCCACAATGCGAAAGCGCTCCTCGTGGTCGCGCACGGCCTCCAGCTTGCCCCGGGCCTGGTCAATCTTGCGATCGAAGGCCGCTACCCCGGCCAGCTCGTCAATGATCTCTCGCCGCTCGCGGGAATTCATCGAAATAATGCTGGTGACATCCCCCTGGAGCACCACGTTGTAGCCTTCGGGATAGACGTGAAACCGCTGCAGCTGCTCGTGGAGCTGATTGAGGGTGCAGGGCTCACCGTTGATGTAGTAGTTTGACGTGTAGGTGCCCTGACTGGTCACCCGCAGCCGCCGGGTCACGCTCCACTCGCGACCCACGGGTAGGGGAACCAGGTTGGCACCGGGTTCTTCAGCGGTTGAAATATCTAGCGTCGGGGCATGGCCATTGCCGCCGCTGCCGTTTTCGCTGTGGCCGTTACTGCCGTTGCCGTTGGCCAGGCTGCCGTTGCCATTTGAGCCGTTACCCCCATCGTCGCTGCCCTCCATGAGCAGTTCGGCGGGCACATCGCTGAGGTCAAAGGTAACCGTGACGCTGGCCTCCGAGGTCGCGCGCCGACTCATCTGGCTCTGGTTGACCAGGTCGGGCAGGCGATCGGCCCGCATACCCTTAGAGCTGGCCAAGCCCAGGCCAAACAGCAGCGCGTCTAGAATATTCGACTTGCCCGAGCCGTTAGGGCCAGAAATAACGGTAAACCCAGGCAGCAGTGGAACCTGGGTCGTACCTCCAAACGACTTAAAATGCGACAACTCGACGCGCTTAATGTGCACTGGCCAGCGTTAACCTTCGGGCTTGAAACAAGTGTACTATGGCAATTTCTTTTTGACCACCTTATCTTTTGGATCCACAGCGTCATCTGCTGCTGCCGACTAAGTTTAGTGCAAAACCCCCAGTTTGTACGCTTGCGCTCAGCCCTCTAATTTGCCCTCTGCATCGCTGAAATCGCAATTTTCTGAGCAAATCGGATCAGGGTGGCACAATGAAGGGGCAAGTCTAACCCCCAAACCCCGTGAGCCAGCCTACCCCGCCACCCCTGTCTCAACCGGTGATTTTGGGCTTTGACCCCGGACGGCAAAAGTGCGGCCTCGCCATTATGGGGCTGGACCGCATGCTGCACTACCAGCAGGTTGTCGCAGCCGAGGCGGTGCTAAATGAAATTACGGCCCTGCGGCAGCGGTTCCCGATCTCAATGGTGGTGCTGGGCGACCAAACCGCCTCGCAAGGCTGGAAAGATACGCTCAGCCAGCTCCCCGACCCACCGCGCATTATGCTGGTTGACGAACGATATACGACGCTGGAGGCGCGCGATCGCTACTGGCAGATGTATCCGCCATCGGGGCTAGTGGGGCTGGTACCCCAGTCGCTGCGCAAAATTTCTCGCCCTATTGACGACATCGTGGCCATTTTGCTAATCGAGCGCTACCTGAACCGGCTAACGGGCACATAGGAACCGGCGCGTAGAGAATGGCGCTTAGAAACCGCCGTTGCTGCGGCTCGAACCGTCTTACTTAAAAGGCTAAAAGGTCATCGGCGCGATCGGTTCGATCGCCGGGTCGTGGCCGCCCACCTGGCTGGTGCGCAACACCCAGGCCGACGCGCCGTACTTGAGAAACTTGTGCACTACCACATCGCTGGCCTTACGGGGAAACACCGTACGCCAGCTGCCCAGGCCCATCAGCAAATTGCGCAGGGGCTCGTCTTCGATGGAGCTGCCCAGGTTAAACTCATTCTTCTCCCAAGCGGGGCGCAGGCTGCCCAGGGGTTGCAGCGTATCTTTGAGGTCTTTGTTAAAGAGGGCGAGCTGGTGCAGGGGCTCGGCCTGGTCGGGGTGTTGATCGATCAGGGCGTCGGCGTGGCGATAGAGACTGATGCCAATGCTTTGCAGGCTGGCAAACAGCGCCTGATTTGAGTCTTGGGAGCAGTTGTTGGACGGGCCGACGAAGGTGCCGCCAGTGCCGTCGCCGATGCGGTAGCGGGCGGTCATGGCCTGCAGGTGGGCCTCCATGCGGGTGAGAGGCGATCGCCGCTCGTCGTCAAAGTAGTAGTAGCGGCTAAAGGCATCGAGCTTGACCAGAATGTCACAGGTGGGCCGGGTGCCCAGCCAGCCCCGCTGGCGATCGCCCTGGTACCTCGACCAGTGAATGGTGCCTGCAATTAGCCCATCGATGTTGTGGGCGTAAACCTGGTAGTAGCGAATCTCAAATCGGCGCTCGTCAGCCAGTTGGTCGTGCACCACCTCGGCTCTGCCGTAGGCAAAGTGGCCAAAGAAAATTGGGGTGGCGGCGGAGGGTTCTTTTTGCTCGCCGCCAATGCCGCCGTAGGTGTGCAGAATGAGGGCGCGATCGCCCACCTGCCATTCGTCAATGGCCGCTGCGATGGCCTCCGGACGGCCATTGTCTCGCGCCGTGCAGAGTACCGAACCCACCTGCCCCTTCTGGGCCACCACATCGGCCCACGATTCTTTGCGAATGTAGCGGTAGGCCGCTTTTGCCCCACCAAACACGACCCGCTGGGGCTGCAGGCGAAACAGCGATCGCGGCCCCAGCGACTGCACCACAAAGGTGCCATCGGCATTCTGCGCCCCGTAGATGTACCAGCCCGACTCGTTGTAGGGCGAGGTCTCAAGTCCCTCGGTGGTAGAGGGGTCGCTGCCGTAAACCTCCATCCTGGCCACCGGGGGCAGACTCACCACCTCCTCGGGGCCAGCAAAGGCTCGACTACCGCGATCGAAGTGCCGCACTCGCCACTGATCGGTATCCACGACGGGCTCGATAAACTGCACCAGGCCGTAGTAGCGCCCGGTCACCTCCATGGGCTGGGCATCAATAAACAGCGTCACCCCGTCTTTATCGAGCATGACCTGGGGTGCTTCTACCACCACAATCATGTCGTCCTCGGGCAGCGACCCGGCCAGCGACTCTAGCGGATCGACCCGCAGCCAGTGGTTGAGCCGCACCGGGTTAATCACGCCGCCAAAGCGGCTGGCGTATTCGGCATCGGCGCTGAAGTGCACATCGTGGGTGACCGCCTGCACCAGCTTTTGGGTGAGCGGGTTGTCCGACCAGCGCAGCTTGACCACCTGGCCCAGCAGCCCTTGATGATCGGCTGGCGCGTGGTGAATTTCGTAAAAGACACCCCCAAACCGCCTGTGCTTGGGGGGCAAAATTAGCCGCCCAATCCAGTCGCCAATGGGGTGATAAAGATCGGCATTGGGCCGCTGATCGAGGGGGTAGCTCTGATACTGCACCAGGGGGTTGGCGGCAAAAATGTCGTAGTTATTCGCCTTGCCGCCCCGCTCTAGCTCGGCCTCTAATATTTCGCCCCGCAGAATAGCGTTGATGGTGTCGATGGTCTGCCCCAGAGAGCTGCGACCGTCGGGCAGCACCAGCTTGGGGTCGAGAATGCCCCCCGGCACCTGGTGCCCCACCGGCCCTAGAGACACAAAGCTGATTTTGCCCCGCCGCTTGGCCCGGTTCCAGTAGGAGAGGGGAAACAGCTTCCAGCGACCCGGAAAAATCTTGGGGCCGAGCTTCTCTACCACATCTTTCTCGCCCGACAGGTGGTAGAGGTGCTCCAGCTTGAGCAGGTTAATGTTGGCGCTGATAACCCCGCCCAGAGAGATCACGTCGATGGGAGCCCCCAATGCTCGCTTGAGGTAAGGGGCACTGGCGCAGGACATCTGCCCACCGCCGCTGTAGCCCATTAGCGTTACCGGAGTGCCGCTACCCACCTGGTAGCCGTTCTTAACCAAACCGTTGAATACCACCTGGGCAATGCCCTGGTTGTACAGCGGGCCGTAGCGCTTGTCGGCAGACACCCCCACAATTAGCACGTTGCGAATATTGACCAGCAGGCCCAGCACGCTCATGGGGTTGGCGAAACGCAGCCGGTCGGCATAGCGCCACAGAAATGACAGGGGCCGATCTTCGTCGAGGGGCGCATTCATTACTGAGTAGGGCATGATGCCGCGAATCAGCGCCATGCCCTGGGGCAGGGTGGGGGCCAGGGTGTCGAGAAATTCTTCGATGTCGGGCAGGTACTCAAAGCTGGAGATGCCAATGCCGTCGAGGTAGACTACGTAGCGGCTGATCCGGCTGGGGTCGGCCACGGGCTCGGCCAAATTTCCGGCGTTGACGGTGGTGTTGATCTCGTCGTCGTACCAGCCCGCCCACCAGCCCAGGGTTTCGAGCGGGGCCAGCAGTCCGGCCACCACCAGGGCCACCAGGCCAATCCAGATCAGGTTCAGCACCAGCCGCATCGGGGTGGGCAGGCCTGCCAGCCAGCCAAACCACCACTCGCGCAGGGGCCGCAGCAGGATCAGCACGATCGCCGTCAGCACCGCGATCGCAACCAAACCCAGCAGCGGCTTCAAGCTGTTGCCAAGGCGCTCGGCATTGGGGCCAGCATTGACGGCAACGGTCAGTTCACTGGCTCCGGCCATCGCCAGGGCGGTCGGTTCCCCCGTGACGGCGGCCATGACATTGCCCTGATTAAAAGCAGCAATGCGCTGGGTAAACTCCTCCTGCCAGCGGGTGGAGGTTTCAGCCAGGTTGTCGCGGTACGACTCGGCTAGGTCGCGGCGGTTGGTAACCAGCTCAACCCCGGCAGCCCGGTTGGCAATCCGCTTGCCTAGGTTGGCAATGGGTTGACCGACGGTGTTTTGCAGCACCTGCAGCACCACCCAGCCCAGGGCCACATAGCCAAAGGCGTTGCTAATGCCCAGGTTTGCGATCGCCGCCACCCCCACCACCATAGCCAGCAGGTGCCACACCGACAGCAGGTTGAGAATGGGCACCCCCAGGTAGGGCAGCGCCCCCAAAAACGCAAACAGCAGCGGCGCGTAGGCCGCCCCCAGCACCGTCACCAGCTGGCTCAAGGGTATGCTCCGTGTCCAGGGAGCTAGGGTGACCAGCCAGGTGCTCAGCACCAGAGCCAAAAAACCAAAGGCAAACAGCACCGCGTTGATGCCCAGGCTGAGGGCAAACCGGGCGGGCCGCACCTGATTGACAAACAAAACAATGCTCTGCCCAATGCCCTGGGATAGCCCTGCCAGCAGCACCAGCAGCAGCGCCAGCCCCTGCCCCCCTGGGAGCGTGGTGGCGATGCGAAAGGCTTCCTCATTGAGGGCAAAGACGTACCCCAGCACTTCCCAAAAGCGATCGAGCATTGGCCCAGCCTCAGTGGTATGGGGGGATTTTACTCCAAGGCCAAGGCCAAAATGGCCTCTGTTAGGTTAAATGAAGGGTTTGTGGCACGATCCCCCTAGCTCACCCTCAGCATAGCCTCAGCCGTCAGAGGCCAGGCTGGAAAATTGGGCGATCGCACCACCGCCTCTGCGGCAAACACCGCCTCCTCGTAGCCCTGCGCCGTGAGGCTAAAAACCGTCACCTGCCCCACCACCGGGTCGAGAATCCAGTATTCAGGGATGCCGCGCCACTCGTACTGGTTGCGCTTTTCTAAATAGTCACGGCGGCGATTTTCAGCCCCTGGGCTAACCACTTCTACCACCAGCAACGGGGGAGCCATTTCTAGCGTGATGGCAGCCTGCCCCAGTTCGCGCATCTGCTCGGGGTGCTCGGGACGCAAGACCGTCAGGTCTGGATAACGATTTTTGGGCTGCCCCGGCATAGCTAAGGCTAATCCTTGGAGACGAATCTGGCTCATATCTACTACAGCCTTCAAGGCCTCGTACAGCCTCAAGGCTCGATATAGGTTGTCATCAGATTCTGGCGGCATTTCAACCAGTTCTCCATTGGTGAGTTCGTGGTAGCCTTCGACCTCCTGGGCGTAGGCGAGAAAGTCGCTAAAGGTTTTGAGCTGGGGTTGAGCTTGTACCACGGGCGATCACCTGCTGCTCGATGCCGTTATTTTATCGGCTTACCAGGTGTGTGGTAAGGCTTTCCAGGTAGGACACGCGGCTAGCTACGGCCACCGCATCGTTGAGGGTTACGCAAACAGGGCGCCACTGTCGTGAGCCTCTTACCTGAGTGAACCTTGGCCAACCCATTACACAATTATTTCCCTGGAAAACCACTGGGCTGGAATAGTCCTACACTGATGGAGATGGCTCAGATTTGCCATTAAGGAACCCTAATCGCCCCTTAATGGCAGGTTTAGGGCAAACCGACACTGGTCTTGATGGATGAAGGAAAATGCCTCATGGACATGACTCACAGCAGCAAAATACCGGAGATACTAAAAATTCATGAGGCAGATCTGCTGTCGGAGTGGAATCAGGAGCTGATCGCGACCAACACCCGCAAAGGGTTAATCAAAGAAGCAGAGCTGCAGGAAGAGTGCCGGGAATTTCTCAAGCTGCTGCGCATTGCGGCTCAATCGGGTAATTTGAGCAATATTCAGGCGCTCGAATGGCGCGAGGTGCGGGAAATGCTATCCAGCATTTCGCGATCGCGCTCCCAAAAAGGCTTCACCCCCACTGAAACGGCTACCTTTATCTTTTCATTCAAACGACCGCTGTTTGATCGGCTGCGGCAGCAGTTGCACGACTCCGCTGAGCTAGGTGAAGAGGTTTGGCAAGCCACCGACCTGCTTGATCGCCTGGGCTTGCTGGTCATAGAAGCTTACCAAAAGTCGCGAGAAGAGGTGATTTTGCGGCAGCAAGAAGAAATGATGGAACTGTCCACACCCGTGGTCAAACTTTGGGATGGCATTTTGGCCCTGCCGATTATTGGCACCCTCGACAGTGCCCGTACCCAGGTGGTGATGGAGTCGCTCTTGCAGAAAATTGTTGAAACCGGTTCAGAAGTCGCCATTATTGACATCACCGGGGTGCCAACCGTCGATACGCTGACCGCTCAACATTTGTTGAAAACGGTTACAGCCGCCCGTTTAATGGGTGCCGACTGCATCATCAGCGGCATTCGACCTCAGATTGCCCAAACGATCGTGTATCTCGGCATTGATTTAACTGATGTAACGACAAAAGCAACCTTAGCTGATGCCTTTTTGATGGCATTAAAGCGAAGGGGAACGACGATCGCCCGTAAGTAGGTCCAGAGGAAAAACTGATGGAACGGATTCCCATCCTTCAAATGGGCGAATTTTTGCTCGTCACGATTCAGGTCGATATGCACGATCGCCTGGCCATGACACTACAAGATGATCTGACTAATCGTATTAGTCAAACCAACGCAAACGGGGTTTTAATTGACATTTCTGCCCTAGAGATCGTCGATTCTTTTATTGGTAGAATTTTAGGCAATATTGCCAAAATGTCGCGGGTCATGGATGCTGAAACAGTGGTCGTCGGCATGCAGCCTGCTGTCGCCATTACCCTGGTGGAGCTAGGGCTTTCGCTCACCGGCATTCGCACCGCACTGAATGTGGAAAAGGGGATGGCGCTGTTGCGGGCGACGGTGGGTGAACCCGCAACCGAGGCCATTGCGACGGAATGGGACGAAGAGGACGATGCAGAAGATTGAGGAGATGAAAATTCAATCCTCTGCGGACGTGGTTTTGGTGAGGCAAGCCGTGCGCCAGTTTGCCATTGAGGTTGGCTTTGGTTTAGTCGACCAAACCAAAATTGTCACCGCGGCCAGCGAACTCGCTCGCAACACCCTAGATTATGGCGGCGGCGGCACCGTCAAATTAGAAACGCTTCAGGAAGGCGGGCGGCGGGGTCTCAAGCTCACCTTTGACGATCAGGGGCCGGGCATTCCAGATGTTGATATGGCGCTCAAGGATGGCTTTACCACCGGTGGCGGTTTGGGAATGGGGCTGGGGGGGGCAAAACGGTTGGCCAACGAGTTTGAAATTGAGTCTGTAGTAGGAGAGGGAACGCGGGTAATCGTCGTACGCTGGAAGTAATTTGAGGAAACCGATTGAATGAATCTACGGCGATCGCCATCACAGAGCCAAGTCAAACCGGGGAGGCCCGACGGGCCGCTCTGGCCTTAGCCACCCGGCTTGGTTTTGAGGAAACCGAGCGAGGCAAGGTTGGCATTCTGGTGACCGAGGTGGCCAGCAATCTCATTCTGCACGCCGGGGGCGGCGTGATTGTGCTACGGGCGATCGCCCAGGACGACATCCTCGGGATCGAAGTGCTGGGGCTAGATCAAGGTTCTGGCATGATGGAGGTGGAGGAATGCTTGCAAGACGGCTTTTCTACGACCGGTACAGCGGGCAACGGGCTGGGTGCCATTCGCCGCCTCGCCGACTTCTTTGACATTTACTCGCAGCCCAACAAGGGAACTGCACTGCTCGCTCACCTTTGGGCAAAATCCTCCCTCCACTCGCCACCCAAAATCATTGAAGTTGGCGTAGTGGCGTTACCCAAGCTGGGCGAGGAAATCTCTGGAGATGCCTGGGCCTGGGAAGGCGATGATCACCGCAGCCAGTTTCTCGTGGTCGATGGGTTGGGCCACGGCCCGGCGGCGGCCAGCGCGTCATCCGCTGCTATTCGGGTGTTTCACGATTGTCATCACCAATCGCCGCAGCGCATTGTCGAAGCGGCCCACGCGGCATTGCGCAGTACCCGAGGGGCAGCCCTGGCGATCGCCGAAATCAACTTCGAGCAGCAGACCGTTTGCTTTGCGGGCGTTGGCAATATTGCCGCCAGCATTTCTTCGGGAACCGAACACCACAACCTGATGTCCTACAACGGTACGGTGGGGCATGAGGTGCGCAAAATTAAAGAGTTTACCTACCCCTGGTACGTCAACGGGCTGCTGACGATGCACTCCGACGGCATCAGTACCCAGTGGAAGCTCGATCGCTACCCCGGTTTAAGTCAAAAACACCCCAGCCTGATCGCAGGGGTGTTACACCGAGATTTTCATCGGGAGCGTGACGATGTAACCGTATTGGTGGCGAAAGGAACGGGCGCATGACCACCCTTTTCACCCTGCAAGTTCACTACGAGCAGGATGTAGTGCAGGCGCGGCAGCGAACCCGCGAGTTGGCCGAGCAACTCGGGTTTGACGGGCAAGACCAGGCGCGGCTAGCCACAGCGGTTTCAGAAATTGCCCGCAACGCGTTTCAGTACGCCCAGGGTGGAACGGTGCAGTTTGACCTGGCAGAAAACCGCCAAATTTTTCTGATTCAGGTGCAAGATCAGGGCGGGGGCATTCCGCATCTGAGCGATGTTTTAGAGGGTCGCTATGAGTCGTCTACCGGTATGGGGTTAGGCATCACTGGCACGCGCCGACTGATGGATGCCTTTGAGGTGGAGTCGAGCGAGCAGGGAACTACCGTGAGAATCGGCAAAGCTTTACCAAAGCGATCGCCCCTTCTCACCGACCTTCAGCTGCAGCAGATTCGAGATGCCGTCGGGGGGCGATCGCCCCAAAATCCCTACGACGAAATCCAGCGGCAAAACCAGGAATTGCTGCGGGCGATGGCCGAACTCCGCAAGCGCGAAGAAGAGCTAACCCACCTCAACCGTGAGTTAGAAGACACCAACCGAGGCGTGATCGCCCTCTACGCCGAACTAGACGAAAAGGCCAGCTCTCTGCAACAGGCCAACGAGCTAAAAACCCGCTTTCTTTCTAACATGAGCCACGAGTTTCGCACGCCGCTCAACTCGATTTTGAGCCTATCCCGCATGCTGCTGGCCCGCATGGATGGAGATTTGTCTTTAGAGCAAGAAAAGCAGGTGACATTCATTCGAAAAGCGGCCGATGGACTGTCGGAACTCGTCAACGATCTGCTGGACTTGGCCAAGGTAGAAGCCGGCAAAACCGAGGTGCATCCCACCTCCTTTGAGGTGAGCGATCTGTTTGCCACCCTGCGGGGCATGCTGCGTCCGCTGCTGGTTCAGGGCTCCTCGGTATCGCTCGTGTTTGAAGAACCCGACGGCCTGCCGCCGCTCTACAGCGACGAGGGAAAAATTGCTCAAATCCTCAGAAACTTTATCTCAAATGCGCTCAAATTTACCGAGCAGGGAGAGGTGCGAGTTACAGCCGAGCAAATGGGTCAGATGATTCAGCTTTCGGTATCTGACACCGGCATCGGTATCGCCCCAAACGACCAGGAGCGCGTCTTTGAAGACTTTGTGCAAATTGAGTCTCCCCTGCAAAAGCAGGTGACCGGCACAGGGCTAGGATTGCCCATATCCTGCAAGTTGGCCGAGCTTATGGGGGGCAGCGTTTCGGTTCAAAGTGAGCTGGGTCAAGGGTCCACCTTTTCGGTCTGTCTTCCGATCGTTTACCCAAAAGCGACAGAGCTGCCTGATTCCCTGCAACCGATCACCGCCCTAAACCCGGCCCGCTTGCCTGTTCTAGCGATCGAAGACCACACCGAAACGCTATTTATCTACGAGAAACACCTGCAAACGTCCAGATATCAGCTGATCGCTACCCGCACCCTGGCTCAAGCCAGACAGGCCCTACAGCAGCTTCAACCAGCGGCAATCGTGCTAGATATTTTGCTGGAGGGGCAAAACGGCTGGACGTTTTTGCGAGAACTCAAAAGTGATGAAGCCACTCGCCATATTCCTGTGCTGGTGATCACGGTTGTGAATAACGAAAAACAGGCTGTGGCCCTAGGAGCCGATGGTTTCTTAATTAAGCCTGTAGACCAATTGCCCTTGCTCACCAAACTCAATACACTAGTCGGTCAGGGCAAGACTCAAAAACTCTTACTTATTGATGATGATCCGGCTTACCGATATGTGATTAAACAGTTGTTGACGGATATTCCGTTACAGATTCTAGAGGCGGCCAGTGGTCAGGAAGGATTGGCAGTGGCGGAGATTGAACAACCTACAGCCATTCTGCTTGACCTTGAAATGCCTGAGCTGAGCGGTTTTGATACGCTCGATCGGCTGCGTAATAACTCCGTTACTCAGTCCATTCCGGTGATTATCCACTCGTCAACTCGGCTAACTGGAGAAGCCCGGAACCGTTTCGCCCAACAAGGTGTCGCTATCCTTTCTAAGGAGAGAACATCTCAAGCAGCAGCAGCCTCTCACCTCCGAGAAGCACTTGCTAAGGCTGGACTCGTTTTAGATGCTTGAGGATGCACCATGTTTGAGTCCAGCGAAACCATCCTGCATATTGATGATAACGAAGCCAATCGTTACATCGTCAGGCGAATTTTGCAAAATGCAGGGTTTGCCGTTGTAGAAGCGGCAACAGGTTCCGCAGGGCTAGAGGCGATCGCCCACCATCAGCCAGCGCTGGTCATTCTAGACGTAAAGTTGCCCGATCTAAACGGCTTTGAAGTCTGTCGTCAGATCAAGTCTGACCCGCAAACTCGCTTTATTCCGGTGCTGCATCTCTCCGCCAGCTTTGTTAAAAGCCAGGACAAGGCTGAAGGATTAGACAGTGGCGCGGACGGTTATTTAGCCCAGCCCGTTGAACCCATTGAACTGCTGGCAACGGTGCGATCGCTCTTTCGAATTCGCCAGGCGGAGGAGTTAGCGCTTACGTCAGCGCGGGAGTGGCAAACCACCTTTGATGCCATTAACGACAGCGTTTGCCTGCTCGATCAGCAGGGCAAGATTTTGCGCTGTAACCAGGCCATGATGCGGCTTTTTGGTAGACCCGCTAAAGATATGGTGGGGCACGTCCACTATGAGTTGATGAATACCATTTTGGGGGTAGGAGACGGCACCTGCTTTTACTGTGCCAAAGAAACATACCAGCGCCAAATGCTAGAGCTGCAAAGCCAGGGACGCTGGTTTGCCAAAACAATGGACCCAGTTCTCAATGAATTTGGCACCTTTACAGGGGCAGTTTTGACCCTGGTAGACATTACCAATCGCAAGCAAATCGAGGATGAACGCAAGCAGGCAGAGCTGATTCTACAAGAGCGCAACCAACGCCTAGATGCGCTGTATGAAACGACCCGCGAGCAAGCGGATCAACTGCGGCAGGCGAATCGCATCAAAGACGAATTTTTGGCCGTGCTGTCCCATGAATTGCGATCGCCTCTCAACCCCATTCTTGGCTGGGCAAAAATACTGCAAACCAGAAAGCAAGACGCAGCAAAAACGCAGTATGCCCTCGAAACCATTGAGCGAAACGCTAGGCTACAAGCGCAACTCATTGAAGACTTGCTCGATGTTTCCCGTATTCTTCAGGGCAAGCTGAGCTTAAACACCGTTCCAGTTAGTCTACCCTTCACCATTAAGTCTGCGCTTGAAACAGTGCAGCTGGCGGCTGAGGCAAAATCTATCCACATTGAGACCAGCTTTGAACCCAATGTTGGGCAAGTTCTAGGCGATTCTGGCCGCCTGCAGCAGGTCATTTGGAACTTAATCTCCAACGCCGTTAAATTCACGCCCCAGGGTGGCAGTGTGCAGGTGCGGCTAGAGCAAATTGAGGTTGAAGAAGACCACGGTGCCTCTCCGCAAGGCCCCGTTGCCTACGCTCAAATTACGGTCAGTGACACTGGCCAAGGCATCACCGCTAGCTTTTTGCCCTACGTCTTTGACTATTTTCGGCAGGCTGACAGCACCACGACTCGAGCTTTTGGCGGGTTGGGGTTGGGGTTAGCGATCGTCAGTCACCTGGTCGAACTGCACGGCGGCACCGTTCAGGCCGCGAGTTTAGGCGAGGGGCAGGGCTCAACTTTTATCGTGCGGCTTCCTGTTATGGCGGTCTCAAAACGGCATTCCGATCATCCCTCGGCGCGCAATCGCTCAGAGCTGCAGTTGAGTGGATTGCGAGTGCTTTTTGTCGATGATGAGAGAGATTCACGCGAGCTGGTTACTTTTCTGCTAGAACAGCAGGGTGCAAAGGTTACCCAGGTAAAATCGGCAAATGAAGCGTTAGGCCAGCTACAGCAAGCAACGTTTGATTTGCTCATTAGCGATATCGGCATGCCCGATATGGATGGCTATACATTGCTTCGCCACATCAGGGAGCGATCGCCCGACCAGGGCAGAGATATTTTGGCGATCGCCGTTACTGCCTATGCGGGAGAAAACAATCAGCAGCAAGCCTTAGCAGCCGGATTTCAGCACCACATCACCAAACCGATTGAGCCAGAAACGCTGTTGCAAACGGTTTGGACGCTCGTGCAACAACAGGAATAGGGGCTCAGACACCCTGGTTGTGCTGTAAGAAGTGGTAAATGCTTTGGGGAGCTGCTTGCTTCAGTACTAAGAATTATTTCGGTATCAAGGATCACTTCGACCGGGCTGGGCATCTTGGGAAGGAACCCATCCAGGCCGCGCGATCGCGCCTTAGCTGCTATGAATAACGCTTTACTCACCGCCATCCGCGAAGCCGACGGTCGTTACCTGAGCGATCTAGAGCTACGCCCCTTCGACCACATGATGGAGGCCTTTCAAACCCGCGTTGGCCTCTACAGCTACGTTAGAGACCACGGCAAAGAACTGGTGCTCAACGCCCTGCGGCGGCTGATGCAAACCCCCCATCGTCAGGTAGTGCAGGAGCACGCCCAGCAGTGCCAGCGCGACATGCTGTTTACCCTAGAGTACGTTTCTAAGGGCATTTTGCTCAACGACGAAGACGGCTTTATGGAAGAGTATCTGGTCTGGATGCAGAACATTATTCGCTCCTTCAACCGCCAGAGCGCCTGCATTGTGGCCTATCGACTGCTGAAGGAGGAAGTGCGCTCTACAATGCCTGCCGACCAGGGCAACCTGATGGGGCTCTACCTCGACAAGCTAACTGAGGCACTAGATAACGGCATCTAGCGATCGCGGCAGCGGCAGCGGCGGCACCTGTACCCGGCGGTGAGCGAAGGGCTGACGGATGCAGCCCAGGTCAACCGCTCGGGTAACAATTTCTTGCTAACGCCCGCCCAGTTTCCCAGGTCTCCGGTTTGAACTTAGACTAGGGACAGTATTCCGTTACTGATTCCTGTCACCAGTCTCATCCTATGGGAAAGTCACGTCTTAGTCCCAGGCAGCGGTCCTACGAGGCCGATTTGATTAATCGCCTATCGGATAATCATCAGCTTAACCAGGCCCAGCAGCGTATCAGCGGGCTAACCAACCGAGACCGCGATCTGGTTGCCGAGCGCCTCAGCAGCCGCACCCGAGAACGACTGCGACATAGCAGCTAAGCCTGACGTCGAAACGCTGGCCGGCGAAGCCGTTTACTAGGCCTGGGGTTGTTTTGCGACGGGCCTAGGCTTAATCAAGTTAAACACCACTTGTATGCCACAGGCTACCATCAACCAGGCCACCATCCCCAGCGACGGCAGGTTGGTGCCCAAAATAGCGAGCGCGATCGCAAACAGAGCCGACCCCAGGCGATAGGTGCTCAAACTGCGCCTAAACCTTGGCGTGCCCAGGGTGCAGGTCATCCAGTGAATGGCGGCCAAAGCCGACAGCACCAGGGCGATCGCGCTGCAAAACAGCCACAGTTCGGCCTGCTCTGGCGGCGTGGTGGGGCCATTGGCAATCATGTGCTCTAGCCCCACCCCGGCCATGGCAATGCCTGCAGTCAGGGGCAAGTGACAGTAGAGCCAGGATAGGGCGGTGCCCATTTTTCCCGCTCGCATCGATTGCAGGGGCGAGCCGTCTACCGAGTCAAAGTACAGCCACCAGAGGCAAAAGGCGATCGCCAGCCCCAGCACGGCCGTAGTTTCTGCGGCCAGCGTCCAGTCTAAATTGCTCAACCCCCGCACCACCCCAATCACGGCCTCCCCCAGCACGATTATCGTGAACAGCCCCACCCGTTCTGGCACGTGGGTAAAGCTGGGCGGCACCTGCACCACCAGCCGCCCGGCCGTCAGGGGCGTACTCAGGTCAATCAGCAATCCGGCCATCCACAAAACGTAGCGCCAGGGAGCGGGCACAAACACCGACCCCAGCCACAGCAGCACGCTCAGCCCAAACCCTACGGAGTAGTGCCTAACCAGCCCCTCAGTGATGGGGTTGTAGTACCCCGCAATTTGATATTGAAGCACCAGCAACCCGCGAAACGCCGCGTAGCAGAGGGCAAAGCCGATATCACCGCCGCCCAACCCGTGGTGCACATGCACCGCCATCGCCGCCACAATCACCATTTCCATAAAGGCAAACAGGCGATCGAACAAGCCGTCAGCGTCAAACCGGGTGGCGTAAAAGGTGGCCCCCACCCAGCACCACCAGATCGGCACAAAAAATAGCCCAAAGCTCAGTAGCCCAGCCCAGCTCAGGTGCCCGCTCAGGTAGTGGGAGAGCTGGCTAATGGTGGCGACAAACACCAGGTCATAGAACAGCTCTAGCCAGGTAGCCCGGCGATCGCTGTCTTCAGCGTCGTCTTGCCGCAGGGTTGGGGGTTGCCAAATTGCTGGAGGCATCGCGGAGAACGAGAGAACAATAGGCCCCATTCTCTCACCAAAACTGTAGCCCCAGGTGCATCCTACGCTTCACCTGGGGCTACGGGGGTTTCAACGTCGTCTATAGTTTGGTGTGGCTACCATCGCAGAAGGGGGCATTTTGGGTGTACTTGCAGGCGCACAGCGCTACCTGCTTTTTCTCCTCCAGGGTGAATTTCATCGGGACAAACTCGGTACCTGCGTGGGCACCATTGCAGAAGGGCTGGTTGGTTGACTGGCCGCAGGTGCACCAAAAGTAGTCGCCTGCCTCCAGCTCCATCACCACAGGTTTAGTATCGGCAATTACAGGTTCAGCCATCGTTCGCTCCTCGCTTAGGTTATTCCGTAGCACGGGCATGCTGCGAAGGCAGGTATCCCCTGCCTCCGCGAGCCTTAGAAGTAGATAGCTGCGGTTAATGAGTAATTGCTGGATGCACCGCAGCTATCCTCGGCTTAGGCAGCCATATCAAACACCAGCACCTCGGCCTCGTTAGTACCAGTCAGGCTCACGGTGTCGAGGTCGCTGACGGCGGCTCCGTCGCCAGCGGTGAGGTCGTGGCCATTGAGGTTGACGGCTCCTCGGGCCACTTGCACCCAGGCTACCCGGCCCGGAGCTAGGGCATGCTCAACGCGATCGCCCTCAGCCAGCGCGGTGGCGTACAAACTCACATCCTGGTGAATGGTAACGGAGCCATCGCGCCCATCGCGGGAGCCCACCAGGCGCAGCTGCCCCTGCTTGGTTTCCGGTGCGATCGAAATTTGCTCGTAGCCGGGGTCAATGC
Organism: Nodosilinea sp. LEGE 06152; assembly: GCF_015207525.1. Classification (GTDB taxonomy): domain Bacteria; phylum Cyanobacteriota; class Cyanobacteriia; order Phormidesmidales; family Phormidesmidaceae; genus Nodosilinea. Next base: position 273,994 of record NZ_JADEWR010000009.1, read on the forward strand.
CCTCGGCCTCAGGCAAAATCCAGATTTGCAGAAAATGCACCGGGTCGCTGTTAGACGCGTTGAACTCGCTGTGGCGAATACCCGTGCCCGCCGACATGCGCTGCACATCGCCAGGGCGAATCACCGACCCCGTGCCGAGGCTGTCTTTGTGCTCCAGCGCCCCGTCGAGCACGTAGGTGACAATTTCCATGTCGCGGTGGCCGTGGGTGCCAAAGCCTTGGCCGGGGGTCACTTTGTCTTCGTTGATCACCCGCAGGCTGGCAAAGCCCATGTGGCTGGGGTCGTAGTAGTTGCCAAAGGAGAATGTGTGACGAGAATCGAGCCAGCCAAAGTTAGCAGCACCGCGATCGCTAGCAGGACGAACCGTAATCATTAGAGACACCTCCTGTGTCAATGGATTGGAAACATCCGAATAAATTAAAGATATACTGAATCCAAATAAACGACAATACCTAATTTTATGGACATATTGTCGTCTTAAAGGAGACAATTGATTTCCCCCTTCAACTCCGCTCAGGGACCGCCTTCGACTCCGCTCAGGGACCGCCTTCGACTCCGCTCAGGGACCGCCACCTACCCGCCTACTCGCCTACTCGCCTACCCGCCCACCCACTCCCCTTCCCCAAGATGGACAAACTCGAAAGCATGCGCGCCTTTACCCAAGTCGTCGAAGCGGGCGGTTTTGCCGCCGCTGCCCGCCGGATGGATCTGTCGCGATCGCAGGTCAACAAGCTGGTGATGAACCTGGAAGATCACCTGCAAACCCAGCTTCTGCACCGCACCACCCGCAAGGTCTCCCCCACCGATGCCGGGCGGGCCTACTACGATCGCTGTCTCGCCATCCTCGCCGACCTCGAAGAAGCGGAGCTGGCCCTGACCCAGCTTCAGCAGGAGCCGCGCGGCAGCCTGCGCATCAACGCGCCAATGACCTTTGGCACCCTGCACCTGGCCCCGCTGGTGGTGGAGTTTATGGCCCAGTACCCCGACTTGCAGGTGGAGCTGGTGCTCAACGATCGCCGCATCGACCCGATTGAGGAAGGCTTCGACATCACCATTCGCATTGCCGCCCAGCCCCCTGGCCCAGGGCTGATTGCCCATACCCTGGCCCATTGCCCCCTGCTGCTGTGTGCGGCCCCCGACTATCTACAGCAGCGCGGCACCCCCACCCATCCAGACGATCTACAGCACCACGCCTGCCTGCACTACGGCCACCGATCGCAGGACAACAGCTGGACTCTGGTAGGCGACGAGCCGCACACCGTCACCATCAACGGGCCGCTGTGCTGCAACAACGGCGAGGTGCTACGAGCCGCTGCGCTGGAGGGGTTAGGCATCGTCATGCTGCCCGACTTTATTGTGGAAAAAGACTTGAAGGAGGGGCGATTGCACCCTATTCTGGCGGCTTACTCACCGCCAGCGATCAATATCTACGCGCTGTACCCAGTAAATCGTCACCTATCGGCCAAGGTGACGCGCCTGGTGGAGTTTTTAGCCGAGAAAGTTTAGTCAGAATGATGGCAGATATCATCAGGTGCGGCGTGTTAACCGTTCAAATCATTTTCAGCCCGATTCAGGATGTCTTGAATCTCGGTGACAGAAATATCTGCACGGTCGGATTTTGAATAGATAGTAATTAGCAAGATCTGCGTTTCAGTTTTTAGATAGTACAGAATGCGATAGCCACCGCTTTTACCCTTTTGAGTATCAGTATTCCTGACTCTGACTTTGAAAACGGTATAGTTCAAATTTGGGATTTTATCGCCTAAAGCTTCACCTGCTTGGAGTCTTTCAATAATAGGCCGAATGTCACGCTGGATTTGACGATAGCGTTTAGCTAGGCGGTGCAGTTCTTTTGCAAAGCGATCAGTGAAATTTACCTGGACAGGGGAATTATTCGGCATCTAAGCCATCCCAAAGCTCGGCGATAGGGCGAGTCTGGCCCATTAGAGCCTGTTGCCAGCCTTCACGAATGCTCTCCATTACCAGTTCTATAGGGTCGTCATCGAGATCATTATCTAAAGTGCTATCAGGTTCCCCTTCTTCTGGGATTAGCACAATAACCCGGACGCGATCGCGATGAATAATGTCAGGAGGGAGATCGATCGCTAGTTGCCCCTGGTCGTTAATGGTGGCGGTAGTTTCAATCGCTTTCATTGTTCAGGCTCCGTACTGATTTTAGCATTGAGGTTTATCTGTTTTCTTGGCCTTCCTTAACTCCATTGCCACTTATCAAATACCTACGGCAATTCCGCGAAAGGCTTCATCTTGCTTGCGCCAAGTCATCGAGGTGCAGCCCACCCTGCCTCCATCTTATTACGGCCGTCCTACGGCCGTAGAATAAGGGTATTCTCTGCAATTTCGCTGTTGCTGCATGAGTCAGGCTGTAAAGCAAATTCGCTGGACCGTTCGCGATCTGGAGGTGCTACCCCAATACGTCAGCTATTTTGAGGAGCTAGAGCCACGGCGCAAAGCAAAGCGTGCCATCAGATCATGATTTTGGTTGTGATGGATTGATAAACCTAAATTGTTAACCCCAAATTGCCCATTCAAGAATGGGCTCACTTCGCGCGGCTAAAGGCTATTGCCGCCGCAATAATTAAGCTGAGTAATGCCAAAGGCACCCAGAGGTCATTTGCCATCATCATGGGGCTACACCGTGTAGAGCGTGGGGTGAACCATGACTGTATCCGACCGGGTAATCTTTTTGCAGGAGCGCACCCCCCTCAGTTTGTTGCCCGCCACCACTCTGACCCCCCTCGCCCGCCAGCTTAAAACCGTCACCATAGGGGCGGGCGAAACCGTGGTCGAGGCTGGGCAAGAGCCCCAGGGTCTCTACATTGTATGGCAGGGCAGGCTCGAAACCGTGGCCGAGCTGGGCGGGCTGAGCTTTTTACCCGGCGCGGTGCTGAATTTGGAGGCGCTGCTGCTGGATCAGCCCGTCGAGCAAACCATTCGCACCATCACCGACAGCACCCTCTGGTTTGTCGATCGCGCCCAGTTTCAAGCCCTCGTCGAGCAGTACCCCGGCATTCTGCAAACCTTTACCCGACAGCTGGTGGATGCGGTCAAGCGGCTGTCGTTTCAGTTTGACCGCGAGCAGGAGCGCCAGGGGATTTTGCGCCCCTACCTGGTAGCCAAGGCCAAACGGGGGGTGATTGGGAGAAGTCGGTACGGCGATCGCCTGCGGACCGAAATTCGCGGGGCCGCTAGCCATCGCCGCTCGGTGCTGATCTTTGGCGAGCCGGGGCTAGAGAAAGACAACCTCGCCGCCCTGATCCACTTTGGCTCGACCCAGCGGCGGCTGCCGATCATCAAAGTAGACTGCGGCCAGCTGCAAGCTAGCGGAGCCGACCTGTTTGGGCGAGCCGGAGGGCGGCTGGGCCTGCTGAATGCGCTGGGCCAGGGCACCCTGGTGCTCAACAACCCCAACGAGCTCGATGCCGACCTGGTCGAACCCGTGGCCCAGCTGCTCAAAACCGGACAGTACCGCCCCGCAGGCCGCAACGGCGATGCCCCGCTGGTAACCGCTGAAGCCCGAATCATTTTGCTCTCCGAGCAGGGTCTCCCCGTCCTCGGCGGTGCGGTGGCCGAAACCATCAAGGTGCCACCCCTGCGAGTGCGCAAGGCCGATATCGAAGACTGGGTCAACTACTACCTGTCGTTGATCTGCCGCCGCCGGGGCACCGGGCGCATTACCGTTACCCCCGAAGCCATTCGTCGCCTGCAGTCCTACGACTTCCCCAACAACCTGCGCGAGCTAGAGAACCTGGTAGAGCGGGCGGCGGCCCAGCTCTCGGGCGGCGGGCTAATCACTGAGGAAATCATCTGGCCCGCCCAGAGCAAAAAGAAACAGCTGCGGCTAAATTTGCTCAACCGCTACCCCGACCTGCGGCGGTTTCTCCGTAGCCCCTGGTGGCCCGATCGCATCAACTACGGCCTTACCCTGGGGCTGTTCGCGGTGGTGATCGCTGTGCTCTGGTTTGGCCCCCAGCAGCGCCATGAGAATGTGGCCCTGACGGTGTTTTGGGCCTGGTGGTGGCCCCTGGTGCTGCTGAGCTTTCCCTTTGTGGGGCGGCTGTGGTGCGCGGTGTGCCCGTTTATGATCTACGGCGAAGTCACCCAGTGGATCTCTGAAAAACTGTTTCCCGGTCGGCTCAAACGCTGGCCCCGGCAGGCGGCGGAGCGCTGGGGAGCCTGGTTTCTGTTTGCCCTGTTTGCCCTGATTCTAATTTGGGAGGAGGTGTGGCACCTAGAAGACACCGCCTACCTCTCCGCCTGCCTGCTGCTGCTGATCACCGCCGGGGCCATGATCTTCTCGGCCCTGTTTGAGCGCCGCTTTTGGTGCCGCTACCTCTGCCCCATCGGCGGCATGAACGGCCTATTCGCCAAGCTCTCCATGACCGAGCTGCGGGCACAGCAGGGCACCTGCTCGGCGGAGTGCACTACCTACCAGTGCTACAAGGGCGGCCCCGCCAAGGGGGAAGGGCAAGAGACCAACGGCTGTCCTCTGTACTCGCACCCGGCTCAGCTAGTCGACAACCGCGACTGCGTGCTGTGCATGACCTGCCTCAAGGCCTGCCCCCACCGCTCGGTAGAGCTAAACCTGCGCCCTCCCGGCATCGAGCTGTGGACAACGCACCGGCCCCGCGCCGCCGAGGTGGCGCTGATGTTCTTGCTGCTAGGGGCTGTGTATCTGCACCGCCTGCCCGAGCTAGAGGCGCGCCTGGGAATTCAGCTGCCCACAGGTACGGTGGTGGGCCACAGCCTGGTGGCGCTGGGGCTGTTGGCCCTGCCCGCCCTGCTTCCCCTCACAGTCGAAGGTATCCAGTGGCTCTGGCGCAGGTCCCAGAATTTAACCCCGCGCCCAGTGGTGCGGCTGGCCTATGGCTACCTACCCCTGGTGTGGGCCGCCAACCTGGCCCACTATCTGCGGCTAGGTCTGGGGGAGGGAGGGCGCATTTTGCCCGTGTCTTTAGCCACCCTTGGAGCCTCAGGGGCAAATCTGCCGGTTTGGGTTGCCCACCCTGCAGTGGTAGCCTTTCTCCAGGGTGTGACGCTGCTGTTGGGTATGGGGCTATCAGTGTGGCTAACGGCCAAAATTTGTCGCCAGTCTGGCCCTCAGCGCTGGATTCAGCACGCCTGCACAGGACTGCTGGGTTTGAGCCTGTGGTGGCTGATTCCAGGGTTCTAAGAGGCTCAAATCAGGGTTACGGCCCCTATCGATTTAATCCTAGTGGCGATGTAAAGTTTCAGTATGGGCTTGGTCCTAAGTAGTGTCCCTCACAGTCGACCCCACCGCGAGCCTGGTAGGGTACTGCTTAATTGAGCATGCGTACCAAGTCTCAGCCGAGTCGCTAGTTGTTTACCCCTCCAGGTTGGTCACGTTAGTTTCGTCACTTTGCTCCGAGTTCCTCTTCATCGGTTCCGCCCATGTTCCAGGAAAGCTCGCTGGACTTCAAGCTGGTTCAACGCGTTTGTTTGCTGCAGCAGGCCCTCGATCAGGCCAAAGAATCTCTAGAAGATATGCAGGAGCAGGTGGCCAACCACCAGATGCTCCAGGCCCACCTCGCCCAGACCGAAGAATATTCCAACGTTCAGCAGAAAATTATTGTCAACCTCAAGCAGCAGCTAGAGGCCAAAGACCAGTGGCAATCGCAGGTGCTCGAACAGCTGGTGGCGGGCGTTAAGGATCTGATAATTGACCAGCAGCTTGAGCTAGAGCGGCTGCGGGTACGCGTTCACCAGGGCCAGGCCGAGGTACAAGACTATCTGGTGAGGCTCAAGAACCACTACCAGGGTTTGGCGGTAGGCCGATCGCCCATCCATGACCTAGATTTAAACTCTGAGGTAATGATTGCGCGATCGCTCACGGTTAGCCTCAGCAGCAAGCTGCAGGCGGCGCAGCAGCACATTCAGCACCTCGACAATACTCTCACCCGCCACCAGGTCACTCTGGCCCGCATGCAGGCCTCCGTCAACGGCGCGAGTCAGGGAATTGGTGGGGCGATCGAATCAGATGCGCCTCTCGCCCTGCCTCCGGCGACCCAACCCCAGCCCGACAGGGAGGATCCAATTGCGCTCAGGGCTATTATTGACGCCCAGCAGCAAAAAATTGCCGAACTCAGCGCCGAACTGGGGCAGCAGTTCCACCAGCAAACCAGCCTCAAGTACCGCTGCCAGGAAATCGCCGCCGAACGCGACGGCCTCAAGCAGCGGGCCGTGGCCCTCAGCCTGGAGAATGAAGCCCTACAAGAGCAGATCTGGCATCAGGACCTCGACAGCGTGGGGTGAAGGGGTGCAGGGTTTAAGGAGTCTCGCCCAGCTTGAACCTGCCCCTGCCAGACCGAGAGCTTGTCCTGGTTGGGGAGCAACTATGGCCGCCTTCGCTTTGGGATGGCAAGATCTCTAGCAGGTCGCCCTACCTTCGGCCTGAGCAACGCCCTACGTGAGCTATCTACTGAGGTCAATTCATTGCCATAGTTGACTTGAAGCGTCAGGAAACCAATAGCGGTGGCTGAACTTGGCCTAGGTCGCTTAGGGGTCTACCTGGTGCTATGGGGAGCGGCGGCCTCAAGCTTGAAGTAGGCCATGGCCTGCTGCAGTTGCTCTGCCTGAGCGGCAATGTCATGGCTGGAGGCGGCCACCTGGGCGGCCGCCGTGGCGTTGTGCTGGGTCACCTCGTCGAGCTGCACCATGGCGCTGTTGATTTGGGCGATGCCGTTGTTTTGCTCAAGGCTCGAACGGGTAATTTCTGCGATTAGCTCTGAGGTTTGCTGAATGCTGGGCACGATCTGCTGAAAGAGGTCGCCGGTGCGTTTGCTGACTACCATGCTGCGATCGGCCAGAGCGGTAATTTCCTCGGCGGCCAGGCGGCTGTGCTCGGCCAGTTTGCGCACTTCCTTGGCGACAACGGCAAACCCTTTGCCCGCTTCTCCGGCCCGGGCGGCCTCCATGGTGGCGTTGAGGGCCAGCATGTTGGTCTGCTCAGCAATATCCTCGATGACGTTGATTTTGGCGATGATGTCTTGAATGACTTGCACCGTTTCGGCGACGGCCCTCTCGCCCTCATCGACCCTGGTTACCGACTGAATAGCTGATTGATAGGTGTATTCGGCCTGCTGAGCGTTGTGATTGATGATGGCGTTCAATTCCTGAATGGCGGCCGTAGTTTGGACTACGCTGGCCGCCTGTTTTGAATTTCCTAGCGAAAGCCCTTGTGCGGCCCCGCTGAGGCAGTCAGACATTTCTAGCATTCGTTTGGCGGACTGCTGCTCGTCCTGAATGATGGTAGACAGGCGCGTTGTCATCACCTGTAGCGCGTTCAGCATTTGGCCAATTTCATCCTCTCTGCCCACCGGAATTTTGGCGTACAGGTTGCCAGCCGCCACCTTTTGGGCGATCGCCGCCGTGGCCACAATCGGCTGCGTGATGCGGCCCGCCAGGTAGTAAGCCAGGCTAACCACTCCCAGGCCAATCAAGACACTGCCTCCAAAAATGTAAAGCGCCAGCCGGGTAGCAAAATCTAGGGTATTACCCAACTCATTTTCGAGGGCGGCCAGCCCGTTTTGAGAATCGTTGAGAAAACTCTCAAGGGTGCCAGTGTAGGCCGCTTTGGTGCTCTGGTACTCGGGTCCATCTAGCAGGGCAAGGGCCTGTTCGGGCTGCCCCGACTGCAGCAGGTTCACAACGTCTGTTTCAATCTCAGCCAATTTGTCGTTAAGCCCTTTTTGCTCGTCAAAAAGGGCCTGTATTTTAGGATCGGCAGCGTTGGCTTGGGCCGCTATGATCAGGTTTTCCAGGGGGGCAAAGTTAGTGTCGTAGCGGTCTTGCCACTGGCTGTCCTGGGTCAATACGTAGTTGCGCATCGACTGAGTCAGCACTTCGTCTAACCACATGATTTGCTGGGCGCGGGACAGCTGCTGCTGCGACGCGCTGACCGAAATTAGCCTGGTGCGTATTTGCCCGACGGCGAAGTACATCATTGTCCCGACGCCAATCAGGGCGATCGCCCCGCAGAGATACCCGCCAAAAATTCGCGTGCGAATTTTGCTAGAAGCTAAGCGCTTGAGTAGGAATATCATGGCTAAGGGGGCTAGGGGGGTGAGGTGCGCACAGACGGCTACGTCCAGCTTTCCCGCACTGGTCGGCAACTCAACTTTTTCGGAGAAATGCAGACCAGGGATGTCGGTTGAAATGTGACGAGTTAGCCTCAGGCGCGATTAGAAACCCTCGATTGCCCTATCCTGCGATAAAGTTGCAGGTGAAATTGGCACCGCAACTATGCCCCTTAGCTCTCCGTTTCGCCCTAAACATTTTGGCCCCAGTGCGCCTGGCTCAGTGCAAATTTGGGTTGGGGCCCGTCCCCGACGGCTGAGGGGCTGGTTGGGAGTGCTGCTGGCCTTAATCAGCTTTGGTGGGGGGCTGGCGCTGGTGGGGTTGAGCTTTCGGCTGGGGCTGCGGCTCATGCTCAATCCAGAGGCGTTGCCTCAGGTTTTGGCGCAGTTTCAGCGATCGCAGCAGATGGCATTGCCCCCGGCTACTAGCCTGGAGGATCTGCGACGGCAGGCAGAGGCAGACCAGCAGCGGTTGGGCGAGCCGCTGCGGCTGGGCGAACCCGACCCTGATGGCAGGGGCATGCTGCTCGTGCCGCTGCAATCGTCTGCATCGGGGGCGATTGTGTCCCTCGCGCTGCTGCAGGGCAAGGACAGCGAAGGCGAGCTGAGGGCGATCGCAACCCTCCCCATTCCCCCCCTCTCAAAAGACCTGGTGCTGGCCCCCTGGCTGAACAATTCCCAGGCCCCCACTGCGGCTCCGTCTACGTTTGCTTTTAGCCGGGTAGTGCCCCTGCCCGCCCCGCCAGTGGCGACTGACGGCATTTGGCTCACCCTGGAGGGCAGCTGGCCGCAGCAGGGTTTGACCCTACGCTATGGCCACCTGGTGCACTACGACCCTCAGCATCAGCGGCTAGAGCTGCTCAAACCCTGGAGCAGCCCCGCCAACCGCCCCCCTCAGTGGGCCGACCTGGATGGCGATGGCCCCAGCGATTTGATCATTGACGAAACCGTAGGACTGGAGCCAGCGCTCCAGGGATGGCAAGTGATAGCTGGGGCAACACCGCGCCTGCAGTCGGTGTCGTGGGTGCGAGTGCCTGGGGATGCTGGGGCTCGGGCGGGGGCCTACCAGCAGGCGCTGCGTCTGGCCCGCAGTGGTCTCTGGAGTCTGGCCGCAACCTCTCTGAGCGATCTCAAAGCCGCTCTGGCCGAGGGCTGGACTCCTGTCGCCGAGGCTCAGCTCAGACTGGCTGAGCGCCACGCCGCCATCACCCGACAGCAGGCCGACCAAGACTGGTCAACGCCGACCCAGCAAGTGCTGGCCCTGCTGATCGACGGCCGGTGGGAGGCCGCCCTGACCCAACTGGAGGCCAACACCGACCTGCTGCCGACTCTAATTAGCCGATTGGCCACCGATCGCGGTCGCATGTGGAGCCGAATTAGCGCCGCAGCGGCGCAGCCCAACCCCGAGCCAGCGGTCTATGTGTGGGGTGGTTTAGCCCTCAAAGCTCAGCAAAACCAGCCCACCAGCCTGGATGGAGCAACCCAGGACTGGCTGACTCGCCAGCCGGTGCCCGCTGCGAGTCGCCAGCGGCTCAATCGAATGCTCACCGCCCTGTCTAGCGCTCAGGCCCAGACCGTAGCCAACAAGAGCGATGGGGCGACCCGTCAGGACTTGGGCCAAGGGGCGATCGCGCCGGCTCAAACGGTGGCCGATGGGGCGATCGCGATCGCTCCGCTGGAGGCCATCATTGGTCAGGCCAGACCCATTTCTGCTCCCCAAACCGGGTACGCTGCACCGGGCCAGACCCTCGATTCTGCGTTGGGTCAGTGGTATGCCGTAGAGCTGCGAACCGTCCGCCAAAATCAAACCTGGCGGCAGGGTTTTGCTACGCCCGCCACGGCTGACCCCGCCGTGGTTTGGCCAGCGGTGCGCACCGCCGCCCAGGCCTCGCCGCAGGTACTGCGCTGGGTTACCCCTACCACCGGGGTGCCCAGCCTCCTCACCGTGCGGGGGCTGACTTTGGCCAATGGCACTACCACCCTGCTGGCCACTGGCCCAGCGGTCGATGCCTCGGTGCTGCCGCCGCTGGTGTTTTCCCAGGGGGCGCTCACCTGGCTCGATGCCAGTCAGCGCCAAAGACCCGATGCTGAGGCGATCGCAACGCCCGTCGGCGCTGTCCTCTTTGGCCGTCAGCCGCTGCCGGCGGAGTTTGCCAGGGCGCTCACCAATCTGGCTCAGCACAGTCTTGACCTGACCGGCGACGGCCAGACCGAGCGAGTGCTGACCTGGGATGACGCCGCACTGGCTCAGCTGACCCAGTGGCAGCTACCGGTGGACAGGTCGGCTCCCAAAACAGTGATTCTGAACTCAGATAATCAGGTGCTTTACAGCGATCTGTTCGCACCCCAGTCGCTGGTAGCGCTGACCAATCCAACCCTTGGGGGCTCGATTGCTCTACTGGTGCACCGATCGGGGAGTTACGACTTGCTGACCTGGAACGCCGCGACAAAGCAGTTTGAGTAAAGCAGCCCAAGCCGGGGTGAGGTCGTTGAAATAACGCGAAGAATCACAGGTTCAAAAAATGCCTGTTCTGAAGCCGCTGAGCCAGGGGTGGGCGATCGCGTGATCCACGGCCACCTCGATTTCGGAAGACACAACAAATTCACGGCCTGCCGGGCGATCGCATACGTTGTAAAGAATATTGTCGCCGTCCTGATTGAGGGGCTGGGCGGTAGAAACAGATTTCTGTGCCCTGATGCAGGCTGCTGCGCGATCGCTCTGTACTCGACAGTGCTGAGCTACCGAGCACTGGAGATCGGCATGCTTGGTATACAGGGCAACATTTTTTGTGACACTAGCGCTAGACTGGCCTGACTATGCCCCAACCCCGCAAACATCAACTAGCGCCTCTTGCCCAGGGCATTAAAGCCCTCGGGCTACTGATTTTGGCGTCGGGATGCTCCGCACGGCCTGAGCTGGGGGCAATCGATATGCAGTCTGGAGGAGCCGAAGCCGATCGGCAACGCCCTTTACCGACCGAGGTTTCTGACCAGGCAGAGGCTAGCGAAGCGCAGTGGCAGCAGCGCTACAATCAGGCGCTAGAGCAGGGAATGGCGGCGGCGGTAGCGACCCAAACAGCGCAGTCGGCCAGCGATTGGCGACAGGTGGAGGGGCAGTGGCAGCAGGCGATCGCCCACCTGAGCGCCATTCCCAGCGGCAGCGATCGCTTTGTTGCCGCCCAGCAAAAGCGCCAGGAATACGAAGCCAATCTGGCCTACGCCGCCCAGGCCGCCGCCGCCAAAACCCTACCCACCGCCACTGTGGTTTCTGTCGGCGATGGCGATACCCTGCGGGTGCAGGGGCAGAGCGGCCCGCTCACCATTCGCTTGGCCTGTGTGGATGCACCCGAAAGCAACCAGGCCTTTGGCCCCGAGGCCTCGCTGCGGCTGCGGCAGCTGCTCTCAACCGGTCAGCCGGTGACGGTGCGGGCCATCGAGCGCGATCGCTACGATCGCACCGTGGCCGAAATCTACAGCGGCGACCAGTCGGTGGGCCTGCAGCTAGTGCGCGAGGGCTACGCCGTGGTCTACGAGCAGTACATTGCGGGCTGCGCCGCCACTGCCGACGACTACCGCCAGGCCGAAGCCGCCGCCCGCAACGCCCGCCGCAACTTTTGGAGCCAGCCCAACCCCACCATGCCCTGGGATTTTCGTCGGGGTGGCTCATCCTCTGGCGCTGTGGCCCCCGTGCCACCGATCGCGCCCCCAGCGCCAGCGGCGACGGCCCCAGCGGCAGCTCCCAACCTACCGACCTGCGTATCGAGCGACTGCGACTGTGGCGACTTCGCCACCTGGGAACAGGCCCAGGCTGTGCTCAACGCCTCCCCTGGCGACCCCCATCGCTTAGATGGCGACAGCGATGGCGTTGCCTGCGAAAGCCTGCGCTAGCTACCCCGGCAGGGCAAATGGCATTTGCCCCTACTCCATTCACCGCGATCGCCGCCAGTTAAACCAGTTCTCGGCCCAGTCGCGCCGCCAGGTACCGGGGTGCCAACGCTGCTGCTGCCAGGCGCTCACCATTGACGGCAGAATAGCCGCCAGGCTGTGGGGTAGTGTCGGCAGGCGCTCCAGCTGGGGGAGGGCAATGCCCTGCTGCATAGCCAGCGCCAGAGTGTGGATCAGTTCGCTGGCCCCAGGGCCGCAAATTTGAGCGCCAATTAGCTGCCCGTTGCCACGCACCACCCAGCGGCAAAAGCCGGTGATGTCATCGCCGTGATGAGCTTTGAGCAGTTGGCCAAAGGGCACCTGTAGCACCGCAGCCTCGCTGCCGTACCAGCGGTGGGCCTGGGTGGCGGTCAGGCCCAGGCGGGCGTACTCTGGCGTAGTGTGCAGCAGGGCCGGCCGATCGCGAAAGGACAGCTTGCGCCACGGCAGGTAAAGCAGGTTGCGCAAAGCGATCGCAACGTCTTGATGGTCGGTGGTTTCTGCCCAGTAGCCGCCGACCGCCGGACCGCAGGCAAAAACACGGGGGTGGGCAGTCGCGAGGCGATCGTCCACAGGCAGGGCCGTGGTGTTGCCGTGAACGGTGCGGGGGCAAATGCCGATGCTGGCTAAATTGAGGGTTTCTAGCAGCGGATGGGGAGCGGTGGCCAGCACCAGCACCTGGGCAGCGATCGCGCCGCCGTCGCTGAGCAAAAGTTCGACGTCGTCTTTCTGGCGAATAGTCTCGATCTGCGTGCCTAGCCTCAGCGTTACCCCCGCCGCCTCCAGTAGGACACTAACAAAGGCAGACAGGTCTGCATCTTCGGTGGGCAAGAGAACCTCACCCCGGCTGACCAATGTAGTGCGGGTGCCGTGCCGAGCCAGGGCCTGGGCCAGAGCGATCGCCGCCCCACTGCGCCCCAGCACGATCGCGGTTTTTGGCTGCGTCTCCAGCTCCAGCAGGCTATCCAGGGTAAAGTGCGGAGTTTCAGCCAGGCCAGGAATGTCGGGTACGGTGACCTCGGTGCCGGGGGCCAGCAGGTAGCCGCGCGACGTGAGCCGTCGAGCTAGGGTCGTCACCGCCAGCCGGGGTCGAGGGCTAAACTGACCCGGCTCTAGCACCACGTCCACACCGCCAGTAGCCAGGCGATCGAGACTCAGGTGGGGGTAGGCCACGGCTTCTAGCGCCCTAACCTGATGCTGCAAGCGATGCCAATCAGTCCCTGGGGCTGCCGCCATCGCGGTGAGAATGAGCTGACGACGAATGAGCCCATCCACCGACCCCAGCGGCTCTACCAGGGCCACCCGCGCCCCCTCGCGGGCCGCCAACGCCGCCGCCTCGCGCCCCTGCACCGTGCCGCCCAGAATCACTGCATCGTAGTCAACGGCCATGATCTCCCCGTCGTGGTGTTTCCATGAGTTTAGCGGGGAAGGGGTGGGGAGGAAGGTGAGGAGATTGAGGAAGGGGAAGAGTTCAAAATGCAAAATTCAAAATTTTGAACTTTGCATTTTTAATTTTGCATTCACCCACCCATCCACCCGCCTACCCMTCCACCCTCCACCCCTCTACCTCTTAAACTCTGAGTAAAGTTTCTCCACCATCCTGATGGGTTGCAACCAGGCAGGTAAGATCTGAAACGAAGCAGCATGGACGCACTATGACAGGTACTACCTCGATTCGCGAGTCGAGCATAGCAACAGATTTTGCCAACTTTGCCCCGTCAGAAATTACCGGCGATCGCATCCTTGCAGCCATTGATGTGGGCACCAACTCGATTCACATGGTGGTGGTCAAGATTCAGCCTGACCTGCCCGCCTTTACCATTGTCGATCGCGAAAAAGAGACCGTGCGTCTGGGAGACTTTAACGAGGCGACGGGCGGGCTGTCGGAGGCGGCGATGGAGCGGGCGATTAAAGCGCTAAAACGGTGCTGCGCGATCGCCACCAGCCTCAAGGCCGAAGACATTGTCGCCGTTGCCACCAGCGCCGTGCGTGAAGCCAGCAACGGACAGGCGTTTATCGAGCGGGTTTATGACGAAATTGGCCTGGCCATCAACCTGATCTCGGGCACCGAAGAAGCCCGCCGGATCTACCTGGGCGTACTCTCAGGCGTGGAGTTCAACGGCGAGCCCCACGCCATTATCGACATTGGCGGCGGCTCCACCGAGCTGATCTTGGGCACGGGCGAACCCCATCGCTTTCTCAGCAGCACAAAGGTGGGCGCGGTGCGGCTGACCGCTCAGTTTGTTTCCACCGACCCGATTTCAGAGCCAGAATTTAGCACCCTGCGGGCCTACGTGCGGGGCATGATCGAACCCAATACCACCGGGCTTAAGTCTCACCTTCAGCCCGAGGAACCGATTCAGCTGATGGGGACATCGGGCACAATTGAGTGCCTAGCGGCTCTGGTAGCTAGCGATCGCCTGGGTCTGGTGCCCGACCCCCTCAACGGTTTTCAGATGACCTACGAGGAAGTTTCGCGGCTGGTCGAGACCCTGCGCCAGGCCACCTACGCCGAGCGGCTGGAGATGCCGGAAATGTCGGCGCGGCGGGCCGAGATCATCGTGGCGGGGGCGGTGATTTTGCAGGAGGCGATGGGGTTGCTAAACGCCGATCGCATCACCATTTGCGAGCGCGCCCTGCGGGAGGGGGTAGTGGTCGACTGGATGCTCACCCACGGTCTGATCGAAGACCGCATGCAGTTTCAAAAGTCGGTGCGGCAGCGCAACATTCTCAAAACCGCCAAAAAATACAAGGTGCACCTCGATCGCTCTGGGCGGGTGGCCCAGTTTGCTATGGATTTGTTTGAGCAGACCCGAGGCAGTCTGCACACCTGGGGCAACATGGAAAAGGAGGTGCTCTGGGCAGCTGCTATCCTGCACAACTGCGGCCACTTTGTCAGTCACTCATCGCACCACAAACATTCCTACTACCTGATTCGCAATGGCGAACTGCTAGGCTACACCGAAACCGAGCTAGAAGTGATTGCCAACATCGCCCGCTACCACCGCAAGAGCACCCCAAAGAAAAAACACGACAACTACCGCAGCCTGCCCACCCGTTACCACCGCCAAATGGTCACCCACCTCAGCGCTTTGCTGCGGCTGGCGGTGGCCCTCGATCGCCGGGGGATTGGTGCCGTTGAGAGCATTGCCTGCGATTTTGATACCGATACCAACGTGCTCAAGATGGACATCATCCCCGCCCACGCCAACGATGACTGTGCCTCAGAAATGTGGAACCTGAACTACAAAAAAGACTACTTTGAGCAAGTCTTTGAGGTGAAGCTAGCGGCCCGACTGATTGCCTGCTAGTGTTGTTTGCAGCCTGATAATGCTGCTGGAGTTGGACAGATCAGTTTTGGCGTTCTAGGCTAGGGCATGTCGTCAATTCTGGCTAAACCCTTCTCCTACTAGCGTTGCCGTACCCTACCGACCAAACAGGCTAGAGACTGCAATTCTGGAATTTTCAAGCATTCAGCAGCTAATTGACGACAGCCCCTAGATTCATACAAATCTCTTTATTCCTGCTTAAAACCGGCTATTGGGTGGGGATCTTCTGGCGCTCGCTCCAGGGTATCAGCGTTATCTAAGGGCAACTCACCGTCTGATGGGGAAATGGTGTCGAAGGCTGACCTAGGGCGGCGATCGCTTTCCTGGTGCTCAGGTGGTGTTTGCAGGCGCGGCTTCTCAGGCGAAGTTACGTCATTCTCTCCAGGGGCAGCTATTCCGCTAGCCGGCAATTGCTGAGTAGAATGCACTGGAGCTTGACGAATACGCTCTGGTGGTCGCTTTGCGGGTTGATTTTTGTCAGAACCAGCCCACGTTTTCCAGGCGGCTCGGGCTCCGCTCAACAGGCTTCTGGTGCCCGTATTCAGGCGTTTGGCCCCGCTCTGGGCAGTGACAATACTTTGGTTCACCTGCTGCACCACCTGCCCAGCACTCTGCACTCCCTCAGTGACATCGTCGGTCAACTCGGTAATTTCTAACCCGGTGAGGCGAATTGCCTCCAGGGTAGGAGGCAATTCGCGGCTGAGGGTGTCGAACATTTTTTCGGCGCTGCGGGCGGCTCGACCCAGCTCGCGCATAGCGGGAATGGCCACCATCAACACTGCCGTCAAGCTAATGACGACCAGCAAAAACGACAGGGCTAGCCAAAACAGCGGGTCGGCCAAAACAGATGCTCCTACTCCTCCTCCTACTCTTCTCTTACTCCTGCCCAGAGCCATTGGTGGCTATGGGGGTAGCACTCAGCTGCTCGTACTCCTGGCGGCTGGCCTCTTGACCAGCGGCGATCGCCTCGCGCAGCCGGGTCAGGGTATGCTCCCAGTTGACCAGGGCCGTCTCTGAGAGGCGATCGGCCTGCAGGTGCACCGAGGTTGAGAGATCTTCTACCAGCTCAGGCAGGGCATCGGCGGATTTTTTTAAAATGCGACGGGTTTCGCGCCCGGTACGGGGAGCCACCAGCAGACCTGCCACCGCGCCCATGGCGGCCCCTAGCATCAGTCCGCCAATAAACCCTCCAGATTGCTTGTCGCTCATGGTGTTGTTGTCCTGTGGGTAGCCAAACCGTCGCCCCGCCCGTTTCCCAACCGTCGGTAGCTTCACCATTCTACTGGTGAGGGCCGGAGCAATCCTATCGTCTTTTAGGCAGAGACGTTTTAATCTTAGAGCCGGGTCGGCGTCCGCGCGCGCTGAGCCAGCGATTGGCCATAGGCAAAAGGCCCACTATGCCCATCACCTGCTCTAGGCGCTGCAGCTGAAACTGGAGCAGGCCATAGCTCTGCCGCAGGTAGGCCGTCCCCGACTGGCCGCGCAAAATAGCGGGAGGAACCACCGCCGGATTGAGAACATTGTGGGTATTGCGCTCCCAGTTGACCAAAGCATCGGCCACGGCTCCCAAGGTTTTGCTCAGCCGCCACACCCGCCAGGCCACGTAGAAGCAAAACAGCGCAATCACTAGATTTAGGCTAACGGCAACCGCAATCACAATTTTCGCCCTATCCTTTTAACTTGGCTGTACCAAATTCAGCTTAGGATCTAGAGCTTTCCCACCGGCAAAACTCCGCTTCTGAACTTGAATTTGGTTTAGATCATAACGATATTTTGGCATAGCGGTATTTTGGCAGGGCAATATTCGTGAATTCACCGCCGCCATCAGGGCTGTTGTTAGGACGTTTTGCCGTTGGACACCATCGCTAAGACCTTAGATGTAGACCCCACCCGGGGGGTAGACGAACCCTCGGGCCGTCCCCATCTGCCCCACAAAACCCTGACGGTGGCGCTGGGGGCCACCCAGGGCAACACCTTGATCAAGCTGGCCCCCGGCACCTACAGCGCCGCCACGGGGGAACGCTTCCCCATCACCGTGCCCGATGGGGTAATGATCGCCGGGCAGGAGGCCACCCAGGGCCAGGGAATTGTGATTGCTGGGGGTGGCGCGGGGCCGGGGGGCAGCTCAGTAGGGCTGGTGATGCAGGGCCAGAGCCAGCTGCGGGGGGTAACGGTGCAAAACCCGCAGGGCGTCGGTATTTTGATTAACTCTGGCGCGCCTCTGGTGAGAGCCTGCCGCCTCAGTCAGTGTGTGGTGGGGCTACAGGTGGCCAGTACGGCCCGGCCCCTAGTGACTAAAACACGCGTGGAGGACTGCGGCGATCGCGGCCTGAGCTTTACCGACCAGGCTCGTGGCGAAGCGCAAGACTGCACCGTAGAGCGCTGCGGCACCGGCATTTACATCGGGCAAACGGCCGCTCCGCTGATGCGCGGCTGCCAGTGCTCTAGCAACCAAATTGGCGTGCAGATCGCGGGTTCGGCCAGCCCGGTGCTGCGGCAAACTCGCCTGGGGCAAAACCAAACGGGCCTGGTGGTGCAGGACACGGGTCGCCCCGACCTGGGCCAGCCCGACGACCCAGCGGGCAACAGTTTGCGCTACAACCGCCAGGCCGACCTGCGCAACGACACCCGCCAGAGCCTGCTGCTGGTGGGCAACGATGTGGTGCCCCAGGGGCTGGTGGGGGCCGTCACCCTGGGGGCGAGCCAGCAGCCCGACCCCGCTGCGGTACCGCCGCCGCTGCTCAGTCGCCCGGCCTCTGGCGAAGCGCCCGATGCGATCGCTCCAGGGGAAACCCCAGCTCCCCCAATCGCCGTCGCCCCAACGCCACCTCCGGCCCCCGCCACCCCCAGCCGGTTTCGCGATCTGGGGAACCACTGGGCCACCGCCTACATTGAGGCCCTGGCCGATCGCAACCTGGTCAAGGGTTACCCCGACAATACCTACCGCCCTGAAGATCCAATCAACCGGGCTCAGTTTGCCGCTCTGGTTGCCGCTAGCTACAGCCTTGCCCCAGTGCGAGCCTCGGTCACTTTTGTAGATGTGCCCCCCACCCACTGGGCCAGCCGCGCCATCGACCAGGCCCAGCGCCAGGGTTTTCTGGGCGGATTTCCTGACCAGACCTTTCGCCCCGAGCAGGGCATGGTGCGGGTGCAGGCGATGGTGGCGGTGGCCACAGGGCTAAAGCTGCCGCCCGCCCCCGCCAGCGGGCTGGGGGTGTACCGCGATCGCGCCCAAATTCCCAGCTATGCGATCGATGCTCTGGCCAGCGCCACCCAGGCCGGAGTTGTAATCAACCACCCCGACCCAGGGCTGCTGCGGCCCCTAGAGACCATGACCCGCGCCGAGGTGGCGGTGCTAATCTATCAAGGGCTGGTGGCGCAGGAAAAAGCTCCCCGCCTAAATATCGGTGTCACCCCACCCCCTACCACCATGTCTCGAGGCTCATTTCCCGACATTCAAACGCACTGGGCGCTGGACTTCATTCAGGGTCTGCTGAACCTGGGCCTGGTGCAGGGGGATGATGCGGGCCGCTTTAACCCCGCCCAGCCCATGACCCGGGCCCAGTTTGCGGCCCTGGTTAACCGCGCCTTTGCCCCCGCCCCCCGCCGCCCCGCTCAGCTGTTTCGCGATGTGCCCTCGGGCTACTGGGGGGCCAGCGCTATTCAAACTGCCTACCGGGGCGGGTTTCTCTCGGGCTTCCCTGACCAGACCTTTGGGCCAGAAAACCCCCTGCTGCGGGCCCAGGTGTGGGTAGCGCTGATTTCGGGGCTGGCCCTGCTACCCAACCAGCCCGGCAATTTGAGCCTGCTGGGGTACTACCGCGATCGCGACCAAATTCCTGACTACGCGGTGAATGCGATCGCCAAAGCCACCCAGCTCAACCTGGTGGTCAACGTGCCCGACATTGCCCAGCTCCACCCCAACCGAGTGGCCAGCCGCGCCGACGTGTGCGCCGCGGTGTATCAGGCACTGGTGCTGCAGCTGCGGGCAGCGAGGCTTGATAACCCATTTATTGTGAGGCCGTAGGGGAGGGTGGGGGAGTGGGCGGGTAGATGGGTGGGCGGGGGGATGGGTGGATGGGTAGGGGGGGGAGTGAGTTATACCAATCGTCCATGCCGCTAGCGCGGCACCCCCAACGATAAAAACAGCCATAGCCGGTCCCTGAGCGAAGTCGAAGGGATGGCTATTTATAGAGCAAATCCTGCATGAATACCCCAATTTTTGGGGACGCAGCATGCTACGCCCCCC